>LNEE01000001.1 GCA_001464895.1 Betaproteobacteria bacterium Ga0077532
CAGCGGAGTTCGAAGCCAACTACTATCGTCAACTCGAAGAGTCAGCCATCTCGGTCTGACTCACACTCTGGAGCCTCCACGAAACCCGGGGCGGTTCAGGGTTTATTGACTACCTGCGCGAGCAGACGGTCGAAGTGATGTCCCTCAATCGAGTGCAGTTCTGTGTGGGGCGGCTCGAAACTGCGCGCCTCGCGATTAGCGGCAAAACAGATGTTGAACACGTCGAGAGCCTTCGGCGGCGGCACGGCAACCGGACCTAGCGCCGCCGCCTCGGGGTCGGACCTGCACAACTCTCCGGCACAAACCTCTCCGTCGGCCACAGCGACTGATCCAACACGATCCACAAGTGCGAGCCGTGCCCGCGAAAGCGACTGTTCCGGCCGAGATGTATAAGTGCATCGACCGCTTTCGGGGCCATGGGCCCCTCCTACAAGGGTGGTGGACACGCCTCCAGCGGCGGGAGCGGACCACGCTGTTGTAGGAGCGGGCCATGCCCGCGAAAGCGATCGTTCCGGTCGAGACGTTTCCGTTCATCCACCTCGCGCCTGCATGGCGCTCGGATTCGTGACCATCGGTCGGTACCGCACCAGCCGCCGCTTCGCTCGCGGCCCCGGATCCGATCGCAGCGGGACTCACAGCAACCGACCACAGATCAGGCGCCAGACACATCCCGGGCGGTTGGCCACCTGCCACGGGTCTATCGATTGCCGAAGAACCCGCGCGCGCCGTCCGGATCGCCGGGGCGGCCACCGCGCGTGAAGACGTCGAACAGCACCCGTACCCCGAGCTGAACGGACAGTTCGAGGCTGCTGCGGCGCCGGAGCTGATCGTCCAATGCAGGCTCGAGTCCGAGCACTAGGTCGAACTGCAGGTAGTCGCTCTGGACCCGGCGCACACCGGTCTGCATGGCGTATGACGGCGCGTGCAGCACCAGCGGGTCACCGCTGAACACCTCCCCGACGAAGCGCGTTTTCTCGAAGGGGGTGTGCGCTTCGATCCCGACGCCCCACTGCGCACGCCTTCGCGGGTCGAAGCCGAGACCCCGGTCGTTACGCATGCCCAGGTTCACATGCACGTGGAGGTGATCGTCGAGCAGTCGCCAGGTGCTCATGCCCAGCAGGACGGAGACTCGGCCAGGCAGGTACATCGAACCGTGACCATGGTCGAGCACCGTGCTGGCGCTGAACGCGACCCCGGGCCTGCCGTTCACTTGCGACGGCCGCAGCAGGATCTTGCCCATGACCATCGGGTTCCCCAGCGTGCTGCCGCCGACGCGGTCGGCGCCCACGCCACCACCGGCGAGGATCTCGAACCAGTCGGTCACGCTGCTGCCGACGATCGCATTGAAGCCCGGCGCCGGGTCCCACTGGCCGTCTCCTCGTGTGCTTTCCAGCCAGTTCTCGATCTCGACCTGGCCGCGATCGATGATCCGAGCGTCATCGGTGACGAACGGGCGAACGGCCCCGGCAGGACTTGCCAGGGCAAAGAGCAGCAGGGACGAAAGCGCGGGCACGCAGATGCGTACAGCGATGCGCGGGATGCGATGCAGGACGGCCATGGGGAACTCGGGGCTTGCGGCTACGCGCGCGACCATCCCGCGCATTGTCGGGCGATCACGCATCAAAGCGTGGGTTCGACGGGTTCACGGACTGCGATGCGGTTGCATGCAGGCTGCCGCATCGCAGCCCTGCGTGGACCCCCGATTGCATCAGAACGATTCGCAGGCTTCAAGGCTGCAGCGCCTGAGGACCGGCTTCGGCTGCACCTGATGGGAGGCTCACGCCGGCGCAAGCGGGACGGCTTCGCTCCGGAAGATCGAGATGGCGACGATCCCGATTCGGAGTACCTGGCATACCTGCGCCGACAGCTACTCAGGGGTTGAGCTTCAGCCCCGCCTCACGGATGAGGGTCGCCCAGCGCTCGTGGTCCGAACGAACGAATGCGGCGAACGCACCCACATCAGCCACACATCAGGGTCGGACCCACACAACTCTTTGATCCCGCGCCTCGATCGCTCCGAAAAGGGCTGCCATCGGCGCTTAGAACGTAATTTCCGGCTGCCTTTGGGCGTCTGCGAGCCGCAACCCACGTTGCCTACGCGCTGGACGGTCCAGCCGCAACGAATCACCTCGTGATCGGCCTGCCTCCTCCGGGTCAGATCCGCACAACTCTCCGACACGGACCGCTGCCTCGGCCAAAGCTGCTGATCCCATAGGAGCGACCCGCGCCTGCGAAAGCGATGGTTCCGGTCGCGACGTTTCCTTTCATCGACCGCTTTCGGGGCCATGGGCCCCTCCTACAAATGCGCTGGAACGCCACCGACTGTGGGATAGGCCACGCTGCTGTAGGAGCGTCCCATGGCCGCGAAAGCCTTGGTTCCCGTTGATGCGCTTCCATGGCATCGACCGCTTTCGGGGGCGTGGCCCCCTCCTCAGGGAACCGTCGCCGACGGCACGGTTGCAGGATGCGCCACGTGCTTCGCATCCTGGCCCACGCACCCACCCGAAGTCGGACTACCGCACTGACCGGGATGTTCGCGAGCAAGTGCCAGGACGCATCTCCCGACGAGGTCGTACACCCGAACGCCTGCGACATGGATGCTCTCCTCAACAACACCGGCATGGCACCGATACAAGCGGGATCGAAGCCGTCGGGGCATGGCCGACCGCCGGTACAGCAAGGCCGGTCAGGTAGCTGGCAGAGTCGGGGCGTCAGGATCCACAGGTCACGCCCACGTCGTCGCCCGACGGGCCGCCGGGCAAGACCCAACGCGGACCATCGGCATCACGGCGTCGCACCGGGCGGGTTCGGCATCCGACTCGTTTCCCACTGCTCTTACGACCTCAGGTTTTCATTTCGTATCGGGAGACTCGAATTGCGCACCACATCGTCGATGCCACGCGGACTCCTGCTGGCCGTGCTTGGACTTGCTGCGCCCCCCGCCCTTGCCGATTCGTCGCAGCGAACCGCGTCATGGAGCGGGCCGTACCTGAGCGTCTACGGTGTCG
Organism: Betaproteobacteria bacterium Ga0077532; assembly: GCA_001464895.1. Classification (GTDB taxonomy): domain Bacteria; phylum Pseudomonadota; class Gammaproteobacteria; order Burkholderiales. Next base: position 3,009 of record LNEE01000001.1, read on the forward strand.
GCATCGCGAGCGATGTGCGTGGCGTGTCCACACGCGGGGACGGCACTTTCGGCGCGAATGCGAACGTCGAATCGGCGGACGATGCCTTTCGCGGCGCCGGCGCGGGGTTGTTGCTCGGGTATCAGCACCAGTTCGGAGGTGGCATCCTGCTGGGACTGGAGACCGACTGGGCCGGGCTTCGCCAGGAGGGTCGCCAGGACACCCTGGTGAACGCCGCCAATGCCTGGAACGGCATGACCCAGTCGTCGATCGTCCGTGAGACGCAGTGGCTCTCCACAGCGCGACTCCGCCTCGGTTATGCAGCAGGACCATTCATGTTGAACATCACCGGAGGCCTGGCCATGGCCTCCCTCGTGGAGACCCGCAGCCAATACGAGGGAGTCACCGGACCGGCACAGACCGTCGCCCGCTTCAGCGAGGTGGATCGCGCGCATCCCATCGGCTGGACCTGGGGTGTGGGTGGCGCCTGGCGGATGAGCGACGCCTGGTCCTTGCGGCTCGACTATCTGCGCGCCCAGTTCGATGACGTGGCGTTCACCTTTCCCAATGCGCGTGGCGGCGTGGTGTCCGGTTCCGGTTTCGCTTCCGTGCAAGGACGCAGCGTTACGAATGATGTTCGTGTGGAGATGGTGCGCATCGGAGTGACCTTTTTCTTCGGGGGCGCTCGATGAACCGGGCCGGAAATCCAACCTTGCGGCAGGGCAGCTTGGGAGCCGCTGCACAGCACAGTCACCGCCCCCCCAGGGCTAGGGACGGTGCAGCGCCGGAACAGCGCGCCGCTCCACCGCTCAGGGGTTGAGCTTCAGCCCCGCCTCACGGATGAGGGTCGCCCAGCGCTCGTGGTCCGAACGAACGAATGCGGCGAACGTGTCGGAGGGCCCGGCGAGCGAGATGGACTCCGCGAAGATCGGATGTGCCATCGTCTCCGGCGCACTGCGCGCCGCGACGAACTCCGCGTTGAGTTTCGCGACGCGGTCCGGTGGGGTGCCGGCCGGGGCGAAGATGCCGCCCCAGGGTGCGCGGACGTCCAGTGCAGCAAGACCCTCCTCCTTCGCCGTGGGAATGGCCGGCAACGAGGGAAGACGTTCCTCCGAGGTCGTGAGCAACGCGACGAGCTTGCCGGCCTTCACGTGGTCGAGCACGCCGAGCGGCACCTCGAATCCGATCTGCACCTGACTACCGATCAAGGCGAGGATTCCGGGCGCGCTGCCCTTGTAGGGCACGTGCACGAGTTCGGTACGGGTGAGCTTCTGGAACAGGTGACCCGCGAGGTGCTCCACGCTGCCCACACCAGAAGATTCGAAGGTGATGGTGCCGGGCTTCGCCTTCGCGGCTGCGACGAGATCGCGTGCCGACTTGAACCCCAAAGACGGATGAGTCACCAGCAACAGGGGCCGCCGACTCACGCCGACCACCGGAACGAAGTCGCGTAGCGGTGAGTAGGCGGTGTTGCCGGTCAGCAGCGGATACAGCACGAAGTCGCTCGTCGCGTACAACAGCGTGTAGCCGTCCGCCGCACTCCTGGCCGCGGTCGCCGCAGCGATCGACCCGGAGGCACCGGGCCGGTTCTCGACCACGATGTTCTGCCCGAGGCGCCTCGAGACGAGCGTCGCGAGATGTCGCGCCGCCGCGTCTGCAGGGCCGCCAGCTGCATAACCCACGATCAGGCGAATGGGTCTTGCCGGATACGGATCGGCCGCGTGGAGCGCCGGTGCGATCAGGACCAGCAGAACGAGAAACGCGATGTGGATGATCCGGATCATGGGCTAGCGTTCGGCAGGAAGAGTACGGAGGGTATCCGGATTCGCGAGCGCAACGGGTTCCGTCGAAAGCGGACACGATAAGCCCGCCAACTGACCACTCCCGCGCTCGCGAATGATAGGGCCAGTGTATTCGCCACAGGGGAGCGAGCTCGCCGGTCCGAAGCCCACTGCGAGAATGGTCCGGGACGAAATACGATTGCCTCATCGCCCACCACCAAGAAGAGAACAAATGAAGAAAGCCCTGATGTTGGTAGCTGTTCTAGGAAGCCTGACCAGCGCAGGCCAGACGTACGCTGCCGGTCACGAAGGCATCGAGTACCTCAACTCGGGAAAGGTGCTCCCCACGAACCTTCCGTTCTCGGAAGCCGTGCGCGTCGGGAACACCGTCTATCTCTCGGGTCAGATCGGTCTCGTACCCGGCACGCGGAACGTCGTCGAGGGCGGCATCCGAGCGGAAGCCCGCCAGACGATGGAGAACATCAAGACATCCCTCGAGGCCCATGGCTACGCCATGACCGACGTCGTGAAGTGCATCGTGATGCTGGTGGACATGTCGGAGTGGGGTGTCTTCAACGAGGTATACGCCTCGTTCTTCTCCGGCCGCTATCCGGCACGCAGTGCGCTTGGCGCGAACGGTCTGGCACTCGGTGCGCGGGTCGAAGTGGAATGCATTGCGGCTACGAGCCAGTGAAACGCCACGCGGCGCGCCATCCTTCGTCTTTGGAACGAGCGGGTTGTGAAGCGTTTCCGCAGCATCCGCCGCTTTCGGGGCCATGGGCCCCTCCTACAGGGGCGGTGGATACGCCGCCGGCCGCGAGATGAGGCCACGCCTTTGTAGGAGCGGGCCATGCCCGCGAAAGCGATCGTTCCCGGTGATGCGCTTCCGCAGCATCGACCGCTTTCGGGGCCATGGGCCCCTCCTACAGGGG
>LNEE01000002.1 GCA_001464895.1 Betaproteobacteria bacterium Ga0077532
GGCGCAGCCCCGAGCCGGGTGTCATGGCTCGATGCGGTCACGGACTTCCCGCCAGGGAATCCGGATCGTCGCCAAGAGCGGGTGCAGCCGCGGCAAGCAGTCCCAGCCCTGCACACAACAGGAGTGGTGTCCTCGTGTCCCTAGCAGCGTACGAACCGCCCAGGCGGTCGTGCCGGACAGAAACACTCAACAGAGCGTCGTCACACACCAAACCCCTTCGCGATCTTCACGGAGCGCCGACCCGCATGCGAGATCTGAACTTCCAGCTGAAGCAGATGTGCCAGCGGAACGTCGAGGGTAGCTACGCCACCCGCACCGCGCGGGAGCGGATCCTCGCCCTCGTGGCCAACCAGCTCCACGGACTCGGCTTCCATCATCTCGCCGTGCAGGGCCTGAAGCCGAAGCACGTGGACGCCCTCGTCCAGCGCTGGACGTCCGAGGGCCTCACGGCCGGCACCATCAAGAACCGGATGTCGGCGCTGCGCTGGTGGGCAGAGAAGATCGCCAAGCAGAACGTCGTCGCCCGAGCCAACGACCACTACGGCATTCCGGAGCGTCGGTACGTCACCAACGAGAGCAAGGCACGCGTGCTGAGCACGGGCGACCTGGCGAGGATCGTCGATCCGCATCTGTGCCTGTCGTTGCGATTGCAGGCGGCGTTCGGACTGCGGCGCGAAGAGTCCCTGAAGATCCGTCCCGCCGTCGCTGACCGCGGCGAGGTGCTGGCGCTGCAGCCTTCATGGACCAAGGGCGGTCGGGCGCGGGAGATCCCGATCCGGTCAGACGAACAGCGCGCCGTGCTCGCAGAAGCGAAGACTTTGGTCGGGCAGGGCAGCCTGATCCCGGCGGACCTCACCTACGTGGCACAGCTGCGCCGCTTCGAGCATCACTGCGCGCGGGCGAGTATCCACCGTGTTCACGGTCATCGTCATCAGTACGCCCAGCAGCGTTACCGGGAACTCACGGGATGGGCAGCACCGGCGGCCGGAGGGCCCAAGTCACGGGAGCTGACGCCGAGCCAGAAGTCGGTGGACCGGGAAGCACGCATCGTCATCAGCCGCGAGCTTGGGCATGAGAGGGAGCAGGTGGTCGCGATCTATTGTGGAAAGTAGGTGGTGATTCGGAGTGGGCGTTCCCACGAACGCGTGGTGTGCAGGTCGTGCCGTGCTGGCCTGACTTCGTACGCGACGAGGAACGGAATGCCTGAATCTGGCGCCCGCACCAAATCGAGAGTGTGGTGACGTCTGACCAAGAATCCCTGAAGGGCTTCAGGCAGCTGCGTCGCCCCTGAGCGGCATCGGAATGACCTTGCCGCCGCGTTCTGCCGCCGACAAGTTCGTGCCCCACCACTTCATGATCTCAACGCGCTGCTCGAAGCGCTCCCCCCGATCGTAGGCCCTGGCGACATCGTTGTCGTGAGCATGGTCGAGCGACAATTCGACCGCGTCGCGGGGAAAGCCCTGATCGCGGGCCAGGGTCGAGAATGCACTGCGCCAGCCATGGGGTGCATGCCTTCCGTCGAGGCCCAACGTGACGCGGTAGGCTTTCTCGATGGATTCCCTGCCGATGTGCTTGCCGCCCACGGGTGAAGGGAACACGTAGCTGCCTCGTCCGAACACCTGGCGCCAACGCTGAAGCTCGGCGACGATCTCCGGCGACAGAGGGATTCTGTGATCGGTGCTCCGCGTCGCGACCTTCATCTTCTTGCGCGGGATCGTCCAGACAGGTTGCTCCGCGTCAAGGTCGAACTCCCGCCATTCTGCGTCCACGATATTCCCGATGCGGGCCGCGGAGAACGCCAGCAGTCGATGTGCCATGCGTACCGAGGGAGACAGGCGTGCTGCATCGGCACGACGGAGCACATCACCGAGGGACGGGAAGTCTAGGAGGGCAGGCATGTGGCCGCTGTCCTTCTTCCGCGGGAGTATCTCTCGGGCGGCAGTTGCCGGGTTCGCGACGATTTGTCCCTTCGCCTGTGCGTAACGGAAGACGCCGTTCAGATGTTGCAGGATCCGAGTGGCGGTCTCGAGGACGTCGCGCTTGTGCACGTCCTCAATGGCCTTGGCGACGACAGCTGGGGTGATCTCTGCAATCGGGAGCTTTCCGATCCGCGGGTACACGTCCCGCTCGAAGGCGCGGGCGGATTTCTTGTAGTGGACGGCGCTCCATTCCTTCTGCTTCATGGCCAACCAGTCGTCCGCGATCGCCTGGAAGGTGTTCTCCGTGTCAGCGGACCGAGCCGCCCGATTTACCCGGCGGGCTGTCACCGGATCCTTGCCCTCTCGCAGCAGCGCCTTCACCTCCAGCAGCTCGACCCGGGCGGCGGCGAGCGTCACCTGGGGGTATCGACCGATCGAATAGAGCTTCTCCTTGCCGTCGACGCGGTACTTGATCCGCCATGTGGTACCCCCAGCGGCCGTCACGAACAGGTGCAACCCACCGCCGTCGGCGAGCTTGTTCCCTGGTTTTGCCTTTGAGATGAAGGCCTTAACAGTTATGTCGGAGAGCTTCAATCTGATACCCCCAGAGATCGTTTCGGATCCTGTTCGATTTTCCCAGATACCCCCTCTGATACCCCCGGCGGCCATGGCAGTTGCCGGACCTTCCGGGTCACTACGGGAATGTATGTTACTGGAAAACCAAAGAAAAACGCCGTCACTTGGACGGCGTTGGAACCTACTGGAGGTCATATTGGTGGAGGCGGCGGGAATTGAACCCGCGTCCGCAAGCCCTACACAGCCAGCCCTACATGCTTAGCCTGATCATTTAATCTAGCCACACACACGCCGATCGGCACGCTTATGTGTAACGAGTCACCTTGGATTTAGCAGCGGCTCAAGTGACCCGAGACGCCACGAGGCCTAGTGAATGACTCTGCTCTAGCTTTCGCTAGCCGGCCCTAGGCCGAACCGGTGCAGAGTCCCGCGGGGTTTAAGCCGCGAGAGAGTAACGGTCGTCGTTGGCGACTGTCGATTTCCAGATGGATTTACGAGGTAACTGGTCCTCGGCATGCACTGAACTGCTTCGCAACCCACGTCGAAACCGGTGCGCCCCCGAAATCGATACAGCGATCTTTGGGAGTTCGATAGTACAGGAGCGATGGCCTTCTCGCTTTTCTTGTATCACTACGGTGGGAGTATCACACTGAAACTGGTGTGTTAGCGAGGAATTTCAAGAGGTCCAGGGGCGTATCGAGGACAAGATCCGCACCCCATTCGGTCGGTGGACGTTCGTTGCCAAGATAACCGTACGCCGCTGCAACCGCATACATCCCCGCGGCGCGGGCTGCCACGATGTCGCGTTGGTCGTCTCCTACGTATACACAGCGACGCGCCGCTGTGTATACCCGTCGCGCGGCTTCGAGTAGCGGCTCTGGATGGGGCTTGGTGAAGGGCGTGGTGTCTCCGCATACGATGCATCTGGCTCTGTCTTTCAGTGCAAACGCATTCAGGAGAGGCATCGCCAGGCTCTCTGCTTTGTTAGTGACAATTCCCCAAGTTCGACCGCTCTGTTCTATGGCGGTGAGTAACTCGGGGACATCGGGAAATGGCTGGGTTTGGATGAGTAGGACGCGTTCGTAGATTTCCAGGAACTCGACTCGGAGGTCTTGGTACTCAGGCTCGCTAGGATCCACGGCGAATCCCGCCTTGATCATCCCCCGCGCTCCGCTAGACGCGTGAATTCTCAGCATTTCGTAGGGAACGGGAGGTTTGCGGCGCCTTCGTCTCTGCTCGTTAAGGGCTGCAGCGAGGTCTGGCGCCGAGTCGACAAGCGTTCCGTCGAGATCGAAAAGAACGGTCGAAATCATGTCGGTTTGCGAGCGCTAAGCGTGTAGTTGACCGACGCGTCACTGCCGAGCGAGTAGCGTTTCGTAAACGGGTTGTAAGTCATGCCGATCAGCGCGTCGGGCTCCAATCCGGCATCTCTACAGAAGCCCATCAATTCCGAGGGGCGGATGAACTTTGCATAGTCGTGTGTTCCCTTCGGTAGGAGCTTCAGAATGTATTCGGCTCCGATCACAGCGAACAGGTACGACTTCGGATTCCGATTCAAGGTTGAGAAGAAGACCCACCCTCCCGGGCGGGCGGCCTTTGCGCACGCACGCACCGTCGCAGAAGGATCGGGAACGTGCTCAAGCATTTCCATGCAAGTCACGATATCGAACGCGCCGGCCTCAGTGTCAGCGACCGCCTCGATCGTCTCGTGGCGATAGTTCACTCGCTGTCCGGATTCAAGCAAGTGGAGTCTGGCTACAACGAGCGCTTTGTCGACGAGATCAATGCCTGTGACGTCGGCTCCCCGGGATGCCATTGCTTCGGCGAGAATTCCACCTCCGCATCCAACATCAAGCACTCGCTTGCCCGCGAGGGTGGCGACGGTGTCGATATGGTTCACTCGTAGCGGGTTGATGTCGTGTAGCGGCTTGAACTCGCTATTGGGATCCCACCAACGACTTGCCAGTGCCGCGAATTTCTCGAGTTCTGCTGGATCTACGTTCGTCTTCTGCATGAATTCAATACCGTTCGGCTATCTGAGTGGCTGAATCAGCGCACCCCATCGTTGAGCAGTTGCCCGGAGAAACCCATCACGCCCCCGAGTCAGATTCCTGTCGATCAGAACTGGCTCGCCTTCAATCCAGACGTGTGTCACGTCGTGGCGGCTTGCAGAGTAGACGAGGTGAGATGCAGGGTCATAGCAAGGTGACAATTCGAGTCCGCCGAGGTTCACCGCGGTGAGGTCGGCTGATTTCCCGATCTCGATCGAGCCGATGTCACGGTCAAGTGCCAGCGCTCGGGCGCCGGCGAAGGTGGCTAGTTCGAGTGCCTGATGGGCGGGGACGACGTCGGCGCGATTCGCAGCAGCCTTTGCCAACAACGCGGCGAGACGCATCTCTTCGAACATGTCGAGGCGATTGTTGCTGGCCGCTCCATCGGTGCCCAGGGCAACGTTGATACCTGCTTCAAGCATCGCCGCGACTGGTGCTATGCCGCTTGCCAGCTTCAAGTTGGACGAGGGGCAATGAGATACATGACAGCCATGACTTGCCAGCACCGAGATCTCGGCGGACTCCAGGTGAACTGCATGCACGGCGATCAAGCGTGGGCTCAGCAAGCCGAGGCTGGCTAGTCGCGCAAGGGGGCGGCGCCCTGTTTCGCGGGTACCGTTTTCGACTTCGTCGCGTGTTTCGTGAAGGTGAAGATGGATCGGTACGTCAAGCTTTTCCGCCAGCACGCCGATCCGCTCGAAGGTGGTATCCGCAACCGTATACGGAGCATGGGGCGCCAGGCAGAACGAGAGGGTCGACCGCCCCTTCCACTGGTCGCGCATCGCCAGACCCTTCGCGAGATAGTCTTGGGCGTCCGATGCATAGTTGGTGGGAAACTCCAGAGCAATCATCCCGATCGAGGCGCGAACTCCGGCTTCCACTGCGGCAGCCGCCGTTGCTTCCGGGAAGAAGTACATGTCGTTGAAGCAGGTGGTTCCGCCCCTGATCATTTCTGCGATGGCGAGGCGGGTGCCATCAAGCACGAACTCATGGGAGACGTGCCTAGCCTCGGCGGGCCAAATGTGCTCGTTCAGCCATCGCATGAGAGGCAAGTCATCGGCAAGTCCACGCATCAGGCTCATAGCTGCATGCGTGTGTGTGTTGACGAGACCGGGAATCAGAACGTGGTCTGGCAACTCCACGACCTTGGTGTCTGGCGCCAATGTACTGAGTGCTCCGGCTTCGCAGATCTGCGCGATCCGTCCATCTCGGATGACAACCACATGATCGGTCAATGTCATGCCGCGAGGCACAACAGGAATGATCCAGCGTGGTTTGATTACAAGGTCAGATCGCATCGGTCAGCCGTATGAAAAAAGCCCTGCCATTTCGGCAGGGCTCTTGTTCTTCCAACGCCAGGAGCAGTCAGTTCGCGGGCTTGCGAACGGTCGCCGTAATAACAACGCGCCGATCCGGGGCGTAACAAGCAATAAGCGCTTTCTTTCGCTTGCCCTTGCAATCGGCGACCGTCGTCACAGGTTGACTTTTCCCGACACCGACCACGGAGATGAGGGCGGGGTCGATTCCCTTCCGATCGACAAGATAGCTCTTCGCTGCAGCTGCGCGACGCTCGGAGAGCCGTTGGTTGTACTTCGATGTACCGATTCGATCTGTGTGCCCTGTGATCAGGATCGCATCACACTTCGCGGTCTTCAGAAGATCTGCGATCGCGTCGAGCTTCGAGATCACTTCAGGGCGAAGGTTGAAACGGTCGAATGCGAACCGCCCTTCTTCCATCTGGATGGTGGTCGGGGGGCACTCGGCGTTGACAACCGGGGCCACGACCGCCGTGGGCTCCGGTGGCACTTCGGCAGCGCTATCGAACTCATAACGGGTCACGGGGAACTCAACCTGCTTGTCGTCAGGCTGCACTGCCACGGGAGCGCTTGTCACCTCCGGGGCGGTTTCAGCTACCACCATGGCAGGAGTTGGTTCAGCCGCAGCAGGTTCTTCAGCGAAGACTGGGGGGGCATCGTCGTCGTCGTCCGTTGCGAACACTGCGTCATCGTCGTCGTCGGCCACCATCGCTGCGATCGGTGCTTCGTCAGCTTCGGCGACGTCACCGTCGCCGAGGTACGCTGTCTCGGTGTCGTCGTCCTCGTCCTCGGTCGCAAACACCGCATCGTCGTTGTCGTCATCGTCGTCGGCAACCATTGCCAACATCGGTGCATCGTCGGCCTCTGCAGCATCACCGTCCCCCAGGTACGCTGTTTCGGTGTCGTCATCCACATCGTCTGCAGCGACGATGTTGTCCTCATCCTCGTCTTCATCTCCGCCCGCAGTCATGAACGCTGCGGCAGGAGCGTCATCCTCATCGAGAAGGGCATCGTCGTCACCATCCAGACCCTCTTCGTCATCGAGAGCCAAGACACTATCGTCCTCATCCCGCATATCACCGGCGAGGAACGGCATCGTGTCGTCGTCTTCCTCTTCCGGATCGTCGGGGAGGGCGTCCTCATCCTCATCCTCGTCATCGTCAGCGGCTACCATCGCCTCAGAATCTGTGATGTCGTCGTCCGTCTCCGCAGCGAATACTGGTGGTGCATCATCGCCGTCGTCGATGGCTTCATCGGAGTCCGCGATGACTTCTTCATCCTCATCGCCATCGTCTGTTTCTGCCCCCGCCAGCGCAGCGACGGTCGGGAGCGTCGCGTCATCCGCGTCGTCGATCGAGTAGGTCGTGATCGGAAAAACGGCGGGAGCGGTATCAACCACTGGGGCCGGGGCAGCGCTGGCCGGCGCGGGGGCGCTCTCATTCGCGGGTGTGGTGTCCGCAGCCCGCTGGACCTCGGGCGGAGGCATCTCGATTCGCTTCAGCAGATCCGGCTCCGGCTTGGCGGACTTCGCTGCCCATTGGTTGTAAAGATCAGGATCGCATTCCTCCGTCGCGAACGCAGGATGCCAGAGGCCATCCTTTACGCAGCTTCTGCCATAGCCATCGCGCACGTTCGATCCGGCAGGACGATATATGTACGCGCCCTTCTCGCCATCGGCGAGAGCCCCACCCGGGGTCTCCGGCAGGGCTGTTGCCGCTGCCGCCGCCGCCGCTTGGAAAGCGTGGGCTTCCTTCTCCGCTGATTTCCGAGCGGCGATGATCGAATCGACGCCACGTGCGCTCTGTGGTGTAGGGTCCGCACAGTCAGCGGTAGTGGAAGAGATGATCGAACCGTTCTTCACGCAGTCCCGGCCGAATCCATCGACTATCTTGATGCCGTCGCTCCGACGCACTCGGAAGTCGTTCTGCCCGCCGGGCAGGAACTCTTTTGCTTCCGCCGCCGCCGCCGCCCTCTTCGCTGCGGCGGCATCCTGCGCTGCTTTGCGCGCCTTGGCAGTGGTCTCGACCGTTGCCTTCAGCTCGGACGCTGCCGAGTTGCAGGAAGGGGCCTCGAATGCGTGAGTGTCTCCCCCACTTCCTACGCATGTCGAACCCCGGCCATCGCGCGTGGCCCGGGAGAATCCGTCGAAGATCCACCTCCCTGGCGTCACATCGGCATGGCTCGCAATCGGAACCAAAAGCGAAAGGGCGGCAATGCCGACGAGTGTTCTCTTGACTCTGAAGCGCAATACGTTACCGATCATGGCATCACCGATGGGCTCTTGGATGTGTTGTGGGGCTTTTGCGGGGCTGTCGGGCGGTCTCTCTCAGTCCCTGTTTTTGGGGGGCTCATGGACTACTGTTTTCGGGCTCTTTTCAGTGCCCTTTTGCCCACTCCTTCCCTCGATTTCAGAATATCACAGTCTTGTTTGGATTGGCCTTTTCGTGCGTCGCACAATGCGGTGAGAAGGGGCGGTGACCGTGCTTCGGGAGAGGCTCGCGTGTTAGCATCCACGTTTTTTCCGGGTGGCTTCGTCGGGGTTCATCCCGTCCCCGAAACGGCCTCGGCATCGTGCCGCGCCACACCCGCGTCCCTAGAAAGAGCCCATGGAGCAATTCGCGAAGGAAACCCTGCCGATCTCGCTCGAGGAGGAGATGCGGCGTTCGTACCTCGACTACGCGATGAGCGTCATTGTCGGGCGTGCCCTCCCGGATGTGAGGGATGGGTTGAAACCGGTGCATCGCCGAATCCTCTTCGCGATGCACGAGGCGAACATCCAATGGAACCGGCCATACGTGAAGTGCGCGCGGGTTGTCGGCGACGTGATGGGCAAGTTCCATCCGCACGGCGACAATGCGATCTACGACACGCTGGTGCGGATGGCGCAGGACTTCAGCCTTCGCTACACGCTTATCGACGGTCAGGGCAACTTCGGATCGGTGGACGGCGATAATGCCGCGGCTATGCGTTACACGGAGTGCCGCCTCGAACGCATCACCACCGAATTGCTGGCCGACATCGACAAGGAAACCGTCGACTTCGGTCCGAACTACGACGGCAAGGAGCTCGAGCCGCTCGTCCTTCCGTCCCGCCTCCCGAACCTCCTGATCAACGGCTCCGCCGGCATCGCCGTCGGCATGGCCACGAACATCCCGCCCCACAACATCTCGGACGTCCTGGATGCGTGTCTCAAGCTCCTTCACGAGCCCGAGACGACGTTGGACGAGATCATCGAGATCATCAAGGCGCCGGATTTCCCGACGGCCGGCATCATCCACGGTACCTCCGGCGTGATCGAGGGATACCGTACCGGCCGCGGCCGGGTGGTGATCCGCGCGCGCGCGCACTTCGAGGACATGGAGAAGGGCGTGCGGCAGGCCATCATCGTGGATGAACTGCCTTACCAGGTGAACAAGGCGCAGTTGCTCATCCGGATCGGTGAACTCGTCCGCGAGAAGCGCCTGGAGGGCATATCCGATCTGCGCGACGAATCCGACAAGTCGGGCATGCGGGTCGTCATCGAACTGAAGCGCGGCGAGATGCCGGAAGTGGTCCTGAACAATCTGTACAAAGAAACGCAGATGCAGGACACCTTCGGGATGAACATGGTGGCACTGGTCGACGGCCAGCCACGCCTGCTCAACCTCAAGGCATTCATCGAAGCTTTCCTGCGCCATCGGCGCGAGGTCATCACCCGACGCACCGTCTACGATCTGCGCAAGGCCCGCGAACGGGGGCATGTCCTGGAGGGCCTCGCCGTCGCGCTTTCGAATGTCGACGAGATCATCGAGATCATCAAGGCCGCGCCAGCGCCGGCGGAAGCCAAGGTCCGCCTCATGGGACGCACATGGCGCTCAGTACTCGTCGAGCAGATGCTCGAGCGCGCGGGCGCCGCCGCGTTCCGGCCCGAGGGTCTTGCGGCGGAGTTCGGCATGGGGCCGGAGGGTTATCGCCTCTCTGAAGTCCAGGCGCAGCGCATTCTCGAGATGCAGCTCCAGCGCCTGACCGGCCTGGAGCAGGACAAGATCACCGGCGAGTATCGCGACGTGATGGACGTCATTTCCGACCTCCTGGACATCCTCGAAAAGCCGGAGCGCATCACGTCGATCATCGCCGACGAACTGGCCGCCCTGAAGGCGCAGTACGGCGACGCCCGACGCAGCGAGATCAACGTCCACGTGTCCGACATCGGGATCGAAGATCTCATCACGCCCGAAGATCTCGTCGTGACGCTCTCGCACACCGGCTACATCAAGTCCCAGCCCCTGGCGGACTACCGGGCCCAACGACGCGGCGGACGCGGCAAGCTGGCGACGGCGACGAAGGAAGACGATTTCATCGACAACCTCTTCATCGCCCATACGCATGACTACATCCTCTGCTTCTCCAACCGGGGAAGGGTGTACTGGATCAAGGTCTACGAGGTCCCGCAAGGTGGGCGGCACAGCCGCGGCAAACCCGTCGTCAATCTCTTCCCGCTGCAGGAAGGCGAAAAGATCAACGTCGCACTGCCGGTCCGCGAGTTCGATGATCGCCACTTCATCTTCATGGCGACCAGCAATGGCACCGTGAAGAAGACACCGCTCACAGAGTTCTCGCGCCCACGGCCCAGCGGCATCATCGCTGTCGATCTCGACGAGGGTGACTTCCTGATCGGCGCCGCCATCACCGACGGCAGTCAGGATGTGCTGATGTTCTCGGACGGCGGGAAGGCGGTGCGATTCGCTGAACAGGACGTCCGCCCCATGGGCCGTACGGCGCGCGGTGTTCGCGGCATGCGTCTCTTGAAGGAGCAGCGCGTGATCTCGCTGGTGGTGGCGTCCGACCCGTCGCAGACGGTGCTGACTGCCACCGAGAACGGCTATGGCAAGCGGACGCCGATCGCCGACTACACCCGTCATGGGCGGGGCACGCAAGGAACGATCTCCATCCAGACGAGTGCCCGGAACGGCAGCGTGGTCGCGGCGCGGCTTGTCAGCGAGGACGACGAGATCATGCTCATCACGACCGGCGGCGTACTCATCCGCACGCGGGTATCGGAAGTGCGCGAGATGGGTCGTGTCACGCAGGGCGTCACGCTCATCGACCTCGATGCCGGTGAAAAACTCGCCGGGCTCGAGCGGGTCGTCGAGAAGGACGAGGAGGGCGCGGGCGGTGATGTCGACGCTGAAGATGATCCAGTCGACGGCGAAGACATCGAGGCGTCGGCGGGCGACGAGGGCGCAGAGCGGCCCGACCGGGACGGACAGGACTGATGGCACGCGTGTTCAACTTCAGCGCCGGACCGGCCGTGCTGCCGGAACCAGTGCTTGCGCAAGCGCGGGACGAGATGCTCGATTGGCACGGCTCGGGCATGTCGGTGATGGAGATGAGTCACCGGGGCAAGGAGTTCGAGTCGATCATCGCGCAGGCCGAAGCAGATCTGCGCGAGTTGATGGGCATACCGGCGAACTACAAGGTGTTGTTCCTTCAAGGCGGTGCCACGCTGCAGTTCTCGATGGTGCCGGCCAACCTGATGGGCGTCGCCGGGCGCGCCGACTACGTGCACACGGGCGAATGGGCGAAGAAGGCGATCGCCGAGGCCAAGAAGTACGGGGCGGTGCAGATCGCGGCTTCCGCAGAGGATCGCAACTTCAGCTACGCGCCGCCCCAGGCTGCCATGGTCCTGGATCCCAAGGCAGCCTATGTCCACGTGACCACCAACGAAACCATCGGTGGTGTCGAGTACCACTGGGTGCCCGAGACCGGCGCCGTGCCGCTGGTTGCCGACATGTCCTCGCACATCCTCTCGCGGCCCATCGACGTCTCCCGCTACGGCGTCATCTACGCCGGTGCGCAGAAGAACATCGGCCCGGCCGGACTCACCATCGTGATCGTCCGGGACGATCTCCTCGGCCATGCCGTAAAGGGCACGCCGACGATGCTCGATTACAAGGCCATGGCCGACAACCAGTCCATGCTCAACACGCCGCCCACGTATGCCGTGTATATCGCCGGCCTCGTGTTCCAGTGGCTGAAGGGCGTCGGCGGACTCGCCCGGATGGAAGCGATGAACCGCGAGAAGGCCGGTCTGCTGTACGACGCGATCGACCGGGGCGGCCTCTACTCGAGCCCTGTGCAGAAGTCGGATCGCTCCCTCATGAACGTGCCGTTCCGCCTGAAGGACGAATCGCTCGACGATGCCTTCCTGAAGGAGGCGAAGGCAGCGGGCATGATCCAACTGAAGGGCCATCGCTCCGTCGGCGGAATGCGTGCCTCCATCTACAACGCCATGCCTCTCGAGGGTGTGCGCGCACTCGTGGCATTCATGGCCGATTTCGAAAGTCGCCATGGCTAGGTTCAGTGTGCTCACGCTGAACAGCATCTCTGCCAGGGGATTGTCCCGCCTGCCCGCCGAGATGTTCACGCACAGTTCCCATGAGACGGCGCCGGATGCGATCCTGCTGCGCTCGCACGACATGCATGCCATGGATGTCCCTGCGTCCGTTCTGGCCGTCGGGCGTGCCGGCGCTGGCACGAACAACATCCCGGTGCCGGCGCTCAGTGCCCGGGGCATCCCCGTGTTCAATGCGCCCGGCGCCAATGCCAACGCCGTGAAGGAACTTGTCCTCACCGGGCTGTTGATGGCCGTCCGGAACGTCGGCCCCGCGATGCGATTCGTCGAGGGGCTGACGGCCGAGGGTGCGGCACTCGACAAGCAGGTCGAGGATGGCAAGAAGCACTTCGCCGGCATCGAACTTCCCAATCACACGCTGGGTGTCGTGGGGCTGGGGCGCATCGGCAGTCTCGTCGCGGACGCCGCGATCAAGCTCGGCATGCACGTCGTCGGTTACGACCCCGAGATCACCGTCGATGCCGCCTGGAGTCTGCCGTCGCAGGTGCGCAAGGCGCATTCGGTCGAGGAGCTGTTGCGCACCTCCGACTTCGTGTCGCTGCACGTGCCGCAGGTCGCCGCAACGAAGCATCTGATCAACGGCGATCGCATTGCGCTGATGCGACACGGCGCGGTGCTCCTCAATTTCTCGCGCGAGGGCATCGTCGATGTGGACGCAGTGCTGTCCGGTCTCCAGACGAAGAAGCTTCGCGCCTACGTCTGCGATTTCCCGGACGCGCGTCTGCGGGGGCACCCGGGTGCCATCGCGCTCCCGCATCTGGGGGCGTCCACGCGCGAAGCCGAAGACAATTGTGCCGTGATGGTGGTCGATCAACTGCGCGAGTATCTCGAGCACGGGAACGTGCGCAATGCGGTGAACTTCCCGGAAGCCGTGATGCCTCGGGAGTCTCCCTTCCGCGTCGGCATCGCGAATGCGAACGTCCCCAACATGCTCGGCCAGATCTCGACCGCCATGGCGCAGGCCGGGCTCAACATCCACAACATGCTGAACAAGTCCCGCGGTGACATGGCCTACACGCTGGTGGACGTGGACAGCCCCGTGAAGGCGGGCGTGGTTCGGGCGCTCGGCGAGATTGCCGGAGTGCTGTCTGTGCGGTATCTGCCTGCGGGAAGCTGAGGTCCATGGACGACGACATCGGACGTCTGCGCGATCGCATCGACGAGATCGATGCGAAGGTGCTCGAGTTGGTGAGTGAACGGGCGCGATGCGCGCACCGGATCGGCGAGCTGAAGGGAGGCGCGGCGGTCTATCGTCCGGAGCGAGAGGCACAGGTGCTTCGGCGCCTCCGCGATCTCAACCGGGGCCCGCTGCCCGGGGAATCGGTCGAGCACCTCTTCAAGGAAGTCATCTCGGCGTGCCGTGCCCTCGAACGCACGATGCGCGTGGCCTATCTGGGCCCCCGTGGCACCTACAGCGAGGAAGCGGTCCGCAAGCAGTTCGGTAGTCACGCCGAGGGTGAGCCCTGCGCCTCCATCGTCGAAGTGTTCCAGCGCGTGGAGTCCGAGGGGGCCGGCTATGGCGTCGTGCCCATCGAGAACTCCACCGAGGGCGGTGTCGGTCTCACGCTCGACCGTCTCGTGTCCAGCGGGCTGCGCATCTGCGGCGAGGTGCTGCTGCCGATCCATCACTGCCTGCTCTCCAAGGCAGCCGCAATCGCCGATGTCTCGCGCGTCTACGCTCACGCGCAGTCCCTCGCCCAGTGCAACGGCTGGCTCGCAAGGCATCTACCTTCCGCGGACCGGATTCCCTGCTCGTCGAATGCCGAGGCGGCACGTCGTGCATCGCAGGAGGGCGGCGCGGCCGCCATCGCATCGCGTGCGGCAGCCGAGTTGTACGAGATGACCGTGCTCGCTGCCAATATCGAGGACCAAGCCAACAACACGACGCGGTTCGTCGTGATCGGTGACCAGGATGTCGCGCCTTCGGGTCGCGATCGCACCTCCGTCGCCATGGCGGCGCCGAACCGGCCCGGCGCCCTGCATGAACTGCTCGGCCCCCTCGCCGAGCACAACGTGAGCATGTCGCGCTTCGAGTCCAGGCCCTCCGGGACCGGGCTCTGGGAGTACGTGTTCTTCTTCGACGTCGAAGGCCATCAGCAGGACACCGCCGTGGCGGCGGCCCTCGCCGAGGTGCGTGCCCGCGCCGCCTTCGTCAAGATCCTCGGGTCCTACCGAGTGGCTGCCTCCTGAACATGATCGACGCCTGCGAAACCTCACCTTCCTGGATCCGCGCCATCGCGGCCTACGTGCCCGGCAAACCCGCCCAGGAGCTCGCCCGCGAGATGGGGCTAGACGAGAAGAACATCGTCAAGCTCGCCTCCAATGAGAATCCCCTGGGTCCGGGTCCCGCCGCGCTGGCAGCGATGCAGTCGGCGATCGTGGACATCGCCCGCTATCCGGACGGCAACGGCTTCGAGTTGAAGGCCGCCATCTGCCGGCATCACGGCGTCGACGCCGCCCGCATCGTCCTGGGCAACGGCTCCAACGATGTGCTCGAACTCGTGGGGCGGACTTTCCTCACGCCGGGCACCAGCGCCGTCTACTCGCAGCACGCATTCGCCGTCTATCCCTTGACCGTGCAGGCGCAGGGTGCGACGCACATCCAGGTGCCGGCGAAGGATCACGGGCACGACCTCGACGCCATGGCCGCCGCCGTGCGCGACGACACACGCATCGTCTTCGTCGCGAACCCGAACAATCCGACCGGCACTTTCGTTTCCGGCGAGGCGCTTCACCGGTTTCTGAAGCGCGTACCTGCCCGCGTGATCGTCGTACTGGACGAGGCCTACACCGAGTTCCTGCCCGACGCCGATCGCTACGACAGCCTGCAATGGCTCGCATCGTTCCCGAACCTCGTCGTCTCGCGCACGTTCTCCAAGGCGTACGGACTCGCGGGCCTGAGAGTGGGGTTTGCACTGGCGCATCCCGATGTGGCCGACCTCATGAACCGCGTGCGCCAGCCCTTCAACGTCAACAGCGTGGCGCAGGCGGGTGCGGTGGCGGCGCTGGGAGATCTCGACTACCTCGCCCGCAGCCGCGCCCTGAACACGGAAGGCATGCAGCAGATCGTCACGGGGACCGCACGCCTGGGTCTGGCGCACCTGCCATCCCGTGGAAACTTCGTGTGCGTTCACGTCGGTGCGGCCAGTGAGATCTATGGTCAGCTGCTGAAGCGCGGCGTCATCGTCCGTCCTGTCGCCGGCTACGGGATGCCCGAGTGGCTCCGCGTGAGCATCGGACTGCCGGCGGAGAACGAGCGTTTCCTGGTCGCTCTCGGCGAGATCGTCCAGCCCTCGGCGCACCGGTAAGGTCAGGTCGATGCAGCCTGTCCGGCGACTTGCCGTCATCGGCGTTGGGCTCATCGGCGGGTCGTGCGCACTGGCTTTGAAGCGGGCTGGCATGGTCGAGCGCGTGGTTGGCATCGGGCGCGGCGCGGCGAATCTCGAGCGAGCGATGGCGCTGGGTGTGGTCGACGAGGTGTCCACGGATGTGGCGCGTGGCGTGGATGGCGCGGATGTCGTTCTGGTGACGACCCCGGTGGGGCAGATGGGTCCCATCTTCGATGCGCTCCGCAGCGCCGTCGCACCGGACGCCGTGATCACGGACGGTGGCAGCACGAAGCGCGACGTCGTCGCAGCCGCCCGCGAGCGATTGGTTGAACGCCTGCCGCGCTTCGTGCCAGCGCACCCCATCGCCGGCGCCGAGCGTTCCGGGGCCGATGCCGCGCGAGCCGATCTCTTCGTTCAGCGCCACGTCGTCCTCACCCCACTCCCCGAGACGGTTCCGGATGCCGAGGCGCGCGTGCGCGCGCTGTGGTCGGCCTGCGGTGCGAGGGTGTCCTCTTTGACTCCGGAGCAGCACGACGGTGTCTTCGCTGCGGTGAGCCACCTGCCGCACGCGCTGGCCTACGCGCTCGTGCAGATGGTGGCCGAACGCGCGGACGCCGGGCTGCTCTTCAGCTTCGCCGCCGGCGGATTCCGCGACTTCACCCGGATCGCCTCCAGTTCACCGGAGATGTGGCGGGACATCTGCCTCGCCAACCGCGATGCGCTCCTCGCCGACCTCGACGCCTACAACGCCATGCTGGCGCGTCTCCGTATGCTGCTCGACCGCGCCGATGGCGAGGGTCTGGAGCGCCTTTTCACCAGTGCGCGCGATGCCCGCGATGCCTGGCTCCGATCGATGGAGACACCGCAGTGACCGGCCGTACCTTTCCCGATTTTCTCGACCTTCCGCCGCTTGCGTCTGCTGCCGGCACAGTCCGACTACCTGGTTCGAAGAGCATCTCGAACCGGACGCTGCTGCTCGCTGCACTGGGGCGCGGCACGACCCGGGTGTGTGATGTCCTGGATTCGGACGACACGCGACGGATGCTCGAAGCGCTGGTCGCCCTGGGCGTGAACGTCTCCGGTGACGCCGCCAAGGGCGAGGTGGTCGTCGAGGGTTGCGCCGGCCGGTTTCCGGTCGCATCGGCCGCCTTGTTTCTCGGCAATGCGGGCACGGCGTTCCGACCCCTGACGGCGGCGCTCGCCATGACCGGCGGAACCTACGAACTCTCCGGCGTGCCGCGCATGCACGAGCGCCCGATCGGCGATCTCGTCGATGCGCTTCGCGGGCTGGGTGTGCAGGTGGACTATCTGGGCAACGATGGCTTTCCCCCGCTGCGTGTCCGCGGCGGCGAGATCGACCTCTCGCGGCCGGTGCGCGTGCGCGGCGACGTGTCCAGCCAGTTCCTGACGGCACTGCTGATGGCGCTGCCGGTGACAGGCCGTGCGGCGGTCATCGAGGTCGACGGGGAACTGATCTCCCGGCCCTACGTCGAGATCACCCTCGCACTGATGGCGCGCTTCGGCGTGACGGTCGAGCGTGAGGGCTGGTCATGCTTCCGCATTCCCGGTGGTGCCGCGTACCGGAACCCGGAATCGGTGCATGTCGAGGGGGACGCCTCGGGAGCCTCGTACTTCCTGGCGGCCGGTGCCATCGGGGGTGGGCCGGTCCGGGTGGAAGGCGTGGGGCGGGACAGCATCCAGGGCGATGTGCGTTTCGCGGACGCTCTCGAGACTCTGGGTGCACGCATCACCTGGGGCAGCAACTGGATCGAGGCGAGAGCCCCGGAGTCCGGTCGTCTGAAGGCTTTCGATCTCGATCTGAATCACATTCCGGATGCCGCAATGACGCTGGCCGCCGCGGCGCTCTTCGCCGACGGTCCCTGCGCCTTGCGGAACGTCGCGAGCTGGCGCGTCAAGGAGACCGACCGTCTCGCCGCGATGGCGATCGAGCTTCGCAAGGTGGGCGCCGAGGTCGAGGAGGGGGCTGACCACCTTCGGATCACGCCGCCCCGGAGCCTGCGCAGTGCCGTGATCCATACGTACGACGATCACCGGATGGCGATGTGCCTGGCCCTCGCCACGCTGGGCGGCATCCCGCTCCGCATCGATGATCCCGGTTGTGTTGCCAAGACCTTCCCCGAGTTCTTCGAGGCGTTCGCCGCGCTGACGGTGGCGCGATCGATACCCGTGATTGCCATCGATGGCCCCGCAGCTTCCGGCAAGGGAACCGTGGCCGAGATGGTCGCGAAGGTGCTCGGATTCCGCTATCTCGACAGCGGCGCCATGTACCGTCTCGCGGCCTATGCCGCGCTCCGCGCAGGGGTCGCCCTGAATGACGAGGCCGGGGTTGCGTCCTTGGCGCGCCAGATGAACATCGATTTCTCCAATCGCCAGGTGCATCTGGACGGCGAGGATGTGACCGACGCGATCCGCACGCCGAACGTCTCCGCCGCGGCATCCCGCATAGCCGCGCTGCCGGCGGTCCGCTCGGCGCTTCTCTGGGCACAGCAGTCGTTCCGCGCCGCTCCGGGTCTGGTTGCGGAGGGGCGTGACATGGCATCCGTCGTGTTCACCGATGCCGATCTGAAAGTCTTCCTCACGGCGAGTGTCGAGGCGAGGGCCCAACGCAGACATAAACAGTTGATGGACAAAGGAATGCATGCTAGCGTTACGGCCCTTTCGCAGGAGATCGCGGAGCGGGATGCGCGTGACAGCCAGCGGGCGGTCGCACCGATGTCCCAGTCCGAAGATTCCCTGCTCCTGGACACCACAGAGATCGGCCCGCAGGAGGCCTGCGATCGAGTGCTCGGGTGGTATCGGCAGAGAGCAGGACGGTAGAGCCAGGCAACGCACGCTCTGGCCGTCTCGGCAGGTACGCAGCAGCTGCAGCACCCCGTCAGACCAGTACCCAGTCGCCCCGACTGATGGCGCATCGATCCCGGATCGGGCGCACAGTCGAGAGGTGAGTTTTTTCAACCCGACCAGCCCGGGCACCCCAGCGTCCGGCCGCAGGAAACCAACCAACCCATGACTACCGCCACCCAATCCCCCGAATCCACCATGGAAGACTTCGCCTCCCTCTTCGAGGAGAGCCTGTCGCATCAGGAGATGCGCGCAGGTGAAGTGATCACGGCCGAAGTCGTCCGAATCGACCAGAACCACGTGGTGGTGAACGCGGGCCTGAAGTCCGAAAGCTTCATCCCAGTCGAGGAATTCCGCGGTGACCGCGGCGAACTGGAGGTGAAGGTTGGCGACTTCGTGTCGGTGGCAATCGAAGCGCTCGAAGACGGCTACGGCGAGACCCGCCTCTCGCGCGACAAGGCGAAGCGCCTCGCCGCCTGGACGGCCCTCGAGCAGGCGCTCGACGACGGCATCCTGGTGCAGGGCCTGATCACCGGCAAGGTGAAGGGCGGCCTCACCGTGATGATCAACGGCATCCGCGCCTTCCTCCCGGGCTCCCTCGTGGACACCCGCCCGGTCAAGGACACCTCCCCCTACGAGGGCAAGCAGCTCGAGTTCAAGGTCATCAAGCTCGACCGCAAGCGCAACAACGTGGTCGTCTCCCGTCGCGCGGTCGTGGAAGCGACCCAGGGCGAAGAGCGCCAGAAGCTCCTCGAGACGCTGCAGGAAGGCGCGGTGGTCAAGGGCATCGTCAAGAACATCACCGACTACGGCGCGTTCGTGGACCTGGGCGGCATCGATGGCCTGCTCCACATCACCGATCTGGCCTGGCGTCGCGTGAAGCACCCGTCCGAGGTGCTGGCTGTGGGTGATGAGGTCGAGGCCAAGGTCCTGAAGTTCGACCAGGAGAAGAACCGCGTCTCCCTGGGCCTCAAGCAGCTCGGCGAAGATCCGTGGGTGGGCCTCGGTCGCCGCTACCCCACCGGGACCCGCCTGTTCGGCAAGGTCACGAACCTCACCGACTACGGCGCGTTCGTCGAGATCGAGTCCGGGATCGAAGGTCTGGTGCACGTCTCCGAGATGGACTGGACCAACAAGAACGTACATCCGTCGAAGGTCGTCCAGCATGGCGACGAAGTCGAGGTGATGATCCTCGAGATCGACGAGGACCGCCGCCGCATCTCCCTGGGCATGAAGCAGTGCATGTCCAACCCGTGGGAAGAGTTCGCCGCCAATTCCAAGAAGGGCGACAAGGTTCGCGGGCAGATCAAGTCCATCACCGACTTCGGTGTCTTCATCGGCCTGGCTGGTGGCATCGATGGTCTGGTCCACCTGTCCGATCTCTCCTGGAACGTCGCAGGCGAGGAGGCGGTGCGCAATTACAAGAAGGGAGAGGAGGTCGAGGCCGTGGTTCTTGGCATCGACGTGGAACGCGAACGTATTTCGCTCGGCATCAAGCAGCTGGAAGGCGACCCGTTCAACAACTACATCGCCACCCACGACAAGAACACCATCGTCGAAGGTACCGTGAAGACGATCGATCCGAAGGGTGCAGTGATCTCGCTGGAAGGCGAGGTGGAAGGTTACCTGCGTGCCTCGGAAGTCTCCCGCGATCGCGTCGAGGACATCCGTACGCATCTGAAGGAAGGTGACCGCCTCACCGCGATGGTCATCAACATCGATCGCAAGAACCGGACGATCAACCTGTCCATCAAGGCCAAGGACATGGCGGACGAATCGGAAGCGATGCAGAAGGTGGCTTCCGAGAGCCCGACCAATGCCGGTACGACGAATCTCGGTGCGCTTCTGAAGGCGAAGCTCGACAACAAGAACGCCAACCCGTAAGACCCGAAGGTTGTCATGACCAAGTCCGAGCTGATTGCGAAGCTGGCGGCGCATTTCCCTCAGTTGGGAGCCGCCGATGCCGAGCTGGCCGTGAAGATGATCCTCGATGCGATGGGGAAGAGTCTGTCGCACGGGGAGCGCATCGAGATCCGAGGATTTGGCAGCTTCGGGCTGAATTTCCGACCGCCGCGGGTCGGCAGGAATCCGAAGTCTGGAGAGAAGGTGCAGGTGCCGGCCAAGTACGTGCCGCATTTCAAGGCCGGCAAGGAACTGCGGGAACGGGTGGACCTCAAGCACGCGGAAGAGCAGGGCACCCGGCAGTCCCAGCAGGGCGTCGTGGCATCGGCAGCGCCGTCGGCGTTGCCGGCCCCCACGACTTCGGCATCCTGAAGCAACGCCGGATTCCGGCGCGGTTCGGGTCCAACCCAGTGCGGAACACCGACACCGGATGCGTCCTTTTCCCCGGCTCCTGAAGGCTATCCTCTACGGCATCCTGTTTCTGGTGCTGCTCGGGTTCGCAGCCAAGAACACCGTTCCCGTCGTCGTGCGCTATTACCTCGGTACTGAGTGGCAGGCGCCGCTGGTGGTGGTGCTCCTCGTGACCTTCACGCTGGGGGCGGTGTCGGGCATTCTGGCCAGTGTCGGGTATCTCATGCGCATGCGGCGCGAACTGCTCAGGCTGCGCCGACGGCTCGAGGCGCCAGCTCCTTCCACCGAAAGCGGAACTCCCTAGACCGGATGGAATTCGAAACTTGGTGGCTGCTTGCGCTGCCGCTGTTCTTCGGCCTGGGATGGGTCGCGGCGCGCATCGACATCAAGCAACTCGTCAGCGAATCCCGTCGGTTGCCCAGTTCCTATTTTCGCGGCCTGAATTTCCTTCTCAACGAACAGCCCGACAAGGCCATCGAGGCCTTCATCGAGGTCGTGAAGGTCGAGAAGGAAACCGTCGAACTCCACTTCGCCCTGGGCAGCCTGTTCCGGCGGCGTGGTGAACTCGAACGCGCGATCCGCATGCATCAGAACATCCTCGATCGCGAGGACATCGCACCCGAGCAGCGGCTCATGGCCATCTTCGAGCTTGGCCAGGACTATCTGAAAGCCGGACTGCTCGACCGTGCGGAGGAACTCTTCGCAAAGCTTGCCGGTACCACCTACGAGCAGCGCGGCCTGAAGTACCTGCTCGAGATCTACGAGCAGGAGAAGGACTGGGAGAAGGCCATCCGCACCTCGCGGATGATGGACGCCATCACCGGCGAGTCGAGCGCCAAGGACATCGCGCACTTCTATTGCGAACTGGCCGCTGGGGAGCTTACCCACCAGCGTTACGACGCCGCGCTCGCGTACGTGGAGGACGCGCTTGCCATGAATCGCAAGTGCACCCGGGCGAACATGATTCTGGGTGATCTCCACGTCGCCCGCGGGGACAGCGACACCGCCATCGAGGCGTGGAAGCGGATCGAGTCGCAGAATCCGGCGTATCTCTCGCTGCTGGCGGACCGCCTGCTGGCAGCGCATCGCAAGGTCGGCCGGGAATCGCAGGGGATCGCCCTGCTGCGTGGATACCTCGAACAGTATCCGTCGCTCGATCTGCTGAACGTCGTCTTCCAGGCCGTTCTGGAAACGGCGGGCACCGAGGACGCCCAGGCACTCCTGCGCGACGAACTTCGCCGCAATCCGACGCTCATCGGACTGTCGCGGCTCATCGAGGTACAGCTGGCCGAGGCGCCCGTCGAACGCCGGCACGATCTCGAACTCACCCGGAACCTGATTCAGCAGCACTCCCGAGGCCTGTCGCTCTACAAGTGCGACACCTGCGGTTTCCGCGCCCGGCAGTTCTACTGGCACTGCCCCGCCTGTCACGGCTGGGAGACCTATCCGCCACGTCGCGCAGAAGAGCGCGATCTCGCGGCCTGACGCACTTTTCCAGTCGCAGCCAACACGGAACCATGAACGATCCCAAGATCATCGTCGCGATGGATGTGGCGTCGGCCGACGAGGCGCTCGCGTTGGCGGGTCGGCTTTCCCCTCGCGCCTGCCGCCTGAAGGTGGGAAAGGAGCTCTTCGTGTCGGCGGGGCCCGGGCTCGTGTCCGCACTTCACGACCGCGGCTTCGGGGTCTTCCTGGACCTCAAGTTCCATGACATTCCGAACACCGTTGCGCAGGCCTGCGCCGCCGCGGCACGCCTCGGTGTGTGGATGGTGAACGTACATGCGCTCGGCGGGCGGCGGATGCTCGAGGCGGCGAGGGATGCCGTCGAACGCGTTCCGAATCCGCCGCGCCTCATCGCCGTCACGATACTCACGAGCCTCGGCACCGAAGACCTCGCCGACATCGGCCTGGTCGACGCCAGTCCGGCGCAGGCGGCCCTGCGACTCGCCGCACTCACGCAGTCGGCGGGCCTCGACGGTGTCGTTTGCTCGGCGCAGGAGGCTGCGGCGTTGCGCGCACAGTGCGGCCCGGCGTTCGATCTGGTGACGCCGGGCATCCGGCCGGCCGACAGCAGCGCCGATGATCAGAACCGCATCATGACCCCGCGTGCGGCGATGGCCGCGGGCGCCTCTTATCTCGTCATCGGCCGCCCGATCACCAAGGCGGCGGATCCGGTCGAGGCGTTGACCCGGATCACCGCGGAGATGTCCGCATGACTGCGACTCCGAAAACCCCCATGACCGTTCACGGCACCCTCGACAGCCTCCGCCGTGCACGCGTGCTGGTGGTGGGAGACGTCATGCTGGACCGCTACTGGTTCGGTGAAGTGGAGCGGATCTCTCCCGAGGCGCCGGTACCCGTGGTGAAAGTGGCCCGCACCGAGGAGCGCCTCGGCGGCGCGGCCAACGTCGCCCGGAACGCCGCCGCGCTCGGCGCGCAGGTATCCCTGCTCTCCGTCGTGGGCGACGACGAGGCGGCGCGCAGCATGGAGCGCCTGCTGGCCGAGGAGGGGATCGATGCCTCCATGCAACGCGACCCGGCCGTGACCACCACGGTGAAGCTGCGCGTGATCGGTCGGCAGCAGCAGTTGCTTCGCATCGACTTCGAGACGCCGCCCGGGCGCGAGGCGCTCGAGTCCAAGCTGGCGGAGTTCGAGCGTCGGCTGCCGCAATGCGATGTCGTCATCCTGTCCGACTACGGCAAGGGCGGCCTCACGCACATCGCCCGGATGATCGACCTCGCGCGCGCGGCAGGGCGCATCGTCCTCGTCGATCCGAAGGGTGACGACTACGATCGCTATCGCGGTGCGACCTGCCTCACGCCCAACCGCTCCGAGTTTCGCCAGGTGGCCGGGCGCTGGAGCAGCGAGGCGGAGCTCGAGGCGAAGGCGCAGGCGCTGCGTGAGCGGCTGTCCCTCGATGCGCTCCTGGTGACCCGGAGCGAGGAAGGCATGTCGCTCTATCGACAGGGCAGCGCGCTACACGCACCGACTGTTGCGCAGGAGGTGTTCGACGTCAGCGGTGCCGGCGACACCGTGATCTCGACGCTCGGCGTGATGCTCGCAGCGGGGCATGATTTCGGCGTGGCGATGCACTGGGCGAACGTCGCCGCAGGTATCGTTGTCGGCAAGCTCGGCACTGCGGTCGCTACCCCCGCGGAACTTCTCGCCGCACTCGGTGGCTGACGCCGCCGCCATCGGAGAACACCACACATGATCATCGTCACCGGCGCTGCAGGGTTCGTGGGCGCCAATCTCGTGAAGGGGCTCAACGAGCGGGGGGTGACCGACATCCTTGCCGTGGACAACCTGACCCGCGCCGACAAGTTCCGGAACCTCACCGACTGCGACATCGCGGACTACCAGGACAAGGAGGACTTCCTCGAAGCGCTCGTGGGCGGCGACTACGACGGCGAGGTCGAGATGGTGTTCCACAACGGCGCCTGCTCCGACACCATGGGCGGGGACGGCCGCTACATGATGGACAACAACTATCGGTATTCGCTGACCTTGCTCGACTGGTGCCAGGCCGAGGGCGTCCGCCTCGTGTACGCATCGTCGGCGGCGGTCTACGGTGCCGGCCCCGAGTTTCGCGAGGACCGTGCCTGTGAGGCGCCGCTCAACGTGTACGGCTACTCTAAGTTCCTCATGGATCAGGTGGTGCGCCGTCGTTGGTCCGAGCTGCGCGGCCAGGTGGTGGGCCTGAGGTACTTCAACGTGTACGGTCCGCGCGAAGCCCACAAGGGCCGGATGGCGTCCGTCGCGTTCCACTGCTTCAACCAGTTCCGGGCCGAGGGCCGCGTGAAGCTGTTCGAAGGCAGCGGCAGCTACGGTCCTGGTGAGCAGATGCGCGATTTCGTTTCGGTGGAGGACGTCGTCCGCGTGAATCTCTGGTTGATGGACCACCCCGACGTCTCGGGCATCTTCAACCTCGGCACCGGGCGGGCCCAGCCGTTCAACGATGTGGCCTGCGCCACCGTGAATGCCCTGCGTGCGGCCTCCGGCGAGCCAGCGCTGTCTCTGACCGATCTCCGTGCACGCGGTCTGCTCGAATACATCCCGTTCCACGAAGGGCTGAAGGGCAAGTATCAGAGCTACACGCAGGCCGACCTCGGTCAGCTTCGCGCTGCCGGCTACGAAGCCCCTTTCCTCACCGTCGAGGAAGGTGTTGCGCGCTACGTGAACTGGCTGCTGACCCACTCCGCCTGAGACTTCTACCGTGATCAACTACCCTGTTCTCGACGACTTCGTCGGCAACACCCCGCTCGTCCGCTTCAAGCGCATGACCGGCAATGCGAGCAACGTCGTCCTCGGCAAGCTCGAAGGCAACAACCCGGCCGGGTCGGTGAAGGACAGACCGGCCCTCTCGATGATTCTCGGCGCGGAGGCGCGAGGGGAGATCAAGCCCGGCGACACGCTCATCGAGCCCACCAGCGGCAACACCGGGATCGCCCTGGCGATGGTCGCTGCGATGCGTGGCTATCGCATGGTGCTGGTGATGCCGGAGGACCTCTCGGTGGAACGTCGCCAGACCATGGCCGCGTACGGCGCGTCGTTCGTGCTGACGCCCAAGGCTGGCGGCATGGAGTCCGCCCGTGACATCGCGCTCGAGATGCAGGCGCGAGGCGAGGGGCGGATCCTCGATCAATTCGCCAACCCGGACAATCCGCTCGCCCACTATCGCGGCACGGCACCGGAGATCTGGCGCGACACCCACGGCACGATCACCCACTTCGTCAGCAGCATGGGCACCACAGGCACCATCATGGGCTGCTCGCGCTTCTTCAAGCAGGTGAACCCTGCCATCCAGGTGATCGGGTGCCAGCCCACCGACGGCTCCCGGATCCCAGGGATCCGCAAGTGGCCGGAGGCCTATCTTCCGTCGATCTACGAGCGGGCACGCGTCGACGAGGTGATGGAAGTGAGTCAGCAGGATGCCGAGGAAACCGCGCGCCGCATGGCCCGGGAGGAGGGCATCTTCTGCGGCATCTCGGCGGGAGGCGCGGCGTGGGTGGCGCTGCAACTCGCGAAGCGCGTGGAGAACGCCGTGATCGTCACGATCGTGTGCGATCGCGGCGATCGTTACCTTTCGACGGGTGTCTTCGGCGGGTAAGGCGGGTGGTCGCATCGGAGGCCACTGCGACCCGGCCTCCGATGCGTGCGGCAGATCAACCCGCAGGCAGTGACCACTGCTCCGGAGAGCGCCACAGGGCCGCCAGCAGCAGTTCGCGGCGCAGCACGAATTCCTTGGGCAGCCGATCGTAGAGCTTGATGAACAGCTCCTCGTGCAGCAGGAGTTCGCGTACCCAGTCCTCCCGATCGAGTCGCATGGCCTGACGGAAGTTGTTCCGAACCGACTGGTCGAGCCCGCCCCATTCGATCTGACCTTCCGTGGGCATCCACCCGAGTGGACTTTCCACGGCGCCCGTGGTGCCCTCACAGCGTTCGATGATCCACTGCAGGACGCGCATGTTGTCGCCGTAGCCGGGCCACAGGAACTTGCCGTTTTCGTCCTTCCGGAACCAGTTCACGCAGAAGATGCGCGGCGGGCCCGGGAGGCGGAGACCCGTCTCCAGCCAGTGGTCGAAGTAGTCGCCGATGTGGTAGCCGCAGAAGGGCAGCATCGCGAAGGGATCCCGGCGGACTTCCCCGACCTTGTGCGCCGCGGCGGCCGTGGTCTCCGAGCCCATCGTGGCAGCGAGGTACACGCCGTCGGTCCAGTTGAAGCTCTCCACCACGAGCGGCATCGTCGTCGTGCGGCGACCGCCGAAGATGAACGCCGAGATCGGCACGCCCTGCGTGTTCTCCCACTCGGGATCGAGCGACGGACACTGCGACGCAGGAGCGGTGAAGCGGGCGTTCGGATGGGCCGCCTTCCGGCCGCAGTCGGGCGTCCATTCCTGCCCCTGCCAGTCGGTGAGCTTCGCCGGCGGGGTATCGGTCATGCCTTCCCACCAGACATCGCCCTCGGGAGTGAGCGCCACGTTGGTGAAGATGGAGTTGGCCTTCATCGTGGCCATCGCGTTCGGATTCGAATGGTCGCTCGTGCCGGGCGCGACGCCGAAGAAACCGTATTCCGGGTTGATCGCGTAGAGGCGTCCGTCCGGGCCCGGTTTGATCCAGGCGATGTCGTCGCCGACCGTCGTCACCTTCCAGCCGGCGAAGACCGGGGGCGGAATCAGCATCGCGAAGTTGGTCTTGCCGCAAGCGCTGGGGAAGGCGGCCGCGACGTAGTGCTTCTTGCCGGCGGGAGACTGCACGCCGAGGATCAGCATGTGTTCTGCCAGCCAGCCCTGCTCGCGCCCCATGGTCGAGGCGATGCGCAGGGCGAAGCATTTCTTCCCGAGCAGCGCATTGCCGCCGTAGCCGCTGCCGAAGGACCAGATCGCGTTCTCTTCGGGGAAGTGGACGATGTACTTGTCGTCCTTGTTGCAAGGCCAGGGCACGTCCGCCTGACCTGGCGCCAGCGGCATCCCCACCGAGTGCAGGCACGGGACGAAGTTGCCATCCTCACCGAGGGCCTCGACGGCGGCGCGACCCATCCGCGTCATGATCTTCATGCTCACGGCGACGTAGGCGGAGTCCGTCAGTTCGACGCCGATGTGCGACAGGGGCGAGCCGACCGGCCCCATGCTGAACGGCACCACGTAAAGCGTGCGACCGCGCATGCAACCGTCGAACAGCTTCCCGAGCTTTTCCTTCATCTCGGCAGGCGCCATCCAGTTGTTCGTCGGTCCGGCGTCGTGTCGGTGGACTGAACAGATGAACGTGCGGTCCTCGACGCGCGCGACGTCGGACGGATCGGACAGTGACAGGAAACTGTTGGGCCGCAGTGCCGGGTTCAGGGGGCGAAAGGTGCCCGCTGCCACAAGCTCACCGCAGAGGCGGTCGTACTCGGCGGTGCTGCCGTCGCACCAGACGATGCGTTCCGGGCGGGTGAGGGCGGCAACCTGTGTCACCCAATGCTTCAACGCCGTGTGGCGGACCCACTCCGGCGCGTTGAGGGCCGTACTGGGTCCGGCGACGTTCTCGATCTTCAATTTCTGCGACCTCCATGGTCATGCGGAGCGGCCAGGTGCCCCGGGGAGTCTCGGGATGCTACACCCCTGACGTCAGAATGGGCAGACGCGGCACGCGTTGTTGCGCCGCGCCTGCAACCAGTGGGCGCAGCGGAGTCCGCCGCGACGCAAGGCATGTGCCCAAGCCGCCGCCAAGACGGGTCGGAGCGCTAGAATCGCGGGCTTCGCCGGACGCTCGCTTCGCCCAGGCACGGTGACCCCACGGTCGACCGCCAGGGTCGACAAAGAAGGGCGAGCGCGAGGGTGCCAACGAGCCTGACCCCAAGGATTCCCACAACGATGACCATGATCCCCGTTCTCGTCTTCGACATCGAAACCATTCCCGACGTGAACGGATTGCGCCGGCTCCACGGCCTCGGTCCCGACGTGCCCGACGCCGACGTGGCCGAACGTGCATTCGCCGCACGGCGGGTGGCGACCGGATCCGACTTCCTGCAGCACCACCTGCATCGGGTGGTGACGATCTCTTGCTCGCTGCGCGACCGGGACAGCTTCCGCGTCTGGTCGCTGTCAGAGCCCGAGGAGACCGAGGCGACCCTCATCCAGCGCTTCTTCGACGGCCTGGAGCGCTACACGCCGCAACTGGTGTCGTGGAACGGCGGCGGTTTCGATCTCCCGGTGCTCCACTATCGCGGCCTGGTGAATGGCGTGACCGCTCGACGGTACTGGGACATGGGCGAGGACGACCGCGACTTCAAGTGGAACAACTACATCAGTCGTTACCACACCCGTCACCTCGACATGATGGATCTCCTGGCGCTGTACCAGCCGCGCGCATCTGCGCCACTGGACGCCATGGCCCAGCTGCTCGGCTATCCGGGCAAGCTCGGCATGGACGGGAGCAAGGTGTGGGAGGCCTATCAGGCGGGCCGGATCGGCGACATCCGCGACTACTGCGAGACGGACGTCGTCAACACGTACCTCGTCTACCTGCGCTTCCAGTTGCTGCGGGGCATGCTGGACCGCGACGCGCACGATCGTGAGGTGGCGCTGGTGCGCGAAGCGCTCGGCAAGCTGCCCGGAAAACACTGGATCGAGTTCCTCGCAGCCTGGGGCACGGCATGACCGCCGACGGTCGGCCGCGACGGCCGCTGAAGGTCGAATCCCTCGACCACGAGGGGAAGGGCGTCGCCCACGAGGACGGCAAGGTGGTCTTCATCGAAGGTGCTCTGCCGGGCGAGACTGCGCACATCCGCGTGACCCGTTCGCGCACCGCTTTCGATGTGGCGGTGGCTGATCGGATCGAGCATCCCAGCAGCCAGCGCGTCACCCCGCAGTGTCCGCACTTCGGCGTGTGCGGCGGTTGCAGCCTGCAGCATCTCGACGCCCGAGCACAGGTGGCCGCGAAGCAGCGGGTCCTGGAGGACAACCTTGCGCGCATCGGCTCCGTGCGGCCCGAGATCATGCTCGCCGCCATCCACGGCCCGACCTGGGGCTATCGCTATCGCGCGCGGCTCTCGGTGCGCGACGTGCACAAGAAGGGCGGCGTGCTCGTCGGGTTCCACGAGCGCAAGAGCAGCTACGTCGCCGACATGAGCGAGTGCCACGTCCTCCCGCGGCGCTGGTCCGATCGGCTACTCCCGCTGCGTCGACTCGTCGAGGGACTGTCGATCCGCGACCGGATGCCGCAGATCGAGATCGCGTGCGGGGAGTCCGTCGACGTGATGGTGTTGCGCATCCTCGCGCCGCTGACGAAGGGTGATGAGACCCTGCTGCGAGCCTTTGCCGACCGGTGGCAGGTGTGCGTCTATCTCCAGTCGAAGGGACCGGAGACCATCTGCCGTTTCCACCCTATGGACGCGCCGGAGCTCGACTACATCCTCCCGGAGTTCGACCTGCGATTCCCCTTCGGGCCCTCCGAGTTCACGCAGGTGAACCACGCCGTCAACCGCGTGCTGGTGAGTCGTGCGATCCGGCTGCTCGATCCTCAGCAGGGCGAGCGCGTGGCGGACATGTTCTGCGGCCTTGGAAACTTCTCGCTGCCGATCGCACGCCGGGGCGCGATGGTCGTCGGCTTCGAGGGAAGCGAGGCGCTGGTGCGACGCGCCCGCGAGACCGCGGCGGTGAACGGGCTGTCGGCTTCGACGATCTTCGAAGCACGGGATCTCTTCACGATCACGCCGGAGCAGTTCGCGGCGCTCGGCCCGTTCGACAAGATGCTGATCGACCCGCCGCGCGACGGCGCAATCGAACTCGTGAAGTCGGTGGGGGCGGCACCGCCGAAGCGGATCGTCTACGTCTCGTGCGCACCGGGCACGCTGGCGCGCGACGCGGGTGTCCTCGTGAACGTGCACGGCTACCGGCTGCGCGCCGCCGGCGTGGTGAACATGTTCCCGCACACCGCCCACGTGGAGTCGATTGCCGTGTTCGATCGCTGAAAACGAAACGGGCGATCCCGAAGGATCGCCCGTGGCGATATCAAAGCCCCGCGTCAGCAGGGCGGTGTGGTCAGTCTCGCTCGCCGCCGAAGGCCATCAGCAGGTGGAGCAGGTTCGCGAAGATGTTGTAGAGGCTCATGTAGACACCCGTCGCGGCCATGATGTAGTTCGTCTCGCCGCCGTTCACGATCCGGCTGACATCGTGCAGCAGGAACATCGAGAACACGGCAATCGCGAGCGAGGAGATCGTCAGCGACAGCGCCGGCAGTTGCAGGAACATGTTCGCCAGGCTAGCCACGACCAGCACCACCATACCGACGACCAGAAACTTGCCCATGAAGCTGAAGTCGCGCTTCGACGTCGTCGCGATCGCGCTCATCGCGAGCATGATGCCGCCGGTGCCTGCTGCCGCGAGGCCGACCAGCTGCGGACCGTTCCGCAGGGCGAGAGCGTAGTTGAGCATCGGGCCGAGCCACCAGCCCAGGATGAAGGTCATGCCCAACAGCAGCACGACGCCGATGGCGCTGTCGCGGTTCGCAGCGATCGCGAACTGGATGCCAATTACCCCCGCGAGCATCACAAGGCTGGAGATGATCGGGTGCTGGAGCACGATTCCGCTCGTCTGCATTCCGACAAGGGCGCCCAGCACCGTGGGGATCATCGTGAGCGCGATCAGCAGGTAGGTGTTCCGGAGAACCTTGTGCTGCGCGGCGCCCAGAGCGCGGGAACCGCGCAGGACTTGAATCTCTGGTTGCATCTGTATGTCCCTCCTGGGAATGAAACTACCGGGCTAAGACTACGAGAAGCCCGGTTCGGTTTCAATCGCAACGCACGGATTTTCCAGCGCCTCCGGTATCATTCGGCCCGTTCCGGCAAGCTAGGTGCCGGGCTGTTCTCCGTAGCTGCAGCGCCATACCTCGCCTCGCCTCAGGTGCTGCCCAGTTCGAATCAGGAAGTGTGGCCGAGTGGTTTAAGGCACTGGTCTTGAAAACCAGCGACAGGGCAACCTGTCCGTGGGTTCGAATCCCACCGCTTCCGCCAAGTCAGCGTCCAAGAAGTTCCAAGGACTTCCACAAAACGTAGATGAAACAGGTATCTGAAAAGATATCTGTCCGCGGCAGCCCTGCGGCGTCTTGGGAAAGCCGGGGTCCCGCGGTGGTAAGAGTGGTGGTAACTACCTGGTGTCGACGAGAGTTACCACCACGCGAAGGCGATGATGCTCACCGATCGCGAATGCAGGAATGGGACGAGTCTCGGGCTGCGTATTCGCAAACTGGCCGACGCCGGAGGCCTCTGTCTCTGGGTGTACGAGAACGGGCAGAAGTACTGGCGTTTCTGCTACCGGATCGACGGCAAAGAGCCGCTGCGCTCGCTCGGTTTCTACCCCGATGTCAGCCTCAAGGAAGCGTGCAACCGACGCGCTGAGGAGCGCCGACATCTCGCCGCGAACCGCGATCCAGGTGCAGAGCGTCGAGCTGAGAAGCTGCGTCGTGCGCTGTCTGCCGAGAACTCTCTGGAGGCCGTTGGGCGAGAGTGGTTCGAGCGCAACGCGGTCACATGGACACCCCCGGCACGCCGCGGACGTCCTGCGACGTCTTGAGATCAACGTCTTTCCGTACGTGGGTCGCAGACCCATCGCCGAGATCGCCGCGCCGGAGTTGCTCGCGACGGTCCGCAAGATCGAATCACGCGGCGCCCACGATCTCCCTCTCCGCGTGCTTCAGTCTGCGGTCAGGTTTTCCGGTACGGCATCGCCACCGCGCGGTGCGCGGTCGATCCCACTCGCGATCTGCGCGGCGCATTGACGCCCAACGTGACGAAGCATCAGCCTGCGGTACGTCCGGAAGAGGTGCCGGAGCTCGCTCGTGCAATCGCCACGTACGACACCCTCGGCGACAGGCAGACCCGTCTCGCGCTCCAACTGCTGATGCATACGTTCGTTCGCACGAATGAAATCATCGGCGCGGAGTGGACAGAGTTCGACCTGGGTGCGGCGCTCTGGGCCATCCCGGCCACCAGGATGAAGATGAAGACCGAGCACCTCGTTCCGTTGTCGCGGCAGGCGCTAGAGATCATCGGAGAACTTCGCGAGACGTGTCGCGGAAGTCGGTATCTGTTTCCTGGCCGCAACCGGGACCGACCCATCAGCAACAACACCATCCTCTTTGCGCTCTATCGACTCGGCTACAAGAGCCGAATGACGGGGCACGGCTTCCGCGCAGTCGCGAGCACGATGCTCAACGAAGCCGGCTTCCGTGCAGACGTCGTGGAACGTCAGCTCGCCCACTGCGAGCGGAACGAGGTTCGAAGCGCTTACAACCGGGCGGAGTATCTGGCCGAGCGGAAGGCAATGATGCAGTGGTGGGGCGAGCACCTTGCCGACCTGACGAGCGGTGCGAAGGTGATGCCCTTCCAACGGGTCGCGTAGCAGCCTGGAGCATCGGTCGGTTCGATCGAAACGAGCAAGGTGTGGGTTGGATGTTGCTGGCCACCCTGCTATTCCTGCTATTTGTGCTATTCCCGGTTGAGGTGCCCGGGTCAGCGCACTGAGGAATAGCAGGAATAGCAGCAATAGCAGCCCCCGAGGACAGTGACACCGACTTCACTCACGGCTCCTCACCGACGCACCCTCGACCAGCGCCGGATTCACCATTACGGAGCGCCGCCGCCCGACTTCCTCCATCCGCGCCCGGCCGCGTTCCGTGAGCGTCGCAAGCGCCGTCCTCAAATCTCGACTGTCCCGCACGCACGCCGGCCCGAACTGATACACGCGGGTCGTCGGAATGCGGCCGCTACCGGTCCCCTGTACCTCGCTGAGCAACCAGGTGTCGAGCCGAATGGCGGCGGCCAGCGCCGGCGGCGTATCGAGATCGGCGAGCAGACGCCGGGCCTCGTGCAGATGCCACCCCACGATGCGTACCGCACCCTCGATCGCATCGACACCGACGCTCCCGGTCGGACCATGCGCCAGCACGTGGAAGAGCGCCGCCAGACGCGCAACGTTCTCCGCTGCCTTCGCCGCCACATCGCGTACGGACTGGTAGTCACCGCCGGCGGCCAGTCCACTCTCGATCTCGTCGTGCGCGCGAATCCATGCGGCCCGAGCTGCAGGCGAGAGATCCAGCGTCACCGGGTTGAGCCCACCGGCCGCGTCCGTGGGCAACGGCATATCCAGCAGTGCCGTGATCCGCCCCGTGAAGCGATCCACTGCGGGCGTCGATGCCGGTGTGCTCCGATAAGCACGTGTGCCCTGCGTGCTGGCCGGCCACGCGATCAGGAATCGGGCAATGAACCCGGTGCCACGAGGTAGCGCGCCCGCGCGTTCGAGGAACCCCCGCAGCGCATCGGGCTGCACCATCAGACCGAAGGTGAGCCGCCGGTCACGCAACTGGAACGACGGTTTACTGCGGCGATCGACCGCGATCTCACCGCCGTCCCACAGCACGTTGAGCAACGCGAGGTTTCGCAAGATCGTCTCGTAGCCCATGCCGTGCGCGCCGAAGACCGCCCCCGCTTCGGCCGACAGCACGCCGCCAGTCGGCCAGCCCGTCCCCAGGCCATGAGCGAGCGCCTCTGGCGTCGCGTCTGCATAGAGCAGACGAGGCACCGGGACCAGCACGGGTGCCTCTCGCGCCAGCCCGTCGAGTGCGTCTTCCTCCTCCGCGGTGTCCTGTGCCCGGCGACGCTTGTGCTTGATGGCCTCGAGGATCCCGG
>LNEE01000003.1 GCA_001464895.1 Betaproteobacteria bacterium Ga0077532
TCCATGGAGAACTACTTCAGCCGGCTGTCGCAGATCGACGTGTCGGCCCATGTGGAGAAGAAGGGTGCGTTCTCGTATTTGTCATGGCCTTTTGCGGTTGCGCAGTTGCGCCTAGCCGATCCGCTCGCGACTTGGGAGGTCCGTCGCTTCGACGGCCTGCCCTATCTGCAGACGGAGCTGGGCTTCCTGGTGGAGGTGGCGGTCACCGTCCAGGGCATCACACTCGCGCAGTTGCATCCGGTACTAGACGCTCGGAACAAGCCAATCCTCTCGCCCTCGGTCTTCGACATCAACACGTCGATCCAGCGGGCGCTCGTGAAGGCGATCGCCCTTCACGGACTGGGGCTCTCGCTCTATGCGGGGGAGGATCTCCCGGTGCTGCCGCTGGATGCTCGGGAGCCGGCGGGCGGTGCATCGTCTGCGCATACGGCAACGGTAACAGCGCTGCCCCCGACGGACGAGACACTCTCGGAATCGCAGCAGAAGCAGATCCGTGAGGAACTGATCCGCGTGGGCGGCAGCCTCTCGCGGCTCTTGGCCTACTTCAAGGTGAGGTCGCTGGCCGACATCCCGGCGAAGGACTTCGATCGGGTGATCCGCAGCCTCAACCGTGGCCGGAGGGCAGCATGAACGATCGGCCGACGGATCTCGTGGTGATGGAACAGGGCTCGCCGGAATGGCATGCCCATCGGCTGCGCTATCGGAACGCCTCGGAGACTGCGGCGGTGATGGGGCTCTCGCCCTGGCAGACGGCGTATGCGCTCTGGTTACTCCGGACCGGGCGGAAGCTGCCGGTGGAGACGGATGCCATGCGGCACGGCAAGACGCAGGAGCCGGCGGCACGACGCGCCTACGAGGCACTGACTGGCGCCGTCATGGAGCCTCAGGTGCTGGTGCGTGGGGACTACTCGGCGAGTCTCGACGGGCTGTCGCTCGACGGGCGCGTGCTGCTGGAGATCAAGTGCCCGGTCCGCGGGCGACGGTCGGAGCTGTGGGCGGACGTGCTGGCCGGCGTCATTCCGCTGCACTACCGGCTCCAGGTCCAGCATCAGCTGATGGTAAGCAAGGCAGCACTCGGGCATCTCTTCGTGTTCGATGGCGAGCAGGGTCTTATCGCCGACGTGGAGCCGGATCCGGATGCGTGGATTGCGATCCGCGAGGCATGGGATGTCTTCATGCGGCACGTGGAGACGGACCAGCCACCACCGCTCGTGGAGGCCGACACGCTCTACCGGGACGAGCCGGAATGGCAGGCGGCGGCGCAGCGCTTCATCGCTTGCAAGCAGCGGTGCGATGAGGCCGAAGCGGAACTCGCGAAAGCGAGGGAGTCATTGCTGGCTCTACGCCGCTCCGGTCGCGAGGAAGGTGCCGGCGTTCAGGTGACGCGGTTCATGCGCGCGGGGACGGTGGACTACAAGCGCGTGCCGGCGCTCGCGGGTGTCGATCTCGAACCGTATCGCGGGGCGGGACGTGAGGAGGTACGAATCACTGTGGTTTGAACATGGCGCTCACCCTTCGGGGTGGGCGCTATTCTTTGTTTCCGCTGTCTCAATAGGTGCACCCAGTGAGTCAATGACTGCGGAAGCTAGATGCATCGCGAAACGAGAGGGAGACATAACGATGAACCACGTGCAGTTCAGCCCAGACTTTTTATGACGGTGTTAGTGCAACGCTATGGCAGTGCCGCACGGCGCGAAGCTGACATAGCGACTCGCCTGCCTGAAGGATTCATCTGTACAAAATGCGATATCTACGGGAGCAACTCTGAACTCTGTACAAGGAGGTGCCTTTTTGTGCGTTCCGTGCGGGCCGTGACCGTACTAATCCAGCGTGATCAGCGGCATGATCTTCTTGGCCGACAGAGAGGCCCCGTCGCGCTGATTCCGGGCCATGCACCGGCTCGCGAAGTCCAAGAACAACGTGTCCGCTCTGGAGCCCAAGCGCCACTTAGGCCTTTTGCAAGTCGGACTGACTCACGGTTAGAATACTTCCATATGTTGGTGGTTCATTTTCTCGATTTCGTACGGGCCTCACAGTTTTTTGTGACACCCGTAGTTGAGCTGAAATTTACAGGACAGCCATGAGAGGTTCGATGAACAGCATGTTTGCGAATCTGAAAGGGGTGCGGTTTTTTCTCTTCACACTCCTTCCTTGCATCACCGGCGTTTTGGCTCTAAGTGGGTGCCCAAAGAGAGTGCCCCCAGCTCCAGCTCCAGCTCCAGTCTGTCAAGCTGCGCGTGGGTGCGTTCATATCGATAGAGTCTATGACCGAAGTTGCGATACCAAGTTTTCTGCGGCGAGTCCAGATGCTTTCTACATTAGGAACAACCATCCTGATCGCGACGTCCGCGTGAACTATACCGAGACGAAACGATACATCAATATCCATAAACCGGATGAGGTGAATAAAAGCAGCGTAGTGGTGCCTCACCGACAGACTGCCTTGCTGGGATGTTTCCGTACAAAGGGGCTGGCGGATAATTGGTTCAGTCAGTTTTCGTACGCCATAGATGGTGCCTGCTTTGTGGGTGATCCTTGCCCCGCTGCGCCGCAAGGCAAACTGAGACGGGCTAGACCCATCGACAAGACATGTCTTGAGGTATGTGACAGTGGAGATCCAAGCTGCCTGAAAGCTGACTTGCAATTGACCTTCCCACAGCTCAAGCAAGATGTGATGGATATGCACGATGGTTTAATGAAGAAGCAGCTGCCAACCACAGTGTCGTTGGCTCCACTCGCGAATCTAGTGAACATTCAAAGTCGCAATACGAATTGCATGAGGACGGACTTGGAGTTAAGTGTCACCGGAGCGCCTCAAGATGCGTTCTTTAACTCGGGAAGCACTTGTTCGTTGACGTCCGGGATCGAAGGAAACGTTTTATTTGATGGGTTCAAGATTGAGCTTCCAGGCGAATGGTCCGGGAGTTTTTCACGTAAGCCGGGACAATTTATCCTGGAGAGTCGTGATATATCGAGAGCTCCGACCCTTTCTGTACACGATGTAAGGTCCAACCAATGGGAGACGGATTCAATAGGTGAGTTTTTGGGTCAAGACAGCAAGACCACCGGTCAGTTTGATTGGATATTCACCGCTAACGAGTTTTATTGCGTTAGGGTGAGAGGCGACGTAGAGAAGAATTGAATGAACCCGCCTCGATCTCATGCACATCAGTGATGAATCTCTCCGAAAACTGGTTCAGTCGACATGAGAGTTTTCCGGCAAGGGTAACCTTGTGGCAGGGGGGAACTTGTCATCAAGACCAAGCGATTTTCGGTCGAACAGATCGTGGCGGTGCTAAAGCAGGCGGCGCTTGGCGCTCCAGTGGCAGACTTGATCCAGAAGGTAGGCATCTCGGAGCAGACCTTCCATCGATGGAAGAAGGTGCATGGCGGACTCAAGCCCAGCTAGGCCCGCAAGCTCAAGCAGCTTGAGGAAGTGTACGCGAAGCTGAAACGTCTCGTGGCTGACTTGTCCCTCGACAAGGGAATACTGCAGGACGTCGTCGGAAAAAATAGGGTAAGACCCGCGGGACAACGAGACATGGTCCGTTATCTCCAGGGAAGCTACGACATCAGCGAGCGTCGGGCTTGCAGGGTGTCAGGTTGCCTGCGATCGAGCTTACGATATCAAGCACACCGCAATCCTCGAGCGCCGCTGCGTGCGCGCATTCGTGAGATTGCGGAGGCCCGCGTGCGCTACGGCTATCGTAGGATCCACGTGCTGTTGGCCCGCGAAGGCTGGCATGCGAATCACAAGCTGATCTACAGGCTTTACCGGGAAGAGGGGCTCGCGCTACGACGGAAGCGCCCCAAACGCGACGTGTCAGGGACCCATCAGGAAGTCCGCACTCGGGCTGCGCATGCCATGAAGCCTGGCGCATGGACTTCGTTTCCGATTAGCTTGTGGACTCCGGGCGCTGACCATGGTGGGCGTGTTCACCAAGGAGTGCCTTGCGATCGATGAGGGGAAGCGCCTGACCGGCGAGGATGTCGTGGCGACGCTTCAGCGGATCACCTCCCGGCGACCATTCCCGAAGAAAATCTACTGCGATAACGGGCCCGAGTTCATCGGGTGAGCGTTGGACCTGTGGGCCTATGTGAATCACGTCCAGATGGATTTCTCTCGACCGGGCAAGCCAACCGCTAACGCCCACGTGGAATCGTTCAACGGTCGGCTTCGAGACGAATGCCTGAACTCACATTGGTTCGTGTCGCTGCAAGACGCGAAGCGGAGACTTGAAGCTTGGCGGACGGACTACAACGAGAGTCGGCCTCAAGAGGCTCTCGGCAACCGTACGCCGCTAGAATTCGCTGTCTGGGCCGAGACATCCGATGGCCCAACGGTCGAAAAGGCGCCGGAAACTCACACGCCGACTGGCACAAAGTTGGGGTGACCCTCGACCCGGCGCCATTCTCTCGTTATCAATAGTCCGAATTGCGGGAGGCCGGTCAGAGGAGTTTGCGTACGTGAACCACTCAATCCGGCCCGGACCTGATCGCGAAGGCAATCTCCGATCGCTCATCGTCTTTCACCTTGTACCCGTCAAGGTTGGAACTGTCCCGTACGACATCGATGAGTTCGACGCGCCGGGCGGCGAAGATGATGTGTCTGATCTCGAGGTGGCGCGGGCGCGCGCCCTGAGCGCCTCTGACGGCGTTGAAGGCGACGGAGGCAAATCGGCCCTGCGCATGCTCTACCGCCGAAGCGCCGCAGTCCAGCGGTACGTTCTTCTACGCGCGAACGGCCGATGCGAATCCTGCCTACAGCCGGCGCCGTTCACTCGGAAGAATGGGACTCCGTACCTCGAGCCACACCACACAACTCGTGTATCCGACAGAGGACCTGATCACCCACGATTCGTGGCCGCAGTCTGCCCCAGTTGCCATCGGGAGATTCATCACGGCATGAACGGCGACGAGAAGAGCGCGGCGTTGATCGAGTACTTGCGTGGGATTGAAAGCGCGGTGTGACGCTACCGTGAGGCCACGACCAGCGCTCGGGAGGCGGGCTGGGCGAGCGTTCTCCGCTTGACGGAAAAAGGCCCCAATGCGGACCACACGCCAGGAATTGCCACAATGCGGGAATACTTCTGCCGGCGAATCCGTGGGACCTCAGTGGGACCCGCCACACAACTTTTGGCGACAATTGGCGACACGTCACGACGAGTGGTACTCTCTACGTGCTTGATCTGATTGTCGTTACGTGTCGTGGCTTGTCGTGGCGGATTGGCTTGATCCGACTGTTAATCCGCAGGTCCCTGGTTCGAGCCCAGGTCGGGGAGCCAACCGTATTCGACGCCCGCAGCGATGCGGGCGTTTGTGTTTCTGGCGTCCATGTTTCTGGCGTCAGACTTTTCGGCTTCGATCGATTTCCGCAGCCGCCGATTGCGACAGCAGTTTGCAAGTTTGCCCGCGGGATTGGGAGGTGGGGTCTGCGTCTTCTCGATGCCCTGACCGAAGGTGATCACAGCGCGACTCTGCATCCAGGCGATTCGCTCTGATGCCGCGCGAAACGAGGCGCGTCGACGAACCGACGATGGGAACGGGTGTCTTCGCCCTGCATTCCCCAACGGTGACTCGCACAGCACACAGGAGCCTCCCATGCACGCCTACCTCATCGACCCCAGCAAACACCAGATCCTCGCCGTCGACATCGATGGCGGACTCGACGGCATCCGGAAACTCATCGGTTTCGATTCCGTCGATTCCGACGAGATCGATGCTTCGGGCAATCGTCTGTTCTTCGACGAATCGTGTTTCATCCGCGACCAAACGGGTGCCGGACGATTCAAGCTCGACAATCTCCCGCCTGTGGCCGGCCGTGGCGTGGTGGCCGCCGCGGATGATGCCGTGACTGAGCTGCGCACACCCACACTGACGCTGGACGAACTGAAGGCCCGCGTGCAGTTTCTGGCTGCAGGGGCTGCATAGACACGGCAGTGAGCCGACACGCAGGGTCGGATCCCGGGCACCATTGGCGATTCGCTGGCGGTTGGCGCGGACCTTCGGTCCTGGCCGGCGACCCTGCCCCACTCACCCCTTCAGGATCACCGATGAACATCTCCATGTACCAGGCGAGCGTCCCGCGCTTCGTCGCCGTCCTCGGCAATCTCGCGAACATCCTCGACAAGGCCCAGGCCCACGTCGAAGCGAAGAAGATCGATCCCGCGGTGTTGCCGTCGTTCCGTCTCTTTCCCGACATGCTGCCCTTGAAGTCCCAGGTGCAGATCGCCTGCGACACGGCGAAGGGGCTCGTCGCCCGCCTGGCCGGTATCGAGATCCCGGTGTTCGAAGACACCGAAACGACCCTGCCCGAACTGAAGGCGCGGGTGCTGCGCACCATCGAGTTCATCGAATCCGTGACGGCTGCGCAGATCGACGGGACGGAAGAGAAGGAGATCATCACCCGCCGTGGCGAGAAGGAGACGCGCTACACCGGCATCCGGTTCCTGCTCGGCCACGCGATCCCGAACGTCTACTTCCACGTGACGACCGCCTACAACATTCTTCGCCACAACGGCGTCGAGATCGGCAAGCGCGACTATCTCGGCAACCCGTGACGTCATCCTCTCGGCGGACATCGCCGCAGTTCGCCGAGCGATCTCTGCTCGATGACCGCCGAGGGCTCCATTTGCCTGCCCGCCCCGAACGGCGGGCGGGTCTGAAACGTCGATGGCGTGAGCCGGTAAGGATCGACGCTCGTCAACTTCGTTTCGATGACTTCCGCGGTGTGGGGATCGATCGCTGACTCGATGGCGTCGCCGACAAACGGTTTCGGCAGCGCG
This sequence comes from Betaproteobacteria bacterium Ga0077532, assembly GCA_001464895.1. GTDB lineage: Bacteria > Pseudomonadota > Gammaproteobacteria > Burkholderiales. The sequence continues at coordinate 6,786 of LNEE01000003.1, forward strand.
CGCACGACGGTGATGCCGCCTTGCAGGGCCTCGGGTCGCATGGGCGCGCTCTTGCGGGACGGCGCGCATGCACTCATCAGAAGGGCCATGGCCACGGAGGCCACCACGATCCATCTGCTCATGGGACTCACCCGTCAGTGACGGTCGGGATTCGAACGTTGTGGCGGCGGGGGAATCCCGGGCACCGCTCCCGAGGCCGTGGCTCGAACACGCCATCGGCTCACAGACCAGACAACAGGGCCGGGCAACGCCTCACGAGTGGCGATGTTTCGTGGTTCAGTCGACGTACGGTGCATCACCCTGCAGCCGCGCGACGCGAACGAGGCTGATCAAGCCGAGCACGCCGCCAACGCTCACCGCGACCAACGTCGGCACCGGGCTCGCACCAGCCGCCGCAAGAGAACCCATGTCGACCACGGCGAAGTCGTACAACGCATGCACCACCATCGGCCAGAGAAGGGAACGGGTATCGATGGCGCCCATGAGGAACACCGACCCCATCAGGATCGTCGACACCACCTGAACGACACCGAGCTGCAGTGGCACGCCCGCAACGAGGTTGAGCAGGTGGAAGGTGCCGAAGCACAGCAACGCGACGACAGCGCCCCGCCGGAGTCCCCACCACCGATAGAACGCTGCCAGCAGGAACCCGCGGAAGATCCACTCCTCGTTGATGCCCACGAGCACGGTCGAACGCAGGACCATCCAGGAGAACGCTGAATCGGGTGCAACACCCACTGGTAGGCTCGCGCGCGTCGCCCACCAGGCGCCCAGGATCACGATCGCGAGTGTCGCCAGCGGGGCGACACGCCAGAAACTCGCCGGACGGGGTAGTCGAAGGCCGAGGCGGTCGACAGGCAGCAGCCAAACCGTCGTGAACGCAAGAAATGCAGTCAGCTGCAACTCCGTGCCGAAGAAGCCGACGACGAAGCGCGGATCCCTGTAGTCGTAGCTCGATCTGAGTATCCCGGCGAGCACGATCACCAGCGCGACGATGAAGATCGCGGTCACGAGGGGGCGGCTGTCGAGATTCCGGAGACGCGTCTCCGAAGTTGTGGGACGCCAGAGGTTCATGACAGTCGCCGCAGGAAGACAGTGGTCGAAACGAAGGCCGGGGTCAGCATGGGGTTCCGCCATGCGGCGCACGATCGTGACGGAGGGGCCTCGCGCGGCACACGCCAGCCTCCATACCCGAGAGACCTGCACAAGCTCGAGCGTCCCCTGCGCCCGCAACCTCGCAATCGCCCGCCTTCTGGGGGCCAAACCCCGGGCGGAAGCACGGCCTCCACCCGGGCGATCCAGTCGAACGGGTCAGCTCGTCGATGCCACGGCGGCCTCGGCCGGGCTGGACACCACCTCCATCCGATCGAGAAGGGCTCCGAAGTTGCGCATCGAATGCAGGTGCAGATAGATCAACTCCAGTTCGTCCGTCTTCGCGAGTTCCGCCAGCACGGCATCGGGCAGGGCCTTGAGGCGATCCCGGTTGACGGTCAGGAAGCCGCTGAGCGACAGCTTTTCGCCGGACTTCGTCGTGATCTGCGCCTGCATGGGGTCGAGAAGATTGTGCTCCTTCAACTTCTGGCAGAACTGGCGAGTGCGCTGAAACTGCGCCTGATACTCCTGCAGGAACTTGAGCACGTTCTGCACGTACTCGGTGGGCTTGCCCTCGGCGTCGAAGAGCGCTGCGCCCCGGCTGTCCCGGTTGAACCCCTGGAAGGCCTCGTCGATGCAAAGCGTGAAGGTGTCGCTGTCGTCGCTGCCGGAGAACACGAACGGATACCGACGGGCGAAGGCGGGCACATACTTGGCCGACCAGGAATGGCCGTCCGCGACGAACAGGTTCTCCTTCGCACGAAGACCAAGAATGACCGCCGGCATGACGGACTCGTCGTTGCCCGCGAAGATGATGCTGTAGTCGGTGGACGCCGGGGGGAACTCGACGGCCATGAGCGGCAGGGAATTCACGTGGCGCGCGAAGGCGTAGTCGTTGCCGACCTCGACGAAGCATCCGGCGTGGCGTCCCGAGGAGACCGGAACCGCGCTCTCGTAGATCAACTGCTGTGTGCTCATCTCGACCCCTTTGTTGGATTGTTCCCGCACCGTTCGCCGGGCGGGCTCGCGCGAGAATAGCGCAAGCCCGTGACGGGCTGACCCACCGCAGCCAGGTTTCGAACCGCCTTGGCGGCCGCTTATCCTCCGTTCCGACCTTCCACCCTTCCTGCCTTGATGAAACTTCAGCTCCTGTCGGATCTGCACCTCGAGCAATCGCCTGACTTCACACCCCAGGCGGCGCCCGGCGCGGAGGTGCTCGTGCTCGCCGGCGACATCGGGTCCTATCAGCGCGACTCCCGGCTGCGGGACGCCGATTTCGGTCTCGAGCGCTTCTCGCCCCGACTCTCCGGTGCCCCTTGGAAGACTGTCTTCTACGTTCCGGGCAATCACGAGTACGACGATCTGGATTTCGACGAGACTCACGCCCGTCTTCGCACCACCTGCGAGCGCCTCGGCATCACGTGGCTCGAACAGCAGGTCGTCGTCCTCGAAGGCGTGCGTTTCGTCGGCGCGACGCTCTGGGCGGACTTCGAAGCCATTGCCCGCCATCCCCCGTCGCCCGCCGTGCTCGCGCGGTATGGCACCGGCGAGACGCAACTCACATGGCAGATGCGCCAGCGCGAGAAGGCCTTCCGGGCGGCGAATTTCTACCTGACCACGAACACCACCTATCGCGAAGGTCGTCCGTTGCTCGCGGAGGACATGCGCGAGCTGTCCCTCGCGAGCCAGGCGTGGTTGCGCGACGCGCTCGCGACGCCGTTCGAGGGCATCACCGTGGCCGTCACGCACTTCGCGCCGACGCTGCGCAGTCACGACCCGCGGTACGGCGTCACGCCGGGTACGGCAGGATTCTGCAACGCGCTCGACGAACTGCTGCCCTTCGCCGACGTCTGGCTGCACGGCCATCTCCATTGTGCGCACGACTACATCGTCGAGGGGACGCACTGTGGCGCCCCGTTCCGCTGCCGCGTCGTGGCCAATCCCCTCGGCTACGAGGACAAGGGTGAGCAGGCGGCTTTCGACCCGAGGATGGTGATCGAGCTCCCGGACCCCGGCGCCGCAGTCGGCTGATCGCCATCCCGGGTGGCGTCGACGCGCCGCCGGCCAGCGTGCTTCGCTCCCTTGATCGACCTGCGACCCGATTGTGTTCGGCATCGCACCGACCTGCCCCCTGCGTCCTGTCGATCATGCGACGTCCATGCAGTTCCGCATGGCATCTCCCCATCATCCCGGAGTTCCCCATGCCGACACCGCCGATGGCCGCGACCCGCCATGTTCCCCAGCGGGGGATCGCCCTCCTCCCGCCCAGTGCTGCCCGGGCCTGTGCGCCGGGAGGTGCGTGATGCAGATCGGCATGATCGGCTTGGGAAAGATGGGGACAGGCATGGTGCGACGCCTGCTGAAGGCGGGCCACGAGTGCGTGGTCCATGACCGGCATCCGGAAGCCATCGCCGCCCTCGTCGATCGGGGCGCCACCGGCGCTGCAACGTTCGAAGCCCTCGTGGCCGGGCTGGCGGCACCCCGCATCCTGTGGCTCATGCTCCCGGCGGGCGGGGTCGACGCCGTCATCCGGGACCTGCTGCCTCTGCTGGAGATCGGCGACACCATCATCGACGGTGGCAACTCCCACTATCGCGACGACATCCGGCGCGGCGCCGGGCTCCAACTGCATGGGGTCGACCACGTCGACGTCGGCACGAGTGGCGGCATCGCCGGTTTCGAGCGCGGGTTCTGCCTCATGGTCGGTGGCGAGGTCCGGTGCTTCGAGCGATTGCGACCGATCTTCATGGCTCTCGCCCCGGGCGTGGCAGCGGCGCCACGGACACCCGGACGGCATGGCGGCGTCGGCACCGTCGAGGAAGGCTTTCTCCATTGTGGTCCGCACGGTGCCGGACACTTCGTGAAGATGGTCCACAACGGTATCGAGTACGGCCTGATGGCGGCGTACGGGGAGGGGCTCAACATCCTGCGCAACGCGAACGTGGGGCGCGAGGGCGAGGCGTCGGATGCTGTGATCGCGGGTGGGCGCCGACCCGATTTCCACCGATACGATCTCGACCTGGTGCAGATCACCGAGGTCTGGCGTCGCGGCAGCGTCGTGGGCTCGTGGCTTCTGGACCTCACCGCGGCGGAACTTCTGCGGGACCCCATTCTCGAAACCTTCAGCGAACGCGTGTCCGATTCCGGCGAAGGTCGTTGGACCATCGAAGCGGCCATCGAGGCGGGTGTTCCCGTTCCCGTTCTCAGTGCCGCGCTTTTCGACCGGTTCGCTTCCCGTGGGAATGCGGAGTTCTCCCACCGCATTCTCTCCGCCATGCGCCATGGCTTCGGTGGTCACGTCGAGGTACCCACCGCATGAAGGCACTCCGCGACACACTGCCCCCCGAACTCCTGCAAGGCATGGATGCGTATTGGCGTGCGGCCAACTACCTGTCCGTCGGACAGATCTACCTGCAGGACAACCCGCTGCTCGAAGTGCCGCTCGAGCGCGCGCACATCAAGACGCGGCTGCTCGGTCACTGGGGTACCACGCCGGGACTCAACTTCCTCTACGTGCATCTCAACCGCGCGATCCGCGCTCACGACCTCGACATGATGCTGGTCGTCGGTCCGGGACACGGCGGTCCGGGCATCGTCGCGAACTCGTACCTCGAGGGCACGTACACCGAACGCTATCCCGCCATCGAACGCAACAGCAGCGGTCTGCGGCGGCTGTTCCGGCAGTTCTCCTGGCCCGGCGGCATCCCGAGCCACGTAGCTCCCGAGACACCCGGGTCGATCCACGAAGGCGGCGAACTGGGCTATTCGCTGGCCCATGCCTTCGGTGCCGCTTTCGACAATCCGGATCTGATCGTGGCTTGCGTGGTCGGAGACGGCGAAGCCGAGACCGGTGCACTCGCCACGAGCTGGCACTCCAACAAGTTCCTGAATCCTGCGCGCGACGGTGCTGTTCTGCCGATCCTGCATCTCAACGGATTCAAGATCGCGAACCCGGCTGTCCTCGCCCGCATCGGCCACGGCGAACTCGCGGCGCTGATGCACGGGTACGGCTACGAGCCGCACTTCGTCGAGGGTGACAACCCGGAGCTGATGCATCGCAAGCTGGCAGAAACGCTGGACACCATCACAGTCCGGATCCGTCGGATACAGAGTGCGGCCCGCGCGCAGGGATCGTCCCGGCGTGTCGAACGGCCCCTCTGGCCCATGATCGTGTTCCGCACCCCCAAGGGGTGGACGGGTCCGAAGTTCGTCGACGGGAAGCCGGTGGAAGGCTCTTGGCGCTCCCACCAGGTGCCGATCGCGCGCTTCGACTCCGAGGAGCACGTGCGTCAGCTCGAGACCTGGATGCACAGCTATCGCCCGCGCGAACTGTTCGACGCCCACGGCCGCTTCAACGATGCCCTGGCGGCCCTTGCGCCGACCGGGCAACGTCGCATGGGGGCCAGCCCGCACGCGAATGGGGGCACATTGCTCCAGCCGCTTTCGATGCCCGACTTCCATGGTCACGCCGTCGCCATGACCGGCCCCGGTCGGATCGAGGCCGAGGCCACGCGAGTGCTCGGCGGGTTCCTGCGCGACGTGATGCAGGCGAATGCGAGCGCGGCGAACTTCCGCCTGTTCGGCCCCGACGAGACGGCCTCGAATCGTCTCGACGCCGTGTACGAAGTGACCGGCAAGACCTGGATGGCCGACATCGAGGCCGTGGACGAGAACCTATCGCCCGACGGCCGCGTGATGGAGGTGCTGAGCGAGCATCTCTGCGAAGGATGGCTGGAGGGCTATCTCCTGACCGGTCGGCACGGGCTCTTCTCGTGCTACGAGGCGTTCATCCACATCGTCGATTCGATGGTAAGCCAGCACGCGAAATGGTTGAGCGTCACCCGCGGCATCCCGTGGCGCGAACCGATCGCGTCGCTCAACTTCCTGTTGACCTCGCACACCTGGCGCCAGGATCACAACGGCCTGTCGCACCAGGACCCCGGCTTCATCGACCACGTCGCCAGCAAGAAGCCTGAGGTTGTCCGCATCTACCTGCCCCCGGACGCGAACACCCTGCTCGTGGTGGCGGATCACTGCCTGCGCAGCCGACACCGCATCAATGTGATCGTGGCGGGCAAGCAGCCCTCATGGCAATGGCTCGACATGAACGCCGCCGTGCGGCATTGCGCGGCTGGCGCTGGCATCTGGACTTGGGCGAGCGACGCCGGCGATGCTCCCGACGTGGTGATGGCGTGCGCCGGCGATGTCCCGACCCTCGAGACGCTGGCGGCGGTCACGCTGCTCCGCGAGTACGTGCCGGACATCCGGGTGCGTGTGGTCAACGTGGTGGACCTGATGGCGCTCCAGCCCGCGTCGGAACACCCGCACGGCATGGACGATCGCGCTTTCGATGCAATGTTCACCACCGACCGGCCGGTGATCTTCGCGTTCCACGGCTACGCCTCCATGGTCCACAAGCTGACCTACCGGCGCCGCAACCACCCGAACATCCATGTCCGCGGCTACAAGGAGGAAGGCACGACGACCACGCCGTTCGACATGGTGGTGCTGAACGATCTCGACCGCTATCGCCTGGCCCTCGACGCGATCGTGCGGATTCCCCGGCTCGCCCACCTCGTCGAAGCCGAGACCGATAGGTACTGGGCCACGATGGCGCGCCACAAGGCGCACATTGCAGAGTTCGGAGACGATCTCCCCGAGGTGATCGGCTGGCGCTGGAAGTCCTGACACCACCACGCGAACATCAAGCCCCGGTGGCGCCCGCTGCGACGAACGCTTCCGAGTAGACGCGTTCCGCGCGCAGACCGATCGCTGCAGCCGTGCTCCGCACAGCGTGGATCATCCCCGGCGGTCCGCACACGTAGACATCGGTGGCGTCGGACCGCGCGCTTCGCAACACGCGGTCCAGCGGAAGATCGGTGACCCTGCCCTGCGTCTCGGTCCATGCGGCATCGGCGTCCTGCATCGCCAGGTGCAGCGCGCGATCCGAAAAACGCGACAGCAACGTCCGGAGTTCGTCGAGCCCGTAGAGATCCTCGCGGGTCGTCACGCCATGGAAGAGCGTCACGGGGCCTGCCGTGTCGCCCTGCGCCACGAGTTCCCGCAGCATCGACATGATCGGGGCGAGGCCAGTGCCGCCGGTCACGAAGATCCGGTGCGCAGGCTGCCGTCGGAGGTGGAATGCGCCGAGCGGTCCGCGCACGTCGACGAGATCACCGGCCTTCGCGCGATGCGCCACGTAGTCGCTCATCACGCCGCCGGGCACGAGACGTATGTGCAGTTCCACCTCGCCCGGCGTGGACGCGGCGTTCGCGAGCGAATAGCTCCGGCGGCTGTCGGTCCCGGGGATCGCGACCTCGAGGTACTGGCCCGGCGTGAAAGCGAGCTTGAAGCGTCCGCGGATGGCGCCACGCAGCACGACGACGCGGCCGGCGACGGGAACGATCTCCAGGACCTCGAGCACCATCTTGCGCACCGGCCGCACCGCCGCTCTCGGGTAGTCGAAGGCGATCTCGACCTCGTCCGCCCCGGGCTCGGCGATGCAGCAAAGCACCTCGTCAGGGGCGAGCGGTGCGAGGCTCAGAAGGCGGTCGTGGCGGGCAGCGTAGGCGACAGCGCCACGGTTCACGCGGCCTCGGCACGACTGGCACGTGCCCTCGCGACAGTCCGCCAGCGGTGCGCCGCCGGCCCGCTCCGCAGCCCCGAGCAGCGTCTCGCCCGGCATGGCAGGGACCTCGAACGCTTCGCCGTCACCGAATACGAAACGGCAGTTCATTCGTTCGCTCCCGCCCACCTAAAGCGCACTCGTGTAACCGCCGTCCACGTACAGAATCTGCCCGGTCACGTAGGCGGCGGCGTCGCTCGACAGGAAGGCCACCGCGCCGAGCAGATCATCCAGTTCGCCGAAGCGGCCGGCCGGGATGCGCGGCAGCATCGCGCGCTGCCAGTCCGGATTCTCGTAGAAGACCTCGGTCATGGCCGTGCGGAAGTACCCCGGACCGATGGCGTTCACACGGATGCCGAGCGCCGCCCATTCGGTGGCGAGCCCGCGCGTGAGTCCGAGGAGACCGTGCTTGCTCGACGTGTACGGCACGGCGGTGGCGATGCCCACGGTCGATGCGAGGGAGCAGTTGTTGACGATCGCGCCGCCCTGCCCCGCCATGACGCGGGCCGCGGCCTGCGCCGCGAAGAACGGACCCTTCAGGTTCGTGTCGACGATGCGATCCCAGAGGGCCTCGGTCACGTCGGCCGAGGGGCAAACCTGCTCGACACCGGCGTTGTTGACGAGGACATCGAGACCGCCGAGCTGGTCGGCTGCGCTCTCGACGGCGCGCTGCACGGAGGCCACGTCGAGCATGTCCATCTGCACCATCGGCATCGGTGCATTTGCGAGCCCGGCCGTCTCCGCGAGTGCGGCCATGTCGCGCGCTGCGATGGCGACGCGGGCACCCGACGCGGCAAGCCCGATGGCGAGCGCGCGTCCGATGCCCCGGCTCGCGCCGGTGACGAGAATGCGTCGCCCGTCGAGCGGGATCCGCGTCCCCGGGGTGCTCACCGGGTTGCCACCGCGCGTGCGACGAACTGGTTGAGCTGCCAGATCGCCTTCTCGAGATGGCTGAGGCGCCCCGACTTCGTCATTCTCGACTTCGCGCCGATCTGCTGCATCACGTTGACGTCGATGTCCTCGAGGTTGATCACGTCGAACGTCTTGTCCTGGATCGCCATGATCTTCGCGAAGTCGGGCAGCTGCTTCGTCTCGGGCTGGAGCATCTGATACGAACGCAGCCGCGTGCGGTCCACCGCGATCGGCTCCACATGGAACCACACCACGCGATCGGGAAACGTCGCGAGCAGGTGGAACGGGTAGACCAGATACAGTCCGAAGGCTTCGCATTCCTGCTGGTTCACGAGCGGGAATCGCGGGAGGCCCACGTCGAAGGCGTCGGGCACGGACTCCGGGCGGCCGACGCCGAAGCCGCGGGTCCAGGCCTCCCGCGAGTCCTCCACGTAGCTCAGCTTCGCGGGGAAATCGGGTTCGAACGTGTCGGCGTGCGGACCGATGTGGTGGTAGCACTCCATGAACGTCTCCACCATGATCTTCCAGTTGAAACGGCAGTCGTACTCCAGCACGGACCCCACGACCAACCGATCGAGCTGATAGTTCGCGAGCGCGGCCGACATCTCGGCGATGGCCGGTGCGAGCGGCGGCGCGTTGCCGTCGAGGTTCACGAACACGAAGCCGTCGACCACCTCGGAGCGGTACTCCGGCAGGGCGCAGGTATCGCGATCGAAGTCGATGGCCTCTTCCATCAGCGGGGCGCCGATCAACCGCCCATCCAGCGCGTACGACCACTTGTGGAACGGGCACACGAACGCGGCGGCATTGCCGTGGCCCGTGCACACCGGTGCCCATCGATGCCGACAGACGCGCGAGAGCGCGCGGATGCGCTGACCGTCGTTGACGATCACCATCAGCTCACCCAGCCAGTCGACCGACCGGAAATCACCGCGCGCTGGAAGCTGGGAGATGTGCGCGACACACATCCAGCCCGGCCGGAAGGCCCCCGCCACCTCCTGCTGGAAGAACGCCTCGCTCGTGTACGCACCGGGCGGCAATGTCTCGGCGCGGCCCAGCGGAAGGGCCCCGATACGGGCCACTTCGCGCAGCAGCGCATCGATCCCTTCGACGGATCTCGGATCAGCAACTACGGTGTCCATGCCTGCCTCCTGCTCGGGTGTTGCGATGCGGGTGAGTCCTGGCGCATCAGAAGTGCGTCAGATACCGATCGAGTTCCCAGTCCGTCACGTGGCTCTGGTACGAGTGCCACTCGTTGCGCTTGAAGTCGCGGTAGGCCGCGAACATGCGCGAGCCGAAGACGGCCTCCGACAGCGGGTCTGCCTCGAACGCGTCGATGGCGTCGCCGAGCGTGCGCGGCAGATACTGGATTCCCTTCTCCGCCAGCTCGGCATCGCTGTAGAGGTACATGTTCTCGGCGTGCGGCTCGCCGGGGTCGAGTCCCTCGCGGATGCCTTCGAGCCCAGCCGCCAGCATGAGCGCCGCACCGAGATAGACATTGCACGAGATGTCGGCAGCGCGGCACTCCACGCGTCCACCCGCCAACGGGATGCGCAGCATGTTCGTGCGGTTGTTGTTGCCGTAGCAGACGAACACCGGCGCCCACGTGAAGCCCGACATCGATCCACGGCGGACGAGGCGCTTGTAGCTGTTGACCGTCGGTGCGATCACCGAACAGATGGCCGGCGCGTGACGCAGGATGCCAGCGACGAATTGGTAACCCAGCTTCGAGATGCCGCACCCCCGCGGGTCGGTCTCCGTCTCGAAGAGGTTGGCGCCGGTCTTCACGTCGGCGAGCGACATGTTGAAGTGGGCGCCGCTGCCGGTCCGGTTGCGGAACGGCTTCGGCATGAAGCTCGCCATCCAGCCGCGCTTTCGCGCAAGCTCGCCGATCATCAACCGCAGGAAGGTGATGCGGTCGGCCATGGTGACGGCGTCGGCATACATGAAGTCGATCTCGAACTGCCCGTTGGCGTCCTCGTGGTCGAACGAATAGACGTCCCAGCCGAGCGTGTTCATCGCCGTCACGACCTCGTCGACGAACGAGTAGCTGTCGAGCAGACCCTTCACGTCGTAGCAGGGCTTCTCGAGGATGTCGCGCTCGCTCACCGGAACGATCTTCCCGCCCTCGTCCTTCTTCAGGATGAAGAACTCCGGCTCGATGCCCAGCATCATCCGGAGTCCCATGGCCTCCGCCTCGGCCTGCACCTTCTTGAGGATCCCGCGTGCGCAGGCGTCGAACGGTTTTCCGCCGAGGTAGAGGTCGCTTGGCGCCCAGGCCAGCTCGGGATTCCATGGGCAGATCGCAAGGGCGTCGATATCGGGGTGGGCGGAGACCTCCTCGTCGTTGACCTCCTGCGGCACGCCCTCGAGCGCCGCACCGGTGAAGAGTTCCGACCCCTTCAGCATCTGGTCGAAGTGCGTGAGCGGCACGGCCTTCGCCTTACTGTTCCCGTGGAGGTCGACGAAGCTCGCGAGGACGTATTTCACGCCCGCTGCCGCCAGTTCCTTCACCTTGGGGTTCGTGCTGTCTTCGATACGCGCTGTCATGTGGGGTGGGTCCTGTCGGGTCCAGTTGGGTGGAGCGGATCGGAAAAGGTCGCTGGGAGATGACGCATGCCACCGGGCCCAGGGTATCGACGCGCAGGCCCCCGCCAACGGGCTGCTCGGATTCCCGCCCATGCCGCCTCGAAGTCGATTCCCGCTGCTGGCAACTCGTGACTGCTGTCGAAAGCCCCGCCTGCGTGCATGCAATCCCGGCCCGTGCGGACTGCTCCGAGGCACCGGCCCACAAGCGCAAGCGCAGTGCCACGAGGCGGATTCTCCAACCAGCTGAATTCATGGGAGGTTGCTGCGAGCGATCGCCTGCACGTCGCACTTCGCACGGGCGCGCAGGGAGCCTGCGCACAACGGAAGTGCACCTTTGGGCGCGTGCGCTCTGCCGTCCGGCCGCCGTCAGAACGACACGAGCGACTCGACGTACAGGTAGATGAAGTTCGATCCGCCGTTCACGTTCCCCAGCGCCCGTGACTGCCCGAAGATCCCCGAACGATGCGATACACCGACACCGGCATACGTGTCGGTGAGCGATTTCGCACGCACGATGTCGCCGACATTCACGTCGACAGTGGGTTCGAGGTAGTTGAGGAGCCGCGAGGTGCCACGATCGCGTCGTGCCTGATCGCGGACCTCCACGTAGGGGACCTGGACTGCGAGGGAAAGTCCGGCGCCGAATCCGACGCGGGTGCGGACGTAGTCGCTCCAGGGGAATCCGTGGTACTGGGCCTTCATGTAGCCCTGCACGCTCCAACCGTCGTCCTGCAGGCCGTTCTCCTGGTGCCGCAGCACGCCGAAGAAGCCGACGAAGTCGAGCGGCCATCCGTTCACGTTCTCGAGAAAGGGCCGGCCGATCTGGACACCGGCGATGCTCGTGCGGTCCTCCGTGGCCGTCGAGGCGCAACGCAGCGACATCGTGGTGATGAGATTGCAATCGGTGGAGCGGCCGTAAAGCAGCCGCACGATCATGGATTCGCGGGCCGACCAGCCTTGCACCGTCGTCCCGAAGTCGTAGGCGGCACCGACATAGCCGGACAGCAGCGCACGTTGGCTCACGATGGGGCTGTCACGGATCTCGCCGGAAAGTTGGGTCAGACCAAGCCCTCCCAGGAGCTGCCAGCCCGGGCTCAGGCGATAGCGCAGGTCCAGACCCACCGTCAGATCGACCCCGCCACCCGGCTGGTACCCCGGTCGGCCGGGGCGAACCTCATTCGGACGCACGCCGTAGTAGTAGTTGTTCAGAGCCGTACTGCGGAACGACACCACGGCGTATGGCATCAGAGACAGCCGCTCGCCATCGGCGTGCTGACGGAGGCCCATCCGCAGTTCGGTGCCATCGGAGAGCCCGGAGACATCGACCCGCGCTTCCCCGAACGCCTCGATGGTCCCATGGCGTTGCCGCAACGCCAGACCGGCGTCGACGCCCTGCTCGCGCATGGCCATACCCGCCAGGGACGTCGGGATGGATTCCAAGGGCGTGCCCTCGAAGCGCTGCGAGAGGAAGAGATCCAGATAGCGCTCGTCGGACACCGCGAACTTCAGACCCGCCCGGTACGAGTAGATGTACGCGTACTCGCTCTCGAAGACGTAGAGCGGCATGAGGTCGAGCCGCGCGTGCGCCCCGCGATAGGGCGACTGCTCCACGCGCACGAGGAAGCCCACGCTCGCACGCCCTTCCGAGCTGACGAGCCCGATGAGCGGATCGGGTGGCGCCGCGCCAGCAGCACCGTTGAGCAGCGCCAGGAGCCATGGAAACACCAACGACACGAGGCTCCGCACCCGGACGCTCCTTGCTTGCATTCGACGGGGGAAGAGTGTTCCGAGCGATGCTTCCGGTCTGTGCGGTCCCGCTCCGACGACGATCGGCTTCAGTCGCCCGGGGTGGGTTCGAATGCCTCTGCAGCGTCGTCGATCAACCGTGTCACCGCACTGCTGTCGTCGATGTGCGTAATGGCGAGAAGCGCAAAGCGCGCGAGGAAGAGGGTTGCCGCGGGTTCGCCCAGCGTCGTCATCGCCTGGCACAGACGCGTGTAGACGGCGTCGAGTTCACTGGCGGTCACGAAAGCGCTCCCCAGCGGTTCCCGGGTGCGAGCACTCGATCCAGCGCACGCTGGATCGATCCGACGTCGGGACGCTGCCACCGCGCCAGCACATGCCCATCCGGTCTGACGAGATAGACGGTGCCCGGGCGCGCACCGAACATCGGAAAGAGACGACCGGTGTGATCGATGGCGCCGAACCATCCGTCGGAAGATGGCGCCCGACGCCGGATGGGCACCTCGACGAACGGGACCCCGCGCGCGCGCATCGAAGCGAGGACGGCGTCGAAGCTCGTTCGAGGCTCCGCGTCGTCGACGAACCAGAGGGCGGTGAACCCCATACCGAGGAGGTCCGTGACGTGGCCGATCCGGGATGCGCCCGCATCATCTGGCGTCGCAGGCAGCGTCACGGGACATGCCGGCAACACCGCACCAGGGACGGGGCCCGCATCGAACGCATCGACGATATCGGGCGTGTTGAGCGGCGACCGGGTGTAGGTGATGGCCGAGGTCTGCCGCGGATTGATGAGCGCCCGCACCGCCGGATGCCGCGCGGCGAGTCCCAGCACGGCCGTACGCATCAGATCGAATGCGAAGGATGGCGGCGCCATGAACTCGGTGCTCTTCGCCCCGTGTTCGAGATTCTCGCGGGCCGCGGCGACCCGCTCATCGGAATAGGTCTCCAGCAGTGCTTCGCCGGCCAGACCGCGGACGACATACGCCAGTTTCCAGGCGAGGTTGTCGGCGTCGTCGATGCCCGAGTTCGCACCGCGCACACCGAAGATCGGCATCAGGTGGGCGGCGTCCCCGGCGAACAGCACGCGCCCGTGGCGGTAGCGGTCGAGCGTGAGCGCGTTGGCGCGGTAGAGGGAGATCCACACCGGTGACCAGTCCGCCCGCTCGCCCATCATGTCGAGCAGGCTCTCGACGCGCGGAATGACGTTCCCCGGCTGCACCGCCGCTTCGGAGTCCTCGTCCTCGCGCAACTGGTAGTCGATGCGCCACACCCCGTGGGGCTGCTTGTGCACGAGCACGGTGGAACCGGGATTGCACGGGGGGTCGAAGTAGGCGAGACGCTCGGTGGGCCGGTCACTGTCGAGCAGGATGTCGACGATCACGTAGCGCCCCTGGTAGGAGGTCCCGCGCAGCGGAAGCCCGAGAGACTCGCGCACGAAGCTGCGCCCCCCGTCCGCTGCAACGACCCAGTCCGCGTGCATGCGGTACGCGCCATCCGGAGTCGAGAGCGTCAGCATCGCACCGTCGGCACGCGCCTCGATCGACGTGACGCGCGTCTGCCAGCGGATGTCGATGCGCCCTGCGTCCCCTTCGGCCGCCTCCAGGAGAATCTGCTCGATGTGGTACTGGGCCAGATTCACCATCGGCGGGTGCTTCTGCAGCTCGTCGTGGGGCATCCGGAAATGCAGCACCTCGGTGTCGCGATAGAAACTTCGCCCGCCCGTCCAGGGGAGCCCGATGTCGAGAAACCCGGCCGCTGCGCCGAGGCGGTCGAAGATCTCGAGACTGCGGCGTGAAATGCAGATCGCGCGGCTGCCCGCGCAGACGCCATCGTCCGCCTCGATCAGCACCACCGGGACATCGTGACGCGCGAGCCCGAGGGCGGTCGTGAGGCCGACGGGCCCGCCCCCGACGACGACCACCGGATGACGGGACATCTCCACACCATCGCGAAGCGGCGGAATCACCGCCGCATGCACCGCCGCGCGAAACGGGTAGGGGCGGAACTCGCGGGTGCGCGACGCACGGATCGGGATGTCGGACACGGGGTTCGTCGCTGCAGGGCCCGTCTCTCTGGGTATCGGGCCGGCGATCACGCTCTGCGACATGGGAGACTCTTGCGGAATCGACTGGTCGCGCATTGTCGCCGATGGGCAGGCGCGATGGCGATGTCGGATCGGGACCGGAGGTGGAGTTGCGCGTTGCCAAGCAGCCGCATCCGCGCCCCCCCAAGCGGCCTCATCCCCGCGGTCGCGTGCGTTCCTCCTCGCGAGTGGGCTCCCGCTCGAAGGCCGGACACGCGTCGCGTGCAGGCGGCGAGCCGATGTTGCGTCGACACCAGAACACCGCCTGACGGGATTCCGCGACGAGCGCGGGAATCACGAGGCCGTGGCGGCAGGAGCAGCAGATGGGGGGCAGGAGGTCCATGGGGGCAGATTGCACCCGTCGATGGCTCATGGGGTGAGCCACCCAAGCCGGACCTCGCCTCGACGCTACTTCGGCCGCGCGAGGGCGGCACCGGGCCAGCTGCCCGGCCGGATCCGGTCGTACGGGGCGGGATAGCTGACGGCGGCATCGAGTTTCTGCGCCGCGTGCCATACCCAGCGCGGGTTGTCGATGAAGGCCCGGGCGAGGGCCACCTGATCGGCGCGGCCACTGGACACCACGAGATCGGCATGGACCGGGTCCACGATGAGGCCCACGGCCCGTGTCGTGATCCCGGTCTCGCGTCGGATCCGCTCTGCAAGCGGCACCTGATAGCCCTCCGCCACCGGGATGGAGATGCCGGGAACGATACCGCCGCTGGTGACGCAGACGTAGTCGGCACCCAGCGCCTTCAGTTCGCGGGCGAACACCACCGCCTCCTCGATCGTGATGCCATCCGGATGCCAGTCGGTACCGGTGATGCGCGCGCCGACCGCCACGTGCGCCGGCACGGCTGCACGGACCGCCTCCATGATTTCGAGCGGCAACCGGAGGCGGTTGTCGATGCTGCCACCGTACCCGTCGGTGCGGCGATTCGCGAGGGCCGATGTGAACTGGTGCAGCAGGTAACCATGCGCGGCATGCAGTTCGATGACGTCGAGACCCAGTCTCACCGCTCTGACGGACGCATCCACGAACGCTGACTTGACCCGCGCGATGCCGGCGTCGTCGAGTGCAGCGGGCGTGTGCCAATGGGCATCGAACGGCAGTGCAGACGCCGAGACCGTCGTCCAGGGATCGGCATCGGCCGACAGTGCACGCCCGCCCTCCCACGTCCGCTGTGCCGAAGCTTTCCGTCCGGCGTGCCCGAGCTGGATGCCGAATCGTGTGCCCGGGTGCGCGAACCGTCGACCCGCCGCGAGCATCCGGGCCACGGAGGCTTCGGTGGCGTCGTCCCACAGCCCCAGGCAGCCATGGGTGATGCGGCCGAGCCGCTCCACCGCCGTGGCTTCGATCACGACGAGCCCGGCCCCGGTCATCGCCAGGTTCATCAGATGCTGTCCGTGCCAGTCGGGGTCGGCGCAGCCATCGTGAGCGCTGTACTGGCACATGGGGGCCACGGCAATCCGGTTCGGGACCGTCACGGGGCCGATCTGGAGGGACTCGAAGAGCTTGCTGGTCATGGGTGTCTCGATTCTGGGCTCGCGCCCGGGTGACGCATTACCGACGCTGCGGACGGGGATCGAAATCTGCGCGGGTGGGCTGATCGGGGTCGTAGAAGAAGTACGTGAAGATCTCGTCGGGCTTCACGATGCCGGGCTTCGGGCGGTACCGCGGCGTGGCGAGGAGCTTCCGGACCGACTCGACGAAGACCTCGGGAACCGTGACGCCCTCTGCATCGGCGTTGCCCTTGCGTGGTTCCACGACCTTGATGAGCCGAAGCTGGCGGACTTCACCGGCCTCGTCGAACAGCACGCCGAAGACGACGGCGTAGATGACGCGCGGTGCGGTGGGAGCGTTCTGCGCCGCGGCGACGCTCGACAGAACGAGCATCGCGACGAGAGAGAACAGGATGGATCGGATGAGGCGCATGCGAGAGGTCTCCGGGATCGATCTGCCCGGAAAGATTCCCGGCAGGAGCGAGGGCGGAGCATGCCAGATCGCCGTGACGTTCTCACGCCCCCCTGAGACGCATGCCCCAGGACGTCCACGACGGCTGGGGGCAGAGTCCCGACGCGCGCTGCGACGGCGAGAGCCACCTTCAGAAGCGCGACATCGGTCCGAAAGGGAGGGATCCCCCATGAGGCGAGTCGATGACCCCAGAACCGGAAGAATGGCTGATCCTCGGCGTCACCGCGGACGGTCGCCCGTTCCGCCCGAGCGACTGGCCCGAGCGTCTCTGTGGCGCCCTCGCCCGGTACGAAGATGGCCGGCTCAGCTACTCGCAGCACGCGCGTCCCGTGAGTCGTCAGGGCAGAAGCGGGGTCGTGGTCGAGGCGGTGCTGAGGGAGATCGATCCGGAAGGCTTCGATTTCTTGATGGGCTTCGCCCGGGACAACAGTCTGGAGGTCATTCCTGGCCGGGAGCGGATCCGGGCGATCGTCGACGTGGCCGGAGCTGCCTAGCCAAGGGCCACTGGAAGCACTTCTTCCGGTCGCCGCGCGATCGGCTGCAGAGGCTCCCCAGGCTTGGGTACGGCGACAAGTCCCGGAACACGCCCCCGGCGCGATACCGCGACCGCCCTCAGCCAGCCCCCCGCATCCCCGGCGTGCAGTCGGGAAACAGCGTCGAGAGCGCCACGCTCTCGTAGGCGCCACGCACGATCCGCACGTGTTCACGACGGAACTCCCGGGCATGCCGCAGACCGCAGGCGTGCGCGATCATGTCGATCTCTCGGTTCATGTTCCGCGTGAAGTTGGCCACGCGAAGGTACTTCTCCTCGACGACGAGGCCGCGCTGGAGCCGGCGGTTGTGCGTGGTGATCCCCGTCGGACATGTGTTCGCGTGGCAGCGGAGCGCCTGGATGCAACCGAGCGCGAACATGTAGCCCCGCGCCGTGTTCACGAAGTCCGCGCCGGCACACAGCGCCCAGGTCGCCTTTGCCGAGGTCACGAGCTTGCCGCTCGCCACCACCCGCACGCGCTCCCGCAGGCCGGCCTCCACGAGTGCGTCGACCACCCGCGGCAGCGCCTCCGTGATCGGGAGCGCCATGTGGTCCATCAACGCCTGCGGCGCCGCGCCCGTGCCCCCCTCACCGCCGTCGATCACGAGGAAGTCGGGCGCCCATTCGGGTCCCCGTCTCACGATGGCTTCGCAGAGCTGGTGCATGAAATCCCAACCGCCGATGGCCGTCTTCACGCCGACGGGCCGCCCGGTGATGTCGCGGACGCGGCCGATCATGTCGAGAAGCTGATCGGCGTTGGCGATGTCGTGATGGCGGTTGGGGCTGATGGAATCCACGTGCGGCGCGATGCCGCGGATGGACGCGATTTCCTCACTCACCTTCGCCGCTGGCAGGACTCCGCCCTTCCCTGGCTTGGCGCCCTGCGAGAGCTTGATCTCGAAGGCGCGCACGCGCGGGGCCAGGTCTCGCAGTCGCTCGTTGCTGAGCGCTCCTGACCGATCGCGTACGCCGTACTTCGCCGTACCGATCTGCATGATGAGGTCGCATCCGGCTTCCTCGTGATACGGCGAGAGACCGCCCTCCCCCGTGCCCATCCAGCAACCGGACTCCCGCGCACCGCGGGCCAGGGCGCGCACCGCCGGGGCCGAGATCGCCCCGAAGCTCATGCCGCTGATGTTCACGATGGACCTGGCTTCGAAGGGTTCGCGACAGTAACCCGCACCGATGATGCAGGCGGGCGTTGGCGTCTGATCGTCCTCGAGCGTTGGAAACGGCGCGTTCACGAAGAGGATGTTGCCGGGCTCGCTGAGGTTGTTCGTGGACCCGAATCCGATCGTGCCGCCTTCATTCTTCGCGAGTCGATAGATCCAGCCGCGCACGCTGCGGTTGAAGGGCATCTCCTCGCGATCGTTCGCGAAGAAGTACTGCCGGAAGTATTCGCCCTGCCGCTCGAACAGGTAGCGCAGCCGGCCCACCACCGGGAAGTTCCTGAGGATGGTGTGCTTCTTCTGGGTGATGTCCTGGATGAACCAGACGATCACCAGCGCGAGCAGCGCGAAGCCGATGAACGTTCCGATTCCTTGCAGCAGCAGACTGCCGATGTTGCCCATCTGGTGGACTCCTCCGATCCCGCGGACCGCCCGTCCGCATAGGTATGGGGCCGGAGGAGCATCCCGCCGGCGACCGTCAGACGGGTCGCCGCGCCACCAGTTCGATCAGCGCGGATCGGCCCACGTGCTTCGTGCCCTCCGCAAGGTCGGTTTCGTACTCGCGGAGCAGCAGGATGTCCCAGCCGTCAAAGGCTTCCCGAAGCATGGCTTCGGTATAGAGGTGGGAGAGTTCACCCGGACCACCGGTGCGGTACTCGAGCTGCTTCGGCGTGTATCCCTGCAGGAGCACCAACCCGCCCGGCCGGAGCGTCTGCCGGAAACCTTCGAAGAGGCGCGTGCGCTCGGCAGGTGATGCGAACTGGATGAAGATGCAGGCGACGGCGTCGAATGCCGCCGGTGCCCAGTCCCAGCTTCGTACATCGGCCTGATGCCATCGGACCTGAACCTGTTTCTCGTCGGCGAGGCGTCGGGCCTTCTCCAGCGCGAGCGGCGAGACGTCGAATCCGGTGACCTCGTGCCCCTGCCCGGCCAGCCAGATGGCATTGCGGCCCTCGCCGCAGGCGATATCGAGCACGCGGGAGCCGGCTGCGAGGCGGGCGGCCTCACGGGCGAGAAAGTGATTGGGCTCGGTACCGAAGATGTACTCGGGTGCCGCGAAGCGGGCATCCCAGAAAGTGCGTGCGTCGTCGAAGTCGGCCATGGCGGAGGCGGTTGGCGAAGGCGGTTGGCGATAGGACTCCGATTATCGCCCGCATCTCCCCGTAGCACGGCGGAAACCGCCCGGGGATGCCGGTGGTTCCCTACCGCCGCCGGTCTGTCGGAGTCTCTGCAAGGAGCGACCGGGCACGGTCGAGGTTCGCGCCACCCGCGACGACCTGCGCTTCCGCCGCCACCAGCGACGCCTGGCGTCGGCGCAGCACGCGCACCAGTACGAACCCACCCCCGGCGAGCAACACGAACGGCCCCGCCCAGAGCAGCCACGTGGTGGTGCGCATCGGCGGTCGGTACAACACGAAATCGCCGTAGCGATCCGTCAGGTAGGTCTTGATCTCGTCGTCCGACTTGCCGGCACGCATCATGTCCCGGACCTGATTCTTCAGGTCCACGGCGAGTTCGGCGTTGGAATCGGCCAGGGACTGGTTCTGGCAGACGAGGCATCGCAACTCGGCTGCGAGTCGATTCAGACGGGGCTCCAGTTCTGCGTCGGTGTCCGCGCCGGACGCAGCGCTGGCGATCAGCCAAAGGCAGCTCAGGAGAACGCGCCTCATCCCTGGAGCTTCCTAACCAGCGGCAGAATCTTCTCCTTCAACGCCTGCGGGGTCACCGGACCGATCTGCTTGTAACGGACGATGCCGTCGCGATCGATCACGAAGGTCTCCGGCACGCCGTACACACCGTAGTCGATGCCGACCCGGCCATCGCCGTCGACGATCGAGGCCTTGTACGGGTTGCCCATCTCGCCAAGCCACGCCATGGCGGCATCGGGCTTGTCCTTGTAGTTGAGGCCGTAGATCGGCACCACGTTCGCCCGGCCGAGTTCCACGAGAAGCGGATGCTCCTCGCGGCACGAGACGCACCACGAGGCCCACACGTTCAGCAGCCAGACCTGACCCTTGAGGTCCTCAGCGGAGAGCGACTTGCCGGGCGCATGCAGCTCCTGGAGGGTGAACGCGGGCGCGGGCTTGTCGATGAGCGGCGACGGCACCTCGCGCGGATTCAGCGTGAGCCCGATGCCGAGAAACACGGCGAGCAGCACGAAGACACCGAGTGGCAGCAGAAAACGATTCATGGTCGTGGTCTCAGGCAGCCGCGATCTGGTTCGCCGTCGTGGCGCGCGTGGCCTCGCGGCGCGCAAGGCGGTATCGGCGGTCGGTCATCGCGAACAAGCCGCCGAGTGCCATCAGCGCGCATCCGCCCCAGATCCAGTCGATGAAGGGCTTCACGTACACGCGCACGATCCAGGCGTCGTCACCGACGGCTTCGCCGAGGGACACGTACAGATCGCGTGTGAAGCCGGAGTGCATGTCGGCCTCCGTCATGGGCATCGATTGCGAACCGTAGATGCGCTTCTCCGGGTACAGCTTCAGGCGCTCCTTGCCGTCCTCGAGCACCGTCACCACGCCGCGGGTCGCGTCGTAGTTCGGGCCTTCCACCGGCTGGAACCCTTCGAGGCGGAACCCGTAGCCGCCCACTTCTGCGACGTCGCCCGCACGCATCTTCAGGTCCTTCTCGATCTCGAAGCCCTTCACGAGTCCGACACCCACCACGAACACGGCCACGCCGAGGTGCGCGAGCTGCATGCCCCAATAACCACGGGGCTGCGCGCGGATCGCACGGCCGATCCCTACGCCGTGAACGGCCGCAAGCTGTCCGACGCGATCGACGACATCGGTGATCATCGATGCCGCGATCCAGCCGGCGAGCAGCATGCCGAGGCCGAGCATCGGAGACCAGCGCCCCATGGCGAGCGGCACGGCGATGGCCGTGATGCCCGCGACGATCGCGGCCCAACGCAGGCGACGAGCGAGATCCGGCAGCTCCGCCTTCTTCCACTTGGCAATGGTGCCCACGCCCATGAGGAACAGCGCGGGTGTCATGAGGGGCACGAAGACGGATTCGAAATACGGAGGGCCGACGGAAATCTTGCCGAGGTCGAGCGCGTCGAGGAACAGCGGGTACAACGTACCCAGCAGGACCGAAGCCGCCGCCACCAGCAGCAGGACGTTGTTGGCGAGCAGTGCCGATTCGCGCGACACCAGGGCGAACTTCCCGCCCAGCCCGACGCGCGGCGCCCGCCAGGCGAAGAGTGCGAGGGAACTGCCGATGACGACGACGAGATACGCGAGGATGAAGATGCCGCGCTTCGGATCGGTGGCAAAGGCGTGCACCGAGGTCAGCACGCCCGAGCGCACCAGGAATGTTCCCAGCAGGCTCATGCTGAACGCGATGATCGCGAGCAGCACGGTCCAGATCTTGAACCCGCCCCGCTTCTCGGTCACGGCGAGCGAATGCATGAGGGCCGTTCCGACCAGCCAGGGCATGAAAGAGGCGTTCTCGACCGGATCCCAGAACCACCAACCGCCCCAGCCGAGTTCGTAATACGCCCAGGCGCTACCGAGGCAGATGCCGATGGTGAGAAACATCCACGCCGCGGTCGTCCACGGGCGCGACCAGCGGGCCCAGGCGGCATCCAGTTGCCCCCCCAGAAGCGCAGCGATGGCAAAGGCGAAGGCGACCGAGAATCCGACGTAGCCCATGTAGAGCATCGGCGGATGGATGACCATCCCGGGGTCCTGCAGGAGCGGGTTGAGATCGCGCCCCTCGGCGGCGGCCGGGATGAGCCGCTCGAACGGGTTCGACGTGATGAGCATGAAGAGCAGAAAGCCGACGCTCACCAGCCCCATCACCGCGAGGATGCGGGCGATCATCGGCTGCGGGAGGTGCCGGCTGAAGAGCGACACCGCGGTCATCCAGCCGGTCAGCATGAACACCCAGAGCAGAAGCGATCCCTCGTGGCTGCCCCACGTCGCCGCGAATCGGTACTCCACCGGCAGACTCGTGTTCGAATTGGTCGCCACGTTGAGGACCGAGAAATCGCTGTGCACGAACGACCACGCGAGACAGCCGAACGCGAGTGCCACGAACACGAACTGCCCCTGCGCAGCGGGCCGGGCCACCGCCATCCAGCGCGCATCCCCGCGGGCGGCACCGATGAGCGGCAGCACGCCTTGCGCGATCGCGAGGCACAAGGCAAGCACCAGCGAGAAATGTCCGAGCTCGGGGATCATTGCTTGTTCTCCGCGCCGCCACCGGCGCTCTTGTCGAGGACCAGCGTGCGCTGGGATTCCTGCTCTGCCTTCTGTGCCTTCTCGACCGCGCTGGCGGCTTCGGGGGGCATGTAATTCTCGTCGTGCTTGGCGAGGACCTGGGACGCCCGGAACACGCCGTCGCCCTCCAGTTTGCCCTCGGCGACGACGCCTTTTCCTTCCTTGAACAGATCCGGAAGGATGCCCTCGTACAACACCGGGATGGACTTCGCGGTGTCGGTCACGACGAACTTCACCGTCACGCCGTCGTCCTGTCGCTGCACGCTCCCCGACTCGACCATGCCGCCGATCCGGAAGCTGCGTCCGGCCGGCGCTTCGTGGGCGGCCACCTGCGTCGGACTGTAGAAGAACACAAGGTTGCTGTTGAAGGCATTGAGGATCAATGCCGCGGCGATACCGAGTGCTGCGACCCCGCCCGCGACGAGCGCGAACCGCTTGTGACGAGGCTTCATCGGTCGTCCCCGCGCTTCGAGAAGAGTCGTGCCCGACGCAAGGAATCCCGATGCCCCTTCACGACCATGACCACCTCGCCAGCCATCAGGACGAACGTGACGCCGAAAGCGCCCCACACGTACCCGCCGTAACCACCCATGGCGATGAACTCGCCGACGCTGCCCCACTGCATGGTCTGCTTACTCCGTGCCGAGTTGCGCGACCCACGCCGCGTGGCGCTCGCGCTCGAGAATGATGCCGCGCACCCGCGTGAGCGCGGTCGCGATGCTGTAGGCCCAGAACGCAAACACCATCACGAGCATGCCCAGCAACATGGTGGAAGCCATGCTGGGTGCCCGCGTGAGGCTCACGGACGAACCCTGGTGAAGGGTGTTCCACCACTTCACCGAGAAATAGATGATGGGAACGTTGACGACGCCGACGATCGCGAGAATCGCAGCCGCCTTGTCTGCGCGACGCGGGTCGTCGATGGACGCGTGCAGCGCCATGAATCCGACGTAGAGGAAGAGCAGGATGAGTTCCGACGTGAGCCGCGCATCCCACACCCACCAGGTGCCCCACGTCGGACGCCCCCAGAGCGCACCCGTCCAAAGGGCGATGGCCGTCATCAGGGCGCCGGTGGGCGCCAGCGCATTCGCCATCATCGAAGAGAGCCGCGTGTTGAATATGAGCCCCATGGCGGCCCAGCCTGCCATGACGACGTAGATGAACATCGACATCCAAGCCGCCGGCACATGGATGAAGATGATCCGATAGGAGTCCCCCTGCTGGAAGTCGGTGGGGGCAACGAAGAACCCGATGTAGAGCCCGGCGACGGTCAGCGCGACACTCGCTATCCAGAAGAACGGAGCCAGGCGCCCGGCGAGTGGATAGAACGTCTGCGGAGACGAAAAGCGGAACCAGTTGAAGGACACGAGCACTCCGGACACGCTTGTTATTCGAGGGCCACGCGCACCGCGGCCGCGGATGCGAGCGGTGACACGACCAGCGAGATCATCAGGACGGCCCCGAGCAGTGACAGGTGCCCACCCGGTGCGGTTCCCACGCCGACGGCTTCGACTGCTCCGGCCCCGAAGATCAGTACCGGGATATACAGCGGCAGGACGAGGAGCGCCACCACCCCGCTCCCGCGGACGCCCAGCGTCAGCCCTGCCCCGATCGCCCCGATGAGGGACAAGCAGGGCGTGCCGAGCAGCAGGGAATAGAAGAGCACCGGCAACATGTCCGGGGGCATGCCGAACTGCAGACCGAGCACCGGTCCCATCACCACGAGCGGAAGCCCCGTGAGAAGCCAATGCGCGAGGATCTTCGAAAGGACGAGCAGCGACAGCGGCTGGGGCGCGAGGGTGAGCTGTTCGAGGGTGCCATCGGCGTAGTCGGAAGCGAACACGCGAGGCAAGGCGAGCATCGAGGCGAGAAGCGCCGCCACCCAGAGAATTCCGGGGGCGATGACCCGGAGGATGCTTGGTTCCGGGCCCACCCCCAGCGGAAACAGGCTGACCACGATGATGAAGAAGAAGAACGTGGTGAGCCAGTCGGCGCGACGCCGCCATGCCTGCAGGACGTCCCGAAGAAATACGGACCGCAGTGCGTCAGTCATCGTCAAGCGTCGAGGCGCAGGCGTCGCACGCGGCCTGCGGGCAGTGGCACTTCCTGGTGCGTGGTCAGAACGGCCAGGCCCCCGGCTTCGAGGTGCCTGCCCAGCCTGTCGGAAAGCCGCTGAACGGACTCGGCGTCGAGTGCGGCGAACGGTTCGTCGAGAATCCAGAGCTTCGGCGCATCCGCGAACCAGAGCCGCGAGAGTGCCACCCGTCGACGCTGCCCCTGCGAGAGGACGCGTACCGGCAGTTCGCGGCGGTCGGCGAGACCGCACTGCGCGAGTACAGCGTCGAACTCGTCCGAAAGCGTGGCGCGGCCGGCCAGTTGCATGGCGAAGCGCAGGTTCTCCTCGATGGTGAGATCGTCCTTGAGGGCATTGGCGTGGCCGAGGTAGAGCAGTTCGCGCCGGTACGTCTCGCCAGCGTCCCGGATGGGCTGACCGTCCCAGCGGATCACGCCCTCGTCTGGGGGGGTCAGGCCGCAGAGCATGCGCAGCAGCGTCGTCTTGCCACTGCCGTTGCGGCCTTCGATCCAGAGGACCTCGCCCGGGTCGACGCAGAACGCGACATCGCGGAGCAGCCAGCGGGGGCCCTTCATGCAGGCCAGTTCACGCGCTTCGAGCATGGATCGGGATGGGGAGTCGGCGGCGGGTCAATCGCGGGATTATATCGGGAGGGGGGGGCTGGCGCCCGTGTTCCGATGGTACCGGGCACTCGTTTCAGATCACTTGAAGTCACGCGGGCAGGTCCTTGATGCGCCTAAAGTCCCGGGCCGCATTCAGAGCTTGACGAGGCATTTGCAGCGATCGCCGGGGTTGACGCTCCTGCGCGACCCGGTCAATCCTTCCCGTCCGAAAGAATTTTTGCCGGAAGTGCCTGTGCCGCTTGACAGGGACTCGAGGCGGAGACGCATGCGATCACGGAAATCCCGCCGCCCCACGAATAATCGACGTCCGAACCCCGGGTCTCAATCCGCCCGGAGCGCGACTGCCGTCGGCATTCCGTTGCAGAAACGGGATGGCAGAACCAAGAACGGTCCGCGGGGGGGCATTTCGTTCGGCGGAGAGGGTGGGATTGCGCCGGGCTCGCTGCAGTTGAACCTTGCGGGCGATCCCGACGTCCCTCGCGATGCGCTCGGGACCGCCGCACGCGGCGTCCCGGAATGCATGCGTTCCGGTCGAACCGGTGGGTCCGTCCACACGCCCACTTCGCCAAACGAAAACGGCCCACAGGGGGTCGTTTCATTTGGCGGAGAGGGTGGGATTGCGCCGGGATCGCTTCATGGCGATCCCGACGTCCCTCGCGATGCGCTCGGGACCGCCGCACGCGGCGTCCCGGAACGCATGCGTTCCGGTCGAACCGGTGGGTCCGTCCACACGCCCACTTCGCCAAACGAAAACGGCCCACAGGGGGCCGTTTCATTTGGCGGAGAGGGTGGGATTCGAACCCACGTGCCGGGTTTCCCCGACCATCTGATTTCGAGTCAGCGCCGTTATGGCCACTTCGGTACCTCTCCGGAGGGGGCGGATTCTAGCACTGGGGAAGGCCCTGGGAAGCGTTTTCTTCGTTCGTTGATGACGCATTGCACGGTCTCCGCCTTCCTCCTCGGACTCGCTGCCTCGGGGCCACTGCCCGCCCCGGCTTCGTTCGATCTGGGCCCACCGGTCATGCCCGTGTCATTGCCGGATCCCATGGAAGAACTGGTCGTGGTGACGCGGCCGACACCGACAACCTTCTTCCAGACTTCAGACGGTCGAATGGGCGGTCTGGAGTATGACCTCGTAGCCCGGTTTGCAGCGGTTCTGGGAACTCGCATCAGATTCATCGAGGCCAGCAGTTACGCCGATGCATTGGCGCGGCTCCGTCGCGGCGAGGCGCACATGGCGGCTGCGGACATCGTTGCCACGGAAGCGCTGCGGGAGGAATTCCAGTTCGGGCCACCGTATCGGCGCGCCCGGCAGGTTCTTGTCAAGACGGGGCCGGCGCCGAGGGTTGCCAACGTCGCAGCGCTCGAATCGCGCCGGGTCGCCTTCGCCCCCGAGTCCAGTGCGGATCACCATCTGCGCACCGGCCGTCCGGACCTGCAGTTGGAGGCCGTCGCGGCGGATCATCCCGAGGACGCGCTGAGGGCACTCTGGGAGGGGCGCGCCGACTACGCGATCACGGGTGCGCATCTGCTCGATCTCGCCCGGGGCGCCTATCCCGACCTCGCGCAGACACTCTCGGTGGGACCTGCGGAGCCGGTTGCGTGGGCGTTCCAGCAGTACGGTGATCCCCGCCTGGTCAAGCAGGCCCGCCGGTTCTTCAACCGGATCGCCGAGGACGGGACCCTGCTGCAGTTGATGGACCGCTACTACGGGCACGCGAAGCGCCTCGACACGGCCTCGGCAGTCGAATTCCGCGATGCCGTTTCGCGCCGTCTTCCCGCCCTTCGTGCCTCCTTCGAGCAGGCCGGTCGCGAAACCGGTATCGATTGGCGCTTCCTCGCGGCGCTCGCGTTCCAGGAGTCCAAATGGGATCCCGCTGCGACGTCACCCACCGGGGTGCGTGGGCTGATGATGCTCACCGAAGACACCGCCGCCCGGATGGGGGTGAAGGACCGGACCGATCCGTGGCAGAGCCTTCTGGCCGGTGCGCGCTATTTCCGGAAGCTTCGGGACGCGCTGCCCGAACGCATCCGCGAGCCGGACCGGTCCTGGTTGGCGCTCGCCGCGTACAACCAGGGGCTGGGCCACCTCGAGGACGCCCGGGTTCTCGCGCAGCGCCTGGGACTGGATGCCGACACCTGGATCCACGTGCGTCAGGCTCTTCCGCTGCTCGCGGTCGAGATGCACTACACGACGCTGAAGCACGGCTATGCGCGCGGCGGTGAGGCGATGGCACTCACCGAGAACGTGCGAGCCTACTATCAGGCGCTGGTAGCCCTCGAACCGGAAGTTGCGAAGCGCGATCTACAAGCCACTCGGGAGAGTGAGCCGGACGCCGCAGGCGCAATGTACGAGAACGTCGAGCCGTTCATCCTCTGAACTCAGCCGTGCGCTGATGCCAGATCAAGTGCCGGACACCTTCTCGAGTTGGGCAAGGGTCGAATAGAAGACCGGCCCGCGACCCATGTCAGCCTCGTCCTGGCTCACCAGCGCATTGATGTTGAGACCGTTGCGCTGTTTCGACCCCTGCAACTGCTTGGGCGCCCCCAGTACACCAGGCAGCATCCCCGGCACCACCAACGCGTGGCCGAAGACCTCTCCCCGATCGTTCCACAAACGGCAGAGGTCGCCAGTTTCGATGCCGCGTGCTTCCGCGTCGGACTCGCTGACCTCGAACGTCTGACGCGACAGCATCGCCTGAAGCCGCGGGACGTGCTGAAAACTCGCCCCGATGAAATGATGGGTTGCCGCGCTGATCACCTGCAGCGGAAAGCGGACGCGCTGTTCGGTGCTCTCCTGCCCTTCCCGCTCGGGGTGATGCGCCGGCAGTGGGTCGATGCCGGCGCTTGCCAGCGCCTCGCTGTAGATCTCGATCTTTCCGGAGGGCGTCGGCCACCGCCCGCTGTTCAGGCCCGGCCGTCGCGGCGATTCCAGATTCGCCCGCGCCCAACCGTTCGACTCGAGTTGCTCGTACGTGACGCCCTCGAACAGAGGATTGAACGCCGGATCGATCAAGTCCCGGATGATCGATTCGTTGCTCTGAGAGAAGCACGGGTCCTCGTAGCCCATGTGCTTCGCGAGACGGCGGAACAGTTCGCTGTTGTCGACGCTCTCGCCGAGCGGCTCGATGGCTTGCTGGCTGAGACCCCAGTAGAAGTTGCCATAGGCC
Source organism: Betaproteobacteria bacterium Ga0077532 (assembly GCA_001464895.1). Classification (GTDB taxonomy): domain Bacteria; phylum Pseudomonadota; class Gammaproteobacteria; order Burkholderiales. The sequence goes on from LNEE01000003.1 coordinate 35,599, forward strand.
CCCACGATATCGGTGCGCTCCAGCGTGGTGTCGGCGGGCAGCACGATGTCGGCGTAGTCGCACGTATCGGTGAAGAACGTGTCGTGGACCACGGTGAAGAGGTCAGCGCGTGACATCCCGCGACGCGCGGACTTGGTGTCGGGGACGCAATTGGCCGGGTCGGAGTTCCAGACGAACAGCGCCTTGATCGGCGGGTCCAGCGTGTCGTCCTCGAGCGCCCGGCCGATCTGGATCATGTTGATCGTGCGCGGCGTGCGTCCCTGCAGGAGATCCGTGCGCTGGAGCTTCTGCGTGTCGACACCGCGCATCTCGTTGCCCGTCCCGACGCATAGACCGCCACCGGTGGTCATCGACCCGGTGAAGAGCGGCAGACACCGGATCGCGCGGGTCATGGACCCGCCGTTGTCGTGGCGCTGGATGCCCCAGTTCAAGCGGATGAACGACTTCTTCGTGGAGGCATACAACATCGCCAGCTTCTCGATGTCGGCCTCGGGGATGCCCGTGATCGCGGCAACGCGTTCCAGCGGATAGTCCGGGAGCCGCTCGGCCACGAGGCGTTCCCAGCCGAGCGTCTGACTGCGCAGGAAGGCTTCGTCGTGAAGGCCCCGGTCGACGATGATCTTCAGCATCCCGAGTGCGAGCGCTGCATCGGTGCCCGGCCGCGGCTGCACGTGCCAGTCGGCATAGGCCGTCGTCCGGGTTGGTCGCGGATCGATGGCGATGATCTTCGCCCCGTTCGCGCGGGCTTCGTCCAGGAAAGGCATCGCGTGGATCCCGGTCGTCACGAGGTTCGTGGCCCAGAGGATCACGACCTCCATCTTCGGGATGTCCTCGATGTTGGCTTCGTGCGCCAGGCCCGTCATCGACAGGCTGGCCGCGCGGCCAGCCGCGGTGCAGATGGTGCCGGCCAGGCGGGCGGCACCCATCTTGTTGAAGAAGCGGTCCCCCATGCCGGAGAAACCGACGATCCCCAGCGTGCCGGAGTAGTTGTAGGGCTGGACCGCCTCGGGTCCGTACTCGGAAACGACACTCTTCAGACGGCTCGCGATCTCGGTCAGCGCCTCGTCCCAGGTGATGCGTTCGAGCTTGCCGCCCGGGCCCTTCGGTCCGACCCGCCGATGGGGGAACAGCACGCGGTTGTCGTTGTAGACGAGGTCGAGGTAGTTGTTGACCTTGTTGCAAAGATAGCCCCGGGTCACGGGGTGCGTCGGATCGCCCTCCACCTTCACGGCACGGCCCGATTTGACGTCGACCGTGACGCGCATGCCGCAGGCGTCGGGACAATCGTGCGGACACGTCGCCTTGACGACCTTCGTCTCGAGTTCGCGGGCAATGCGGGCTGCGGATTCCATGGATGTTCCCAGTGCGGAGCGGTGTCAGGATTCTATTCCCGCCTGGCAATCACCGGGACAGTGTTCGATGCGGAGACTGCGGTTTCAACCGCGCATGGAACCGGGACCCTGCCGACGCTTCCGATCACCCGTGATGAATGGGAAATTATCCCGGCCCTCACGATGAAGCGCGCCCTGTCGGGACTGCGCACATGTCTTTAACTTCCAGCAGGGGAGAGAACCCCGCGACAAACCCAGAAAAGAGAGACCTTCGAGATGAGACTGCGCAAGACGATCATTGCGGCGGCACTCGCCGCCCTCAGCGCCCCGGCACTCGCCGGTGGCTTCGTGAGCCTGCCCGACAGCGCCCCGTTCCGCGTCCTGGGCGTCAACAACAGCGCAGCGGATCCGCTGTACCTCGGCGACGGCTGGACTCCCCAGACGAACGGGTACACGCGCGTCGCACGGCGCATCAGCTCCGTTCTGTACGACGGGAACGACATCGGTCTCTTCCAGGACTATGTGTACCGCAGCGATACCGACGGCACGCTGCTGTTCGCCTCGCAGTTCACACTCGAGGTCGAAGAGCAGAACGGCTACACGCTGGAGATCAACGACATCTTCCGCCGCGGTTTTGCCGGCTACGACGTCGCCGTCGCATGGTATGACCCGGACCTCGGTTCCCGCCTGGTGAGCGCTGCCCACTCCACGGTCGGCCGCACCCGCCCGCAACAGGCAGACATCTTCTCGGACGACGTCGTCAACCTCCGCACTGACATCTCGATCGAGGAAGAGAACCCGAGCACGGCCTGGTACGTCATCAAGACCAATGCAACCGAGTTCGGCTACCTGGTGAACGGCGTGAGCATCACGCAGGCGGCCTCGGTCTCCGGCGACGATCCGCCCTTCCGCGCCGCCAACTTCGAGGCCTTTGCGCCGGTGCCCGTCCCCGAACCGGCCGAGTACATGCTTCTGCTGGGTGGCCTGGGTCTCGTGGGCATGGTCGCCTCCCGCCGCAAGGCCAAGTAGTCCCCGACCGGGTCCACCAGCCCCCACAAAGGCCGCGCCCTTGGCGCGGCCTTTGTCGTTCTGGCCTCCCCTTTTTCAGTACTCGGCGACCAGGTCGTCCCTCCCTCGTTTACAGCCCGGGCACGGGCAGTCAAACTCGCCGGACAACAAGATCCGGAGACCTTTCCATGCCGTTTCACCGACGTATCGCCGGCCTCGCTGTTGGCGCCGTCCTCCTCTGCTTCGCCATGTTCGCCGACGCGCGGCTCGTCCGCTTCGAAATCGAGAAGAGTGAAGTCGTGGCGGATGGCCGATCGTTCGGTGCTGCAGGGCAGTATGAAAAGTTGACCGGTCGCGCGTGGTTCGATGTTGACCCGGCGGACGTGCGCAATGCCCGGGTCACGGATATCGGCAACGCAGTGCTGAACGACGCGGGTCGTGTCGACTTCTCGGCCGACATGGTCATCCTGAAGCCGGTCGACATGGCGAAAGCGGCCGGCACGCTGTTCCTCGAGGTGAACAACCGCGGCCGCAAGATCGCATTCGGGCGACTGCACGATACCTCGTCGGCCGTGAGCATGAACGATCCGATGTCACCGGACGACTTCGGAAACGGGTTCCTGATGGCGAGGGGCTACGTCATCGCCTGGGTCGGTTGGGGCGCCGACATCGCCCCGGGGGATCACCGCCTGACCGTCGATTTCCCGATCGCGCGAGACGAGCAGGGACAGCCGCTCACGGAGCGCATCCTGGTCGAGTTCGGAGATCGCCATTTTCACGGTGAGGCGCCGACCACCCTACCGCTGTCCGGCAGCCTGGCCTTCCGCAGTTTTCCGGCCGTGACCACGCGGAAGGACGCCGCGGAGGCCGAACTCTGGATCGCGGAGTCCGATTCGCCCCAGCCCGATGGGGCGGAGATCCCGCCGGGCCAGCGGGTGCCCGACGACCGCTGGGCCTTCGCACACTGTCCGGACGGCTGGCCCGGCACGCCGAGCGACACCGATATCTGCCTCCGCGACGGATTCCGGAACGACCGCAACTACCGGCTCTTCTACCGGGCCAGCCACTCGCCGGTGATGGGGCTGGGCTACCTGACCACCCGGGACTTCATCGCGTGGCTGCGGCACGGGATCACCGACGACGCCGGGCGTGCGAACCCGGTGCCAGGCCTGAAGAACGTGCTGTGCCTGGGGATCTCATCGAGCGGCATGTACCTGCGGGACTTCCTGTACCAGGGCTTCAACGAGGACGAACAGGGCCGGCGAGTGTGCGATGGGATGCACGTTCACGTAGCGGGGGTGCAGAAGCTCTTTCTGAATTACCGATTCGCCCAACCGAACCCGTTCTCGCAGCAGCACCGCGAGCGCCATGTGCCGGACACCAACTTCCCGCATCAGTACGGCGTGCGGGGCGATCCTCGAACGCGGGTGCCCGACGGCATCATGAAGCGGCCGTCGACCGATCCGAAACTGATCCATTCCGACTCTTCGAACGAGTACTGGCAGTTCCGGGCTTCGCTCACCGGAACGACCGAAGGCGGCCGCATGGATCTCGGGGAGAGTCCGCGGGTGCGCCGCTATCTGCTCTCGAGCCTCCAGCACGGCAGCTTTCGGGGCGACGCCCCCCACCGCGGGATCGGTGACCGCCAGTGCGAACAGCCTTCCAACCCGGTCCATCCCGGCCCGCTGTTGCGCGCACTCACGGTCGCACTGGACGAGTGGGTGACGGCCGGCACACCGCCGCCCGACACACGTGTGCCGAGGGTGGCGGACGGCACGCTCGTGCCGCCGGACGCCCTCGATCTCCCCGCCATTCCCGGCCTCACCTTTCGCGCCCGCTTCAACGGGTCGGGCGAACGCGATTTCGGCCCACGCGTTCGCGGCAATGCGGGCGTGATCGATCACCTGCTGCCCCTCACGGTCTATCCGCACCGGGTGCTCGTGCCGCAGGTCGATGCCATCATCGGCCACGAGATCGCCGGCATCCGCCATCCGTCCGTGGATGTCCCGACCGCGACCTACCTCGGGTGGAACACGCGCACGCCCGAGTTCGGCGGCGATGATCTCTGCGACCTCCTGGGGACAATGATCCCGTTGCCGCGTTCGGTGGAGGAAGCAACCGAAAGGAATGATCCGAGGCAGTCCCTGAAATCGCTGTACGGGGACCACGACGGGTACGTCCGGCGGTTCACGGCGTCCGTGCGCAGTCTCGAATCCGACCGCCTGCTGCTTCCGGAAGATGCCTCGGCACTCATCCGGGAGGCGCAGGAATCGAACGTGCTCAGGTAACGCCCCATGCTCCTGCGCATCCTTCTCGTCATGATCGCCGTCTTCGGCGTGATCTCGCTCTTCCACAAGCTGTCGCCCGATGCCGCGATGCGTGCGTCGCGACGCAAGACAGCCTGGGGGATCGCGGTCCGCAAGACCGCGTACACCCTTGCCGCTGTCGCCTTCGTCGGTATCGCCGCGTTCACCGGCTGGCATGCCGTCCGCTTCGAGGACACCACGGCTGCTCTCGTGGCCATCGGCGCATTGCCCCTGGCCGTCTGGCTGGCCTACCTCTCCTACCGGGTCGACCGCCCGTGAACTCCTTTCTGCCGTTGCCCCTCCCGGAGCGCCGCTGATGCAGAACCAGATGACGGCCCTCGCGCCGCTGGCGACCGGCCCGACGCTTCCCGTCGTGCTGGATGTGGAAGCTTCAGGGTTCGGAGCAGGCAGTTATCCGATCGAGGTAGGCATCGCGCTGCCGGACGGCACCACCCGCTGCTATCTCATACGCCCGGCGCCCGACTGGACGCACTGGGATGCAGCAGCGGAATCCGTACATCGCATCACCCGCACCATCCTGGACTCCCACGGCAGGCCGCTTCGCGAGGTGGCCGAACGCCTGAACGGCGATCTGCGAGGCCTCACCGTGTACAGCGATGCCTGGGGGTATGACCGATCGTGGATCGCTCGTCTCTTCGACGCCGCAGAGATCCCCCAGCACTTCCGACTGGAATCGCTGCGCAGTCTCATGACGGAAGCACAGATTGGCTGCTGGGACAGCGCCCGTCGGGCGGTTCAGGAGAGCCTCGGGGTCGTTCGGCACCGAGCCAGCGCGGATGCGCTGGTCATTCAGAAGACCTTCCAGGTCTCCGCGGAAGTGACACATCCGAACAGCATGACGGCCCGCTAATCCAGCATTGGCGCGGGGTATTGACGCCGTGCGCCGCAAACACAAAGATTGCGCCCGACTGACGGTACCGGCCGGTGACCGTCGACGATACCTACAAGAGAGACCGCGCCCGTTCAGGGCCACCCCGGACATGAGACGTGCTGCCTGCGTGGGATGGATGCGCGCTGCGCCAGGGACTCCCGCCGCCACGGGTCCGGTCGCGGCTTTCCGGCAGCACCTGGCCGATGCCGGTCCCGAGGCGGCGACGCCCGACGCTGTCCTCTCCTGCGTCAGATCATGAACGGGCCCATGTCCCCGATGGAATCCGTGGCGCCGCCGGTCCTCCCCGTGGTGGAGGATCCAAGGCCTGCTGCACCCGTCCCCGACCCGTCGGCGCGGCAATGGATCACGCGCCTGCTCAGTATCCGCGGCAGCACCGAAGCCCTGATTGCCGGTCTGGGTGCCGAGGACTGCGCGCTCCAGTCCATGCCAAAGGCAAGTCCCGTGAAGTGGCACCTCGGGCACACGACCTGGTTCCTGGAACACTTCGTCCTCGGCGCCTACGCACCGCGATACAAACCGTGGCACGAGGCCTGTGCGTTCCTCTTCAATTCCCACTATGAAGCCGCCGGCCCGGCGATCGCCCGGGACCAGCGCGGGCTCGTGGCCCGACCGACGCTGGAGGAAGTGCTTCAGTGGCGCCGTCACGTCAACGAAGCCATTGCCGACCTCCTCGCGACCCGCTGGCCGCAGCCCGCGCCCCTGCTGGAGGCGCTCGAGCTGGGGCTGCAGCACGAACAGCAGCACCAGGAGAGGATGCTGGCGGACCTGAAACACCTCTGGTCGGGCAGCCCGTTCAAGCCCGCTTACCGGCCGTGGTCCATGCAGGCGGTCACGGGCCCGAGACCGCTCCAGTGGTTTCCCTGTGCCGAAGGCCTGCGCACCATTGGCCACGCGGCCGACGGCTTCGCGTTCGACAACGAACGCCCGGCCCACCGGCAGTTCGTCCCGGCCTTCGAACTGGGCTCCCGGCTCATCACCTGCGGGGAGTTTCTCGACTTCATCGAAGACGGTGGCTATCAACGCCCAGAGTTCTGGATGGCCGATGGCATCCACCATGTCCGCCGACTGAACTGGGCCGCCCCGCTCTACTGGGAGCGGCAGGGGCGCCAGTGGGTCCACTACACGCTGTCGGGCGTCCGGGTCGTGGACCCCGATGAGCCTGTCTGCCACGTGAGCTGGTACGAGGCAGACGCCTATGCGCGCTGGGCGGGGTCGCGGCTGCCGACGGAGGCCGAATGGGAGGTGGCCGCCGCCGATGCCGGCCAGGGCGGGAATCTTGCCGAATCGGGGCGTTTTCACCCGGCAGCACTCCAGGCGCTGCGTGCGGACTGGGGGCCCGCACAGCTCTTCGGCGATGTCTGGGAATGGACCTCGAGCCCGCACGGCCCCTACCCGGGATTCCGCCCGGCGGCGGGCCCCCTGGCGGAGTACAACGGGAAGTTCATGGTGAACCAGTACACGCTGCGCGGCGGCTCGTGCCTCACCCCCCAATCGCACATCCGCGCCACCTATCGGCGCCACCTGTCGCCCGCCACGCGCTGGCAGTTCACCGGCATCCGCCTTGCCCGGGATCCCGGCTGACCGCGTCACCTCGACGTTGCAGTGAGGGCTGGTCGTCCGGCGCGAGTCGTGGCAGCTTCCGGTTTTTCCATCGACGCCGGAGCCTCCCGTGCTGACCATCGACCGCATCGATCACGTGGTGCTCACGGCCCGCGATGTCGACACCACCGCCGCCTTCTACGTACGCGTACTCGGGATGACCCATGTGTCGTTCGAGGGTGGCCGACAGGCCCTGTCGTTCGGACGCCAGAAGATCAATCTCCATCAGGCCGGCCGCGAGTTCGAACCCAAGGCCGAGCGCCCTGCCCCCGGCGCCCTGGACCTCTGCTTCATCACCGAAACGCCCATCGACGCCGTGGTTGAGCACCTCAACGCGACTGGTGTGCCGATCCTGGACGGGCCGGTCGTACGCACGGGTGCCGAGGGACCGATCCTTTCCGTCTACTTCCGCGATCCCGACGGCAATCTGCTGGAGGTGTCGAACCGGATCACCGGAAGCGCGCCGTGACGGCCATCGAGCGCTGCGAGTGGGCCGCAGCGAGCAGTGCGCTGGACATCGCCTACCACGACACGGAATGGGGTGTCCCGGTCCACGACGACCGGCGTCTCTTCGAGTTCCTGATCCTCGAAGGGGCCCAGGCCGGCCTGTCGTGGAGCACCATCCTGAAGAAGCGCGAAGGCTATCGCCTGGCCTTCCGGGAGTTCGATCCGATCCAGGTCGCCGGTTTCGGCGAGGCGGAGCAGCAGGCACTCCTCGCGAACCCCGGCATCGTGCGGAACCGACTCAAGATCGCATCGGCGACCACCAATGCCCGCGCCTTCCTCGACGTGCAATCGGCCTTCGGCACGTTCGACGCCTATCTCTGGCAATTCGTCGACGGCAGGCCAGTCAACAATGCCTGGCGCTCGAAGGGTGAGGTGCCGGCGAGCACTCCCGTTTCCGATGCGCTCTCGAAGGACCTCGCCAGGCGCGGCTTCCGCTTCGTCGGCACAACGATCATGTACGCCTTCATGCAGGCGACGGGCATGGTCAACGACCACACCGTGGACTGCTTCCGCTGGCAGGCCGTGCAGGACGCTGCTTGAAGTTTGAGGTCTGGCTCGCCTACGTGACCACACTCGCCGTGGTCAGCGTGTCGCCCGGGACCGGTGCTGCGGCTGTGATGGCCAACGCGCTCTCGCACGGGACGCGGGCGGCGTTCCCTGTCGTGCTCGGGCTGCAGGTCGGACTCGTCGTCTACGCACTCGTCGTGGCCTTCGGACTCGCCGCTGTGGCCCAGCAGCGGATCGTGTTCCAGAGCATCGAGATCGTAGGGGTCGCCTATCTTGGCTGGCTGGGCTTGAGAGCCCTGCTCTCGAAGCCGGCCGCCTTGATCGTGGAACGGGGTGCAGGCGCGCCGTCGTGGGGTAGCCGGATCGCGGAGGGCAGCGTCGTGAACCTCACCAACCCCAAGACGATCGTTTTCATGGCCGCGCTCTTTCCGCAGTTCCTCGATCCGCGTGTCGCGCTCGGCAAGCAGCTCGCCGTCCTGCTTCTCACCCTGCTCGCGGTCGACATCGCTGTGATGATGGGCTACGCTCGTCTCGCTTCCACCATTGGGGCCTGGATGCGTTCCCCGCAGCGCCTCGCCTGGTTGAACCGCGGCTTCGGCGCCTGGTTCCTGGTGCTCGCCGTCCTCCTCGCCCTGCAGATTCGACATGCTCCCTGAGAAGAACTTCACGGCCTCGCCGGTTCCGCGACACGCCACGCTCGCCGCCGCCCAGGCGCTGCTGCCAGCCCCGGGGGCGGACGTGCTGCGTTCCGTCGCGGTGTTCCAGCACGGCACGCTCCTGCTGAAACTCTATTCGCCCGTTGGGGACGACCTGCAGAAGCCGCACACGCGCGACGAGTTGTACATCGTTGCCTCGGGAAGCGGCATCTTCCTGAACGGTGACACGCGCCACGCGTTCGGTCCGGGCGATGCGCTCTTCGTCCCAGCCGGCGTGATCCATCGCTTCGAGTCGTTCACCGCCGACTTCCAGGTCTGGGTGATGTTCTACGGAGCTGACGGTGGCGAACTGCATGGCGGATCGGGAGACGGGACGGGGGCCACGTCGTGATGGAGAGCGCAACGCATGGTTCAAATGCGCAGGGTTCAATTGCGCATGGTTCAATTGCGCATGGTTCCGTCCCGCATGATTCCACCCCGCAAGTCTCCATCGTCATTCCCATCTACAACGAGGCGGCAAACCTTCCCGACCTCGTGACCCGCGTCCACGACGCGCTCGCACCGTCCGGTCGCCTCTTCGAGCTGATCTGCATCGACGACGGCTCGCGCGACGGATCCGCGCGCATTCTGGAAGGTCTGGCGGCCACGCGGCCTTGGCTGACGCCGGTGTATCTCATCCGCAACTACGGACAGTCGACGGCGATGCAGGCCGGCTTCGACATCGCCCGCGGGGAGTTCGTCGTCACGCTCGACGGTGACCTGCAGAACGACCCCGACGACATCCCGCGCCTGCTCGATCAGCTGGAAGCCACCCCCGACGTCGATGTGATCTCGGGTTGGCGCAAGGCCAGGCAGGATGCCGCGCTTTCGCGCAAGCTGCCGTCGATGATCGCCAACAGCCTCATCTCCCGCGTCACGGGGGTTCGCCTCCACGACTACGGCTGTGCGCTCAAGCTGTACCGCGCGCAGATCATCCGGGACCTTCGCCTCTACGGTGAGCAGCACCGATTCATCCCCGCGCTCGCCGCCGAGGTGGGTGCCAAGATCATCGAGGTTCCCGTACAACATCACGCACGCACCCGCGGTACGAGCAAGTACGGCATCGACCGGACGTTCCGCGTGATCCTCGATCTCCTCTGGATCAAGTTCGTCCTGCGCTTTCTCCACCGCCCCATCCATGCGTTCGGTGGACTGGGCCTCGGACTGGGGTCCGCCGGATTCCTGATCCTTGCGTGGCTGGCATTCGAGAAGATCGTCCTCGGGCATCCCATCGGCGGTCGGCCGTTGCTCATGCTTGGCGTGCTGCTCGTGCTGATTGCGGTCCAGATGGTCGCTACGGGTGTACTCGGCGAGATCCTCACGCGAATTTATCACGAGCCGGAGGGACGTCGGCAGTACCAGACCCGGTTTGCGCCGCGACCGCTTCCGGCATCGCGGGAGTCCGGCACTGGCTGAGGACTCGCCGGCCGTTGCCCGGCCGCGCAAGTGGTTCCGCCTGCTACTCCGGGCGGTGGCGGGCCTCGCGCTCGTCGGGGCGATTCTCTGGTATCTGGGGCCCGAGAGCATTGCCAGAGTGCTGCGCGACGCGGAACCGGGAACCGTGGTTGGCGCCCTCGCGCTGGCCATCACCTCGAACGTCCTGTCAGCCGCTCGCTGGGCCGCTATCGCACGGGCCTTCCATCTCCAGGCGCCCTTCGCGCCGCTCGTCGCGATGTACGCGCGCGGCATCACCAGCAACACGCTGCTCCCCGGCGCCACGCTGTCCGGTGACGCCTTGCGCAGCTACGAGCTATCGCGTCTCGGCAACCCGCTCGTGGAGTCGGCGGTGTCGGTGGCCTTCTGCCGCTTGAGTGGCCTCTGGACCCTGTGCGTGCTCAGCCTGCTGGCGGCCGGCGTCGCCCTCGCCGCCGGCCTTTCGCTCGACGCCGGTGGCCACGGCGGAAACGTCCTCGCGGCCTACGGAACGCTGCTGGCGGTGATCGTGGTCGGACCTTTCCTTCCGTGGCCCCTGGACAGGCTTCGTGCACTCCCGTTTCGCGCCGCCGGCCGCTTGGCCGACCTCTGGTCCCGACTGCGCAATCCCGATACCGGCCTGCGCCGCAGTCTGTGGAACTCGCTCTGGCTCTCGATCCTCGTGCAGGTGTTCTCCTCGCTCGCGCTTGCGGTCTGCGGCGTCGCGGTGGGCGTCGACGTGCCGCTGGTGCTCATGCTCGCCTGCGCAGCGCCCATTTTCGTCATGGCAGCGGTACCGCTCGGCATCGCTGGTTTCGGTACGCGCGAACTGGCGGCCGTTGCCGTGCTCGGTCTCGCCGGCGTTCCGCCGGCCACCGCGGCTGCGACGGGTTTGCTGTACGGGGTTCTCGGTGTCGCTCAGGGTGTGCTGTCCGCGCCGCTCTTCCTCCGGACCCGGTGATAGCATCGCTGCCCCATGAACCCACCTGACCGAAGCGTGGCCGACGATCTGCGCACTCAGCCGCTGCTGACGGCGCTCCTCGTCGTTGCCGTGGCGTTCGCGTTCTTCGTGGGGCTCGGCGCGGTACCGCTCTTCGATCTCGACGAAGGGGCCTTCACCGAAGCCACGCGCGAGATGCTGCTCCGCGGCGACTACATCTCGACGTTCCTGAACGGGGAGCCGCGCTACGACAAGCCGGTGCTCATCTACTGGCTCCAGGCCGTGTCGGTGCTGGCGTTCGGCCAGAACGAGTTCGCGTTCCGACTGCCTTCCGCGATCTGCGCGACCGTCTGGGTCACGATCATCTTCCTGTTCGTGCGTCGCCTGCGAGGTGTCGAGGCAGGTCTGCTGGCCGCGGGATTCACGGCGACGGCTGCAGGCGTCACCGTCATCGGCCGTGCCGCGATCGCCGATGCGCTGCTCAACATGCTGATCGCCGCCGCCGCAACGTCGGCGTTCCTCTACCTGAAGGAACGTGATCGCCGCTGGCTCGATGCAGCCTTCGTATCGATCGGCTTCGGGCTGCTCGCGAAGGGCCCGGTCGCAGTGCTGGTACCGCTCGCGGCCACGTTCCTGTACAGCGTGACGAAGCGGGATCTGCGCACCTGGTTCGGTGCCGTGTTCGATGTGCGCGGCATTGCACTCATGCTCGCCATCGCAGCACCGTGGTACGTGGCGCAGTACCTGAAGGAAGGCGACGCCTTCGTACAGGGCTTCCTCATGAAGCACAACGTCGAGCGCTTCAGCGCACCGATGCACGGATTCGACGGCAGCTTCCTCTTCTACGTACCGTGGCTCTTCGGCGCGACACTCCCGCATCTCGCACCACTCGTGAACGCACTGCGCAGTGTTCGCCTGGTCTGGGCGGACGACCTCCAACGCTTCTGCCTGCTCTGGTTCGGATTCGTGTTCGTGTTCTTTTCGCTCTCCGGCACCAAGCTTCCCCACTACGTCTTCTATGGCTACAGCGGCCTCTTCGTGATCATGGCCCTGCAGATCGGGCGTCTGCACCGACACGCCATGGCGCTCGCGCCGGCAGCGGTCATCTTCGCGGCGATGGCCGCCCTGCCCTTCGCGCTCGAGCAGGCTCTGCCCGGCATTCGTGATCCGTACTATCGCGAGGCGTTGCTCGACGTGCGTGCGCAATTCGGCCCCGCGTACTACGCAGTCACGGCCCTGCTCGTCGCGGGAACCATCGTACTCATGGCATGGCGTGGGGGTGCGCTATCCGTGAAGTTGCTCGCGACCGGTATCGGGATGGCTGCGATGCTCGGTCTGTTCATCCTGCCCATCGCTGGCGATGTCCAGCAGAAGCCGATCAAGGAAGCGGCCCTGCTCGCGAAGGCCCGCGGATACGAGGTGGTGATGTGGGGCCTCAACACCCCGAGCTTCATCGTCTACTCAGGCCGCCTCGCGCCGCGGCGTGATCCGCTGCCAGGCGAGATCGCGCTCACGAAGACGAAGCGGCTCGCGGACCTGCCGGATCACGAGGTGCTCTACCGCAAGCGTGGCATCGCTCTGATCCGCCTCGGCGCTGCCCGACCGTGATACGTGCCCACACCGGCGGCGTACAGCCCTCGGACTGGTGGGTCCCGTTGGCCGGGATCCTCGCGCTCGTCGTGGTGGCGCTGACCGACAGCAACCTTGCGTCGTTCCAGTGGCTCAACCGGGTGAGTCAGTTCACCGGCCCGACGCCGTGGCCCTACATCACCATCCTTGGGGACACAGCCGTTGCCATCGCGCTCTTTCTGCCCCTCGCCACACGCCGTGCGGAAGTGCTCTGGGCCCTGGCGATCTCGGCCGTCCTAGGTACGCTCTTCGTGCACGGCCTCAAACCCGTGTTGAGCTTTCCGCGCCCTCCCGCGGTGTTCGCTGCAGACGCGATCACGGTCATCGGCCCGGCGCACCGTGGGAACTCCTTTCCCTCCGGACACACGACCACGATCTTTCTGGCGGCAGGGCTGGTTTGGCTGCACTTCCGATCGATACCCCTGCGGGCAGCAGCCGTCGGCATCGCGATCGTCGTCGGACTGTCGAGGGCCGTCGTCGGCGTGCACTGGCCCATCGATATCGCGGCAGGTGCTGCGGGTGGCTGGACGGCTGCGATCGTCGGCACTGCGCTCGCCCATCGCTGGGCTGGTGTCGGTCGCAGCCCGATCACGCGGGCCCTGCTGCAAGTGCTCGGCGCCGCGTGCGGATTGTTCCTGCTCATCGGATCGGGAACCGGTTATCCCCAGGCGATCGCTCTCCAGTACGCAGCGGGCATCGTTGGCATGGTGGTGCCTGCCTGGATGGCGCTCGACGACTTCCGTCAGCGACGACGCACGGAGAGATGACCATGGCACAGGACAGTTCCCGCCCCGATTTCTGGGACACGCGCTACGACAACCATGTGATGCCGTGGGACGCGGGCGGCGTCCCGGCACGATTGGCGTCGCATGCGGATGCACTGCGGCCCGGCAGTCGGATCCTCGTGCCGGGTTGCGGCACAGGCTACGAAGCCTGCTTCCTTGCCTCGCGGGGATTCGAAGTGCTGGCCATCGATTTCAGCGCGCCAGCGGTGGCGCTGGCAAAGTCGCGGGCAGGACCCTTCGCGCACTGCTTCATCGAAGCCGACTTCTTCAGCTTCGACGCGGGCGCAGGATTCGACGTGGTCTACGAGCGCGCCTTTCTCTGCGCGCTGCCTCGGCGGATGGATGACGACTACGCGGTGCGAATGTCGGCGTTGATTCCTTCGGGCGGGACGCTCATCGGCTACTGGTTCTTCGACGACAACCTGCGCGGACCGCCCTTCGGCACGACCCGCGAACGGCTGGAGGCGCTGCTCTCGCCGTCGTTCCTTCCGGAGTCGGATGAATCCGTGGAGGACTCACTTCCGGTCTTCGCCGGGAAGGAACGCTGGCAGGTTTGGCGTCGACGCTGATCCGCGTCGGACGATGCGCGCGTGCATGGCCTCGCGCGCATCGCAGTTTCCGTCGTCAGTGGAAGAGCACCCATGCCTTCTGCAGCGTGTTCCACACGCCCCAGGCGAGCGGCACGGCCACCAGGACCCAGAACGCACCCACCACCGCCGGGTTGCTGCCCGTCCCAGCGCCGCTGACGCCACTGATCGCCGAGACCGCGTCCGCCTGCGCCTTGTCGTGCGCCAGCTTGCGTTCGGCAGCCAGTTCCTCGTCGGTCATGAACCATTTCGCCGCCACGGGCCGCACGAGCAGGTTGCACACGAAGCCGCCGACCAGAAGCGCCGCGAGGATGTACATCGTGGTGTCGTAGGCCTCGCTCTTCGGTACGCCGGACTTGATCTGGGCATCGTTGATGTAGTTCACGAGCAGCGGTCCGACGATCCCAGCCACCGACCACGCGGTGAGCAGCCGGCCATGGATGGCACCGACCATCTGCGTGCCGAACATGTCGGCGAGGTACGCGGGAATGGTCGCGAAGCCGCCGCCGTACATCGTGAGGATGATGCAGAAGATGCCGACGAACAGCGCGACGCTGCCCGAGTGGCCTGCAGAGGGGGCGTAGGCGTACAGCACGAAGCCCAGCACGAAGAACACGAAGTAGGTGAGCTTGCGGCCGATGAAGTCCGACAGAGATGCCCACAGGAAACGCCCGCCGATGTTGAAGAGCGACAGCAGCCCCGTGAAGCCCGCAGCGATCGCGGCGACCTGGCCGAGCTGATTCGTGTCGAGCTGGTCGAACTTGATGTCGAGGCCGACCAGACGGCCACCGAAGATCTCCTGCAGCATCGGGGAAGCCATGCCGATCACGCCGATACCTGCAGAGACGTTGAGACACAGGATCCCCCAGAGCAGCCAGAACTGCGGCGTGCGCCATGCCTTGGAGAGATGCACGTGCTTCGTCGTGATCATCGTGTTCGCGCCCTGCGTCGCGGGCGGTATCCAACCCTCGGGCTTCCAGCCGGTCGGCGGGACGCGATACGTGAGGGCACCGATCATCATGAACACGAAGTAGATCGCCGCCATCGCGAGGAAGGTCTCCCACACGCCCACCGATGTCGGCGTCGCGAAGGTCTTCATCAGCCGGTCTGCCAGCGGCGAGCCGATCATGGCACCGCCACCGAAGCCCATGATGGCCATGCCGGTCGCCATGCCGCGTCGATCGGGGAACCACTTGATGAGCGTCGACACCGGAGAGATGTAACCGAGCCCGAGCCCGATGCCGCCGATGACGCCGGACCCGAGCCACATCATCCAGAGCTGATGCGTGTAGACGCCGACGGCGGACATCACGAGACCACCACACCAGCAAAGCGCCGAGACGACACCTGCCTTGCGCGGACCGGCGTGCTCCAGCCACCCGCCGAACAGCGCAGCGCTGGACCCGAGGAAGACGAAGAAGAGCGTGTACATCCAGCCGAGGATCGGCTTGTCCCAATCGCAGGCGGTGGTGAAGAGCTTGTCCACCCAAGACATGTCGGACGGGCAGGCAACGGGTGTCGAGATCCCGATGGCCTTCGTCAGCGGCAGCCAGAACACCGAAAAGCCATACGCCATGCCGATGCAGAGGTGAATGCACAGCGCTGCCGGCGGCACGAGCCAACGGCTGAAACCCGGCCGCGCGATGATCCTTTCCTTGTCCAGAAAACTGCTCATGTCCCGCCCCCTCAGGCTTTGTCTTGTTGGATGTCTCGCAGGCAGTCCGCGGACGAGTCACCGGTGTTTTTCTTCATATGCCACCGTCGGTTATCCCCGTCCGGGGCGCGGGGATGATACCGGGGAAAGCGGGGAGGCAACAGGCGGAGCAGCGCGCCGCACGCGGGCCAGAACATCGCACCGGACGGGCTTCGCGGACCATCGAGTCATCGACGTATCGGCGCGCTGGATGCACCATCCGAGGCATGCAGAAACACCATCGTCCGAACGCCACCTACGGGGGAATGCCGTGATGTCGTCCGTGGCCCGGAATCCGGTCACCGGTGTCGTGCTCGCGGGCGGGCTGGCGCGCAGGATGGGCGGCCTGCCCAAGGCGCTGATGCCGTTGCGAGGGCGACCACTGCTGGCGCACGTTGTGGATCGACTACGACCCCAGGTGCAGGAGCTTCTCGTGAACGCCAACGCCGATGGAGCG
The DNA here is from genome assembly GCA_001464895.1 of Betaproteobacteria bacterium Ga0077532. Classification (GTDB taxonomy): domain Bacteria; phylum Pseudomonadota; class Gammaproteobacteria; order Burkholderiales. The sequence continues at coordinate 51,969 of LNEE01000003.1, forward strand.
CAGTACGGGAGCTTCGGTGACCGTGTCATCCCCGACGAAGTCGCGGGTCGTCCCGGGCCGCTGGCGGGTCTGCACGCGGGGCTCGTCAATGCCCGGCATCCATGGGTGTTGGCAGTGCCGTGCGACTCGCCATACGTGCCGTCGGACCTCGGTGCCCGGCTGATGGACGCGGCCCGGAACGCCGATGCCGAGGTCGCCGTCGCGAGCGCCGGGGGGCGGGTGCATCCAGTGTTCTGTCTGGTTTCGTCGGCACTCGCCCAACCGCTCGGCGACTACCTCGTGGCCGGTGGCCGGGCGGTGATGGGATGGATCGAGACGCGTCGGTTCGTGGTGGTCGAGTTCCAGGATGCCGAGGCGTTCGCAAACGTGAACACGCTGATGGAGCTTGCCAATCTCGAGGCCGCTACGCCTGACGCCATGCGCGACGCTGACTGAACTCGCTAGGGTTCTCAGGTCGATGGCTTCCGCCGAATGCAGCGCCGGGCGGATCGATTCAGCGCGCGGGGCGTTCCGGGACGGCGGCAAGCCGCGGTCCGGATTCCAGCACCTGGAAGAAGACTTCGTCCTGACGGATCATCCCCAACTCGGCCCGGGCCCTTTCCTCGATCGCACCGTAGCCCTGCTTGAGATCGCGCACCTCAGCGTCGAGTGCCGCGTTGCGCCGGCGCAGGCCGTCGTTCACCTGTTGCTGGTCCGCCACATGGCGTTCCAGTTCATGCACACGCAGCCACCCACCCTTGCCGAACCATAGCGGGCCCTGAAGGAGCAGGACGACCGCGAGTAGTCCGATGGTGAGCAGGCGCATGCGCGTGGCTACCCGAGCTGGTAGAGGGCCTCGCGACCCGCGTACGACGCCGAGTCGCCGAGGTCTTCCTCGATCCGAAGGAGCTGGTTGTACTTCGCGATGCGATCCGAACGCGACAGCGAACCGGTCTTGATCTGCAAGGCGTTCGTGGCCACCGCGATGTCCGCGATGATCGTGTCTTCCGTCTCACCCGAACGGTGGGAGATCACGCTGGTGTAGCCCGCGCGCTTCGCCATCTCGATGGCCGCAAATGTTTCCGTCAGCGTGCCGATCTGGTTGATCTTGATGAGGATGGAGTTCGCAATACCTCGGCGGATACCTTCGCGGAGGATGCGCGTGTTCGTCACGAAGACGTCGTCCCCGACCAGCTGGATCGACTTCCCGAGGCGGTCGGTGAGGATCTTCCAGCCGTCCCAGTCGTCCTCGGCCATGGCGTCCTCGATGGACACGATCGGGTACTTGTCGCACCACTTCGCGAGGTAGTCCGTGAACTCCGCGGAGGTGAGCTGCAGACCTTCGGATTCGATGTGGTACCGGCCGTCGCGATGGAACTCCGAAGCGGCGCAATCGAGGCCGATCGCGACCTGCTCGCCCGGCGTGTAGCCGGCGGCGTCGATCGCCTCGATGATCAACTCCAGCGCGGCTTCGTTGGACGGGAGGTTCGGCGCGAAGCCACCTTCATCGCCCACGGTGGTCGGCATGCCTTTGCTGTCGATCAGCTTCTTGAGCGTCTGGAAGATCTCGGCCCCGCAGCGCATCGCCTCGCGGAAGGTGGGCAGCCCCAACGGGATGATCATGAACTCCTGCAGATCGAGGCTGTTGTTCGCGTGCGCGCCTCCGTTGATGACGTTCATCATCGGGACGGGCAATTGCATGCGGGAGGCACCGCCGAGGTACCGATAGAGCGGGAGACCGGATTCCTCTGCCGCCGCCTTCGCCACCGCCAACGACACCGCGAGCATGGCGTTTGCCCCGAGGCGCGACTTGTTGTCGGTGCCGTCGAGGTCGATGAGCGCCCGATCGATGAACGACTGCTCGGTGGCGTCGAGCCCGATGATCGCTTCGCAGATCTCGGTGTTGACGTTCTCGACCGCCTTCAGCACGCCCTTCCCGCCGAAGCGGTTCTTGTCGCCGTCGCGCAGCTCGATGGCTTCACGGGTTCCGGTGGATGCTCCCGATGGCACGGCGGCCCGACCGCTCACGCCGGACTCGAGCAGCACATCGGCCTCGACTGTGGGATTGCCGCGGGAATCGAGAATCTCCCGGGCGACGACATCGACTATGGAGCTCATCCGTTTCTTCCGTGGTTAGTCGGCTGCAATCAGGTGGCAGCCGCGGCGTTGCTGGTGACCAGATCCTCGGCGAAGCCTGCGCGCTTCACGAGGGCATCGAGTGACTTCAGCGTCTCTAGCAGGACGCGCATGTGATCGAGCGGCCATGCGTTCGGACCGTCGGACAGGGCACGCGACGGATCGGGGTGGGTTTCCATGAACACGCCGGCGATACCAGCCGCGACGGCGGCGCGTGCGAGGACCGGAACGAACTCCCGCTGTCCGCCACTGGCGTTGCCTTGTCCGCCCGGAAGCTGCACCGAATGCGTCGCATCGAAGACCACCGGGCATCCGGTTTCGCGCATCACCATCAGGCTCCGCATGTCCGATACGAGGTTGTTGTAGCCGAACGAGAAGCCGCGTTCGCACACCATGATGTTGTCGGTACCGCTCGCTTCGCGGGCCTTCGCGACGACGTTCTTCATCTCCCACGGAGAGAGGAACTGACCCTTCTTGATGTTCACCGGCCGTCCGGAAGCAGCCACGGCCTGGATGAAATCGGTCTGACGGCAAAGAAAGGCAGGCGTCTGCAGGATGTCCACCGCTGCAGCGACCTCAGCGATCTCGTCGATGCCGTGGATGTCCGTGAGGACGGGCACCCCGAGCGCGCTGCGCACATCGGAAAGGATCTGCAGCCCCTTCTGCATGCCCAGCCCCCGGAACGACTTCGACGAACTGCGATTCGCCTTGTCGTAGGACGCCTTGAAGACGAACGGGATGCCGATCTGCCGCGTCATCTCCGCGAGGCGCCCCGCCGTCTCCATCACGAGTTCGCGAGACTCGATGACACAGGGCCCCGCTATGAGGAAGAACGGGCGGTCGATGCCGGCTTCAAAGCCGCACAGATTCATCGCCATGGCTCAGACGGCTCCCGCGGTCGCCGGGACATCGGGCGCCGCTTGCGCCTTCTGCGCACGATGGTGGATGGCCGCCTCGATGTAAGCCTTGAAGAGCGGATGTCCGGATCGTGGCGTCGAGGTGAACTCCGGATGGAACTGACACGCGACGAACCACGGATGCCCCGGCAGTTCGATCATCTCGGTCAGACGCTCTGCACCAACCGACAATCCGCTGACGAGCATGCCGGCCGCCTGGAGCTTCGGCAGGTAGGTGTTGTTCACTTCGTACCGATGCCGATGACGCTCCGCGATGCGATCGGCGCCGTAGACCTGACGGGCGAGCGTGCCGGGAAGAAGGTCGGCGTCCTGGCCGCCGAGACGCATCGTACCGCCGAGATCGGAGGTCTCGGTGCGCGTCTCGACCTTGCCATCACGCGTGGCCCACTCGTCGATGAGACCCACCACCGGATACGGCGTCAGCGGATCGAACTCGGTGCTGTGCGCGCCCGTCATTCCGGCGACGTCCCGGGCGAACTCGATCACGGCGAGCTGCATCCCCAGACAGATCCCCAGATACGGTACACGGTGCTCTCGCGCGAAGGCGATGGCGCGGATCTTCCCCTCCACCCCACGCTTGCCGAAGCCGCCCGGCACGAGGATGGCGTCCATGCCCTCCAGGACCGCGGTGCCTTCGCTCTCGATCTTCTCGGAGTCGATGTAGTGGATGCGGATGCGCGCTCCGGTATGGATGCCCGCATGGGTGAGAGCCTCGGAGAGCGACTTGTACGACTCCGTGAGGTCGACGTACTTGCCCACCAGTGCGACATCCACTTCGGACGTCGGATGCTCGAGGGCGTGGACCAGACGGTCCCATTCGCGGAGATCCGCCGGCGGCGCCTGGATCTCGAGCTTCCGACAGACGATGTCATCCAGGCCCTGCGCGTGCAGGATCCCCGGGATCTTGTAGATGCGATCGACGTCGACCGCGGTGATGACCGACCGCTCGTCGAGGTTCGTGAAGAGCGCGATCTTGCGACGTTCGTCCGCGGGCAACTGGCGATCGGCACGGCACAGGACGATGTCCGGTTGGATCCCGATTTCGCGAAGTTCCTTGACGGAATGCTGCGTGGGCTTCGTCTTGATCTCGCCGGCCGATGCGATGTACGGCACCAGGGTGAGGTGGATGAAACAGGTGTTGTTCCGGCCGAGCTCCAGGCTCATCTGCCGGATGGCTTCCAGGAAGGGCAACGATTCGATGTCGCCCACCGTGCCACCGACTTCGACGATCGCGACGTCGGCATCGCCTGCACCGACCCCGATGAAGTGCTTGATCTCGTCGGTGATGTGGGGGATCACCTGTACCGTTCCGCCAAGGTAGTCGCCGCGCCGCTCCTTCTTGATGACACTCTCGTAGATCTGACCCGTCGTGAAGTTGTTGCGCTTCAGCATGCGAGTGCGAACGAAGCGCTCGTAGTGGCCCAGGTCGAGGTCCGTCTCGGCGCCGTCATCGGTCACGAACACCTCCCCGTGCTGAAACGGGCTCATGGTGCCGGGATCGACGTTGATGTACGGGTCGAGCTTGAGAAGAGTCAGCTTGATGCCGCGCGTTTCGAGAATGGCGGCGAGCGAAGCGGCGGCGATACCTTTGCCCAGGGACGAGACGACACCGCCTGTGACAAAGATGTATTTGGTCATGCGCCGCTCATCGAAAAAACAGCCCGGATGATAATCCAAAAGGGGCCCCCGGTCGAAGCCGGGGGCATGCCGATCAGGCCTACCCCATCGCCTTGGAGGGCGTCCCGCCGGTGAGATAGAGCCAGGTGTCGACCACCGTGTCGGGGTTGAGCGAGATCGTGTCGATCCCCTGCTCCACCAGCCACAGCGCCAGATCCGGATGGTCCGAAGGTCCCTGCCCGCAGATGCCCACGTACTTGCCATGCTTGCGGCACGCCTGGATGGCCATGCCGAGCAGCATCTTCACCGCGGGGTCACGTTCGTCGAAAGCATCGGCGACGATCCCGGAATCGCGATCGAGGCCAAGCGTGAGCTGGGTCAGGTCGTTCGACCCGATCGAGAAACCGTCGAAGTACTGCAGGAACTGCTCGGCCAGCAGGGCGTTCGAGGGGATCTCGCACATCATCACGATCTTCAGGCCGTTCTTTCCACGTTCGAGTCCGTTCTCTGCGAGGAGCGCGATCACCCGGCGGGCTTCCTCGACCGTGCGAACGAACGGCACCATCAGTTCGACGTTCGTCAGGCCCATCTCGTCGCGCACGCGCTTCATCGCGCGACATTCGAGCTCGAAGCAGTCGCGGAAACTCGACGAGATATACCGTGAGGCGCCGCGGAAGCCGAGCATGGGATTCTCTTCGACGGGCTCGTAGCGCTTGCCACCGACGAGGCTGGAGTACTCGTTCGACTTGAAGTCCGACATCCGCACGATCACGGGTTTCGGATAGAAAGCAGCGGCGAGCGTCGAGATGCCCTCGGTGAGCTTGTCGACGTAGAAGGAAACCGGGTCGCCGTAGGCCGCGGCGTGCGATTCGATCACGTGTTTCACATCGACCGGCACATCCGGATACGCGAGCACGGCCTTGGGGTGCACACCGATCATGCGGGCGATGATGAACTCGAGCCGGGCGAGCCCGACGCCGGCATTCGGCAGGCGCGAGAACTCGAAGGCGAGTTCCGGATTGCCGACGTTCATGTACAGCTTCACGGGCGGATCCGGCAGCGCCTGCACGGAGAGGTCCGTGACCTCCACCTCGAGGCGGCCCCGGTACACGAAGCCCGTGTCGCCTTCCGTGCACGAAACCGTCACCTCCATGCCGTCCTTCAGCACCTGGGTGGCGTCACCGCAGCCCACGACGGCAGGAATTCCCAGTTCGCGCGCGATGATCGCGGCGTGGCAGGTGCGCCCCCCGCGATTCGTCACGATGGCGGCCGCACGCTTCATGACCGGTTCCCAGTCGGGGTCCGTCATGTCGGTCACGAGGACATCCCCCGGCAGGACGCGATGCATCTCTTCGGTGTCGCGAATCAGGCGGACGACGCCGATGCCCGCGCGGTTGCCGATGGCACGACCGGACACGAGGATCTCGGAGCGACTCTTGAGGCGGAACGACTGCTGGGAATCGTGACCGGCGTTGGACTTCACGGTCTCGGGCCTGGCCTGCAGGATGTAGATCTTGCCGTCGTTGCCGTCACGACCCCACTCGATGTCCATCGCGCGGCCGTAGTGCTTCTCGATGATCACCGCGTAGCGCGCCAGTTCTTCGGCCTCGGCATCGGTGATCGAGAACCGGCGGCGATCGGCTTCGGGCACGTCCACCGTCAGGACGGATTTCCCGGCACGGGCGTGGTCGGAGAACACCATCTTGATGGCCTTCGCGCCGAGACCGCGGCGCAGGACTGCAGGCCTTCCATCGGCGAGGCCTGGCTTCCAGACGTAGAACTCGTCGGGGTTCACCGCGCCCTGCACGACTGTTTCTCCGAGGCCGTACGAGGCAGTGATGAAGACGACCTGATCAAAACCGGATTCGGTGTCGATCGTGAACATCACGCCGCTTGCGCCGAGGTCGCTGCGCACCATCCGCTGGATGCCACACGAAAGCGCGACCGAGGCGTGATCGAACCCCTTGTGGACGCGATAGGCGATGGCGCGGTCGTTGTATAGCGATGCGAAGGTGTGGCGGACGGCATCGATCACGTGGTCGACGCCGGAAATGTTCAGGAAGGTTTCCTGCTGACCAGCGAAGGAGGCGTCGGGGAGATCCTCGGCCGTCGCGGAGGAACGCACGGCAACGTTGGCGTCACCAGCGTCGGAAAGTGCCCGATAGTGACTGCTGATGTCCTCGAGCAACCGCGCGGGCAATTCGGCTTCCGCGATCCAGCCGCGGATCTTGCGGCCGGTCGCGGCGAGGGTCGTGGTGTCCTCGATGTCCAGCCCGGCCATCGCGTCATCGATGCGCTTTGCGAGGCCCGTGTCCTCGAGGAAATCACGGAAGGCGTCCGCTGTGGTGGCGAAGCCACCGGGGACCCGAACCCCTGCCTTGGAAAGTTGGCTGATCATCTCGCCCAGGGAGGCATTCTTGCCACCCACGCGCTCCACATCGGTCATGCGAAGCTCTTCGAACCCAAGGACGTATGGGGCGGCGCTGCTCATCGATTGTTCTCCCGTGACGACGAATCGTGGTGCCGAATGCAAGAAAAATGCTATGTTACCGGAACAGTTATTGCGCCGCAGCAACAGAACCGGACCCGAGAATGCCCAACACCATCGGCCGACGCGCCTTCTTCGTCTCGGACCGCACCGGCATCACCGCCGAGATGCTTGGTCATTCCCTCCTCAGTCAGTTCGAAGGCATCCCGTTCCGGGAAGTGACATTGCCGTTCGTGGATTCGGTGGAGCGCGCCCAGGAGGCGGTGCGACAGATCGAGCGCGCGGGTGCCGAAGACGGCATTCGACCTCTCGTGTTCAGCACCCTCGTGGCACCCGAAGTCCGGCAGGTCATCTCGCAGGTCAACGCCCTCTTCCTCGATTGCTTCCAGGTGTTCATCTCACCGATGGAAAAGGAGCTGGGGGTTTCGCACACGCTCGAGATCGGTCGATCGCACCGGGTGCGCGACACCGACGAATACCACGCACGCATCGAAGCGGTGAACTTCGTGCTGTCGCACGACGATGGCGTGTCGACGAAGGAACTCGTGAGTGCGGATCTCGTGCTGGTCGGCGTGTCGCGCTGTGGCAAGACACCCACCTGCCTCTACCTCGGACTGCAGTACGGCATTCGCGCGGCCAACTATCCGTTGATCCCCGAGGACTTCCGCGACATGAAAATGCCTCCGCGGCTGGACAAGTTCCGGAAGAAACTCTTCGGCCTGACCATCCAGCCGGAGCGCCTGGCCCAGATCCGCCACGAGCGCCGCCCGAACAGCAACTACGCGCAGCTCGACAACTGTCGGTACGAGATCGATCGGGCGGAGATGCTGATGCGACAGGAAGGCATCCCTTTTCTGGACACCACCCACAGTTCGATCGAAGAACTGGCCGCCACGATCCTGCATCGCTCCGGCATTCAGCGGCGGGTCTACTAGGGCCGCCACGCGAGGCAGCGTCAGCGGAACAGCAGGCGACCTGCCGTGGCGATCGTCACGGTCACGATCCCCAGAACCAGATTGATACCCACGAGGCGTCGGATCTGCCCGAGCGCCACGCCGCCTGCCGGCCAGTCCTCTGCCGCCACTGCGCGACCGAGCCGACCGAAAGGTGCGAAAAACACGTGCGCGAACACGATCATCATGATCACCCCGAGGACCAGCATCAGCTTCACGTAGAGCGGCGCGTCATGCCCGCCCAGGCCAAGCATCATCTGCAGACCCGAGGCAAGGAGCAGTCCGACGGACAACCAGACCCACTGGAAGAATCGTGCGAGGGTTCGATGCCAGAGCGGGAGTCGCTGCGCGGGGGTCAGCACCTGCGCTGCCGCCGGTCGCAATGCCATGTAGGCGAAGAACATCCCGCCCACCCAGACAGTCACGCCCATCACGTGCAGCCAACGAGAGAGTTCGGTCACCACGGGCACATTCCTACGTCGGTCGTTGCTGACGTCGACGTCCGTCTCACGGCGTCGAGGACACTTCTCACAGGAGCAAATCCAAGTCGATGGTGAGGCGTGACGCCGTGAAGTTGCAAGGCGTCGATGTGATCGACCGTCGGATATCCCTTGTGCCGGTCGAAGCCGTATTGGGGAAAGTCGCGATGGATCGCCAGCATCACGGCATCGCGTGCAGTCTTGGCCAGAATCGACGCCGCGCTGATCGCTGGCACCAGCGCATCCCCGCGCACGATCGCGCGGACTGGATGTGCGACGACGGGGCAGCGATTGCCGTCCACGAGGATTTCTGTCGGCATGAGAGACAACCCTTCGACCGCACGCTGCATGGCGAGCATCGTGGCGTGCAGGATGTTCAGTTTTCCGATCTCGTCGACCGACGCCTCGGCCACGGACCACGCGAGGGCGTGCCGGCGGATGGTGTCGGCGAGGCGTTCACGGCGCGCTGGCGAGAGCGCCTTCGAATCGGCAAGCCCGGCAATGGGACGATCGGGATCGAGAATCACGCAGGCCGCCGTGACCGGCCCGGCCAACGGCCCCCTGCCCGCTTCATCCACCCCAGCCAGACGGACCAGCGACAGGCCCTCCTTCACGGCGTGACACGGTCACGGGCCAGGGCAAGCGGCTGCTTGCGTCCGGCCGGCGCCCGCAAGATCGGCAGGACGGCGTCGGCTGCACGACCTGCTGCGCCCTGGCGCAGGCTCGCGTACATCTCCTCGAAGCGTTCGGCCTGCCGTTCGCGAACGACACCATCGCGATACTGATTCACGAGGGCCTGCGTCAGATTCTCCGGAGTGGCGTCGTCCTGGAGGATCTCGGGAACGACATACTCACCAGCAAGCACGTTGGGAAGCCCGATCCAGGGCAGATAGCGGCGCGGCCACATGATGCGGTACGTCAGCTTCGGAACACGATACGTCACGACCATCGAGCGGCGCAGCAATGCAGCCTCGAGACTCGCGGTACCGGACGCCACGAGCACCACATCGGCAGCGGTCATAGCGATCTGAGAATGACCGAAGAGCACCGTGATCGGCAGGTCCAGTCCCTCGTGGTCGTAGAGGGCCTGTTCGAACTGGGAACGCGTGGGGCGCGTGGCAAGTGGAACAAGGAAACGCGCATCCGGCAGCTGGGCGAGGATCTGACGCGCCGTCCGCACGAACAGGCCGGCGTGCTGTTCCAGTTCCCCGCGCCGACTTCCCGGAAGAAGTGCAAATACAGGGGCCACCAGCGGCACCTTCAGCTGCTCTCGCGCAGCATCGCGATTGGGCATCGGCGGGACTTCGTCCGCCATCGGATGCCCGACGAACGTGACCGGAACGCCTGCCCGCTCGTACAGTGGGGGTTCGAACGGGAACAGCACCAGCATGTGATCGACCGACTTGGCGATCCGGTCGATGCGCTTGCCCCGCCATGCCCAGATCGAGGGGCCCACGTATTGCACGGTCGGGATCCCCGCTGCGCGAAGCCGTGCCTCGGCGCCAAGGTTGAAATCGGGCGCATCCACGCCGATGTAGACATCGGGAGGATCGTCGAGAAGCCGACCGATGAGTTCGCGGCGGATCGCAAGGATCTTCGGCACGCTCCGCGCCGCCTCGGCATAACCGCGCACCGAGAGGGTCTCCATCGGGAACCAGGATTCGAGCCCGGCCGCCTGCATCCGCGGACCACCGATTCCGACGAACGAAGCGTCCGGCAGGCGCTCCGACAAGGCGGCGATCAGCGGCCCTGCCAGTTGATCTCCGGAGGCCTCGCCAGCCACCACCGCGATGCGAATCTGTCGAGACATTCGAGGGTAGTCGAGAGTTGTCCTGGGAGCGCCGGGATCAGCGCACGATGCCCCGAGTCGCGAGTCCGAGGAACTCCGCGAGCGGTGCGACCTCGGCGCATTCGGCTGCCTGCACCGTGAGCGCCTGGCGTGCCTCGTCGAGCGTGAGTCCGCTGCGATAGAGCGTCTTGTAGGCCTTCCGGATGCCCGCAATGGCTTCCGCACTGAAACCTCGTCGCTTCAAGCCTTCGGTGTTGAGCCCATGGGCCTTCGCAGTATCGCCCTGGGCCATCACGTACGGAGGGAGGTCGTGGACCACGACGCTGCCGATCGCCGTCATGCTGTGCGCGCCCAACCTGCAGAACTGATGGATGCCCGTGAAGCCTCCGAGGATGACCCAGTCTCCGACGTGCACGTGGCCGGCCAGTTGCGTGCAGTTCGCGAAGATGACGCGATCGCCCACCACGCAATCGTGGGCGATGTGCACGTAGGCCATGATCCAGTTGTCGCTGCCGACGCGGGTCACACCCGCATCCTGGACGGTCCCGGCGTTCAGCGTGCAGAACTCGCGAATCGTGTTGCGATCCCCGATCTCGAGCCGCGTGGGTTCGCCCGCGTACTTCTTGTCCTGCGGGGCTTCCCCGATCGAAGTGAACTGGAAGATGCGATTGTCGCGGCCGATCCGGGTGTGTCCGGTCACCACCGCGTGCGCTCCGATGGTCGTGCCCTCGCCCACGGTCACGTGTTCACCGATGACGGCGTACGGCCCGATCTCGACGCCGGCATCGAGCCGCGCTCCGGGGTGGACGATCGCGGTCGGATGGATCATGGGCCGACGATCGACGAAACGTCCCGCAGCGTGCACATCAGTTCGGCCTCGGCGACGACGGCTCCATCGACCTCGGCCTGCGCGGTGAACTTCCAGATGCCGCGCAACTGACGACCCAGTTGGACCTTGAGAATGAGCTGGTCGCCGGCGGTGACCGGCTTCTTGAACCGCGCAGCATCGATGCCGACGAAGTAGTAGACCGAATTGCCGTCGGCCTTGGTGCCGAGAGTCTTGAAGGAAAGCACGGCAGCGGCCTGCGCCAGCGCTTCGATGATCAGGACGCCGGGCATCACCTTGTAGTGCGGGAAATGCCCGACGAAGAAGGGCTCGTTGATCGACACGTTCTTGAGCGCCCGGATCGAGACTCCGGGTTCGCACTCGAGCACACGGTCCACCAGCAACATCGGATACCGGTGCGGCAGGCATTGCAGGATCTCGTGGATCTCCATGGCGTTCAAAGCTTTCCCCTTTCGAGCGCGTCGATGCGCGCTTCCAGTTTTCTTATGGTGTCTGCGTGCTCGTGCAGCCGATTGAAGTGCGCCAGATTCTTCATCCAGTCGCGATGCGGCAATGCGGGGAAGAACCCATCGTAGATGCCGGGCGCCGTGATGCTCTTGCGCACCATGGTGCCGGCAGCGACGATGGTGCGATCGCAGATCTCGATGTGCCCGTGGATCATCGCCGCCCCGCCGATGCGGCAGTACTTGCCGATGCGCGAACTGCCTGCGAAACCCGCGCAGGCGGCAACGGCGGTGTGGGCGCCGATCACGACGTTGTGGGCGATCTGGATCAGGTTGTCGAGCTTCACACCGTCCTCGATGACGGTGTCGCCCAGGGCGCCGCGATCGATCGTGGTGTTGGCTCCGACTTCGACGTCGTCGCCCAGGATCGCCCGCCCGATCTGGGGCACCTTCTCCCATCGGCCTTCGGATTCCGCCATCCCGAAGCCATCACCGCCGACCACGACACCGGGGTGCAGAATGCAACGCGCCCCGATCACGCAACTGGCGCGGACGACCACGTTCGGGCCGAGGCGGGACCCGGCGCCGACCGATGCACCCGCTTCGATCACGCATCCAGGCCCGATGACCGCCGCCGCGCCGACGACTGCGCCCGCCCCGACAACGGCGCACGCATCGATCTGGGCATCGGGGGAAACCACTGCTTCCGGATGCACCGCCGCAGACGCATGAATGCCCGGCACGACCGCGGCGGGAGGATTCAGGAGCGCGGAAAGGCGCGCGAAATAGAGGTAGGGGGCGTCCGCCACGATCCGCGGACGCTGTGTCGCGTCGCGATCGGCCGTGCCCAGAATGACGGCACCTGCATTGGTGCGGTCCAACTGCGGGCGGTAGTGATGGCTGGCCAGGAAAGATACTTCATCGCCGGCGGCAGCGTCGAGCGTCGCCACCTGCCGGATGCCGAGATCCCGTGGTCCGACGAGTTCGCCCCCCAGGGCGTCGACGATCTCGCCGAGCGTGCGTAGCCGTGCTTCTTTGGGGATCATGGGCGCAACTCTTCCATGGTGGATGGGCGACATGCGCCCCCGGGCGCCCTATTTGTCGCCGAGCGCCTTGAGGACCTTGTCCGTGATGTCGATGCGCGGGCTGCGGTACACGGCTTCCTGGAGGATGAGGTCGTACTTCTCGGCCTCGGCAATCTGCTGCACGACCTTGTTCGCGCGCTCGATCACCTGCGACAGTTCTTCGTTCTTGCGCGTGTTGAGGTCTTCCCGGAACTCCCGCTGCATGCGCTGCAGATCACGATTCAACCGGCCCAGCTCCGCTTCCTTGTTCCGGCGGTCCGACTCGCTCATCGTCACGCCTTCCTTCTCGAGGATCGATTGAAGATCCTTTGCCTGCTTGCCGAGCTTCTGGACTTCCGCGTCGCGCGCCTGGAACTCCTTCTCGAGCTTCTGCAACGCCTTCTTGGCGGGTCCGGCCTCGCGGAGGATACGTTCGATGCTGACGAATCCGACCTTCAAGGCGTCGTTCGCAAGCGCCGTTGCGGGTGCCAGGCCGACCATGAGCAGTGCTGCCAGGCCGAAAGTGAAATTCGAAGCCATTCGGGATTGGAGGAGTTTCATATGAGGTGTCCGTCAGTCGCGTCGGCTCGGTTCTAGAACAGCGTGCCGAGCGTGAATTGAATGCGTTGCAGTCGGTCCGTCGGTTCCTTCTTGATGGGAATACCGAAGCTGAGCTTGAGCGGCCCGACCGGCGAAAACCAGTTGAGTGCCAAGCCGGCAGAGTACCGAAGCGCTGCCACGTCAAAACTATCATCCACCATACCGGTATCGACGAAAGTCGACAACCGCAGGCTGCGGTCCTTCCCGGCACCCGGGAACGGGAAGTAGTACTCCAGGGTACCCAGGATCTGACGGGATCCGCCGACCGGAAAGCCGAACTCGTCCCTTGGACCGAGCGCGAGCTGGGCAAACCCCCGTACGCTGTTCACGCCCCCCGCGAAGAAGTTCTTGTAGAACGGGAGGGGATTGCCACCGTAGCCATCCGCAAGACCGAGCGTCAGTCCGGCCTGCAGCGTGGTGGTCGGCGTCAGGGAGAAGAAGCGCTGGGCGAGATACGTCACCCGGTAGTACTCGAGGTCGACACCCGGCAGTGCGACCTCGCCGACAATCCGCTGATACGTCCCCGTCGTGGGCGTCATCACGTTGTCGCGACCATCCCGCGAGAAACCGATGTTGCCGATGACGCCGACGTTCGTGGCCCCGAACTGATTGACGAAGTCCTTGAAGCGCTGGGGGGACTGGTCGAAGATCTGGATGTCGTTGCTCTCGACGGCAAGCCCGAAGTTGATCGTATCCAATTCGGAGATCGGCACCCCGAACCGTATGCCAGCCCCGTCGGTGTTGGTCGCGAAGGTGGCCGCCCTGAGGACGGTCGGATTGAACCGACGCGAGTAGACGTCGAAGCCCCGGCTGACGCCATCGTCGGTCCAATAGGGGTTGGTGTACGAGAGCGATACGATGCGGTTGATACGCCCGCTCTGCACGTTGAGCGAGAGCGCATTGCCTGTCCCGAAAGCGTTCTGCTGCGCAATCGACGCCGAGAGAATCACTCGCTCCGCACTCGACAGACCGGCGCCCAGGGTGATGCTGCCGGTGGGGCGCTCCTTCACGGTCATGTTGACGTCGACCTGGTCCGGGGTGCCCGGCACCGGAGGCGTCTCGACGTTCACCTCCGAAAAGAACGCGAGGCGGTCGACCCGCACCTTCGAACGATTGATCTTCTCCTGCGAGTACCACCCACCTTCCATCTGGCGGAACTCGCGGCGCACGACCTCGTCCCGCGTAGTCGTATTGCCCGCGATGTTGATCCGACGCACGTACACGCGGCGACCAGGATCCACATAGAGCGTGAAGGCCACTTCGCGCTTCTCGCGATCGATCTCCGGGACGGCGTTCACCTGGGCAAACGCATAGCCATCATTTCCGAGCCGCTCGTTCATGAGCTTCGTCGACTCGGTCAGCCGCTCGCGATTGAACAGCTCACCCGTCTTCAGCTTCACGAACTTGAGCAGTTCCTCCTCGGGAACCAGCAGATCACCCGCCAGCTTCACCCCGGTCACGGTGTAGCGCTCGCCTTCGGTCACATTGACGGTGACGAAGACCTGCCGCTTGTCCGGACTCAACGCGACCTGGGTCGAGTCGATCGTGAACTCCAGGAATCCCTGATTGAGGTAGAACGACCGGAGCGTCTCGAGATCGGCTGACAGCTTCTGCTTCGAGTACTGATCGTTCCGGGTGTACCAACTCATGATCCCCGGGGTGCCAATCGCGAAGAGCTCGAGCAGATCCTTGTCGCGGAACGCCTTGTTGCCCACGATGTTCATCGAACGGATCTTCGCGACCTGGCCTTCGCGAATGGTGAAATTGACGGAAACCCGATTGCGCTCGAGCGGGTTCACCGAAGCCTGGACATCAACCGCGTACTTGCCGCGGGCGATGTACTGGTTCTTCAGGTCTTGCTTCGCGCGCTCCAGCATGGCCTGGTCGAAGATCCGCCCCTCGGTCAGCCCACCGGATCGAAAGATCTCGAGCAGCTTCTTCTTTTCGAACTCCTTGGAGCCGGATACGTCGATGGCGGCGATCGCCGGCCGTTCGAGAAGGGAGATGACCAGCACGTTGCCGTCGGCGTCGAGCTGCACGTCCTTGAAGAAGCCGGTGGCATAGAGTGTCTTCACCGCCGCCGTGGCCTTGTCGGGAGTCATCGTCTCGCCGACGCGAATCGGGAGATAGCTGAACACCGTGCCTGCATCCGTCCGCTGGATGCCTTCGACGCGGATATCCTTGACTTGGAAGGGCTCGAAACTCTGGGCGGAAGGGGCGTACGCGAGTGCGACGAGTATCGCGAGAAGGGAACGCTTCATCCGCTAGGAACCGCCTACGAGGCGCTGAATATCGTTATAGACGGCGAAAGCCATGAGCGACATCAGGAGCAACATCCCGACGCGCTGACCAAGTTCGAGCGTGCGCTCGGACACCGGGCTGCCCTTGATGATTTCGAACGCATAGTACATCAGGTGCCCACCATCCAGTAGGGGTACAGGGAGCAGGTTCAGCACACCCAGACTGATGGAGACGACCGCGACGAAACTCACGAACGCCAGCCAGCCCAACTGCGCGGATTGACCCGCATAGTCGGCGATGGTGATGGGTCCGCTGAGGTTCTTGAGAGACACCTTGCCCTGGACCATCTTCCACATCATCTCGACGCTGAACGATGTCATCGCCCAGGTTTTCTGAGCCGCGGCGGCGATCGCTTCGATCGGCCCGTAGCGGACCTCCGTGGCAAGGCGCTTCAGCACTTCGGGATCCTGACGGGGCATCACGCCGATACGACCGATGTGCACACCCTGCTCGACGGCATCCGCGGCGGTGATCGTGACTGTGGATGTCGCGCCATCCCGAAGGTACTCGAACTCCATCGTTGCGCCGGGTCGGGCGCGCACGGACCTGATGAGATCCTCCCAGAGAGGTACGGGCTTGCCGTCGATGGCGACGATCTCGTCGCCGCGACGCAGCCCCGCCAGTGCCGCCGGACTCCCGCTCACCACTTCCTCCACGACGGGGGGAATCGGCGGGCGGTAGCTCACCAGTCCGAGCGTCCCGAGGAAATCCGCATCGAGGGCATCGCTCTCCAACCCCGACAGGTCGAGCCGACGGGTGTAGAGATTGCCGTTGAGACCCACGGTGTCGAGCGTGATCGCGCGCTTCTCGACGGCGTGCTCGAGGAGCGCGAGCCGGAACTCCTGCCAGGTGCGCACCGGCACCCCAGCCACATGGGTGACCATCTCGCCACGCTCGATCTGCGCGGCGGCCGCCGCGGTGGCGGGTGGTGCCTCGCCGATGGCCGGTCGAATGCCTGGGATACCGTGAACGAACATCACCCAGTACAGGACGATGGCGAGAATGAAGTTCGCCACCGGACCAGCCACCACGATTGCAGAGCGCTTCCAGACATTCTGCCGGTCGAACGCGCGATGCGCCTCGGACGGCGGCACCGCCCCCTCCCGGCCGTCGAGCATCTTGACGTAGCCACCGAGCGGCAGCGCGGAGATCGACCATTCCGTCCCGTCCCGGCCCAGCCGCTTCGACCAGATCGGCTTGCCGAAACCGAGTGAGAACCGCAGGACCTTGACGCCGCAGAGGCGCGCGACCAGGTAGTGACCGAACTCGTGGAAGACGATGAGCGGGCCCAACGCGGCAACAGCGGACAACAGTGTGATCAGCAGATTCATCCCGGCTCCCTCAATTCTCGATCGGTCATCATGCCGGCGTGCTCCCGGAGCACCTCCAGCGCGAGACGCCGCGCACGCGCGTCCGCCTCCAGGACCGCACTCAACGACTCGACCCGGTCCGACGGCATCCGGTCGAGAACGTTCTCGATGACCGTTGCGATCCGATCGAACGCGAGATGCCCTGCGAGGAACGCCTCGACCGCGCATTCGTTGGCCGCGTTCAGCGCGATCGATGCGACGCCACCCGCATCGAGCGCTCGATAGGCCAGGCGAAGACACGGGAAGCGATCGAGGTCGGGGGCTTCGAACGTGAGGCTCGTGCCCCGGGCCAGATCGAGGAAACTCACCCCCGAAGCGATGCGCTCCGGATACGCGAGCGCATGCGCGATCGGCGTGCGCATGTCCGGGTTGCCGAGCTGCGCGAGTACGGAGCCATCGACGTACTCCACCATCGAATGAATCACGCTCTGCGGGTGGATGACGACCTCGATCTGCGCAGCCGGCGCGCCAAACAACCAGTGGGCCTCGATCACCTCGAGACCCTTGTTCATCATCGTGGCCGAATCGACGGATATCTTCCGACCCATCACCCAGTTCGGGTGGGCGCACGCCTCGTCGGGCGTGACACCGGCCAGGCGATCGACTGCCCAGGTGCGGAACGGACCGCCGGAGGCAGTCAAGAGAATACGGCGCACCCCCCGCTGCTCGAGGTCGCGGTCGAATCCGGCAGGCAGGGACTGGAAAACGGCGTTGTGCTCGCTGTCGATGGGCAGGAGCGTCGCGCCGTGTTCGCGCACGGCATCCAGGAAGAGGCTGCCGGCCATCACCAGGGCTTCCTTGTTGGCGAGCAGGACGGTCTTTCCGGCGCGTACCGCGGCGAGTGTCGGCGCGAGTCCGGCGCCGCCTACGATCGCCGCCATCACGCTCGAAGCCTCCTCGATACGTGCGACCGCTTCGAGCCCCGCAACCCCGTGAACCACTTCGCAATCGACCCCTGCGGCAGCGAGACGCTCCCGCAGGACGGTCGATGCTCCCTCGTCGAGCACCGCCGCGAGCTTCGGACGGTGCGCCACGCACTGATCGAAAAGGACGTCGATCTGACGACGAGCAGCCAGTGCGACGACGCGATATCGATCGGGATGACGCGCGACGACGTCGAGCGTCGAACGACCGATACTACCGGTGGAACCGAGAATGGCAATGCCACGCATGAACTAACCCGTCAGCCAGATCGCCAGCGCTGCCAAAGGCAGGCTCGCAGTGAGTGCATCGATGCGATCGAGGACGCCGCCATGACCGGGGAGCAGTTTTCCGCTGTCCTTCACACCGGCCACCCGCTTCATCCAGGACTCGAAGAGGTCTCCAACGATGCCGAGTGTGGCGAGGGCGCCGACGAGAATCAATCCGGGAACGAAGCCGAAGCCGCCCAACAGCGTCGGCGCGAACTGCGCCAGCAGAATGTAGTAGACCGCCACGCCAGCCAAGGCACCGAACACACCCTCCCAAGTCTTGCCTGGGCTGATTCCGGGCGCCAGCTTGTGGCGTCCGAAGCGGCGCCCGGCGAAATAGGCGGCGGTGTCTGCAACCCACACCACGGCCATCAGCGCGAGCAGTTGACCGGGGCGTTCATGCAGCATGACGGTTGCCAGCCACGCCGGAACGAGCACCCACCATCCCGTCAACGCCATCGCCCACCAGGACCGCACGTGCCAGCCTCCGCGCAGCCATGCCAACACGACCGAGGACCAGAGCAGGGTGGCCAAAGCGAGAATCCATGGGAATCCGATCCATTCGATCTGCATCGCGCCTGCGCTCAGCAGGGAGACAGCGATCAAGGCGGCAAACGCCACGCGCCCCCTACCCTGCCATCCGGCGAGCCGAGACCATTCATCGGCACCGATCAGGATCACGATCCCCGCGGCGATGCGCCAACCCGCCGCCGGCAGCAAGAACAGAGCTGCCAGAGCAGCCGGCAAGAGGAGGATTGCCGTGAGGATGCGCCGTCCGAGCATGGCGCCCGCTACGTCAGCCGCGACCGACGGGCACCGCGGCGACGTCGTCCGCGACCAGTTGTTCACTCGTGCGCCCGTACCGACGTTCGCGCTGCCGGAACGACTGGATGGCGGCGAGATAGGCCTTCGTGTCGAAGTCCGGCCACAGGGTGTCGGTGAAGTACAACTCGGTGTACGCGAGCTGCCAGAGCAAGAAATTGCTGATGCGCTGTTCCCCTCCGGTCCGCACGAAGAGATCGGGTTCTGGTGCGTAGCTCATGGCAAGCAACGGCGCGAGATCCTCTTCGGTGTAGCGCCCGGCACGTTCCGGATGAGCCCGCGCAAGGCGATTCATCGCCTGGAGGATGTCCCAGCGGCCGCCGTAGTTCGCCGCAACCGTCAGCGTGAGCCGGGTGTTCGACTGCGTGAGTCGCTCACCCTCTTCGATGAGTCGGACGAGACCCGCATCCAGGGGACTGAGATCGCCGATGACCCGCAGCCTGATCTCGTTCTCGTGCAGCTTCGTGACCTCCTGCTCGAGCGCACGGACGAACAACTGCATCAGAAACGAGACTTCATCGGGAGGGCGCCGCCAGTTCTCGCTCGAGAAGGCGAACAGGGTGAGGTACTCGACACCGAAATCGACCGATGCACGAACGACGTCGCGCACGGCATCGACGCCACGCTTGTGACCCGCAACGCGGGGAAGGAACCGACGCTTCGCCCAGCGCCCGTTCCCGTCCATGATCATCGCCACGTGCCTTGGCACCCGTCCGCCCTCCGGAATGCCCTGTGTGGCACTGAGAAAACGCGCCAACTCAGACTGCCAGGAGTTCCGCTTCCTTCGCCGCGAGTGTCTTGTCGACGTCGGCGATGTAGCGGTCCGTCAACTTCTGTACGTCTTCCTGACCGCGCCGCTCGTCGTCCTCGGCGACCTTCTTTTCCTTCAGCAGCTCTTTCAACTGCGTGTTGGCGTCGCGCCGCACGTTGCGGATCGCGATACGGGCAGCTTCCGCCTCACCGCGCACCACCTTGATGAGGTCCTTGCGGCGCTCTTCAGTAAGCGGAGGCATCGGCACGCGGACGATGTCGCCCATCGAAACCGGATTCAACCCGAGATCGGAATCGCGGATGGCTTTCTCGATCGCGCCGCCGAGCTTCTTCTCCCAGGGCGTCACGCCTATGGTCCGCGCGTCGATGAGCGAAATGTTGGCAATCTGATTGATGGCCGTCGGCGTGCCGTAGTAGTCGATCTTGATGTGATCCAGCAGACCGGTGTGCGCCCGGCCCGTCCGCACCTTGCCCAGATCGGACTTGAGTGTCTCGATCGACTTCTGCATCTTCTGCTCGGCGTTCTTCTTCACATCCGCGATCATCTGCCTGCCCCCTGTCTGGTGAATACGCGTCGCTGTCGCACTGCCGCGGCCGGCGTCACCCGGGACGCCCGATCACCGCGACTCGCCCTATGCGTAGACGCGCGTTCCTTCGTCCTCGCCCATGACCACCCGGCGCAAGGCACCGGTCTTGAAGATGCTGAACACGCAGATGGGCAGCTTCTGATCACGGCACAGCGTGAACGCCGTGGCGTCCATCACCTTGAGGTTCCGCGAGATCGCCTCGTCGAAGCTGATCTTCTGATAGCGGGTCGCGCCCGGGTGCGTCTTCGGATCGTCGGTGTACACACCGTCGACCTTCGTCGCCTTCAGCACGATGTCGACGTTCATTTCCATTCCGCGCAGCGCCGCGGCCGTGTCGGTGGTGAAGAACGGATTTCCCGTGCCCGCCCCGAAGATCACGACCTTGCCTTCTTCCAGATAGCGGATCGCCTTCCCGCGAATGTAGGGCTCAGCCACCTGTTCGATGTTGAGCGCCGACTGCACCCTGGCGGAAACGCCGATGCGGCGGAGGGCGTCCTGCAATGCCAGCGCATTCATCACGGTGGCCAGCATGCCCATGTAGTCGGCGGTGGCGCGATCCATTCCGGCCGCGCCACCGGCCACACCCCGGAAGATGTTCCCGCCGCCGATGACGACGGCGAGTTCCACCCCGAGATTCACGACCTCCGCAATCTCGGAGACCATGCGCTCGATGGTTTCGCGATTGATGCCGTAGCTGTCCTCGCCCATCAGGGCTTCGCCTGAGAGCTTGAGCAGGATGCGCTTGAAGACTGGCTTCGCCATGGTTCCGGGACTCGGGTTACGTCAACGCTGCATCGCGGCCTGGGCCTGCGCCGCGACTTCCGCAGCGAAGTCGGTCGTCTTCTTCTCGATCCCCTCGCCCACCACGTACAGCACGAAGCTGGACACTGATGCGCTGCGGCTCTTGAGAAGCTGCTCGACGGTCTGCTTGTCGTCCTTCACGAACGGCTGACCGAGCAACGTGACTTCCTTCAGGAACTTCTGCACCGAACCCTCGACCATCTTCTGGGCGATGTCGGGAGCCTTGCCCTGCTCCGCTGCCTTCGCAGCAGCGACGTCGCGCTCCTTCTGGATCAGCGTCTCGGGGACCTGATCCTTGGAGAGTGCCACGGGCTTGGCGGCAGCCACGTGCATCGCGAGATCCTTGGCGAGGTTCTCGTCACCGCCCACCAGATCGACCAGCACACCGATCTTCGAACCACCATGGATGTATTGCGCCACGCGGCCTGCCGATGCGATGCGTGTGAAGCGGCGGATGCTGAGGTTCTCGCCGATGCGGCCCACGAGTTCGGTACGCACCTGGTCGACCGTCTTTCCCGAGAGGGGCATTGCCGAAAGGGCAGCCACGTCCGACGGGTTTCCGTTCGCGACCAGAGATGCCAACTCGCGGGTGAAGGCGAGGAAGTCCTCGTTCTTGGCCACGAAGTCGGTCTCGCAATTGACCTCGATGATCGCCGCGAGCTTGCCGTCGGGCGACAGGAAGGTGCCCACGATACCCTCAGCAGCAACCCGGGCAGACGCCTTGGCTGCCTTGTTACCGAGTTTCACGCGGAGGATCTCCTCCGCCTTTTCCATGTCGCCGGCCGCCTCGGTCAGGGCCTTCTTGCATTCCATCATCGGCGCGTCGGTCTTCTCGCGCAGTTCCTTCACCATGGACGCGGTGATTTCCGCCATGTTCGCTCCTGAATGCTGTGCTTCGGTGTCGGGGCATGCGTCGCGCGCCGCCCCGGACTTCGGGCGCCGACCGCGTCGCGGCCGGCGCGTGCTGGCATTACTGCCCGGACTGATCTTCGGTGGTCTCGACTTCCACGAACTCGTCGCCGGCGGCTTCACGCACGATCTGGCTGCGGCCCTCGAGCACGGCGTCGGCCGCACCGCGGGCATACAGACGGATGGCGCGGCTGGAGTCGTCGTTGCCGGGGATGACGTAAGCGATGCCGTCGGGCGTGTGGTTGGTGTCGACCACGGCCACGACAGGGATCCCGAGCTTCGTTGCCTCGGTCACGGCGATCTTGTGGTAACCCACGTCGATCACGAAGAGGGCGTCGGGGAGACCGTTCATCTCCTTGATGCCGCCCAGGCTGCGGTCGAGCTTGGCCAGTTCACGCTGGAACATGAGGCCTTCCTTCTTGGAGAGCTTCTCCATGGAGCCGTCCTGCACCATCGCTTCCATGTCGCGGAGGCGCTTGATCGACAGCTTCACGGTCTTGAAATTGCTGAGCATTCCGCCAAGCCAGCGGTGATCGACAAAGGGGCAGCCGGCACGAACAGCTTCCTCGCGGACGATGTCGCGAGCCTGACGCTTGGTTCCGACGAAGAGGATGTTGCCCTTGTTGGCGGATAGCTGGCGAACGTATTTCATCGCCTCCTGGTACATGACCAGGGTCTTCTCGAGATTGACGATGTGGATCTTGTTGCGGTGACCGAAGATGAACGGCGCCATCTTGGGATTCCAGTACCGCGTCTGGTGGCCGAAGTGAACTCCGGCCTCGAGCATCTGCCGCATGGTGACGGACATGGGAAACTCCTGAAGTGTGGTTGAGCCTCCACCCGCTGATGGCCCGCGGCATTCCTGCCGGACGGGCACCGCACCTTGAACTGCTCGCGGGTGTGTGAATTTCCTGCTGTACGCACGCTTGCAAAATGCAAACGACCATGGGACGCATGACCAATAACGTACCCATCAACGTACCCATAACGTACGAATAGGTGCCTCACCGGGTGCGCCATTCCACGAGTGACAGGCCGAATTCGGTGGTCAGTCACAGGGTTGCGGCGCACGGCAGGCACAGCCTCAAGCGTGCATGAGCAGGATAGCTTTGAATTTTAATACGTTTACACCGCACACCTCAAGCGGCGCGTGTGGTTTCTGCGGGCATTCGAAGGCGGCGGTCGCTGCTTCGCAAGACACCGGAACGCACCGTCAAGGCGGGGCCGCCCCAGGGAGGGGCCAGTCGAGAGAACCCGGGTAAGGGACGATCCGCGCAGGGAGAAGCGCAGACCCGCCCCCCGGCGATCAGACCAGGCAGAGGACCCCGCGACGGATTGCATCGGGCAGGGCGGTCGCACGCAGCAACCCAAGAAGCCCGAAGCCGGCGACGAGTCCGCCTGCCACCACACGGATCCCGACCCTGCTCCGGAGGCGGTCGAAGGCTGCGCCGGCCATCAGGAGATTCGGCAGCGTACCGAGACCGAACGCCAGCATCACCGCAGCCCCACCCGCGGCTGAACCTGCCAGCAGCGCGGTCGCGAGGATGGAGTACACCAGCCCACAAGGCAACCACCCCCACAGTCCGCCGAGGGCGAGCGAACGCCACCAGTTGTCCGCAGGAAGCAGGCGACGTGTCATCGGCTGGATATGTCGCCAGATCTGCCTGCCAGGACCTTCCAGCCGCGCGACCAGATTCGAGAACCCTGCGAGGTAGAGCCCCAGGCCCACCAGCAGCAGGTTCGCCAGCACCAGCGCGACCATCTGTACCGGCAGAGCCCTCGCTAGTAGGAGGCTCGCACCGCCGACCGTACCCGCCACGGCCCCGGCCATCGCGTACGAAGCAATCCGGCCGATGTTGTAGCCGAGACGCAGCTTCCAGCGTGGGAACCCCTCCCCTCCTGCACCGACGAGGGCGGAGACGATCCCGCCGCACATCCCGATGCAGTGGACGCCGCCCAGAAGGCCCACGACGAACGCTGCACCGGCCAACTCGACGGGCACCGTCAGATCACCTTGGAGTAGCTCGCCGTACGCTGCTGATTGCGGAGATAGCGGTCGAAGACCATGCAGACTGCCCGCACGAGCAGACGACCGCGAGGGGTCACCGCCAGCCACTCCTCATCGATCGTGACAAGACCCTGCTCGACGAATGGCGCAAGCTCCTGCAACTCCGCGTGGAAGTAGCTGCGGAAATCGATCATGTGACCCAGTTCCACGCCCTCCATGGAGACCGCGCCATGGCACATCAGGGACTGGATCACCGTACGACGCAGGATGTCGTCCGATGTCAGCTCGATGCCACGCATGACCGGAAGGACGCCGCGATCGAGCCGGTCGTAGTAGTCGTCGAGCGTACGGACGTTCTGGACATACGTGGGGCCCACGCTGCCGATCGCGGTCACACCGAGGGCGACCAGGTCGCATTCGGCGTGGGTTGAATAACCCTGGAAGTTGCGATGCAGGCGCCCCTGTCGCTGGGCGACCGCCAGCTCGTCGTCCGGCTTCGCGAAGTGGTCCATCCCGATATAGACGAATCCGGCCTCCCCCAGCCGACGGATGGCGAGCGAGAGCATCTGGAGCTTGACGTCCGGCGTGGGCAGGTCCGCGTCGAGGATCCGCCGCTGCGGCTTGAACATGTGCGGAAGGTGCGCGTAGCTGTACAGCGCGATCCGGTCGGGCGCGATGTCCAGGACGCGGTCGATGGTCTCGTTGAACCCGACGACGTTCTGCTTCGGCAGCCCGTAGATCAGGTCCATGTTCACCGAGCGTATCCCGCTCGCCCTCGCCTCCTCGACCACCGCGCGGGTCGAGGCCTCGCTCTGGATGCGGTTGACCGCCTGCTGCACCACGGGGTCGAAATCCTGGACGCCCACGCTGATCCGGTTCATGCCCATTTCGGCCAGTAGCGCGATCGTCCCGGGCTCGACGCTGCGCGGGTCGATCTCGATGGAGTACTCGCCATCGGGAACCAGCTTGAAGTGTCGCGAGATGATTGCCATCAACTCCCGGAGTTGATCGGGCGGAAGGAAGGTCGGCGTACCGCCGCCCCAGTGCAGCTGACAGAGACGCCGGTCGCCGTCGAGCGACTTGGACACGAGCTCCGCCTCGCGCTCGAGATACTTCAGATACTTGGCGGCCCGCCCGCGGTCACGGGTCACGATCTTGTTGCACGCACAGTAGAAGCAGATCGTGTCGCAGAAGGGCAGATGCACGTAGAGCGAGAGAGGTCGTCCGATCCCGCCGATCCCGCGCTTCGACAACCAGCTGCGGTATGCGCTTTCGTCGAACGCCTCCACGAACCGGTCCGCGGTGGGGTATGAGGTGTAGCGGGGACCGTTGTGCCCGTAGTTCCGCAACACGTCCGGGTCGATCACCAGGGAGGCCTGCGTTATCATGATTTGGCTTCGTGTCGGGGGGAGTCGATTCTCGTCGGCGGGCTGGGGCCCTCGGAGGACTCGCGCCGCAAGTTAGACGGGGTGATCGACTGGCTGATCAACCTGCTGCGGACGGCACCACGGCTCGGCGGGTCGCCGGGTTGGCAACACCTTCGAGCCTACGGGACCGATCGGCTTGGCAGGCTCGACAAGAGCCTGGAACAAACTGGAAGCCGTCGCAGCGACCTTCGGCACGCATAGGCGAGAATACGCGGCACCTGAACTTGTCGCTTGATTTGGATCAAACGCCCGAAAGGGTCAGCTGAAGACGTTACGCGAACACGAAACGCGACTCCTGGAGACCGGGACATGTTGAACACTTCCTCGGTACAGCCCCTCAGTCTCGAGCGGCTCAGAACTGCCTGCTCAACCTGCGGGCTCAGGGAACTGTGCCTGCCAGTGGGGCTTTCACAGCCCGAGATGGATCGCCTGGACGATCTCATTCATCTACGCCGCACCACGAAGAAAGGCCAGAGCATCTACCGTGCGGGCGATCGCTTCGACGCGATCTACGCCGTACGTTCCGGGTTCTTCAAGACCACCGTCCTTCTGGAGGACGGGCGCGATCAGGTCACGGGCTTCTACATGGGGGGCGAGCTGATCGGCATGGACGGCATCGGCACCGAGCTGCACACCTGCGATTCCATCGCGCTGGAAGACAGCGAAGTCTGCGTGATCCCATTCAGCCGCCTCGAGGACCTCTCCCGCGAGGTGCAGGCCCTCCAGCACCATTTCCACAAGGTGATGAGCCGCGAGATCGTCCGCGATCATGGCGTGATGATGCTTCTCGGGAGCATGCGGGCCGAGGAGCGCCTCGCCGCATTCCTGGTGAACCTGTCTCAGCGCTTCACCGCCCGGGGCTACTCGCCCTCGGAGTTCTATCTGCGCATGACCCGCGAGGAGATCGGCAGCTACCTCGGGTTGAAGCTCGAAACGGTGAGCCGCGTCTTCTCGCGTTTCCAGGACGAAGGCCTGGTGAGCGTCCAGCAGAAGCACATCCGCATCATCGACATCCCGAGCCTGAAGCAGGTGATGAGTCACCAGCAGCCCTGCTGAGGTTCTGCACGAACGAAAAAAGCCGCCCGTAGGCGGCTTTTTTCATTTCTTGTCGGACGAACCGATCGTCACTGGCACGCAGCCCCTTCCCGGACGCCCAACCGCTTCAGGATCATGTCGAGCGGGCAGAACGTCGTGAAGCCGCTCTGGAACAGGTTCGCGCCCACGAAGGCTGTGAACCAGAGCCAGTTCGCGCTCACGAAGAGCGGGCTGCCCTGGACGCCCAACGCGAGCGAGAGCAGGACGAAGAAGCCGGCGACGATGCGGACGATGCGATTGACGGTCATGGATGTCTCCTCGAAGGACCTCGCGGCCGGTGAGGCCGCCACGAAGTCAGGTTAACGGTCTCCCGCCCGAACCTATGTGACCGCGGTCACGGAACCCGGCGGTACAACGTCGAGTAGTAGAGGATCGGAATCACCACGAGCGTCAGCAGCGTGGACACCGCGATGCCGAAGAGCAGCGACACGGCGAGCCCGCTGAAGATCGGATCATCGAGGATGAAGAGCGCACCCAGCATCGCCGCAAGACCGGTCAGCACGATCGGCTTCGCCCGCGCGGCGGCCGCATGGATCACCGCCTGTTGCAGAGCCACACCTTCCGCGACCTGCAGATTCACGAAGTCCACGAGCAGGATCGAGTTCCGGACGATGATCCCGGCCAGCGCGATCATCCCGATCATCGACGTCGCGGTGAACTGCGTGCCCAGCAGCGCGTGTCCGGGCATCACGCCGATCAGCGTCAGCGGGATGGGCGCCATGATGACCAGCGGCACCACGTACGAGCCGAACTGCGCGACCACGAGCAGGTAGATGAGCACCAGCCCCACGGCGTACGCGATCCCCATGTCGCGGAACGTCTCGTACGTGACGGTCCATTCGCCGTCCCAGCGCAACGTGTAGCCGCCGTAGCGCTCCTCGGGCGCCCCGAGGAACTCTTCGCCGAGGCGACCGCCCTCGGACAACGCCATGCCGGCCGTCCGTGCACGGATGTCGAACATGCCGTAGAGCGGACTGTCGAGATCGCCGGCCATGTCGCCGAACACGTAAGCCACGGGCTGGAGATCCTTGTGGTGGATCGTACGTTCGCGCTGGACCGGCACCGCTTCCGTGACCTCCGACAACGGGACCAGCGCGCCCGAACGGGATCGCACCGACAGCGCCAGCAGCGATTCCACCGAATCGAGCCGCTCCGGCGCCAGGCCGATCCGCACCGGCACCTCGTACTTCGCGTCCCCGTCGTGGATCGGTGTGGCGTAATCCCCGGCGAGACCCATGCGCATGGTCTCGACGATGTCCATCGGCGCCACCCCGGCGATCGCCGCCTTGTTCTGCAGCACGCGCACGAGCAGCTTCGGCGCATCCTCGTCGACGCTGTCGTCCACGCCGATGATGTCCGGGGTCGTGCGGAAGATCTCCCGCACCTGCTTCGCCACCGCCATCTGGCCGGCGTAGTCCGGGCCGTAGATCTCCGCGACGATCGGCGACATCACCGGCGGCCCAGGCGGTACTTCCACCACCTTCACCTCGGCGCCGTGCGCCGCTGCGATCTTCTCAAGCGCCGGGCGCACGCCCTGGGCGATCTCGTGGGACTTCCGTTCCCGCAGGTGCTTGTCCTGCAGGTTGACCTGCATGTCGCCGGATTCCGGCGCCGCCCGAAGGTAGTACTGCCGCACGAGTCCGTTGAAGTCGATCGGCCCCGCGGTTCCCACATACGCCTGGTAATCGACCACCTCGGGCACCTTCGCCAGTTCGGAACCGATATCGCGCATCACGGCGGCAGTGCGTTCCAGCGGCGTGCCCACCGGCATGTCGATGACGATGCGGAACTCGGACTTGTTGTCGAACGGCAGCATCTTCAACACCACCAGCTTGAACACCGCGAGCGATGCCGCCGCGACGATCGCCAACGCGATCGCACCGAACAGCGCCATCCGTCGCGGACGTCCCCTCGCCCCGTCGAGCAGCGGTGCCATGCGACCGAAGAGCCGATCGAGGCGCCCTTCCCCGGCTGGCGCCGTGCCGTGATGACCCGACTTCAGCCACTTCGAGGCGAGCCACGGCGTCACCACGAACGCCACCGCGAGCGAGATGGCCATGCCCATCGAGGCGTTGATCGGAATCGGGCTCATGTACGGCCCCATCAGGCCGGACACGAACGCCATGGGCAGCAGCGCCGCGATCACCGTGAGGGTCGCGAGGATGGTCGGCCCGCCCACCTCGTCGACGGCACCGGGGATCAGCGTGACGAGCGGCGCGTCGTGGAGCTGCGAATGGCGGTGGATGTTCTCCACCACCACGATGGCGTCGTCCACCAGGATGCCGATCGAGAACACTAGGGCGAACAGCGACACCCGGTTCAGGGTGAACCCCCACGCCCAAGAGGCGAACAGCGTGGCGGCGAGCGTCAGCACGACGGCGACGCCCACGATCGCGGCCTCCCGGCGGCCGAGCGTCAACCACACCAGCACGACCACCGAAAGTGTCGCGAAGCCGAGCTTCTGGATCAGCTTCATCGCCTTGTCGTTGGCCGTCACCCCGTAGTTGCGGGTTGCCGTGACGTGGACGCCTTCCGGAATGATCTGGCCCTCGAGCGCCTTGACCCGCTCCAGCACCGCCGTGGCGACGGTCACCGCGTTCTCCCCTGCCTTCTTCGACACCGCCAGCGTGACCGCCGGGTGTTCACCCCGCGCCCCGCCCTCCGCCGCCGGACCCGTTCCGTACCAGGCATATCGCGCGGGCAGATCCGGCCCCTCCACGACTTTCGCCACGTCGGTGACGAACACCGGCTGCCGTTCGAACACGCCCACCACGAGCTGCCTCACCTCGGCGGCGCTCGCGAGCCAGGTGCCGGTCTGCACCAGCACCTCGCGATTGTTCCGCACGAGGGAGCCCGACGGCTGCGATGCGTTCGCGAGCTGCAGCGCATTGCGCAGATCCTGGGCGGTGATGCCGAAGGCGTTCAGTCGCTCGGCGTCGATCAGCACGCGCACGACCTGCCCCGGGCCCCCGATCGTCGAGACATCACGGGTTCCGGGAACGCGCTTCAGCTCGACCTCCATCGCGTGGGCGACCCGCTCCAGCTCGAACGCGCCGCGTGCGGCATCGTCGGTCCAGAGCGTGAGCGCGACGATCGGGACATCGTCGATACCCTTCGCCTTCACGACGGGTTCCCCCACGCCCAGCCCCCTCGACAGCCAGTCGCGATGCGCCGCCAGCGTGTCGTGCAGCCGTACCAGCGCCCGGGTCTGGTCCTCGCCCACCTTGAACTGCACCGTGAGGACGGCCATGCCCGGCCGCGAGACGGAGTAGACGTGGTCGACACCCGCGATGCGCGAGAGCACCTGCTCCGCAGGGGTCGCGACGAGACTCTCGACATCCTTTGCCGACGCGCCGGGGAACGGCACGAAGACGTTGGCCATCGTGACGTCGATCTGGGGCTCCTCCTCGCGCGGCGTGACCACCACCGCGAAGAGACCAGCCAGCATCGCGACGAGCGCGATGAGCGGGGTCAGTTGTGAACGAAGGAAGAAGGCGGCGATGCGGCCGGAGATGCCCATGGGGTCCTGGAGTCGTCGATTGGGAGGATCAGGTCTTCAGCTTGCGGATGCCGAGGCTGTGGAGCACCAGTTTCTCGTAGAGGGGTTCCGAGGTGCCCTTCTTCATCTTCCGGATGAAGTATTTCTCGAAGGCCACCTTCGCCAGATGCACCCAGCGGCCCTCCGAGAACCAGTTCACGTTCCGCGGCGGGATCTGCGGCAGCGCGACGAACGCCACGCCCGTGTCACCGAAATCCGCGAGACACAGCGCGTTCCAGGTGGCGGTCTCCTCGGGCTCGCGTCCGTCCAGCTCCGCGCGGATGTTGTGCGCCGTGGCGGTCACCATCGACTCGATCATGTAGCCGGTCTTGGGCGCACCGGTCGGGACGGGCGTCTGCTCGACCGGCGGAATCGCGACGCACACGCCCACCGAGTAGATGTTCTTGTACGTCGGATTGCGTTGATGCTCGTCGATGAGGACGAAGCCGCGCGGATTCACCAGACCCTCGATACCGGCCACCGCATCGACGCCCTTGAACGCGGGCAGCATCATCGAGTAGCCGAAGGGCAGTTCATGGAGGCGCTTCTCCTTGCCCATCTCGTCGTACTCGGTGACGTACATTTTTCCAGCTTCGACCCGCGTCGTCTTCGCGTTGCAGATCCACTTGATGTTCCGCTCCCGCATGGCCGACTCGAGGAGCGTCTTCGAGTCACCCACGCCGCCCAGACCCAGGTGCCCGATGTAGGGCTCGGCGGTGACGAACGTCATCGGGACGCGATCGCGGATCTTCCGTCTGCGCAGGTCCGTCTCCATGATGAAGGCGAACTCGTACGCGGGGCCGTAGCACGAGGCGCCCTGCACCGCACCCACGACGATCGGTCCTGGCTTCGCGACGAACGCCTCCCACGCGCGGCCGGCGGCGACCGCGTGATCCACGTGGCAGACCGACTGCGTGTGCCCCTGCGGACCGAGGCCCTCCACTTCCTCGAACGCGAGCCGCGGACCGGTCGCGATGACCAGGAAGTCGTAGTCGAGGAAGCTGCCGTCGCCGAGTTCGAGCCGGCTTTCCTCCGGGCGCACGCGCTTCACGCCCGCTGCGTTGAAGTGGATGCCCTTCTTCTGGAGATACTCAGCGACGGGGAACTCGATGTCGTCGCGCACGCGCCAGTTCACGGCAACCCAAGGGTTCGACGGCACGAAATGGAACGTGGGCGAGTTCGAGACTACGGTCACCCGGTCGTCAGGCCGCGCGAGATGCTGCATCTCGTACGCCATGGGCATCCCGCCGAGTCCTGCGCCGATGATCACGATGTGGGCCATTTCACTTCCTCCCCTGTTGGGCACCGGCCGCCACGGCCATGCCAGCCTTGACCGGATCCAGGGCCACCTTCTCCCCTGGCTGAATGCCTGCGAGCACCTCGATCAACTCCGGACCGGCCGATTCCCCCGCCCGGATCTGCCGCAACCGCGGAAGTCCCTCGGCGCCGACCACGTACACCGCCGTCACCTCGCTGCGCCGCAGGACCGCGCGCGTCGGAATCACGAGCCGGCGTTCCCGGCCGATGGCAAAATGCGCCCGAGCGAACACGCCGGGGTAGACGTCGCGTACGTCGCGCGGGAGGTCGATCCGCACCCGGGTGACGTGCGTCTGCGAATCGGCCGACGGGAGCACGGTGACGGCCCTGCCCTCGACCCATCGCCCGATCGAGGGAATCTCCACCGAGGCCTTCGCGCCGGCACGCACCGCCGCAACGCGGTACTGCGGCACCACGGCCACGACCCGAAGATCCGCCGGATCGAAGCCCGTCAGCAGCGGCTTGCCCGGCGCGGCCATCTCGCCCAACTCGACGTGCCGCGCTGAGACGACGCCACTGTAGGGCGCGACCACCGTCGTGTAGCTGCGCGACGTGGAAGCCTGACCGGCGGAGGCCTGCGCCGCCTTCCAACCCGCCTCGGCGACCCGGAAGGCCGCTTCCGAGCGATCGAGTGCTGCCTGGCTCACGAACTTCTGCCGCGCCAGTTCACGGGTGCGCTCGAGTTCGACCCGGGCGTTCTCGTAGGCGGCCCGCGCCTGGGCGACCTGGGCGACGCTGCCCGCCAGCGCCTGCTCGAGCTGCTGCGGATCGATGCGCGCAATGACCTCGCCCTGCCGCACGGCGTCGCCGACGTCGAACCGCAACTCGACGATGCGACCGGTCGTCTGGGCCGAGATGGTGGACTGGCGCGTTGCCTCGACCACCGCCTCGGTCGCGTACGTCACGTCGACCTCGCGA
Source organism: Betaproteobacteria bacterium Ga0077532 (assembly GCA_001464895.1). Lineage (GTDB taxonomy): Bacteria > Pseudomonadota > Gammaproteobacteria > Burkholderiales. The sequence continues at coordinate 84,335 of LNEE01000003.1, forward strand.
TAGCTGGCCTCCGTGGTCTCGAGAGCCTCGGCGCGTGCGACCCCGGACGGGAGAAACCCGGCGAGTGCGAGCATGGCGAGCAGGTGGAGCGTGCGCATGGTCATGAACCTGGATGGTGTGGATGGCAGAAGACGGACACATCGTGCGCGTCCGCGCAGGCAGGCTCGGTGACTTGGATCACAGAGCGCGCGATCCGCGGGGCTGGTACAAATCAGAACGGACGGGATTGCCCGTCCGTTCCACATGGCTGTTCACCCGCGTTGCGTCAACCGCAGCAGGCGTTGGGGTCCTCGCGCTTCGGGCACCCGGGTGGCCGCTGCGTCGGGTCCGGAATGGGACACCGGTTGATCTCTGCCGAGGTGCGCTGGAAGAACAGCGTGAGTGCACTGGAGCATGCCGCGAACGCCCAGAAGCAGAAGAAGCCGGCGGAGTAGATCGCGACGCGGCTCGCCACGAGAGGCTCCCCGAAGAGGCTCAGATCGGCCGGATCGAACACCGTGAAGAAGATGCCCTCACCGATGCCGCCCACGATGAAGGCCGGCCAGAGAATGTGGATCCACCGTTGCGCGGTCATGGCGCCCTCCTAGTGTCTCGACACGGAAACATCGCAACGTCGGACCGCGCCGCGCGACGCCATGCAGCGTTGCGAATCCTCGCCAGGTGTCCAACCTAGCTGTGGTTCGCGCCTTGCCTGACGCCTCGTGTCGCGCTCCGACGCCGGACCAACGCAGTGCTCATTCATCGTCCGATCCCCTCCGCTAACCGATGCCGCGACTTCAATCATTGCTTGCGAATTTCCGTGTCGAGACACTAGCGAACCTGTGGCCGCAGATCGAGCGCGTCGTCCGCGTCCGCAACCCACATGCCCGTGACCCGCCACGAGGCCGACGGGTCCTCGAGCATGACCTTCCATTTGCCGTCGTGCATCGGAACGAGCTTGCCTTCGTACCAGCCACCGGCCACCCGCACGACGTCGATGCGCTGATCGAGACCAGCGCGTGTGGCGTGGGCGAACCGGAGGACCAGTTGGTCCGGCGCATTCTCGCGACCGCCCAGCGACACCCGCACGCTGGCGCCATCGCCGGAGAACATCAGCTTCGCCTCGACTCCGAGGGCCACCGCCGCCTCTTCACGCGCCAGGGTCCGGTTGATGGCGAGGCCCTGCTTGTAGTAATCGTCCGTGACCAGAGCGTCCTCGTACGTGACGGCGTACCAGAGCGTCACGAATCCCGCGACGATCACGATCGCGGGGCCCGACATGAGGATCCAGGGCCAGGGTTCCCGGTACCAGGGCTTGATGCTTCCCGCCGCGAGCGTGTTCATGTCGTTCTCCTTTCTCGGCGTCATCGTGTCAGGGCACGATGAAGCGCGCTGTCTCGTTGATCGTGACGGGGGCCTGCGACGGATTGTCGATCGCCGTGGCCGTCACGCGGAACTCGATGGTCTGCGAGCCATGGTCGCCCGCCTGGGGCAGCGCCCGGATCCGGATGGGCAGCATGCGCTGGCTCGCGCCTTTCAGCTCCAGCGGCAGTTCGCGGCTCGAGACTTCGATGCCGGGCATGCCGCTGACGCTCACCTCGAACCGCCGCGGGGTCTCGTCCGTGTTCATGATCTGCAGCCGATAGACGTTCTCGACCTTGCCGTCCCCGTTGTCGACGGACATCGGCACACGGTCACGGATGACGTCCACCTTCACCGGCTGGCGGTTCGCGAGCGTCGTCACCGCCGCCACGAGGACCACGAGGAGGATCCCGGTGTACAGCAACACCCGTGGCCGGAACACCCGGCGGATCAACCCCTGCCGGTCGAGCTTGTCGCGGACGGCGTTCTCGGTGGAGTAGCGGATGAGCCCCCTCGGGTAACCCATCTTGTCCATGACCTGATCGCAGCCGTCGATGCACGCGGCACAGCCGATGCACTCGTACTGCAAACCATTGCGGATATCGATCCCGGTCGGGCACACCTGCACACAGATACCGCAGTCGACGCAGGAACCCAGCCCCTGCTTCGCGGGGTCGGCGCTCTTCGAACGGGAGCCACGCGGTTCGCCCCGTTCCCGGTCGTACGTGATAACCAGCGTGTCCGGATCGAACATCACCCCCTGGAATCGGGCGTAGGGACACATGTACTTGCAGACCTGCTCGCGCATCCAGCCGGCGTTGCCGTACGTGGCGAAGCCGTAGAAGAGCATCCAGAAGGTCTCCCACGGCCCCGTCGCGAACGCGAGGACGTCATGCGACAGCGTGCGTATCGGCGTGAAGTAGCCGACGAACGTGAAGCCCGTCCAGAGCGCGAGCGCGATCCAGAGCCCGTGCTTCGTCAGCTTCAGCCCCACCTTGCGCGCCGTCGCGGGCGACTTGTCGAGCTTCATCCGGGCGAGCCGGTCACCTTCGACCTTGCGCTCGATCCACATGAAGATCTCGGTGTAGACCGTCTGCGGGCAGGCGTAGCCGCACCACAGACGCCCCGCCACCGCCGTGAACAGGAACAGCGAATAGGCCGCGAGGATCAGGATCACCGTGAGGTACACGATGTCCTGCGGCCAGAACACCAGACCGAAGATGTAGAACTTGCGGGAGGCCAGATCGAACAGCACGGCCTGGCGTCCGTTCCATGGCAACCACGCCAGCCCGTAGAACAGCACCTGCGTGAAGATCACGAGGCTCCAGCGCGCCGACGCGAACATGCCGGTCACGGCACGCGGGTAGATTTTCTTCCGGATCTCGTAGAGCCCCTGCTCCACCGCATCGAGGGGCTTGCCCGCATCCACCTTTTCCACCCGCGTATCCATGACCTGGCTCGACCTTCTCAATGCGCCTACTTGCCGGCGCCACCGCTGTTGGACATGCCCCAGACGTACGCGGCCAGGACGTGAACCTTCGCCTCGCCGAGGAATTCGCCATGGGCAGGCATCACGCCGTTGCGGCCCTTGGTGAGCGTTTCGGTGATCGCCGTCTCGCCGCCGCCGTACAGCCACGTACCGTCCGTCAGATTCGGTGCCCCCAGTGCCGGATTACCCTTGCCTTCGGCGCCGTGACACGCGGCGCACAAGGTCGCGAACTTCTCGGCACCGCGGCCCGAGCGCACGGAATCGTGGGTCTGGTTCGACAGGGAGAGGACGTGGTGAACCACGTCTCGGGTTCCCTCCGCACCGCCCAGCGCCGGAGCCAGCGCCGGCATCACGCCGGCCCGGCCAGCCACGATCGAGGTCTTCACCGCCTCGGGGTCCCCGCCGTACAGCCAGTCGCCGTCGGTCAGGTTGGGGAAGCCCTTGCTGCCGCGGCCGTCGGACGCGTGGCACTGAGCGCAGTAGTTGAGGAAGAGCCGCTGCCCGATCTCGCGGGCCTCGGGATCCGCAGCCACCTGCTTCAGATCCATCGCCAGGTACTTGTCGAACACGGGACCGAAGCGCGCTGCGGCCTTCGCCTGCTCGCCGTCGTACTGACCCTGCGAGGACCACTTGTAGATGCCGGCGTAGCTGCCCAACCCCGGATACAGCGCCAGATAGATCAGCGCGAACGCCAGCGTCAGGTAGAACAACCACATCCACCACTTCGGCAACGGATTGTTGAACTCCTCCAGGTCGCCGTCCCAGACGTGTCCCATGGTCTCCACCGTCGATCCGGCCACCTTCTTGCTCGACAGCATCTTCAGGAACACGCCGCAGGCCAGGATCGACACCAACGTGATTACCGCGACGTACAGCCCCCAGAAATCGCTCGTGAAATCGCTCATGGTTCCCCCTAGCGCCCGCCGGCACGGGGTCTGCGACCCGGTGCGGGGACGAGATCTTCGTCATCGAGGACGAGCCTCGCGGCTTCGTCGAAGTCGGTCTTCCTGCGCCGACCGTAGGCCCACCAGACGATGCCGATGAACAACGCCATCTCGAGCACCGTCATCCAGGACCGGATATCTGCCATCGTGATGTCCATCGCGCTCACCTCACGTTCTTGAGGGCCAGGCCGAGACCCTGGAGGTACGCGACCATCGCGTCCTGTTCGGTCTTGCCGGCGAGTTCTTCCTTCGCCTTGCCGATCTGCTCGTCGGTGTACGGGACACCGACCATCCGCAGGGCCCGCATCTTCGCCTCGATGTCCGACGCATCGGCCGCGGCCGTGGCGAGCCACGGGTAGGCCGGCATGTTCGACTCGGGCACGACGTCGCGCGGATTGTTGAGGTGCAGGCGATGCCAGTCGTCGCTGTAGCGACCGCCGACCCGGTGCAGATCCGGACCGGTGCGCTTGCTGCCCCACTGGAACGGATGGTCGTAGACGTACTCCCCCGCGACCGAGTAGTGACCGTATCGCTCGGTCTCCGCGCGGAACGGACGCACCATCTGCGAATGGCAGTTGTAGCAGCCCTCACGCAAGTAGATGTCGCGCCCCGCCAGCTGCAGCGGTGTGTAGGGCTCGACGCCCTTCACCGCTTCGGTGGTGCTCTTCTGGAAGAAGAGCGGGACGATCTCCACCAGGCCGCCGACGCTCACGGCCAACACCGTGAGCACGATCATCCAGGTGATGTTCTTCTCGATGGTTTCGTGGCTGAAACTCATGTCTGTGTTCTCCTGGTTGGCCCGGTCAGTGCGCAGCCGCGGGGCGCATGATCGGTGCGTCCACTGCCTTGGCACCGACGACCGTGCGCCACACGTTGTAGGCCATGATGAACATGCCGCCGAGGAACATCGTCCCGCCGAGCAGCCGGATCGCGTAGAACGGGTAGGTCGCCTTCACACTCTCGACGAACGAGTAGGTGAGCGTGCCGTCCGGGTTCACCGCGCGCCACATCAGGCCCTGCATCACCCCGGCGATCCACATGGCCGCGATGTAGAGCACCACGCCGATCGTCGCCACCCAGAAGTGGACCGTGATCAGCCGGATGCTGTGCATCTCGGACTTCCCGAAGAGCCGCGGGATCATGTAGTAGAGGCTGCCGATCGAGATCATCGCCACCCAGCCGAGGGCACCGGAGTGCACGTGGCCGATCGTCCAGTCGGTGTAGTGCGACAGCGAGTTCACCGTCTTGATGGACATCATCGGACCTTCGAACGTGGACATCCCGTAGAAGGACAGCGACGTGATCAGGAACTTCAGGATCGGGTCGGTGCGCAGTTTGTGCCAGGCACCCGACAGGGTCATGATCCCGTTGATCATCCCGCCCCACGACGGCGCGAGCAGGATCAGCGAGAACACCATCCCCACCGATTGCGCCCAGTCGGGCAGTGCCGTGTAGTGGAGGTGGTGGGGGCCGGCCCACATGTAAGTGAAGATGAGCGCCCAGAAGTGCACCACCGACAACCGGTAGGAATACACCGGGCGTCCGGCCTGCTTCGGCACGAAGTAGTACATCATCCCCAGGAAGCCCGCGGTCAGGAAGAAGCCCACCGCGTTGTGGCCGTACCACCACTGCACCATCGCGTCCTGCACGCCCGCGTAGGCCGAGTACGACTTCCACATGCTGACCGGGATCTCGGCGCTGTTCACGAGGTGGAGAAGCGCCACCGTCAGGATGAAGCCGCCGAAGAACCAGTTGGCCACGTAGATGTGCTTCACCTTGCGCGTGGCCACCGTCCCGAAGAACACGATGGCGTACGAGACCCACACCAGCGTGATCAGGATGTCGATCGGCCACTCGAGTTCGGCGTACTCCTTGCCGGAGGTGTAGCCGAGCGGAAGGGTGACCGCGGCGAGCAGGATCACCAGTTGCCAGCCCCAGAAGGTGAACGCCGCGAGCGGACCGGCGAACAGGCGTGCATGACAGGTGCGTTGAACAGCGTAGTAGGACGTCGCGAAGAGCGCCGACCCGCCGAACGCGAAGATCACCGCGTTCGTGTGCAGCGGGCGCAGTCGCCCGTACGACAGCCAGGGTATTCCGTACGTCAGGTCTGGCCACAACAGTTGGGCGGCGATGATCACGCCGACCAGCATCCCCACGATCCCCCATACGAGGGTCATGATGGCGAACTGTCGGACCACCTTGTAGTTATAGGTCGTCTGTTCTTGCATGTCCGCTCCCTTTCTCCGGTAAGGCGCTTGGTGGTGTTCGGTGGAGGACTTCCACCGATCACAGGCGGATTATTGCGATGCAGCGACCTTGAGCGCTTGACCTGGATCAACCACGTGAACTTCGGTGCGCGCGGGCAATTGATTCACATCAATACCGAGGGGTGCCACTTGGCTCGAAGGGTCATGCGTCGACTGCGCCGCGTCACTTCTTCGCGGGCGTGTCGTCGTCCTGCAGGAGGCGGTGCGCGGGACCTTCGAGGTCGTCGAACTGGCCGTTCCTCACGGACCACCAGAACACGATGCCGACCAGCACCACGAGCACGAGCGAGAGCGGAATGAGGAGGTACAGGATGTCCATGGTCAGCCCGCAGGATTCACCGCAGTGCGCACCGTCGCCGGCGGATCGGCGCGCCGACGCGAACGCCCGATCCTCAGCGCATTCACGACGACGAACAGCGAACTCGCGGACATCCCCAGGCCCGCAGCCCACGGCGTGATCCATCCGAAGGCCGCCAGCGGGATCGCGATCACGTTGTAGGCGAACGCCCACGCGAGGTTCTGACGCACGAGCCGCATGGTGCGGGCCGCGATGTCGAACGCCGGCACCAGCGAATCGAACCGACCACTCACCATCACGATGTCGGAGGCCCGTTGCGCGAGTACAGCGCCGGACCCCATGGCGATCGAGACATTCGCCCGTGCGAGCACCGGTGCGTCGTTCACGCCGTCACCGACCATGCACACCACGGCGCCGCCCGACTGCAGATCGGTGACGAGGCGATGCTTGGCCTCGGGCGAAAGCCCCGCGCGCCAGTCATCGATGCCGCACTGGGAAGCTGCGTGGCGCACGGCATGCGCGCCGTCTCCGCTCGCAAGAATGACGGCGAGGTTCGCAGCGCGGAGCTGGCGCACGACATTCGCGGCCTCGGGGCGCAGGCGATCCCCCAGCGCGAATCGCATCAGCGGCCCGCCGTCGTCTCCGAGCCAGACTTCGGTGGTTCCGCTCGTCGCTGCGGTCTCATCGACCGGCAGCGGACCCGCCAGCGCTTCCACATGGCGGCGAGAACCGAGTCTGATGCGCCTGCCTTCCCAGCACGCCTCGACACCTTCGCCGGCGATGTGGCGAACGTCCGTCACGAGCATCGCCTCCGCCGAGCCATCCCGAAGCGCGCGGGCAACCGGGTGATCCGAACCGGCCTCCATCGCCGCCGCCAGTGCGCGGCAGCGCTTCTCGTCGAGACGACCGAGCGCGTCTGCCGAAACGATGGAGAACACGCCTTCGCTCAACGTGCCCGTCTTGTCGAGCACGACGTGCGTCACGCGCGTCAGCGTCTCGATCGCTCGCTCCCGCGTGACGATCAATCCCGCCTTTGCCAACGCACCCGTACCCACGGTCAGCGCCGTAGGCGTCGCGAGGGACAGCGCGCACGGGCATGTCACCACGAGCACGGCCACGGCCACGGCGAGCGCCCGCGAAGGGTCGTGCCACCACCACGCCGTCGCGGCGAGCCCTGCGAGGACGAGCACCACGATCACGAAAGCCGACGCGTACCGATCGGCCAGCGCCACGAGCGCCGGACGTTCGGCGTGGGACCGCTCCGCGAGGCGCACGATGGCACCGAGACGTGTGGCGTTCCCGGCGCGCTCGACGCGCACGACGACCGGCTGCGACGCATTGACTGCCCCACCGACGACGGGATGCCCGACACGCTTGGCAACCGGCAGCGCTTCACCGGTGAGCAGCGATTCGTCTGCACGGGTCTCGCCGTGCACCAGCACGCCATCGGCCGGGAACGCGGCGCCGGGGCGCACGAGCACGTGATCGCCCACCGCGAGCGCGATGGCCGGGACGGTCTCGGTGGCGTCGACCGCCGGCCAGTCCTGGAGGCGCTCCGCGGTGGCGGGGAGCGCCCGCGACAGATGCCTCAGCACCTCGACCGCCTTGCGCCGTGCGCCGGCTTCGAGCCAGCGGCCGCCCAGCAGGAAGAAGACGAACATCGACACCGAATCGAAATAGACCTCGCCCTCCCCGCTCACCGTGGCCCACACGCTGCCGAGAAAGGCGGACCCGATGCCCAGCGCCACGGGGACGTCCATGCCGGCACGGCCGGCTCGAAGATCGCGCCACGCGCCGCGGAAGAAGGGCGCGGCTGCGTAGAAGACCACGGGGACCGTCAGCAGCAGGCTTGCCCAGCGCAGCAGATTGGCGATGTCCGGCGTCAGGTCGCCGTCCAGCGCGATGTAGGCCGGGAAGGCGTACATCATGACCTGCATCATCCCGAAAGCCGCCACGAAGAGCCGCCACAGCGCATCCCGGCCCTCGCGCCGGTCGAGGGCCTCGGCGGCCGCGTTGTCGTTGGGCCAGGCCCGATAGCCGATGGCCTGCACGGCACCGAGGATCTCCGAGAGCCGGATCTTCGCGGGGTCCCAGCGGAGATGCGCGCGCCGGGTGGTGTAGTTGATGTCGGCGCGCAGCACGCCAGGCTGGCTGGCGAGGTGCTGTTCGTTCAACCAGACGCAGGCTGCGCAGCGTATCCCCTCCAGCAGCAGCGTGGCCTCGCAGATGCCGTCGGCACCGCGTTCGACGAAGCCGGCCTGCACCTCGGGGCGGTCGTACACGGCAAGTTCGGGAAGTGACACGGTGTCGCCGGCCGCGGCGGGAACGGCCGTCGCCGTGCGCGAAGCGTAGAACGCGGCCAGGCTGCTTCCCAGGATCGTCTCGGTGACGGCCTGGCAGCCCGTGCAGCAGAGATCGCGGGGCGCGCCGTCGACCATCGCGACGTACCGGCCAGGTTCCATGACCGGCAATCCACAATGAAAACAGGGCTGCGGGGTCGATGACCCTGCCGCCTGCGGTGGACGGCTGGTCTGCGGGACAGCAGGTGAGGACGACGCGCGGAGCACAGGTCTATGGATCCTTGGTGCCGGGGGTCACCCGGCGCGTACCGATACGAGGAGAGACGGTACGCCTCGCTCGAGGGTCCGCGATTGACCTGGATCAACGGGGGCGAACCACCCCGGGTCAGTTCGAGAACGGCAGACGGACGCGCAGATCGCGAAGGCGCTGGAAGAGGCTGCGCGAGACGGGGGAATTGGTGACCTTCTCCGGCTCGACGCGCTGCGCCTTCAGGAGGCCCGGGCTCGTCTTGTAGGTGTGATACCGGTTGAGGGCCGCAGCCACGTGCTCCTGCAACTGCCCCGGTGCGAGCGGTCGGTTGATGAACCGGTACACCTGCACCTCGTTGATGAGATCGATCAGCATGACGGCGTCCGGCGCGCCGGTCACCGCGATCGTGAGGATCTGCGGATACGCCACCTTCAGGGCGTGCAGCAGGGCCTTCACCGCCGCGGGATCTGCGTCGAGGTCGGCCACGAGCACCGCCACCTCGCGCTCCTGCAGAAGCCGGAGGGCTTCATCGAGGTTGCGCGCCTGCCCCACCCAATGCCGTTCGCCGAAATCGCGCACCGCGTGGGGCATGATCTCGTCACGTGGGTCGAGGCAGAGAATCGACTCGTCGAAGCGCGATTCCGATGGCAGCCGCCAAGCGGGAACATCGGGCAGGGACGCCGCGATGTCGACGGCCTCGGCGACCACCCGCTGCAGTTCCTGCGCATTCCACGGCTTGTTGATGAAGCGCCAGACCTCGCCATCGTTGATCGACCCTACGATGGAGGCAAGATCGGAGTATCCGGTCAGGAGGATTCGCACGCTGCGTGGCGAAACCTCGCGGATCTGCCGCAGCAGTTCGACCCCGAGCATGCCGGGCATCCGCTGATCCGAGATCACCACCTGCACGGGGATGCGCTTGACCATCTCGAGCGCCTGGACGGGATCGTCCGCGGTGTAGACGTGATATTGCTGGCGGAAGAGCGCGTGCAGGGCCGTGAGGATCCGCATCTCGTCGTCGACGAACAGGACGTTGGCGCGATCACCCGCCACCGCCGGCGGCGGGACCACGTTCACGGGCGCGAGGGGCGCGAGCACGCTGGGCGCCGGCACCCCGGGCAGCGTGCCGCTTTCCTTGCCGAGATTCGTGCGCAGCGACTTCAGCATCTGCGGCGCCACGCGCGGCACCGACGACTCGATCGGTGGCGGCGCGCCCTTCAGCAGCGGATAGTGCATCGCCTCGCGGATCGCCGACTCGAACTCCCGCGCGCTCTGGTAGCGATCGGCAGGCTCCTTCGAGAGTCCGCGCAGTACCAGCGGGTCCAGCACCGTGGTGAGAAGCTCGTTCTTCACCGACGGCGGCACGGGTGTTTCCGTGAACACGCGATGCATGATGACCGCGCTGTTCGGCCCATCGAAGGGGCGCTTGCGCGTCAGCAGTTCGTAGAAGATCACCGCGACGGCGTAGAGATCGGTGCGCGGATCCGCGACCTCGCCGGCGAACTGCTCGGGCGCCATGTACGACGGCGTCCCGATGAGGTCCCCGGTCTGTGTGAGATTCGAAGATTCGAGCCGCGCGACCCCGAAGTCCGCGATCTTGATGACCCCGTCGCGGCTCACCATGATGTTCGATGGCTTGATGTCGCGATGGATCACGCCCTGCGAGTGGGAGTACGCGAGGGCCGACAGTACCTGCAACAGGATGTCGCAGACCTTCTCGGGCTCGCCGCTGAAATCCTCGCCGTGGAGATACGCCGTCAGCGGGCGGCCGAACACGCACTCCATCACGAGGTAGACGATGTCGTCCTCCTCGCCCGAATCGTAGACGGCCACGATGTTCGGATGCTGCAGACGCCCGGCCGCCCTCGCCTCGATCCGGAAGCGCGCGAGGATGGCCTTCGACTCCTGCGGATCGAGACGTCCCTTGTCGACCACCTTCACCGCGAGCGTGCGCTCGATGACAGGATCGTAGGCCTGATAGACCGTCGCCGTCGCACCGACGCCCAGGTGGCCTCGCACCTCGTACTTGCCGATCCGCTCCGGAAGCTTGCGCATGGTCCCCGGCCTCGCCTCAGGCTGCCGCAGCAGCGGAGATATCGAGCGGCAGGATCACGCTGAAGCGCGTGCCCTGCCCCGTCTTCGAGTCCACAACGATGCGACCACCGTGCTGCTGGACGATCTTGAAGGCGATCGACAGCCCGAGACCCGTCCCCTTCCCGACATCCTTCGTCGTGAAGAACGGATCGAAGATGCGCGGCAGGACGTCTGCCGGAATGCCATGACCGTTGTCGTCGACATCCACTGCGACCTCACGGTCGCCGACCATGCGCGTCGTGATCACGATCGTGCCGCCGTTCTCGGGGGTCGCCTGCGCGGCATTCGTGATGAGGTTCAGGAACACCTGGTTCAACTGTGACGGCGAGCAGCTGACCAACGGGATCGTACCGAAGCGCTTCACCACCGATTTCGTCTTCACTACGTTGCGGGCGATCTTCAGGGTGCTCTCCAGGCATTCGTGAAGATCGACCCGCGAGACCATGTTGCGATCGAGCCGCGAGAAGTCCTTCAGGTTGACGACGATGTCGGAGATCTGCCCGATCCCGTAGAGGCCGTCGTCCACGAGGCGTCCGAGCGTCGGTACGGCCTCGGCCTCGTGCAGGTCGGCGGCCACCGCGCTGACACGAGCGAACTGGGCATTGACGGCGTTCTCGTCCGCATCGCCCGACTGCAGAAGTTTCAGGAGCTGCGACGTGTCGGTCGCAAGCGATCCGATCATCGGAAGCTGCGCCTGCACGGCCTCGAGGCTCGCCTTCACGTACGCAAGCGGCGTGTTGATCTCGTGGGCCACGCCCGCGACCATCTGCCCCAGGGACGACATCTTCTCGGACTGCACCAGCATCGCTTCCGACTCCTTCAGATGCGCCATGGCTTCGGACAGCTCGCGGGTGCGCACCTCCACCTTGTGTTCGAGGGTGTCGTTCGATCGCTTCAACTGCAGATTGATGCCGTTGATGATCCGGTAGCTTCGCAGGAGCTGGGACCCGAAGTATGCGAGCACCACGAGAAGCGCAGCCGAGTAGAACACCAGATACACACGGTACAGCTCGCGCTGCTCGATCGCGGCCTGGAAACCTTGTTCGAACAACTGGCCGAGCGCATCGGTGCGCGGTCCGGTGGGGTGGTAGTAGACCTTGCTGAAGAACTGCTCACGCGCCGGCTGGACGGACCGCAGGGCGCGGAGATGTTCCACGGTCAGCTGAAGCGGTTCACGGTAACCCGCCGGCAGGACTTCCAACGCGGCCAGCAACTTGAACTCGGCCTCCTCGATCTCCTGGGTCAGGCGGCCGGCGGAGACCACGCTGAACTCCATCGACTTGGTGGAGAGGCGGTCGAGCAGTCGACGCACGTCATCGATCCGCTGGCCCGCGAGCGACGTCCCACCCACCTCCAGGTCCCGCAGTCTCGCCTGGGAGGCGGAGACCGATTGCAGCACGTTGCGCAGCGCGCTGTTCGAGATCCCGGCGGCCTCGCGATACTGGGAAATCAGTTCGAGCTTCTGGTCGTAGAGGGTGCTGAGCTGGGCCACGTTGGCCACGAGCACGAGGTCGTCGAGGGCGCGGGCCTGTTCACCCAGCTCGTTGATCGCGCGTCCGAGGCGGTCGCGGGAGACGCGAAGCATCTCGGGATCCGCGAGGAACTCCGTGCGGGACCGCAGCACGGACTCGTTCCAACTGGCATCGAGCTCGCGCAGGTCTCCTAGCAGGGCGTTCACGCGCACCTGCCGTCCAAAGTCCACGGACTGCGTCATGTAGACCAGGAATGCGAGCAGGGCCGTCAACAGAACGGCGAGGATGAACAGCAGAAACCGGCGCAAGGTCGTCCTCTGATGAGCAGACGCCAGGAGCCTGTCGGGCTTGGGTGGTCGAAAGCGAAACGGCGGGAGAGTGAAAACAGATTCCGACGATTTCGACGAACGTATCGGGAATACGTGAGGAGGAAGCGGCGGAATACGGACCGCTCTCCCACCGTTGCAGCCGAGTCATCCCAAGTTCGACAGGCTCCTAAGTCTTGTTGTTGTGCAAAAGCGGCACCGAATTCTACCGGCTCGACAGAATCTCCATGTCACCACTGTCGAAAAAAATTACGCCGCCGGTCAACTGCCCCGGCGGCGTATCGCTGGACTTCTGCTGAAAGGTCAGCGTTTTTCCGCCTTGGGCATCATGATCGTGATGATCGCGCCCAGAAGAGCCAGCGCCGCGAGCGCGTAGAACGCCGCCTCGGTCGAGTTGGTCGCCTGCCGGATGCGCCCGATCATGTCGGGGCCGAAGTGACCACCGAGGTTGCCCACCGAGTTGATCCAGGCGATACCCGCCGCCGCCGCGGTACCCGACAGGAACGCCGTCGGCAGCGACCAGAAGGTCGCCACGTAGGAGAGGATGCCGCTGGTGATCAGCGTGAGCCCGAGCATGCCGAGGATCGGGTCCTTGCCCACCAGTGCCAGCATCAACATGCCGACCGCAGCCACCAACATGCTGCCTGCCACGTGCCAGCGACGCTCTCCGGTGCGATCCGAGTGGCTGCCGACCACGACCATCACCACCGCGGCCACGCCCCAGGGAATCATGCTGAGCAGGCCGACCTTCAGGAAGTCCGTCTTGTCGACGCCCAGTTCCTGGATCAGTGTCGGCATCCAGAAATTGACGGCATAGAAACCCACCACCCCGCAGAAGTACACCACGGCGAGCGCCCAGACGCGGACGTCCTTGAAGGCGTCCATCATGTTGTGGCTGTTGCCGCTGCCCTGCTTGGCCTCGTTGTCCTCACGGATCCGGCCGGCCACGAGTTCCCGCTCCTCGGGTGTGAGCCATTTCGCCTTGGCCGGCCCGTCGTCGAGCAGGATCAGCACGAGCACACCAATGATGACCGACGGTATCCCTTCCAGCAGGAACAGCCACTGCCAGCCCCGCCAGCCGTTGGCTCCGTCCATGTACTGCATGATCGCGCCCGATACCGGGGAGCCCACCACGTTGGCGATGGCGATGGCAGTCATGAAGAGCGCCGTCATCTTGGCGCGTCGGGAGGACGGGAACCAGTAGGTCATGTACAGGATGACCCCTGGGAAGAAGCCGGCCTCGGACACGCCGAGCAGGAAGCGCAGGAAGTAGAACGTGAACTCGGCGTCGGTGCAGTTGAAGGCGACGGCGATGCTGCCCCAGGCGATCGAGTTCGTGAACATGAAGGCGCTGGAGATCAAGCCCCAGGTCACCATGATCCGGGCGATCCAGATGCGCGCGCCCACCTTCTCGAGGATCACGTTGCTCGGCACCTCGAAGATGAAGTAGCCGATGAAGAAGATGCCGGCACCGAATCCGTACACGGTGTCGCTGAACTTCAGGTCAGGCGCCATCTGCAGCTTCGCGAAGCCGACGTTGACCCGGTCGAGGAACGCGACGATGTAGCAGATGAAGAGGAAGGGGATCAACCGACCCGCGACCTTCTTGAAGGTGGCTTCTTCGAACTCCCGGGACACGCTCTGGATGGCCAAGTCGACTCCTCCCCTTGTTTCATTCGATGGACCAGCATGCCCCCCGGGGCTTGCAGGCCTGATTGGCCCGTCTGTCGGGAAGCGGCGCGTATTGTAGGAAGGGGGGCGACTGTTGGCTACGGCCGTATGGGTATGAAAAGAGTTGACCCGGACGGGATGTTTCGGATAGCGCACCCACAAAAGAAACGGTCCGGGAGAAACCTCCCGGACCGAGGTACTGCACCGTCCGGACGCTGTCAGCCGAACGGCATCAGCAGAGCAACATCAGGCGCGCGCTGCCTGGCGACGCACCGCAAAGCCGACGCCCAGCAGACCCAGCGCCATCAGCGCGTAGGTCTCGGGTTCCGGCACTTCCGGCACGGAGCTAAAAACGGCCTCGGTGCCACCGATGAAGCCCACGACACCGGGCGTGCCCCAGACCTGGGCGGCGGCGAGATAGGCCCCCGAACCACCGCTGGACGCAGCCTCGAAGAGATTGATGTCGATGTTGGTGTTGCCGTCGTCGTAGGTGAAGGCGAGCTTGCTGGAGATCGCGCCATCCGGGCCGAGCGCGTCAGCGCCGAAGGTGATCATCACGTCGAACGCACCGCCCGGGGCACCGAGCGAGAAGCCGTTCGGGGCGATGACCATGCTGGTCGGGTTGGCGCCAGCATTGGGGAACCCTGCATCATCCGTCCACAGCATGCTGAGCCTGCTGTAGTCGAAACCGGCGACCGCCGATTCGTTGATGTTGAGGTAGATCGCCGTCGCGTACTCACCGGTGCTCAGGCTACCGAGGCCCTGGACCTGACCCACCACCGGATAACCTGACAGCCCGAAGCCCGCCAGAGCGGCCGCGTCGAATGGCGTCGGCTCGAGCGTGGGTGTCGTGGTGATCTGCAGTTCCACCCAGTTCCTGACACCCGCAAAGGCAGTACCTTCAAGGAAACCGAGATCGTACAGACGCAGGTTGATGCCAGGAGCGCCAGCGGCCGGCCCGGAACCGGCGATCACCGTATCCAGGACGATATCGGCGCCTTCGATCGGGCCAATGGCGAATGCCGGCGCGGTGAGACCGACGGTGACGGCAAGCAGCGCCGCCAGACGAGTCATCTTGTGCATGATAAAAGTCTCCAAGGTTGAATTCTCGGGGGGGGCGATTCGACGAACCACCCTGTGCCCATCCAACAAGAGGGTCGAGACGGGCAATGTCCCGTCGAGACACCCACCCTCGGTGCCGGCCGCCACCCCTGGACTGCGGATGTCGACCCACTTACACCGATGGCCTTTGGAGATTAGTCGGAGGGAACTTACGAATGGGTTACGGATAAGGGTGCCCGCGTGCCACGCGCCCCCGGAATCGTCCCGAAGCCTTGCCTGGATACCCGGGACGGACGTCCCGGTTCATTCACTGCGCGATCGCGTCGCGGGCGACCCCGCGCACCTCGAAGCGCACCCGGTCGAGCACAGCACCGGCCGCGTCCGACAGCACCAGCTCGAAGCGCCCCGGCACGGGCTTCCAGAGCACCGCACCGACGGCGTCCGCGACCAGCGGCTCGTCGTTCAGGCGCCAGCGAAGCCCCTCGCCGGGCTGCGTCGCCTTGAAGCGCACGCGCTGCGACGACTCCGGGATGTCCGGGTCCACCGCCAGGATCGCGCCGTTGCCCGGGTACGAGATCCGCACCCCTGCCCCGACCGCGGGTGCGAGTACGACCTCCGCCACTTCGGTGCCGCGCAGGAAGACCTCTTCTCGGTCCGGCTCGATGGACGGCACGAACCGGACGCGCTGCATCACGACGCCCGACGGCTTGGGCGGGGTCGGCGACGTCTCGTTGCGATGGAGCCGTTGCATGATCGCAAGCCATGCCGGCGCGGCACCGCTCACGCCCGACACGTCGCGCATGGGGGCGCCATCGAAGTTGCCGACCCAGACCCCCACCGTGTACCGCCGCGACAACCCGATGCACCAGTTGTCCCGCATGTCCTTGCTCGTACCCGTCTTCACTGCCGTCCAGAAGGGGGTGGCCAGCGGATTCTCGAGTCCGAAGCTGGCACTGCGGGCGCCGCGGTCCGAGAGGATGTCGGCCACGATCCACGCAGCGCCCGGCTCCGTCACCGCGCGCGGCTTCCCCGGTGGCGCCGGCAGCACGCGCAGCGGTGACCAGGCCCCGCCGTTGGCGAACGTCCGGTAGGCGTTGACCAGTTCCTTCAACGTCACATCGGCCGAGCCCAGCGCGAGCGAGTAGCCGTAGAAGTCCCCCGACGGCACGACGTGCTCGAAGCCCAGATCGCGCAGGCGGTCCGTGAACCGCTCCGGCCCCAGCAGCATGAGGGTGCGCACCGCCGGAACGTTGAGCGACCCGGACAGCGCGGCGCGCACGCTCACCGGTCCGCGGAAATCGCGGTCGTAGTTCTGCGGCACGTAGAGCCCCGACGGCGTGACGAGGTCGGCCGGGGTGTCATCCAGGAGCGAGGCGGCCGTCAGCAGCCGTTCCTCCAACACCTGCGCGTAGAGAAACGGCTTCAGCGTCGAGCCGGCCTGCCGCGGTGCCTTCACGCCATCCACGAATGGCGCCGAGGAACCGCCTCCCTGGTTGCCCACATAGGCGAGGACATCGCCGGTGGCGTTGTCGACGACGAGCGCCGCGGCGTCCTGGACACCCCGTTTCGCCAGTTCGCCGATCTGACGGGACAGCACTTCGAGGACGGCGGCCTGCGTCCGGAGATCCAGCGTCGTCACGACGCGCGGCGCATCGCGGGACAGCAGTTCCCGCGCGAGGTGCGGCGCCAGCGCGACGCTTGCCTCCAGCCGGGGCGCACGGCCGAGCGCCGTCTTCGCGATCGCCTCGAACGGCTTGCAGTCGACCAGCTTCTTCCCCGTCGCCGCCACGCCGCACGCGCGCCGGGCCACCACATCGGGCGGCGCATTCGGCCCCCGCAGCAGGGCTGCGAGGATGGCGGCTTCGCGGGCATCAAGACCCGAGGGCGCCTTGTCGAAGAGTCCGCGCGTGGCGGCGCCGATGCCCGTCAGCTCGCCCCGGAAGGGCGACAGGTTGAGGTACGCCTCGAGGATCTCGCGCTTGGCCCACCGCGCTTCCAGGGCACGCGCGGCACGGATCTGGTCCCACTTCTGGGTCACGGTCCGATGGCTGCCGGCCGCGCGCAGGGCCGGCTCCAGCATCGCCGCCACCTGCATCGAGAGCGTGCTAGCGCCCCGCGGCGCGCCCTTCAGGAACGTGTCGATGGCCGCGTCGCCCAGCGCGCGCCAGTCGACGCCGCCGTGCTCGAAGAAACGTCGGTCCTCCGCGCGCACCACGGCGTCCACCAGCGCCGGCGAGATATCCTGGAGCGGTACCCACTGCAGACGCCGCACGGAGTTGTCGACGCGCAGTTCGTGCAGCAACGCGCCGTGGCGGTCGAGCAGTTGGGCCTCGCTGGGGCGATGCGCCCGCCGTACCTCGTCGAAGCCGGGCAGCAGGGCTGGCAATGCCGGCGCCGCGACGCCTGACAGCAGCACCGCGAACACCGCGCATCGGGAGATCCGGGACATCGCGGTGCGCGGGGCGCTACTCGTCGCCGACGACCAGCTTCGGATTCGGCACCTCACCGAACATCTCCGGCGCGTACATGGCTTCCACCCGGGTCGGCGGCAGCGTGAACGTCCCGACATTGTTGAGCCGCACGTCGTAGGCGAGCGTCACGCGCCCCTTCGGCACGAAACGGTAGTAGGCGCGGAAGCCTTCGAAGGCGCGTTCCTCGTAGACGGGTCGGACCCAGGCATCGCGGTCACCACCGACCACCGGTGCCGTGCCGGAGTCGCCGCCGAGCCCGCTGCCGAGGATGGCCGCGCCGGCCGGCACCGGATCGCTGACGACGACCCACGTCATGTCGGCATCCGCATCGATCTCGAGCGTGACCCGCTGCACGTCGCCGCGCTTGGGATGCTTCGGATCGCCGGACACCGCCGTCACGGTGCGCTGGATGCGATATCCGCTCGCCAGCGGCGCCGTCAGCGGAACGGCGGCGCGGCTCTGCACCGTGATCCAAGGGCGGCCGGTGCCGTCGTGCGACACCGCGAGCGACCCTGGTGTCGCCGGCCAGGGCACATCGAGAACGCTGCCGGCCGGCGCCTTCGCCCAGTCGGCCGACCGCTTCTGCGTCCCCATGCTGGCGGTCGTCTCGCCGGTCACGGCCTCGGTCTCGAAGCGATTCCCGAAGCGCTCCATCGCCATCACCCCCCACGCATTCGCGACGGTCGTGTTCCAGTGGCCGGCCTGCTGCCGCCCGAGACTGCCACGGGCCATGCGCGGGAGTTCCTTCTCCCAGGCCGGGTCGTCCATGAGCGCGAGCAGCGCGCGGTTCGCGTTGACGTCCGGCGACACCATGAGCCACCACAGGCGATCGGACGCCTCGGTGGAGAAGTTCATCGTCGTGCCCTGGACGTTGATCCGAGCGCGCAGCACCTGCGCCGCCTTCGTGCGCTGGGCATCGCGGTCCGGCATGGCG
Organism: Betaproteobacteria bacterium Ga0077532; assembly: GCA_001464895.1. Taxonomy (GTDB): domain Bacteria; phylum Pseudomonadota; class Gammaproteobacteria; order Burkholderiales. The sequence continues at coordinate 103,254 of LNEE01000003.1, forward strand.
GTCCAACGGTCCGCCAGCGCAAGCCAGTCGATCACCGCCGAGGTCGGCCAGCGGTCCGGGTCCACGGCGAACGACCCGACGAGCGCGGCATCCATCTCCGGTCGATGCCGGGATAGCGCCTCCAGCGCCGCCACCTTCCGGATCGTGAGGTCGGCCGTCGGCAGGCTTCCGTGGCGGATCACCCGCCCCGCGACGAAGCCCTCCAGGCCATCGAGCATCCGCGCCTTCGCGGCCTCGGGGAGTTCCCATCCGGCCTCGTGCGCCACTGCGACCAGATAGGCGGTGAGCGAATCGCTGCCCTCCCACGGCCCGGGGAAGTACTTCGCGAGCCCATCGCGATCGAGGTGCGCAGGCAGCGACGCCATCACCGCCTTCCACGCCGCTTCGTCGCGAAGCGCGACGGCCTTCGACGACCGCTGCTCCAGGCACGTGTACGGATACCGGCCCATGTACTCCTGAACCCCGGACAGATCGTCCGCCAATCGCGCCCGCAGGCTCACACGCAACTCCCCGCGCCCGGGGATCGCACCGGCCGGCAGCGCCACGGGCAGTGCAAAGTCGCCGCCCGCGCGTGCGAGCGTCGCCTGCAGCGTGCGCACCGGCACCGAGGCGATCACGCGTTGCGGGATGCGGATGCGATCCCCCGCAGCGTCGCCCTCCCCGCCCGCCACCTTCGCGGCGACGGTCCATTGCAGCGAACTCACGTCGACCGGAACGGTGACCTCCCAGCTCACGTTGCGCGCCTCGCCGGGCTGCAACGAGACGGACTTCGGCGCCGTCACGCCGAGATCCTTGCGGGCGGGCGTCGATGCCACGGACGCCTCCACCGTGATGTCCAGCGGCTGTGCGGAGGAATTGCGCACCGTGAAGACCGCCGAATAGCGATCCTGCTCGCGGACCAGCGGCGGCAGCCCCGAGGTGAGCTGGACGTCCTGCGTGGTGCGCACCGTGCCGTGACCGGTGCCGAACATCCCCGTGCCGCCGCTCGCGATCGCGACGATGCGGAACGCGCTCAGCGAATCGCCGAGGGGCACGTCGACCGTGGCCCGACCGGAGTCGTCGAGCTTCACCCGCGGCTTCCAGAGCAGCAGCGTGTCGAAGAGTTCGCGCGTCGACTGCCGACCGCCGCCACCGCCCGGCGCCACCGCCTTCTTCCCGAAGTGCCGCTTGCCGACGACCTGCATCGCCGCGGTGGAGGTCTCCACCTCGATCGGGCGCGGATCCATCATCGTGTCGAGCAGCTTCCAGCTCTCGTTCGGCTTCAGGTCGAGCAGCGCTTCGTCCACCGCGGCCACGGCGATCTCGGTGCCCTTCGGCGGCTTCGTGCCGTCGGCCCGCGCGACCTCGATGGCCACGCGTACCTTGTCCCGCACGCGATACACCGGCTGGGCAGGCTTCACCGACACCTTCAGCTCGTGCGCCTTCCAACCCACCTGGATGCCCGCGATGCCCAGCCGGAACGCCGGCTTGCCGAGGTCCACGAGCGCGGTGGGCTGCACGCCCGCGACGCGCCCCCGCACCGCGAGCACCGACACGAAGGTGTTGGGCGCGTAGTGCCCGGGCACCGGCACCTTCACCACCGGCGACTTGCCCGAGAGACGCGTGACGAACCCGTCGAGCACGCCCTCGCGCTCCACCGTGACCAGTGCCGTCGAGTCACGGAACGGCGACCGGACCTGGAACACGGCCGTCTCGCCGGGCTCGTAGCGGCGCCGCTCGGGGATCACGTCCATCCGGTCGTCGTCGGCCTGCGAGAACCACCAGTCGTCCGACCCGGCGATCCACGCCTCGGCACGCGCAACGGCGGCGTTCCCCTGCGCATCCGCCGAGCGCGCCCGCAGGATCACGTTGCCCGACTTCGCGACCGGGGCCTCGCACACCAGCAGGCCCTGTGCGTTGGTCCGCCCCTCGCAGAAGTCCCCGAGCCGACGGATCTCCTCGCCGTACTCGTAGGCGTAGAAGCCGCCGATCAGCCGTTTGCGATGCGAGAACGACTGCCGCTCGAACGCATCGACCTTCACCGCGACATCCGCGAGCGCCCTGCCCGCCGGGTCGACCGCCGTCACGCGCAGCTTCACGCGGTCGGTCGAGTGGGCCCAGCCGTCGGGCTGCACCGCGAGCAGCACGCCCGACGGCCACAGCGTCGTGCGCGCGGCGCGGGTCAGGACCTGCCCATTGGGATCGGCGTACTCCATCTCGACGATCAACTCGCGCGGCGCGTCGATCGTCGGCAAGGCGTCGATCGACGTGCGCGCGGCACCGCCGGCATCGAGCACCAGCGGCCGCGTCGACAGCACCTGCGTGCGGCCGTCGGCGTCGGTCGTGGCGCCGCTCTCCGCATCCGCTTCGTCGGACCCCGAGTCCTCGCCGGACTTTCTCCCCTCCGTGACGTCACCGTTCGCGAAGACGGCGCCGTCGAACGCGGGGAACGTCACCGTCTTCGGCTGCGTCATCGCGCGCACCTTCACCCGCTGACCGCCCGCGCCGCCGCCCGAGAGGTACGTGAGCTGCACCGAGGCCTCCATCGCCGTCGGACGCACCTGCGCCGCCGCCGGCAACTGCAGGGTGGCGCGCAGCGTCGGCACGCGGAACTCCTCGACGCGGAAGTCTCCGGACCGCTCGCCCTGCACCCAACCCGCTTCGTCACCCTTCTTCGGCCCAGCCAGCGTCACCGAGTACTCGCCCAGCTTGGCGTCCTTCGGCACGGGCCAGGACGATTCCGCGCTGCCGTCCGCGTTCCAGGCGAGGGGCAGTTCCCAGCGCTGGTCCGACCCCGAGTGCTGGATCACCGCGCGCACCGGCAATTGGGCCGGCTTGACGAGCGCGAAGCCGGTACCCGTCCGCCGCCGCCAGAAGTGCTTCATGCCCACCGTGTCGCCGGCGCGCAGCAGCGTCCGGTCGAAGACCGTCGCGACGGCCTGCTCGCCGAAGCGGCCCTCGTTGCGAAGATTGAAGCGCCACGTGCTGATGCCATCGTCCCAACCAGAAAGCAGGAACGAGGCGTCCGCCCCGCGCCGGGCCGTCACGAAGTACTGGCGATCCCACTGGTCGCGGCAGCCGGGCAGCGCGTCCGTCTTCGGGAGCGCGCGCTTTACGCGGGCGATGCCCGAGGCGTCGGTCTTCCCTTCGAAGTACGACTTGCCGCTGCAATCAAGCACGGCCACTTCTGCGCCCGCCACCGGCTGACCGGCGTCGAGCGTCGTGACCCAGACGAGCGAGCTTTCGCGGCCGCGCTTGAAGTGCACCGCGAGGTTCGTGACGAGCGCCCCGGCCGACACGTAATAGGGCTTGCCGTCCTTCAGCAGCTTCTGCCCGAGGCGCGGGCTGACCAGTTCGACCACGTGGAAGCCGGGCTCGGGCAGCGGGATGCCCACGACCTCGAACGCCTTGTCGTCGGGCGAACGCGGCAGAGAGAGCGCCTTCGTGGTGTCGGTCGGCCGGAAGATGCTGCTGGACTCGTAGCCGCCTTCGGTCCACTTCGCCTCGCCCGAGTCGAGCCGCTTCAGCCAGAACAGGATGTCGCGGGGCGACTGCACGCGCAGGCGACGGGCCGCCACGCCCGTCGTGCCGGCAGTCCCCGTCACCGCGACCTGCTTTCCGGTGAGCGTCTTCTCGACATTGCGCACGGTGACCGCGAGCGCCGGATCGGCATTCAGTTCGAGCAGCCCGAAGCGCGCCGCGAACTTGGCGAGCGGCGGCGCGGCGTCGGTCTTCACCGTGATCGGGAAGCGCTTCGCGTTGGTGAGGGGTCGGCCGGCGTCGTCCACGAGATTCTCGGGCAGCGCCAGACGGAAGTTGGACGACTCGAGGTACGTCGCCGGGAAGGTCAGGTAGCTGACGAATCCCGAGCGCCGCTCCTCGTCGGATAGCTTCGGTGCGAACACCTTGCCGGAAGCCGCCGCCAGCGTGATCTTCTCCGCTGCAGCCACCGCCACCGGCGCCGTGAACTCCAACGACATCGGCAGGACCGGAATGCAGTCGGCGTTCGGGTTCACGCGATCGCAGCGGAACTTCGCGGTGAAAGCCCGGCGTACGCGGTAGGCGAACGTCTGCTCGACCGTCGTCCCGATCCCGTCGGCGGAGGCGATGCCTTTCCCCCAGACGAGCTGCACCTCGGCCTCGTTGGGCAGGCGCGCGCGGCAGGCCACGACCATCACTGGCAGGCGGTCCCAGGCCCGCTCGCGAACCAGACGGTCGAAGCCGTCGGGGTCCCCCGCGCCATCGCGCAGCCGGTCGAAGAAATCGGCCTGGCGATCGAGGACCGCCTTGCGCTCCTTGCCGGTGACGATCCGCACGCCCACGCGGTCCGCCCGCCCGGCGATCGAGCACCACGCGTGCTTCGCGACCGACGCCTCGGTCGCCTGGGTGTCGAGGCCGAGGACGAAGACCTGCTGCTCGTCGATGCTCTCCTCACCCTCCCACGGCCGCGTCTCGCGCACCCCCGGGCCACCCGTCGTGAATTCGCGACTGCCGGCGCCTACGGCCCCGCCGGCCAGATCCACGAGACCCGGCTTCACCCGGAAGCTGCAGCGGATGCCGCCGGGAACGTCGCGCTCGAAGCCGTAGACCCACTCCCGCGCATCGACCCAGCGACCGGAGCCCCTGGCCTTGCAGTCGATGTCGAAGGGCTCCGGACCACGCGGATCGCCGAAATTCACCATCGGCGTGGTGAACCGGACCACGACTTGCCGCGGCAGCTTGACCTCGCCGGTGGGCGAGAACTGCTCGATGTCGCCGGCCATCGCCGGAACGATGACCATGGCGAACGTCGCGGCGATCTTGCCCGCCGCGGAAAGGAGCTTGCTGAGCGCTTGGTGCATGGGACGCGGGTTCGCCGGGTGGAAGGCGTCGGCCTGGTCAGGCCGACGCGAGAGGAACTGAGGACACGATGTCGAAGGCCCCGCGCCGTGCCGCGGGAGCGAGCCGCAACGGAGGGCTCGACGCGGTCATGGGCTGGTCCGCAAGCACGCGAAATCGAGCGTGGCCCGCCCGGGGCTGCCGGGTTCGATGGCCTCCCACACGAGCTTCATCTCGCCGGAGGACCAGAGGACCTCCCCCTGGACGCCGATGAGCTGGAACGACACCGCCCGGTGCTGCATCCGCTGACAGTCGTCCTCGATCACGCCCACGGCTTCGCTCACCAGCGGCAGACCGGGTGTCTCGCCCATCGGAGCGGGCTTCAGATAGACCGACCGCTTGGACACGCGCACCACCTCGCCCGACCGCACCAGCGACGCGGCATCCACGAAGTGCTCGAGACCGCCCTCGATGCCGACACTGACCCACTCCGGTGCCGCCGCTCCGGCCGGCGATCCGAGCGTCATCGCGACCAGCCCCAGCCCTGCCATCCACGTGCTCCGCTTCATGCTGCCTCTCCCATCGGTTTGCGCACCCCCTGCGCGCTGTGCCACGATCGACCGCCCTCGGCCCCGAGGATACATCGACCACCCCACCTCCACGATGCCGTCCGAAGCCACGCCCGATTCGCCGATCGAACCTGCCGCCGTTCCTGCCACAGCGCCGGCAGAAGGCGCCCTACGCGGCACCGCGCGGCGGGCGGGTCGGGTAGCCAAATGGATAGGCTTCACGCTCGGCGTGCTCGTCATCCTGGTCGTCGCCATCGCGGCGTGGATCGCCTTCATCGGCGTCACGATCGACGCCGCCGGCCTCCGACCGCGCATCGCCGCGGCGTTCTCCGACGCGCTGAAGCGGGAGGTGCGCTTCGACGGCCCGGCGCAGCTCGAGATCTCGGCCCGTCCCAAGCTGAAGGTGGGTGGCCTCTCCATCGCCGACCCGGGCGGCTTCGCGGAGGGCACCCTCGTCTCGGTGGGCGAGGTGCGCCTCGCGCTCGACCTCTGGAAGCTGCTCGCCCACCGACTGCACATCCAGGACCTCGCGGGCAGCGACGTCGTGCTCAACCTCCACACCAACGCCGATGGCACCAACAACTGGACGTTCGCGATCCCACCGTCCGACGCCGCGCCGAAGCCGGCGTCCGACTCGCCCACCGACACGAAAGCCGCCATGGATGCCGCGGCCATGCTCGACGTCGGCCGCTTCGCGCTCGAACGGATCTCGGTGGAGTACACGCCGGACGGCGGCAGGAGCCATTTCTTTTCGCTCGACAGCCTGAACGGCGAGTCACCCAGCGGCCAGCCCATGAAAGTCGCCATGAAGGGCACCGTCGAGAAGACGTTTCCCTACACGGTGACCTTCTCGGGCGGATCGCTCCAGGAACTCCTCGCCGCGACGAAACCCTGGCCCTTCGACTTCCGGGTCGACTTCCTCAGCTCGATGCTGTCGTTGAAGGGCGCGGTGGCGGGCACCTCGGGGGAGGTCGACTTCTCGGTGGGCACGGAGGATCTCGCGGAGGTCGAGCGCCTGCTCCAGGAGACGTACCCCAAGGTCGGCGCGACGGCCCTGAGCGGCCACGTGCGATTCACGCCGAAGACGGTCGACATCACCGGTCTCGCCGGCAGGATGGGCAAAACGGTGCTCTCGGGGAACCTCTCGTTCGACCAGCGGGGCACGCGCCCGTCGATCACCGGCAAGCTCGCCCTGCCGTCGCTCGACCTGCGCCCCTTCCTCACCGACACCCCCGACGAAGTGGAGGAACCCCCGCAGAGCTTCCGCGACACGTACAAGGAACTCGCGAAGGCCACGTTCTCGTTGTCGGGCCTGAAAGCCGCCGACGTCGACCTGGAACTCCAGGTGGACCGCTGGCTGAGCCTCCCCGGCGACGCGCGCGACGCGAACGTGCACCTCATCGTGAAGGACGGCCGGCTCGACGCCCCGATCAAGGCGACGATCACCGACGTGGCGCTCGAAGGCCGCATCACGGCCGACGGGACGATGGACCCGCCCCGCTTCGCGCTTGCGCTCGGCACCCGCGATTCCGACCTCGGCGGTCTCGCCGAACTCTTCGCCGGCGCGAAGGGCATGAAGGGTCATGTGGGCCGCTTCGCCGTGGCGGTCAAGGCCGAGGGCGACCAGGGCGCCGAACTGGTGAAGTCGCTCGACGTGACGATCGACCTCGACAGGAGCCGCCTTTCGTACGGCAACCTCGAGGGCGGCCGCCCCGTCGAGTTCACCGTCGAGAACTTCTCGGTGGACCTCCCCGCAAGCAAGCCGCTGAAAGGAAGCCTCGTCGGATCCCTGCTCGGCCAACCGCTGAAGGCGGCACTCACGGGAGGCACCCTCGAGAAGGTGATGCTGGACGAAGGTTCGCCGCTCGACTTCTCGATCCAGTCGGGCAGCGTGCGCGCGCACCTGCTCGGCGTACTGGTGGCGCCCACAGCCACGGGCGGACCCACCGTCGCCTTCGAACTCACGGCCAACAAGACCAGCGAGGTCGCCAAGTGGCTGGGCCTCGAAGCGAAGGCCAGCGCACCGGTCGCCCTGAAGGGCAAGGCGTCGCTGACCGAGGGCGACTGGAAGGTCGACGACGTCGTCTTCCGCCTCGGCCGCACGAACCTGATCGGCACTGCCGGCCTCATCCGCGAAGGCAGCCGCGAGATCGTGCGGGTCCACCTCGACGTCGGCGACATCGACGTCGCGGAGCTGCAGTCTCTCCTCCCCCCGTCGAAGCCGAAACCCGCGCAGACCGCCACACCAGGCCGACCCGTGCTCGAACTTCCGATCCTGCCGAAGGGCATCGACATGGGCGACGCCGACCTCACGGTGCGCGTGAAGCGCATCACCGGCACGCCGCTCAACCCGCGCGACATCTCGTTCGACGGCCACATCCGCGACGGCGCGATGCAGCCCTCCCCGTTTGCCGCCACCGTCGCCGACATCCCGTTCAGCGGCGCAGTGGCACTCGACCTTCGCAACGACCCCGTCAGCAGCCTGTGGCTCGCAGCCGGCTCCGTCGACATCGGCAAGCTGCTGCGCACGCTGGGCCTCGCGCAGAACATCGACGCAACGGTGGGCGCCGTGCAGATCGCGCTCATCGCACGCTCCACGCTGCTGGGCGACATGCTCGCGAAGTCAGAACTCATCGGGAACATCGACAAGGGCCGGCTCGTCATCCGCGACGCCAACACCAAAGCCGAGGCGCGCATCCAGCTCGATGCAGGCGAACTCACCGCCAAGCCCGGTCAGCCTGTGCGCCTCGCGCTGAAAGGTTCGCTCGACGACGTGCCCATCACCCTGGGCCTCGAGACCGCGAAGGCCACCGACCTCGTCCGCCCCGACAGCCGCATCCCCTTCACGTTCACCGCCGAAGCCGCCGACACGCGCGTGAAGTTGACCGGCGCCATCTCGAAGCCGGTGGGCGAAGGCGACATCGAACTGGCGCTCGCGCTCGACGGCAAGCGTTTCGACAGCCTGAACCGACTCGCCCGCACGTCGCTCCCGCCGTGGGGCCCGTACTCCCTGGGCGGCAAGTTCCGCATGTCGAAGCAAGGTTACGAAGTGGCAGACCTTGCGGTGCGCGTGGGCGCGAGCCGGCTCCAGGGCCGCGGTGCACTGGTGACGGCGGGCGCCAAGCCGAAGCTCACGATCGATCTGGCATCGCCCAGCATCCAGCTCGACGACTTCAAGCTCGACGGCTGGTCCGCCGCCGAGAAGAAGCCGGAGAAGAAGGACGAACCGGAGAAGTCCGCCGAGGAAGTGAAGGCCGACGCCGAGAGGGCCACCAACGAAGCGCAGAAGATGCTGAGCCCCGAGGTGATGCGCCGGCAGGACGCGTACCTCACCGTGCGCGTGGACGAGGTGCTGTCCGGCAAGGACAAGATGGGCAGTGGCCGGCTCGACGCCAAGCTGGAGAACGGCCGCGCCGACATCGGCCCGATGGAAGTGAACGTTCCCGGCGGCAGCGCCCGACTATGGCTGGGCTATGAACCGACCGACACCGAAGTGAAGGTCGACACCAAGGTCCGCATCGAACGCTTCGACTACGGCATCCTCGCCCGCCGCTTCCAGCCCGACGCCGACTACAAGGGCCTGCTCACCCTGCGCATGGACGTGAACTCGCGCGCCAAGTACCTCTCGGACATCCTCGAGAAAGGCAACGGCAGCCTGGAGTTCGCCGTGTGGCCCGAGAACATGCCGTCGGGCCTCGCGGACCTCTGGGCGGTGAACGTGCTGTCGGCCCTCCTCCCCGCCGTCGACCCGGACAAGGCCTCGAAGATCAACTGCGCCGTCGCCAGCTTCGACCTGAAGGACGGCCTGCTGACCCACAAGACCATCGTGATGGACACGAGCCGGATGCGCGTGACGGGCGCCGGCGGCGTCGACTTCCGGAACGAGACACTGAAGTTCCGGATGGCACCTCAGGGGAAGAAGCCGGAGTTCCTGAGCGTCGCGATTCCGGTGGAGGTGAAGGGAAGCTTCAAAGGGTTTGATGTGGGGGTGTCGGCGGGGGATGTGATCGGGACCGTTGGCCGATTTGCGACGTCTATCTTCTGGGTACCGATACAAAGGCTGATCGGGAAGCCGTTGCCGAGGGATGGGGGGGATGTTTGTGGGGGGGCGCTGGGGGAGGGGAAAGGATGAGCGGATGTCGCGTACCGCGCTTTGCCAGGCTGTTGAGGTGTCGGACGATCGAGACACACTGGCGGGACGCTGGCTTCCTACCGGGACTGGATCGCATTCCTGATCCTCGAGTCGGGCCGTACGGCGGAACTCAGAGCGCAGCCGCTGCGTAAGGTCACATCGTGATTCGGGAACTGTCTCTGATTCTCCGTGAATGGAAGCTGGACGAGAGAACCAGCCTCTACCTCATAGTCGCGCTTGCCGTTGGATTCGTGATCGGTCGCTACCGTGCCCGACGGCATACCTCATTCCAGAATCGCAGCGAAGCGCTTCTGTCCCGTGTCGCTTTGACGAATTTCCGTCCTCCCGACTATCACCTGATGAATCACATCACCCTTCGGATGGGCGACGGCACGACTCAGATTGATCACGTCCTCGTTTCCCGATTCGGCGTGTTCGTCATCGAAACCAAGGACTACAAGGGATGGATCTTTGCCGACACAAGACAAACGAAGTGGACCCAAGTCCTCTACCAATGGAGATTCAAGTTTCAGAACCCGTTGCATCAGAACATCCGGCACGTTCGAGCAGTGCAACAGCTCCTTGACTTCCTGCCGCCCGACAACGTCAAGTCGATCGTCGTTTTCACGGGCGACGCGGAGTTCCGAACCGACATTCCCCAAGGGGTGTTCAGCATTCCTGGGTGAACCGCCCCGAGTTTTGAGGAGGCTCCAATCTTTGAGAGGATGGAGCCATGAAGAAGACGATCAGGTTTTCCCCCGAGGTCCAGGAGCGCGCAGT
>LNEE01000004.1 GCA_001464895.1 Betaproteobacteria bacterium Ga0077532
GACCGCAAGCACACCGGTGATCTCTCCTGGAATGCCGGGAGGCCGCAAGGCCTGGAGAGACAGTCAACTCTGTCGTCGGTCATCCGCGGCAACTTCAATCAACGGTCAGTTCTGACCGATCGTCCGCACCATCAGCGTCGTCACTACCCCGGCGCCAGCCGGTAGTGACGATGCGCAAACTCCCACGCACGTCAGCGACTTACGGGTCGCTTTCGCAAGTGACCACCCCAAGTGACGGGCTCCCTGCCTGTCGCCACCCACGATCGCGCAACGCGATCCGTCCTCCCCGCCCGCTCTCCGCGGGATCCGTGCAGTGCCGCGCCGAGACGGCGCTCCCCACTTCGAGCCCGGGTCAACGGCTCGACTCGACGGATTGCATCCCACAGGACCTCCGTCGAAGCCAATACCGCGTGCCGCGGTGGCAAGCAGCAAACCAACGGCACAACACGGGCGTGGTGTCCCGAGTCCCTCGTAGATCCCGACACGCCGAGCGCGCGGGACGGACAGAAACACTGACCAGACCGGTCTACACCAAAGTCGTACCTAAAGTCGCAGGGGACTATAGCAGGGCATTGGCTGCGCGACAAAATGCAGGGGAGGGCGTGCCCGGACGGCGCCGTCCACGAACTTATCTGACCGAGACCGTTGGTAACAACGGTGGTAACTCGGAATCGACGAACTGAGAAACGCCAGGCAGGGCGCGGGTTTCGGCGAACAATGTGGTCGCCACCGCTCCGCCAAGTCAGAACGTTCGCGCCGATCTATTTCTGACCCACCGGTGGGTCAGATTTCCGTCGGCGTCAACAATCAGATCAACGCCAGTGACGAGGACCCTGCGTTCTTCTTCCACTATCTGCGAGTTTCGCTGTTGGGCTCCGCCTGGTTGCTTTCGGAGATCCTCTTCCCGGGAAGGCCGCGCGCAATCGACAACAGACACGGCCGCACCGCTGAGGCCCGCACCGCGTAGCAGTCCAGCATCGCCACGATGCGCCTCTCTGCGTCGCGATTGCGTCACCATCCCCTGCGCCGCGTAGGTCACCCGCGTCTGCAGCGCGAGCCAGGGCTTCGCGTCAACGCATCGATGTCAGGCGCGCACCGGCATGATGTGAATGCCTTGCGGGTCGAGTTCGAGCCACACCGGCTGGCCCACCTCGAGCCCCATGCGCAGCATCTCGCGGGTGGTCATCTCGACATGCACCAGCGAGGCGGGCGAGGTGGGCACCCTGCATTGCACCGTCGTCATGTCGCCCAGCCGGCTCAGTCTCGCCAGTTCGCACTGCACGTGGTTGTGCTCCGGATTCGCGGTCGATGGCGCCGTCGGGTGCAGCTGCACGTGCTCGCCGGACACGACCCAGCGCACCGGCGTGCTGTGCTCCAGGCGACCCTTGTCGAGCACATGCAACTGGACATCGGAATCGGCGTCGCCCCACCGCAGCCGCACTGCAGGATCCTTGAGGAACACGCCGGGCTGAATATCCCGTAGCCCGACGAGTGCGGCCACGCGGGCGTTTCTCGGGCGCGACATCACTTGCTCGGGCGTGCCGTCCTGAAGGGTGCATCCGCCGTCGAGGATGCACATCCGATCGGCGAGCAGACGCGCCTCGCGGAGATCGTGGGTCACCATCACGATCGGCAGTGCGAGGCGCTGGCGGAGCTTGATCAGTTCCTCGTACAGGACATGGCGCGTCGGTTGGTCGACGGCCGAGAACGCTTCGTCGAGGAGCAGCACCCGCGGATCTCGCGCGAGCGCCCGTGCCAGCGCGACGCGCTGCCGCTGGCCACCCGACAGTTCGTCCGGACGGCGATCTGCGAGCCCGTCGAGCTGCATGTCGTTCAGCAGCGCGTGGGCCGTTTCCGTGGCGGCTGCGCGGTCGCGGGTCCGCGGGATCGCGAGCCTCACGTTCTCCAGGGCGCTCAAGTGCGGAAAGAGCGCGTAGTGCTGAAACACCATCCCGACCGGTCTGAGTTCCGCGGGGATTCGAACGCCCGCAGCGGTGTCCATCCACACGGTGTCGTCGACGGCGATGCGTGCCTCGCCCACGTCGAGGAGTCCTGCAATCGCGCGGAGCACACTGGTCTTGCCGCTACCGGAGGGGCCGACGAGTGCCAGTAACTCGTTGTCGGCGCAGCGCAGCGCCACGTCGAGCGGAATCGGCCCCGGTTGCCGCAGCCGGACCTCTAGCACGGCAGATCCGACCGGGACATCAACGGGACCACCCGGCAGGCTTACGCGTCCGCGACAACCACGAGGTGGCGACGAGGGTCAGCAGCGATGCGCCGAGCAGCGTGGCCGACATGATGCCGGCCGATTGCAGATCGAAGGCCTGGACCCGGTCGTAGATGGAGATCGCGATCGTCCTGGTCTCGCCGGGGATGCTGCCACCCACCATGAGCACCACCCCGAACTCACCGAGCGTGTGCGCCGCCGTCATGATCATGCCGCTCAGGATGCCGCGCCACGCGAGCGGAAGCTCCACGAGCCAGAGTGTCCTCCAGCGCGACAGGCCGCAGGTCTGCGCGGCATCGAACAGCTCCTTGGGAATCGCCTCGAACGCGCGTTGCATCGGCATCAGCGCAAACGGGATGTTGAAGATGACGCTGGCCACCAGCAGCCCTTCGAACGAGAACGCGAGCGTGTGACCGGTGAGATCGCGGTACCACGAACCAGGCAGCGACGCGCCGCCCATCGCGACCAGCAAGTAGAAGCCCAGCACCGTCGGCGGAAGGATGAGAGGCAGCGCGAGCGCGGCCTCCGCCAGCGGCTTCAACGGATGCGCACTGGTCGCCAGCCATCGTCCGGCGACCACCCCCGCGGGGAGCAGGATGGCCGCGGTGGCGATGGCAAGCCAGAGCGAGAGTTCGAGCGCTTGCCAGTCCATGGTCGATGCAGCGTCGCCGGGTCAGCTCTGCGCTTCGCCCGGCAGGACGAATCCGTAACGCCGGAAGATGGCGCGGGCGGCCGGTTGCTGAAGCCATGCATGGAACGCTCGCACGACATCGCCCGATTTCTTGGTGAGAACCATCCGCTGCTTCAGCGGTTGATGAAGGCTCTCGGGCACGAGGACATAGGCTCCGGTGTGGGCGAAGCTCGGCGCCATCGCGAGCGACAGCGCGATGATGCCGCCCTGGGTGGAACCGGAGACGGCGAACTGGGCAGCCTGCGACACGTTCTCCCCCAGCACGAGCTTCGGCTCCATGGCCGTCCAGAGACCGAGGCTTTGGAGCGCCTGCATCGCTGCGCGACCGTAGGGCGCATGTTCCGGGTTGGCGATGGCGAATTTTTTGAGTCGACCGTCTGCCAGTGCTCGCCGGAGGTCGGCGAACTCGGTGTCCGCCTTGATGGGGGAACCCTTGGGCACGAAAAGCACGATCCGCCCGGTGGCGTAGAGCGCGCCGCGATCGATGGTGAGACCCTGGTCGGCGAGCTTGAAGACGAGGTCCTCGTCGGCGGAGAGGAACATCTGAAAGGGGGCGTCCTGGCTGATCTGCCGGTAGAAGTTGCCGGAGGATCCGTAGACCACCCGGACTTCCTTCCCGGTCTGCTTCTGGTACAGGCCGACCATCTCGTCCAAGGCGAACTTGAGGTCCGACGCGGCGGCGATCACCGGGGCGTCCTGGGCGAACGCACTCCACGAGGCGAGCAACAGCAAGGTTCCCAACAGCTTCGCGAGCATTCGGTTCTTCTGTGGACGGGGCGAGGCGTTATGTTATCACCTATATATCGATATCGGCCCTGCTGCGATGATCGGTCCGCATGGGTGGGAGGGCGTCAACGGCGAGGTGCGTGCGAGTGGCGCGCGTCATCCGGCTGGGTGAGCCACGGCAGCGTGCGGCCAGCTTCGAAGGGCGAGGGCTCGGCTTCGGTGTCTCGCGCGGGCCGCTGACCAGGATCTTCAGCGGCGGAGTCGATGTCGCGTTAGACGATGAGATCGCCGCGAAGGGCGTTTGTATCAGCGGCGCAATCGGTCTCGGCGTCCTTTGTGTCGAGGTTTCCGCGGTGGTGATGCACGAACGGAAGCTCTGTAGCACGCCGTGATCCGATAGCGATGGCGCGGCTCCTCGCACATCTGCGGTTTCCAGAAGCGGCTTCGAGGACGCAGAATCGGGCCCTGGACCGATCGGCCGCGGCCCGCAGCGGAGGCGCCTGCCTTGCGGATGACGCATTTCGCTGCTTTGCCGTCTTGCCCGCCAACGAACACTGTGAAGAGGAATCGCTGCATGAGTCACGACGACCACGATCACCACGACGATCACCACGACCACGATCACGGTTCCCACCTGTCGGAGGTCCAGGCCCGAGTGCGGGCGCTGGAGTCGGTGCTGACCGAAAAGGGCTACGTGGATCCTGCGGTTCTCGACCAGATCGTCGAGCACTTCGAAACGAAGGTCGGCCCGCACGTGGGGGCGAAGATCGTCGCTCGCGCCTGGGCAGACCCTGCCTTCAAGGCCGCGCTCCTCGCGGATGCGAGCCATGCGGTCGTCGCGGACGAAACCTTCGGGCGCGTCGGTGACCATCTCGTCGCGGTCGAGAACACCGAGACCCAGCATCACATGGTGGTCTGCACCCTGTGCTCCTGCTATCCGTGGGACGTGCTCGGACTTCCGCCGGTCTGGTACAAGTCCGCGCCGTATCGTTCGCGCGTGGTAATGGATCCCCGGGGAGTTCTCGCCGATTTCGGCGTCACGCTACCGGCGGGGACGGCGATACGGGTATGGGATTCGACGGCCGAGACACGCTATCTCGTGCTGCCGCAGCGCCCTGCGGGCACCGACGGATGGAGCGAGGAGCAGCTGGCCGCGCTCGTCACACGCAACAGCATGATCGGTACCGGTCTTGCGCTGCAGCCCGGCGAGGTGGAGCGATGAACGGTATTCACGATCTCGGCGGGATGCAGGGCTTCGGCCCTGTCGTGGACGAGCCGGACGAGCCGCCATTCCATGCGCCGTGGGAAGGGCGGGTCCTCGCCCTGCAGCGCGCGGTCCTGTTCACGCGCACCTGGAATCTCGATGCCTTCCGGTACGCGCAGGAGCGTCTGCCGGCGAGCGTGTACGTCGCCGTCTCCTACTATCACCGCTGGTTTCTGGCCCTCGCGGCGAGTGCCATCGACCACGGGCTCGTCACGCAGGCGGAACTCGATGCGGGGCATGCGAAGGATCCGGCCAGACCGGTGCAGCGCACGATGACGTTGCAGGACGTCGAACTCGGGAAGATCCGCTCGCCGTTCGGGCGAACGCCCAGGCAGGCGGCGCGCTTCAAGCCCGGGGATCGGGTCCGCACGACGAACATCCATCCCATGGGTCACACGCGCCTGCCGCGCTATGCGCGCGACAAGGTGGGGCGGGTCGAGGTGGTGCACGGTTGCCACGCGTTTCCGGACGCGATCGTCGCCGGTGACGGCGAGGCTTCGGCCTGGCTCTATGCGGTCGTGTTCGACAGCCGCGATCTGTGGGGGGATGCTGCCGACCCGTCGCTCACCGTCTCGATAGACGCCTTCGAGCCCTACCTGGAGCCCGCCTGACATGAGCCAACCTGCCACGGGTGCGGGCATCGCAGACGTCCTGAATGCCATTCCTGCCGACCAGCGCACCCCGACGTTCAACGAGCCCTGGGAGGCCCAGGCCTTCGCGCTGACGCTCGCCCTCCATCGACGTGGCGCGTTCACCTGGAGCGAATGGGCCGCGACGCTGGGCGAGGAGATCAAGCGGGCGCAGGCATCGGGCGACCCGGACAGCGGTGCCACCTACTACCGGCACTGGCTCGCCGCGGTCGAGCGACTGGTGCGCGAGAAGGGCCTCGCGACCGACGACACGCTGCATCGGTATCGGGACGCCTGGCATCGGGCTGCAGACCGGACGCCGCACGGGCAGCCGATCGTGCTCGAACCCCGGGATCTGACATGAACGAAATGTCGGCCGTCCGGGGCTGGGCGGTGGATCACGACAATGGCGAGGGCACTCCCTTCCGATGAGCGATCACTTCTACGAGCCCGGCAAGGGACACGGACTTGCGCACAACCCGTTCAAGGCCATCGTGGCGCCGCGTCCGATCGGCTGGATCTCGACGGCCGACGCAGCGGGGCGTTTCAACCTCGCGCCATACAGCTTCTTCAATGCGGTCTGCGATGCGCCCCCGCTGCTTTACTTCAGCACGGCCGGCCATCGCAAGGACACGCTCAACAACGTCGAGGCCACCGGGGAGTTCGTCGCCAACTTCGTCGGCGCGGCGCAGGCCCATGAGATGAATGCCACGGCAGCTTCCGTGGCGCCTGGCGTCGACGAGTTCGCGTTGGCCGGGCTGACACCGGTCGCATCGGTCAAGGTGAGACCGCCGCGCGTGGGTGGTGCCATCGCCGCGATGGAGTGCAGGCTCGTCCGGATCATCCGCCTGACCGATGCCGCGGGCGCCGAGATCGATGGCTGGATGGCGATCGGAGAGGTGGTCGGCGTGCACATCGATCGCACCTTCCTGAAGGACGGCATCTTCGACACGGCGGCGGCGCGGCCGATTGCGCGCTGCGGCTATCGCGGGGACTACACCGAGGTGAACAGCGTCTTCGAGATGATCCGCCCCGCGTGATCTGCTGCGACGGGCCTGCGGCTGCGCGATCGGTTCGCCGGTGCTGAAAACAGAACAGCCAGGGAACCGGCTTTCACCGGCTCCCTGGCTGTCCAGTTCCGCCCCGCCTCGGGGCATGAATCGGGATCAGGCGCGTGCGGAGACGCTCACGGAGCGCTTGGCCGGCGTCGCCACCGCGGTGCGGGTCGTCGTGCGTCCGGTACCGGCGGCCTGCGTGCGGAGCTTCTTGTACATCTCCGGGCGCGAGTTCTTGAGGTACGAGATCACTTCGTAATCCGCACGCGACAGGCGGCTGATGTCGATGCGGTCCACGTGCACCAGGCGCAGCAGATGCTGCACGGGCTTCGGCATGGCGCGACCACTCTCGTATCGCGATCCGCCGCTCTGGGTGACGCCGATCATTCCCCAGAACTGCTGTTGATTGAGCCCAAGCCGACGGCGGATTTCGCGCGGGTTGGAGAGCTTGTCCGATGTCTTCATTCGTGCCTCATACCGAGAATTTCATCCATGGCCCGAGGGCCGCGAGGCCCCCCCTTTGTCATGACCGCCGGTGATGCTGTCCGGCAGGCCCCATCACGATCGGATACGTCGCCACCAGAGGTTGACTCGCGCGTCCCGTGTGGATTGCTTTACGGCACCGATCCGTCGGACATTGAGGGCGGACTGTTGTCAAGGGCTTGAAGAGGTGCCGGGGGGCGGAAGGTGCCCGTGCCGGCCATCCCGTGGGCAGCGCCCGGGGAACCGGGACGATGCGACGAAACCCGCCGGATGTTTGCCGCACCAGGGTGGGGAGGCTATAGTGCCGCCCTTGTTCGGGGTGTAGCGCAGCCCGGTAGCGCGCCTGCTTTGGGAGCAGGATGTCGCAGGTTCGAATCCTGTCACCCCGACCACTCCCCACGAGAATCCAGCCTGCGGCGCATGCACGGCTGGTCCGGGCGCCCGTAGCTCAACTGGATAGAGCACCGGCCTTCTAAGCCGGGGGTCGGGGGTTCGAGTCCCTCCGGGCGCACCAGCCGAAGCCTTCGTTCCGGTCTCCGTTCCACGCGCATCCCGCCGCTTCCGCCTTGCCTCGGGCAGACCTTTTGGTCATACTCCGCGGCCTCGTACGTTCCGTGGTGTCCGGTCGGATTCCGCGGTTCGATGGTGGCTGTAGCTCAGTTGGTAGAGTCCCGGATTGTGATTCCGGTTGTCGTGGGTTCGAGTCCCATCAGCCACCCCAGTATCTATCACCCCTGTAGAATCAACGAGTTACCATGTATGTGGGTGACCGGTGTGGGTGACCGCATTGGGTGAACTCTAGACGGCTCCTGAAGACTCTTCGGGGGCCGTTTTCGTTCTAGGTCGAGGAGCCAGAGGATGTCTGTAATTGCGTGCCTTGGCTGGGGTTCTCTAGTTTGGGACCCACGAGAACTCCCGGTGTTGAGCCAGTGGTCGGCGGATGGCCCGCTGGTTCCAGTGGAGTTCACCCGCCAATCAGACAATGGCCGAATTACGTTGGCGCTTACCGGAGGTGTCGAATCCGTTCGCTGCCTGTGGGCCGCGATGGATGCCAAATCGGTTCCCGATGCCGTCTCAGCGCTTCGGACGCGCGAGAACATCCGCCCCGAGAACGAGGCGAAGCACATCGGCACTTGGTCCACCGGAGGTCAGGCGTTCCGGTCTATTCCAGATCTCGACGATTGGGCGGCAGCGCACAATGTTGAACACGTGATCTGGACCAACCTTCCTCCAAAGTTTGATGGCCGTCGCAGGACTCCGTCCATGGACGAGGTAGTGACGTATCTCGGGAGCCTCAGTGGCGAGCAGAAGGACGAGGCTGAGCAATACGTTCGCCGAGCCCCTCGTCAGGTCAACACCCGGTATCGTCGCCGAATTGAGGAAATCCTGGGCTGGTTGCCGATCGACCCTGCCTAAGGGACGGCCGAACGAATCAGTGGGCTAGACGAAGTTCAGCGCCCAAGTAAGCCCCGTACATGAATACCGGAATCGATCCCAACACCAAGCCCACGACGATGGGTACAAGTTCCTGCAGCCAGTCGGCGAGTGACTCTAATCGCGAAAGCAGGTAAGCGACCGCGACTGTCCCCACGGCCGCACAAGCCGTCCCGACGATGATGAAGCCGAACTTGGGGCCCATGCCATCCGAAAAGGAATAGATGCGGTGGGTAACGGTTCCCAGTTGCTCCAATTCCAACTGATGGACTAGTAGCAGCAGCGCGAGAGACCCAACAACCGTTGGAACGAGCGTGTGCCACTTCCCGACAATCGGGATGAACATGCACAAGAATGCGGCTACGCTGAGTTTGAACACCAGTTTGCACATGCCCCAAGGGGAGTGCATCGTCATTGCCCAAGGCAGCAACCATGCGGCATCGTCTCCATAGCCGAGGATGATGGGGGACAGCACCAACACGAACGCCATGTTCGCGAATGTCTGAACTCCCGCCCCGACTATCAGCATGAGGCAACCACTCGGCCCTGCGGCTTCTTCCCATCGGGTTGCTACGAACCCTTGCAGCAGAGGCGGAGCAAGGAGGAGGGCGACGTACCCGATGGCAGCCACGTAAAGCTCCCAGTATGTGAAGACCCGGAATCCACCCAGCACAGCCTCCCAGAACATCGGAGCACCCCCCTGCTGTCTTGATGCCGCGCGGTGAAGGTGTGCGGCGTTGTGTGAATCGGGCATCTTCCCTATCGGTCTAGGGAGTTCCCTTGGATGTCGATGGGCGGTGTGGGTGTCCGTCTAGACGGCTCCTGAAAACTCTTCGGGGCCGCTTCATTGGGCACTTTGCGCGACACCCAGCAGTCCGAGCACTTGACCCATCACCGTGTCTCCTTTCCCTATGTTTTCTATCGAAGCTAGATGCGCTCGCAGACTGCGGACGAAACTGTGTCCTCAGATGAACACTGCCCATCTGTCGGAATGTTGGCAAGCGCTTGACGGAAGCGGGCCAGTACTGGGCCTCTAGGAGGTGCGTAGCGGTGGCCGCGACTCGACGGGCTGTCCTAGCCGTAGACGTGACGATGACGGCATGTCTCCCGGATTTTCTGATCGAAATGTTTGAGACGGTGTTGATGCGTCGGGGAGGCCGGATTACCCCCGTGGGCCCCCCGCCCGCAACGTGTGCTCGATTTGTCGCGGGCGTGCTGTGATGGTTGTGATCCTCTTCAACCCTGCCAGCCTTCGCCCCCTGCAGCGCTCCGCCGCCTGCACTTCGAGGGCCGACGCCTAGCGCTGTCCGACTCTCCCGTTACCCTCGGGCCTGGGCGGTGCCGTCGATTTGGTGGTGTCCGGAGGGGTGTACCCCGGGCGGACGTCCGGCGGCCGTCCTGAAGGTGTCCGAACAGGGTTGATATCGAGGCATCTGGACATATTGACCGGAAGGTCATAGACTCTGTCCGGACAGTTACCCCTCGGAGCCCGCCATGCCCTCGAAGACCACCACACCCAGCACCACCCCCAGCAAGACACCGCGCAGCCCCGCGAAGCCCCGCACGGACACCGCAGCCTCCGAGGTGAAGCCCGGTGCCCCTCAGGGATCCGCAGGGACCGCTCAGGCTGCCCATGGGTCCAAGGTGCAGCGCATCGGCTATGTCCGCGTGTCCACGCTGGACCAGAGCATCGGCAGGCAGTTGGAGGGCGTCGCCGTGGATCGGGTCTTCGAGGACAAGGCCAGCGGCAAGGACGTGCAGCGCCCCAAGCTGCAGGAAGCCCTTCGGTATCTGCGGGAGGGGGATACCCTCGTCTGCCACAGCATGGACCGCCTCGCGCGGAACCTCGATGACCTGCGGGGGATCGTGCGGGAACTCACGGGGCGCGGTGTCGCGGTCCAGTTTGTGAAGGAACAGCAGACCTTCAGCGGCGGGGACTCGCCGATGGCAACGCTCATGCTGTCCCTTATGGGGGCCTTCGCGGAGTTCGAACGGGCCCTCATCCGAGAGCGCCAACGGGAAGGCATCGCCATCGCCAAGGAGAAGGGCGTCTACACGGGCGGGAAGAAGCGCCTGACCCCGGAGCGGGTGGCGGAGCTACGTGCCCGGGATGCAGCGAACGGCGGGCGAGGGCGGGCCCAGCTTGCAAGGGACTTCGACATCGGCCGCAGCACCCTCTACGAGTACCTCGCCGAGGCGGCCTCTCCGGCTGCGTAGGAGCCTGCAGGAGCCGCGCAGGGCGTCCGCCGCGACCTCGCCCTATCCGAGGGCCTCGCGGGGCTCCTGCGCGTTCCTGAAGGGGCCTGTCAGGTGTCCTCGACGGGCCCGCTTCGCGGGCGGGGTGTGGGGGTGGTGTTCCCTCGGGGCACCCTCGGGACAGTGCAGGGCCCGCGTATCCCGCTGACCGTCCGTGCCCTCCCGGCCCCGAGCACCTGCCAAAGCCAGCAGACGCAGCAACGACGGGCCTTTCCGGGCAGAGGCCCCACGAAATCCCCGCCCAAACCCTGCGTATAGCCCTCCGAACCGTTCCGGCCTGCTCGTAGGCCCCGTTTCGTCCGCCGCAGGTGGCACCCCCCGGAGAGCCAGCATCCGCGCGCCTTTCCGTGCCCGGTGCCCCGCTAAACCCCACGTATAGCTATACGAACCGCCGCGCCGCCGTCACTTTCGAGGGGGCGTGCGGCATCCCGCCCATTGCAGCCTACGAACGAGGCAACCATGCACGCCATCCTCTCCGCACTTGAGACCGCCATCCGGACCGGAAAGCCCGCGCCCGACGTTCTGCCGGATGCTGTGCCGCTCCGGAGCATCCAGAAGCTCCCCGGGCTCTTCCAAGTCCGCAGCCCCTACAAGAAGGAATCAGAGGCGCATGTGCGGGAAATGCGGCGTCCTCTTGCACGCGGGACGGCGCTTCCTCCGGTGGTCGTGATGTGGGGCGGGGGCGGGCGCTATCGCTGGGTCTGCGTCGATGGGCACCACCGCCTCAATGCCTACGCACAGGAGAAGTGGAAGAAGCCCGTGCCGGTGCATGTGTTCGAGGGCACTGTGCATGAGGCGGTCCACGAAGCAGCACGCGCCAACACACCTCCCACGCTCACCATGCGCGCCGATGAGCGCTCAGAGGTGGCCTGGCGGCTTGTGCAGTTGGGGGAGTCGTCGAAGGCGAAGATCGTCGAGAGTGCAAACGTGTCCGATGGCACCGTCGCCAAGATGCGCCGCGCGCAAAAGACGCTCTCAGGCGCGGGGCACACTCCGGATACCGTGGCGGGGATGAGCTGGGAAGATGCACGGCGCCTTGCCGAGGGCATCCTCGGGACGGCGGACCCGTTCGATGAGGACCCCCTCACGGCGAAGGAGCGGCAGTACGCTGCCATGTTCGTCAAGACCTACGGTTCTCCCCTTACGCAGAGCCGCGCCTCCCTCATTGCCGGTGGCATCGCACTCGCTGCCCCCAGTGTGGTGAAGATCCTTCGGGAGGGGTATGTCCGCATGGACGAAGAGGACGAATAGGGAACCTCCGAGGGCCTCGGGAGCGCACTGCGGGGACCCTCGGGAATCTGTGCGGTACGCCTCCGCCAGACGCCCCCGAGGGCCCTGCAGGGCCCCCAGAGCACCTCGGAGCCCCCTATGCACTCCTTGGACATCTCGGGTGCACATTGCATAGTCCTGCGGGGCCCCTCGGGGCACTCTGGATGGCCCCTCAGGCAGGGAATGCGGGAGCGTGCGCGGGCTGCTTCTCGGCCCTCAGGATCCATCCGGCGAGGCAGAGGCAACGGCAGACCCCGCCCTCGGTCCATGTCTCCCAACGGACCCCGGCCGGGGGACGGTGCCCGGTACGCTCAGCCCACAGCAGCCAGCGCCCGACACGGAGGAAGGTGCCGTCATAGCCGAGGGCGAGCGGGCCCAGTGTGAGAGCGAAGCGGCGGGCGGAAGTGAGGCGGGAAGGGGTGTGCATGGTGCGGACTCCAGCGGTTGAAGGAGTCCACACACTACGCGCCACCCCGGGGACTGTTGCAAGGTCCACGGCATGTGTGATACCTGTATAGAAGGCCAAGCTACCGCCTCCGCGAAGATGCCGCCCCCGGTTGCCCCTTTCGGGCATTTCCGCGTGTGGGACCGGGAGGGGGTATCTGTTTGTTTTCCGGAGGGGCACGGCTCTGCCGGCGATCATTTCCCCTGCGTGACTCGTCGGGCGCGCGGCCGCGGTCGTGCGTGGTGCTCCTTGGTACTCAGTTCTCGGGCCGCCTTCTCAATCTCTGGCTCGTACCGAACATGCGACGCCATGGCTAGGGCGGACTCCGGAGTACTGCCTCCCGCGTAGAGGTCTGCGGTCATGTTTCCCGTCTTGTGGCCTAGGAACCAAGACGCATCCACCGGGCGGAGTTCCCGGTCGTTCACTAGCACCGTGGCAACGCACCGCCTGAACGAGTGGAAGTCGCACCCGTCCGGTATCGCCAAGGCACGCCGGTAGTTGCCGAACGCTTTCGATGCGGCTGCCGAGAATTTCTTGTCCGCTCCACCGCGGGAAAGCTCGGGGAACAGCCTGCCATCTGACCCCTTCGCAGTTGCCGCTTCGAGCCGGCGGCGGACAACTTCCACGGGCGCGGGATTTACGACAGCACACCACCGATTGCCCGCATCGGTTTTGGCGTCCGATATCTGGAACACGTATCCCTCAGGGACTGCACGGAAGTCTTCGACGGCCCGGGCGCAGAGTTCCTCAATCCGGGCTCCCGTGTAGAGGCCGAGCACGATGAGGTCAGCGACGCACGGATAAGTGGGGCGGGTCCATACCTTCGGAGACCCAGTGAGGAGCCGGAGCAGTTCCTCGTCGGTGTAGGGGCGCTTCTCCGCTCGAGTCCGTGTATCGAGGGATCGGGTGACCTTGAGCCCCCGCCATGGATTGCTGTTTCGGGGCGCTTCTCCTCGGCCCTCCATCCAGCCCCAGAAGGCTCCGAGGTCATTCAGGCGGTCCCGCATGGTGGTGAATGCCCATCCTTGCTTCGTGATGAAGTCATCGAAGAAGCGTGTCGCAACCCTCTGAGTCACTGCGGAGGGGCGCGCGTGGGGATCCTTCAGGAACAAGACCAGTTCACGGACGACTCGTGCCCTTCCCAGCTTGAGCGTGGGAACACCATCGGCAACGGTGTTCCACTTGTCCACGAGTTCAGCGAGCGTGGCCTCTAGTGTCGTTGCGCTCTTGAACCAAGCCACGGCGTCCTCCGTGTCGGGCTGGATCTGATGCCCATCTTCGGTGACATCAACAGGCGCCTGTTTTCCTTCCCTGATGCGCCTAAGCCGGGTCTGGTCCGCAATTCGTTCAGCAACGGTCTGCGCTGCATCCTCCAGCGCCTCGACGGCTTCGAAGTCCCCCGCGTCGTGAGCTTCGCGCAGGTGCTTGCGCCATTCAGTCGGGTCTGGGACGCTGGCGTGTGCGTCCGCGGGCAACTTCCCGCCGCCCAGCGGTTGCGCGATGGCCGCGGCGACATCGCCAAGCTCCAGAAGGCGTGACCGCTTCTGAAGTTCCGACTTCATCCGCGCCACGACTTCGTGCTTCAGGATGTTCGCTTCGGTCTCCGAATCGGTCGAGAGGGACTGCAGAAGGTGATCCTTCTTCAGAACTCGCGCGAGCTTTGGGGGCACCCTGACCCGGGCGTAGTACGTTCCCCTGCCGCCTTTTCGGAAGAGGTACTGGTCGGAGGGCTTGCGTCTGGTTAACATTGCGCGCCTTTCGGGGGTGAGCGATGTGGGTGACCGATGTGGGTGACCGATTTTGCCCATAACCCCTTGGAAACGCTATAAAACAGGGCGTTGTGGCTCCATTAAATGGAGTCCCATCAGCCACCCCAGATCTTCATCGCCAGCCCACCTCCGGGCTCGCCTGACTCCAGAAGTCCCGGCTCCCGAAGTCCCGCATCCCCGGGCAGAGCCTTCCGCCTTCCACCGATGATCCGCATCTCAGACCTCACCCTCCTGCGCGGGACCAAACGCCTGCTGGATGGCGCGAGTCTCACCGTGCATCCCGGCCAGCGCGTCGGCGTCGTCGGCCCCAACGGCTGCGGTAAATCCAGTCTTTTCGCCCTCCTGCGCGGTGAACTGCAACCCGATGCCGGCAACGCGTTCCTGCCGCCCGCCTGGGTCATCGCGCACGTTGCCCAGGAAGTTCCGGTTCTCGAACGCGAGGCGGTCGACTTCGTCATCGACGGGGACGTCGAGCTTCGCACCATCGAGGACGAACTCGAATCGGTCGGTGACGACGGGCTGAAGGCGGCCGAACTGCATGGGCGCTATCAGGACATCGGTGGGCACTCCGCGCTCGCACGCGCCTCGGCCCTGATGGCCGGACTGGGGTTCCCGCCTGCCGACCTCAGACGCAAGGTGCGCGAGTTCTCGGGCGGATGGCGGGTCCGGCTGCAACTCGCCCGTGCGCTGATGTGCCGTTCCGACCTTCTCCTCCTCGACGAACCCACCAACCACCTCGACCTCGATGCGGTGGTGTGGCTCGAGAACTGGCTGCGTGCGTACCGCGGGACCCTGCTGGTGATCTCCCACGATCGCGAGTTCCTCGACGCCATCGTGCAGGCCGTCTGTCATTTCGACCAGTCGAAGCTGCGGCTCTACACGGGTGGCTATACGGACTTCGAGCGTGCGCGTGCCGAGGTCATGGCGCAGAGCGAGTCGCTGTACCGGCGTCAGCAGACGGAGGTGGCGCGGCTCGAGAGCTTCGTGAATCGCTTCCGTGCGAAGGCGACCAAGGCGCGACAGGCGCAGAGCCGCCTCAAGGCGCTGGAGCGCATGGAGCTGATCGCCAAGGTGCACGTGGAATCGCCGCTGTCTTTCCAGTTCGCCGACCCCGGTGGGGCGGCCGATCCGCTGCTCGTGCTCGACAAGGCGGCGGCAGGCTATGGCGATACCAGGATCCTGGACGGTATCGATTTCACCCTCCGTCCGGGGGCGCGCATCGGGCTTCTGGGGCGCAACGGCGCGGGCAAGTCCACGTTCATCCGCCTGATCGCGGGCGATCTTGCTCCCCTGGGTGGGGCGCGGCGTCTGGGGCGCGATGTCCGGGTGGGCTACTTCGCGCAGCATCAGCTCGACCATCTGCGTCCCGAGGACTCCCCGCTGGCGCACCTGACGCGCCTCGATCCGAAGCGTCGTGAACAGGAGTTGCGCGACTATCTGGGCGGCTACGATTTCCGAGGTGACGCGGCGCTCGCGCCCGTGGGGCCGATGTCCGGCGGCGAGAAGGCGAGGTTGGCCCTCGCGCTGCTCGCCTACAAGGAGCCGCATCTGCTCCTGCTCGACGAACCCACGAACCACCTCGATCTCGACATGCGGGATGCCCTCACGCTCGCGCTGCAGTCGTTCCCTGGTGCCATGGTCCTCGTGTCGCACGATCGCGCGCTGATGCGCTCCACGGCAGACGAGCTCTGGCTGGTGGCCGACGGCAAGGTCGGATTGTTCGATGGCGACCTCGACGACTACCGGCAGTGGCTCGATCGCGCCCGGATCGCGGAAGCAGGTGGTGGCGGCGGCCCGGTGGCGACGGGCGGCGAGGGTGGCAACCGCAAGGAGCTGCGCCGCCAGGGTGCCGAGGCCCGCAACCGACTGGCCGCGTTGCGCAAGCCGCTCGAGCAGAAGGTGAAGAAGGTCGAGGCCGAGATGCAGCGCCTGAACGATCGTCTGGCCACGCTTGAAACGCAGCTTGCCGGCCCCGACATGTACTCTCCGGAACAGAAGGACGAGCTGAAGCGCTGCCTCCAGGCGCAGTCCGATGCGAAGGCCGGCGTGGCAAAGCTCGAGGCCGAGTGGATCGAGTTGCACGAACAGATCGAGGCGATGGGCGTCTCGGCCTGACCGGGCATCGGAACTCGCAAAACCTCCGGCTCTCCAACGCCGGTCGTTCATTCAACAACCCATCAGGGGGAACGCCTTGAAACGGATCATCCTGTTCGTCGCGACCAACTTCGGCGTGGTGCTGCTGCTGTCCATGACGGCGCGCCTGCTCGGAGTCGACCGCTGGCTGACATCGAACGGACTCAATCTCGGAGGCCTCCTCGTATTCGCCGCGCTGTTCGGTTTCGGGGGTTCGTTCATCTCGCTCGCGATCTCGAAGTGGATGGCGAAACGGTCCACCGGTGCCGTGGTGATCGAGAACCCGCGCGATCCCACCGAACGCTGGCTCGTGGAAACCGTGCGGCGCCAGGCGGAGCAGGCCGGCATCGGCATGCCCGAGGTGGCCATCTACGACGCGCCCGAGATCAACGCCTTCGCGACCGGCATGAACCGCAACGCGGCGCTGGTTGCGGTGAGCACCGGTCTGTTGCGCTCGATGACGCGCGATGAAGCCGAGGCGGTGCTCGCGCACGAAGTGAGTCACGTGGCCAATGGCGACATGATCACGTTGTCGCTGATACAGGGTGTCGTGAACACCTTCGTGATCTTCCTGTCCCGGGTCGTGGGCTACGTCGTCGACCGCGTCATCCTGAAGAACGAACGTGGACATGGGATCGGCTTCTTCGTCTCGACGATGATCGCGGAGGTCGTGCTGGGTCTGCTCGCGAGCATCATCGTGATGTGGTTCAGCCGCCTGCGGGAGTTCCGGGCCGATGCCGGTGGCGCCCAGCTCGCCGGGCGGCACAAGATGATCGCTGCACTGGAGCGCCTCAAGGCGGCGCACGAGCCGTCCAGTCTGCCGGACGGCATGCAGGCCTTCGGGATCTCCGGTGGCGGTGCGGGCGGGTTGCGCGCACTCCTCATCACGCATCCGCCGCTCGAGAAGCGCATCGCGGCGCTGAAGGCAGCTGGCGGCACACAGTAACGAGGCATTGCGGACGCGACGAAAAGCCCGGCAAGGGAAACCTTGCCGGGCTTTTTTCTGGCTGGGACGCTGGCCTTCCCGGCGGTCGCGGTGCGCAGAGCCGCGCTGTTCGCTGTTAGGCTTCGGGCATTCAGGCATCCGCCATCGCGTGCTCCTTGGAACGTATCGAACGGATCATTCTGGTCGTTGCACTGGCGTTGCTCGGCATCGCGTGCTTCCTTGTGCTTCGCCCCTTCGTCTCTGCGGTGCTCTGGGCGGTCATCGTGGCGTTGGCAACGTGGCCGCTGTTCTGCCGGCTTCGCGTGGCGTTGAAGGGCAGGACGAGTCTCGCGGCGGGGCTGATGACGCTCGGCTTCAGTCTGATCCTGGTCGTGCCGCTGGCATTGGCAGCCATCGGGGCCGTGCACAGTGCAGGGCCGGCGCTCAAGCAGGTGAGGGAGTGGATGGATCGCGGCGTCCCGAATCCGCCCGCCTGGATTGCCAATGTGCCGGCGATCGGACCGTGGCTGCACGCGCGCTGGCAGGTGTTCGCAGATGACGGCAGCCAGCTCGTGAGGGCCCTGGCACCCCTGGTGGACCCGGCGCGGGAATGGGCAATGGCTGCAGCGGCCGGCCTCGCGGAAGGTGTCTTCACGCTCGTGATCAGCGCGCTCATCGTATTTTTCTTCTGGCGCGATGGTGATGTCCTGTCCGCCCGCATGCAGCGGATGATGGAAAGGGTGGCTGGCAGTCGTGCAAGCGCCCTGGCCGATGTCGCGCACGGCACCATACGCAGCACCGTTTACGGCATTCTCGGGACGGCGGTCGCGCAGGCCGTGCTC
This sequence comes from Betaproteobacteria bacterium Ga0077532, assembly GCA_001464895.1. Classification (GTDB taxonomy): domain Bacteria; phylum Pseudomonadota; class Gammaproteobacteria; order Burkholderiales. The sequence continues at coordinate 18,149 of LNEE01000004.1, forward strand.
GCCCTCATCGGCTACACGCTCGCCGGCGTACCCGGCGCGATCCTCCTCGGCATCGCGACTTTCTTCCTCTCCGTCGTTCCCGTGGGACCCCCGCTCCTGTGGTTGCCGGCCACCTACTGGCTCTACGACCGCGGTGACACGGGATGGGCTGTCTTCATGGCGATCTGGGGCTTGGCCGTCGTGAGCAGCGTCGACAACCTCATCAAGCCCCTGCTGATCAGCCGTGGGTCTCATCTTCCGTTCGTGCTGGTGCTCATCGGGGTGCTGGGCGGCGTGATGGCTTTCGGATTCATCGGCGTCTTCATCGGTCCGACGCTGCTTGCTGTGGCCTTCCGGCTGATCGACGAATGGACGTCGCAGTCGGGCGCTCCCAAGGCCTGAAAGATTTCCCTCAAGTCGGGCGCTCAGGTGCCGTCACCAGGTTCGTCTGCACCCGGAAGGGGAATCATCATGGCTGTCGAAACGATCATCTCCACCGCGCCTGTGCTGTCCCAAGCCAGAACCGAAGCAGCCATCCAGACGGCCGTGACGAAGAAGGTGCAAAGCACGGAAGCACAGGTCGCCAAGGATCTTGTGGCACTGATTCCCGAACCGCCCTTGGCGACGGAAGGTGCCGTCGGCACCAAGATCAACACCTTCGCCTGATCCACCCCCGCCGGGCTGCAGCCCGGTACCAAGTTTTCTCCCGCCGCGCGGCTCCCGAGGGCCGGGCGGCGGCGTCGTTTTCACGCGCCTATCCTCTACACTCCGTTGACCGGAACGCGGGCTCCCCCGCGTATGCCTCCGGCTCCTATCCACCCACGTAGAGGATTCCCATGGAAGGTCCGTCCCGCACGGAGACGCTGGCCGAGCTGCAGGCCCGCGTCGGCACCGAACTCGGCGTGTCCGAATGGATGCGCATCGAGCAGTCCGCGATCGACACCTTTGCCCAGCTGACGGGCGACACTTATTTCATCCACATCGACCCCGAGCGCGCGGCGCGCGAAACGCCCTTCGGTGGCAGCATCGCGCACGGCTTCTTCACGATGTCGCTGCTCTCGAACATGGCGTACCAGGTCTGCCCGAGCGTCGCGGGGACGAAGACCGGCCTCAACTACGGTTTCAATCGATTGCGCTTCGTCTCGCCGGTGCCGGTGAATTCCCGCGTGCGCGGCCGCTTCGTGTTGAAGGCGCTCGACACGCTGGACGGGCGCTGGCAGGCCACGTGGGCGGTGACGATCGAGATCGAGGGCGCCGCGAAGCCGGCCATCGTCGCCGAATGGGTCACGGCCGGTCTCTTCTGATCCGGTCCGACATCGAAGAACGCACAAGGGAGGCACACGAGAAATGACGCTGTTCGATCTGACCGGAAAGGTCGCCATCATCACCGGGTCGTCGCGCGGCATCGGCCGCGCCATCGCCGAGCGCCTCGCCGAACACGGTGCGAAGGTCGTGATCTCCTCCCGCAAGGCGGGCCCGTGCGAGGAGGTGGCGGCCGGCATCAACGCTGCGCGCGGCGCAGGGCGTGCCATCGCCGTCCCCGCGAACATCTCGTCGAAGGACGATCTCGCGAATCTCGTCGCCCGCACCCGCGAGGCTTTCGGTCGGGTCGACATCGTGGTGTGCAATGCGGCGTCGAATCCGTACTACGGGCCGATGTCCGGCATCTCGGACGACCAGTTCCGGAAGATCCTCGACAACAACGTGATCGCGAACCACTGGCTCATCCAGATGGTGGCGCCCGAGATGATCGAGCGGCGCGACGGTGCGATCGTGATCGTGTCGTCGATCGGCGGTCTCCGTGGGTCCCCGGTGATCGGCGGCTACAACATCTCGAAGGCCGCGGATTTCCAGCTCGCGCGCAATCTGGCCGTCGAGTTCGGCCCGCACAACATCCGCGTGAACTGCATCGCCCCTGGCCTCATCCGTACGGACTTCGCCCGCGCGCTCTGGGAGAACCCGGAGACCCTGGCCCGCTACAACAGCACCACGCCGCTGGGCCGCATCGGCGAGCCCGACGAGATCGCCGGTGTCGCAGTGATGCTGGCCTCGAAGGCCGGATCGTTCATGACGGGGCAGGGAATCGTCGTCGATGGTGGCGTCACGATCACCTGATCGACATCCGCGTGGAATCGACGAGGCCCCACCCCGAACGGCGGTGGGGCCTCGTCGTTTGCGGTGTCGCTCGTGCCGTCATGGACAGCGCGGCCCGCAGCTTGGTCAAAGACGATTTGTCCAATCAAGAGTTGGACAAATGGAGTGTGCAGATCGGACTAGTCTCTCGAGAGAGTCGCTGTTCCTGCCGTCCGTATCACTCTTGTCTCTGTACGGAGACGGTATTGTTTATCTGAATCTTCGGAACTGGGTGGGTTCGTGTTTGTCTAGGACATTGACGCGGGTGCAAGACTCGTTGTCTTTCGTTCGAATCCTTCCTTGCCAACCCAGGAGATCCACCATGAAACTCATCCGTGCACTTATCGCCACGATCGCACTCTCGTTCGGCTCATCCGCCTTCGCCGCTCAGTCCGACATCGTCGATACCGCCGTGGCAGCAGGCTCGTTCAAGACACTGGCGGCAGCCCTCCAGGCAGCTGGCCTCGTCGAGACGCTGAAGGGCAAGGGCCCGTTCACGGTGTTCGCACCGACGGACGCCGCGTTCGCCAAGCTGCCCGCCGGAACCGTCGAAGCGCTGCTGAAGGACAAGGCCAAGCTCACCAAGATCCTCACGTACCACGTCGTCCCCGGCACGGTGATGTCGAAGGACGTCGCTGCGGGCAAGGTGAAGTCGGTGGAAGGCTCCTCCATCACGGTCACGACGGGCGCCGGTGGCGTGATGGTCGACAACGCGCACGTGACCGCCGTCGATGTGCTCGCGACGAACGGCGTGATCCACGTCATCGACGCCGTGATCATCCCGCAGTGAACCAAGTGACCTGACGGCGCTTCTGCCGTCGATGTGGATCGACCGCGCGCGGTCGAAGCTGTCTCGAACTCGCCCCGGCCTCGGCCGGGGCGTTTTCACGATGGAGATTGACCGGCCGGCGATGCAGGCGCGGCGGGTGCCATGGCATGCTGTGGACACGAGGCCCGCGCCGGGGTGGCGCGGTCCGCACAATCTGCACGGAGCTTCCGACCGCCATGACCACCACTGCAGCGATGAGTGATGCCGCTCGCGCCCTCTATGCCCTTGCGACCACCGCGAGCCTCACTGCACAGCTCGTGAAGCGCGGCATGCGCACCCGATCCATTTCACGCATTGCCCCGATCAACCCGGACACGCCGCGCGTGTTCGGACCCGTCTACACGCTGCGCTACATCCCGATGCGCGAGGATCTCGGCACCGGGGCCGCGATGGCCGATCCGGAGAATCCGCAGCGCAAGGCCATCGAGACCGCGCCGCCCGGGTGCGTGATCGTCGTCGATTCCTGCGGGCTCGATGCGAGCGGCACCTTCGGCGACATCCTCGTGGCGCGGCTGCGTGTCCGCGGTGTGGCGGGCATCGTGTCCGACGGTCCGATGCGCGACATCGCGGAGCTTTCTAAGATGGACTTCCCGATCTTCACCAAGGGCAACGCGGCACCGCCCAGCTACGCGAGCATCCTGTGCGTCGATGCGCAGGTGCCGATCGGTTGTGGTGGCGTGGCGGTGTTCCCGGGGGACATTGTGATCGGCGACCACGACGGCGTGGTGTTCCTCCCCGCGGCGATCGCCGAGGAAGTCGCCCGCGATGCCGTGGAGCAGGACCGCATGGAGGCGTGGATCCGCCAGCGCATCGAGGCTGGATCCACCATCGTCGGCGTGTACCCGCCGAACGACGAGACGAAGGCCGAGTACCGCGCGTGGGTGGATGCGGGCTGCCAGTGACGCCATGGCTTCCGTCGCTGCGCCCGTGACGGCACGGCTACCGACGACTCCAGAGCTTCCGTCCGCCGCGATCGTAGGTGATGCGCATCGTGGCGCCGTCGTCGGTCATGCCGTACTTTCCGACGCGGGCCCATTGCCCCGCAGGCGCGAGCAGGAAGAGGACGCCATCCCGTGCGCGCCACTGGCCACGTTCGGTGCCGTTGTCCGCACCGCCGTCGTACGACCAGTCGGTGCCACCCGCCACGGAACGCCCGCGGCCATACGTATAGCCGCCATCGGCGCGGAACGAAAGCAGTTCCTCCGACGCCATCGAGGCCGTCCCGCTCGTGATCACCGATTGCGACACCCATTGCCCCACGAGGCGGGGGTCACCGCCGGATTCGGTGGCGGTTCTCGCGCGCGCACCCGCTGTGGGCTTGGATGCATCGGCGCGGCGCAGTTGAAGCGGAAGCGTCGCCGCCTGCTGGTTCGGGCCAGCGGGCTGGCTCAGAACGACGTTCAGGATGTCACCGTCCACGGTGGCCTCGAAGCTTCCCGCGCCATCCTTCGACGTCACTGTTCCGCGGGCAGCGTTGCCCTGCGCGGTGCCGACGAAGTCCACGACGTACCGGTTGCCGCTCTCCATCGCGCCGGTCAACGCGTTGCCCTTCACCTCGAATCGGATGACCAGTTGCCCCTCGGAACCCTGGAGCACGTAAGTGCCTGCAAGACCGGTGGCCTGGACGAGAGGACTGAGCGCGAGACCCAGGAGCAGAATGACGAGACGCACGGCGACTCCGGAAGCACGCCCACATGGGCGAGTCGCTCGGAAGCAAGCATCGCGCGAGACCCGTGGCCGTCGTTCGGCGCCGATGGTGGCAGCCATGCCGCGACGGACCAATACCGCAACCGGGAGGACATCGCATGAGAATCAAGCGCACGAATCGGGGTCTCGCCCTGCGGGCGATCGCCGGCTCCCACGTTGTCCTGCTCGCCATCGATCTGCCCGAGGCCGAGTGCCCCGGGTTGATGGGCTTTGCCATCCACCGGACCGACCATACCGAGGACGAGGCGTACTGGATCGAAGGCACCAAGACCTTCGCGAAGACCGACCCGGGCCTGCCACCGGGGTCGAAGTACGCCACGAACCGGCATCCCATCCAGGGGTTCACGTGGTCGGACTTCACCGCCAAGCCCGGCCATCGCTACACCTATCGCGTCCAGGCGATGCGCGGCACGCCCGACGCGCTCGTGAAGTTCCGGCAGGTGTCCGCGACGGTGACGACCGAGAGCGAAGCTGCGGGTGATCACGACGTCTTTTTCAATCGCGGGGCCGCAGCGTCGCAGGAGTTCGCGCGGCGCTTCGGGGCGATGGCCGACCTCCGCAAGGCTCCGCCCGAGGACCCGCGCTGGGCATGGCTCTCCCGTGGTGCGGCCGAGGCGATCCTGGCGTTCGTTGCGCGGGCGGAGGACGCGCGATGGAGCCTGCGCGTGGCGGCGTACGAGTTCCGTCTCGATACCTTCGCGACGGCGCTCGCTGCGGCACGACGGCGCGGTGTCGATGTCGCGGTGCTCTACGACGGGAATCCGAACGCCCCCGACACGAAGGGGCGGGTCTTCCCGCGCGACGACAACCGGGCTACGGCGGCACGCGCCGGCCTGGAGGTGTCGTGCATCGAGCGCATCACGCGATCCGGCGTGAAGTCGCCGCCGATCTCGCATCACAAGTTCATCGTCCTACTGAAGGATGGCAAGCCGCAGGCCGTGCTCACGGGCTCCACGAATTTCTCGCGTGGCGGCGTCTTCGGCCAGGCGAACGTGGTGCACATCGTCGAGACGCCAGCGGTGGCCGCGGCCTACCTCGCGTGCTGGGATCTCATCCGCGTCAATCCGGCCCATCCCGAGTTGCGTGCGAAGCTCTCGGCGCTGAACCGGCTCCCCGAGGACAAGCCGCCCCGCGGCACCACCACGTTGATGAGTCCGCAGTCGAGCGATGCCGCACTGCGCTGGTACGCGGCGCAGGCGAAGTCCGCGGACGGTGCGCTCTTCATGACCTTCGCGTTCGGGATGAACGATCTCTTCCAGGACGCCTACCGCAACGGCCGCGTGCCGCTCCGCTATGCCCTGCTCGACAAGCTGGTCGCCCCGGGAATCTCCAAGGCGAGGCGGTCCGAAGCGGAGAAGACGATGACCAGACTCCGCTTCGCGAAGGAGAACCGGTTCGCGGTGGGCAACCGCCTCACGACCAACCTCTTCGATCGCTGGCTGAAAGAGTCCGTGAGCGGCCTCAACCAGCACGTGCAGTACATCCACACGAAGTTCATGCTCATCGATCCGCTGGGGCCTGACCCCATCGTCGTCACCGGATCGGCCAACTTCAGCGCGGCGTCGACCACCGACAACGACGAGAACATGCTGGTCATCCGCGGCAATCGGCGCGTGGCCGACGTCTACCTCGGCGAGTACATGCGGCTATGGAACCACTACGCCTTCCGCGAGTGGGCGGCGAAGCAGACGACGGCACCGGCCGACACCGCGTTCGCCCATCTCGACGTGGGCGACCAGTGGTGGCGCAGCTACTTCGGCGACACCGCGCGGGCGCGTCAGCGGCGGTACTTCGTGGGTGCCCGCTGACGCGTTTCCCTCCCGGCGTACGCGCTACAGGGCCTCGGCCGCGAAGTCGGCGAGGCGCGACCGCTCGCCCCGCTGCAGCGTCACGTGGCCGCTGTGGGCCCAGCCCTTGAAGCGGTCCACCACGTACGTGAGCCCCGAACTGCCCTCGGTGAGATAGGGCGTGTCGATCTGCGCGATGTTCCCCAGGCACACCACCTTCGTGCCTGGGCCCGCGCGCGTGATGAGCGTTTTCATCTGCTTGGGCGTGAGGTTCTGCGCCTCGTCGATGATGAGGAACTTCTTGATGAAGGTCCGCCCGCGCATGAAATTGAGCGACTTCACCTTGATGCGCGACCGGATGAGATCGCGCGTCGCGGCACGGCCCCACTCGCCGGCCTCGTCATCGGTGTGGTTCAGCACATCGAGGTTGTCCTCGAGGGCGCCCATCCACGGCGTCATCTTCTCCTCCTCGGTGCCGGGCAGGAAGCCGATGTCCTCGCCCACCGGCACGGTGACGCGGGTCATGATGATCTCGACGTAGCGCTGCTGGTCGAGCACCTGGTTGAGGCCCGCGGCGAGCGTGAGCAGCGTCTTGCCGGTGCCCGCCTGTCCCAGCAGCGTGACGAAGTCCACGTCGGGGTTCATCAGGAGATCCAGCGCGAAGTTCTGCTCGCGATTGCGCGCCGTGATGCCCCACACGCTGTTCTTCTGATGCGTGCAGTCGCGCAGCGTCGCCAGGATCGCCGTGCGGCCCGTGATCTCCTTCACCTGCGCCGTGAAGGGCGGGTCGCTGTCCAGGAACACGAACTCGTTCGCGAGCAGGTCCGCGCAGAGCGGGCCCCGGATGCGGTAGTAGGTCACGCCGTTCTGCTGCCAGGACTCCATGTCCTTGCCGTGGGTGTCCCAGAAGTCGGCGGGGAGGGCGCGCATGCCCGTGTAGAGGAGATCGGAGTCCTCCAGCACCTTGTCGTTGAAGTAGTCCTCGGCCGCGAGCCCCAGTGCCCGCGCCTTGATGCGCATGTTGATGTCCTTCGACACCAGGATGACCTGCCGAGGATGCTGGGCGTCCTGGAGGTGCTTCACGACGCCGATGATCTGGTTGTCGGCCTTGCCGGCGGGCAGGCGTGCGGGCAGATCGCCGTCGATGGCCTCGGTCTGCAGGAAGAGCCGGCCGGTGGCCTCCTTGCCGTGCACCTCGAGCGGCGCGCCGGCGGCGATGTCGAGTTCCACCGCGCTCACGATCTCGTCGAGGAAGCGCGTCGCCTGGCGCGCGTTCCGCGAGACCTCCGACATGCCCTTCTTGTTGGCGTCGAGTTCCTCCAGTGTCGCCATCGGCAGGAAGATGTCGTGCTCCTGGAAGCGGAACAGGCTCGTGGGGTCGTGCATGAGCACGTTCGTGTCGAGGACGAAGAGCTTCGTGGCGGTCTTCAGGCGGGTCACCACGCTGTTGGAAGTCGTCTTCACGGTCATGATCTGGAAAGCTCCTCGGGGGTGGACGGATGCAACGTTGGCAGATCGGGCCCTGAAAAGAGAAACGCCGCTCGGCTGGCGTGCCGAACGGCGTTTCGGGAGTCAAGGATCACCGGCGCGGGGCACCGGACCCGCCCCGCGTGGGGGCGTCGTCGATCTCTCAAGCGGGGCCGGGTGCGTTCCGGTCGGGAGGGCACGCGGATCAGAGCCCCTTCACCGCGGCCAGCACTTCCTCGACGTGGCCCGGGACTTTCACGCCGCGCCATTCCTTGCGACACACGCCATCGCGGTCGATCAGGAACGTGCTGCGTTCGACGCCCCGCACCTGCTTGCCGTACATGTTCTTCATCTTGATGACGCCGAACATGTTGCACACGGCCTCGTCGGTGTCGGCCAGCAGTTCGAACGGGAAGGCCATCTTCGTCTTGAACTTCGTGTGCGATGCGAGCGTGTCGCGCGAGACGCCGACCACATCGCAACCGGCCGCCTGGAACTCCGCGTGGAGATCCCGGAACGCCGCGCCTTCGGTGGTGCAGCCGGGCGTGTCGTCCTTCGGGTAGAAGTAGATCACCAGATGACGACCCTTCACGGCCGACAGGGTGAACGGGGTGCCCGAGGTGGACGCAACGGTGAAATCGGGAACAGCGAGATTTTCGAGCATGGCGGTCATTGGACTCGATGAATGTGTCGATGGTATTGCCGCGCCTGCATCTTCGCTCGCGGCCCCGTGTCCCTGAACTCATTCTTCCGAAAAGGTTCCGGGGAGGCAAGCGTCGCGGTGATCCGCGATGCGGGGTCAGGCATACGCCGCGAGGAACTCCTCGCCCTGCGCGGCGAGGGTGCCCGCGCGGCCTTCGACGTCCTGCATCTCCACGCGATGCCGCGGCAGCGAGCCTGCAGGCAGACCATCGAAGTAGTCGCGCAGGCTCACGAGGTCGTAACCCTGCGCCTTCCAGCCGGTGAGGAGGGCATCGAAGACGGGCAGGAGTTTCTGGCCTTCCAGCTCCGCATGCAGCGTGTACACGTGGCCCGTGGGTGTTCCCTGCCGCGTGATGCCGAGAAGATGGTCCGCCACGCTCTGCTCGGTGATGCCGTCGCGGCCGATCAGTTCGTCGAGCGTCGGCAGCGTCGTCGGCAACTGCGGGCAGGCGACGATCTCGGCATCGAAGAGCGGGATGAAGGGATGCGTGCCGCGGGTGTCGGAGCAGTAGTCGAAGCCCATGCGCTGCGTGAGGCGGTAGGCATGGCGGTTCATCTGCCATCCCGCGGCGCCGTGGACCCGAGGGGCTTCGCCGAAGATCTCGGTGAAGCGCGTGCAGGCGCGCTCCATCTCGCGCTTCGTCCAGGCCTCGTCGGCGGTCGCGACACCGTCCTGCCAGCGCACGTGGTCCCACGTGTGCACGCCGACCTCGAAGCCGGCATCGCGGGCGGCGCGCATCTCGTCCGCGCAGCGCACGCCGATGTCGGGCCCGGGAAGCAGCGTGCCGTATAGGAGGGTCGTGATGCCGTAGTGCGAGACCACCGAGGTGCGCTTCACCTTGCCCGCGAACCCCTTGCGGAAGATGCGCTTCACGGCGCGCCCGGTGTGGTCGGGGCCGAGGCTGAAGAGGAAGGTGGCGCCGGCGTTGTGGCGGCGGAGCAGGTCGACCAGTGAGGGGACGCCTTCGCGAGTGCCGCGGTAGGTGTCGACGTCGATCTTCAGGGCGAGTTTCATGGAGGGCGTCGGGCTGGGCTGGGTGCGGACAGAGCGGATCTCCTCCGGACGCCGCGATTCTATCCGCTCGCCCCTCCGCCATGACATCGACTCCGCAAGGAAAGGAGCCGGCCCCGGACGAACCCTACCTTACGACCCGGAGTCCCGACGGGTCGGGCGCCACGAGCGGCGCGCCGTCGTAACCCTGCACGACGCCGAACAGCCCGCGCCCCGCGTTCCAGTCGTCGGCGGCCTGCGTGATCTCTTCCGGATGCCGCCCCACGAAATTCCACCAGAGGAGGACGTCCTCCGCGAACGGCGCACCGCCGATCACCAGCAGTTGCGCGGGACCATCTAACGCGAGCGACATCGACCGGTGACCAGGTCCCAGGAAGAGCAGGGTGCCCGGGGCGAGCGCTTCGCCATCGACCGTCACCTCGCCGCGCAGGACCAGCACGCCATGCTCGAACGCGGGGTCGAGCGGGAGGGTGGTTGCAGCCGGGCCGTGGGCCACCACATCCACACCCACGAGAGGCGAGTGGAACTGCATGGGCGCCGTCGCGCCGATGCACGTCCCTGCGATCACCGTGATCTGCACGCCGTCCCGCTGCAGCACCGGCAGGACCGGGTGATGCTCGAACGCCGGCGCCATGTGCCGGGCGGCTTCGGGGAGCGCGATCCAGAGTTGCGTCATGTGCAGCCGTTCGGCGCCCGGAAGCAGCTCCTCCGAGTGCGCGATGCCGCGGCCGGCGGTCATCAGATTCACCTGGCCGGGACGGATGACCTGCACGCAGCCGAGACTGTCGCGATGCAGGATCTCGCCTTCGATCATCCAGCTGAAGGTCTGCAGCCCGATGTGCGGATGTGGCGCGACGCGCATCTCCTGACCGGGGGCCAGCGTCGCCGGACCCAGGTGATCGAGGAAACACCACGCGCCGACCATCGGGAGGGCGCGGGTGGGCAGGGCGCGGCGGATGGAAAGGCCACCCACGTTGCCGGGGTGGGTGGCGATGCGTTGCCTCTGCGGGGCGGCTGTCATGGTGGACTCAGGCGAGCCGGCCGCTCTGGTAGTCCTCCACAGCCTGCCGCAACTCCGCCTGCGTGTTCATCACGAACGGACCGTACTGCGCGATGGGTTCGTTCAGCGGCCGCCCTGCGATGAGCAACGCCCGGGTCGGGGCATCACCGGATGCGAGGACGACGCCGTCGGTACCGGGCGTGTTCGCGAGGATCGCCATGCGTTGCACCGGGACTGCCGTGCCGCCGATGGTCAGGCCGCCGCGGTAGACGTACACGAACGCGTTGTGACCTTCAGGCAGCGTCTGCTCGAAGCGCGCGCCAGCGGGCAGATGGATGTCGAGATACAGCGGGTCCGTCGCCTCGCGCTGGACCGCTCCCGTGACGCCGTGGCTTTCCCCTGCGATCACCCGCACGGTCACGCCATCGACGTGCGCCTCGGGGATGTCGCTGGTCGGGATGTCTCGGTACCAGGCCGGGATCATCTTGTCCTTCGCGGGCAGATTCAGCCAGAGCTGGAAGCCTTCCATGCTGCCTTCCTCCTGCTCGGGCAGTTCGCTGTGGATCACGCCGCGGCCGGCGGTCATCCACTGCACGCCGCCGTTCGTGAGAAGCCCCTCGTTGCCCGCGGAGTCCCGGTGCCGCATGCGGCCCGCGATCATGTAGGTCACGGTCTCGAAGCCGCGGTGCGGGTGTGACGGGAACCCGGCGATGTAGTCGTCGGGATTGTCCGTGCCGAAGGCGTCGAGCATCAGGAACGGATCGAGGCGCCGCTGCAGCGGGTTCGTCAGCACGCGCGTGAGCTTCACGCCGGCGCCGTCGGAGGTCGCCTGCCCAGCCACCACGCGCTCGACGGTGCGAGGTGCGGTGACGGTCGTGTCGAGGGTGTCTGTCGTCATGGTTGTTCTCCTTTGCGAAAAGAGTCTCAGGCTTCCATCGGCTGCGCAATCCCGGTGATCTGTGCGATGTCCTCGCGGGCCCGCGCGAGGCCGGCCGCTTCGGCATCGGGGCCCATCGCGAGCCCCTCGGCGTACACGAACCGGAGGTCGGTCATGCCGAGGAATCCGAGCACCGTGCGGAGGTACGGCACCATCGTGTCGCTCGGTTGATCGCGGTGCACGCCCCCGCGGGTCAGGACCAGATGAACCGTCTTCCCCTTGAGCAAGCCTTCGACCCCACGATCGGTGTAGCGGAACGTGACGCGCGCCCGGGCGATCGCGTCGATCCAGTTCTTCAACTGCGTGCTCACGCCGAAGTTGTACATGGGCGCCGCGATGACGACGACGTCCGCCGCCTGGATCTCGGCGATCAATGCGTCGTCGAGCGCCACGCGCGCAGCCTGGGCCGGTGTCCGCTGGCTCTCCGGTGTGAAGAGCGCCTGGAGGGCCTCCTCGTCGAGGGTCGGATGCGGTTGCTGCGCGAGGTCACGAACGATGACGCGCGCCGCGGGGTTCGACGACATCAGGCCAGCCACCAGTTCGTTCGCGAGGCGGGTGGAGTGGGAGCCCGCGCCCTCGATGAGGGAGCGTGCGCTCGAGTTCACTTGCAGGACGTTCATGCTGCTCTCCAGAAAACGTTGCGATGGAGGCACTGTATTGCCGGTCGTCGATGGTCGGAAGGCGTCGCCATGGATATGATCGTTCCATCAGCGGAACAATGAGTGGCTCCATGGAACCCGACGCCTCCGACCTCCTGCTCTTCGCCCGTGTGATCGAGGCAGGCAGTTTCACCCGGGCTGCGGAGCGTGTCCGTCTGCCGAAGTCCACGGTCTCGCGGCGTCTTGCGGCACTCGAGAAGCGTCTCGGGGAGAAGCTGCTGCAGCGCTCGACCCGCAAGCTCGCCCTGACGGAGTTCGGCCTGAGCGTGCTCGTCCATGCACGCGCACTCGCCGCCGAAGTGGACGGCGCCCTGGCGCTCGCCCAGCACCGTCAGGCCATGCCGAGCGGCCGACTGCGCGTGTCGATGCCCGGCGACCTCGCGGTGCTTGCACTGACGGGGATGCTCACGAGATTCGTGGCGGACTTCCCGATGGTGATCCTCGAGATGGACCTCTCGCCGCGCCGCGTGGATCTCATCGGCGAGAACTTCGATCTGGCGCTGCGGATGGGCGAGCTACCCGAGGACTCCCAACTCGCGGCGCGCCGCGTGGCCTTGTTCGAGATCGGCCTGTACGCCTCGCCCGGGTATCTCCAGGCCCACGGCGAACCGACCACGCCGGAGGCGCTGACCGGCATGCATGCGCTGAAGATCCTCTCCCGCGCCGGCGACGATTCGGCATGGCACCTGACGCGGGGAACGGGCGCAGCGGCAGAGCGGTGGGCGGGCGAATTGCCGCAACGTACCGTCGCGAACTCCCCCGATGTCCTGATGCGCCTCGCACTCGCCGGGGCCGGGGTCACGTCCGGCAACGATTTCTTCGTGGGGCCCTACGTGGAATCGGGAGCGTTGGTGCGGGTCCTGCCCGAGTGGACGCTGGGTCACGCGACGGCGTGGGCGGTCTTCCCTGGTCGCCGCCTGATGCCGACGCGGACCCGCGTGTTCCTCGATGCGCTGGCGGAGACGCTGGCGCCGTGCAATCGGGAGGGGCCGTGATGGGCCGCTCTTGCATTTCGCAGCACACACACCGGCGTTGATCGAAGCAACGGTGTTGTAGGAGGGGCCCAGGGCCCCGAAAGCGGCTAGCGCATGGAAACGCTTCAACCGGAACCAGCGCTTTCGCGGGCATGGCCCCATGGCACTACCTTAAGCCTCCGCTGCACGATTGCGCAGGATCTGAGCGCGCGCGATGTGGCGCGGGACTTGGAGCAG
>LNEE01000005.1 GCA_001464895.1 Betaproteobacteria bacterium Ga0077532
GATGCCTCGGGGCTGGAAACAACCCCCGTGGGTCGAGCTTCGCTCGACGCCTGCGCTCCCGGATACGTCGTCGTGCCCAAGCCGACGCCGCGTCGAGCCATGGCTCGACCCACGAAGGGCCTTCGTACCTGGATGCCGCGCCGCTGAAAACACCCCCGTGGGTCGAGCTTCGCTCGACGCCCGCGCTCCTGGATTCGTCGTCGTGCCCAAGCCATCGCGTCGAGCGGTGCTCGACCCACGACGCGCCTTCGCGATTGGATGACCAGGAGGGAGGGATTGCGGCCGTCTCGCCTCAGGGCGATCCGTCCGTCCCTGCGGGACCGCCGCAGGCGGCGTCCCGGAATGCATGCGTTCTGGTCGAACCCGGGTTCTGCATCCCTCCCGTCGCCACAAACGCAAACGCCCCTGGGAAGGGGAACTTCCGCTTTCGGTGTCGGTTGTTTCCGATGGCGCGAGAGAAGAGGCGTCCACCAGCGATTCGACGTCCAGCAAGGTCGCACTGATATGCTCCCGCGGCGCGCACGAGGAGCGTTCCACAGCGACGGGGGCTCAGCAGCATGCGCACGCCAACGGAAGACTACGAACCACATGAATCAGCAATCGCTCTCGTCCCTCATCTGGTCCGTCGCCGATCTCCTGCGCGGAGACTTCAAGCAAAGCGAATACGGGCGCGTCATCCTGCCGTTCACCGTGCTCCGCCGTCTGGACTGCGTGCTCGCCCCGACGAAGGCCGCCGCACTGCAGGAGCATGCCGACCGCCAGAAGGCCGGCATCGCCTTCGAGCCCTTCGTGAAGCGCAAGACCGGTCTCGACTTCTACAACGTCTCGTCGCTGGACATGGGCCGGCTCATGGGCGACCAGGACAACATCCGCGCCAACCTCGACAGCTACATCCAGGGCTTCGCGCCGGACGTGCGGTCGATCTTCGAGCACTTCGACTTCTCGGCCACGGTCGAGCGGCTGCACAAGGCCAAGCTGCTGTACCTCGTGACCGAGAAGTTCTCGGGCATCAACCTGCATCCGGACCGCGTGGACAACGTGCAGATGGGGCTCGTGTTCGAGGAGCTGATCCGGAAGTTCGCCGAACTCTCGAACGAGACGGCCGGTGAGCACTTCACCCCGCGCGAGGTGATCCGCCTGATGGTGAACCTGCTGTTCATCGAGGACAGCGACGCTCTGACCAAGCCCGGTGTGGTGCGCACCATGTACGACCCGACCGCCGGCACCGGCGGCATGCTGAGCGTTGCGGGCGAGTACCTGCACGAGCTGAACCCCAAGGCGCGACTCACGCTCTTCGGGCAGGAGCTGAACCCCGAGTCGCACGCGATCTGCAAGGCCGACATGCTCATCCGGGGGCAGGACATCAGCAACATCGTCCTGGGCAACACCCTCAGCGACGACGGGCTGCTGGGCAAGCTCTTCGACTACATGCTCTCCAACCCGCCCTTCGGCGTGGAGTGGAAGAAGATCGAGAAGGCCATCCGCGACGAGCACGAGAAGCAGGGCCACCACGGCCGCTTCGGCCCCGGTCTGCCGCGCGTGTCGGACGGCTCTCTGCTCTTCCTGCTGCACCTGCTCAGCAAGATGCGGCCAGAGACGCAGGGCGGCAGCCGCATCGGCATCGTGTTGAACGGCTCGCCGCTGTTCACCGGCGGTGCTGGCTCCGGCGAGTCCGAGATCCGGCGCTACGTGCTGGAGAACGATCTCGTGGAGGCCATCGTCGCGCTACCCACCGACATGTTCTACAACACGGGCATCAGCACCTACGTCTGGATCCTGAGCAACCGCAAGCCCGACGACCGCAAAGGCTGCGCGCAGCTGATCGACGCCTCCGGCTTCTGGCAGAAGATGCGCAAGAGCCTGGGCTCCAAGCGGAAGGAGATGAGCGACGAGCACATCGCCACCGTCACCCGACTGTTCGGCGACTGCGTGGAAGCGAGCCTCGTCACCGTGCTCGACGCCGAAGGCAAGGAGACCAGCCGCCAGGTGCTGATGGACGGCGAGACGCTGCCCAAGGCGCCATCGGGCGGCAAGGTGAAGCAGGTGCCGATCTCGCGCATCTTCCGCAACGAGGACTTCGGCTACCGAACGATCACTGTCGAGCGCCCGCTGCGCGACGAGACCGGCAAGCCCATCCTCGGCGAGAAGGGCAAGACCAAGGGCAAGCCGCAGCCCGACAGCCGCCTGCGCGACACCGAGAACGTCCCGCTTTCGGAGGACGTCGAGACCTACTTCGCGCGCGAGGTGCTGCCCCATGCCCCCGATGCCTGGATCGACCAAGAGAAGACGAAGGTGGGCTACGAGATCCCGTTCAACCGACACTTCTACGTCTTCGAGCCGCCGCGCGAGCTGGCCGAGATCGACGCGGACCTGAAGAAGGTCACCGACCGCATCAAGGCGATGATCGAGGGGCTCACAGCGTGAGCTTTCCGAAGTACGCGGCGTACAAGGACTCGGGCGTCGAGTGGATGGGCGAGGTGCCAGCGCACTGGGATGTCACCCAGATCCGCAGAACGCTAGACCGAATCGAACAGGGCTGGAGCCCGGAGTGTCATGGCCGACCGGCCGACGCTGGTGAATGGGGTGTTCTGAAATCGGGCTGCGTCAATGGGGGAATGTTCCATTCGGACGAGAACAAGGCTCTTCCAGAGGGGCTCGACGTTCCTCTCGAATTGGAAGTTCGCGCAGGAGATATGTTGATGTCGCGCGCGAGTGGCTCACCTGACCTCATTGGTTCGATCGCCCTCGTCAAGCAAACGCCACCGAGGCTGCTCCTCTCCGACAAGACATTCCGCATTCACGTCAATCGAAAAATGGAGGCATCGTTTTTCGCATGGTGCCTTTCGTCGCGAGCGCTGCGAGGTCAGATCGAATGCGCGATCAGCGGCGCTGCAGGGCTGGCAAACAATCTACCCCAGTCGAGATTGGTCGCGTTTGTCGCGGCGATTCCGCCGCTAGCCGAGCAGCAACTAATCGGGAGATTCCTTGATCACGAAACCACAAAGATCGACGCCCTGGTCGAAGAGCAGAGGCGCCTGATCGAGCTGCTGAAAGAGAAGCGCCAGGCGGTGATCTCGCAGGCCGTCACGAAGGGGCTGGACCCGAGCGTGCCGATGAAGGATTCCGGGGTGGAGTGGATTGGCGCACTTCCGGCTCACTGGAGCTTGCTTCGAGTGAAGGATGTCGCTGGCTTGGAAAGTGGTCATACCCCATCGAAGCAGGTTCCCGAGTACTGGGAGAACTGCGACATACCTTGGGTTTCGTTGAATGACTCCAAGCAGCTCGCCGCAAGTGACTACATTACCGAGACGGCATTCCAGATCAGTGCGCTTGGCCTCGCGAATTCATCAGCAAGAATGTTGCCTGCTGGGGCAGTAGTGTTCACCCGGGATGCCACGATCGGACTAGCCGCGATCACCACGCGAGCTATGGCCGTATCTCAGCACCTAATTGCCTGGTGCCCTAGCGACAACATTGACGCTCGGTATCTCCTCCGGGTCTTCAACGTCATGAAGCAGTGGCTCGATGCAGCAACGTTTGGTGCAACGATCAAGACGATCGGTATGGCTGATGTGAAGAAACTCGTCACGCCCGTCCCTCCCATCGTAGAGCAGCGCGCAATTGCAGCGTTCATTGAGGAGCGCAAGTCAGAGTTTGATTCGCTCATCGACGCTGCCGAACGAGCTACATCGCTCCTAATTGAGCGCCGCTCCGCCCTCATCTCCGCCGCCGTCACCGGCAAGATCGACGTACGCGGCTTCGCGCCGACACCGGAGCCCGCCGCCGCATGAGCTGCCCGGCGCTCACCGCCGCGGGTTGCGCGCGGACCCTGCGCCTTCGAGGTATCATCGTGGTCATGCTGACCATTATGGTCATGGGGGCCTGACATGATCACCGAAACCAATGCAGTCGCGTTCCGCCAGAACCTCGGCGAGATGCTCGCCATCGTGCAGTACCGCAACGACAGCGTGCTCATTCGCAAGGACGGCAAGCCGGTCGCGGCGCTGATCGATGCGAAGCTGTTCGAGCGTATCCGCCGCATGCAGGAGCGCTTCGATGCGCTCTGCGAGCGGCTCGCGACGAGCTACGAAGGGGTGCCGGAGTCCGATGCACTGGCCGAGATCGAACGGGCCACGACGGCGGCGCGCCGCGAAACCGCGGAGGCGTGGCGCGCCGCGGGTCGGTTGCCGGCACAGCCGGTGGCGGCGCCCGCGCCGAAGAAGGCGGGCGGCCGGCGGGGCGGAAGCGCAAAACCGGCGGACGTTCCGCCGAAGCCGACGCGGCGCGCGAAGCGCTGAGGCCGCGCCGTGCGCGTGGTGCTCGATACCAACGTGCTGATATCGGGCCTGCTCTTCCGCGGCGGTCCGCCGCAGCGGCTGCTCGATGCGTGGCGGGGTGGCGCGTTCGATCTGCTGCTGTCCGACTTCGTGATCGATGAACTGGTGCGGGTCTGGCATCGCCTCGCGCCCCGCGTGAAGCAGACGCCGGCGGACATGCACGACCTGCTCGACCTGCTGCATCTGCGCAGCGAGGTGGTCTATCTCGACGAGGGCATGCTGGCCGGCACCGCTGCCGCGGACCTTCGCGATCCGGACGACGTGCCCGTACTGGCCACGCTGCTGGCCACGGGCGCCGACTGGCTCGTGACCGGCGACGGGGATCTCCTCGCGTTGTCCGATCGATATCCGATCCTCACACCGATGGCCTTCGTGGAGCGGTTCATGCCATGAGCCTCCACAAGGAGATCCACTTCGAGGACGAAGTCTGCGCCGACCTCGCCGCCGCAGGCTGGTTGCACGACACGGACGCCTCGACCAAGTACGACCGCACCCAAGCCCTCTACGTGGATGACGTGGTCGCGTGGATCAAGGCCACCCAGCCCAAGACCTGGGACGGCATCGCGCAGAGCCACGGCGCGTCTGCTCCGAAGGTGGTGGCCGAGCGCCTGCGCAAGGCCCTCGACAGCCAGGGCACGCTCTCCGTGCTGCGCGGCGGCTTCGAGCTGATCGGCCTGAAGCACCCGATCGCCATGTGCCAGTTCAAGCCCGCGCTGGGCATGAACGCCGATCTGCAGGCGAAGTACGCCGCCAACCGGCTGCGCGTCGTGCGGCAGGTGCACTACTCGGTCCACCACGAGAACAGCATCGACCTCGTGCTGTTCGTGAACGGCATCCCGGTGGCCACGTGCGAGTTGAAGAGCCACTACACGCAGAGCGTCCAGGACGCGATCTACCAGTACAAGACCGACCGCGAGCCCCACTACAAGCCGAAGAACGCGGCCGAGCCGCTGCTCGCCTTCCCCGGCGGCGCGCTCGTGCACTTCGCCGTGAGCAACGCCGAGGCCGCCATGACGACGCGCCTCGCCGGTCTGGACACGACATTCCTGCCCTTCAATCAGGGCAATGCCGGTGGCGCGGGCAACCCGCCCAAGGCGGGCATCGCCACCGACTACCTCTGGAAGGAGGTGTGGCGGCGCGACAGCTTCCTGCAGATCCTCGGGCGCTATCTGGTGCCGGTGAAGAACACCAAGAAGCAGTTGGTGGGCTGGATCTTCCCGCGCTACCACCAACTCACGGTGACGCGGAAGCTCGTCGCGGCGGTGACGCTAGAAGGTGCCGGCGGCAAGTACCTCGTCCAGCACTCGGCCGGGTCGGGCAAGACGAACTCGATCGCCTGGACGGCGCACTTCCTGGCCGATCTGCACGACGCGAAGGACGAGAAGGTCTTCGACACGGTGATCGTGATCTCCGACCGCACGGTGCTGGACGACCAGTTGCGCGAAGCGATCATGTCCTTCGAGCGCACGCAGGGCGTGGTGGCCGTGGTGACGGGCGAGGGCGCCAGCAAGAGCAAGGAACTGGCGGAGGCGCTGTCCGCGGGCAAGAAGATCGTGGTGTGCACGATCCAGACGTTCCCCTTCGCGCTGGAGGAAGTGCGCAAGCTCGCCGCCACGAAGGGCAAGCGCTTCGCCGTGATCGCCGACGAGGCGCACTCGTCCCAGACGAACGAGACGGCAGCCAAGCTCAAGCTCGTGCTGAGCGCCGCCGAGCTGGCGGAGCTGCAGGACGGCGGCGACGTGACGGCCGAGGACATCCTCGCCGCGCAGATGGCGGCCAAGGCAGGTGGTGAAGATGCCGGCATCACCTACGTGGCCTTCACCGCGACGCCCAAGGACAAGACCCTGCACCTGTTCGGCACGCGGCCCGACCCGACGCGCCCGCCCGCCGCCGACAACATCCCGGCAGCGTTCCACGTCTACTCGATGCGCCAGGCCATCGAGGAAGGCTTCATCCTCGATGTGTTGAAGACCTACACCTCGTACAAGGTAGCGTTCTCGCTGGCGCACCACGGCACGACGATCGACTCGAAGGAGGTCGACCGGTCGGAGGCCATGAAGGGCATCATGGGCTGGGTGCGGCTGCACGAGTACAACATCGCGCAGCGGGTTCAGGTGGTGGTGGAGCACTTCCGCAAGCATGTGGCGGGACTGCTCGGCGGGCAGGCCAAGGCCATGGTGGTGACCGGCAGCCGGAAGGAAGCGGTGCGCTGGCAGAAGGCCACACGGAAGTACATCGCCGACCACGGCTACAAGATCGAGACGCTGGTGGCCTTCTCCGGCGAGGTCATCGACCTGGAGAGCGGGCCGGATCCGTTCACCGAGCACAGCAAGGAACTGAACCCGAAGCTCTCCGGGCAGGACATCCGCGGTGCCTTCAAGAGCGGCGATTACCAGCTGCTGCTCGTGGCGAACAAGTTCCAGACCGGGTTCGACGAGCCGCTGCTGTGCGCGATGTACGTGGACAAGCGCCTGGGCGGCATCCAGGCCGTGCAGACGCTCTCACGCCTGAACCGCTGCCACCCGGGCAAGGACCAGACGTACGTGGTCGATTTCGTGAACGACCCGCAGGACATCCTGGCGGCCTTCAAGCCCTACTACGAGACGGCCGAGCTGTCGGGCGTGACCGACCCGTACATCGTCCACGAGCTGAAGGCGAAGCTCGACGCCCAGGCGCTGTATGACACCTTCGAAGTGGACCGGGTGGCGAACGTGGCCATCAAGGGCGCCCAGGGAAAGGGACAGGCCAAGACCTCGGAGCTTGATGCGGCGATCCTGCCAGTCGCGAGCCGGCTTCTGATCGCGTACGGCCAGGCCAAGAAGGAAATGCAGGCGGCGGGCGAGGACGCCAAGAAGGCCAAGGCCGCGAAAGACACGATGGACGCGCTGATCCTCTTCAAGAACGACATCGCGGCCTACGTGCGCGTGTACGGGTTCCTGTCGCAGATCTTCGACTACGGCAACACCGACATCGAGAAGCGCTCGATCTTCTTCCGGTTGCTGCATCCGCTGCTGACCTACGGGCGCGAACGCGAAGGCGTGGACCTCTCGGCCCTGAAGCTCACGGCCTACACGATCAAGAGCCTGGGCAACCCCGCCCTGAATCTCGCGACCGGTGAACCAGTGCAGCTCTACGTGACCGACGAGGTCGGCTCAGGCCAGGTGCAGGACAAGACGAAGGTGGCGCTGACGGAGCTGATCGCGAAGGTGAACGACCTGTTCGAGGGCGACCTCACGCCGGGCGACAAGCTCGTCTACGTGAACGACGTCATCAAGGGCAAGCTGATGGAGTCGGACAAGCTGGCCGAGCAGGCGCTGAACAACACGAAGGAGCAGTTTGCTGCGTCCCCCGACTTGGCCAGCGAGATCATGAGCGCTGTTATGGATGCGCTGGCGGCACACACGGAGATGAGCAAACAGGCGCTGGATTCGGAATCCTTGCGGAGCGATATGAAGGATCTGTTGCTGGGTGCTGGCAAGCTTTGGGAGGGTCTGCGAGAGAAGGGGAGTGGCAATGGCGTTGGAAGATGATCCCCGCCGCCCACGCTTCGCTGCGTCGTCGTCATCGCACGCAAGGCGATTCGTTTGTGGCGGAGAGGGCGGGATTGTGTCGGTCTCGCCCTACGGCGATCCCGCCATCCCGAGACGCTGTCTCGGGACCGCCGCAAGCGGCGTCACAGAACGCGTGCGTTCTGGTCGAACCCGGGTTCTACATCCCTCCCATCGCCACAAACGCAAACGCCCCATGGCTGGGGCGTCAGTGGCGTGCGACGAGGAGGGAGGGATTGCGGCCGTCTCGCCTTGAGGCGATCCGTCCGTCCCTGCGGGACCGCCGCAAGCGGCGTCACAGAACGCATGCGTTCTGGTCGAACCCGGGTTCTACATCCCTCCCATCGCCACAAACGCAAACTCCCCATGTCTCGGGCGTCAGTGGCGTGCGACGAGGAGGGCGGGATTGCGGCCGTCTCGCCTTGAGGCGATCCGTCCGTCCCTGCGGGACCGCCGCAAGCGGCGTCCCAGAACGCATGCGGGTGCTCATCCCGCCTCGTGCCACAAAAACAAACGCCCCGTTTCAGGGGCGTTTTTGTTTGTGGCGGAGAGGGCGGGATTCGAACCCGCGTTAGGTTATTCACCTAAACACGCTTTCCAGGCGTGCGACTTAAACCGCTCATCCACCTCTCCGCTGTGCTGCGACCATCGTCTTGCTTTGCCAGCGCTACGCTTTGGCTTCGGCCGCTTCGCTTAACCTGCCCGAGACGGTCAGGTTAGCCTTCACCGAAACAACCGGTAGGTTGTTGTGGCTTCGGCCGCTT
>LNEE01000006.1 GCA_001464895.1 Betaproteobacteria bacterium Ga0077532
CCGAAACAACCGGTAGGTTGTTGTGGCTTCGGCCGCTTCGCTTAACCTGCCCGAGACGGTCAGGTTAGCCTTCGCCGAAACAACCTCGCGGTTGTTTTCCAGGCGTGCGACTTAAACCGCTCATCCACCTCTCCGCTGTGCTGGTCCGGCGCGGGACAGACATCCCCCCGCCGAAGGGGGCGGAGGATAGCCAACCGGGGCCGAAAAGGGAAGGGCGACCCCCTGCCGAGTGGCCCCGATGGCGCCGACGACGGCTATTTGATCGCCTGTTCCAGCTGTTGAAGGATTGCCGGGTTCTCCAGGGTCGATACGTCCTGCGTGATCTTCTCGCCCTTCGCGAGGGATCGCAGCAGACGCCGCATGATCTTCCCGGAGCGGGTCTTGGGCAGGTTGTCGCCGAAGCGGATCTCGTCCGGTTTCGCGATGGGGCCGATCTCCTGGCCCACCCAGTTGCGGAGGTCTGCGGCGATCGCGCGGGCGGCGTCGCCTTCCGGGCGGGAGCCCTTCAGGACCACGAATGCCACCACGGCCTCGCCCTTGATGTCGTGGGGTTTGCCGACAACGGCAGCCTCTGCGACGAGCGGATTGGCCACGAGGGCGGATTCGATCTCCATGGTGCCGAGGCGGTGACCCGAGACGTTCAGGACGTCGTCGATGCGGCCCATGATCCAGAAGTAGCCGTCGAGGTCGCGGTTGGCGCCGTCGCCCGCGAGGTAGTACTTCCCCTGGAAGTCCTCGGGGTAGTAGCTCTTCTTGAAGCGCTCGGGGTCGCCCCAGATGTTGCGGATCATCGAGGGCCAGGGGCGCTTTATGACGAGGATGCCGCCCTTGCCCATCTCGACGTCGTGACCGGTCTCGTCGACGATCGCCGCCATGATGCCCGGGAGGGGGAGTGTGCATGACCCGGGCTTCAACGGCGTCACACCAGGGAGCGGCGTGATCATGTGGCCGCCGGTCTCGGTCTGCCACCACGTGTCGACGATCGGGCAGCGGCCGCCGCCGATGTTGGTGTGGTACCACATCCACGCTTCGGGGTTGATCGGCTCGCCCACCGATCCCAGCAGGCGAAGGCTCGTCAGGTCGTAGTTCCGCGGATGTGCGTCGGTGCCGGTCTCGGATGCCTTGATCAGCGACCGGATGGCCGTGGGCGCCGTGTAGAACGTGGTCACCTTGTGTTCCTGGACCATCTTCCAGAACCGACCCGCGTGCGGGTAGGTGGGGACGCCCTCGAAGACGATCTCCGTCGCGCCCACGGCGAGTGGGCCGTACGAGATGTAGGTGTGGCCCGTGACCCAGCCCACGTCGGCGGTGCACCAGAAGATGTCATCCGGCTTGTGGTCGAACGTCCACTTCATCGTGAGCATCGCGTGCAGGATGTACCCCGCGCTGGCGTGCTGCACGCCCTTCGGCTTCCCGGTGGAGCCCGATGTGTAGAGGATGAAGAGCGGGTGTTCGGCCTCGACCCACTCCGGCTCGCAGACGTCGGGCTGGTTGTGGACGACGTCGTCCCACCAGACATCGCGCGGCGCGTGGAAGTGGACGTGGCTGCCGGTGCGCTTGTAGACGACCACGTGCTTCACGACATCGCAGCCGCCCATCGCGAACGCTTCGTCGACCGCGGGCTTGAGCGGGATCTCCTTCCCGCCCCGGTACTGCCCGTCGGCAGTGATCACGGCCACCGCGCCAGCGTCGATGATCCGTTCCTGCAGGCTCTTGGCGGAGAAGCCGCCGAACACCACCGAGTGCGTCGCGCCGATGCGGGCGCAGGCCTGCATGGCCACGACGGCTTCGACGGACATCGGCATGTAGATGAGGACGCGGTCGCCCTTGGCGATGCCCAACTTCTTCAGGCCGTTCGAGAACTGGCAGACGCGGTGGTACAGCTGGCGGTAGGTGACTTTCGAGACCGAGCCGTCGTCCGCCTCGAAGATGATCGCGACCTTGTTCGGCTGCGTGTCGAGATGGCGGTCGAGGCAGTTGTAAGAGACGTTCAGCTTGCCGTCGGCGAACCACCTGAAGAACGGGGCGTTCGATTCGTCGAGCACCTCCGTGAAGGGTTTGTGCCAGAGAAGCTGCTCGCGGGCCATGCGACCCCAGAAGCCGGTGTAGTCAGCCTCGGCCTCGGCGCACAGCGCGCGGTACTCCTCCATGCCCTTGATGTTCGACTGCGCGAGGAACTCCGCGCCGGGTTCGAAGACCCGGCTCTCGTGGAGCACCGATTCGATCGTTGACATCGCTCTCATCTCCCGTGGTGGCTGTGTGGACGGTGGCCTTTGCGCAGGCTCCCTGGGTACCGTCGTGGTCCGCGCCGATTATAGGGGGCGAGGCAGCGTGAAGCCTGTTCCCGGCGCTCGCGATTGACTTGCATCAAGCCGGGGAGCGCGTGGCGGGGGGAGGGGGGCTTGGTTATACTCCGGCCCTTGTCGAGAGCCCCTTGCGGGGAGTCGGCAACGATCCCCGCTCCACTCAGGCAAGCCCAGCGAACGCAACCACCCATGGCGACCATCCGGCAGAACGACCTCATCGAAAGCATCGCGGACGCGCTGCAGTTCATCTCGTACTACCACCCGGCGGATTACATCCGCAATCTGGCCAGGGCCTACGAGCTGGAGCAGTCTCCCGCCGCGCGCGACGCGATGGCGCAGATCCTCGTGAATTCGCGCATGTGCGCCGAAGGGCACCGCCCGATCTGCCAGGACACGGGGATCGTCAACGTCTTCCTGAAGGTGGGCATGAATGTCCGCTGGGACGCCACCATGAGCGTCGAGGACATGGTCAACGAAGGCGTCCGCCGCGCCTACCTGAACCCCGAGAACAAACTGCGCGCCTCGGTCCTCGCAGACCCCGCGGGCGCCCGCAGGAACACGAAGGACAACACCCCGGCCGTCATCCAGGTGTCGCTGGTCCCTGGCGACACCCTCGATATCGAGGTGGCTGCGAAGGGCGGCGGCTCCGAGAACAAGTCGAAGTTCGTGATGCTGAATCCGTCGGACTCCATCGTCGACTGGGTGCTGAAGACGGTTCCTACCATGGGTGCCGGCTGGTGTCCGCCGGGGATCCTCGGTCTCGGCATCGGTGGCACGGCCGAGAAGGCGATGCTGCTGGCGAAGGAAAGCCTGATGGAGCCGATCGACATGCAGGACCTCATACTGCGTGGCCCGTCGAATCGGCTCGAGGAACTGCGTCTGGAGCTGTACGAAAAGGTCAACGCACTCGGCATCGGCGCGCAGGGCCTCGGTGGCCTGACCACCGTGCTCGACATCAAGATCAAGGATTACCCGACCCATGCGGCGAGTCTGCCGCTCGCGATGATCCCGAACTGTGCGGCCACCCGGCACGTGCACTTCGTGCTCGACGGATCGGGCCCCGCGAAGTTGGAGCCGCCGTCGCTGAGCGACTGGCCCGACATCACGTACGACGCTTCGAAGGGTCGTCGCGTGAACCTGGACACCGTGACCAAGGCCGAGGTGGCGTCCTGGAAGCCGGGCGAGGTCCTCCTGTTGAACGGCAAGCTGCTCACGGGGCGCGACGCCGCGCACAAGCGCATGGTCGACATGCTGGCCAAGGGCGAGACGCTTCCGGTGGACTTCACGAACCGCTTCATCTACTACGTCGGCCCGGTCGATCCCGTCCGCGACGAGGTCGTCGGCCCCGCAGGGCCCACGACGGCTACCCGCATGGACAAGTTCACGCGTACCATGCTGGAAAAGACGGGCCTGCTCGGGATGGTCGGCAAGGGGGAACGCGGACCGGTCGCGATCGATGCGATCCGCGACAACCGCGCCGTGTACCTGATGGGCGTCGGCGGTGCAGCGTACCTGGTGTCGAAGGCGATCAAGGCATCGCGCACCCTGGCCTTCGCGGATCTCGGGATGGAAGCCATCTACGAGTTCGACGTCGTCGACATGCCGGTGACGGTTGCGGTCGATGCCGGTGGTACGTCGGTCCACATCACCGGGCCGAAAGAGTGGCAGGCAAAGATCGGCAAGATCCCCGTTGTCGCGGGTTAGCAGGCCGCCCTGGTGGTGGAAACACAGTCGCCGGGCAACCGGCGCAGCGAGCTTCAATGGCGGGCCTCCCCGCATTGCATGGTAGTGAACCTGGTCAGGTCCGGAAGGAAGCAGCCAAAGCTATTCTCTGCAAGTGCCGGGGGTTAGGCTCGCCACCCCACGCAGTACCGCCGGAATCCCGAGGATGGGTTCCGGCGGTGATGCGGATCCTCGATCCCCAGGCCGTATCGCTCTCGTCGCATCATCCAGTCGCATGACCCTCGCGCTCGCCCGGAAGTACCGCCCGAAGACCTTCCCCGATGTGGTGGGCCAGGAACACGTGGTGCGCGCGCTCTCGCACGCCCTCGACCAGAACCGCCTGCACCACGCGTATCTGCTCACCGGCACCCGCGGTGTCGGCAAGACCACCCTCGCGCGCATCATCGCGAAGGCGCTGAACTGCGAGACGGGCGTCACCGCCACGCCCTGCGGTGTCTGCGGGCAGTGCACGGAGATCGACCGCGGCCGCTTCATCGATCTCATCGAGCTGGACGCCGCCTCCAACACCCAGGTCGACAACATGCGGGAGCTGCTGGACAACGCGCTCTACGCGCCGACGGCCGGCCGGTTCAAGGTCTACATCATCGACGAAGTGCACATGCTCTCGCGCAGCGCCTTCAACGCCATGCTGAAGACGCTCGAGGAGCCCCCCGCACACGTCAAGTTCATCCTCGCCACGACCGACCCGCAGAAGATCCCCGTCACGGTGCTCTCGCGGTGTCTCCAGTTCTCCCTGAAGTCGATGACCCCCGCACTCATCCGCGGGCAGCTCGAGAAGGTGCTGGGTTTCGAAGGTGTCACGTATGAGGTCCCGGCGCTCGCCCTGCTGGCCCGAGCGGCCCGCGGGAGCATGCGCGACAGTCTCAGCCTCCTCGACCAGGCCATCGCGCACGGTGGCGGCTCGGTGAGCGAAACCTCGGTGCGCGAGATGCTGGGCGTGATCGATGCCAGCTATCTGTTCACTCTGCTGGAGCTGGTGGCGAAGCGGGACGGCGCGGGGCTGATGGCGCAAGCCGATGCCATCGATGCCCGGGGGCTTTCTTTCGATACGGTCCTGCAGGACCTCGCGAGCCTTCTCCACCATGTGGCGCTGGCCCAGGTGCTGCCGGAAGCAGTCGAGGACGACGAACCCGAGCGGGTCCGCCTGATGGCGCTTGCCTCGGCCTTCACGCCGGAGGATGTGCAGATCCACTATCAGATCGCCCTGCGCGGTCGCGCCGATCTCGGCCTGGCGCCGGACGAGTACGCCGGCTTCACGATGACGCTCGTCCGCATGCTCGCTTTCGTGCCGGACGCCGGAGGCGATGCCAAGCCTGTGCGCACCATGCCCGCGACGGCAGCCATCGGTGGCGCCTCGCGCACGGTGGCATCGCCTCCGCGAACCGCACGCGTGCCTGAGCAGACGCCCGCCGCTCGCGCGCCGGGTCCCGCAGCGCGCGCTGCCTCGGTCGAGCCGTCGGAGCCGGTGCCCAGCGCGGTCCCTGCAGATGTGACTCCCGCGGGGAACCCCGAGCTGCTTCTGGCACTCGACAGGACGAGTTGGCCGCCGACCGTCAGTCAGCTGGGGTTGGGTGGGATGGCGCGCATGCTGGCGCAGCACTGCGAGTTCGTTTCCGTGGGTCCGGGGCATCTGCACCTGGCCGTCCCGCCGGGGCACAAGCATCTGCTGGAGCAGGCCTATCGCGAGAAACTCGTGGCGGCGCTGACCACGCGTTTCGGCAAGGTCCGCGTCGAGTTCACGCTGGGGGCGGCAGGCGATGCAACGCCCGCGGCCCACGAGAACCGCGAGCGGGAAGCGCGCGAACGCGGCGCGGCGGAGGCGATCGATGCCGACCCGTTCGTGCGTGAACTGAAGGAAAGTTTCGATGCGCGGCTGATCGAAGGCTCCGTGCGTCCGTTGCAGTAGCAGCTCATCCCCATGCCTGGAGAGATTCGATGATCAACAAGGGACAACTGGCCGGCCTGATGAAACAGGCCCAGCAGATGCAGGACAACATGAAGCGCATGCAGGAGCAGCTCGCCACGGTGGAAGTGGAAGGGCAGGCCGGCGCAGGCATGGTCAAGGTCGTGATGACCTGCAGCAACGATGTCAAACGGGTCACGATCGACCCGTCGTTGCTGGCGGACGACAAGGACATGCTCGAGGATCTCGTGGCTGCCGCCGTCAACGACGCCGTGCGCCGTGCCGAGGCCACGAAGCAGGAACGCATGGGTTCGCTGACCGGCGGCATGGGTCTCCCGCCCGGCTTCAAGCTGCCGTTCTGACGCGCCCCGCGACGCGTCTCCCGGCACGATCTCCTTGTCCACCCCCGGCCGCCTCCAGACCCTCTTCGATGCCCTGCGCGCGCTGCCGGGCGTCGGGCCGAAGTCTGCGCAGCGGATGGCCTATCACCTCCTCGAACGCGATCGCGACGGTGCGCTCCAGCTCGCGCGGGCGATGGAGGCCGCGATCGAGCACGTGCGGCACTGCGAGCGGTGCAACACGTTCACCGAGGACGTCCTCTGCGACCTCTGCGCATCCGCCCGGCGTGACGCGTCCCTGCTGTGCGTCGTCGAGACGCCGGCCGATCAGATGCGGATGGAGCAGACGCAGACTTTCGCGGGCCTGTACTACGTGCTGCTCGGCCGGCTCTCGCCGCTCGACGGGATCGGCCCCCGGGAGCTGCATCTCGATCGGCTCCTGCGGCGCGCGACGGACGGCACCGTGGCGGAAGTGATACTCGCGACCAATTTCACGGCGGAAGGCGAAGCCACCGCGCACTACCTGGGCGAGTCCCTGAGGGCCCGTGGCCTTCGGGTGAGCCGCATCGCCCGTGGACTCCCCGTCGGCGGTGAGCTCGAATACGTCGACAGCGGCACCCTGGCCCAGGCCTTCATCGAACGCAGACCGGTAACCTGACATGAGCGAACGCCCGCGCAAACCCGCCCGGGGGCGCGCCGCCTCCGACAACGCACGCCCACCAGGCCAGCGTCCCTCACGTCCGTCCAACGGACTGCGGCGCTCGCCGAACTCGGCGCGCTCGCTCCGCGAGGTGGTGCCGGAGGCGCCCACGCGCGGCCGGCGCGAGCCCGTGAAGGAGCCGCCGGTGGTGCCGGTCACCCGTCGACCGACGACGCCCCGTGCGCCCACTGCCACTCCCCCGACCTCCGCAGGCGCCGCGTCGACGGCCGGGCCATCGCAGAAGCTGCAGAAGGTGCTCGCGCAATCCGGCCTGGGATCTCGCCGCGAAATGGAAGAGTTCATCGCCGCCGGCAAGGTGCTGGTGAACGGCGAGGTCGCGACGCTCGGCACCCGCGTGAGTCCCGAGGATCTCGTGAAGATCGGGCGCCGCCAGATCCGGTTCAAGCTGTCGGCGAAGCTGCCCCGCGTGATCCTGTACCACAAGCCCGAGGGCGAGATCGTGTCGCGCGATGATCCCGACGGTCGGCCGAGCGTCTTCGACAAGCTGCCTGTCATCCGTGCCGGGAAGTGGCTGGCAATCGGTCGATTGGACTTCAACACGTGCGGATTGCTCATCTTCACGACGTCGGGCGAGCTGGCCAACCGGCTCACCCATCCGCGCTTCGAGGTCGAGCGCGAGTACGCCGTGCGCATCATGGGCGAACTCGACGACGCGCAGGCGCGCCAGCTCGTGAACGGGCTCGAACTCGACGACGGCCCGGCGCGCTTCGATCAGCTGGTTGCACAGGGCGGCGAGGGCAGGAATCACTGGTACCGCGTGGTCGTGCGCGAGGGGCGGAATCGGCTCGTGCGCCGCATGTTCGAGCACCTGGGGCTGCAGGTGAGCCGGCTGATGCGGGTGCGATTCGGCATCGTCAACATGCCGCCCCGGCTGAAGCGTGGCCAGCATCTGGAACTCACCGACGCCCAGACCCGCAGCGTGCTCGACTGGCTGGCGGGAGGGAAGGTCGCGGACGACGAACCCGCGGCCCCGGCGCCATCACCAACGAGAAAGCCGCCGTCACGTCCGTCATCGCCAGGTGCCCGGACGCCGTCGCGCCCCGGGGCAGGCCGACCACCCCGCGGTGGTGCAACGGCGCAACGGGCTGCACCGCGCAAACCACCGGGCAAGAAGCGCTGATCCTCGTCGCGCCGGCGGCGAGGTGGTCGCCGCGAACGCCCGACTTCACCGGCTCGGATCAGCCGGCGAGGTGCTCGCGGGTCAGCAGGAAGACGAAATCGTCGCCCGCGTGGGTGGAGAGCCACGTGAAGGGGACGTCCGGATACGCCTCCTCCAGCGCGGCACGGTTGTGCCCGATCTCGACCACCAGCACGCCCTCGTCCGTCAGGTGTTTCGCGGCACCGGCGAGGATGCGATGGACGATGTCGAGGCCGTCGGTTCCCGCGGCCAGCGCGAGCGACGGCTCGTGGCGGTACTCCGGCGGCAGGGCGGCCATCGACGGGGCATTCACGTACGGTGGATTGCTCACGATGAGGTCGTATCGCGCATCGCCCAGGGCCGAGAAGACGTCGGACTGCACGAGATGCAGGCGATCCTCCAGGCCGTGGTCGACCACGTTCGAGCGCGCGACCTCGAGAGCATCGGCGGAGAGATCGGCACCATCGACCTCGGCATCGGGAAACGCGTGCGCCAGCAGGATCGCCAGGCATCCGGATCCCGTGCAGAGATCCAGCGCCCGCGCGATGCCCTCAGGTTCGGGCACCCAGGGCGCGAGCCCCTCCAACAGCAGGTCGGCGATGAACGACCGCGGTATCAGCACCCGCGAGTCCACGCGGAATCGGTAGTCCCCGAGCCATGCCTCACCGGTCAGATACGGTGACGGGACGCGCTCCGAGACGCGCTGTTCGACGAGTCGCAGGAAAGCGGCGCGTTCCTCGCGGGTCGCGCGGGCACCGAGGTGCTCGCCCACCGCGTCGTGGGGCAACTTGAAGTACCAGGCGATGAGGTAGGCGGCTTCTGCAGAGGCATCCGGAAAGCCATGCCCGTGCGCCACCTCCGCGCGGCCCATCGTCGTGATCGCGTACCGCAACAGGTCGTGGAGCGTGACGAGTTCGTCGGCGAGCGTGTCGGGCCAAGCAGCGCTGCCGGTCATGGGAGCAGACGCTCGAGCACGCCGCGATAGATGCGGGTGAGGCGCGGCAGGTCTGCCACGGCCACGTGTTCGTTGATCTTGTGGATGGAGGCGTTCACCGGACCAAGCTCCACGACTTCCGGGCACCACGTCGCGATGAAGCGGCCGTCCGAGGTGCCGCCGCTCGTCGATAGTTCGGGCGCGGCGCCGCACTCGGCGACGATGGCATCGGAGATTGCCGCGACGAGGCGTCCGCGGGGCGTGAGAAAGGGCATCCCGGAGAGCGACCAGTCGAGGCGGTAGTCGAGGCCGTGTCTATCGAGGACCTCGTGGACCCGCGCCTCGAGATCGTCGACGGTGCAGGCGGGCGAGAAGCGGAAATTGAACAGCGCCTGCATCTCGCCGGGAATGACGTTGTTCGCACCGGTGCCTGCATGGATGTTCGAGAACTGCAGGCTGGTGGGCTGGAAGTATTCGTTGCCGTGGTCCCACACCATCGCAGTGAGTTCGGCCAGCGCGGGCATGGCCAGATGAATGGGGTTTCGCGCGAGCTGAGGGTAGGCGATGTGCCCCTGGACACCCTTCACCGACAGCGTGCCGGAGAGGGACCCGCGGCGGCCGTTCTTCACCATGTCGCCGAGCGAATTCACCGAGGTGGGTTCACCGACGATGCAGAAGTCGATGGCTTCGCCGCGTGCGCGAAGCCACTCGATGACCTTTACCGTGCCGTCCGTCGCGACCCCTTCCTCGTCCGACGTGATGAGGAGCGCGATCGAGCCTCCGTGATCGGGGCGTGCGGCGATGAAGCTCTCCGCTGCGTTGACGAACGCGGCGATGGACGACTTCATGTCGGCCGCGCCGCGACCGTACAGCACGCCGTCGCGGATGACGGGTTCGAAGGGATCCGAATGCCATTGCTCGATGGGGCCGGTGGGTACGACGTCGGTGTGGCCTGCGAAGCACACGACCGGACCGGCTTTGCCTCGACGGGCCCAAAGATTGTCGACATCCCCATGGCGCAGATGCGTGACATCGAACCCCGCGGCTTCCAGCCGTGCCCCGAGGAGTGCCTGACAGCCGCCGTCGATGGGCGTGACGGACCTTCGTGAAATGAGGCGGCAGGCCAGGTCGAGCGTGGGATCGGGATGGGCGGCAGTGTCCAAACGGGTTCAGCTCCTGTTGAGTCGATCCAGGTCGATCGTGGGATCGATGCCGCCGTCGATGCGGGGCGATTGACGATTGGGGAAGACCGTAGGTGCCTGCGACGGCATCCCGAAGACGCCCGTCCCGGAGGCTGGCTTGGCGGTGCCGACCCCTGCGTTGTCGAGCAGCCATGCGAGGTTCGAAGCCGAGTCGGAGTTGCGCAACGCCTCCTCCTTCGAGATGAGGCCTGCGGCGTAGTGCTTGAAGAGCGCCTGCTCGAAGGTCTCGGAGCCGGGCGACAGGCTCTGCTCCATGGCCTCCTTGATCTGGTCGATGTCGCCCTTCTTGATCAGTTCGGCGATGTGCTTCGTGTTCAGCATGACCTCGACCGCGGCCACCATGGTGCCGTCGATGCCCTTCACGAGGCGCTGCGAGATGATGCATCGGAGCGTCGTCGCGAGGTCGGCCAGCAGACCCTCACGCGCATCGTGCGGGAAGAAATTGATGATGCGGCCGAGCGCGTGGTAGCTGTTGTTCGCGTGAAGCGTCGAGAGGCACAGGTGGCCCGTCTGCGCGTAGAGCAGTGCGTGTTGAAGCGTCTGCTTGTCGCGGATCTCGCCGATCATCAGGACGTCCGGCGCCTCCCGCATCGCGTTAACAAGCGCGTTCTCGTACGAGTGGGTGTCCTGCCCGACCTCGCGCTGGTTGATGATGCACTTGATGTTCGTGTAGACGAACTCGATGGGGTCCTCGATGGTGAGGACGTGGCTCGGTTTCGTGTGGTTGCGATGCTCGATCATCGCGGCGAGCGTCGTCGACTTGCCCGAACCCGTGGAGCCCACGACCAGCACCAGGCCGCGCTTCTCCATCACGAGATCCTTCAGGATCGGCGGCAGGCGCAGCTTCTCGAAGCCCGCGGTGCGGTTCTTCAGGTAGCGGAACACCATCGCGATGTTGCCCCGCTGCCGGAACACGTTCACCCGGAAACGCCCGACCCCGCTGACCGGGTACGAGAAGTTCATCTCGAACGTCTCGTCGAAGATGCGCGCCTCCTTCTCGGTCATGAGGTCGTAGGCGATCTTGCGCACCGTCTCCCCGTCCATCACCTGCTGGTTGACCGGCATGATGGTCCCGAGGATCTTCACCTGGATAGGCGAGCCGACGGACACGAACATGTCCGAGGCGTCCTTCTCGGCCATCAGCTTGAACAGCGGCATCAGGTACTGGCTCACGCGGATCTCCTGTGGGCGGCGAGTCGCGGCGCGCGGGGCCGGGGATCAGTCCCCGCGGAGCAGCTCGTTGATGCTGGTCTTCGCCCGGGTGCTGGCGTCGACCTGCTTCACGATTACGGCACAGTACAGGCTGTACTTGCCATCGGCGGAGGGCAGATTGCCCGACACCACGACGGAGCCCGGCGGGATGCGGCCGTACGAGACCTCGCCCGTTGCCCGGTTGTAGATCTTCGTGCTCTGGCCAAGGTACACGCCCATCGAGACCACGGAGCCCTCGCCGACGATCACGCCCTCGACCACCTCGGAGCGCGCGCCGATGAAGCAGTTGTCCTCGATGATGGTCGGATTCGCCTGGATCGGCTCCAGCACGCCCCCGATGCCCACCCCGCCCGACAGGTGCACGTTCTTCCCGATCTGGGCGCACGAGCCGACGGTGGCCCAGGTGTCGACCATCGTGCCTTCGTCGACGTAGGCGCCGATGTTCACGTAGGACGGCATCAGCACCACGTTCTTCGCGACGAAGCAGCCCTTGCGCGCCGCGGCGGGCGGGACCACGCGGAAACCGCCGGCGCGGAAGTCGGCGTCACCGTAGTCGGCGAATTTCGCGGGGACCTTGTCGAAGTAGTTCGTGTAGCCGTCGCGGATGACCGCGTTGTCGGCCAGACGGAACGAGAGCAGCACCGCCTTCTTGATCCATTGATGGGTGACCCAGTCACCGCTGATCTTCTCGGCGACCCGCAGCCGGCCGGCGTCGAGACCGGCCACGACTTCGTCGACGGCCTGCTTGAGCGAGGCGGGGGCGGGGGAGGGGGACAGGGAGGTACGGTTCTCCCAGGCGTCTTCGATGACGGATTGCAGAGTGGACATTCGGGAAAGGACCCTGTTGGCGCCTAGCGGCGGTTGGAGAGGAAGCTGGCGAGGCGGCCCGCCGCTTCGTTGCATTCGGCAGACGGTGCGACGAGTGCGATGCGGACGAAGCCCGCACCGGGATTCACGCCGCGGGATTCGCGGGCGAGGAAGCTCCCGGGAAGCACGGTTACATTATATTGTTCGAGCAGGTCGCGGGCGAAGGTGGCGTCGTCACCACCGACCCTCAACCAGAAGTAGAAACCGGCATCGGGCATCGCGATGTCGATCAGCGGCGCGAGGCGCGCGTGGAATGCGTCGAACTTCTCGCGGTACAGCCGTCGATTCTCGATCACGTGGGCCTCGTCGCGCCACGCGACCTCGCTCGCAGCCTGCACCGCCGGGCTCATCGCGCTGCCGTGATACGTGCGATACAGCAGGAAGGCCTTGAGCAGCGCGGCATCGCCCGCCACGTAGCCGGAGCGCATGCCGGGGACGTTCGAGCGCTTCGACAGGCTGCCGAACACGACGAGACCGCGGTAGTCGTCTCTACCGAGGGCCCGGGCGGCCTGGAGTGCGCCCAACGGTGGATTCGCCTCGTCGAAGTGGATCTCCGAATAGCACTCGTCCGCGGCGATCACGAAGCCGTGGCGGTCCGAGAGGTCGAAGAGCGCCTGCCATTCCGCCAGCGTCATGATCCGACCCGTCGGATTTCCGGGGGAACACACGTAGATCAGCTGGGTGTCGCGCCATTCCTGGTCGGTGACCGTTTCGAATCCGCATCCGAATCCGGTTTCCGGCAACTGGTTCAGGAAGCCCGGCGTCGCGCCCGCCAGCAGGGCCGCGCCCTCGTAGATCTGATAGAACGGATTCGGCATCAGCACCCTGGCGCCCGACCGTGTGCGGTCCACCACCGTCTGTGCGAAGGCGAAGAGCGCCTCGCGGCTGCCGTTCACGGGGAGCACCTGGGTGGCCGGGTCGGGGTGGGGGATCCCGTAGCGGCGGCCGAGCCAATCGGAGATGGCTTCCCGGAGGCCGGGGTTTCCCAGGGTCGCGGGGTAGCCGGCGAGCCCACCGAGCCCGGCGACGAGGGCCTCCTTGATGAACGGCGGCGTCGGGTGCTTCGGTTCCCCGATCGACAGATTCACCGGCGCCAGCCCGTCGGGCTTCGCGGCACCGGCGAACAGTGTCGCGAGCTTCTGGAAGGGGTATGGCTGCAGGCGGGCGAGATCGGGGTTCATCGAGATGGGAGCAATCGGGGAGCGGTTCAGGACAAGCGGCGGATTATAGGGAGCGCGCGCAGTCGAGTCTTCCCGCATCGGTGGTCCCGCCCGAGAGGCGCCGCCCCGGCATTTCGGGGCCCGTACGGCACCGATCCGCGCGGGGAGTTCGGTTACAATCCGCCCCGAGAAAACCGCCTGCCCAGCCTCGCTTCCAGGCGGTTGTTTTTTTGCGACGCCCGAGCCGTTCCATCTGCGGGCGTCGCCAGGTCCCAACGTCCTCTCGGCATCTTTCTGCACAGTCCCGGACGGAGTTCTCCCAGTGCGTCTCACCCACATCAAGCTCGCCGGTTTCAAGTCATTCGTCGATCCGACCCACGTGCCGCTACCGGGGCAACTGGTCGGGGTCGTGGGTCCGAACGGCTGCGGCAAGTCGAATGTCATCGATGCCGTCCGCTGGGTGCTCGGCGAGTCCTCGGCGAAGCATCTCCGCGGCGAGACCATGCAGGACGTCATCTTCAACGGCTCGGGAGACCGCAAGCCCGCCAACCGGGCGAGCGTCGAACTCGTCTTCGACAACAGCCTCGGCAAGGCCGCCGGCGCGTGGTCCCAGTACGGCGAGATCGCCATCAAGCGCGTCCTCGAACGCCGCGGCGACTCCAGCTACTTCATCAACAACATCCCCGTCCGCCGTCGGGACGTCAGCGATCTCTTCCTCGGCACCGGCCTCGGCGCCCGGGCCTACGCGATCATCGAGCAGGGCATGATCTCCCGCATCGTCGAGGCGAAGCCGGAGGAGGTCCGCATCTTCCTCGAAGAGGCCGCGGGCGTCTCGAAGTACCGGGAGCGGCGCAAGGAGACCGAGGCTCGCCTGGAGGACAGCCGGGAGAACCTGCTGCGGGTGGAGGACGTCCGCCGCGAACTCGGCGCCCAGATCGGTCGGCTAGAAGAGCAGGCCGTGACGGCCGAGCGCTACCGCACGCTCGAAACGGACATCCGGCGACACCAATGGCTGCTGTGGAGTGTCCGCCAGCGCGATGCGGGTCTGCGTCGCACCAGGCTGGCGGAGGAGATCGGGTCCATGACGCTGGACCTGGAGCGCACCACGGCTTCGCTTCGGGAGGCGGAGGCACAGTTGGAAAGCCTGCGCGAAACCCACTACAGCGCCGGTGATGCGGTGCACGCGGCCCAGGGCGAGCTGTACGAGGCCAACGCGCAGCTGGCGCGGGCCGAGCAGCAGCTCCAGTTTCTCCGTCAGAGTCGTCAGCGTGCCGACAGCCGGCGCCGTGAACTGGAGGAGCAGATCGCCCGCGAGACCGAGCGCCGCGCCGCCGCGTCGGATGCCCTTGCCGAGGCCGAGTCCCAGCGGGAACTTGCCGCTGCCGAGACTGAGCAGCAGGAGGCCAGGGCCGAGAGTGCGCGCGACGCACTGCCCAGGGCGGAGCAGGCCTGGCGGGATGCCCGTGCGGACGTGGACAAGGCACGCCAGGCCGTGGCCGAGGCGCAGCGCGCGCGCGACATCGCGATGACGCGTCGCGACCAGGCCGATCGGTTGATCGCGCAGCTGCAGGCGCGCCGAGACAGATTGAATGGCGAACGGACCGGGCTGGTCCTGCCCGACGAGGCCGGCATCGAGACGCTGCGCATGGAACGGGAGGCCCTCGAGGAGGAGATCGCTGGAAACCGGGAGCGGCAGGCGATGCTCTCGGAGGCGATTCCCAAGGCCGAGGAGGACCTCCGCGAGTGGTCCCGGGCGCTCGATTCCTCACGCCAGACCCTCGCGGCCCTGGAGGCGCGTCGTCACGCACTGGTGGGCTTGCAGCAACAGGTCGGTTCCAGCGAGCAGATGGCCGCGTGGCTCGGGCAGCATGGTCTTTCGGACAAGGCGCGCTTCTGGGAGAAGCTGCACGTCCGACCGGGCTGGGAGGGGGCCATCGAGGCCGTGCTCCGCGAACGGCTCAACGCCGTGGCCATGGAGGATCCCGGGCGCCTGGCCGACTGGTTCGGGGCATCCCCGCCTGGAAAACTGGCGGTGTATCAGCCGGCGAATGCCGCCGCGGCCGAAGCGCATTCGGCGCCAGCGGGATGCGAGCCGCTCGCGTCGTTCGTGACCTGCGACGATCCCTCCATCTCGGCCGTGCTCGGCGAGTGGATGGGCGGCGTCTACGCGGTCGAGACCACGGTGGTCGCCCGCACGAAGGCCGCGGAGCTTCCGGCAGGGACGGCGGTGGTCTGCCGGGAAGGGCACATCTTCACGGCACACAGCGTGGCCTTCCACGCCCCCGATTCCGAGATCCACGGGCTGCTCGAACGCAAGCAGGAGATCGAGCGGCTGGAAGCCGACATCCCGGGCGTCGAGGCGGAACTGGCCGCCCAGCGTGAGCGGGTCGCCGGAACGGATGCCGCGCTCCGCCAGCATCGGCAGGAACTGGAGAGCCTCCGCAACCGCACGGCCACCCTCTCGCAGCGGCGGCACCTGGTGGAGCTTGAAGAGGTGCGTCTCAACCAGGCCCTCGAGCGCGCGCGGCATCGGATCGATCAGATCGAACGCGAGATCGTCGAGATCGCCGAGGAGGAGGCCCTGGAGCAGGAGGCCCGTGCAGAGGCCACCATGGAGGCCGAGGGCGCCGACGACACGCTGGCCCGGGTCGACGAGGAATCCACGTCGGCCCAGGGGCGGCATCGCGAGGCCGAGAGTACGCTCGCCCGCATGCGGGAACTGTCGAGTCTGGCGGAGCGGGGCGTGCAGGAAGCGCGCTTTGCCGAACGGTCGCTCGATGCGCGCATCGACGAACTGCGTCGCAGCCTGCAGTTGCTGGGCGAACAGATCTCGGCGGCACGGGGCGGTCTGGACGCTGCCGAGGCCGAGGCGGCGAGTCTCGAGGAGGGGCCGATCGCCGAGGAGCTGGCGATCGTGCTGGCGACGAAGAACGAGCGCGAGCTGTTGCTCGGCCAACGTCGCGACGCGCTGGCCGAGGCCGAGCGGGCGATGCGCGGCGCGGACGAGGCGCGGGCGACCCACGAACGGCGCCTCGAACCGCTCCGGGAACGCATCGGTCAGCTCCGGCTCGAGGAGCAGGAGGCGCGTATTGCCGAGGAAGGCTTCGCAGCGCAGCTTGCCGAGGCCAACGCCGACATCGCGTCTCTCGCGGAGGCGCTGGAGAAGCCACCCCGGCCGAACGTCCTGCAGGGCGACATCAACCGGTTGCAGGAGGAACTCGCCTCCCTGGGGCCGGTGAACCTCGCCGCGCTCGACGAGCTGGCCAAGTCCTCCGAGCGCAAGGCCTTCCTGGATGCCCAGTGGACCGATCTCACGGAGGCGGTCAACACGCTGGAGGATGCCATCCGCCGGATCGACCGCGAGATGCGCGAGCGGCTCCAGGCCACGTTCGACCAGGTCAACACCAATCTCCAGCAGATGTTCCCGCAGCTCTTCGGCGGCGGCGAAGCAAGGCTGGTCATGACCGGTGACGAGATCCTCGACAGCGGTGTCCAGATCATCGCCCGGCCGCCGGGCAAGAAGAACGCATCGATCCAGCTGCTCTCCGGCGGCGAGAAGGCCTTGACGGCGGTCTCCCTGGTGTTCGCGCTCTTCAAGTTGAACCCCGCGCCGTTCTGCCTGCTCGACGAGGTGGATGCGCCGCTGGACGATTCCAACACCTCACGATTCTGCGAGCTGGTGAAGCGCATGTCCGAGCACACGCAGTTCATCTTCATCAGCCACAACAAGATCACGATGGAGATGGCCGAGCAGCTCGTCGGCGTCACCATGCGCGAGCTGGGTGTCTCCCGTGTCGTCGCCGTCGATGTCGACGAAGCGATGCGTCTCCAGGACGAGCGTGCCGCTTGAGGCCGCGCGCTGACGGACAACAGCTGATGCCCGACGCCGAGGTGCGATGTATCCTCGGCGCAACAGAACGGTCCAATCCATGAGTCAACTTCAACTCAGTCTCCTGATCCTCGGCGCCGTCGTCATCGGCGGGGTGATCGCCTACAACTGGCTGCAGGAGCGCATGCATCGCAAGCGGGCCGAGCGCGCGTTCGACCAGCCGCCGGCCGATGTCCTGTTCGATCGCGTCGACCCCGGGGCTTCGCTCGATGCCGCGCCCGCCGACGACACGTCCGGCGTTTCGATCGGCGCCGTCCGGGACGACTGGGTGGATGCCGCATCGACTGAACCTGCCCCCGCGGTGCGCGACGCGCCGACCGAGATCACCCGCGCCCCGGCACCTCACGAGTCCGGGGAGCCCGAGGTCGATTGCGTCGTGATCTTCGAAGCATCCACCCCGCTCTCTGGTGAGGCTCTCCGCGCGATCGTGGATGCCTTCACCACGCTCGCCAGACCGGTGCGGGTGACGGGTTTCGACGACCGCACCGGGCACTGGGTTGCGCTCGACGACTCCGCGCCCGGCCGGTTCACCAGGGCCCGCGCCGCCATGCAGATCGCTGACCGGCAGGCGATGGCGAGCCGTGCCGAACTCGATGCCTTCGTGGCGCTCGCGAGCGCGGTGGCGGCCCACGTCGACGCCCGCGCAAGCCAGCCGGATCTCGCCGAAGCAGAGGCACGGGCGCGCGAGTTGGATGCGTTCTGCGCCGAGGTCGACATCGCGATCGGCCTCTCGGTGGTGGCGCGGACCGGCCAGCACTTCCAGGGCACGACGATCCGGGCGCTCGCCGAGAGTGCCGGCCTCACGTTGAAGGCCGACGGCCAGTTCCACTTCGAGGATGCGCACGGGGCTTCGCAGTTCACTCTCGATAACCAGGACACTGAGCCTTTCTTCCCCGAGAGCATGAAGAGTCTGACGACATCGGGTATCACCTTCCTGCTCGACGTGCCCCGCGCGAGTGGCGGGCTCGCGAGCTTCGATCGCATGGTCCAGCTCACGAAGAAGTTCGCGGCGACGCTCGACGGTCTCATCGTCGATGACAACCGTCAGCCGCTGAACGACAACGGCCTCGGTGCCATCCGCCGCCATCTGTCGGGCGTGTACGCCGCGATGGAAGCGGCCGACATTCCCGCCGGCGGTCCGATCGCCCTTCGCCTTTTCGCCTGATGCCTGTCCCACCGGTCGCGGCCGAGCGGGCAGAGGCCCTGCGCCGCGAACTGGCGCGCCACGACCATGCGTACTACGTGCTCGACGCACCCGAGGTGCCGGATGCCGAGTACGACCGCTTGTTCCGGGAACTCCAGGCCCTCGAGTCGGAGTATGCGGAACTGGCGACCCCCGATTCGCCGACCCGGCGGGTTGGGGGAAAGCCGCTCGATGCCTTCGTGCCCGTGCGGCACGCGGTGCCTATGCTCTCCATTCGTACCGAGACCGATACCGGGCCGACGGGCGCGAGCGCGTTCGATGCCCGGGTTCGTCGCGAACTGGGGCTCACCGAGGCGGATCCTCCCGTCCGGTATTCCGCTGAACTCAAGTTCGATGGCCTCGCGGTGAGCCTTCGATACGAATCGGGCGTCCTGGTGCGCGCCGCCACCCGAGGCGATGGCGAAACTGGCGAGGACGTCACGCAGAACATTCGTACGATCGGCGAGATTCCGTTGCGCCTCGCCACCCTCGCTGCGCCCGTGCTGGAAGTGCGCGGGGAGGTGTACATGCGGCGCGATCGTTTCGAGGCTTTGAACGCCCGGCAGCGGGAGGCGGGCGAGAAGACCTTCGTGAATCCGCGCAATGCGGCGGCGGGTGCCGTCCGACAACTGGACCCGGCGATCGCCGCCCGCCGGCCGCTCTCGTTCTTTGCGTACGGGTTGGGCGAGGTCGTGGGATGGGAGATCCCGTCGACGCATTCGGGAGTGCTCGATGCCCTTGCTGCCCAAGGGCTCCCCGTGTCGCCGGATCGGGCGGTCGTCTCTGGAGGCGATGCGCTCGCCGCTTTTCATCGGGACGTGGGCGCGCGCCGCGATGCACTCCCCTTCGACATCGATGGCGTCGTCTACAAGGTGGACGATCTGGCCCTTCAGCAACGCCTCGGGTTCGTGACACGGGAACCTCGCTGGGCCGTGGCCCACAAGTACCCCGCGCAGGAACAGCTCACGATCGTCCGCGACATCGAGATCCAGGTGGGGCGCACCGGCAAGCTCACGCCCGTGGCCAAGCTGGAGCCCGTGTTCGTGGGCGGCACGACTGTCAGCAACGCGACCCTCCACAACGAGGACGAGACCCGGCGGAAGGATGTGCGCGTCGGAGACACCGTGATCGTGCGCCGCGCCGGGGACGTCATCCCGGAGGTGGCTCGCGTCGTGATCGAGCGACGACCGGCGGATGCCGGACCACCCTTCGACATGCTCGCTGTCCTCGGCGGATGCTGTCCGGTGTGCCAGAGCGCGATCGTCCGGGAGGAGGGCGAGGTCGACTGGCGCTGCTCGGGCGGACTCTATTGCCCGGCCCAGCGCAAGCAGGCGTTGCTGCACTTCGCGTCCCGGCGCGCCATGGACATCGAGGGGCTCGGTGACAAGGTCGTGGACCAACTCGTCGACCAGTCACTCGTGCGGACGCCCGCAGACCTGTACGGGCTCACGACGGAGACCCTTGCGACACTCGATCGCATGGGGGAGAAGAGTGCGCGCAATCTCGTGGACGCCATCGCGAAGAGCCGTCACACGACGCTGCCACGCTTCCTGTTTTCGCTGGGGATCCGGCATGTGGGGGAGGCGACCGCACGCGATCTTGCGAAGCACTTCGGGGACCTCGCGCCGATCCTGGCGGCCACGCCGGAAGAACTGCTCCTCGTGCCCGACGTGGGACCGATCGTCGCGCAGAGCATCGCGCTCTTCTTCGCGCAGCCGCACAACCGCGAGGTGATCGACGGGCTGCGCGGCGCCGGGGTGGAATGGCCGTTGCTCACTCCGACGCCGCGGGAGGCGCAGCCCTTCGCCGGACTCACATTCGTTCTCACGGGTACGCTGCCCGACCTGGGACGCGACGACGCCAAGGCCAGGATCGAGGCGCTCGGAGGCAAGGTGGCTGGCAGCGTCTCCGCGAAGACGAGCTACGTGGTGGCCGGAGCAGATCCCGGCTCGAAACTCGAGAAGGCGCAGACTCTGGGCGTGAAGGTCCTGGATCAGGACGCCCTGCTGGCAATGATTGCCGCCGCCCGGCAAACCCCACTTGGAGTGACAGACGCACCATGAACGGACCGATCAAGACCGCCGTATTCCCCGTGGCCGGGCTAGGCACGCGCTTCCTTCCCGCCACGAAGGCGAGTCCGAAGGAGATGCTGCCGGTGGTCGACAAGCCCCTCATCCAGTACGCGGTGGAGGAGGCCGTCGAGGCGGGGATGACGCAGATGGTGTTCATCACGGGCCGCAACAAGCGCGCGATCGAGGACCACTTCGACAAGGCCTTCGAGCTGGAGACGGAACTGGAGTCCCGCGGGCGCGAGGCGCTGCTCGAGAGCATCCGGAACATCGTGCCCAAGCACGTGAGCTGCATCTACGTGCGTCAGCCGGAAGCACTGGGTCTCGGCCACGCCGTCCTGTGCGCGAAGCCTGTGGTTGGTGACGAACCTTTCGCGGTCATCCTGGCCGACGATCTGATCGACGGGACTCCGAGCACGCTCCAGCAGATGGTCGAGGTCTTCAAGGAGCGCAAGTCGTCGGTCCTCGGCGTGCAGAAGATTCCGCGCGAGGAGTCGAACAAGTACGGCGTGATCCGGGGCGCGGCCCTGGAGGCGCGGCTCCACCGCCTCGACGGCATCGTCGAGAAGCCGAAACCCGCCGACGCGCCGTCGAATCTCGCGGTCGTCGGGCGGTACATCCTGACCCCTGCGGTCTTCGGATTCCTCGAACGCATCGGCAAAGGGACGGGCGGCGAGATCCAGCTCACGGACGGCATTGCACGCCTGCTCGAGACCGAGGACGTCCTGGCCCTCGAGTTCGAGGGCACCCGGTACGACTGCGGTTCCAAGCTCGGCTACATGATGGCGAACCTCGTCTACGGGCTGCGCCATCCCGAAGTGGGTCAGGAGTTCTCGGCGTTCGCGACGGGGCTGGTCCGGGGCAAGGCGGGCTGATGCAGATCACTCGCGAGGAAGCCTGGCGCATCCTGGACCGGGCCGAGCTCGTGTGTGGTCCGGAGGCGGTCGCCGCTGCCGTCGAGCGGGTCGCGGGAGACATCGCTCGCCGCCTCTCCGACGCCCAGCCCCTCGTGCTGGCCGTCATGGGAGGCGGCATCGTCTTCTGCGGGCAGTTGCTGACCCACCTTCGTTTTCCCTTGGACCTCGACTACATCCACGCGACGCGCTATCGCGGCGGGACCACCGGTGGCACCATCGACTGGCGTGTGCGGCCTCGCGAGGATGTGCGTGGCCGGTTGGTCCTCGTGGTGGACGACATCCTCGACGAGGGGCACACGCTGGCCGCAATCAGGGAGTCGCTTCTGGAAGCCGGGGCCGCAGAGGTCCTGAACGTCGTGTTCTG
Source organism: Betaproteobacteria bacterium Ga0077532 (assembly GCA_001464895.1). GTDB lineage: Bacteria > Pseudomonadota > Gammaproteobacteria > Burkholderiales. The sequence goes on from LNEE01000006.1 coordinate 21,947, forward strand.
CGAGAAGCAATTGGCTGGCGAGAAACCCATCCAGGCCGATTTCGTGGGTATCACGGTTCCAGACCGCTACGTGTTCGGTTACGGCATGGATGTCCACGGCGCCTGGCGGAACCTCCCGGCGATCTACGCCCTCACTCCGGAGAACTGACTTGCAAGGTCCGGTACTCGGCATCATCGGTGGCACTGGCCTCACGCAGCTTGCCAATCTCGAAGTCTCGCGTAGGCAGGTCGTCCGTACCCCCTTCGGCGAACCTTCCGGGGCCCTCACGTTCGGCAGCATCCGCGGGCGCGAGGTCGTGTTCCTCGCGCGGCACGGGTACGGGCATACGATCGCGCCCCACATGGTTAACTATCGCGCGAACCTCTGGGCGCTCCACGCCGAAGGGGTCAGGCGCGTGGTCTCGGTCGCTTCCGTCGGCGGCATCGCACCCGCCCTCGGACCCGGTGTCATCGCGGTGCCGCACCAGATCATCGATTACACGTGGGGCCGCAAGTCGACCTTCTTCGAAGGCCCCGACCGGCCGGTGACCCACATCGATTTCACCCATCCTTACGATGCGTCGTTGCGGCAGGCGATTCTCCGTGCGGCCGCGGACGTCGGCGAGCAGCCGATTCCCGAAGGCGTCTACGCGGCCATGCAGGGCCCGCGGCTTGAGACGGCTGCGGAGATCGATCGGCTGGATCGCGACGGGTGCACCATGGTCGGGATGACCGGCATGCCCGAAGCGGCGCTCGCGCGCGAGCTCGAGATGGCCTACGCCGCGATCGCGGTCGTCGCGAACCATGCCGCCGGGCGTGGCAGCAGCCGCGACAGCATCCGCCTGGACGACATCCACGCGGCCCTTCAGGAGGCCATGGCACGCGTGCGAGGCATTCTGGAACGTCTGGTGGAGCACCATGCCAGTCCGTGAAGTGATCCGCATGGGGGATCCACGGCTCCTGTCTCGGGCGCTCGAGGTCGGGACCTTCGACACGCCCGAACTGCATGCCCTTGTCACGGATCTCGAGGACACCATGCGGGCGATGCAGGGCGCCGGTATCGCGGCACCGCAGATCGCCGTGGGGCTTCGCGTGGTCATCTTCGGTGGGTTTCGCAGCGCTCGATACCCTGACGCCGATGAGATTCCCTATACCGTCCTGGTGAACCCGGTGCTCGAACCTCTTTCCTCCGAACTGGAGGACGGGTGGGAAGGCTGTCTCTCCGTCCCTGGGATGCGGGGGCTGGTGCCTCGGTTCCGACGTTTGCGCTACACGGGGTTCGACGCATACGGGCGCCGCGTCGACCGGACCGTCTCGGATTTCCACGCCCGTGTGGTCCAGCACGAGTGCGATCACCTGGACGGCATCCTGTATCCGATGCGGATCCGCGATCTCCGCCAGTTCGGGTTCCAGGACGTCCTCTTTCCCGGCGACACCGCGGCCGACGACTGACCAGCGCGGGCTTCCACAGGCCCGTCGCCAGCATCCCGTCAGCGGTTCCCCCTGTGTCGCAGCCCGGTGCGCCCGCACGAGTGCCTGCGCCCGCACGAGTCCCTCCGCGTGGGCGGCCCAAGCCCACGCCTCCAAGAGCGCGCGCTGCTCAGGTCTTGCGGGTTCCGGTCGTTACCTCCTGCATAGGGCGGACTCCAGAGAATCCTTCTCGGGCCGTCCCGGTGTGCCATCGCCGCTCCCGGAATCCTCTCAGAACTCAAGATTTCAGGGGTCGCGCCGTAAACCGGTTTGACAGCGGTTTGGAAGGCCGTTACTGGCGAGGGCAACCAAAGTCGTTTTGCATGTATTGAAAACTTTGACTTTCGTCGAGAGGAATCACAGATGTCCCAAGTCATCAGCACCAACGTCGCATCGCTGAATGCGCAGCGCAACCTGAGCACGTCTCAGAATCAGCTTTCCACGGCCCTTCAACGCCTGTCCTCCGGCCTGCGCATCAACTCCGCGAAGGACGATGCTGCTGGTCTCGCGATCTCCGAGCGATTCACTGCTCAGATTCGCGGCCTCGAGCAGGCCCGCCGCAATGCCAACGACGGTATCTCCCTGGCCCAGACGGCCGAAGGTGCCCTCAAGTCGTCGGGCGACATCCTCCAGCGTATCCGTGAACTGTCCGTCCAGTCGGCCAATGCGTCGAACTCCGCCGGCGACCGCAAGGCGCTGCAGTCGGAAGTCGGTCAGCTCGTTTCGGAACTCGACCGTATCGCCAACACCACGGACTTCAACGGTCTGAAGCTGCTGGATGGTTCCTTCGGCTCCGCCTCGTTCCAGGTCGGCGCGAACGCGAACCAGGTGATCACGGCGCAGACCGGCGACTTCCGCACCGCGGTCTACGGCAACAACAACTACCGCTCCAACTCGATCGACGCGTCTGCGACTGCAGCATTTGCCGCCGGCACGTTCGACATCCAGGGTCTCGAGACCAAGACTGTCACGGTTTCCGCGACGGACACTGCGCGCACTCTGGCGAACAAGGTCAACACCGTCTCCGACAAGACCGGCGTGACTGCGACCGCGCAGACGCAGTCGCTGGTGTCGTTCGGTACGGCCGACACCAACTACACCCTCGCGGTCACTTCGAAGAACTCCTCCGCCGTGAACGTCAGCTTCACCGTCGGCGCGGTCGATACAGCCGAAGGTCTTGCGAACGCAGTGGCAGCCATCAACGATGCGGCATCGAAGACCGGTGTCACCGCGAAGTTGAACGACGCCCAGAACGGCATCATCATCACCAACGAGACGGGCGAGAACATCACTCTTGCCAACGGAGCGGCCTCGGGTGGTTCCATCGACGTTTCGAACTTCGACCCGGCGGGTATCGACACCCCCGACGACCAGTCCGATGACTTCGGCACGGCAACCACGGTGGCAGCGGGCGCCGATAACGTCTCCGTGGGTTACCTGCTGTTCGATGCGGAGAAGAGCTTCTCCGTGGTGGGCGACGGCGCGACCGACGCGGTGACCGACGGCTCGGCGACGCTCCAGGCGGTCTCCGGCATCGACATCTCGAACGTCAACGGTGCCAACGACGCACTGCGGATCGTCGACGCGGCGCTTGCTGCAGTGAACGGTCAACGCGCCAAGTTCGGTGCCCTGCAGTCTCGCTTCGAGAACACGGTGTCGAACCTGCAGACGACCTCCGAGAACCTGTCGTCGTCCCGTTCGCGGATTCGCGATGCGGACTTCGCCGCCGAGACCGCCGCGCTGACCCGCTCGCAGATCCTGCAGCAGGCCGGTACCGCGGTTCTGGCCCAGGCGAATGCAATCCCGAACAACGTTCTGTCGCTGCTTCGGTAAGTAGTGCCATCCGCCGGCCGGCTCTGGCTGGCTGGCGGGTGATCTGGATCGAGGAAATTCCATCATGCTTGTACAGGCGACGATACTTTCGGCAGTCAAGCCCCGGACCGTGGACGCAGCCACCACGCCCGGCAATTCAGGTGCACCGTCGGCGGTGCCGGCGCAGCCTGCCCAACCGCGGCCGGAGGCGCAGGCAACGCAGGTGCAGGCAGTTGTGCGAGAGGCCGAGAGTCTCGAGCAGACGCTGCAAGGTGCCCAGGAAGCCGCCGAGGCAGCTGGCGCAAATCTGCAGTTCACGATCGACAAGGACAGCGGCAAGACCATCGTGAAGGTGGTCGATTCACAGACGAGCGAGGTGATCCGTCAGATCCCCTCGGAAGAGTTGCTGGCGCTTGCGCGCAGCATGAGCAAGACGGAAGGTCTGTTGATCAGTCAGAAAGCCTGAACGCGCAGGTAGAGCGCGGAGGATCCGGGACCGGTCCGACCGCAGCCACCACTTCCCACGGAAGGGCACCACGATGGCCATATCATCCCCAGGCTTGGGTTCGAACCTCGACGTCTCGTCGATCGTGTCGCAGTTGATGGCGATCGAACGGCAGCCGGTGAACCGGCTGAACGTGCGCGAGGCGAGCTTCCAGGCGCAAGTGTCGGCGTATGGAAACATACGGTCGGCGCTGTCGTCGTTTCAGGGGACGGTGGATGCACTGGCATCGGCGTCGCGCTTCCAGACCCGCACCGCGAGTTCTTCCGACACGACAGTCGCCTCGGCGTCGGCCTCGTCAACTGCGCAATCTGGGACGGTCAATCTCGACATCCTCAAGGTTGCCCAGAATCAGGTGCTCGCCGCCACCGGGCAGGCGAGCACGACCGCAAGCATCGGCAGTGGAGCATCGACGGAGATCCGCTTCGAGTTCGGCGCGATCACCGGCGGCACCCTGACCAACGGGCAGTACACCGGCGCCAGCTTCGCCCCCGACGGAACGGCCCTCACGGGTACCGTGACGATCGATGCAAGCAACAACTCGCTGGTCGGCATCAAGGACGCAATCAACGGCGCCGGGATCGGAGTCAAGGCGAGCATCGTAGGGGATGGTTCCGCGAATCCTTTCCGGCTGGTCCTGCAGTCGTCGACGAGCGGCGCTGCAGGCAGCATGAGGATCACCGTCACCGGCGACACCGCACTTCAGGACCTGCTTGCCAACGATCCCGCGGGCGTCCAAGCCTTGACGCAGACCGCGGCGGCCCAGGATGCGGAGCTGACGGTGAACGGGCTGTCGGTCACCAGCAAGTCGAACTCGCTGGCCGATGTCATTCAGGGCGTCACCTTGAACATCGTGAAGGCCGGGACCGCATCGATCGCCGTGGGCCGCGATACCAGCGCGGCGCAGAAGGGCGTCCAGGACTTCGTGAAGGCGTTCAACGATCTGAACTCTCTCCTCGTCAACGCAAGCGCCGCCAGCCCGGCGACGAGCTCGGGTCAGACCGGGACGAGTGGCCCACTCAACGGTGATGCGGCGGTACGGTCCATCCAGACGCAACTGCGCAGCGTGCTGGCCGAATCTCTGGGCCAGGGATTCTCCCTCCGGACGCTGTCGCAGGTTGGCATCACCTTCCAGCGGAACGGGAGTCTTGCTCTCGATGCAGGCCAGCTTTCGACGGCGGCGACCACCAATCCGGATGGGCTCGCCGCCCTCTTTGCGACCTCGGGAACTGCCACTGACAGCCTCATGACCGTCCGGCGCCAGTCTGCGGCCACGAAGGCCGGCAACTACGCGGTCGACATCACCCAGCTCGCCACGCAGGGGCGCCTCACGGGCTCGGCCGCAGCCAATCTGACCATCACCAGCGGTGTGAACGATCGGCTCACCCTGACCGTCGACGGCACCTCCGCCTCGGTGAACATTCCTGCGGGGACGTACACGGCGGACTCCCTGTCGGCGGTGGTCCAGTCCGCAGTGAACGGCAACGCCACGCTGAGCGCAGCAGGAAAGGGTGTTGTCATCGAGAACACTGGCGGAATCCTGTCCATCGTTTCCAGGCGTTTCGGCAGCGATTCCGCTGTCGCAATCGCCGGCATCGGTGCGGCGGATCTGCTCGGTTCATCCCCGACCGCATCCAGCGGAGTCGACGTCGCCGGTACCATCAACGGATTGGCGGCAACAGGCTCCGGACAGGTGCTCACCGGCGCGGACAGCAGCGTCACGGAGGGACTCGAAGTGGAAGTGACCGGAGGCAGTACCGGTTCGCGCGGAAGCGTGACCGTGGGCAAGGGCTTTGCATCTCGCATCAGTGAGGTGGTGGAGGGCTTTCTATCGAGCACCGGGCCGCTGTCGAGTCGGACCGCTGGCATCAACCGATCGATCGACGATATCTCCAAGCAGCGGGAGACGCTCGAACGGCGGTTGACGGGCGTACAGGCCCGCTACCTGGCGCAGTTCACCGCCCTCGACGTGATGCTGTCCGGTATGCGGCAGACGAGTTCGTTCCTCACCCAGCAACTCGAGACACTCAACCGGGCTTGATTTCCGCCTGAGAGACATGTCCGCCGGCAATGGGCGTCCCGCCCGTGTCGGAGAACGAAGACTTAGAAGATGACCAACGTGATCGATCATGCTCTGAAGACCTACGCTCGCATGGACGTCGAAACCGGTGTGGCCGGCGCGACGCCCGAGATGCTGATCGTGATGCTCTACGACGGAGCGCTCCGTTCGATCGCAACCGCCAGGGTCCGCATGGAGGAAGGCGATCAGCAGGCCAAGGGACAAGCGATCTCCAAGGCGATCGGCATCATCGAGGAAGGCCTTCGCGGATCTCTAGATGCCGCTGCCGGCGGCGAACTCGGTTCGAACCTGAGCGATCTCTACGAGTACATGAGTCACCGCCTGATGCTCGCGAATCTGCGCAACGATCCGTCCATGCTCGACGAGGTATCGGATCTCCTGCGCGCGCTCAAGACCGCGTGGGATGGCCTCATCAACCCGCAGGGCGCGAACGTCGCCGAGGTTCGGGACGCGCCGCCTGCGCGATCTTCCACCAGCTACGGCAGGGTCTGACCACGTGTCATCCGAAGCGGTCGTTGCAGCCTATGCGGAAGTCCTGGCGCTTACCGAACGAATGCTCGAGGCGGCTCGTGGGAACGATTGGGATGCCCTGGTCCGGATCGAGCAGGAGCGTGATCGACAGGTCGCGTTGCTGCGGCAGCAGGATGTCGACCCCGGGCGGGTTCCGGCGCTCCGCGCACGCAAGCGCGAGCTGATCGAAGCGATCATGGCCCGCGATGCCGATGTCCGCAGCCTCACGGAGGACTGGATGCACGAGTTGCGCGAGATTCTCGAAAGCGCCGGCAACGTCCAGAAGCTGCACAAGACCTACGACCAGGGCTGAGCACCCGAGGTCGATTGACGGTGTCTCCTGGCACCTGCACACTCTCCCGCATCGAAGAAACCTCATGCGCGGCCCGTGGATCCGATCGTCATCACCTGGCGTGAACTGCTGATCGCCGTCATTGCCGTGCTGGCCGTGTACGCGGCCGAGCTCCTGCTCCTGCTGCGCTTCGGCCGTCAGCCGCGCCTTCCGTTTCGCACGCGCTCGCGCCCCGATCCCGCTTCACAACCTCAGCAAGCGTATGCGCTTGGTCACCTCCGGGAAGAGGTCACCGAGCTGCGCCGTACAGTGGCGACGCTTCGGATGGAACTCGAGGCATTGCAGAAGAATTCCGCGCGTGTCGCGCCATCTTCATCGACGCTGTCTTCTCCGGCACCGTCGTCCCAGACACCCTACGCCCAGGCGATTCAGCTTGCCCGCGAAGGCGGCGATGCTGTGGCGCTGGCGCGGGACTGCGGGATCTCCCGGGGTGAGGCCGAACTGATCGTGGCGCTCCACAGCACGCGGCACTGAGCAGGGTGCTGAGCGCTTTGTCAGGCCGCAACCTGCCTCGCGAATAGGTTGCGAATTTTCCTCCTGGGATGATCTGCATGGAGCATCCACCAGTCGGACCGAGTGGAGCGTGCTGGTAGGAGTTGTGTTCCGTTTTGCATCGGTCCGTTGCGGGCGAGCGTCCGCAGGCGCGGGCGGGTGCCCAGTCTCACCCGATAGCGAGAGGACACCCGCTTGGAGAGCATCACACCGCTGCGCGCACCCGTTGCACTGGCTGGCTCCCCGAGACCAGTCCTCGAGGGCAGGCCCGAGATCGCAGGGCAGGTGCTCGCCCTTCCCGCCGGTGCCTCCGTGGACGCCGTCATCGTCGGGCGGCCGACACGGGATGTGGTGCTGCTGGACGTTGCCGGCCAGCTCTTCCAGACGACGCTTCCCGACGGCGCGGTGCAGGACGGGGCCAGCAAGCTTCCGCTGGTGGTGCTGCGTGGAGGGGAGAGACCAGCCTTCCTGCTTGACCGAGGTGCAGCCGAGCCGGCGGCAACGCCCTCTGCGCGCGTCGACCTCAGCACAGCAGGTAGCAGGCTGGGCGCCGCGGTTGCTGCGGCGACCAAGGGGCAGGAGGGTGCCCAGCCGGCCGTCTCGGCGACACCGTTGCTGCCAGGGCCCCCTGCGGATGCCGACGGTCTGGTGCCCCCCCTCAGGCAGGCTGTGGAGGGAAGTGGACTCTTCTACGAGTCCCATCAGGCGGAATGGGTCGCCGGCCGCCGCCCGCTCGAGGCTATCCGGAGTGAGCCGCAGGCGATGGCGGGCCGGCAACTCGCGCAAGGCGAGGGCGAGCCCACCGGGGCGGTCGCGCCAAGATCCGAGGGCACCGCGGCAACGGCATCGCCGATGTCTGCTGCGGAGGCCCGGTCGTCCGTGGATGCAAACTCCCCACCGGCGCCCGCAATCGCGCAACTGGTCGACCGACAGTTGCAGACCCTCGCCGGCCAGCCGATCGCGTGGAGCGGGCAGGTGTGGCCCGGGCAGACGATGGAATGGCAGATCGAAGAGGATCAGTCGGATGAGGCGCAGGACATGCCGAACCAGGCATGGACCTCGAAGCTGCGCCTGACGTTGCCGAATCTGGGCGAGGTCGAACTGCGCGTCGGGCTGCGGGACGAGCGCTTGTCCGTGCGAGTGACCTCGGGCGTCGAGCATGTGCCCGCGTTCAGGGAATCTGCGGACGTGCTGCGGAGCGCGCTGGCCGCGCGCGGCCTGTCGCTCACCGCCCTCGAGGTTGGGCCCGATGGCGACGACGCCTGACCCGCGATCGGCGGCGGTTGCCCTCGCCTACGAGGCGTCCGAGGGCGCTCCGCGCGTGGTGGCCAGAGGGCGTGGTGTTCTCGCGCAGGCGATCATCGAGAAGGCGCGCGACGCTGGCGTCTTCGTGCATGAGTCACCGGAGCTGGTGGCGCTGCTCATGCAGGTGGATCTCGATGCGCGCATCCCGCCGCAGCTCTATGTCGCGATCGCGGAACTGCTCGCCTGGGTGTATCGCCTGGAGCGCGGCGATGTCACGGAGAGCGAGGGGCCGCTCCTCACCCTTCCAACTGGTGAATCAGGTCCGCTTCCAGGCGAATGACCTTCTTCGAATCCCGCAAGGCCTCGCCCTTCAACAGGAAGACATCCTCTGCACGTGCGCCAAGCGTGTTGATCTTGGCATTCTGGACGTGGATACCGTACTCGGCCAGTGTCCTAGCCACCCGGGACAGCAGTCCTGGCCGGTCGCCCGCGATCAGCGATAGGTAGTGATAGGTGCCTCTCTCGTCGGGGCGGATGGTCACCTCGGGCGTCAGCGGGAACGCCTTCAGCTGACGCGAAACCCGACCTCGCGTGGGTGGTTCGGGTGGTGCCGCGGAGCGCAGTCGTTCGCTCAACTCGTGCTCGACGTAGCTGATGACATCGCGATAGTGTGATCTGGTCTGTGCGGGATCCATCACCAGAAAATGGTCGAGCGCATAGCCGTCGCGCGTCGTGTAGATCCGTGCCTCGACAATGCTGTACGAGAGGCGTTCGAAAAAGCTGCACATGCGCGCGAACATCAGCGGTTGATCGGGTGAGTAGATCAGCAGCTCGAGACCCTCGCCGATCGGGGACAGACGGGCTTTCACCACGGGTTCGCGCGTATCTGCGCGATAGAACAGATGGCGCGTGTGCCATGCGATGTCGCCCGGTTCGTGCCTCAGGAAGTAGCTGTCGCCGAGACGCGCCCAGAGCTTCTCTTCCGCACCCTCCGGCAGCGCGTAGGCCCGCAGGCGGACGCGTACGCGCTCCTTTCGATCCTGCACCGATCCCTCGATCGGCGCTTCCGAGCCTCCGATGGCCCGTTGGGCTGCGCGGAACAGATCTTCGAGGAGCTTGCCTTTCCAGGCATTCCACACCTTTGGGCTCGTCCCGCGGATGTCCGCGACGGTGAGCAGATAGAGTCCGACGAGGCGTCGCTCGGTCGAGACCATGTCGGCGAATCGACGGATCACGGCCGGATCGGACAGGTCCTGCTTCTGCGCCGTGGAGGACATCTTGAGGTGGTGTTCCACCAGCCACGCCACCAGGTCGGCGTCCTCGGCGGCGAGGCCGTGCGCGCGGCAGAACCGCAAGGCATCGGCCCGTCCCAGTGTGGAGTGGTCGCCGCCACGACCCTTGGCGATGTCGTGGAAGAGGCCCGCCAGATACAGCACCTCCGGACGCGCGAAGTCCGCCATCAGCCGTGAGCACATCGGGTACTCGTGGGCCATGTCCGGGATCGCGAACCGGCGCAGGTTCCGCACCACGAGCAGGATGTGCTCGTCGACCGTGTAGACGTGGAAGAGATCGTGTTGCATGCGTCCGACGATCCTGCCGAAGGCGGGCAGATAAAGCCCGAGCATCCCGAAGCGGTTCATACGTCGGAGTGTGCGGGCCACGCCGGATGGCTCTCGCATCATCAGCATGAACAGCTCGCGGTGCCGTGGTTCCTGGCGGAACGCCGCGTTCACGTGCCTGCGCGCATGCCAGAGTGCCCGCTGCGTCGATGCTGCGAGGCCCTTCACCTCGGGGTGCTGCTGCCAGAGGAGGAACGTTTCCAGAACAGCGGAAGGTTCCCGGTCGAACAGGTCCGGCTGCGCAAGCTCGAGCAACTCGTTGCTGATGCGGAAGCGCTCGTTGATCGCCACTGGCGCGGCATCGGGCGGGGGGAAGAGACGGATCCGCAGATTTGCCAGCACGATGCTCGACAACTGCAGCACTGCCTTCGCGGTGCGATAGAAGCGTTGCATGAGCTGTTCGCTGGCTCGCCGCGCCACGGATTCCTTCATGCCCATGCGTTCTGCTATGCGCGTCTGCAGGTCGAACAGCAGGCGGTCCTCGCGGCGCCCGACGAGATGGTGCAGCTGGATCCTGAGCGATTGCAGCACGGCTTCGTGGCGGGACAGACGGGTGGCTTCGGCCATCGTGAGGATGCCGTGGGCGGTGAGGTCGCGCCACGACGCGCCCATGCCGCTCGCGCGTGCCACCCACAGAATCACCTGAAGGTCGCGGAGGCCGCCCGGATTCTCCTTGAGGTTGGGTTCGAGGCTGTACGCGATGTCATTGAACCGCGTGTGGCGCTGGTGCTGTTCGAGCAGCTTGGCTTCGCAGAAGGCGCGAGGGTCCAGGGACTGCTGGTAGGCCGCGCGGAAGCGATCGAACAGGAGCGGGTCTCCGGCGAGCAATCTCGCTTCGAGCAGGTTCGTCTGGATAGTGATGTCCTGTTTCGCCTGGAGGATGCACTCGGAGATCGTGCGTGTGCTCTGGCCGATCTCCAGCCCGAGATCCCATAGTGTCCCGACGAACTTTTCGATCGCAGGCTGCTGGGCGCCGATTGCGCCGTCGCCCAGGAGAATCAGGAGGTCCACATCGGAGTGAGGAAACAGCTGACCGCGCCCGTAGCCGCCCACCGCAACGAGCGCCGCGCCCGCAGGCATCAGTCCGCCCCACGCTTCACGCAGCAGTCCGTCCACGAGGTCGGCCATGCGTGAGAGCAGGACGGCCGGTTGCCCCGTCTCGTCGAACCGTCGGGCGAGACGCTCCCTTCCTTCCTTCAGGGCTGTCCGGCTGCGGGCGACGAACTCGCGGGTGTCGAACGCGTCGGGATTCACGCGCGGTGCGAGATTCATGACGGTTCAGGCCGCTGGCGCAGGCGGTGCACCATCCGAAAGCGTCAACACCTCGAATCCGTCATCGGTCACGAGAACGGTGTGTTCCCACTGGGCCGAGAGGCTGTGGTCCTTCGTGACCACGGTCCAGCCATCCCCGAGCTGTCGGATACCAGCCTTACCGGCGTTGATCATCGGCTCGATCGTGAAGGTCATGCCGGCCTGGAGCTTGAGCCCCGTTGCAGGCTTTCCGTAGTGGAGCACCTGCGGTTCCTCGTGGAACCGCCGGCCGATGCCATGGCCGCAGAACTCGCGCACGATGCTGAAACCGTTGGCCTCGGCGTGCGTCTGGATCACGTGTCCGACGTCACCCAGGTGCACACCCGGACGCACCATGCGGATACCGCGCCACATGCACTCGTAGGTGATGTCGCAGAGCCGCCTCGCCTGGATGGAAGGTTCTCCCACATGGAACATGCGACTCGTGTCCCCATGAAAGCCGTCCTTGATCACCGTGATGTCGATGTTCACGACGTCGCCGTTCTTGAGCGCTTTCGCACCGGGAACCCCGTGACAAACGACGTGATTCACGGAGGTGCAGATGCTCTTGGGGTAGGGCTTGTAGCCGGGCGGGGCGTAGTTCAGGGGCGCGGGGACGCAGCCCTGAACGTTCACCATGTAGTCATGGCAGAGTCGGTCGAGTTCGTCGGTGGTGACTCCGGCCTTCACGTGGGGGCCGATGAAGTCGAGGACTTCGGCAGCAAGGCGCCCCGCGACGCGCATTCTCTGGATATCTTCTGGAGACTTTATGTTGACCGACATGCTGGGCGACATCACCTAGGACGCCCCGCGCGAACCTTCTCCGGCGCTACGAAGCCGTCGGGAGTCCGAAACCACGGGACAGGTTGCACCCGATTCGGGTGCTTGATCGGAAGACCGGGAATTGCAGTGGGGAGCATCGGATCGACGCCTGCCCGACACCAGTTTCCAGCCAGCGTGACTCGACTTTCTCGGGAAACTCGAGCGCCGTGATTATAGCGACGCAGTCGTTGCCCGGAAGCCTTGACATGGCCCCGCCTGCAGCCTTCCATGGATCGTCCAGGTGGGATCATGGAGTTCGGTCCGACCCCGCCATCCCTGGACACGCTACGATGGCCTCCGCGAAAGGGCGCCCGAGTGCGTTCTAACGCGACGTTCACTACGTCTGCATTTTCTTCGATGCAACAGTCTGTTAACATGCCGCCCCTGTGCGAATTCGGGGAAATGGGCTGAGGGCCCATTTTTGTTTTTGGGCGGCGTGGACGCAGAATCAATCACAAAACGGGCAATCGAGGTTCACGGGTACGAACTCGTGGACTTTCAGGTGGGCAGCGGCCAGCAACGGCTGCTGCGTGTCTTCATTGACAAGCCTGCGGGAATCACGGTCGAGGACTGCGCCACCGTGAGTCACCAGCTGACCCGCGTCTATGCGGTTGAGGGTGTCGACTACGACCGGCTGGAAGTTTCTTCCCCCGGGCTGGACCGCCCGCTCAAGCGAATCGAAGATTTCATGCGTTTCACCGGCGCGCAGGCGTCGGTGTCGATGCGGTTGCCGATAGAGGGCCGCAAACGCTTCACGGGCACGATTCTGGGTGCCGACGAGCAGGGTCGCGTGCGTCTCGACTGCGAGGCCGGCGAACTTGTTTTTGACCTGTCCGAAATGGACAAGGCCCGGCTCAAGCCCGATATCTGAATGGAGGTTGTCGTGAGTCGCGAGATTCTGATGCTCGTCGATGCCCTGGCGCGGGAAAAGAACGTCGACAAGGAAACCGTGTTCGGCGCTCTCGAACTCGCCCTGGCTTCTGCCACGAAACGCCGCTTCAAGGACGAGGCGGACGTTCGCGTCAGCGTCGACCGTGTCACGGGCGACTACCGCTCGTTCCGGCGCTGGCAGATTGTCCCCGAGGAGGAGTTCTTGGACTCCGCGGTGCACATGCTCCTGGAAGAGTCGCTCGTCGACGATCCCGAAGCGAAGCTCGGCGACTTCGTGGAAGAGGAGCTCGAACCCGTTGAGTTCGGCCGCATCGGCGCCCAGGCGGCCAAGCAGGTGATCCTTCAGCGAATCCGCGATGCGGAGCGTGAGCAGATCCTGAATGACTTCCTCGAGCGGAAAGAGCATCTCGTCACGGGGACCATCAAGCGGATGGAGCGCGGCAGCGCCATCATCGAATCGGGGCGCTTGGAATGTGTGCTGCCTCGGGACCAGATGATCCCCAAGGAGAATCTGCGCGTTGGCGACCGGGTCCGTGCTTTCCTGCTCAAGATCGATCGAAGCAGCCGCGGGCCGCAGCTGATCCTTTCGCGAATCTCTCCAGCGTTCCTCATCAAGCTCTTCGAGTTGGAGGTGCCCGAGATCGAGGAAGGGCTTCTGGAGATCAAGGCGGCCGCTCGCGACCCCGGGTCACGCGCCAAGATCGCGGTGAAGTCGAACGATCAGCGCATCGATCCGATCGGAACCTGTGTGGGCATGCGTGGTTCCAGGGTTCAGGCGGTCACGCAGGAACTGGCGGGCGAACGGGTGGACATCATCCTCTGGTCCCCAGAGCCGGCGCAATTCGTGATCAATGCGCTGATGCCCGCGGAGGTCGTGAGCATCGTTGTCGACGAGGACTCCCACAGCATGGATGTGGTCGTGGACGAGGACAATCTCGCCCAGGCCATCGGTCGCAGCGGTCAGAACGTCCGCCTCGCGACGGAGCTGTCCGGCTGGGAACTCAACCTCATGACGGAGACCGAGTCGAACCAGAAGCAAGAGGCCGAGACCGTGCAGGTCAAAACCCTGTTCATGGAGAAGCTCGACGTCGACGAGGAGATCGCAGAGATTCTCGTTCAGGAAGGCTTCAACACGCTGGAAGAAGTGGCGTACGTGCCCATCAGCGAGATGCTGGAGATCGAGGCGCTCGACGAGGACACGGTGAACGAGCTGCGGAGTCGCGCCCGGAATGCATTGCTGACCCAGGCAATTGCCAGCGAGGAACAGGTCGAGACTCTCGCGCAGGACCTGCTTGGTCTCGAGGGAATGGACGATCAGACAGCGCGTCTGCTCGCCGGGAAGGGTGTGCACACCCAGGAAGAATTGGCCGACCTCGCGGTCGACGACCTCGTGGAGCTGACCGGCATGGATGCCGAGCGGGCGAAGCAGCTCATCATGACGGCGCGTGCGCCGTGGTTCGCCTAAGCGTTTCAGGAACTGTTTAATGGCCCAGATGACCGTCGCGCAATTCGCCACCGAGCTCAAGGTAGAGCCCGGACGGCTTCTCGAGCAGCTCAAGGCCGCCGGAGTGGACAAGTCCACTCTCGACGCGAGCCTGAGCGAGCACGACAAGTCGCAGCTGCTTGAGTATCTCCATCGTGTTCATGGGGGTTCCGAGCCGCGGAAGAAGATCACCCTGACGCGACGCGAAACGACGGAAATCAAGCAGGCCGATGGCGCCGGACGCTCGCGGACCATCCAGGTCGAGGTCCGAAAGAAGCGTACCTTCGTGAAGATCGAGCCCCAGACTGCCGGAGAGGAACCGGTGGTTGTCGAATCGGCCATGCTGGCTGAGGCCGAGTTGGAGCCCGCCAGCGGGATCCCCGTGCCCGTCACCGAGGCTGTTGTTGCACCGGATCCGGTACCCGAACCGATTCCGGAACCGGAGCCGGAACCCGAACCGATTCCGGAACCCGAGCCAGAACCCGAACCCGAGCCGGAACCCGAACCCGAGCCGGAACCCGTGCCCGTCCCCGCGACCGAGCCCACCGCGGAAGCCGTGGTCGCGGCGCCGGTCCGCAAGGCGGTGCCGTACTCTCCGATCAACGCGGAGCAGCGCGCCATCCGGGAGGAAGAGGAGCGTCGCCAACGCGAACTGCGAGCCATCCAGGCGAAGGAGCTGCAGGACAAGAAAGACCGCGAGAAGGCCAAGCGTACCGCAGCAGCTGAGAAGGCGGCGGCGCCGGTGGTCGTGGCTGCACCGAAGCCCGCAGTCGTGGCGCCTGTGGTAGCGGAGGTCAAGACCGAAGCGCCCAAGGCACCGGCGGCCGCGCCCGGTGCTGGGACAACTTTGCATCGGCCAGCCGCCAAGCCGGCGGATGATAAGAAGCCTGCCGTTCGCAAGCCGACAAAGGATGCTGGCGCCTGGAAGAACGAAAGCGGCAAGCGCCGCCTCAAGACTCGTGGTGACTCGGGCGGGGCTGACGGCTGGCGGGCCAAGAAGGGCCACGATCGAGGTCGGAGTGACGGAAGCCACCAGTTTTCCGCGCCGACGGAACCCGTGGTCCGCGAGATTCCTGTGCCGGAGACCATCACCGTTGCCAACTTGGCGGCGAAGATGTCCGTCAAGGCCGCCGAGTTGATCAAGGCGCTGATGAAGATGGGTTCGATGGTCACCATCAATCAGGTGCTCGACCAGGAAACCGCCATGATTCTGGTCGAAGAGATGGGGCACCAGCCGGTCCAGGCGAAACTCGACGATCCGGAGTCCTACCTCAGCGAAGCGGCACCCCGCGAAGAGGCCGTCGAGGAACATCGCGCGCCCGTCGTGACCGTCATGGGTCACGTCGACCACGGCAAGACTTCACTGCTCGACTACATCCGCCGGACTCGCGTGGCGAGCGGCGAGGCAGGCGGAATCACGCAGCACATCGGTGCCTATCATGTGGATACGCCGCGCGGGATGATCACGTTCCTCGATACGCCCGGCCACGAGGCGTTCACGGCGATGCGGGCGCGCGGTGCGAAGGTGACGGACATCGTCGTATTGGTGGTCGCTGCGGACGACGGCGTGATGCCACAGACGGTGGAAGCCGTCGCCCACGCCAAGGCGGCGAAGGTGCCGATCGTCGTGGCGGTTAACAAGATCGACAAGCCCGAAGCGAATTCCGAGCGCGTGCGCCAGGAACTCGTCCAGCGCGAGGTGGTTCCCGAGGACTGGGGCGGTGACACGATGTTCGTGGAAGTCTCCGCCAAGACCGGGCAGGGCGTCGAAACCCTGCTGGAAAGCATCCTGCTGCAGGCGGAAGTGCTCGAACTGACGGCGGCAAAGAACACTCCGGCGAAGGGCATCGTCATCGAGGCGCGCCTCGACAAGGGACGCGGCCCGGTGGCGACGATCCTGGTCCAGTCGGGCACGCTGCGCCGCGGCGACATGGTTCTGGCGGGTGCTGTTTTCGGACGCGTCCGTGCGCTCATCGACGAGGCTGGCCACACTGTTCAGGAAGCCGGCCCTTCGATCCCGGTCGAGATTCTCGGGCTGTCGGAAGTTCCGGTGGCTGGCGAAGAGGTCATCGTGGTCGCCGATGAACGCAAGGCCCGCGAGATCGCGCTGTTCCGTCAGGGCAAGTACCGCGACGTGAAGCTGTCACGCCAGCAGTCCACCAAGCTCGACACCATGTTCGAGCAGATGGCTTCCGGCGTGAAGACGCTGTCGCTCATCGTGAAAGCCGACGTGCAGGGCTCGTACGAAGCATTGCAGAATGCCCTGGAAAAGCTCTCCACCGCCGAGGTGAAGGTCAACATCGTCCACAGCGGCGTGGGTGCGATCACCGAGTCCGACGTGAACCTGGCGCTTGCTTCGAACGCCGTTCTGATCGGCTTCAACACGCGAGCGGATGCCACAGCCCGGAAGCTCGTCGCCGCGCACGGCATCGATCTTCGCTACTACCAGGTGATCTACGACGCTGTCGACGAGGTCAAGTCGGCACTCTCCGGGATGCTCGCGCCCGAACGCAAGGAGAGCATCACCGGAATGGTCGAGATCCGGCAGGTCTTCAAGATCTCCAAGATCGGTACTGTTGCCGGTTGTTATGTGCTCGAAGGCATCGTCAAGCGCAGCTCGCTCATCCGGCTCATCCGGGACAACGTCGTCGTCTATACGGGTGAGCTCGACTCCCTCAAGCGGTTCAAGGACGACGTCCGGGAAGTGAAGGGTGGCTTCGAGTGCGGTCTCTCCATCAAGAACTTCGACGACCTTCGTGTGGGTGATCAGGTCGAGGCCTACGAAATCGTCGAAGTCGCCCGGACGCTTTCGTAGCGTCCGGCTCGAGACAACGGTTCAGACCGATATGGCGCAACGGCCTCCATCGCCGAGAACTGCCAGGCTGGCGGATCAGATCCAGCGAGACCTCGCGGAGCTGATCCGCCTCGAGGTGAAAGATCCCCGCGTCGGCCTCGTCACCGTCACGGGTGTCGACCTCAGCTCGGACCACACTCACGCCAAGATTCATTTCACCGTGATGGGCGACGAGGCCCGCATCGCCGAGGCGACGTACGGCCTGCAACGGGCGGGCGGCTTCCTTCGGTCGGCCCTCGCCCACGGCCTGAAGACGCGGACGGTTCCGGAGTTGCACTTCCACTACGACGAATCGGTGGCGCACGGCAGCCGGCTGTCGCAACTCATCGACGATGCTGTTCGTTCGGATCCCGGACACGAGTCGTGACGGATGTGGTGGGTGGGGCGCCAGCGGATCCTGGCGTTCGTCGGCGTCGTCGTGACATCGACGGAGTCCTGCTGGTCGACAAGCCCCGCGGAGGTTCGTCGAACACCATTCTCCAGCACGTTCGGTACCTGCTGAATGCCAGCAAGGCCGGGCACGGTGGAACCCTCGATCCGCTTGCCACCGGCCTGCTGGTCGTCTGTTTCGGGGAGGCCACGAAGTTTTCGGCGCAACTCCTCGAAGGCGGTAAGACCTACACCGGTGAGATCCAGTTGGGCACCCGCACCGACACCGGGGATGCCGAAGGGGCGGTCATCGAGTCCGCTGTTGTGCCCCCCTTTCCTTCCGAGTTCGATCCACTTGCCAGGCGTTTCACCGGCGAGATCACCCAGCAACCCCCGAATTACAGTGCACTGAAGCACCAGGGCAAGCCGCTGTACGAATATGCCCGTGCCGGTACGCCGGTTTCGGCGAAACCCCGGTCCATCACAATTCACGCGCTGTCCATCGTACCGATCGGCCACGACAGACTCGGATTCGAGGTCACCTGCAGCAGCGGAACCTACGTCCGCAGCCTCGCCGAGGATCTTTCGGTGGCGCTCGGCACCGTCGGACATCTCGCGACGCTGCGACGCACGGCTTCGGGTGGTTTTCGGGTCGAGGAAGCCATCTCGCCGGAAGCTCTGGAACGGTTCTCCATGACGGAACGGGAGGCGCGTCTGCTTCCGCCGGATGCTCTGCTGCGGGACGTGCCCGCGTGGGATGTCGATGCGGCGACGACAGCGTCGATCCGGCAGGGAAGGGTGGTACCTGCGGCGCCAGGATTGGCTGCCGGACGGGTTCGTTTGTACGGACCGAGCCGCACATTTCTCGGCTTGGGGGAGGTCGATGATGCCGGACAGGTCCAGCCCGTGCGGTTGCTCGCGACCGGGGGCGGACAGGTCGGCAGAAAAGCTGGCTAACTCGCTAAATTGGCTTGGATTCCGGGCGTGACCTCGATACAATCGCGCGCTTCGAAGAAGGAGAGATGACTGACATGGCTGTGACCACTGCCGCCAAGGCCCAACTCGTGAGCGAGTATCAGCGCGCGACGGGCGATACGGGCTCCCCCGAAGTGCAGGTTGCACTTCTGACCGCTCGCATCAACGGACTTACCGATCACTTCAAAGCGCACATGAAGGATCACCATTCCCGTCGCGGCCTGCTCAAGATGGTGAGCCGCCGTCGCAAGCTTCTGGATTACCTCCGGTCGAACGACAGCGAAGGTTATCGAAAGCTGATCGCCCGGCTCGGACTGCGCAAGTAATTGCTCGATGCCCGGATCGTTCGTCTGCAATCGTGGACGTCCGCTCCGCCTCCCGCTACGCCCGCGCCTGCTGTTCGCCCGTCGAACATCGTGCGCCCCGCATTCGCATACGTTGTGCGCTCAGTGTGATTCCAGCGTGATCAACCGACGCCGCTGCCCCAACAGGCAGCGGCGTTGTTGCGTCTATGGTGGCCTGAGAAAGGTTGCCGGGCTGCGGATGACCGCCTCATTCGTCGAAAGGTAGACACCTTGAACATCTCCAAGAGAACACTCCCGTACGGGAAACACACGCTGACGATCGAAACCGGCGAGATCGCCCGGCAGGCGTCGGGTGCCGTGATGGTCACCATGGACGACACCGTCGTGCTCGTCTCCGCCGTGGGCAAGAAGAACGCGACCCCCGGCCAGGACTTCTTTCCCCTGACGGTCGACTATCAGGAACGCACGTATGCCGCGGGCCGCATCCCCGGCGGCTTCTTCAAGCGCGAAGGTCGTCCGTCGGAGAAGGAGACGCTGACTTCCCGTCTCATCGATCGTCCGATCCGCCCGCTGTTCCCCGAGGGCTTCTACAACGAAGTGCAGATCGTCGCGACGGTGATGTCGTCGAATCCGGAAGTGGATTCCGACATCCCCGCGCTCATCGGCGCCTCTGCGGCGCTCGCGCTGTCCGGCATCCCGTTCGATGGCCCCATCGGCGCCGCGCGCGTGGGCTATGCCAACGGTGAGTACATCCTGAACCCGACGCTGACCGAGCTGAAGACGACCGAGCTGAACCTGGTCGTCGCCGGCACCCAGGCTGCCGTGCTGATGGTGGAGTCGGAAGCGAAGGAACTGTCGGAAGACATCATGCTGGGCGCCGTTGTGTACGGCCATCAGCAGATGCAGGCCGTGATCGACGCCATCAATTCGTTGGTGGAAGAGGCCGGAAAGCCTCTGTGGGACTGGGTCCCGCCCGCTCGGAACGAAGCGCTGATCGCGGCAGTCGAGGCGATCGCGGGTGCCGATCTTCGCGAGGCTTACCGCATCAAGCAGAAGCAGGCTCGCTCGCAGCGCGTGGACGAACTCCAGGCCCGTGTCGTGGCCGACCTCGTGAAGAATGCCGCCGAGCCTGCCGACGAGCGCACGGTCAAGAACATCTTCAGCGACATGGAAGCCAAGATCGTCCGCGGTCAGATCCTCGATGGCGAAGCACGCATCGACGGTCGTGACACCCGGACGGTCCGTCCGATCTCGATCCGCACCGGCATCCTCCCGCGTGCCCACGGTTCGGCACTCTTCACCCGCGGCGAGACGCAGGCCCTCGTGGTCGCGACCCTCGGTACCGCCCGCGACGAACAGATCATCGACGCGCTGCAGGGCGAGTACCACGAGCGCTTCATGCTCCACTACAACATGCCTCCCTACGCCACCGGCGAGACCGGTCGCGTCGGTACGCCGAAGCGTCGCGAAATCGGCCATGGCCGCCTGGCGAAGCGCGCACTGCTCGCCGTGCTCCCGACTCCGGAAGAGTTCGGATACTCGTTCCGCGTCGTGTCGGAAGTCACCGAATCCAACGGCTCCAGTTCCATGGCTTCCGTCTGCGGCGGCTGTCTCGCCATGATGGATGCCGGCGTCCCGATGAAGGCCCACGTGGCCGGCATCGCGATGGGTCTGATCAAGGACGGCAATCGCTTCGCCGTGCTGACCGACATCCTCGGTGACGAGGATCACCTCGGAGACATGGACTTCAAGGTGGCGGGCACGGAAGCCGGTGTGACGGCCCTGCAGATGGACATCAAGATTCAGGGCATCACGAAGGAGATCATGCACGCCGCGCTGCTCCAGGCACGTGAAGGCCGCATGCACATCCTCGGCTTCATGAAGGGTGCGCTCGATGCGCCGCGCGAAGAACTATCCACGTTCGCGCCTCGGATGATGGTCATCAAGATCAAGCCAGAGAAGATCCGCGACGTCATCGGCAAGGGCGGTGCGGTCATCCGCAGCATCACGGAAGAGACGGGCACGACCATCGACATCCAGGACGACGGCACGGTCACGATCGCCTGCGTTTCCACCGAAGGCGGCGAGGCAGCCAAGCGTCGCATCGAGGAGATCACGGCGGAAGTCGAAGTGGGCCGTATCTACGAAGGCACCGTGCTGCGACTGCTCGACTTCGGTGCGGTCGTGAGCCTGCTGCCGGGGAAGGATGGTCTCGTGCACATCTCGCAGATCGCCAACGAGCGTGTGAACAGCGTGGCCGACTACCTCAAGGAAGGTCAGGCGGTGCGGGTCAAGGTCATCGAGGTGAACGAGAAAGGCCAGGTGCGCCTCTCGATGAAGGCGCTGCTGGAAGGCGCGGAGACACCCGCCTCCTGATGATCGGTTTCGGATCGCCTTCGATTCCACGATCGAAGGATCAGTAGCTCCCAACGAAGCCCGCTCCAGCGGGCTTCGTTGCATCCACGGGGATGCACTCCGGCACCCCTGACCGTAATCGACTGCTGACCGGGTGGTTCTGAGCGACTAGAATTCGCCGCCTCACTCCGACCCTGTCAGAGTGAGGGCTGGGCAGCGCAACGAAAGATAACGAGAACGAGGAGAGCACCGTGGGAGATGGCGTACTGGCATTGCTGGCATTCGCCCCGATTCTGATTGCCGGGGTGTTGCTCGTGGGGTTCCGCATGCCCGCCAAGGTCGCGATGCCCATCGTGTTCGCGCTGACCTGCGCCATCGCGATGTGGGCGTGGGGCATGACCTTCAACCGCATTGCTGCGTCGACTCTCCAGGGTCTGGTTCTGACAGCCGGTCTGCTCTGGATCATCTTCGGCGCCATCATGCTATTGAACACGCTGAAGTACTCGGGTGCGATTTCCACGATCCGTGCAGGCTTCTCCAACATCAGCCCCGACCGTCGCATCCAGGTGATCCTGATCGCATGGTTGTTCGGCTGCTTCATCGAAGGGGCTTCCGGTTTCGGCACGCCGGCGGCCGTGGCTGCGCCGCTCATGGTGGCAGTGGGTTTCCCTGCGCTGGCCGCCGTCGTCTTCGGCATGATGATCCAATCGACACCGGTCTCCTTCGGCGCCGTCGGCACGCCGCTCATCGTGGGAGTGCAGGGTGGTCTGGACCGGGTGGCGCTCACCGAGCAACTGGTGTCACGCGGGCTCGAGTGGGATGCGTTCTTCCGCGTCATCGTGTCCGAGGTGGCGGTGATTCACGCGATCTGCGGAACACTCATCCCGCTGTTTCTCGTCACCTTCATGACGCGTTACTTCGGCCGCAATCGATCCTGGACCGAGGGGCTGTCGATCCTTCCCTTCGCGATCTTCGCAGCCTTCAGCTTCACGATTCCGTATGTGCTGGCAGGCGTCTTTCTCGGCCCGGAGTTCCCTTCGATCATTGGTGGCCTGCTCGGTCTAGGCATCGTCACCGCGGCCGTGAAGCTGGGTTTTCTCGTGCCGAAGGACACCTGGGATTTCCCGCCCCCCGCAGAATGGCCCGCCACCTGGGTGGGGAACATCCAGATCTCGCTCGACAGCCTCTCGCAGCGACAGATCGGTCGGTTCATGGCGTGGCTGCCTTACGTGCTGCTTGCGCTCGTGCTCGTGCTCTCACGCACCATCAAGCCGTTCGGCGATGCGCTGAAGTCGATCGATCTGAAGTTCGCAAACATCCTCGGCGAGCAGGGGATCAACGGAAACTTCCAGGTGCTCTATCTGCCCGGTGGCCTGCTGATCCTGGTGTGCGTTGCCACCTTCTTCCTGCACCGCATGCGCGTGGCCGATCTCGCGCGGGCGGTTGGCGATTCGAGCGGGACCATCGTCGGCGCAGGCTTCGTGCTGATCTTCACCGTGCCCATGGTGCGCGTGATGATCAATTCCGGCGTGAACACACTGGAACTGGCAAGCATGCCCATCGCCATGGCGCGCGGCGTGGCGGATCTTATGGGGCAGGTTTACCCGCTCTTCGCGCCATCGGTCGGCGCGCTCGGCGCCTTTCTGGCGGGTTCGAACACCGTCAGCAATCTGATGCTGAGCCAGTTCCAGTACGAGACGGCGTCCCTGCTCGGACTTTCAGGCGCGTTGCTCGTGGCGACCCAGAGCGTGGGCGCGGCAGCCGGGAACATGATCGCGATCCACAACGTGGTGGCGGCCTCGGCCACGGTGGGACTGCTCGGGCGCGAAGGCATCACATTGCGGATCACGGTCCTGCCGACGATCTACTACGTGCTGCTCGCCGGCACGATCGGCATGATTGCGTTGCACGTCGTGGGTGTCACGGATCCACTGCTCGGCATCCGCCCGGGCCAGTAGTGCGAACAGGCCCTAGCCAGGCTCGTATGCAATCACTGCCAAGCCTGCCGGTGCGCGGTGCCGCAGGTGCCAGCAGATCCCCTTCGGAGGAACAGCAACGATGACGCAGGCCCCGGAACTGCCGCACGGCGGAAAGATCCTCGTGGACGCCCTCGTGACCCACGGCGTCGACACTGCCTTCTGCGTGCCCGGCGAGAGTTATCTCGCAGTGCTCGATGCGCTGCACGACGTGCAGGACAAGGTGCGGCTCATCGTCTGCCGGCAGGAAGGCGGCGCCTCGTTCATGGCCGAGGCCTACGGCAAGCTGACCGGTCGCCCCGGCATCTGTTTCGTCACGCGCGGACCCGGCGCGACGAATGCCTCCATCGGGGTGCACACGGCCCAGCAGGATTCCACACCGATGATTCTCTTCGTCGGTCAGATCGGCGGCGATGTCGTCGAGCGCGAGGCCTTCCAGGAGGTCGACTATCGGCGGATGTTCGGCGGCATGGTGAAGTGGGTCGCGCAGATCGATCGCGCCGAGCGGATCCCGGAACTCGTCAGCCATGCCTTCCACGTCGCGGTGTCCGGTCGGCCCGGTCCGGTGGTGCTCGCGTTGCCTGAAGACATGCTCACCACCCGCACCACCGCTCCGGAGACGCAGCGTTACCAGCGCGTCGCCGCGAGCCCGAACATGCGCGACATGGCGAAGCTCCGGCACCTGCTGCAGAGCTGTCGCAAGCCGATGATGATCCTCGGCGGCGGAGACTGGACGCCCGCGGCCTGCGCCCACATGCAGCGGTTCGCGGAGCGCAACCACCTGCCCGTCGCCTGCACGTTTCGACGTCAGGACCTCTTCGACAACCTCCACGAGTTGTACGCGGGGGATGTCGGTCTCGGCATCGCGCCGAAACTTCAGAAGCGCTTGAAGGAATCGGATCTCGTCATCTGCGTGGGCGCGCGTCTGGGTGAATCGACGACGGGCGGTTACACGCTCTTCGACGTGCCGCGACTGCAGCAGCGCTTCGTCCATGTGCATCCTGGCGCGGAGGAACTGGGCCGCGTGTATCAGGCCGAGTTGATGATCAACGCCGGCATGCCCGAGTTCTGCGAAGCCGCTGCCGTCCTCGGGCCTGCCGAATGGGAGAACTGGGCCGACTGGAGTGCCGCTGCGCACGCCGACTACATCGAGACCCTGGCGCCGGTGACCGTGCCTGGCCCGGTCAACCCGAGCGAGATCGTCCACTGGCTCTCGAAGCGGTTGCCCCGTGATTCGATCCTGACCAACGGCGCCGGGAATTTCGCGGGGTGGTTGCACCGGTTCTATCCGTACGCGCCGATGCGCACCCAGCTCGGGCCCACCAACGGCGCGATGGGCTACGGAGTACCGGCGGGCATCGCGGCCAAGGCCGTGCATCCGGATCGCGTGGTTGTCACCTTCTCCGGCGACGGCGACTTCCTGATGAACGGGCAGGAGTTCGCCACGGCGGCCCAGTACGGCATCGCGGTGATCGTCGTCGTTGTCAACAACGGGATGTACGGCACGATCCGTATGCACCAGGAGCGCGAGTACCCGGCACGGGTGCACGGCACGGCGCTATCGAATCCGGACTTCGCAGCGTTGGCGCGGGCGTACGGCGGACACGGCGAGACGGTCACTGCCACCGCCGATTTCCCTGCGGCATTCGAGCGTGCTGTGGCCTCGGGCAAGCCGTCGCTGATCGAAGTGCAGATCGACCCGGAAGTGATCACCACGCGGATGACGCTTTCCGCCATCCGCACGAAGGCGCAGCAGGCGGCGGGTCAGAACCCCACGGCCTGACCGTCGCGCCGCGGCTCGGAGGCTGCGAGGTAGCCACGGGGGAGGCGATGGATGAGCTGCGCCGCACCGAACTCGAGGTTGCCGCGCGGCATCACGCGGACGCGATGGCCGAGGCGCTCGAGGCCGGAGACCGTCTCGGCGGGCATGTGGTGCTCCACCTGCAACGAGCCGTCCTTCGACACCTTCCAGCGCGGCGCATCCGCTGCCGCCTGCGGGTTCTGCCGGTGATCGGCGAGACGGACCATCATCTGCACGTGGCCCTGCGCCTGCATGTCGCCACCCATCACGCCGAAACTCATGACCGCCTCGCCACCGCGAGTGACGAACGCCGGAATGATCGTGTGGAAGGGGCGCTTGCCCGGAGCTGCTTCATTGGGGTGTCCGGGTTGCAGGCTGAAGCACGCGCCGCGGTTCTGCAGACTGATGCCGGTGCCGGGCACCACCACGCCCGACCCGAACCCCATGTAGTTCGACTGGATGTACGAGATCATCATCCCGCCCGCGTCGGCGGCGGTGAGGTAGACGGTCCCGGAGTCGGGCGGTGATCCGGCGCCGAAGTCCTGGGCGCGTCGTCGATCGACGCGCTGCATGCGCTTGGCGAGGTAGTCCGGATTCAGCAGATCGGACGAATGCACCAGCATCGACGCGTGATCGGCCACGTGCGCGTAGGCATCCGCGAACGCGAGCTTCATGGCCTCGGCCTGCAGGTGCACGCTTTCTGCCGACTCCGGCGGCAGGGCGGCCATGTCGAAGTGCTGGAGGATGCCGAGCGCGATGAGGGCGGCGATCCCCTGGCCGTTCGGCGGGATCTCATGGAGTTCGTAGTCGCGGTAGGCCTGGCGGATCGGCTCCACCCAGTCGGCGTGGTGCGCCGCGAGATCGTCGATGGTCATCGCGCCACCCGTGGCGGCCGCGTGATCGGCAATGCGACGGGCGAGCGCACCGCGATAGAACGATTCGCCATCGGTGGCGGCGATCTCGCGCAGCGTGCGCGCCTGGTCGGGGAACGTGAACCACTCGCCGACCTGCGGAGCGCGGCCATGCCTGAGGAAGGCCTCCACGAACCCCGGCTGCTCGCGAAGCGCGTCCGCTTGCGCCGCCCACTGGCCGGCGATCGTGGGCGAGACGGCGAATCCGTGCTCCGCGTAGTGGATGGCGGGTTCGAACAGCTTCGCGAACGGGAGGCGCCCATGCGCTTTCGACAGCGTCGTCCACGCCGACACGGCACCGGGGACAGTGACGGTGTCCCAGCCACGCGTCGGCATCGTCGTCCGATCTCCGAAGCGGTCCCGGGTCCACGTCGCAGGCGCCCGGCCGGACGCGTTCAAGCCATGCAATCGGCCATTGACCCAGAGCAGCGCGAAAGCATCCGAGCCGATGCCGTTCATGACCGGCTCCACGACCGTCAGCGTGATGGCCGTGGCGACGATGGCATCGACTGCATTCCCGCCCGCCTGGAGCATCTGAAGCCCCGCCTGCGCTGCGAGGGGCTGCGACGTTGCCACGGCGTTCTCCGCCAGCACGGGCATGCGACGGGACGCGTAAGGGAAATCCCACGTAAAGTCGGTCACGGATGTCATTCCTGGAATGCCTTGTCCCGCGCCTTGCGAATATTTGGCGCGACGACGGCGAGCAGCAGCAGGATCGCTGCAACCAGCAGCCCGGCGGAGAGCGGGCGGGTGAAGAAAACCGTCGGATCGCCCCGTGCGATGGTGAGCGCCCGACGGAAGTTGTCCTCGAGGAGAGGGCCCAGCACGAGCCCGAGCAGCAGCGGCGCCGGTTCGCAGCCGAGCCGGATGAGCACATAGCCGAGAAGGCCGAACCCGGCGGCGATGAAGACCTCGACGACGCTGGAGTTCAGGCTGTACACGCCCACGACGGAGAACAGCAGGATGGCGGGGTAGAGCAGCCGATACCGCACCGACAGCAGTTTCACCCAGAGCCCGATCATCGGGAGATTGAGAAGCACCAGCATCAGGTTGCCCACCCACATGCTCGCGATCATTCCCCAGAACAGGTCGGGCTGACTCGACATCACCTGCGGGCCGGGCTGGATTCCCTGGATCATCATCGCGCCCACCATCAGCGCCATCACCGGGTTGGTGGGCAGGCCCAGGGTCAGCATCGGGATGAACGAGGTCTGCGCACCGGCGTTGTTCGCCGACTCCGGACCCGCGACGCCCTCGATCGCGCCCTTGCCGAATCGTGACGGATCCTTCGCGATGCGCTTCTCCAGCATGTACGACGCGAACGATCCGAGCATCGCGCCACCTCCCGGCAACACGCCGAGCAGGGATCCGATGCCTGTGCCGCGCAGGATCGCGCCGCTCGCCTGCTTGAGTTCCTTCCATCCCGGGAGCAGGCGGCCGAGCGGTCGCGAGAGGATCTCGCGGTCCTCAGGGCGATCGAAGCTGGCGATGATCCCTGCGAAGCCGAAGAGGCCCATGGCGACCACCACGAATCCGAGTCCATCGGAAAGCTCCGGGAGCCCGAACGTGTAGCGCTGGTCGCCCGTGGTGGTGTCCATGCCCACGAGCCCGAGCAGTACGCCGAGGACGACCATCGCGACGGCCTTCAGCAGCGACCCCTGCGCGAGGACCACGGCCGCCACGAGGCCGAGCACCATCAGCGAGAAGTACTCCGGTGCACCGAACTTCACGGCGAACTCGGCGAGCGGTGGCGCGGCAGCGGCGAGCAGCAGAGTTGCCACGCAACCGGCGAAGAACGACCCGATTGCGGCGATCGCCAATGCATGTCCGGCGCGCCCATCGCGGGCCATGGCGTATCCGTCGAGACACGTCACGACGGAAGACGCCTCGCCGGGAAGGTTGACGAGGATGGCAGAGGTGGAGCCGCCGTACTGCGCACCGTAGTAGATGCCGGCCAGCATGATGAGCGCCGACGTCGGTGGCAGGTGGAAGGTGAAAGGCAGGAGCATCGAGATCGTCGCGACCGGACCGATGCCTGGCAGCACACCGATCAGCGTGCCGAGCACGACGCCAACGAAACAGTAGAGCAGGTTGGCCGGCGTGAGGGCGACCTCCAGGCCGAGACCCAGGTGTTCGATGAGTTCCATCTAGTGTCTCGACACGGAAGTTGGCGAACATTGGTCGGTGTCGCGGAGACCGATAGCGGAGCGCACTGGCCGTCGATTGCGCGCGGCGCGTTCCGACGTTGCGATACTTCCGTGTCGAGACACTAGGAGCCCCCTGCTTCGGGCCACAGTGCGAGCGGCATGCCCAGCCCGAGTACGAAGACCAGCCACGCGATCACGTTCATCGACACCGCGAGCACGAGGGCTTCGATCACGCCACGCTTGCGTTCAGCGTACGCCGACACGAGGGTGAGTGCGGTGATCGAGGCGACCAGTCCGAAACGCTCCAGACCGAATCCGAACAGCACGATGCCGCCCAGCACCGTGACGATCGCACGCCATGACCATGGTGGCGCCGCCTCCGAGATGGACCGACGATGGCGCAGACCCAGGATCGCGACGACGGCACCGAGGAAGAGCAGGAGCGCACTCATCATCCGCGGGAAGTAACCGGGCCCCATGTGGAGGAGGGTGCCCGTCCGGTAATCCGCCCCGATCGCCAGCGCGCCTGCGCCCACGACCATGAACAGCACACCGGCGGCCGTGTCCTTCGGCACACCCAGGATGTTCGACACGCCTCCCGCCCCCAGTCATTCTTGGAATGGGCCTATTCTTTCACACGCCTGCCGAAATTCGCAGCGGTCATGCGGATTGGGCGGTTTGCTATCATCCGGCCCTCGCGCACCCACGGGATTCTTCGACGTGGGGACGACGATGCGTCGATGTCGTCCGGCCGCGCCGGCCTTGCCATCCGCCTCATCTGCGCGATCACCTCGCACCTGGACCCGACCCCCGCGCATGGCGCAACTCTTTTCCATCCACCCCGTGAACCCGCAGCCGAGACTCGTCGAGCGGGCAGCGGCGATGGTGCGCAGCGGCGGCGTCATCGCGTATCCGACCGACTCCTGCTATGCGCTCGGTTGCCAGCTCGGCAACAAGGACGCGATCGAACGCATCCGCACGATCCGACAGTTCGACGACCGTCACCACCTCACGCTCGTCTGCCGAGACCTCAGCGAGGTCGCGCAGTACGCGCAGGTCGGCAACCAGCAGTACCGCCTCATGAAGAGTGCGACTCCGGGAAGCTTCACGTTCATCCTCCGCGCGTCGCGGGAAGTGCCGCGTCGGTTGCAGCATCCGAAGCGGTCCACCATCGGTCTGCGCATTCCCGATCAGCTGGTGGCGCTCGCGCTCCTCGATGCGTTGGGTGAGCCGATGGTGTCCGCCACCCTGATGCTTCGCGACGACCCGATCCCGCCGACCGATCCCGCCGAGATCCGGGCGCAGCTGGAGCACGACATCGATCTGGTGATCGACGGGGGGCCGTGCGGCGTCGAGCCGACGACGGTCGTCGATCTCACCGGGGACGCCCCGGAACTGATCCGGCGCGGTCGTGGTGACCCGGCCCGTGTCGGGATCGAAGACCCGGCATGATCTCCGCACCGTTCCATACGCAATCCAAGACCTCCATCCAGGAATAGACATCCAATGTTCGTCGATCGCGTCCTCTCGGGAATGCGCCCCACCGGCAGCCTGCACCTCGGCCACTACCATGGCGTGCTGAAGAACTGGGTCCGGTTGCAGCACGAGTTCGAGTGCTATTTCTTCGTGGCCGACTGGCATGCGCTGACAACGCACTACGACACGCCCGAGGTCATCGAGCGCAACGTCTGGGACATGGTGATCGACTGGCTCGCGGCCGGCGTCGATCCGTCGCAGGCCACGCTCTTCATCCAGTCGCAACTGCCCGAGCACGCCGAGCTGCATCTGCTGCTTTCGATGATCACGCCGCTCGGCTGGCTGGAACGCGTGCCGACGTACAAGGATCAGCAGGAAAAGCTCGCCGAGAAGGATCTCTCGACCTACGGCTTCCTGGGCTACCCCCTGCTGCAGAGCGCGGACATCCTCATCTATCGCGCGAACCAGGTACCCGTGGGCGAGGATCAGGTCCCGCACATCGAGTTCACCCGCGAGATCGCCCGCCGCTTCAACCACATCTACGGCCGGGAGCCGGGCTTCGAGGAGAAGGCCGAGGCGGCGATCAAGAAGCTCGGTTCGAAGCGCGCCAAGGTGTACGTCGAGGCGCGCACGCGATATCAGGAACAGGGTGACGCCGAGGCGCTGGAGGCGGCCCGCACGCTCATCGAAGAGGCGCAGAACCTGTCGATGGGAGACCGCGAGCGCCTCTTCGGATACATCGAGGGTGGCGGCAAGATGATCCTCTCGGAGCCCCGCGCCCTCCTGACCGCCGCATCGCGGATGCCCGGTCTCGACGGCCAGAAGATGTCGAAGTCGTACAACAACACGATCACGCTGCGAGAAGACGCCGACAGCGTATCGAAGAAGATCCGCACGATGCCGACCGATCCGGCGCGGGTCCGGCGGACGGATCCTGGCGAACCCGAGAAGTGCCCGGTGTGGCAACTGCATCAGGTGTATTCGAACGACGCGACGCGCGAGTGGGTGCAGAAGGGCTGTCGCAGTGCGGGCATCGGTTGCCTGGAGTGCAAGCAGCCCGTGATCGACTCGGTGCTGGAGGAGCAGCGTCCGATGCGCGAACGCGCCCAGGCCTACCTGCAAGACCCGACGCTGGTGCGCAACATCATTGCGGAAGGTAACGAGAAGGCCCGTGAACTTGCGCAGGAGACCATGCGCGAGGTCCGCGAGGCGATGGGATTGCGCTACACCTGATCGCGCCGGCTACCGGCGACCGGGGTGTCCCTCAGCCCCGGTTGTTGTTCCTCAGAATGCGCTGCTGTTCAACCTTCCACTCGCGTTCCTTCTCGGCCTCGCGCTTGTCGTGCTGCTTCTTGCCCTTGGCCAGGCCGATCGACAGCTTGATTCGGCCGCGCGTCAGATGGAGGTCCAGCGGAACGAGCGTGTAACCCGCGCGCTCCACCTGACCGATGAGCTTGCTGATCTCCTCCGCGTGCAGCAGGAGCTTGCGTGACCGGATGGGCGCGGGGATCACGTGGGTGGAGGCCGTCGGCAGTGCGCTCACGTGGGCGCCGACGAGATACACCTCGCCGTGTCGGAGGATCACGTAGGCCTCCTGCAACTGCACCCGACCGGCCCGGATGGACTTGACCTCCCACCCTTCGAGGGCGATGCCGGCCTCGAATCGCTCTTCGATGAAGTAGTCGTGGAAGGCCTTCTTGTTCTGGGCGAGACTCATGGGGCCGTGGCAGACGGGAAATGGAGCGGTATTCTATCGCCCGCGCCCGTCTCCACGGGTTTCGTCTGCCACTTTCTGCAACCGCGTCTCATCTTGGCCAACATCGATCGTTCCGTTCTCGTCCCTTTCACGCCCGAGCAGCTGTACGCGCTGGTGGACCGCGTCGAGGACTATCCGCGATTCCTTCCGTGGTGCGGCGGCACCGTCGTGCACGGACGGGACGACCGCAGCACCCGGGCTGCCATCACCATCGACTTCAAGGGAATCCGCCAGAGTTTCTCGACCGAGAATCTGAACGCGCCGCCGAATCGCATCGACATGCGGCTCGTCGAGGGCCCGTTCAAGAAGCTGGACGGGACCTGGCAGTTCCATGCGCTCGGCGACGATGCCTGCAAGGTGGAGTTCCGCCTGCATTACGAGTTCAGCAGCCGTCTGCTGGAGAAGCTTGTGGGCCCCGTGTTCGATCACATCGCCGGGACCTTCGTCGATGCGTTCGTGACGCGGGCCGAACAGGTGTACCGACGGCCGTGAAGCCCACGGCGATCACCGTCGAGCTGGTCTACGCCACCCGAACGCGCCAGTGGATGAGCGAGATTTCTCTGCCGATCGGTGCCACCGTCGCAGAGGCCATCTCCGCTGCGGAGGCAGTGCTCGGTGTCGATGCGATGAACGAGGTCGATCGAAACGATATCGGTGTCTGGGGCAGGCTGGTCGGCCCCGAGACCGGACTCCAGGACGGCGACCGCGTGGAGTTCCTGCGTCGCCTCACGGCCGACCCGAAGGACGCGCGCAGGCGACGCGAACAGGTACGGCGCCGAAAGGGATGAAGCCTGGCGGCTCCGCGGTTCGTGGGCCGCAGCCCACGGACTATCGGCAGGCCTGCTCCGCGGTTCGCTGGGCGTCGGCCAGTTCTCGGGCGATGTCGGCTTCGTCCAGGAACATGATCTCGCCCTTCGAATCGTACTTTGCCACGCGCCCGCCGAACTGCAGCCCGGCCACACGGTTGCGCGCGCTTTCGCAAGTGGCCTTCTTGGCGGCCGCCTGTTCTTTCTCCTGTTGAGCCTTCTTTGCCGCTTCCTGCTGGTCGAGGCGACGTTTCCGAAACTCCATTTCCTTTTCCTGGTAGGTCTTCGGGCCCGCCGCCGCATCGCTGCCACCCGCAGGCCCGGCGGCCGGGGGCGAGGACGGCCGGCTGATCGTTCCTTCGCACTTGACCCCAGGCGGCGGGGTGTCGGAGTACTGCGTCCGACCGTTCGCATCCTTCCAGCGGCAGATCTCCGCTGAGGCGGCCCCCGTCGTCAGCGCGAGTACCGCGCCCATGCACCATGCAATCCGTCTCATCGATCTCTCCTGGTATGGGAAGCGGCCGGACCGGTTCCCCCTTCCCGCTGCAGCATCCCGAGTTCCGACAGCTCGATAGCCCGTCGGCTGTAGCGAACGCTTTCGTCGGTGTCCCCACGGGCCAGCGCCGCCCGAGCAGCGGCAAGGGCGCGCGCGCTCTCCAGCCACAGGGCTTGTTTCGAACGGGCTTCGGCCACAGCCATCTCGGCCTGACCCAGAAGATCCTCCGGCGCTTCCGATGCCTGAACATCGGCAATCGCGAGGGCGACTGCAGCCGTGAAGACGACGACGGTTCGAAGCGGCATGGGAGCAGGGGGGCGGATCGACAGCGGGCGTCGAGTTGGCGAGTGGCCCCGGGGCAACGCCCAGCGCGGCATCCCGCTTACGTGCGCCGAGGGGTGTGACCTATAATAGGTTCTTTGCTCAGGATCATAAACATGCGAGTGATCCAGAAGGCGCTGACCTTCGACGATGTACTGCTCGTTCCGGCCCACTCGGCCGTTCTGCCCAAGGACGTGCAGCTCAAGACCCGCCTCACCCGCCTGATCGAACTCAACATCCCGCTCCTGTCCGCGGCCATGGACACGGTCACCGAAGCCAGACTTGCCATCGCCATTGCACAGGAAGGCGGCATCGGGATCGTGCACAAGAACCTCACGCCGGCCCAGCAGGCGGCCGAGGTCTCCAAGGTGAAGCGTTTCGAAAGCGGCGTCGTGAAGGACCCGATCACCGTCGCGCCCGACATGAGCGTTCGAGATCTCCTCGCGCTCAGCCGCCAGTATCGGATCTCCGGGCTGCCGGTGGTGCAGGGCGGCAAGGTCGTGGGTATCGTCACCAACCGCGATCTGCGGTTCGAAACCAATCTCGACCAGCCCGTGCGGAACATCATGACGCCCGCGGAGCGCCTAGTCACCGTCAAGGAAGGTGCCTCCCTCGAGGAGGCCACGACGCTGCTGCACAAGTTCCGCCTGGAACGCGTGCTCGTCGTGAACGACGCGTCGGAGTTGAAGGGCCTCATCACCGTGAAGGACATCCTGAAGTCCTCCGAGCATCCCAACGCGTGCAAGGACCAGTTCGGTCGCCTGCGTGTCGGTGCTGCCGTCGGTGTGGGCGAAGGGACGGACGAACGTGTCGAAGCCCTCGTGAATGCCGGCGTCGACGTGATCGTTGTCGATACGGCACACGGACATTCCCAGGGCGTGCTCGACCGCGTGCGCTGGGTCAAGAAGCACTTCCCGCAGCTCGAAGTGATCGGCGGCAACATCGCCACCGCGTCCGCTGCGAAAGCGATGGTCGATGCCGGCGCTGACGGCGTGAAGGTCGGCATCGGTCCAGGCTCGATCTGCACGACGCGTATCGTGGCCGGGGTCGGCGTTCCGCAGATCACCGCCATCCAGAACGTCGTCGAGGGTCTGAAGGGGTCGGGGATTCCCATGATTGCCGACGGTGGGATCCGCTACTCCGGCGACGTCGCCAAGGCCATCGCCGCGGGGGCTGATTCCGTGATGCTCGGCGGCATGTTCGCTGGCACGGAAGAAGCGCCGGGCGAGATCGAGTTGTATCAGGGGCGCTCGTACAAGTCGTATCGCGGAATGGGTTCCCTGGGTGCCATGCAGCAGGGCTCCAGCGACCGCTACTTCCAGGATGCCGCCGAAGGTACCCACAAGTTGGTGCCCGAAGGCGTCGAGGGGCGCGTGCCCTACAAGGGCCCGGTCAGTGCCGTCATCCACCAACTGGTCGGTGGGCTGCGCGCCTCGATGGGCTACCTCGGTTGCCCATCGGTCGATGCGGTGCGCGAGTTCGCGCAGTTCGTCGAGATCACCTCGGCGGGCGTGAAGGAGTCCCATGTGCACGATGTCCAGATCGTGAAGGAAGCGCCCAACTATCGGGTGGAGTAGGTCCCGCCGGGTGACTGATCCCGGGTCTTCCGGGCCTGGTTCTCCCGGGCGATCTCCGCCAGCGTCGTGTGGTGCCCGCAGTCCACCTCTCTCGAACTTCGCGCGGCGTTCGCCTTGAGCGTCCGCCGCGCCTTCCGCCAGGCCCCGCCATGCACGACAAGATCCTCATCCTCGATTTCGGTGCCCAGTACACGCAGCTCATCGCCCGGCGCGTGCGCGAGGCTGGCGTGTACTGCGAGATCCATCCGTTCGACGTCTCCGACGAGTTCGTGGAGGCCTTCGGTGCCCGCGGCGTCATCCTTTCCGGTGGGCCGTCGTCCGTGACCGAAGACGACACGCCGCGCGCGCCGCAGAAGGTCTTCTCGCTCGGCGTACCGGTGTTGGGAATCTGCTACGGCATGCAGACCATGGCGGCGCAGCTGGGCGGTGCCGTCGAGAACGGCAAGACCCGCGAGTTCGGGTATGCCGAGATCCGCGCGCGCGGCCATTCGCTTCTGTTCCGCGAGATCCAGGACCGCGTCAATGAAGAAGGTCACGGGCTCCTCGACGTCTGGATGAGCCACGGCGACAAGGTGACCGAGTTGCCACCGGGCTTCAAGGTGATCGCGTCGAACGCCGCGACACCCATCGCCGGCATGGCCGACGAATCGCGGCATCTCTACGCCGTGCAGTTCCACCCCGAAGTGACGCATACGCGCCAGGGCAAGGCGATCCTCTCGCGCTTCGTGCACGAGATCTGCGGGATCGGCGTCGACTGGACCATGCCCGCCTATGTGGACGAAGCCGTGGGCCGGATCCGCGCGCAAGTGGGTGACGACGAAGTGCTGCTCGGCCTGTCGGGTGGTGTCGATTCCTCCGTGGCCGCGGCGCTCATCCACAAGGCCATCGGGCAGAAGCTCACCTGCGTCTTCGTCGACAACGGCCTGCTGCGCCTGAACGAGGCGGAGCAGGTGATGGAGACCTTCGGTCGTCACCTCGGCGTGAAGGTCATTCATGTGGATGCCTCCAACGAGTTCCTCGGCGCGCTCGCGGGGGTGACCGATCCGGAAGCGAAGCGCAAGATCATCGGCCGCATCTTCATCGACGTCTTCCAGCGCGAATCCGCGAAGCTCGTGAACGTGAAGTGGCTGGCGCAGGGCACCATCTACCCGGACGTCATCGAGTCCGCTGGCGCCAAGACCAAGAAGGCCCACAACATCAAGTCGCACCACAACGTGGGCGGACTGCCCGACACGCTCCACCTGCAGTTGCTCGAACCGCTCCGCGAACTCTTCAAGGACGAAGTCCGCGAACTCGGCGTGGCACTCGGTCTCCCGCGCGAGATGGTCTACCGGCACCCATTCCCCGGCCCCGGCCTCGGCGTGCGCATCCTCGGCGAGGTCAAGCGCGAGTACGCCGATCTGCTGCGCCGCGCCGACGCCATCTTCATCGAAGAACTGCGTGCGAGCGGCTGGTACGACCGCACGTCACAGGCATTCGCCGTGTTCCTGCCGGTGCGGTCCGTGGGCGTGATGGGCGACGGCCGCACCTACGAGCACGTCGTCGCTCTGCGCGCCGTGCAGACCGAGGACTTCATGACCGCGCACTGGGCGGAACTACCGCACAGCCTGCTCGCGAAGGTATCCAACCGGATCATCAATGAAGTCCGAGGTTTCAATCGAGTGGTGTACGACATCTCGGGGAAGCCGCCGGCGACGATCGAGTGGGAATGAATCGGCGCCTTTCGAGGTGTATCGATGGCTTTTGAAAAATACACCAAGTAATTGTTTACGAGGAAAATCGTCTATCGAGATCTATCGGCATCTATCGAGGGGGTGCCTTCCAAGTTGACGGTAAAACGGACGGTAAAAAGCAGGCGCCACCACCGTCCGAAAATTTTACCGTCAGCAATGCTTGGGGTGTGACGGTAAAAAAAGACCGATAAATTGTTTGTGGATCAGTATCTTATATTTTGTGTAGCGGCTGAAAAATCGTGACGGTAAAATTTCTCCAATAGGAGGAACCACCGATGCTGTCCGATGGCACGCTCAGAGGCATCAGGCCCCAGGCCACCACCTTCAAGATTGCGGATCGGGACGGGATGTACGTGACCGTCTCCCCGCGAGGCACGATCACTTTTCGTCTCGACTATCGGCTTAACGGCCGGAGGGAGACGTTGACGATCGGTCGCTATGGACCGAAGGGTGGTATTTCTCTGCTGATGGCACGGGAGCGCTGTACCGAAGCGCGCGCGGCGATCGCCGCGGGCCGATCCCCCAGCCAGGAGAAGCAGCGCGAGAAGCGCAGGGTGGCCACGGCGAAGACCTTCGGAGAGTTCGTCGGTCGCTGGCTAGAAGAGGCCACGATGGCGGAAAGCACGAAGTCGATGCGCAAGAGCATCATCGATCGGGACATCCTGCCGGTGTTCCGAAACCGGTTAATGGCCGAGATCTCGCCGGAGGATCTGCGCAACGTGTGTGCAAAGGTCAAGGCGCGCGGCGCACCAGCGACGGCCGTGCATGTCCGCGACATCGTAAAGCTGGTGTTCGGATTCGCGGCCCTTCATGGCGACAAGGCGTCGAACCCTGCGGACGAGGTTGGCCCATCGTCGATCGCCACCTTCGTGCCGAAGGATCGCGCACTGTCGCCGTCCGAGATTCGCATCATGCATCGGGTGCTGGACACCACAGCCACGCTCCCGACCATCCGTTTGGCATTGCGTCTGATCTTGCTGACGCTCGTTCGCAAGAGCGAGTTGATCGAGGCAACATGGGATGAAGTCGATTTCGCGAACGCCCTGTGGACCATTCCGAAAAGCCGGATGAAGGGGGCCAAGGCTCACAACGTGTACCTCTCTCAGCAGGCGCTGGACATCATGGTTGCATTGCGAACCTGTGCCAGCGGTTCGAGGTATCTGCTGCCTTCGCGCTACGATGCTGACCGCTGTATGTCGAAGGCCACACTGAACCGCGTCACTCAAGTCGTTGCCGAGAAGGCTAAGGAAGCGAAACTTCCCCTGGAACCGTTCACTGTGCACGACCTGCGCCGTACGGGCTCCACCATCCTGAACGAACTGGGTTTCAACAGCGACTGGATCGAGAAGTGCCTGGCTCACGAAGACGGACGGTCATCGCGTGGCGTCTACAACAAGGCCGAGTACGGTGAGCAGCGGCGTCACATGCTGCAGGAATGGGCAGACATGATTGACGCCTGGGTGGCGGGGAAGTCGCACACGTTGACGTTGATGCCGTCGGTCATGAAGGCGGTGACAACTTCCGCGCCAATCTGAGCATTGCTGCTGGGGCCTCAGCGCGCATCTCGATGGAAGCGCGAACGACCCGCGCGTTCGGCAGACCCGCAGGCGCGACCACGCGGCAACGCAATCGCGTCACGAGCAGGATTCTGAGGCCTCACTTCCACCGACACGATGTCTTGCGGGCATTGTCACTCGCTATGAAGCCGGTGAACCTCTTACCTGCCGGCGCTTGCGCTGACGCACATCGGGCACTGGCGCGCATTTCCTCGGCGCCGCGCTTGATTCCCTCTTGCGCTCCTCGACCCAGGCCAGGATTTCTCGCAAGTCCCAAACCACGCAGCGCGCGGTAAGGAAGAACCTCTTCGGGAATGCTCCACGGCGTTCCAATTCGTAGATGGTTGAATCGGCTAGCGGGACGATCTGGCGTAGCTGGCTGCGGCGGATCGTACGCCGCAGCCCGTTGATGTTTGCGGGGGCTGCCTGGTACAACTCCCTGACCGCTCGCGCATCGAAGGCGCCGAGCGGCTCTTCTGCTCGGACCGCCTCGCGAAAGACGGCTGCATCCGACGCAGTTGCGACGATCTTCGTCTTCGTGACGAAGGCCTCCCTGGCTGGCTGAGTGATCTGAGCTCCGCGCTTCATCTGTACCCTCGCATTCAGTTCGACAATTGGCATGGGCTCTCATTGCAGGGGCAGCACGTGACTCCTGTCCCTATCGAGCCGGTGCAATCCCTC
This sequence comes from Betaproteobacteria bacterium Ga0077532, assembly GCA_001464895.1. Classification (GTDB taxonomy): domain Bacteria; phylum Pseudomonadota; class Gammaproteobacteria; order Burkholderiales. Next base: position 60,589 of record LNEE01000006.1, read on the forward strand.
CGACCTCATGCGGCAGCCGACACTGCGGCGCCGCGCGACCGTGGGGACTCAGGGCTGGACATCCTGGCCCATCAGTTCTTCGCTGGACTGTGCTGTGACGATCGCCTGGGCTGCCGGCGGTGCCACGCTGTATTTCGCGAGATCGTCGTGCCGCCATCTCACGCAGCGTTCGCTAAGGAGTACCGGTGCCGGAAACCGATCCGTGTGCCTGAGTTCATGAAACAGACGCTCGGAGATTCCGAGCGCCTGGGCGGCCTCGATGGCGGAGAGGAGCATTCTGGTCATGGTCTTATCCCGTCTGAAGATCGGTCATTCGATTCGCGGAACAATATCTGTGGTCGTCCTTGCACTACGGATGGATGCAGGCAGTTCACCTCGTCTGATTGCACGCCCGATTCGTCCGGCGTGCTTTCGCATGCGGTCAACGAGGTGCCGCAGCATGTAGATACGTAATCCAGCAGTCGTTTGTCCGCTGCTTCGAAATTCGAGCAACGAGACGAGCCCTGGGTCTCGCCCGCTTCTACCGGCTGTGCGGTGTACCGGGATCGAGCTCAGACAGCCGGATGCGGTTGGGGATGGCTGCTTCCCCACCGCCGCGCGTTGCGTGCGTGAGAGGCGCCGCCCGCACGGCCGTGGATAAGTCTGAGCGCAGGGTCTCGACGTGGGTCGCGCCTTCTGCTCGATTGATCGACGGACGCGAAGTCCTGACGATGAAGGGCCCGGCATCTGTCGGGGCGTCCTATAAGCCGCCCGGGGTCTGGGCGACTGGCGATCCTTCCGAAGGTCTCGCCGCCCCATCGGTTGTTAGCAGTGCTAACAGCATTCGCTTCATCGGTACGCGGTCGCCTGCGACGAGACCAAATGGCACAAGGCGTCGGGATGTTGTAAATGCACGCTATTTATGAATAAATGGAAAGTATTAGAAACATCCGATCGATACATGGACACCACAACCCAAACCGAACGCGTCCTGGGGCTCGTGCAGAGCAGAGGCATGGTGCGCCCGAAGGATCTCGCGGATCTAGGCATTCCCAGCGTCGTTCTGACGAGACTCGCAGCGGATGGAAGGGTCGAGCGCGTCGGCCGAGGTCTCTACCGAGCGTCTGGTCGACTGCCGACGGAAGTGGATAGTCTGGAGCTGCTTGCGATCAAGGTTCCGCGAGCGGTGTTCTGCCTCCTGACGGCTCTCCAGGTTCACGAACTGACGACCCAGCTGCCGAGGCAGGTATGGATCGCGATGCCGCGCGGCAGCCATGCCCCGAAGATCGAGTACCCGCCCATCAGAATGATTCAGTTCAGTGGCGACGCGTATGTCGAAGGTGTCGAGATCATCGAACGAGACAGCGTCTCCCTGCGTGTGTATGGCGTCGCGAAGACCGTGGCCGATTGCTTCAAGTATCGGAACAAGATCGGACTGGACGTGGCGCTGGAGGCACTCAAGGCGGCTCGTTCGACAGGCAAGGCGACGGCCGATGATCTGTGGCGATTTGCGAAGATCTGCAGGGTCGCCAACGTGATGCGTCCGTATCTCGAGGCACTCGGATGAGCAAGGATCTCGGCGCCTCGGTCCGTGCGCGTCTGCTCAACATCGCCAAGGAACAGGGCGCGGACTTCAACCAGGTGCTGGTGCGTTTCGCTCTGGAGCGGCTCTTGTACCGGCTGAGCCAGTCGGAGCACGCCGACCGGTTCCTGCTCAAGGGCGCGTTGCTGTTCACGCTCTGGTACGACATGCCGCACCGGTCGACCCGGGACGATCTCGATTCCATCCTGCAGACGTTTCGGCAGATCGCCTCCGTCACCGTCGACGATGCCATCGTCTTCGATTCAGAGAGCGTCACCGTCGAGCCGATTCGGAGGGACGCGCGGTACTCGGGCGTCAGAGTCATGATCAGCAGCGAACTGGCGAATGCGCGGTGCCGGACCCAGGTGGACGTCGGCTTTGGCGATGCCGTCACGCCGGGGCCTGTTCACGCGACGTACCCGGTCCTGCTCAGCGATTTCCCGGCGCCGCGGCTGCGGACGTATCCGGTCTACACGGTCATCGCGGAGAAGCTTCATGCGATCGCGTCGATCGGGATGGCCAACACCAGGATGAAGGACTACCTCGACCTCTGGGTGCTCCTGGAACGGGAGAAGTTGAATCGTCGAACGTTGGCGAGGGCCATCGCGGCAACGTTCACCCGCCGCTCGACGGTTGTCCCGGTGGTTGTGCCAGTCGGCCTGTCCGACGAGTTCGGATCCGACCCTTCGCGTCAGGCCCTCTGGAAGGGGTTCCTGGCCAAGAACGAGCTGGCTGTCGTGTCCCTCATGGACGTCGTGGTCGCGATCCGGTCGGCGCTTCAACCTGCGATGGAGCAGGCCGTACTCGTTGCTGCGGAACGTGGGACGACATCCGGGGGGTGATGTCTCTGCAGGTCGGGGCGCGTTCGCCTGACGCTGCGGCGGACTCGCGCGGCCGTGAGGTCAATGGAGGGCGTCACCGGTGAGTGTGGGGGGGAGGGGGTGGTATCCCCCGGCGCAACGCTGCAACAGTGCAACACCCACCGGGTCGCAGACCGAGGGCCTGCCGGTGATTCGCATCCCCGCAGTTGGCTGACCTGGCCGTACTCACGCTGCAGACCTGCCGCTCGGCGGACCGTGTTAGCACTGCTAACGGCTTTCGGCTGATGGGTGCAGAAACGGCTTCGGCATGCGAGTTGGTGAAGTAGCGGAATGACAAAGACATGAATTCTGGTGCACTCACTTCGAGCCCCTGTGTCGTAGCGCGGCTTGGATTCGAGGCCCCGGAAAGTTGCATCTGACGCTACTTCTCGGTGCTCCGGGTTGCTCAATTGGTGATGGCGGCGTCATGGCTCATCCGTTCTGAGAACTTGAACGCCGGCATCCCAATACCCGATGCCAGCGCAGCGCCACCGGCACCCGCTCCAGCCACAAGAACAACCGTCCGGAGGCGCATTCGAGGGAGAGCCGCATGGCTTTCGACAAGAAGAAGGGTCTCCACAAGTGGGAGATGGTGGTCGTGCGCAAGGTGGTTATGCAGCATCGCCGCCGCGCACGGAGTCTGATGCGGGACGACATCGACGATCTCTGCCAGGAGTGCATGACGCACTGGGTCGAGGTCCGGGAGCAGTTCCGACCGCACGCCGGGCGCCCGCCCATCGCCTATCTGGCGCAGGTCGTACGCAACCGTCTCGGTGATCTCATCCGCGAATACGAGACCGCGAATCGCGCGGGTGACCTCGACGCCATCTCGCTCGATGCGCCTCTGGCAGACGGCGAGAACGCGGCGACGCTCCACGACCTGATCGACGATCGGTCCCATTGCACGCATGACGTCAGGCGCACCCGTGGCATCCAGGATATGCGGATCGACCTGCGGCGCGCGATGGCACGGCTGGCACCGCATCAGATCTACCTTTGCGGGCTTCTCGCCGAGGCCGATCTGTCCGCGGCGGATGTCGCCTTGAAGCTAGGGATTCCCCGCGGCGTGCTCTACAGGGAACTGCAGCGAATCCGTGCGGTGTTCGCCGAGGTCGGCCTCGGCGACTACCTGGACGAGTAGGTCGACGGACGGCGTTTTTTGGCCGACCGGACAACTCACCGCTGGATTACGTATCACGCACTGTGTACTCCACTGCGCGGATCCGTCGATGATCAAGTTCACCGTGACGAGCACCAAGGGCGGTGTCGGCAAGACGACACTGACGGCCAACCTCGGCGGACTTCTGGCCGACCTCGGGCTGCGGGTGCTGCTCGTCGATGCCGACGTGCAGCCGTCGCTCTCGAAGTACTTCCCCCTCGCGGCGCTTCGTCCCGACGCGGGACTGACCGAAGTCATCGTGCGCGGCGAGGTGACGCCGGCGTGCATCACGCCGACTATGTATCGGAACCTCGACATCGTCGTCTCCGACGATCCGGAGGGGCGTCTGCCCCACTGGCTGCTCAACCGGATCGATCGAGGTGTCCGCCTGCGAATGGCGCTGAAGGCGCCGGCCGTGGTCGATGCCTACGACTGCGTGCTGATCGACACGCCTGGCGCCGTGGGGCCGCTGCAGGATGCGGCGGTGCTTGCCGCCGATGTTCTGATCTCGCCGATCACTCCGGAGATCCTGTCCGCGCGCGAGTTCCGGGATGGGACGATGGAACTGCTCGAGCGACTGGCACCCGGCGCGGCACTGGGTGCGATGCCCGCACCGCTCAGGGCTTTGATCTACCGGCAGGATCGCACGGTCGATGCACGCATGATCGCCTGCAGCATCTACGAGGACCTTTCCCGCTGCGATAGCAGGGTGTCCGTGCTGGACACGGTGGTCCCCCAGGCCAAGGCGTACAAGGAAGCCGCCACATCCCGAATGCCGGTGCACAGGTACGAGCGGCGGCGAGACGGTGTCATGCCCTCGGCCTACAGCGTCATGCATCGGCTGGCCTGGGAGCTCATCCCGAGTCTGCAGGGCATTCTCGTCGATGGTGATCGCGACGCGGCGGGGGCGGCGTGAGCGTTCGCCTCCCTGACGACTCGGACAACGCGGACAACGCCGAGGGCGTGATGCGGCCGCCACGGCGCGTCCCTGTCGACGAACGACGGCGACTGGTGGTGGCAGCGCTCGATGTCGGCAATCCCGCCCCCCGCTCGCGTGCGCTTCCGGATCATGCCGATCCCCGCGTCGAATGCCCGATCGAGATCGACGTCGAGGAGATTCGCCCCTTTGAGGGCAATCCACGCCGATCCGCGAACGCGAAGTTCGAGGAGATCAAGGCGTCCATCCGGACGAGCGGCATCCGCAGTCCGCTCTCCGTCACGCGCCGTCCCGGCGAGAAGCACTTCATCGTGGAGGCGGGCGGCAACACCCGGCTGGAGGCGATCCGCCAGCTCTGGGCCGAGACGGGGGACGTACGCTTCCGTCGCATGACAGTGCTCTTCCGGCCGTGGGTCTCCGAGACGCATGTGCTGGCGGCCCATCTCTCCGAGAACGAGCAGCGCGGTGGCATGACCTTCTGGGACAAGGCCTGCGGCGTCATGCGGCTCGAGGCCCATCTCGAGGAGCAGCGTGGTCACGCCCTCACCGTTCGGGATCTCGACGAAGCGATCCGGGCGCTCGGACTGCCCGTGAACATCGCGACGCTCGCGCACTACCGGTTCGCGACGGCCCGGCTTCAGACGCTGGGGGAAGGCATTCCGGAACTGACGGGACTCCACGTCAAGACGATCCAGCCCCGCCTGAACCAGATTCGGCGCTACGCGCGGACCCATGCCGGCATGGATCGAGACGCCTTCTACGAAGAGATCGCTGAGCCGGTGTTCGTCGGTACCGTGATCCGGACCCGCGGGAGGACGATAGCGTTCAGCGCGGAGGAGCTTCTGCGATCGTGCGAAGTGGCGCTTGCGCGGCGGCTCGGCGTCCCGGCCAACGCGCTGGCCCGCGCGCTCCGGTCGATGGATGCGCCGGCCGATGCCGAGGAGGCGCCGGAACCGGTGCCGGATGCCGAGAACTCGAACGAGGTGGCGCACGACGCCCAGGTGTCCGTCTTCGATGGCAACCCACCTGGGGCTTCGAGCACTGCCGCCACCGACAGCACGCCCGCTGCTCCACCGGCCCACGTTTTGGCGGGACTGTCGGTACTGCGGTCACGCGTGACGAACCTGGTCGAAGTCGCCGGTCTCGCGACCCGGTTGTGCGTCTCCGAGGGCAACGGGCTCACCGTCACCTGGTTGGGCGGAAGCGATGGCAGCGCATCCGAGACGGAAGGTGCGAGCAGGAATGTCCGGGAGATTCTCCAGTTGGTGGCCGAGGTTGTCAGCCACGTCGATGGCCGCCCCAACGAGGCAGGGTCGCCTCCCACGCTTGAATTCGTCGAGCAGGCTTCCAGTGCGCAGCTCCTGCGATGGCTTGTGGACGCTAACGATCCCGTCTCGGAGGCGGGCTGGCAGGTGCTGCTGGCCGCCCGCGATATCGCGCTTGCCAGGCGCACGTCAGAGACGTCGGGGGACGACTGATGCTCCCGCTCTACGACCCTCACATCCGCATGCTCCTGCTCCAGCACGTGGCCATGCGCCTCACGCACAGTCCGGGGTGGGAGGTGCACGCTGCGGGACTGAAGCTCGATCAGGTGTCGATCCTGCGGGACTTGTCCGCGGTGGATCTCGGGGCGCTCGCCGCCATGCGCCATCTCACCATCGGCGTGGAGGTGGATGGTCCATCGCTGGATGCCGATCTGCGCGCCGCGCTGCTCGCGCGGGATGCGCGGTGGATGGAGGCGTACTTCCTCCGGCACGGTGCGTCGTGGCAGATGATGCGCGCGCTCTTCAAGGTGCACCGGCGATTGACGCACGCGCGTCGCCACGAAAGCGGTGTGGCCCGGCAGTCGGGACGAATCACCATGCCCGCCCCGGCGCTGAGGGAGTGCATCTACCAGACGTGGTGCGGCATCGACGAGCCGATGCAGCGGATGCGGTACTACCGGTTGCACCAGCGCTATCCGCAGTGGCCGATCGAAGCGCTCGAACTGATCGTTCGCCAGTACGAGGTCGATCGTTGAAGCACGACGCCCTCGAACGGCCATCGATCACGAACGAACTGCTCCTGCAGGTCTTCGATCTGCCGGTGAGCTTCCATCGCTGCCTCGTGCCCATCACCGGTGGTGTCACCTCGGCACTCATGCTGTCGCAGGCGATCTGGATCTCGCAGGGTGTCGAGCAGACCGCCGAAGGCTGGTTCGCGCGATCCCAGGACCAGTGGACCGAGGAGACCGGGCTCTCGCGATGGGAGCAGGAGACCGCCCGGCGGGCGCTGCGTGGCGCCGGCTTCCTGGAGGAGCGCCGCGCCGGCATGCCGGCCAAGCTCTGGTTCCGGGTGCGGGCGGAGTCGGTCTGGCAGGCGCTGCGCGCCAATGCGGAACGTCCGATGAACGAGGGCGGACGATGAATCCGCAGAGCCCTCGTCCTCTCAACGCCACAGGACTCACCGCGGTGCGGGATGCGGACCGCGAACTTGCCATTGTCTGGCCTCTGCTGGGCCGGCACATCGCCTTCCACCGCCGGCTGGTGGACGTGACCGAGAGCGTGAAGGCGGCGCTGCTGCTGTCCCAGGCGATCTACTGGACGCGACACGGTCGGGACATCGCGGCTGCGGCCGGCTGGTTCTCGAAGACGAGCGACCAGTGGGCGCGAGAGACCGGCATGTCCATCAAGGAACAGGCGAGCGCCCGTGCGGCGCTCCGCGACCTCGCCATCCTCGAGGAGCGTCGCGAGGGTCTGCCCGCGAAGCTGCACTTCCGATTGCGGGCCGAGCGCCTGGCGGATCTGCTCCTCGACGGGATGGGATCCGTCGAGGCCGAGTCCCGAGTCTGGACCGATGCGACGCTGGCGACTGAACTGCTGGGGCCGTCGCTCGCCTATCACCGCGTCCTCGCGGGTATCGGCGGCGGCGTGCATGCGGGCCTGATGCTCTCCCGCGCGCTGCATCTCACGCGCCTCCGTGCGCACCGCGATGCTGAGGCGTGGATCGGCAGCTCGGTCGATTTCTGGCAACGGGAACTCGGGCTCAACCGGCGCGAGCAGGAGACCACCCGACGCGATCTCGCCCGGGCGGGAATCTGGGAGGAGTCCCTGGTCGGCGCACCGCCGCGACTGGTGGCGCGGGTCCGGCTGGAGGTGCTTCTGCGCATCCTCGCGTCGCCGATGGCGTTGCCAACCGGCCCCGAAATGCAGTCGACCGGGCCTGCACATTTCGGCGAATCAGGAATGTGGGAATCCCGCAGTCTTGTTTTGCCGAAAGCGCCGAAACAGATTTGCCGAAACCGCCGTCACAGATTTGCCGAAAGCGCCGTTCCTAATATACGAATTACAAGAACTTCTACTACAACTACAACACCACCACGTTACGAATCCGGCACACCACGTTACGAATCCACCGCTGGTGGTGCCCGCGGAGTCGGTCAGTCGAACGCTGCGCTCGTGCTCCCAGCCGGCCTGACCGCTGACGAAAGCGCCGCGATCCTGCGTCTCGTCGAACCGTGGCCCGCGCAGGCGCAGGCCCTTCTCGACGAACTCGATGCGCGCCTGCGGGTTGGCGCAGTCCGTACGAATCCCGTCGCGTACCTGCACGGCATGGTGAAGCGCGCAGCCGAAGGCCGCTTCGTCCCGGAGGCGGGTCTCGCCGCCAGCGCCGATCGTCGTCGGCGTCGCGATCTTCAAGCGATCCGGTCTCGCCGTGACGACCAACGGCGCGGTCAGCAGGGTACGCGCAGTGCCATCGATCGCGACGCTGAACGAGCTGCAGGTCGTGCCGTCCTCCGACAACTGCTCGCAACGCTTGGCAGTGAGCGTGCGCGCAAGGACGAATCGTGACCCAGCGCCCGAACACTTCCAGATCCTCCGCCCGTCGTTCCGGTCGTCTGCCTGTCATCGCCGTGAATACGCCCGGATCGTTCGATGCGTCGAAGTCCCACCCGAAGGAGTGCCCCATGCCTGATCCTCACGAGATCCATTCCGAAGTGGCGGTCGATGAAGCGCCGCGAGCTGCAGCGTCAGGCCGTTCGTCAGAACAGCCAGGCAACACCTTTCACGCACCTCACGAGCGCGAGGTCCCCGATCCCGGGTACCTCACCGATGCGGTACCGGACAGGATGACCCTGCACACGCGGGAGGCCTGGCAGCTCTTCACCGGCCGGCGCGCGGACCCTGCGCGACGAACCACACCGATTCCCGGCGGCCGCCGGTTCGCATCGGTCATGAAGATGCTCTGGCTCCTCTCCGCGAATGACAACCCCTACGCCGACTGGATCCTGCAGCGTGTCTACGAGCGGCTCGCTCGTGTCCGCCGACGTCTCGATCGATCGATTCGGGTCCGCGAGGCCGAGATGCAGGAGCTCGTGACGCGCGGGATGTCGCTGGCGGTCATGGCGTCGAGCGAGCCGATGCACGTGGAGATCGGCTTCGGGAGCCCTTACGGCTACGCGGCTGCGGAGGCGATCCTCGAGTTCGACCGGTTCGTGCGCGTCGTGCGGACGCTGATGCACAAGGACCGCCTCGGCGAGAACGAGGGGCGGGCGGCCATCCGGGAGATCGGTCGCGAGTTTCGCGCGCTCTTCGTGGAGCCGATCCGCTGGGAGCGGTACCTCGTGACCGACGAGCTGCGTGCGCTGTCCCGCCGCGACTATCTCCCAGACGCGGACGAAGCCGCCTGCGAGCGGGTGAGGGCAGCGGCACGGCTGTTCGGCGCGGTACCCCGGGACATCTTCACCGGCAACCTGCAGCCACGGCACACGCGCCGGCGCATCCGGCTGACCGAGGCGGAGCGCCGTCTGCTTCTGGACGTGGATCTGGGCGCGGTGGCGGCATCTGCGGTTGGTGGAGCGTCTGCATGAGTTGGGGCCGATCGGCACCGCGCGGATCGAGCGCGGGACGGCGCTGGTGTGTTGCGTGGCAGCGCGCACGGAGCGGCGGCGTCGCTGCCGCCGTGCCGTGCGGTTGCCGGAGATCGCGTCCGGCAATGTCGCCGGACGCGGAACGGGATGCCCTGGACGGGCAGGGAGGCAGCATGACGAACGAGTTCCGAGGTACTGGCAATGTCGGCGAGGAGCCGCTCCTGAGGACCGTGGTGGTGGGGGAGACCGAGCGACAGCTCGCCCAGTTGCGCGTCTTCTTCGACGAGTACCACAAGGATGTGGGCGGGCAGTGGGTCCAGAGCGGAGGCTTCTGGCTGGAGGTGAACGTCTGGGGTGGCCGGCATCCCGCCGAGGTGGCGCAGCTCATCCGCAAGGGCGCGCGGATCCACGTCATCGGTCGGCTCGCCGAGCACCAGTGGCGGGTCACGGGCACCGGCGAGGAACGTCGCGCCATGCAGGTCGAGGCCGAGCAGGTTTTCCTGGGGCTCGCGCGGGTGGAGGAGGTGCGCTTCCGGCCGCGGCGAGAGACAGCCACGGAGGAGGGTTGATCATGCGCGCCTGCCAGCGTCACGCGCGTGCGGAGGAGTGCCGGATGGTGCGTGCGATCGCGCTCGATGCCGTACTCGATGCAGCCCGTGGCGGAAGCTGGACCGGCCGCTTCGGCGCCTTCCGGATCGTCGCCTGTCGACGGATGCTGTATCTGCGTGACCGCCATCGCGTGAGCGTCGATCTGTACGTGTGGTTCGACGGTCTCCTCGTGGAGTGCGGTGTGCAGAGCATCCGCTTCACGGCGCGCGCCGGAGATGACATACGCGCGAAGTCAGCGGAGATTCACGTGGAACCAGCGCCCATGCCGACGGTCTCTCCCAGGAGCAAAGTGCAGTCCCCGTGGCCACGTCATCGGCATGGCGGCCAATCGGGGCAGGGTGTACCGCGGTCACCGATTTCTTCGTGGGCGCGACGGAGGCACTTCACGCATGCACCGCGTCCGCAAGGACGCACAAACCGGCATCACCTCCCGCAAGCCGGCGACCGCAAGGTCCGGAGGTAGTCGTCGTAGTCGCAACCCGCCTGGGGAATCCACTCCCCGGCAGGGGCATGGTTCCCCGTCCTTCCTGTCCATGTGTAAAGGAGACGAGCATGTCCCAGCAGAGCGGTCAGTCCACCAAGTCGGCGTTCTTCGATCTCACGGTCGATGGTGTCGGCTATCTCAACCGTGTCCGGGCCGTGAAGCCCAAGAAAGGGGCCGAGTTCCTGGCCTGCACGGTCGCCGCCATGCGCGGCAACGTCGGGGATCTCGGTTACACCAAGTTCGACTGCCGGGTCAGCGGCGCGGATGCGAAGAAGATCGTGCAATTGCTCGAGGCCGACGTCACGGCCGAGCGCACGGTCCTCGTCGGATTCCGCATTGCCGACATCTATCCCGAAACCTTCGTCTTCGAGAAGGGCGAGAAGAAGGGACAGACCGGCGTGAGTCTCAAGGGTCGGCTGCTGCGCATCAAGTTCGCCAGGGTCAATGGCGAGCCGGTGAGCCTGCCGACGCCCACCAGCGTCAACGGCGAGGACGACACCGACGCCTGAGTGTCGTGCCGTTGCAGGTTTCCGTCACACGTTCGCGTCACGCTTTTCCGTGACACACGTCCACCACCCCGAGGGGAGTCTCTCCCTCCCGGGGCGAGGTCTCCCTGTTTGCATCTCAGGAGGCCTCATGCGTACCGCTCTCTTCAACGTCATCCGCGATCCGAAGCTCGTGGTCCTGATGATCGTCCTGTCGCAGGTCGTGGCAATCGCTTCGCGGGTGTGGTCCCTGTGCATCCGCGGATCTCGTGCGCCAGGCAGTCGCTGCCGACGTCGGTGTTCGTGATCTGCAGTCGTTCTTCTTTCATCTCGCGCCGGACGTCCGCTCAGCAGGGGCGGTCCGGCTCACTCGTTCAACCCTCGGGGAATCTCGTTCCCCTGGGGGCGCGGTGTTCCCCGCATCGTCCATGCAGGAGAACACCATGAGTAGAACCATCGAAGGCATGTCGGATGTGGAAGTCCTGGGACTCATCGTCGGGAGTGCCGTGGCCGACTGGTATCTCCAGGAGGCCGGCGGGAGTCTCTCGGCGCTGCTCGACGAGGCGACCGACACTGGACCCACGAGGCAGTGGGTGCAGTCTCGTGTACGGGCCGCGGCCGAACTGATGCGGCGCTCGCTGCTGCAGACGCTCGGGACCCGGGATGTCCTGACGGAACCGGACCGCGTTCGGGAGTTCCTCCTCCTGACGCTGTCGGGTCGGACGCGGGAGGTCTTCGTCGTGATCTTCATGGATGCGCAGAACCGGGTCATCGCGTCCGAGGAGTTGTTCCAGGGAACCTTGACCCAGACGAGCGTGTATCCCCGGGAAGTCGTGCGGCGGGTGCTCGCGCTCAATGCGGCATCGGTGATCTTCGCCCACAACCATCCGTCGGGTGTCGCAGAGCCCAGTCACGCCGATCAGGCGCTGACGAAGGCACTGAAGTTGGCGCTGGCGCTGGTGGATGTGGCGGTCCTGGATCACTTCGTCGTGGCGGGTACAGGCGCGGTGTCGTTCGCAGAACGCGGTCTGCTGTAGCTGTCGTGGTGCCGTCGCCGGTGTTGTCGACCGGCGGCGATTCGTGAGGGCGTGATCATCGTCGCGCCTGGAATGCGGTCCGGATCACCGGACCGCTTCCTTCACCCTGGCGGGGATGCGTCATCCCGTCGGGGGATGCCGTCTCCGCCAATTCTCGGAGACACAGTCATGAAGAACGGACGTTCCCTGTCGGACCTGGCCCTCGAACTGGAGCGGCAGCTCGGCTCCAAGCAGGATTTCGTGGTGCCGTCGTCGCTTCTCCGGTGCAGCACGGCCGAGGACGGCGTCCTCTCGATGTGGATCACCGGTGGTGGTGTCGGTGGCGAGTTCGGTGTCACGGAACTCGCCCGCCGGCAACTCGCCGACAAGTTGAGGATCCCGTTCGCGTACTTCGAACGGATGCGCACCGAGCGGCCGGAACTGCTCGATCGCAACGTCAACACCTGGCTGGGGGCCGATGGTGACCGGCGCATGATCCGGACACTGGACGGTCAGGTTCGCGCGGTGCTGTCCGACCGCTATCGTCGCCTCGACAATCACGACCTCGCGGAAGCGGTGCTGCCGATCCTGCAGCGGCTGCCGGGTGCCACCTTCGAGTCGGTCGAACTCACCCAGACGCGGATGTACCTGAAGGTGGTGACATCGCGGATCCAAGAGGAGATCGTTCCCGGGGATGTGGTGCAGGCCGGTGTGATGATCACCAACTCGGAAGTGGGCGAGGGCACGTTGTCGGTGCAGCCGCTGGTGTTTCGACTAGTGTGTCGGAACGGTCTGATCGTTCCCGATCGTGGCCTGCGCAAGACACATATGGGTCGAAGCCTGGCGACCGATTCACAGCCGGTGGCCGTCTTTCGGGATGACACGCTCGCCGCCGATGACCGGGCCTTCTTCATGAAGGTGCGGGACGTGGTGGAGTCGGCCGTCTCGGAGGCCGCAGGCTCGGCAAGCTCGTTCCGGCAGGTGGCGGACAGGATGCGTCGGGCTCGCGGGATCCCGCTGTCGGGGGATCCGGTAATGGCGGTTGCTGTGCTGGCGAATCGTCACGGGTTGAACGACACCGAGCGTGGTGGCGTGCTGCGGCATCTGATCCGGGAAGGGGATCTCTCGGGTTACGGGGTCGTGAACGCCGTGACGCACTACTCGCAGGAGGTCGAGGACTACGACCGCGCGACGGAACTCGAAGCGCTGGGCGGCAAGCTGATCGAACTCGGCTCCGGTGAGTGGCAGGAGATCGCGGAAGCGGCGTGAACGAGTGGATGCTCCCTGTCGGGGTGTCTTCGGTTCGAAGTACTTGATGTACTGCCATTGGCCCGGTGCGACCTCACGGTTGCCCGGGCTGTTTTTCTTTTCGGTCTGTCGGTTCCGAAGCGACGAGTGCGACGCGGCGAATGGCGCTCCGGCGTAACCGAATCAAGCGAACTTCGCGACCGAGCGCTCGCTCGGTCGACACGCGCAGCGAAGGGATCTCTTCGCAGCACAAGAAAGCTCAGGTGCACCGAGCGAGGCGCCCACCCTGATACGCCGCTGGCGGGGAAGGACAGTGAATTGCAGCGATCCACTAGTCCTGCGTCGAGCTCGTGTGGCCCACAATGACGTCCAACGATGAGCTTCAGAGGGCGCCAGCGCGCGGGCGAAGCACGCTTCTGGCGGTTCCCTGGAAGAATGGGTTGGACGTCATGCTTGCGCCACAGGACCAACAGGAATGAAACGGTGTATCTGCAAGAACTCCTTGCCGGCATCGATATCGTCGTGGCGGAAGCCGGCGAAGACTCTTGAGTTCATCTGAGCAAGAGTGGACGCACTTTGCGGTGATTCTCCCGTGTAGATGTATTCCCGCGCCATGACAACCGTTCTTCTGTTGAACTCCTCAACCTCAGCGCAGGTTGCGACACGTTCAGAGTGTGGCTGAGCTACATGGTCAAGCATGACAAGGACGCGACTGGACAGAGGGAAGCTTACTTCGACACCGGGTGTGCCTGGCCCCGCGCCGCAGGCGCTCTTCCAAAGAGTGGGGTGGTAGAGAGCGACTGGCTGATCTGACGTGACAAAGCAACTGCCAGCGGGGACGCGAAAGAGAGTGGCCCGCATGCGGGCAAATATTTGCAGCACCTTGTCGCTCGATCCCATTCTGAACATCACCTCGAGACACTTCCAGTTCAGGACTTTTATATCAAGGTTCTCCACGCGCAGTTTATCTTCTAGCCCCTTCGGTGGCAGTGGTAGGCGGCCAGCTCTTTGAAGTGCGAGTGCTGTGGCTCGCACTGTCGAACCGTATGAACGATCGATGTGCTGTTTCACGGCCGGAACCCGCATTCGCATGATTGCTAGTAGTTCAAGCAGACTTAGCCGCCTGTGTTCCAGTCCAATTCCTTCAGCTAGGGTTCTTTGAAGTTGATCGGCTTGCTGGCTCTCTGCCTCGGCCAGATTCTTTTCGAAGAGGTAGGGATCGTCAGTGCCTTCTCCATCCAGCTCGTGGTAATCGCGGATCGCTGCAATGTCTTTGATCTGACACCCATAGTGACGGCCTGTCGACTTCTCGACCTGAAAGATGCCGCGTCGGTCGACAGAGAACCCTCGCAGATAGAACTGCGGTAGGAAGTGATGCTTGCGTGGCTCCGAAGCGGCTTTCATGACGCCCCAGGGCAAGCATCACCTGACGGTGCCGCGGTGCGAAGCACGCCGTTGACGATCAAGCGCATACGTGCGGTGGCCGTCATCGGTCACATCCACTGGTGCTCATAGATGGTCCTTCGAAGCGCTCGTGCAGCAAAGAACGCCATCTGCTCGAGCTCGTATGCGGTCTCTCGGGGCTGATCAAGAAGACTCTCGTCATTCCATGGATCATCAACGTGTACCCACTTGTTGCGGTACTTTCGCAACCTGTGAAGGTCCTCCTTCAGTCCGTTGTCGAGTGAAGCGCGGTCTATCAAATCGATGAGGCGCGCCCTCCCGGGTTCCGAACACGCAGACCGAAGGTAAGTCTCTATTCCAGAGACAGCCGTGAGGATTGACGCGAGATGCGCGCCCCCCACGTACGCAATATCCGCCTCGCGAACAATGAAGCAGCACCATTCGGACAGGATCACCCCGCCCTTCAGCAGTTCTTCGTCAAGGGCAGTCAGTGCCGCCCATCGCTCATCGCCATTCATGACGGCCAACGTTTGGCATGAGCGGCGTGTGGAGGCGGGTGAAGCCCGCTGTAACACGTCCGCTCGGTGGAGGGGTTATGCCCCACCGAACCCATAGTAGGCGCTGATCGCGCTGCCTAGAAGTCCGCCTGCGGCCGCAACCCCTACGTCCCAGGCTCCTTCGGCCGCCTTCTTTACCATTGCGGCTATCCAACCTCTGACAGCCGGTCCGAGCATTCTAGTTCGAACATCGTCAGTGTTTGCGTCGGCTACGATCGCCTGGCGCAGCTCATGAATGTCCTCGTCTCTAACGTGTTGCGCCCGCAGCACCTTCGCAAGACTCTCCAGATCGTTGACTGCGATGCTGTTGGTCACGCCCTGAATTGAGCCACTACCAACAACTATGGTCGTGTTGCTGCCAAACACCGCATTCCTGAACACTTCTGACACTAAGACCTCCTGCGAGACTTGTTTCATCCGGTCTGGCTCCGGTTCAAGGGGGATTCGATCTGACACCTCGAGAGCCAGCTCAAGGAGTCGCGACCTTACCTCCACCACCACCTGGAGCATCGCTCCAACGGAATGCTTACCCCAGGCACGCTCGATCTTGAAGCTTCTATCGATGCCATTCTTGATGTGCGGGTAGTACTCCGGTGCAAGTACAACTGACAGATCTGAATCACGCTTCGACCATTCCTCGATAACTGCGATGCTCTGTGTCAGGTGCGTTGTTTCCAGCTTTTCTCGGAGGCGCTTCTCAACACTCATGAGAGGAAGAGGTTGATCGGTGTACCTGACCACGCCATTGCTGAGGTTTGCCATTACCGTGACCGGGATGATGCGGTAGGGTGGAAGGAGCGCACGATCGGGATAGCCCTTCAGCTCACTTGCCACCCATTGCTTAAGTTCTTGCTCTCCCAGTTGATGAGCGAGAACCTGCGCTTTGAACAGCGCATTCTCAAGGCTTGGTGCACTTGCACTGAGCAGGTCGATGATTTCTTGCAGCAACCGCACGGGGCTACCTCAGTGGGGTATATCGTTTGAGATGAGCGGACGCCTCCAGTGTGGTACTTGGTCCGCGAAGCGGACGACGGCACCGGTCGGTGCGCACGCCGAGTGCCACGACGTTGGAGGTCCGAGCGAGCGAAGGGTTAGTCGGCTTCACGGTAGATGCGCAGCCACTCACTTGGCGTGACAACGGTTGCGGCGCAGGCGGCTCGCAACTCATCTCGCTTGTCTAGGATTCTGCGATCCGTGGTGATGAAGTAGCCAACATACTTGCCCGCTTCAAAGACGTGAGAAGCGTCGGCAGCATACTTTTCAGGGTTGCCATTCCCTGTGAGTACAGCGTGGATCTGCGCCTTCCGCGCCTGTTCTTCTGCGGTGAGATCGGTCTCGATCGTAAAGATCATCGCTCTGGCCTCGCGCTTTACGTCTTCCGGGGTGTTGGGATGCTCAAGCTCTTTCTGGTTTGAGTGGGCGAGAAGAACGCTGATTCTTCCGGCATCGGCTATTCCTCGAATCTCCCGCGCAGCCGCGTCTTCTGGCGCGTACTTGGGGTCGAAGGCACACGTATCGAGGAAACTATTCGCGCGCCTCGGGTCTTGGAGGGGGCGACTGACGGGGACTCGTGCCATGGTGTTCAGGCGCTTAAGGTTTGAGTTCACAGGCCTGCGCTGCTTTTCACGCAGATCCAGTGCAATGATGGGTTGGGCTAATCGGCAAGTACATATACTGGCGGTTCGATCGGAGTGGGTGGCAAATTGCTTTCCGTCGATAACTGGTCCAATTGTGTAGCACCCGATTGGAGTTCTGCATCCTGAACTCCTGTCAGTTTGAGGACTCGCTTGACGCTGTACCCGGAGATTTGGGTCTCGACCCACGCAGTACTCCCGCGCCAACGCTTCCGAAACGTAGCTAGAGATTTATGTTCGAGACCGGCGGATGACAGAAGACGATGCGTCGCCGCTAGCGAAGATTGGTTATCAAGCAGGTTTGTTAGCGCTTGAATTAGCCCCTTGGCGTCCGCCATCCCATGAAGGTTCTTTTCCGCCGCGTAGACTTTCTTCAATTTGTCTTCAATCGTTGCCAATTCGACCTTGGAAACGAGGTGGAACGCTTTACCAAACTGTTGGAGTTCATAGGTCGCACGACAAGTGGGACACGAGATGCTCGCTTCGTACCATTCAGGTGTAGAGACGCTCCAGCCGTGGTCGGGTGTGCAATAGTCGATCTCGAAACTTCCCTTGCCGCAGGCGCATGGCCCCGAGAACTCACTCCTTCGGTCAGTCCCCATTCAAAATTCTCCGAAAGTAAGTTGCCCAACAAAATATGGACAGGGATTTGACGTCCAACACGCGGCGCTCCTTTCCTGTGAGGTGATGAGACACGCAAATTGACATCTATGACGCAGCACACGGACTGACTTGCCGTACCGCACCTGGAGCCTCCCGATGCTGCTGGCTTCCCCACCTGGCGACGTTGTCACGCCGCGATCACGCTTGCTCGACCGGGTACGCCACGATGTCCGCCTGAGGCATTGAGCATCCGCACCGGGACGGCCGCGCCCCGAGGGGTTGCGCGGCTTGGGGTCTTTCGAACTGCTACCGCTGGTGGTGCTACTCGGCCTGCCAATATTCGGATATCGACCACGGATCGCGCCTCGCGCCTCGCCAACGGTCGCTGTTGCCTCGATCTTCTTCCGATAGCGTCGCTATCCAGAAAACCTACGCAGAGGCGCCTGCACCTTCGCGAACGTGAGAATTGCTGACGTTATCCTAGCACTCGGCGGAACACGGTTCCTACGTCCTGACGCAGTCAGTCGGTCACCTCCTGCTCCATCACCTGCAGCCGCCCGAACACCTCCGCGATATCCCCCACCCCGTGCAACTTGAGCACCACTCGCGCCGCCTGGAAGTCCAACCGCAGCGGTTCCCCACTCATGGGGTCGCAGATCCATTGAGCCTGCAGGCGCATGACGATCGGTACGGTCTCCCAGTTCTCAGGCCAGACGTCGAAGTACCCGCATTCGCTGGCGGCTTCCGTTGCTTGAACAAGTGCATGGGCGGTGGCAGTGTTACCGCCGAAGGCTTGGATGTCGTCGAGGGCGCCGGGTTCGCCGGGTGAAGATGCAGGGCCGCTAGGCGCAGGGCGCGAACCCTGGCGCGGGCGGGAGCTGCCAGTTCTTTCGGGCGCCCTGCCCGCTCATTGCTTCGAAGTACGCCACGGCAATGGCGTAGGCCTTACCGGTGACCTCAAGGAGTTGGTCGCGGTACACTGGCGTAGGCACGCAGCAGCGGCCCGTAGGCTGGCGCGGTACCGGCGGCAACGGGCGCTGGCCAGTTCGCACTCGAACCCGACTGACGCGCGTATGGCGACGGGGATCTGCTCGGAGTTGCCGAAGTACGGGCGGATCAGATTCCGGCTCACCAGTACGCTGTCCTGGTGGCGCCTCCGCATGGTGCTGACCAGGATGGCGGGCTCCGTTCCCGAAGGTGCGGGGTAGGTGACGTACGTCGACTCGATTTTCCCGAGCAGGATGCGGTTACTAGGCCGGAGCCTGGCGGAGCAGTTCATCGTTCACGGCGGTGCTTCAGCGAGTTGTCGGGCACGCGCAGGCGTGAGCCCAGCCCGGGCGAGCGGTGGCGTGTGATCACGTGGTGCACCACGTATGCACACAACAACTTACCGACCTAAATAAATCCCGGCGACCTGTTCTCTGTTATGCCCGAGTTCTCGGCTGATGGCGAGCCGTGCCTCGCGGTCGATCTGCTTCTGTTCCGGAGTAAGGGCTCTCGACCGCGGTCCGCCCGCGGCAGGCGCAGCCCATCCCGTGAGTTCGCGATAGCGCGCCTGCGCGTACTGGTGCCGGAGACCGTGTACGCGATGAATGCCTGCGGCGGCGCACTGGTGTTCGAAGCGATGTAGCTGCTGCACGTAGTTCCGGTCGGCCGGAATGAGGCTGCCCCGGCCGGCGAGGTGCTTCGCTTCCTGGAGGATCTGGCGCTGGGCCTCCGTCCGGATCGGGATCTCGCGTGCGCGGCCGCCCTTGGTCCAGTTGCTCTTCAGCGCGAGCTGGTCACCACGGTCAGCCCAGGCTGGTTGGATCTTGATGGACTCGGCTCGACGCAGACCGAATGCGGCAGCGAGCTTCAGGGATATCTGGGTGTACGGATCCGTGATCTTCGACAGGTCCGCGGCCGTCACCTCGCGCGCCTTGCTGGTGTTGGTGACGAACTGGCGTTGGCCAACGCCGTAGTGGGCGTTGTCGCGGGCGACGACCTTGGGCTTGCCGATCTTCTCTGCCCACCAGCGCAGTTCCGCCAAGCGGTTCTTGATCGTGCCGACAGCCAGGTCGGCAGCCTTCCAGCTCGCGACAAGGCGCTCGACGTGCTTGGATCTCAGGCTATCCGCGCTCATGTGGCGATACCCCAACTCTCGAAGTTGGCTGGCCACCAAGTCCAGCACGCGCTCGCGATCCCGCTGCGTGGCGAAACTGCCGTCGCGATTCCGATGGCACAACTGCTTCAGTTGAAAGTTCAGGTCCTGCATTGGTGTTCGTCAGATGGCTCTGATTCCCCTTCGCCGATGATTCTGTCCTGCCCCGTGTTCTGCTGCTGGTGTGAGTAACCTGTCCGGTTAGTGTTTCTGTCCGTCCCGCACGCTCTGCGTGTCGGGATCTACGAGGGACTCGGGACACCACGCCCATGTTGTGCCGTTGCTTTGCTGCTTGCCACCGCGGCACGCGGTATTGGCGTCGATGGCGGTCCGTGTGGATGCCATCGAGTCGAGCCGTTGACCCGGGCTCGAAGTGGGGGGCGCCGTCTCGGCGCGGTAGTGCACGGATCCCGCGGAGAGCGGGGGAGGAGAGCGACCGCATTGCGCGGTCGAGGGTGACGACGGGTCTGGAGGACCGTCACTTGGGGTGGTCACTTGCGCCAGCTACCGGTAAGCCGTTGGTGGCTGGGGCAATTTGCGCGTCGTCACTACCGGCTGGCGCCGGGGTAGTGACGACGCTTCTGGCGCAGGGTTTCCGGCTGGAAGGGGGCTGACGATTGCCGCTGCTGAGAGACGGCTGGGGATGACGGTATCTCCGGGCTTTTCAGCCGTCGGCTTTCGAGAGATAGGGCCGAGGTGTACTACCAATACGCGCAACCAGTTAACTTGAATCTGACTAGGTGTGGAATGCACGGGTTCCGTATTGCTCTGCGACTTCGCCCCGTTTGACGGGAGCGTCGCTCCGAGGCGAATCCGAGTTCGCCTATTGCGCAGAGCGACGGGTAGCCCTTGGGAAAGCCGCCGAAATCGAACTGGCAAGACGAGCGTGGGTCTCGATCGAGGCTGCTCGGCGAATCGACGCTGACCTGGTGCTCCGATCTGATCTTCCGCTCCGAATTGTGGATGGACGTCGTGCGCGCTTTCGCCTCTCCCGCGAGGTCTTCGCAGCGAACAAATTTGACCAGATCGACGGGATTGTGTCCCGAGTTCTATACGATCGACGCTGGCATCACATCCCCCTAGTTGAATTCGAACACGCAATGTCCAACTGGCCAGAACCCATCGGGCCAGTCCCCAGGTTGCCGAGGGTGCACCGTAAGTGGTACGTTCAACTTGGTGAGGCTCGTCGACCTAATGGTGATCTACGACTCTAGTGTCGGCCGGACATGGCACCAGGAGGCGAGTCCGACGCATCAGCCTCCCTCAAGTCGTCAACTGCCGGATGCAAGTTCGTGGTGTGTCGATTCGCGGTGCTGATTCGTTACTTGTCGACGGCTTCGCACCATGGGTGTGAGCCGGTACAAGCCCACGGGAGAATGAACGATCCCGCTCATTCAGCAAGGGATGGTCGACATCGTGCGGAGGACTCCTACTGGAAATCATCGCGCAAATCTGGTTCCCGTCAGAAGACGCTCGATTGTTGGCGACAGTTCGCGCGAGCATGCACTGAGGGGACGGTTCCGAAGCGACGTCACTGATTCTCTTGGGACGCGATGCACTTGAGGGAGGGGATAGCGATGAGGCGACCCGAAGGACAAGCAGTTAAGGAAGCAATTTCCTGGCAACTCGCCGCTGCGATGAAGGAAAAATCAATATCCAAGGCGCGAATGGCCGTCCTACTCAATACCAGTAGATCCCAAATTGATCGATTGCTTGACCCAGACAGAGACGTCACGCTTTCAACTCTGCAGCGAGCAGCAGCCTTGGTCGGGAGAACGCTGCAAGTCCAACTCGTTTAGTTCCAAGCCGCACCGAGGGGCGCCCTAGGAACAGCGGACCAACGCGAATCCAAGATATTGAAGTAGGGAACCATCACATAGTGACAATACAACTGCCTATACATCCATGATTTCGCGCGCGTCCCTCAATGCCAATTGAGGCCAACTGAGCTCCACGTACGCAACTGCTGTCACTTCCCTTGTGCAAGAGATACTCGAGTTAACAATTGCCAGAGACGCTGCCGCGGAAGAGATCGCCGCAGATGATGACTGGCGCCTCTTTAGGCCTGACGTCGGAGACGATGGCGCCTCCTACGGGAAGCTTCGCAGCATAGCGAAGCTACCTCATGATGAGTCTGTGAGCCGACTTACCGAATTTGCCGCAACGCTCGACGTCTCCTCCCCACAAGGTCTGCGCGCGCGAGTAGCTGCAATGCTGCTGCGTGATCTTCTTCAGATCGGTTGGGATGTTCGAATCACCGGCCACCATATCTATGTTCGACCCCAGTCATCGCGTCAGCCCCAAGAGCGGAAGGAGCAGATACGTAAGCAGTTGCTGTACGGGCGCGACAACCAACTAGCCGAGGATTCCCACAAGCGCTTCATCTACGGCGTTGAGCGACCAAACCGCTACTCCTCATGCAAGCCAATCTCGGACTTGATCGCCGACGGTAGAAGGCTTCACCAGCAACTGATTGTCATTCAGTCATTGCCTGAAGCCGAACGGATTGGTGCTCTGTCGTCGATCTGCAGACCGTACCTCCAACTCGTTAGCGATGAGCGAGACCAGTTCACCAATATTCGACTCATCGACATCTGGAGGTACTTTCGCCACAGTTGGAGCATGAGGTATCGAAGTTCGCCAGGGCGGAACCTCTTCTACTTGGTTCGCGATGCCGCACAGCCCAACCATCCCGTAATCGGGATCTCCGCGCTTGGAAACACAGTGATGCAACTCACCCCGCGTGACGAGATGCTGGGGTGGACGATCGCCGGGCTATTGAAGAGGCACCGCGACGGAGTTGTCCGAAATGACGAGTTGCTCAGTGCATTTCTTCATCGCTTACGCGAGGACTATGAGCAAGTCTACCGAGATGACCTGCCGTTGATCGGGGTCATCGAAGCCGACGCTAACGACGAGACGCTGAGTCGCTTAGCCGTCATTGAGCACGATGAAGCGAGGAACCGGGAAGACACGTTGCGCTCGGACGACGATACCTACGTCCCCAAGAAAGATGAGTTACTGACGCTTGAGGATCTGCTGGCAGCAACCACAACACCACTGTTTCGCTCCAAGCGGGCGCGCGCCCTTCGTGAGGTCCTCCGGGCCTATCGGATTATCGCCTCAGGGACTGTGGTTGGGATTGAGGGACTAGCTAGCACCGAGGACGGAGTGTGGGCGCTCAGTACAGTTCTCAAGCAATTGAAGAAACGTCACTCCGCCACGAGCATGATGGAGATAACGGTGTGCGGGGCTATCGCACCGTACAACCATCTGCTCGGTGGAAAGTTGGTCTGTCTGATGATGATGAGCCCGAAGGTTGTCCTTGACTACAAGCAGCGGTATGGAGGGACTGTCAGCATTATTGCAAGCAAGATGGCCGGCCGACCAATCGTCAAGGATCCAGGCCTCGTGTTCTTGGGTACGACAAGCCTCTACACCGACAACTCCTCTCAGTACAACCGCGTCAAGGTTCCCGATGGCTCGATGCAGGGCCAGGTTGGAGAACTTCGGTATGAGAAGTTGGGAAGGACGATCGGTTTCGGCTCACCGAACCTCTCTGCGGATACCGAGCGCGGCTTGGCTGCGATATCTGTCATGGCAAGCGGCTACCGCAATGTCAACTTCGTCTTCGGCGAAGGACAGAGCCCAAAATTGAGACTCCTTCGCGAGGGGTTTGCAGCGCTCGGTCTAAATCAATCGAACCTACTCCAGCACGGCAGTCCGCGGATCGTCTATGGCGTTCACCTTGCGCGGAACGCTGTGCGTGTATTGTTGGGAGTCGACGATCGACCGGAGTATCTGCTGCCTCTTGACAACCCGGAGGCGGAGACGGCAATCGTCACCTATTGGATCAAGAGATGGCTGGCAAGCAGGCTAAATCATCAGCCAGCGATGCAGAAGGTGGCGGAATCTGTGCCACTTGCCGAGCGCGTTAGTCGCTTGATTCCAACGCGACGTGACAAAGATGAAATGCAGCGATCGCTGCTTTTCAATGTGATGGGGAGGAACGACAAAATGTCGCTTGATGTCCGCGAGGATGACCGGATCCGATTCATCAGACTCCTCTACAGAAATGAGACCGCGTTTGCTGACCACGTTTTGGTTGGTCGACTCCGTGAACTGAACATCAAGACCAACCTTGAGGACGTAGTCCGCAAGGTAGTGCGAGCGGGTGGCTCAATTGTCATTACTGGGAACGCGGGGGATGGAAAGACCCATGCAATCCGCCTGATGGAAAAGGAACTCAAGGGAGCTGATGTCGTTACCGATGCCAGTGAGCTGACATACCAAGAAATTCTGCAGCGTTGGCAGGCCGCGCGGGATTCCAAACGTCCATTCTGCATTGCCATCAATGAAGGTCCGCTTGTCGATCTTGTACGGCAGTACCGGGTCGAACACCCTTGGCTTGAGTCAGTTCGCGAGCAACTGCTGAAGTTGGTTTCATATCAACCACTGGAGCACGAGTTCGACGAGGATGGCGAGAAGTTTTCTGCGACGCCAGGCGAGACCGTGATCATCGACCTTAGCCACCGGCAGGTGCTGTCCGAGCAACTGGTCGGGAGCATGATCGAGAAACTCACCGACGATAGTTGGTACGAATCATGTGCCTCGTGCCCAGCAAATCGCGAATGTGCAGTTACATACAACCGCAAGATGCTCCGCCAAGAGCGTCCGAAATCAAGGATGACAAAGCTCTTGACGAGCGCGGGAAGGAAGGGGCGGAAGGTAACGTTTCGTGAAGCATTGGCCTTTCTTTCCTATTGCTTGTTCTCTGGAAAATCCTGTGACGAGTTGCGCCAAGCGGGGACCAGCGAAGAGGTTCGCTACTACTGGAATGCCTTCGAGGGTGAAGGTGCCGTTTTCGAATTGCTTGATGCAGGCCTTGACCCGATTAAGCAAACCAACGCTCGGATAGATGAAGATCTTTGGCGGGGCCGGTTCATGCCAGAAGAGTTCCTCGGCCACATTTGGTTGCCAGTCGAGCAGCGGAATCTTGATGAGATCAGCGAGCAAGAGAATCGAGAAGCGACTGAGGAGTTTGGTCAGTTGAAACGTCGCTGGTACTTTGAACATCCGGAGGGACACCTCCTAGACTTCTCAGAGGCGAATGCTCGATTCGAGAAGTTGCAGGACACGCAGGCGCCCATGGCGATTCGCCTCGGGATGTTGATCAAGTTAATCAATGCCTGGTGGAACCGTTCTTCCGAGCCGAAGGACGACGCCTTGCGATTGTGGACGAAGTTGACTTATCAGCCGCGTGGACGAACGCTTGCCATGGTGTCGGGGCTTAACGTCAACCGCATGAGACTGCGGCTATATCGGCCGCAACTCGCGCCAGTACTGCGCCGTGCATTTGGACGGCAACCTGTCACCCACCTACTGCTTGCTTCTGCCGACGACCCTCGCTACGCCCGCTTGGTGGTCGATCCGGAACTGATCGACGGCTTGATTCACGGTGCATTTTCAGACGGACAGACCCCCACAGTTAGGCGGCTTATTCAGTTCAACGACGCACTATCACAGTATGGTGATCGTAGTCCTGATGTACGCACTATCGAGGTGCTCGATCCTCAGAGTGAGATGCGAGCCGCCGTGGTGGTCGATCTAGTCAATCGTCGTTACGACTCTGCCAACTAAGCATGCCATGAGCCAAACACTCCGCAAGATTCTTAGTGATGAACTTCACGGACGGCACGGCTACCGCACCATGGAATCCAAGATTAAGCCCGTTCACATCGCCAACGCGTTAATGCGCGTTGAGCATCAGTGCGTTGGCCGGATGGGTGTCTTGGAGCAACTCTTTGTGGCCACGCACAAGAAAAACAGCACCGAGCAGCGCGTTACTGCCGTGGAAGAGATGATCGCCTCTCAGAAGGAGCGGTGGGGAGCTCTCGGGCAAATAACGGACGTTCGTACGTCCCCGCTGATGACTAAGGTGTTGCCTCTCATTCGGACTTTGCTTGGTGCAGACGGGGCTGCATTCGGAAACTCGCCAGATATGTCCTCATTCTCCTCGCCGACTGCGCTTACGGTCACCGGCGATCCGTCGGACGATGGCGCAGGTGCATTCATACATCGACTCTGGGGAGGTAGAGGCGTCTATCGACAGGACATTCTTGGTCTCTTGGCAGAACTGACTGATCCAAACAAGAATGCGGCCGACATGGACGATCTGTCTGCGCTACTTTCTCCGCTGGTCGACAACATTCGCGAGAAGAAGGCGGCGGCCGACCCGGCCTCGGGCGATCTTTCGACAGGCTTTTCTCGAGTAGAACTCGAACTGCGCGCTGCCGCCGACCGCTTGGCGAACTACGAGCGAAAGCTCAAGCCGAACCCTATCGCGACGCTGCAGCGCATCGTTCTGTTGGCAAGCCTCTCGGTGTTCACGCACGCAGCGACACGGGCGCAAGAGCGAGGGGGGCTGGAACGTCGCTTCTTGTTGCTTGACGCTTCTGGCGACCATGATTCTGTTGTCGCTCAGGCTAGTACCTGGTGCGTTGCACAACTTATCAAGGACGCATCTGATTACCTTTGCATTGTAATTGGAGACTTGCTTGAGGAAGGGGTGCCTAACTGGCCGAGCGATCCCTTGGGTGCGATCAATGCCTTGTTGGAATCGCGTGGCCAGGCTCCTATCGACGGTCGCTCCAAACTGGCTCGTCGAATCCTCGAATCGATTGTCGATATCGACGACTTCGACGAAGTACGAAGGGAAGTGTGCGAGGAACTCATACGTGAGATAGAGGGCAATCAACGGCGCGGACTAGACGGCTACCTACGAATGCTAGGCATCCGTAGCGGATTTCTCTACCCGGTCCAGAAGAACCCCAACAAGCGCCTAAATCCATCCGACCGCACTCTTGAGGTGTTGGTGACGTCGACGATCGACATCGAGGCGCCACCGCTTGAGTATCGGGACTTCCTAGAGCAATTGAGTGAGCGCTGGTCAATAATTGTGGGAGGTCGAGTGGGGGATGCCGATTTGCTAGCGGGCGGCGGCGTGAGCGTCCCCGGAAGAGCGCTTCGCGACAATAGCGAACGATTCCTGGATCGCCTTGAGTCGTTGGGACTTGCAAGAAGACTTGCAGATAGCGTGGCGG
This sequence comes from Betaproteobacteria bacterium Ga0077532, assembly GCA_001464895.1. Classification (GTDB taxonomy): domain Bacteria; phylum Pseudomonadota; class Gammaproteobacteria; order Burkholderiales. Next base: position 87,238 of record LNEE01000006.1, read on the forward strand.
TCGTGGGTCTCTTGGAGATGGCCCATGGCTAACGATCTGAATGCGGCCATCCAGAGGAGGACCGCTCAGCTCATCCTCCTAGAGATTGAGGCTGCATATCTGCGCAATGAGTTTGGCGTCGTTGTCCAAGACATCGGTGCCGTCGATCGCGGGTATCTGGTTGCTCAGCTGGCAGATCTGTTTTCGAGTGCAAAGAAGCGTGTACGGGTCGCCCTCATTGGGGAATCGGCGGCCGTCGAGTCGTTTGCCGCGGCGTTTCCCAGGTACAAGGACTTCATCACCGCAGATGAGGAGGTGGTCGTCCAGTGGCGCAATCAGTTGCTGAAGACGATATTCGTAGTCGCCAATGGCCAACTGAATAAGCATGGCTCTCTTAAGGAGTTCTCTCGGCTTTCGGAGCAGCACCTCATTGCGAGAATGTGTGCCGAGGCTCGAGATAAGGCAGAGGTCCTGTGGCTCCGAACGCTATGGGATGCGTTGAGTTCTCCGCGGGGGCCTAGCCTCTCCTTGAAGTCGCTCGCAACCTTCGCGCAAACGTTAGACCAATTCGACGCTTCCGAGCGATCTGTAAAGGCTTCTGCGTCGCTTTACGCGCTGGGACTCTTTCCCGATACGCATCTTGCAGAGGAGAGCACCGAGAGTCGAATCATCAAGCGTCTAAAGCAAAATGCGATTGTTTTGGCTCAGGTGTACAACGCGGCGCCGGAAGACTTGGACCGAATGGCCAACTTCTGTCGCAGTTTGACCGGCCCGGACAAGGTCAAGTTCAACTCAATTCGTAAGCGAATTCGTAGAGTAAATCAGCGTAGTACCGATGATCTTGCGGGGATCGAACTTGCAGATGTGCAGACACTTTGGCGCGGCAAGATTGCAAGGAGCGACGACCGGGAAAATGGTGGAGGCGAACCAAGGGGCCCTGGAAAGGTAGCAGTGGAGTCCCTTGCTGCGGAGTTTCTGCTCGACGGGAAGACAGACAAACTTAAGGATCTTGCGGAAGCTGTTCACCAGTTGGCGGACCATGCGGAGGACGAGCAATTCTCCGGAGACGCCGAGTCTTTGGTGATTCCCGGCAACGATGGTAGCACTGGCGATGCTCTGCCCGTGGTCGACGTTAGTTCACCAATCATTCAACTAGCCAAGTCTCGATCGACGGAGTCGGAGTGGGGCGGTGTGATCGATATTGAGTCCGACCGTTTGGAGGCACTGACGGAGGTCAGTTCATTTAAGGCTTGGCAGCCCTTCAGTTTTGATGTGTTTCGTAGATTGCTTCTGCAGTTCACTGAAGCTGAACTCGCGCCCAGCACAGTAGTGGACTTGGCGGACTCGCTAGCAGCTGCACGGCTCGATCTCTTGAAGCATTTGGGAGAACTGGCCACATCTCCTGTGACTGTTCTTGCCGGCCGAGAGGCGGTGTTGGCTGCTGCTGAGAGGTATCTGAATGGCTACGACCAACTTCTGAAGCAGGTAGAGGCGGCCTACTCTCAGATGTATGCGGACGCAGGCGATGAGGCTGAGACTCTCGTTCACTGGTTGCTCTCTATCGAGTTGTACGTCTATCGGCGCGAGGGGGACGTCACTGAGGTCTTGTTGTCACCGCTTCATCCGCTCAACCTGTGGCGTAGCGTAGCCATAGTCAAGGATCTCCAACTTCTCGGAGGGAAGTTGGGCCGATCAGAGCAGAAGACGCTGATCGCTGCTTCTGCCGAGGACTTGCAACTTCTCAATGTTCTGGTCTTGCCTCGCATTCCGGGCGTCGCGGAAAGCCCTTCACTGCTGGGGCAGGCGGGAACTGTCCATCACCTACCGCTTTTCAAGGAGTCGCCACGTGGCGTCTTGGAACCCGATGGAATTCACACGGTAGCGTATCTCTCATCACTCCTGGCGCAACTGCGGCCATTTGTCAGGTCTGGACTCCAAGTATTGTTTGTCAATGCACCGAGGCCAGGAAAGTTGCTCGAAGCAGTATTGAACGAGTTGGACTTCGACAATCCGTCGACCGAGGACTCCTTTTGGGGAGTTCACTTTCGCTTTCGCTACACCTTGGCGGACACCAAGGGATGGAGTAGCGAGTTGGAAGAACTGGACGATCAATTGAAGGATCAACTGAAGGCGGGTCAAGATAGAGGATTAGTCAGTCTTTCCGTTCGGTCGGAACTGACGGGCTGGGGTGACCTCGTTCACGAGATGAAGAGTGTTCCTAGTCACCTCACCGTGGTTTTCGATCCCTTTGAAGTTCGTACTACGTTGGTAGCGCGGGCAGGCTTGCATGATATGAGCCCGTGGATGCCAAGTTGCGAGTACCGTTACAACAAGCTCAAGAAGCAGATCGTCATCGTTCCGATTGCTGAGGAGCAAGTATTTGCGACCTATTTCTCGACAGCGAAGCTTGTGCATCGCGAACTGAAGCAGAGTACGGCTACTCATCAGCCCCAGGTTGCGCAAGTTCGCTCTTGGCTTGATCAACTATCAGCGGCAAGTACTTGGACCGTGATTGCGGATCCGCACCGAGTTCTGATTCCGCGACTCACAGATGCGGAGGTCATCGATCGTCGCACAGAGCGCGGGAGGCAGTTGACGACGTTCGGGCGCGATCTCAGTCCGTTCGTGAGAAAGCTCGACCGCCAGTTGCGAGGGACTCACTTTATCGCAGAGAACTCGACGCTTGAGGATCTCATTCGTGATCTAGTCGCGATGGAACCCAACGGCATCCTTGGCCTTGTGGGCGGAGATAAGGGCAAGCATGTGAAGGGTGCGTTGGGAAAGCTGATCGCAATGCGCTGGTACCGACGCATGGAACCGAGCGGCCTGTCGGTAAGTCTCGATACGCAGAACGCGACGCGGTGGCTATCAGCGGGCGCGCTGTCGGGTGAACGTGCAGACCTTATTGGTATCCGTGAGGAGGGCGGGGAGCTCAGTATCGATGTCATTGAGGTCAAGACGCATGATGAGGGTGTTCCCTATGTTGTCAGCAACGGAGTGGCGTCGGGGCATGCGGTTGACCAGATCCTCGCTACGTTGCACGCACTAGTACATTGAACCAATGAATATGCACCCAGTCGAAGGTGCATGAACAAAATGAATCTGAGTGCTTCCGAGCGGCAGGAACTGATGGCGATGCAACG
>LNEE01000007.1 GCA_001464895.1 Betaproteobacteria bacterium Ga0077532
GCACATATCAGCGCCTCCGGTACCGTCTCCTGGCATGTCTCGTTGAAGTGGTAGATCGGGCGGATCTGGTCCGTCGTGCGGTTCATGTCGTACCCGTGAGTCCGCGCGACATGGTCCCGGATACTCTCTGACGACTCCCCCTGCCGCGCGAGGAAGATCGCCTCCGCCGTCGCCACCGCACCCTTGATGCCCTCCGGGTGGTTGTGGGTCACGACGGTCACGCGCCGCGCCAGATCCGCCACCTCGGCCATCGATCGGGCGAGCAGGCCGGCAGGCCCAACCCGCATCGCTGACCCGTTACCGAAGCTGTCGTATGGCTGAAGGCTGCGCCTGCTGATCCACTGCGCGAATCGGCCACCGTACCCGCGATGGGGATAGCGCTCGCACCAGTCGAGCAGCACCGGTGCAGGGTCGAGATCATCGAGCAGCGCCTGCGCCACGGCGATCGTGCAGACGGTGTCGTCCGTGAAGTCGCTCTTCGGGTGGAAGAAGGGCTCGAAGTCGGTACGACGCAAGTTGTCGAACTCATACACCGATCCCACGATGTCTCCTACGATGGCGCCGATCATTTCGTCCCCTCTTCTGCGATTCGAATGCGGTCGTAACGCGCCCACTCGCGCACGAATTGCCTCTGCTCCGGCGTCTGCGGTGATTCCGGATGCCACGCGCGCTTCTTCTCGCTCACCGTCGCCCAGTGCTCCGCGAGTGTCTGCAGCGCCGACTGGCCTGTCTGACCATGTCGCACGAGCCAGCAACCCACGATCGTCCCGGTACGCCCAACGCCACCCCAGCAATGCACGTAGGGCGCGACACCGGCCGCGAGAAGTGCATCGATGCGATCGAGAATCCGGTTTGCGTAGGTCGCCGTCTCGGGGACGTCCATATCGCAGATCGGCCACCGCTCGTGAGACATCGACTGTTGAAGCCCCGCCGAGGCGGTGGTCAGCAACGGAGCGTAGGGGCGAAGCTCGTGCGGCTGGGTGAGATCGATGAAATGCCGCACGCCGCATTCCCCGATCCGCGCGAGGCGCGGAATCGCCACGCTGTCGCGCTCGGCCCCGGGATACTCCCCGGCCATGAACTGGTCAGGTAGTACCCAGTAGCAGTTGTCGTGAGGGCGAATTGGCATCGGGCGTAAGGTCTCCAGTAGGCTTCCAGTCTAGCTAACCGACACCGTCCACACATCAAGACGGCTGCCCTCTCGTGAGCGAGATGCAGCGGTCACAGCTCACCAACACTAGAAGGAGTTCGACACATGACATCGATCGAACACGATCGCCTGATCGCCGAGTACGAAGAGCGAATCCAGGTGCGCGACGTCCTCCTCGCCTTCCGATTTCTGGTCGAGCACTCTAGTTCGATCGAAGGCTACCGAGGGGAGCCGCGACCGCACGGGTACATCCCGTCGTTTCGGTACCTTCGCGGCAGCAGCAACCCGTTCTCCTTCATCATCAATCGCGCGAGCTTGCTCTTCTACTTCAGGCGACCGGGCTTGTCGCATCCCGCTGCGAATGCGTCGGAGCTGCGTCGGCACTTCGAGGAGGTGAAGGTCAACCGAATGGGCGAGATTCAAGTGCGGCTGTCGAGTCTTGCGGATGCAAAGGCGCTTGTTAGCCTCGTGTTTCCGCGGTCAGCAGCGCCGTCCAACCCCGGCCTCGAAGGTCTCCGGAGCACGTAGTTCCTCGCGCCAATTCCCTACGGATGAGAGAGCGTCCCACCAACGAACGCGAGGTTCCGAAAGCCCTGCCCGCCACGAGCGCCGACAGGACGGAATTCGACGAGACCTGTTGACGCACCCCACCTTCCGCGCGAAACTTCACCTGCGCCGATTTGATTTTTCCAGCTTGCGGGCGCCCTACAAATGCCGCTAAAGCGAGACTCCCGTCGAGCCCGCTTTGGTGTGTCCCCCAAGCGGGCTTTTGCATTTCCGGGCGACGCGCAAGCCACGGCCCCCGCCGAGTTGATCGACATCTTGCAGGGCGGGTAACAAGTGCTGCTAAAGCGTCGCCGCTCCGCCCGCCCCGGGAGCTGCGCCGATCCCCCCGGGGCAGTGGGAGCACGGTATGCAACACCTCTTCGACCAGCGCGCGACAGCGATCCTTCGCCGCCTCTGCAACACCCCCTCCAGTCCGACCGCCACACCCGCAGCACCCCTGATGCGCCTCAGCAACCAGGAGAACGTCCATGCCCGCTAGCACCGACATGCCGCGCCTCGGCGCCCGGTTCACCGACGCCTTCGCACTCGCGCACGAACTGCATCGCGCCCAGGTCCGGAAAGGCACCGACATCCCCTACGTGAGCCACCTCATGGCCGTCGCCGCGATCGTCATCGAACACGGTGGCGACGAGGACGAAGCCATCGCGGCGCTCCTGCACGATGCCGTGGAGGACTGCGGTGGTTTACCAGTGGCGGAGCGCATCCGCGCCGCCTTCGGAGACCGGGTTGCCGATCTCGTCCTTGAACTTTCGGACTCCGTGGCAGACACCCGCGACGACACCACCGACAAGGCGGACTGGCAGACGCGGAAGCGCACCTACCTCGCGCACTTGGCCACCGCCTCACCCGCCGCCCTGCGCATTTCCGCCGCGGACAAACTCCACAACCTGCGCAGCATCGTGGCCGACCTTCGTCGCGAGGGCGACGCGCTCTGGGCCCGATTCAACGCCGGCCGGGACGATCAGCGCTGGTACTACCACGAGCTGCTGAAGCTGCTGACTGGTCGCGCCCCCGCGGCGCTCGTGGAAGCACTCGCCGAGAGCCTCCAGGATCTCGAAGCCGCCATCGCCCCCGGCGACCTCGCGAAGGCCATCGCCATCGCGGCCCGCGTCCACCTCACCCAGCGCGACAAGGGCGGCGGTGCCTACATCCTCCACCCGTTGCGGGTGATGAACGCCCAGGCCACCGAGCCCGCCCGCATCGCCGGCGTGCTGCACGACGTCGTGGAGGACGGCATCGGCTGGACGCCCGAACGGCTCGCCCGCGAAGGTTTCTCGACTGAAGTCATCGAGGCCGTGCAGCGCCTCACCAAGGTGGAGGGGGAGGACTACGACGCCTTCGTCGACCGCGCGGCCAGCAACCCCATCGCGCGTGCCGTGAAGCGTGCCGACCTCGAGGACAACATGGATCTCCGCCGTCTGGGTGCAATCCGCGAGAAGGATCTCGCACGCGTCGAGAAATACCACCGCAACTGGCGGAAGCTCGCCACGGTCACCGGGGAGGGCGTCTGATGCTGATCCGTGACGGCCTCTTCTCGTCCGAGTCGGTCTCCGAAGGCCACCCGGACAAGCTCGCCGACCGCGTGTCGGACGCCATCCTCGACGCCTTCCTGGCGGTGGAGCCCGACGCCCGCGTCGCCTGCGAGACCCTGCTGGCCGATGGTCTCGTCGTCATCGCCGGCGAGTTCAAGACTCGCGATCGCGCCCTCTTCGATCACATCCGCGGCACCGCTCCCGAGATCGCGGCACGCGTGCTGCGCGCCTCCGGCTACGGTCCCGCCTGGATGGGCGTGGACTTCGATCGGCTCGACTTCGTGGTGCGCTTCAACCACCAGTCGCCCCACATCGCCATGGGCGTTGACCGCGCCGACGGCGTGCTCGGTGCGGGCGACCAGGGCCTCATGTTCGGTTATGCCTGCGACGACACCCCGGAGCGCATGCCCCTGCCCATCCACCTCGCGCATCGACTCGTGAAGCGCCAGGCCGAACTGCGGGCGCACGGCGATCTGCCGTGGCTGGGCCCAGATGCGAAGTCCCAGGTGAGCGTGCGGTATCGCGAGGGCGAACCCCATCACGTGGAAGCCGTCGTGCTCTCCACCCAGCACCACGAGAGCGTCGACATCGACACCGTGCGCGAAATCGTTCGCGCACGGATCATCGATCCTGTGATCCCGCCGGCCCGCCGTGCCCCCGACATGAAGGTGCTGGTGAACCCCACGGGCCGCTTCACCGTCGGTGGCCCCCACGGTGACACTGGCCTCACCGGCCGCAAGATCATCGTCGACACCTACGGCGGCGCGGCACCCCACGGCGGGGGCGCGTTCTCCGGGAAAGACCCGTCGAAGGTGGACCGCTCCGCCGCCTACATGGCGCGCTTCCTCGCGAAGCAGGTGGTGGCACGTGGGTGGGCCAGGAAGTGCCTCGTGCAGCTCGCCTACGCCATCGGCGTGGCCGAGCCGGTGAGCTTCCTGGTGGAGACGTTCGGCACCGGGCAGAGAAGGTCCGAGGACATCACCACGGCGCTCTCGGCCGAGTTCGATCTCACACCGGCGGGAATCATCGGGCGGCTGGACCTGAAGCGACCGATCTACGAGCTGACCACGAACTACGGGCACTTCGGGCGGGAGCTGCCGGAGTTCACGTGGGAGCAGGTGGTGCCCGTGCGCTAACCGCAGGGGAAGTGTCGTCGACGTATCCGGAGGCTCACGTGGTGCGCCTCTGGATGCGGATACTCGATCCACTCTCCGGCGAGCGATCGCCCTCGTGAGGCCACCCGCATGAGAATCCCCGATCAGTCCGACCACGTCGCCCGAGCCGCCGCCCTGATCGCGGAGGCCGACGCCATCCTCGTCACGGCCGGCGCAGGCATCGGCATCGACTCCGGCCTCCCGGACTTCCGCGGTCCGGGCGGGTTCTGGAAGTCGTATCCCGCGCTAGGCCGGCGGGGCCTGGAGTTCACCGACATCGCCTCCCCCGCTGCCTTCGATGCCCTGCCCCGGGTCGCCTGGGGCTTCTACGGCCATCGCCTCGCGCTCTACCGAGCGACGGTGCCCCACGAGGGTTTCCACATCCTGCAGGCCTGGGGCAAGCGTGCGCGGCGCGGGCTGCGGGTCTTCACCTCGAACGTCGACGGGCAGTTTCAGAAGTCGGGTATCCCCGAGGACCACGTCGCCGAATGCCACGGGTCGATCCACCACCTGCAATGTCTGGAGAACTGCGGGCGCCCGCCATGGCCCGCGACCGACCTGGTGCCCGACATCGACGAAGCCGCCTGCGAGTGGCGTGGCGACCTGCCCACGTGCCCCGACTGCGGTGGCTTGGCGCGACCGAACATCCTGATGTTCAGCGACTACGGCTGGACGGGGCGGCGCTACGAGGCCGCGGAGCTGCGCCTGGTGGACTGGGAGGTGAACGCCCGGAAGCTCGTCGTGATCGAGATCGGCGCCGGCACGGCGATCCCGTCCGCGCGCCGGTTCGGCGAGTCGACCGGGCAACCGGTGATCCGGATCAACCCGAGAGAGGGCGCGGTGACCCGGCCCCGCGATGTGCCGTTGCCGCTGGGAGCGCTGGAGGCGTTGCGGAAGATTGCAATGAACCAGCATTGATTCGCTTAACGGTAGGGGTGAACCCCGCGCCGGAAACTGCCCAACACATATCGATGTTCCCATGGAGATGAGGAGCTCTCATGACCAACGAGATCGACCTTCAGTACCGCCCCAAGACCTACTTCCGCCCGGAGAAGCTAGAGAAGTACCTACTCTCGAAGGTCAAAGGCGCTGTCCTTCGCAAGAGGCTCAAGGCCCTCTTCGACGAAGGTCGACACTCGGAGCTCCGCCAACTGATCGGCGATGTGACCTTTTCGGCCGCAGATTGCAAGGTGCTCGAATCGATTCATCCGATGTACATGGGCGGCAACTACCTTCCTGATGCCGACGATGGCGAGGTCGAGATCGCAAGAATCAGCATCAAGTCGACTACCTTCGATGTCACCAGTGTGTACGCCCGAGCAGCGGGCGGCACGATCCATTTCCGTGTCGTGGACGAATACGGCGGCGATACGTTGCAGGGGCCAGCAGAGACGCAGAGCACAGAGCCGATGACGCTCGGCGAGTTCTACGAGTTTTTCATGAAGGCCTGGCCCTTGATCGACGTCTTGGAGATGAACTTCGAGGACGACGTCCGGCAGGCGCTCGACTTCTTCTCGGCGGACTCCAACTTCTACCCTGACCTTGACGCCCTGTGCAGACGACGTGTTCGAGACCACTTCCCGACACCGGATTCCAGCGATGAATGCCCTTTCTGCGGCCATTTCAATTCGCCACCAGCAGATGACACCTGCGAGCATGCAGTTGCATGGGCGTGGGACGGGCGGGTTGAGGGCCTCGGCAAGGGGCGCGCGTTTGCCGAGATCTGGAAAAAGTTGCGCGACACCATCGATTCCGATGAGCAAGCGACGGCGACAGAATGGATCCTTGAAGTCCTGGCCGCGCGCAGCTCGAGTCGCGCCAAGTTGATCGATGCAGCACCCGACGGTCTCGAAGAAGTGCTTACGGTCGCTGCAGGCGCAGAGACTGGCGGCGGTTGGTCCACCGAAGGCATGCTGGGTGGCGCTGGCTACACGATATGCGTTCCGGACCCATCAACGCTCGACGTCCTGGCCAGTGAATGCCGCTCCTTGGTAGCGGCCCATGGCCTCGAGATCCGTACGGCAGATCCCCCCGAGATCAAGCTGGAATCCCTGCGACCAACCCAACCCCCGGCTTGGCAGTTGGTCGCATCGGGATTCTGGCGACAGGGCATCTACCACTCGGGACACATCGCGTACTACATCGCCAGCATCAGCCCGGGCGAGTGGCTTCTCGATGCCTCGGAAAGGAATACCGTTCTCGACAACGTCACCCAGGAGGACGTCGACGAAGGATGCCTGAACGATGACCAGATACAGGCCATGTGGGGAATGACTTTGGACGAGGCGCAGTCCTCCGAGTATCGGGAGATCGTCGCTGCCTGTTCCGGTGCCAGCGAGCATCTCTCGGCAACCGATGTGGCGGCGATTCTTTATCGCGCAGTATGCAAGCACGGCGGAAAAAAGATCACGGATCCCGACGATTCTGACGGACTTCTGACCCTTTGATGGAACGGAACGCATCCGACGAAGTGTGTGGTTCTTCCCTACCGCCGTGGGTGGTCATGCACATCCCCCATGACTCCACCTCCATACCGCCGGAGGTGCGCCCCCAGTTTCTCCTGACTGACGCAGCGCTGGTGGCGGAGCTGAACCGGATGACCGACCATCTCACGCATGCCATGTTCGCGACGCGTAACGGTGACGCGGTGGTTGTCCGGGCACCCGTGAGTCGCCTGGTGGTCGACGTCGAGCGCTTCGCGAACGATGAGGACGAGCCGATGGCCTCCCGTGGGATGGGCGCGATCTACAGCGTGACGTCGTCGCTGGCTCCGCTGCGCCGGCCCCTGTCCGACGACGAACGCGTATCGCTTATGAATGCGTGGTACCACCCGCACCACGAACGACTCGAGCTCGCCGTAGCAGCCGCGGTCGAGCAACACGGCCAGTGCCTCGTCCTCGATTGCCACAGCTTTCCGTCCAGGGCCCTACCCTACGAGCAAGACGAAGCGTCACTTCACCGTCCCGATATCTGCATCGGCACCGATGCCTTCCACACCACCGATGCGCTTGTCGATGCCTTCACCCATGCCTTTTCCGAGGCGGGTTGGACCGTCGGAATAAATCAGCCTTTCTCTGGCGCGCTTGTTCCAGCGAGCCGTCACTTGCGCGACCACCGAGTAAGGGCTGTCATGGTCGAGGTCAACCGCCGACTCTACATGCACGAAGAGGACGCAACACCCAAGCCAGATTTCGATGACATCGCGGCGCGCATCCGGGCTTGTTGTGGCAAGGCAATCACCGATGCTTTCTCCTAGCACCGCCGAAAGTTTTCGTCCGCATCGCCACCGCGGGTAGCTTGATGGCGGATCGACGGCACGGCGTATCGACCAGTGGAAAGAGGGAGGTCCATGGAAAATGGTTCATCGAAGTGCGTGGGACTTGATGCGGCGTGTACGGTGCTGGCCAAGAGTCGCGCAGTGCAATCGCTGCTCAAGAGCGCGGTCGGCACTGGGGTGTTTCGCGAAGCGCTCGAGCAGATGAAGGCTGGCCGATTCGAAGGAGACCTCGGCGCCACAATTCATGACTTACTGGTCGATTCGATTCTCAACGAATCCCAAGGAGTCTGGTCGGGGCGAATTCGTCAGCCGCACGACGACTACCCCGTACAAGTTAAGAGCTATCACGGTGTGTACTGGGTCTGGGCGTTGGAGTACGACCCAGTTGGCTACTTCCTGGACGAGGACTCCGCGATCGCCTTCGCCCGATCAAACTTGGATGCAACGGAGACAGGAGATCAGGACGCCGAAGAGGACTGCGAAATACGCTGTCCTTACTGCAATTCGACGGATAGTTGCGACCACTTGCTGCTGGTTGTGGACACGACTTTCCGCACCGCCGAAGGCGGCGCTCTCTACAAGGTCTTCAATGACCGCTGGTCGGACATCATGGACGAGCAGGGCGAAGACGCCGATGAGGCAGAGTTCTTCGACGAACTGCTCGACGAGGTCGATTCGCTCGCGGATGGAAGTCTGACGGCGTCCCCTGAAAGCGCGCCCGGAATGTCCTCGACCTACGAGTACTACTTCTGCAGTTTCAAGGAGAAGACGATCACGGCAGCGAAAAAGTTTGGAAAACCATGACTGCAATTCGCACTGACGACATTTCGCCTGACGGTGGCAGGTTGACCGGCCTAGCTACCATCGAGGACTGTTCTGGCTTTGCACCGAACATCCTGCCGCCCCGCGGCAAGAGCCGGTCAACGCGGCCCGCAAGAGGCGTGGACCCGCGACTGTGGGGGCTCACTGCATTGCCGCCAAAAGCTCCCGCCAGCGATAGCGCAGCGCGGGAGAACGAACCGTGACCACCACCGACAAAGACGAACTGATTCGGATATCTCCCGAGCTGATCGCCGCCTACGAAGCCACCCACTACGAAGTCGAGGCACCCGGAGGGAAAGAGGTGATCCGCATTGGACACCCCGTCCCCGAGGTGATTCAAGCTCTGATGCTCCCGTGGGACAAGCTAGCAGTTGTCACGGCCTTCAACCCCTTCAGCATTCCGCTCTCGAAGGAGGAGAACCTTCGGCGCCACGAAGTCCTCCGTGGCGTTGTCGAGGCCGCCGGACGCCGGATGCTCTTCGGAGAGGGGCGCGACGCCGCAGGTAAGTGGGATTCCGAGACCAGCATCGCGATCTTCGACGCGACGGACGACGAACTCGACGACTGGATGCTCGCCTTCGGGCAAAACGCGATCGTCGTCGCGACGCGAGGTGGTCTCCCCGAGCTTCGGTTACATCCGTACGCGGCGCTGGTCACGTCGGACGCCCATGCCGGTGAACGAGATGACCAAGGGCTGCGGTCACACGAATGAGTGCTGGCGCGGGCACGACGCCGGCGATGGCCTTGCATCCGTGCGCCAAGCTGAGCGCGGCTATCGAGGCCCTGCTTGCCGGTGAACGCGGTCGATCACGTGATGATCGCGTTGTTCAATAAGCCGCCGAAACCCACCCCAATCAGGTTGCGGTTCTGAGTGCCCAACAACGACACCAGATGAATACAAACCCACGCCATCGCGCCTCGGTCGATCGGGAACAGCAAAGAACTTGGTCGCTCCAGATGTGCACCAGCGAACGAACGACAGCCCGCACTCATTCTCTAAAACGACCCACCTCGGGCATTCGCCAAGCTGCGAACAAATTGAACGTTACCCTCTGAAATGATCGTGAGCAGAAGCGGCACGGCGAAAACTATGAAAGTTGAAGCAAGCGCGATTCTTCCCAGTCCAGAAGAACCATAGACGACGCGTAGATTCAAGTCATCGTCCCACCGAGTGATTCCATGCTTCCTGAGCTGGTTGTAGCCGGAAAGACACCCGAACAACACAAGCACCGGGAGGAGGCACCACAACCCTCGCACATATACAGAAAACGTACGTTGAACCACTTCCATGAATCTCCCGTCAGCGAGAACCTTTGGATAGAGAGCCTCGATGCTGATGCCCATCGCCATCCTTCCAACAGACGTACCCGAGAAGGTCAGGCTGAGTACTTCGACAACCACCCAGGTCACGGACCATCCCAGCCAATCTCCCATCCACCCGGTGGACGCCAGTTCAATAGCAATTGGCGGTGACGCTCGTAAGAGCAGGGCAAAACCAATTTCCCAGATGACGAGTGCAACTGCGAGATCTACTGCCTTGGCGAAATAGCGGCACCAGCAGTCGATCGGTCGGCACCCCGCCTCAAACAGGTCGTCGACCGACGGATCAGTATGCGTCTCAGAAACACCGGCGTCCGTGCGGCGTTTGAGCTCGTCGACGCGCAGCAAAACGTAGCGCGCTTCGACTGCGGCGTCACTCGGGGGAGACTTCTGGCCGGCCGTCGACCACAGTGCCGCGTCAATTCGCCCCGCTGCGAGTTCCTCCATCACGCGTTTATAGAAGACTGAATTGGCACTTGGCTGGCGGTACCCAGAGAGAATGTCTGAGCGCCACTCAATGTACGTAGCCGTCGTTCTGCCGTCATCACCGTCTGATTTCGCGAAGGCCTCTGCCCACAGCGATTCATCTGCAATCACGCCGCGCTCGACCTCTTGGACAACTTGCCTCCTAGGCTCTCCATCTTGCGCGTGGGTTTGCCTCCCGGGTCGCACATCGTTCGGAATATCGCTCCGCGGCGTGGGCAGCGGAGACGAGACACCTGGATCGGGATGGCTTTCGTCCGTAACCAACACGCCGAGGCGCACCAGCTCGAAATAGCAGCGCATGCATGCCGAAGCATCAGCCAGCGCGTCGTGCGCACCCTCGAAACTGCGCCCGAAAAGACGGCTGTGCAGTTCCTGCAACGAGGGACGTTTGTATCCACCTCGACCGGATGGGTTCGGTAGACAGCAGAACTCAACGGACGACAACATGGTGCAAACAACCTCAGTCTTTTCAGACCGCCACGAAGCGCCGACGCGTCGGCATTCCGCATCGATCATCGCGACATCGAACTTTGCATTGTGCGCGACGATACGAATCGCTGAGGCTGTAGAACGCCCGAATGTCGCCAGGACATCTGCGAGACGGTGACCTTCGCGTTGCGCGCGCTCTGTAGTAACTCCGTGAATTGCCGAAGCGCGTTGCGGGATGACGAACCCCTCTGGCTTGATGATGTAGTTTCCGCGCGAGTGTTCGTACCCGTGATCGTCGGTCACCACCCACGCTATCTGAACAACGCGATCGGTACTGGAATTGACGCCTGTCGTCTCGGTGTCGAAGAAGATGTTCATCTGCTGTTCTCGATTGTGCTCAGTCCGAATCGCCACCCGCGACGAATCGCTCCCTCATGACTCCTGCCATTCGAATCAAACGGCTTATCGACGTCATTTGGGAGCCCAGCACTTCACAGGAGTACCTGGAAGCGGGACCAAGCAAGTGCTCGCCATACTCCAGCCGCACTTCGTCACCAGCCTCCTCACGAGCAAGAACTCAACGGCCCACCGCAGCTCCCTCTCCCAACTCCCCAAGCACAAACTCCCCTGCAGCAATATCACCAGACCCGTTCAGCATGTCGCTCGCGAGTTCGCGCTTCTGATCCAGAAGCTTGTCCAGAATCACATCGAACGTCTGGAAATCCCGGGCGCGGACGACTGGGTAGTAGACGTGGACGTTCTTCGTCTGGCCGATGCGATACGCCCGGTCGGTGGCCTGGTCTTCCTTCGCTGGGTTCCAAGTCCGCGTGAAGTGGATGACGTGGTTCGCGGCCTGGATGTTCACGCCGAAGCCCACCGCGATCGGCGACAGGATGATGACGCCGAAGCCGGGCTTCTTCTGGAACTCGTGAAGTTGCTTCTGGCGACTGTTGGCATTCGCTTCCGAGGCCGATGTGTCGCCGTTGATGATCACCGGCGAGAGGTCGAACACCTCCCGGATGTAGTGCTGCAGCAGACGCTGGATGTCTCGAAACTCGCAGAAGACGATGGCCTTCTCGCCCTGCGTGCGGATAGCGTGCAGTTGATCCAGCAGCCAGTGCATCTTGGGCGACTTTGCGCGGTATTCGATAAGCGGATCCGGCAGAAGGGCAGGCTGCCCGTGATGTCGCGGATCCGTGCAGATCAGGCGGAGGTAATGCAGTAGCCCGAGGTGGTTCTTGAAGGGCGATTTCGCCTCTTCCGTGCCCCGCTTCCTGAACGACTCGATCGCATTGCCGTAGAGATGGCGCTGCGCCTGGGACATCTGCAGTTGCCGACACGCCTCGACGATGATCTTCTCAGGGAGATTCTTCGCGACCTCTGCCTTCGTCCGCCGGAGTATCTGCGGGGAGATCCGTGAACGCAGTTCCTCGACCCGCGCCTTCTCTTCGTCGGACCTCGCTTCGATGGGCTTGCGGTAGCGTCGGCCGAAGTCGTCGAGTGCACCGAGCAGACCCGGTTGCACGAAATCGAACAGGCACCAGAGGTCCGCCAAGGTGTTCTCGACTGGCGTGCCGGTACAGGCGATCTTGAAGGCGACGTTCTGTTTCTTGGCAGCACGGGTGACCATGGCGGCCGGATTCTTGATGCGCTGCGCCTCGTCGCAGATCATCACGGACCACCGCTGCGATGAGAACGAAAACTCGAGATCCCGAAGGGTTTCGTAGGTCGTCAGCACCAGCTTGGCACCGCCGATCCAGTTGGGCTTCAAGAACCTCACGAGTCCGTCCTCGGAACGGAGTCGCTGATCGATCGCCTCCTTCGGAACGCGCAGCGGCGCGAGGGATTCCCCGTAGGCTGTGAGCAGCGGCAGCGCCTCCGACTGGAAGAACTTCTCCTTCTCCTGCTTCCAGTTCTCGAGCAGGGACACCGGCGCGACGACCAGCATGGGATCGATTCCGGGGTGCTGCTCGGTGAGCCACGCCATGAACGTCAGCAACTGCAACGTCTTGCCGAGACCCATGTCGTCGGCGAGAACGGCGCCGCGCACCTGCTGTGCATCCCGCGACCGGTAGAGGTGCTGAAGCCAGGCGACGCCGTCGCACTGATGGGGCAAAAGGGGGAAGTCAGGCCGCAGTGCAACAGGGATCTCGGGTTCACCGGGGTCCGCCTCGAGTGCGTCCTTGCGGTGCTCGGCGTAGTCGAGGGTCTGGATGTTGGAACGCAGGATGAGGTGCTTCTTCGGACCATCTGGCTGCTTCTCGTCGACGGCAGGCTCGGTGGGAACGAACCGACGCGCCTTGACCTCGCCCAAGACCTTGTCGAAGGTCTCGACGATGTTCGTCGCTTCATTCACCGGAATCGGCTTGGGCAGCCACGGCACCGTCACCGCCGCGACGCCGGACTCCTCCGCCTTCGCTACCGCCTTCCGAAGTCGCTCGATGGCTTCCGGCGTCACGGGGACGGCCACCGGATCAGTCTCGCCCTCGGGCGTGAAGGCGATGAGCGGAATCACGTTCTCGGGAAACCAGTCCTTCTTCTTGCTAGCGATGTAGGGCGAGTAGTACGGCTTGTCGACGCCGATGGCCTCGACCCGCGACGAGTAGGCGGAGAGATCGTGCACCTGCTCATAGGTGATCAGAGGCGGCGGGTGGTGCCGCGCCTCGAGCACCTCGGTCAGCAACCTCAGGTGGTCCTCGGCATCGCCCTGCAGTTCGAGGTCGAACCCGTCCCATGCAACCAGGGGAAAACCGCGTTCGATCGACCAGCCCAGCTTCCTCACGAATGCGGCGAGCGACTCATCCGTGAACCAGTGTGTCTGCGACGAGATCGGTCCCGCCATGGACGCCGTCTCGATGAGCAGACCCACCTGGTGCGGGAATCCGCGATCGTCACGCTCGACCACCGGGACGAATCGTTCGTAGTGCAGCCCGGCTTCCTCGCGCGCCTGCTCGAACTCTCCTTCGACAATGACATCGCGTGCATCGTCGCCGAGCGCAGCGAACGGATTCAGGAGGAATGCCTGGGCCCGGGCACCGGCCACGCGCCGGCCCGGCAATCGCTTGATCTCCTCGAGCACGGTGCGGACCTTGGACGACACTAGCACCTGCACGATCCCCTCCTCGGTCACGATGTCGTACCGGTCCGGAATGCCGCGCATCGCGTCGAATCGCTCGAGCCAGTCGGCCGGCGCGCCCTCGAAGAGGGGTGAGATCTCGATCACCGTGTCGTCGGAGACGTCCGCCGATTTCCGCAAGGCAATCGACAGTCGCTCGGGGGTGAGGACGACGGATCGGTAGAGGAAGTCGTCCAGCCGTGCGCCTGCGGCTTGCGCGAGTCGGCGGAGCCGCCCCCATTCCAGTCGATGGGTGAGATCGTGCCGTGATTCCGGCGACCTGTTCGCAAACGCGATCACCGCCGAGACGAGTCGCCACTGATCCGGGCGCATCAGCTCCTCGCGACCATCGACCTGCAGCACCGCACCGATCGATGACGGATCCTTGCGTCGGCCCGACGGATGGCGCCATCCGTCGATCGCCACGGCGAAGTCGGGATCGGTCAGTGAGTTGGCACTCAGGAGCGCCGGGGACAGGTCGGTATGGGGAGGCAGGAGCAGCGCATCCGACAACCCCACATAGCCGGGCTGCGCTAGTGCCTCGAACAAGGCGTCCCACCCGATGGTGGCGCGGTCATCGACGTCGCTCAGCAATCCATCGTCACGCAACTGCGCGACGAAGCCCAGGAGGAGCGGATCCTGGAGCGGCGTGCCGGGTCCATTGGGATCCAGCACGACGCCATCTCCAGTCCAGCCTCGTCGCCACGTAGCTTGCGGAGGTGTAGTTGCTCTCTTGAAGAACGTCAGTGCCATGCGGTCATCCTCATGGACGCCACCAACCTTTCCCGGGCTTGTAGGTGAACTTCCACGCAACGAGCACCTTGTTCACCTGTTCGTCTCGATCATTCGTGTAGGCCCAAAGATTCCCGTTCTTGTGAGTCAGGTCCTCGAACCTGATCCGACGTGCGGCGACAAACGCGATGAACTGCGCTCGGCTGTAGGGCAGTATCCCGTCACTTCGCCCGGGTGCTGGGGGCGTGTTGTCACGCGGTGCCTGCTCTGGCCGCGGCGAACGCGGCACTTCCTGTTGACCCGCCCCAGGGACAAGGCCGAACTCCTTCCTGAGCGTTGCTTCGAACATGTCCTCCCACCGTTCCCATCCGTGAATGCCGCCCTGGTGTTTCATCCACAGTGAACGCGAGTCATGCTTGAGAGAGTTCCGAACATTCTTCGCCGTGTAGACGGGCTTCGAGAGATCGAAAGGGACTGCGTCGTCAGCCTCGTATCCGTAGAAGGCATTTCCTTTGGAACCAAACTCCACTGCAACTAGGTTGCCCATCGTCATCACGAAGGCATTGTTGTCCGCCGACCCATCCATGAGAGGGGTGATGAGCCCCTGCATCTTCCTGCGCAGTAGTTGGAAGTCTTTGTCTCTCGAATGCTGCGCTGTAGCTCCTAGTACGAACTGGATGTTGTCCATCGATTTGACGTACCGAAGCCAGAAGTTGGCGCGCTGGCGATCGCCTGTCCCGTCCTTCGCGAGTTTCTCGAAGAAAGCGACAACGAACTCGCTCTTCAACCAGTCGGCCACCATGTCGCGGGCTTTCGGAACCACGCCACCCCACCGATTCTCGTTGGAGGGCAACCACGGGTTCTTCCACCAGTCGACAGCGGAATCTCGCAATCCCTGGTGAAGGGGTAGCAGCGGCACCTTCACGTACCGATCGAGAAGAAGGGTGAGCCCCCGATCCCGCAGCAGTGGCGTCTGCTCGAGCAGTTCAAGCAATCGCGGCAACAACTGGACAAATACATCGTCCGTCAGAGTCGTCGCCCGTTGAACCTGCGAAAGGATCAGTTCCCGAACGAACCACGAGTCCTCGACGATGCCCAGTTGTTCACGAAGGTGACGGATGCCCTCGTCGTCACCTTTCAGCATCGGACCGGCGTATCGAGCGCACGGCGAGGTGCCGAGCACGTCGCTATGGTCGGTTGCGGCAACGGCCCAGTCAGGCTCGATACCGCCCGCGAGAATGCGATCGACCCTCGTCCGCAGATAGTCGCGAAGTATCGACCAGTGCCGCCTGCCATCAGTCGAGGTACTTTCGAGGTCCTGGGGATATGCGAAGTAGCTGCGCAGAAGACCCTGGTAGCACCTTCGATACGCACGAGGTGCGTCGATCCATTGGTCGACGCCAGTGGACTTCGACAACAGTGCATTGAATCGCCTCCCATCCTCGAGGATGCACGGCCCGTTCGGGCGAACGGGAACACAGAGGCCGTAGGACACGAGCCTTGCATCCTTCAGGTTCGAGAGTTCCGGGAAATCCCAGTACTGCTTCACCGCCCGCTGCATCAGGTCGACAGGCACCTCGCCCACGCCTGCGCCCTTTGCGATCGCCGTCTGGCGTTCGATCAGGGTGTCGATACCGGAATCGACGGCGATGCGGTCGAGATCGGCGGCTTCGAGACGTCGCAGCCGTGCTGTGAGGCGTTCGAGCGCACTCATCGCAGTGCACACTCCCCGAAACGACTGGTGACCTCGGGAGGCACAGGTCGCTCCTCGAGCGGGCCGAGAAATTCCAGCCGCATCTCGACCCGCCGGCTGGCTTCGTCGGTGTCCTTCGCAGCATTGAAAGAGTAGCCACCGACGAGGAACAGGTTGCGCACCTGGAGTTTCTGATCGTCGGAGAGAAGGCTCGGTCCGCTCGTGGCAAACATGACGCAGAGGACTCTCTGGCTCCGTTGCAGACTGAGGTTCAGGTTGCCGAGATACGTTCCGGTCCGGTCGGTGTAACCCTCGACGACGATGCGCTTGAGTATCCGGCGCCCGAGTTCGCTGTTGGCGAGGGTGATGATCTCGGGCACGAACTGGCGGAGCACGCTTTCCTGTTCCGGCGTGAGCCGCCACTCGTCCACCGCGAATCGTGCCCGGTCACCGAAGTCGATCACCTGCCGGTCCTTGTAGATGCGGATTCCGTCGTACCTGTCTGACGCATCCTCGAATCTCTTCAGGATCTCCTCGATATCCTTCCGGTGCTGCTCTTCGATCTTTTCGCGTTCCGTCACTGTCTTGGTGACGGCCAGCAGGGCGACCCCCATGACCACGAGGAAGAGAACCATGAGAGCGGTCATGAGGTCGGCGAACGAGATCCAGAACGGTTTCTCCGCTTCGTCGCGCCCACCTCGCTTGATGACAATCCGCGTGCCGAGCATCGTCTACTTCTTTTGAGGACTGGGGTTGAGCGAGCTTTCGAGGTCCTGGATCGTCGACGAGAGGAGTCCGACGGAGTGCGTGAGCTTCTGGTGAAACTCCGTATTGACCTTGCCGAGCGTCGAAACGACGGCGTTGCTGAAGGAATCGGTGGCTTCCTGCAGAACGGTGCTCACGCCGTCGAGATACTTGTTGATCTCGTCATGCGCGGTGCTGAGGGAGTTGGCGGACTTCTCGATCCGCTTCAGCGCGTCGTCGCTCAAGAGCGCCTGCTGTTTCGCCGATTCCACGATCGAACGAACATCACTCATGAGGCCAACGTGCGCCTCGCGTTGGGCCTTGTAGTCGCGGAGCGACTCCTGGAGCGCCGCTGCGCTCGTGGTCAGGGCGCCCGTGGTCTCCGTGAGCTTGGCCGTCGCCCTGGTGGCCTGTTCCATGACCCCACCGACCTGCGCCCCCGCGGACGAGAACTTTGTGGCAGCGGCATCGATGCGCGCAGCGCCCGAGGTCAACCCATCGGTCGCCTTGCCGGTGACTGTCGACAGCGTCGAGACGCTCTCCGCCATGAGTCGGGCAGCGGCAGCCATCTGCTTGACGGCCTCGTCGACACTGCCCGTTAGGTTTGTCATGAGATCCCGCTGCCGGTTTGCCGTGCCCTCCTCACGCGCGTTCTGCTCATCGCGAGCCTTGCGGGTCGACTCACCAAGCGAGTCGATCAGCGCCGTTACCCGCTCGCCCAGGGCGTCCAGAGTCGCGGTGAGCTTCTCCGCAGTCTGCTTCTGGGATGCGCCGGTCAGCTCTCGAATCTGCTCCACGAACTCGATCATCTGCGCATTGATGGCGGCCTGACGCTCTTCCATGGAGCGGACGGCGTCCCCCATCGTGGCCGCCATGGAGTCGGTGGATTCCTTGCCTTTCGCCTCGAGGTTCCCGACAAGCGTATGAAGGGCGGAGACCGCCTGTTGCATGGCTTCTGCCGTCTGCCGGTTCAGGTCGTTGAGGCCGCTGATCTGGCTGCCGAAGAGGTCGTTCAGCCGCTGGCTGAAGCTCGTCATGACGTCGTTCAGCATCTTGACCGCAGCGCTACTCTGGTCCCCGCTGGCACGTACGACCGAATCTGCGAGCTTGCGCAGCGGGTCCTCGAGGGCGTCGCGGATCGTCTTGTCGAGGGTATCGGCGAGACTCCGGCTGCCCTCCCGGGACGCATCCACCTGCACCTTCGCGGCATCGGTGATCTGCTCGCCGAGGCGGGCATGCAACTGGGTATTGCTCGCCACCTGCGAGGCCGTCACCTCCCGAAGTAGATCGCCCAGTTCCTTCACGAGGGCGTCCTTCAGCATCTTCGATTGACTGGCCGACTCCTCTGACGCCTTCACCAGGCGGGAGAGGTACTCCTCGCCGGCGCCGGATTCGAACCTTGCGTCGATGGCGTGCGAAATCGCTTCGGCAGTCGCATACAGGCGCGACAGCAGCAGCTTCTCGAGAAATGTCACAGCCATGGCGGTAGTGATGGCGGCGGCAGAGACGAGGAAAGCCGAACCGACCTCGTGCATCAACACTTTGAGACTCTCGCGGGCAATCTCCGCGTCCTCGCTGACCTGGAACTGCTTCAGGCCTTTGATGAGGCCCGCAAACGTACCGATGATCCCGAGACCAGTGAAGATGCCCGGGAAGTGCTTGAAGAACTCGGTGCCCAGACGCCCGTCGACCATCGACTGGGTGTTGAAGTAGGCCTCTGCCGGCATCGTCGACCGGGTGGCCAGGGTCACAACCATTCCGTTCCGCAGTTCGCTCTGCTCGTGAAGCGTGTCTTCGTACTCCTTCCAGAGATGCTTCAGAGCGCGGTCGCGAGCGAATACGTCTCGCAGATCTTCGCGCGAGGCATTCGGCGCCAGATTGTTCAGCGCACGAAGGGCGCGCCACAGCCGCCACCAGTGCCAGATTCCGCGAAACAGGAACCCGAAAAGGAACAGCAGGAAAAAGCCAGCCAGGAAGCCGCCGGTCCAGTAGACGGATTCGCCGAGGTTCTCGAAGCTTGTCACTCCAACACTCCCTGTTCAGTGGTGGCCTTCATCGAGGCCTCGATCGTGATCCGACGGGGGTGGTTGGGGCGCCGGTGGAACAGTGGACGTGCAGCCACCGAATCGTGGCGATCACATACTTCGGAACGACGGCATGCAAGCTTCAATCGATACCCCCAGATTCGATTCCAGTTCCCTGCCCTGTGCAGCACTGAAGAAAACTCGTCCCCCAGACATTTCTCATCGAAAGCCCGGCCTTGCCGAATTTCGCCCGATGGCCGGGGCTACACATTCACTCCATGGCGATTCCGCCTAGACCTTGGCCAGCACCTCCCGCAACTCCTCCGCCCCGAAACACAGCGCATAACGCCATTTCCCGAACCGCCCGTCGTTCGTCACCGCACGGCACCACCGCTCCGCCGCTGTCTTCTTGATCATGGCGTCGCCCAGTTGCCCCTTGATCTCCACGAGCATGTAGTTTCCGTCGTTGAACTCGACCACGAAGTCCGGCACATACTTCTTGGAGACGCCTTCCTTGCGGTATGGAATCAGCAGCCCGAGCCGGTCGTTCTTGACCCACGACCGTACGGCGGGGCAGGCAGCGATGAGCCGCGCGGCATCGCGTTCCCAGTCGTTGTCGAAGACTCCCATGTTCAGGTGGCACTTCGTCACCTCGTGCAGATCCTTGCCCGTATGGAAGTTCACCATCCCGGTCGATCGGATCGCCGCGGCGCCAGGCGCGAGGACCGGCTTCTCCTGGCTGTCGCCACCTCCGTCCACCGTCTCCATCTCGTTGAGCAGCCGCGCGACCGCGTCGCCGAAGTAGGGGTTGATTGCGAGGTCCTGCCTGGTGCGTGATCCCAGCGGCACCACACGTTCATCGATGAAGCGATTCGCGATGTGGAGCATCTGCGGAAACAGCCGGTGCACGGGGATCGCATCGCCGCGATCCGCGATCCACTTCTGCGCGAGCACCTTCGCGAGATCGAACGCGACCTGCTGGATGCGGATGCCCTGCCGCCATGCCTCCAGATTCACGCGCACGGCAGCGCCGGGGCCGTACGCACTGAGGCGCCCGTCCTGGGCGGTCAGGCCTCGAAGGAGTACATCGTCCGGCACCTTCTCCGGGTCGAGCATGAGATCGCCGATGCGGTCCCAGTTCACCTTTACCTGGATGACGCCCGGGTCCTGGTAGCCCTCCACGACCGGAAACTCGATCTCGTACTCGACCCGGTCGCGCTCGGCGTAGACGTGATTCGCGGGTGGGGAAGGCGGCTGAGGCTTCCCGCCCTCCACTTTGAACGGGATGAGCTCGAACGGCACCCCGAAGATTTGCGCCGTCTCCTCGGTAAAGTGGCCGGTGGTGGTATCGACGGCGTAGGAGGTGCGGCGCAGTGCGCGCCCGACCACCTGCTCGCAGAGCAACTGCGACCCGAATGCCCGCAACCCGACGACGTGGGTCACCGTGGTGGCATCCCATCCCTCGGAGAGCATCGACACGGAGATGATGCAGCGGATGTCGCGGCCAGGCGGGACGTCGGGGTTCAGCGTCACGCGCCCGCTGTCTTCGTCCTCCAGCGCCTTCCGGTTATTGCGCTCGACGAGCGATGCGTAATCCTCTGGTACCCGCCGCCCCGGCCATTCCGTCCGGCCGATCGTCTCGAGCGCGAAGCGTAGTCGGCGGTTCTCGTCGTCGCTGCCACCGGCGGCGATGTCCTCACCGACCTTGCTGTCGATGCGAATCGTCATCTCGCGGCCCGGTTCGTTGCGGAACTCCGGCACACCGGCGCCATACTGGGCGTCGCCGTCGGCGAGCCATGCGTACAGTGCCTTCGCGATCGTAGTATCCCGGCACACGATGATGAACACCGGCGGTACGTTGTCGCGTCGTTGCCCTTCGGTGAAGCGGGTCCGCCAGACCTGGAATGTCTCGCGCCAGCCTGCCGCCAGCGTCACGATCGGTGCCGTGGCGTAACGCATCACCTCAGTCACGGTCACCGGGCCGATGAGGCCGTCGATCTGTGCCTGCCGCTGCACCCACCGCCAGATGTTGAAGTACCGCGGCACCTCGTCGCCCGACCCGTCCTCCGTCGGAAGCTGGGGCACCTTGACCAGGCCACCTTCGATGGCTTCGAGCAGGCTGAAGTCGGACACGATCCACGGGAACGGCTTGCCGACCTCGTTGCCGCTGCCCTGTATGTAGAACGGTGTGGCCGACAGGTCCACGCACAGACGGATGCCGTTGCCCCGCCCGCCGAGCGTCTTGTTGATGCGGTCCAGCCCCTCGATCCAGACGGTCGCCTCGCGGGCGTTCTGGTCGGCGGTCTCGTCGTCAAGTGCGTACTGCTCCTCACCATCGGTGGTGCCGCGACGGTAGGCATGGTGTGCCTCGTCGTTCATCACGAGGATGGACGAACTGCGGCCCTTGCGGCCACCGAGGATCCGCTTCAGGAACGCAGCGTCGCTCTCCTGGTACCGCGTCTCCCGCACCACGAATGCCTTCTCGGTGCCGTCGCGGCGCGTCTCCACGCTCAGGATCTGGAATGCACCGACGGTCGCCTGGTGGCGGATATCCTCGGCGGAGACGGTCGGTGAAACCTTAATCGTCCGCATCGAATCGACGGGAGTGCCGCGCTTCACCACGCGCGCCGACTGGCCGTTGACGTCGCCGATCTCGCGACGCTCGAGGTTGTGCCAGTTCGTGACGAACACTTCGCCCCGACGCAGGTCCGTCATGCGATGCACGGGCACGAGATCCCGCGTGCGATAGAGCGACAGTTCGTCGCGCTCCGGCTGGAGTTCCTGCAGCCGATCGCGGATCGTGATGTTCGGGCAGAGAATCAGCACCGTGTCCGAATACTCGGGCGCCTGGGGGTTCGCCACCTTGTTGAGGATCGACCACGCGGCGAGCATCCCCATCACGGTCGTCTTCCCGGACCCGGTGGCCATTTTCAGGGCGTAGCGCTGGAAGGCGCGATAACCGGCTTCCTTCGCTGCCGGACCGGGCACATCGAGTGGCACGTCGATCCCTTGCTTCAGGTCGGCAGGTCCCTCCACCAAGAAAATCACCGTCTCCGCTGCCTCGAGCTGTGCGTAGAAGAGCGGCTGCACCCGGTCGGGAGAGCGCCAGAGCTCGATCAGTTCACGGCTGACCCGCGTGGCGCCCTGATAACTCCGGAGCCGCCATTCTTCGACTCGCTGGCGGAGCAGGTTCGCGAGGTCGAGCGGGTACTCCGAGCCCTTGGCCTCTTCGTCGAAGAGCGGCACCTGCCCGGGGACACGGCGGCCCCGGGCGGCGCGTTCTGGAACCCGCAGGAAATAACTCGCGGGTCGTCGTCCCGGCCGCTTCTCGGGCGCCTTGCCTTCCTCGATGTGCCAATGGTGCTGGGGCGCGTCGTACGGCGAATTGATGATCGGGTTCTCGACGGCATTGATCTGCGCCATGCCGTCTACTCCGTCACGTCGCGCACGCGCAGCAGCTCGTTGCCCCGCTCGTCGATCACCTTCACCGCGACGCGTCGCCGGTCACCCAACGCGAACGGTTCACTCACCGTACCGGCGAGGTGCTCCCAGACCGACTCGTCGAAGGTGGCCCGCAGCGAACGCTGCAGGTTGTCCCACGCACCCGTCTTCGGGAAGAAAACCTGCGTCGCGTAGAAGCTGAGGCCGTCGTAGTCGGAATCCAGCATCCAGCAGGGCACGCTCGCACCATCGACCGATTCGGTGTCCATCGTTGCCGGGTCGAAGAGATCCAGCCCGTTCAGTTCCACCTCGTACAGCGCCTGTCCGTCCGGGCCCTTCTTCCTGGCCTTTCGCACGTCAAAGTCGGGCAGCCCGGTGACGGAGAAGATCTCCGACGAGCGCGAGGTCTTCAGAAGGTCGGACATCGCGACGTCCGGTGTCACGGCCACGTACGAGGCAGAGATGCGCAGCTTTTTCTCGTCGTCGATCATGGCGCGCGCGTTCGGCTCGACGGCGAAGCCGAAGAAATACAGGCGGTCAAAGCGCAAGTAGTGGGCCTCGCGGCCTGCCTCGTAGACCAGCGTGGCTGACACTGCGCCGTCCTGCGGTCCGAAGACGATGGCGACGCGCTTGTCGCCCTCCTTTGCCTCCGCGTGGATGTACTCCGTCTCGACGGTCCGCCGCACGTCGCCTAACGTGAGTTCGCGGTTGCCAGGAAGACGCAGCGTCTTCGACTGTCGGAGCACCTCCGTCATCCTCTGAAGGTGCTGGGTGACATCTCCTCCCGTCGAGGAGTCATCGCCATCGGCCTCTAGCGGTTGCACCGGCGCGATCGTCGCCTCGACAACGAACGGACCTGCCACCCTGGTCACACCGGACACTTCTTCGGGGCGATCGACGAGCACCTCCATCGCGGGCGGTTCGTCGTTGGCTACGGACTTCAGCGTGATATGGGGAACGAGTCCACCGACCTCTTCCCCCTTGCGATTGTGTTTTCGTTTGTAGACAAATCCACCTTGTGGACCTGCCTGAGGTGACTTCAAGTCATAGTACGGAAACGTGGCTGTCAGCAGCCGCTGACGAGCAAGGGCCAGCGGAACGCGGGATGTATCGCACGTGATCCAGCGGCGGCCCCAATTTTCTGACACGTATGCAGTAGTACCGGAACCGCAGGTTGGATCGAGTACCAAATCACCAGGATCCGTGCTCATCAGCATGCATCGCTGAATTGCAGCAGTGCTTGTTTGCACGACATAGATCTTTGGATCGGATCGACTTTGCACTGCACCACTGATGTCATTCCATAGATTCGCTAGCGGAGCAAAGCCGAAATCTTCTCGAAATCTTCGGTACCGAAGCTTTCCGTTTCCCGACATCTGCAGCCTGTTGGCCTTGGCGAGCTTCTCCAGCCCGTCTGCATTCGTCTTGAACGTACCCGCGCCCGGACTAAACGACATCCCGTTCCATTTCCACTCTCGAACATCACCATCACCGGCCGGGCGGGAGCTGGTCATGTTGTCAGCCTGAAAAGCGCGCGCGCCAATCGGAAGTGATTCAACACCTTCCCTCTCGCGCTCGGTGATCGGTCGCACGGAACCATCGGCCAAGAGGACTTGGTCATATCTCGCTTCAGCCCCATCGGACCGGGGAACGTAAATGGTTCTGTACTTTGTTCGAGTCCTGTCCTTCGCGAACCACAGCAAGTAGTCGCACGTTGAACCAAGCATCGCACTACCTTCACTGGTCGTCTTCCGCACGGTGACGAGCGCAATGCAATTGGCGTCTCCGAAGACTTCCTCCAACACCTCTCGAACATGGTGAACGTTCTCGTCCGATATCTGGACGAAAAGGCTTCCACTTTCGTGCAGCAACTCCCTGGCGACTACCAGCCGATCACGCAGATACGTCAGGTACGAGTGCAGCCCCAGCTCCCACGTGTCCCTATACGCCTTCACCATCTCCGGTTCGCGCGTCATGTCCTCGTCGCCGCCGTGCTTCACGTCACGCTTCCGAACGAATGGCTGGAAGTTGCTGCCGAACTTCACCCCGTACGGCGGATCGATGTAGATCATCTGCACCTGTCCGCCGAGCCCTTCGAACTCGAGCAGCGAATTCATGACGGACAGGGAATCGCCAAGGATCATCCTGTTCTGCCACGGGCCTTTGTGCTCGTAGGCCTCGAGGTTCTCCCGGATGTCCATCTTCGGGTCACCGAAGAGGTCCAGCGATTTCCCACGCGCCTTGCGGTGGCGGATGCCGTCGAGGATTGCCTTGGTGGAATGCCGCTCGTGCACGAAGAGCGGCACGGTGGGGATGTGGATCTCGTGGCGCTCGGCCTTCCCGGTCCAGTTCAGGAAGGGCTTCGAGATGTCCTGTAGCAGCCGTGCCGCGTCGGCGAGGGAGGCGACACGGACACCGCCGCCCTTCCACACCTGGGCGTCGGCAAACACCTTCTGTTCTCCTTCCCGCGCCGCGAGAACGATCAAGCCCAGTAGCCATTCGCCGAGGTCGCGCTCGCGCTGTTCGTCCCACGAAAGAGCGGGATCGAGCGAACTGTCGTAGCGGTAGGTCTTCGGTGGCTTGCGAGTCTGGAACTGGTCCTGCACGCCGGCGTCAGGGCGCTGCACGGCTTCGGCGAGGTGACGGTACTGAGCGGTGCCTTCAGTGGCATCCACTGGAAGCACCGGTGGCACCGGCGTGCCTGCCGTGTACGACGGACGGCTGCCCGACGTGCTGCGGGCTGGCGGATCGGCCGCGTCACCTCGGCGCCCGCCGGCCACCAGCAGGCGTTCGACCAACTCCTCCTTTCGACCCGTGGTCGGTAGCTCCACGACGGCGAGCACCTCGCGCAGTTGTGCAACCGCCAGCTTCTCGATCAGGCGCTCCGGCTTCGCGCGCCGCGCGCTCGCAAGGGCGTTGACCATGGATTCCGTGGAACGGCGGTCCGCCTCCAGTTCGAGTTCGGTACACAACTCCTTCAACTGCTCCTGCACCAGGCAGTCGAGCAGGACTTGCTTGAGATTCATCCCCATCCCTCGTCAGTTCACGACGGCAACCGAACATAGATTGCAGTAGTCGCATTGCCTGCACGTCTTGCGGTGCGGTTTCGGTGGCAGGGCGTTCAGCCGGAGCGCGTTGGCCGCAGCACGGACATCGCGCTTCACGTCGTCGATGAACTCGTCATCGACGGAACGCCGCTTCTGGCGCTGATCATCCAGTTCGTAGATCTCGACGTAGTCCGCCGGCCGCCCGGTAAGCTCCTGGTACCCGAGTGCGTAGATGTGAAGCTGGGTTTCCGTCACGGCCTCCGCCTGGGCGCGATCGGAGGACTTCAGGTCCACGATGGTCACTTCGCCCGTGTCGACCCGACGCACGAGGTCGATCCGGCCGGCGACCGCCACGCCGTCTCCTAGGGCGATCTCGATGGCCTTCTCGGAAAACTCGAGGTTCTTGAAATCGGCGGCGTTCTTCCGGATGTAACCAGAGATCACCTTCTCGGCAGCACGCTCCAGTTGTTCTCGCAGCGCCGGGTACGCGTAGGGGGCGCGCAGATGCCGCCCGACCAGCGCGGAGGCCTCTGCCGGGTCGACCGTCTCGCCACGCAACGCCCGCGAGTGCACTTCGGCGAGCGCATCGTGCAGCGACTTGCCGTATCCCAGCGCTTCGTCCAACGGCGCGTTGAACCCGTAGAGAATGCGCAGCTTGAACTGGTAGGGACACTCGAAGAAGTACTTCATGTCCGAGAACGAGAGCGTGACGTTGGCGAAGGAGGCCTTCGGCGACGGCTCTCGACGGGGTCGGTCCGCATAGTCCTGGGCACGGCGCTTCACGTACTTCGACGCCAGCACCTCGTTGAAGAACTCCGACGGCACCTGGGCGATCCGGTTGCCGTCGTGAGGCGCCCACGTCATGTGGAGGAACTTCTGCGCCCGCGTGACGGCAACGTAGAAGAGACGCCGCTCGTCCTCGATGCCGCCACGGTAGCGGGCGGCGTTGTTGGCGAAAGCGTTCGTCGGCAGCAGGTGCCAGGCCGTCCGGCCGCCAGCCCCCTTGGCGGGGAACCGGTTCTTCACGATCTGCGGGATGAAGACGGTGGGCCACTGCAGCCCCTTCGCCTGGTGCACCGTCATGATCCGCACGGCGTCGGGGCTGACGAAGGCGCTGTCCTGCCACCCTTCCGGGTAGGCGTTCTCGGCGTGGTACTGAAGGAAGCCGGCGAAGCTCTCGTACTTCTCGACGGGAGACGAGTGGAAGTGGATGCTCTCGAAGTCTGAGATCGCCTGGCTGAACTTGCCCAGGTTGTAGAACACAACCTCGCCTCGCCCGTCCGGCACGGTCTCTTCCCGGATGCCCGCGTTCTCGAGGAACGCCATGAACTGGCGCTGCAGGTTGTAGACCTTGAACTGCCCGATGGAGACGTCCTGCATGTCGGTCCGTGCCTTCGCCGCGTTCGCGATGGCGAGATCGAGCGCCCGCGAGGCAATGCCGAGACGTGCATCCTGCCAGGCCTTCCGCAGGGTGGATTCATCCACCGTGCCGGCCAGGAAGTAGAAGAGCTGGCGGGCCGCCTCGGCCTCTTCCTTCTGGAAGAGGTTGTCCATGCCGGTGATCACGTAGGGAACGCCGACCGCGTCGAGCGCTTGCATGATCACGTCGCCGTCTCGCCGCACGGATCGGAGCAGGATGGCCATGTCCGACCACGACATGCCGCGCTCGGCATCGCCCTCACGAATAGCGACGCCCCGCAACGCGAGGCAGGTGTTTGCGATGTGTTGCGCCTCTTCCTCCGGGGAATCGAAACCGAGCGCCACGATGTCGCCGACGTCGTACGCCTGCGCGTCGGTGGCCTTCATCTCCTTCGGCAGCCGCCGCACGAGCTGCCGGATGAATTCGCGAGCCACGGAGACCACGCCCTCGCTGGACCGGAAGTTCTCTTCCAGCCGGACCTGCACGACGTCGT
This sequence comes from Betaproteobacteria bacterium Ga0077532, assembly GCA_001464895.1. Classification (GTDB taxonomy): domain Bacteria; phylum Pseudomonadota; class Gammaproteobacteria; order Burkholderiales. The sequence continues at coordinate 27,447 of LNEE01000007.1, forward strand.
CGTACCGGCGATCGAAGGTGAGGATGTTCTGCACGTCGCTGCCGCGCCACTGGTAGATGGTCTGGTCGTCGTCGCCCACCACGCACACGCCGGCGCCGAGGCGATGCAACTCGGCAACGACCGCCTCCTGGATGGGATTCACATCCTGGTACTCGTCGACGATGACGTGGCGGATCCTGGCGGCCAGGCGCTTTCTCAGTTCGCCATTCCTCCGCAACTCCTCGACGGACTCCTTGAGAATCCCGGAGTAGTCGAGGTAGCCCTTCTGATGCAGCACCTGTTCGTACATCCCGCGATTCGCCGCCACCGAGTTGCCGTCGAGCACCGACGGCGCGACGGGCTCGTCCTCCCGCAGGATCGTCATCGCCGACACGTAGTGGCGTGTGTCGACGTACCGCTTCAGAGCTTTCCCATCGAGGGTAGTGCTCTGCGTCAAACCTGACACTTTGGAATGTCGGTCGACGAAGAGCCCTTGCTGGACTTCGTTGAGCACTTCGTACTTCATGTACTTCGGAACCTCCGACTTCAATAGATCCAGGCAGAAACCGTGGATTGTTCCGACGTACATGTTGGCAAGACCGGTGACCGTGCCGAGATGCTCGCGACACCGCGCGTGGATGCGCTCCTTCAGCTCGGCGGCTGCCTTGTCCGTGAAGGTGAACGCGACGATGTTCTCGGGAGCACACCCCGCACTGTCACGAGCGACCGGGCTGAGGAGCTTCACGACCCGTTGCGCAACAACCTCGGTCTTGCCGGATCCCGCGCAGGCGATGAGCTGGAGATTCCCGGCGACGTGGCCGATGGCGGCAAGCTGCGACTCGGTGAATCTCGACCTATCCATTGGCGCCCTGGATGGAGGGCAGCCGACGACGGCGCAGAAGACCAACGCGCGGCTGCTCGCTGCAATATCGGGTGTAGGGATGCCTTCCGGGAAAACTTCCCGCCCTTAGCTTGGCCTCGCGATACGGACCGGCGGGCGCGACGTCTGCAGGGCCGGCGAGCCGAAAAAAATTCCGCTCGCTTCGGCAGGTTCCGGTGATGCACCGGAGGGTCCAGACCGCGATATCCACGACGGCAAGGCCTGCGGGGCGCTCATGCGATGGGGGTTGCATGGCGCGGCGCCGTGGGTTGAGGAGCGATGCGCGAAACCACCGTGGCACTCGGAGATATCGCCATTGCCAGCCTCTTTTTATTTGAGGTCTCGAATTTACTGCAACGCCCGGCAAAAACCTACGACCCCGCGCAAATGCTTGCGATCCAGCGAGCATGGACTGCGGTGGACAATCCTTGGGAACGATGACGAAGTGAAAGCAGCGCCGGTGAAGCGCAGCTTCAGCGGTGGAACTCGCGTCTGTTGGCAGCGCGATGCGCGGGTACCTTCACCACGATGCGGCAGACCCGTTCGAACAGTCAGGAACGATCGGACCTGCAGAGGTTGGCGCGGTGTCGGTCAGGCACACACGGCGGGCGCGCAAACAGCGCTGCCCCCGTGGCATGAGGTGTTCAGCGATAGCTGTGCAGGTCGGGATTCCGAGGCAAGCGTGTTTACCCTTTTGCATCCTCACCGTCCCCTCACCGCACCGGCACCACATAGATCCTCTTCCCCGAATACGGATTCCCCGCCCCGTACGGGTTGTTGATGCTGTCGGGCGAGAAGCGGCTGCCGTAGCGGCCATACGGGTTCGACGTGGACTCGGGATCGTAGGGGTTGGCGCTCAGCCGCCCGCGATAGTTGCCATCCTGGTCGTACAACCGCGGCGCGTCGGTGGCGTATGGGTTGGTGTGCGATCGATTGCTGTACGGGCTGCCGTACTCGCTGTACGGATTCATCAGCCCGTCGGGCTTGTACGGGCTACCAGCGCCGTAGGGGTTATCCAGGCACTGCGGATCGTACGGACATACCGCACTCGCCTCGGCGCAGACCAGCGCGACAAGAACTGCGGCGACCGATATCTTCATGCGCTGTTCCTCCAGTGGAGAACTTCGTGCGGCGGGAACCGGCGAAGCTCTCGCCCGTTCCCGCGCTGCGTTCAGAAGGTGCGTTCCGACGAGCACGCAGCTCAGAACCCCAGCTCCAGCCCCACCCCGACGAGGATCACCCGCGTCTCGCCCGTCGTGCTCTCCTTCCCGATCTTGTTGAAGTACTCCAGCTCGGCACGCAGGCGCAGGTTCGGTGTGAGGTTCGTAATGACGCCCACGCCGAGTAGCGGGGTCCAGCCGGTGTCGGATGCGGAGACGGTCACCCCGAAGCCACTCCCCGTGGACTTGACGTCCCAAAGGGCTATGCCGCCTTTCGCCATCAGCGATGTATCGCCGGTGATGGGCAGGTAGCCGTTGGCGGTCAGGCCGAAGGCCTTTGCGTCGACCTCGGCGGTGATGCTGCCGGAGTTCGGCGCGAGCAGCGTGACGCGCGCTTCGTAGTTGCCGAGCGTGCCGTAGTGGGCCTCGATGCCGAAGTGCTTGTCGAAGCGATACCCGCCGTAGAGCCGGGCGGTTCCCGAGGTGACCTCGAGCGTCGTCAGGTTGGGCGCGCCGATGGAATTCGCGACCTCCTGGGCATCACCTTCGACGCGCGCGACGCCGAGCCCGACACCAACGTAGGGGCCGATGTTGTCGGCGGCGATGCTCGCGGCGGGAACCGCCAGGGCTGCGAGGGTGAATGGGGTCAGGAATAGTCTGCGCATGGTGGGCTCCGGTCTCAGGTGTTGGACATGACGGTGCCGAGGCCTGCGGGCGGCGCGTTCCGGTGTGCGCCGAAGGGCGGCACGCGGCGACGTTGCGGGCATCTGCCTGACGGAGTATTCGACTGGAACTGCCTCACCAGATGAGGCAGTGGCAACGCGGTTGCGTAGACTCGGGAACATCGCATTCGATCACCCACTGCCTCATCTGGTGAGTCACTGGTTGTGGATGATCGGTCGTCTCTTCCACTCCTGACGGGGCCGCGGCGCGCGGGCTCGGAGCCGGACCATGGACCGCACCGAACGCTTCTACCGCATCCGCCGCCTGCTCGCGTCCCGCGCCGTCGTGCCGATCGACGCCTTCCTCGCGGATCTCGAGGTATCGCGTGCGACGTTCACCCGCGACGTCGAGTACCTGCGGGACCGCCTCAACGTGCCCATCGTGTGGGACCGCGCGGGGCGCGGTTACCGCCTGGCGCCCGGCGACGGCACCGAGCTGCCGGGTCTGTGGCTGGACCCGGACGAGATCCGGGCCCTGCTCGCGATGGCGGAGATGCTCGACTCCCTGCAGGCAGGCCTGCTCGCCGAGCACCTCGCGCCGCTGCGGTCACGCCTGTCGGCGTTCGCAACTTCCCACGGCCTCAGCGTCGAGGCAATTCAGCGGCGCGTCCGGCTCGTGGCGTCTCTGCCGCGTGCGACGGACATGCAGTCGATGCAGACGGTGCTGCATGCAGTGCTGGAGCGCCGGCGGCTGCGCGTGGACCACTTCCATCGGCTGCGCAACGCAGCCACGCGACGCGAGCTGTCGCCGCAGACACTGGTGTTCTACCGGAACGCCTGGTACCTGCAGGCGTGGTGCCATCTGCGGGAGGACGTCCGAGTCTTCTCGCTCGACGCGATGCGCGTGCTGGAGATCACCGACACCGCCGCCGTGGAGGTCGATCTGGAAACGCTGCGCACCCGCCTCGATGGCAGCTATGGAATCTTCGACGGGCCCACCGTGCAATGGGCCCACATCCGCTTCTCGCCGCAGCAGGCCCGCTGGGTCGCCGCCGAACGGTGGCATCCGCTCCAGCGGGGCACGCTACGCGAGGACGGCAGCTACGACCTCGAGATCCCGTACTCCGACGATCGTGAACTGCTAATGGACGTGATGCGCTTCGGTGTGGAGGCGGAGGTGGTGGGACCGCCATCGCTGCGAGAGAGGATTCGAGATCTGCACGCGGAGGCTGCCGGGCGGTACGGGGTTACGCGTTGACCAGGGAGACAACATGCTCTGGAGAAGGCGGGATGAAACCGGTCCGCTGGGTGTGCCGCTTGGCGACCTGCTGCGGATGCTGCAACCGACGTCGATCAAGGCGAGTCTGGAGGGGAATACCGTCACCGCACGCCATGAGCACTACTCGATTCGCATCGAGGTCGTACCCCCAGAAGCCCAGGAGTCGGCGGACGAGCCGATCCGCGCCGTGGTGCGCATGATCACCGAGCTTCCCAAACCGGTCTCGAGTCTGTTCCAGAACCACGAAGCCGAGGCGACCGCGGCCTACAACGCGTTTGCTGCGCTGGGGGCCCTGTGCGGAGATCGCGGCAACGTTTACATCGGATCCCGACTGACGATATACGAAGCCGACGACTCCTGGAGCAATCTGCACCTGCCGCTTCTGGCGTTCACCACGATCTGTGGCTCCGAAGCCATCCTGGGCGCGCTGCGGCGAACGATGACCAACGAAGGGCATCGTGGCGGTCCGTCGAAATGGACCGCGCGTGACTTCACGCAAGTCGAACGCCATCTATCAAGGGTGTGCGTGTGCACGACAGGAGGGTTGGGGTTCACGGCCGAGTTCGGCTTGAGTGAAGGCGCGGTGAGCGCAGCCGCCGGACACCGCAAGACCGCCTTGTTTCAGCTCATGGCCGATCAGCCACACCCGGAACTGGGAGGCGGGTTGTTCTGCTTGCTACAAATGCCGCACCAGCTCCGCGATGAGCACCGTCTGAACCAGGTATGCCTCCAGCTCAACAACATGGAAATGGCCGCCCACGACCTTCCTCCGCACTTCGGTGCCTGGTCCCCAGGTAAGTTGGGAAACAATCCGGCGTACGTCAGCTTCCTACCGAATCCGCTGCATGCGGCCTCGGGCATCGCCGTCAACTCGGCCTTCTGGGCGATGAACCGCGCGCAGTGGGCAAACGCCATGCTGGCATCGCTCGGAGTGAAGTCATGACTGCTCAGTTTTCTGAAAGACTTCGCTTCGAGGGCGAGGATGTGGCGATGCGCACAACCCCACTCAGCGACTACTTCGCCATGAGTGGAATCGATCCGTGCTTCGAGTGGAAATCCACGGCCCTATGGCGTGGGTACGTTGGGCGTTGGGAAATCGTCGACGACAGGCTGTATCTGGTTGAACTGAAGGGCACATTGAAGGACGGAACCGAAGCATCGGTCGCCACCTTCTTCCCGGAGTTCCCGGACAGGGTCTTCGCCCACTGGTACTCCGGCACCATCCGCATCCCGCGAGGCAAGCAGCTCAAGTACGTCCACATGGGATTCGCAAGCGTCTTCGAGCAAGACCTCTTGCTAGACCTGGAGCGTGGCGTCGTTACGAACACCAGGATCCGACAGAACGGCACTGCACCGCAGGACGCCCCTGAAGGCTACGAGGTCGGTGCGATGACGGTGTTTCGCAGGACCGGCAGCGACGATGGTGGGGCGCCGTGATCTATCTGTACTGGTATCTCGGCATCGGACTCGCGGCCCTCGGTCTCGTCTACGGAACGCATCGTCTGACGACGCAGACGAGATCGAGATCCCTTCATGAGCTGTTCGAAGCAGTCGATCCGGATCGAGAGAAACTCTCCTTCCGCATCCTTTACCATTTCGTCGCACCCGCTCTGGCTGCGATTCTGGTGGTCACTATCTGGCCCGTTGCGGCCTACATGAAGCTTCACGAACTGCTCCCGAGCAAGCGCGGTACAAAAGGAGCAGGCGAGCAGGAGTTCGCTGTCGAACGCCAACACCTTCGGGAGCGACTGACCGTGGAGGACATCGAGATGCGTGAGGTCGTCACTGACCCCCTTGGGGCTGTCCCTGAAGTGCCGTTCGGTCACCTCAACGCTGCGTGGAACGCGTTCCTCAACGGTCACTCCGATGGCACTGAGCTGTGGTCGTTTTCAGCACGATCTCAAACGGCGTGGGGAGGTCAGGAGCTACGGTCGGGATACGTGATGGTCCGGAATGGGAAGCCGGGTGCTCATTTTCTGACGATCTCGAAAGACGTCTCGGACAACGACGACGCTGCCGTCGGCACTTCCTGAGCGCCCCCGCGGATCCAGCATGCTCGAATTTGAAGCGATGTACGTATCTGCGAAACCGACACGACGCGGGAATCAGACGAGATCGATGCCGCCGCTGTGCAGGTACCGCGGAGGTGCGTCGCGCCCGCTCCAGTGATTCGCTGAACGAGGACGCCATGACATCGAGATCCCGTACGCCGACGACGGCGAACTGCTGATGGACGTCATGCGCTTCGGTGCAGAGGCCGAGGTCGTGGGGCCGCCATCGCTGAGGGCGAGGATTCGAGATCTGCACGCGGAGGCCGCCGGGCGGTACGGGGGGGCTGAGTTGGTACCGGCGGCTCCGCGTGACGATCTGCTCGCTCAGCTCGCCTCGCGGACTTGCGCGTGAATCACGGCGTCGGGCCACAGATCGCCGCGGGCGCCGCGCAGATCCGCCACGATGCGTTCGGCGACGCGCTGGTCGATCCCGGCTTCCGTTCCCAGGTGGATCGAATTCGCGACGGCATCGTCGAGCTGCGATTTCCGGAGTGCCCTGAAGACCTCCCGCCGCGACATCACGAACAGGAACGCAGCCACGACGGTGCCTTCCGCCGTCCCGCCGTCAGGGTGCACGGACGCAATCGATTGCAGCCAGTCAACGACCGCCGCTTCCAGACCGATGCTGCGCAGTCCTTCGAAGGTGGTCGGCCACTGAGCAACCGGCGTGTTGCGGAGCAAGTCGGCGAGGTCGAAGGGGGGCAGGCCGGCGCTGGCAAAGCTGGAAAGCGTCGGCGGCTCCGATGCGGACATGGCACGGTTGGGCATCTTCTCGAGGACCATGCGCGAACGGTCCAGGTCGCGGGCTTGCATGGACGCTGGATCCAAACGCGAGTCGGAAATCAGACAAGGCATTGCGAAACTGTCGAAGAACCCTTCGTCCATACTGCCCAGTCTTGCATCGGCTGTCCCGGCCCACCCCGCCGGCACCATCTGCTCGATGTTCTCCAGCCTCGGCATGGTGGTCGCCTTCTCGCCCGCAGCACGCTCATGCACCAGCAGGAAGTTGGTGCGATCGGTCACGAGCTGATAGTCCACCGCCAGACGCACGGCCTCGTCGGCAGTGGATGGCGTGCCGGAAAGCATCGCCACACGCTCCGCCACGGCGAGCCGCGACAGGGTGTCCGTCATGCCGACCACGGACGACAGGTGCGAGCGCGCGATCTCTTCGACGGGCCCGCCGGGCGTCCGCGTACCCAGCAGACGGACGGCACCGCTCGGTGGCCGATCGAACTGCGCGAAGACGCTGACCGTGTCGCCGTCGAACACTGCGTTGGATGGCGTGGTGGCCCATCGGGGCACCGTTCCCTCCGGCCACTCGATGCGCAGGTCCGTGAGACGGGGTGAGCGCAGCCGCGTGAACATCCTGACGACAGCGCCGGCGATGTCCTCTCCTGGCGCCACGAAGTCGCAGGCACCGCCGGTGGCCTCGGCCAGGCGCCGCAGAAGGCTCTCTGCTGGGCTGCTGCCGATGCCCACCGCGAAGATGCGATGACCGGAACGTTTCGCAGTGGCGAGGATGCTATCGATGGCGTGGATCTGGCCGTCCGTCAGGATGAGCACATCGCTCGCAGCGCCGTTGCCCAGGGCAAAAGTTGACGCGAGCGCGGCCTCCATCTCTGTGCCGCCGAGATTGGCGTCGAGCGCTTTGATCCATAGCAGCGCGGAACCGCGTACGGCCGAGCGCGCCGGCCAGGGGCGATGGTTCAGGTGCAGCACCGTGCTGCCGAACGCGGAGAGCGAGAACCGGTCCGCCTCTTCGAACTTCGCGACGATCTCGACGAGTGCTCTCTTCGCGGCAGTGATGCTGTCGCCCGCCATCGAGCCCGAGCAGTCCACGAGGATCTTCACCGACATCGGTGCGTCGGTCGTCGGCAGAAGTCGCGGACAGAAGCTCGCGAGCACCGCCACGGCGTCCGGATCGACCGCATCGCGCGCCACCACCGCCACGGACTCGTGGGCGAGCTGGTCCACCACCAGCACGAAGTCCCGGTCCAGCGCGCCGCGGCGGGCGAGCGAGACAGTGGTCACCTTGCCCTCGGCCGTCGCGCCCGAAGAAACGGCGATCGGGTGACTCGGCGATGCAACGCGCGCGGCGGTGAGGTCGCCGTGAAGCTGCATCGTCAGTTCGAAGGGGTACTCGGTAGTGAAGTCGTGCGTCGGCACCTGGTGCGGGCGCAGACCGCCATCGACCACGGCGTCTCCGTAACGCGGCGCGATCACGGTGGGGAGCATGAGCCGCAGGCCGCGCTGCTCGAATCGCAGCGTCTGGGCATAGCGCAGGGTCACCACACAGTCCTCGGCCGGCGCCAGGTTGCCGAGGTTGAGCGTGTAGCTCATATCGTGGTTGCGCTCGAGCATGATGGCCGCGTCGCCCTCGGCGATGGCCTCCTCGTAGCTGGCTTCCGCGGCGCGCTTCTCGACGACGGCACCGGTCAGGCGCTTGCCACCGAGCACGACCTCCACACCCATCAGTACGGCGCCGTGGGGCAACGGCAAGGTGTAGACGACTTCGAGATGCTCGTCCGTCGTGTTGCGGAAGCGCTGCTCGACCTGCGCCTCGAAGGCGAGGCCGCGCAGGTCGCCCGTGACGCGCACCCCGGTGAGCGTGGGGCGATTGGCGGACGAGGTGAAGCGGCGGGTGATCGGCGGGGAAAGAACCATGGCAGGTCTCCTTGCGGGAAGGTCAGTTCGATTCGTCCTGCGACGGGACATCGGCGTCACCGCCTGTCACCTCCGCATGCAGGGCCATCACGCCGCGGACGAACCGGCGCATCTGTTCGGGGGAAAGCCCGGCACGGCCGGGTTCGATGACGAGCTCCAGTCCGTCGGCCACCGTGAGGTGGCTGCGAACCTCGATCGAGCCCGCCTTCAGGGCACGGGCGGCCACCGGCGGCGCCTCGCCCTGCAGCAGCTCGCGGATGCGTTCGAGCGAGACGCCAGCCGCCGTCCACTTCCGGATCAGCAGCAGTTGCTCGAGATGCTTCGCGCCGTACCGCGCCGCGCGGGTCTCGCCCTCGGGGCGGTCCACCAGGCCGAGCTGGATGTAATAGCGGACGGTGCGGGGCTGCATGTCCGCGAGCACGCAGAGCTCGGCGAGGGAGTGGCTGGGGGTGTCGGGGGTGGTGGCGTTCATGGCGCCTATTAAAACACAGTTACTGACAATATCAAGTGTCTTAAATGGCCGGGTTAGGTTCCAGTTGCTTTTCGAGGTGGGACAGATATCTGGCCTGAGGCGGATCTCCGACAGCCGCTCGACCATGGTCTTTCGACTTACCGTGGCGTTCTGCCACCGATTACCCTCTTTTACTCCGTCCGTGATAAATTATCTTTTCTAGGATAATTTTGGATAAAGATGATCCATTTTCCACGTGACGCACTGGCGTTGAACCTCGTCGCCGCGCTAAGGGGCGAGGCGATCTTTGGCGACGCTCACAACGGCCTCTTCCTCGCCGCGCCGCGCCGGACGGGCAAGTCCACCTTCCTCCAGGTCGACCTGAAGCCAGCGCTGGAGAAGGCGGGCGTGGTCGTCGCCTATGTGGATCTCTGGGCAGACCCGCGACGTGACCCTGGGGCGCTGATCGCCGACGCGATCGCCCGGGCGCTGGCGCCGAAGTTGGGTATGGTGAGTCGAGCAGCCAAGGCCACCGGCGTCGAGAGCGTGACGATCGCCGGTGCGCTGAAGATCGATGTCGGGACCATCGGCAAGATCGACGGCATGACCCTCGCCGATGCGCTACGCGCACTCCACGAGGCGGCGAAAGCGCCGGTCGCACTGATCGTGGACGAGGCTCAACACGCGCTCACCAGCGAAGCGGGTGAAGCGACGATGGCTGCACTCAAGTCCGCTCGCGACCAGCTCAACCGGCCGGACACGGTGAACCTGATGCTGGTGATGTCGGGCTCCGATCGCGACAAACTGCTGCGACTGGTGAACACCAACGGCGCGCCCTTCTACGGTTCGCAGATCTCGCGCATGCCGCCGCTGGGCAAGGACTTCATCGAACATGTGTCGCACCTGATCGCCGCGCAGCGGCCCGAGTTGGCTCCGGTTGACATAGCGACGCTGCTGGAGGCCTTCGAGCGTTTCGGCCACCGGCCGCAGTTCTTCATGGAAGCACTGGGGCAGGCGCTCAGTCCGCTCTCGGGTCTGGACACACGCTTCGAACAGGGTGTCCTGAAAGCTGCGCACCGCCGGCAGGAGGACGACGAAGCACAGATGGAATCCGAGTTCCTGGCACTCAGACCAACGGAACAGGCGGTGCTGTGGCGACTGCTCGAGCAGGGACCACGCTTCCGCCCCTACGACGGCGAAGCACTACGCTTCTATCTCGACCGGGTGGGCGGGCGGGTGACGCCGCAGACAGCACAGAAGGCGCTGGAGTCACTACGCGAGCGCACGCCAGCCCTGGTATGGAAGTCAGCCCGTGGCGAGTACGCCGTGGATGACGCGGCCATGCACCGGTGGTTCGAGCAGCGGGTAAACGAAGGCCGGTGGCCACCGAAAGATCCCCAGGGTGAACTGCCACTACTGGATGACTCCAACGCAGACATCGCCGGCGGCAACGCCGATGAGGATGGACAGCCGGGTTCGAACTGATGACCGGCGGTGGTGCATCCGATCGCCGATTCACCAATGCTTTTGTCGCGTCGCTACTTCGTGATGGCGGCACTGCGCGAGCGGTGCTACGAGCGTGCCTACGAAGCCAGTACCATCCCGCGTCCTGGGACCATCGTTGCTGGCCGAGTACGAAGACGTGCTGGGCCGCACGGAGTTGTTCGCCGATTCCGTGCTGACAGCCAAGGAACGGGGCGAGGTGTTCGACGGCCTGATGCGTCGCTGTCGGTGGGTCGAGGTCTTCTACGCATGGCGGCCGAATCTGCCTGATGAAGCTGACAATCACCTCATCGAACTGGCGGTAGCAGCGCAGGCGGACGCCATCGTGACCCGCAACCTGAAGGACGTCGCACGCGGCGCATTGAAGTTTCCGTCGCTCAGGGTCGTGACACCTGAGCAATGCCTGGAGGCCTTTCCATGTCCACCCTGACGATTCGTTTACCCGACGACAAACACGAACGCCTGAAGGCGCTGGCGAAGGCAAACTCGATCAGCGTCAACAAGCTGATGGACGAACTGGCCACCGTTGCCCTAGCCAACTATGAAGCCCGCGTGCGCCGTGAAGCGCGCGCAGCCCGAGGCAACCCGAAGCGCACGCTGGCCCTGCTCGACAAGCTCGATCGGGCTGAGTGAGCTGGGGAGGTGCAGCCAGCCGATTAGCAGTGCTGGTCGATCCCGCAGGCCGAAGCGACGGGAAGAACGGCACCTTCGAGTTACTCGCCCGGCTCCGCGCGCAGTTTTGCCCGACGCCGGAGCAGCAGGCCGAGCCCGCCGGCCAACGCCAGCGCCAGTGTGCCGGGCTCAGGCACTTCCACGACTTGGTAGCTGGTGAGCTGGAAGAACCCATAGGCCGAGCCGGGGCGCACCCAGGTGATCTTGGTTTCGTCGGGGTCCTCGAAGTTGAGGGTGAACGCCTCGTCGCTGAAGGTCACGACATTGAACGCAGCGGTGCCGAACGCCAGCCCGGCATCGAAGGGGAAGTCGAGGTTCGGCAACCAAGGCGTCTCCACCGCACCCATGTTTAGGTCGGCGGCGTTCCGCGAAAACCGTCTTTCGAACGACGAAATGTCGCTGACCGCCTGGCTAGTGAACGTCGCCTGCAACAGGTCCGACACCGGATCATCGAAGCCGCTGGAGTAGTCGTCCTGCGTCAAGGCGGAGGCGCTGAAGGCGGTCTCATCCGCAACACGGGTGCTGATGTAGCTGCCCGCGTCCTCCCCCGACCAGTTCAACTGGAACGACGTCGAAATCCAGTTCTCGCCGGCAGCCAGACCGGGCAAGTTGGTGTCAGGCACCCCGATACGGTTGAATGTGATCGTTCCGGTCATCGCCACACCCCCGCTCGAGGTGCAGTTGAGGATGTCATTCTGTTGTGGGCCGACAACCGGTTTGCACACCGTGCCCATGCCCTCTACGGAAACCACCACCGCGGCCGCAGCCGGCACCGCTGCGGCGATCAGACCCGCGCTCAGCACAGCGAAGAGAATGTTGGTTTTCATGGATGGCCTTTAACGTGTTGAGGTTTTTCATCCTGCTGCTGCGCGATGTTCGCATCGTCATCGTGCAGAAGACCGCCGCCTCGGCCGATCAACGCAGATTGCACCGCTGCCGTCAGACTGGTGCTGAACACCAACCTTCGTCTTGAGGCGCAAGTGCTTTCCAGCCCTTTACTTGCTTAGGAAAGAGCTTAGCAAGTTCGAGACTAGCTACTGCTACGTGTTGAACTTGAACGCATTGATGCAGTACTCGACGGTCGAACTAGGGTTGCAATGTAAAGCTGCGCGACGGGGGTTCAGCCAGCCGAATAGCAGTGCTTGTCGATCCCGCCGGCCGATTCTCAGCCAGGCTTCTCGGCACGCTTCCCGGTGGGAGCGCTGGCTCGGCGCTTCTGAAGTTTGGCAATCGCGGCGTCGGCACCGTAGGCACGACCTGCCTCGATGTCAGCCAGACCACGCCTGGCGTCTTCGATCAGCAGCAGGTGGATGCGCTCACGCTCCAGCCGGTGGTAGTAGTCCAGACGGTCGACATCGATGAGGGCGACATAGCGCTCACCGTTCCTGGTGATGATCTTCTCCGCACCGGCCCTGACTTGATCGGCGAGTTCCGACAGATTGGCGCTTGCCTGGGTGAGGGGCACTTCATCACTGGCTGATGAGCTCATGGACCACTTCACGATGTGAATTACGGCGCGAGTCATGCACCGGTTGGCCGAGGATCTCGGCGACCGAGCGAACAGCCGTCAGGAAACGATCTCCAACCCACGCTTATGAACAAGGTGCAGCAGCTTCAGCGCCGTCCCGGTGGGCTTCTTTTGACCGATCTCCCACTTCTGAATCGTCGAGACGCTGGTGTTCAACAGGGCTGCGAACACGGCCTGGCTCACATTCGAGGATTCGCGGATCTGCTTGATCTCCTGCGGTTCCAGCGGCTCGATCGGGGGCAGGCACATGCGATCGAATTCGCGCAGGGTGACCTGCTCCATCACGCCTGCCTTTTGCAGTCCCTTGGCCGTGTCGTGGATGGCCTCGAGAATCGTCGATTTCGTCTTTCGCATCGGAATGAACCTCCATCAATTCTCGTGCAGTCTGCGCCTTGGCACGTTTGCGCGCCCAGCGGTCGAAGCATCGAGTCTTGTAGATCGCCATGCATTGCCTCCTCGCGGAGATATATAGCACCGGGTGCTATACATTGGCAACCGAAGGCGGGACAGCTCGCCGCCAAATTTCCCGCCATTTCACCCCCCGAATTCGGCGCTCGAACCCCACTGCGCAACTGGCGGATCAACTGGTGGATCGACCCGACCACCGCCCGGAAACCCAGCAACCACGGGCCCCTTGACGCCGACAAGCGGCACCATTTTCATCAGTCAGTTACTACTCGATGTACTGGCTGCTCCCACAGTCGAGGGATCCGGACGCCACTTCGGACACCACGGCCCAGCACCATAGAGCCCCTCACCATACCGATTGCCTACTGCGATGCCACTGCAAGTGGACATTCGTTCGAAGAACAATCGGTTTGTTCTCCCACGAAAACGTGGCCGCTCTAGAGCTCTGACAAGTCTTCTCGACACTTGCCGGTAATAACGCGCGGCGTTACCATTCTTCCGTGATTCGCTCATTCAACTGCGACGACACCCGGAATCTGCATGCCCGCCAACGCGTACCGCGATTCGTCAACTTTGAGCGCATCGCACAGCGGAAGCTTGCACAGATCGACAGCGCGTCGAACATCGACGACCTGAAGATCCCGCCTGGCAATCGTCTGGAAGCGTTGAAGGGCAAGCGTCGTGGTCAGTGGAGCATCCGCATCAACGATCAGTGGCGCGTGTGTTTTCGGTTCACGGACGGTGACGCATTCGACGTCGAGATCGTCGACTACCACTGAAGAGGTCGCCTCATGAAGAAGCTGGCTCCCGTGCACCCAGGCGAAGTCCTGTTGGAGGATTTCCTCGAGCCCATGGGTATCAGCCAATATGCGCTCGCCAAGAGCATCAGCGTGCCAGCGCGGCGCATCAACGAGATCGTTCATGGAAAGCGCGGCATCACGGCCGACACCGATCTTCGGCTCTGCAAGTTCTTCGGCCTGTCCGATGGATACTGGCTGCGAATGCAGGGCTCCTTCGATTCCGCGGTCGCCAAGGACTCACTCGGGGCGACGTTGGAAAAGATCCCGACCAGGGTCCGGACGGAAGCGCAGGGCGCGTGAACGATCGCTAGTGACGCCTGCGCCGCGATGTAGAGGCACGGCACTTCGAGTGGGTCCGCAGCCTCGGAGGCGAAGGCGACGCTGAACACGATCAAGGTTCGGCCGGAGCCTCCTCGTGTGCCACGGCGAGTCGGGCCTTGACTGGCATCCAGCCCGACGGCGCGCGACGGATCTGCCTCGAGTGAGTCATACGCCTCTGCCACATCCTTCCGCGCAATCCATCGCAGATGAGCTCGCTTCCGTCGCGTACTCGCCGACAGCTACCTTCGCTCTCACGGCCTCGGCCATCTTGTTCGGTAACGTCACGCTGAACGTCTCTGTCGAGCCCACGATTCGCCCTCTCAGATTGGGATCTACGCTTCCGACAATCCGGCCCGCGTCGCCCCGACCGTTCAACGTCGCCGCCGGAGGGCTCCTATGCCGCCACCCTCGCATACAACCGATCGATGATCCCGAGCATGTCCTCCGGCAGCTTCGCCCTCGCCGCCTCAGCGATTTCCGGAGGAACGCCGAACCTCGCTTCCGCCACCGCACCCGCGATCGCAGCCACCGTGTCGCTGTCGCCACCGATCGAGATCGACAGTCGGATGGCGTGCTCGAAGTCCCG
>LNEE01000008.1 GCA_001464895.1 Betaproteobacteria bacterium Ga0077532
ACGTGCGCCGCTTGATGCCGTGCACTTCGTAGCCCTTCTTCAGAAGGAACTCCGCGAGGTACGCGCCGTCCTGGCCGGTTACGCCGGTGATGAGTGCTCGTCTTGGTGCCATACAGGTTCCTGTAGCCATTTTGAACAGCGCTACCGCAGCAGCACTGCGTGAACTGGGTGATTCATTGAGTTTGGGACGATGCCCGCGAACCGCTCACTGAAACGTCGTATTTCATTTGTATGCTCCCTCGATACCGTCGCCAGAAGAGAACACTCGACAGAACGACATGAGTGACACACCGAGTCCACCACCGCCGCGATTTCGAGATCTGTTCTGCCGAACCGGGTGTCGCTTCGAATTCAATCGCGGCCCGAAAGCCGCGTGCAGCCTCGGATTGCGTCCACCGGCGCCAGAATCCTATCAATTTGGAACGTTTGATGCATAACCCGGATATGCAAGCGCGAGGCTCCAGACCCTACGTCTCTTGCCGGCATCTTCTGAAGCACGACCCGCACCGCCCTTAAGGGAATTTGAGCAACGATGGTTGAAGGCTTGAAGATTCTTGCTTCGCATGATCAGCCTAACGATTCGTTGAGTTTGTCCACATTCGACCAGTTCCGAAGCCACCCTCCGCGAATCGTGTCGCCGCCAGTACCCAGCCCAGGCCGGATCCGCCAGGCTCACCGCCCCGACTGTCATCCGGCGGTCCAGCCCGGACCTGCACACGATCGCCTGAGCGCAGCGCGGACACGCAGTCCGGCTTCGAAGATCCCGCTCACACCTTGCGATGTTCCGTTGCGAACACCGCCCGGCTGCTCCCTACGACATCCACCAGGAACTCCCCCCGTGCTGCCACTTGGAATTCACAAGACCGTCTTCGCCGCGCTCCTGCTTGTCGGAACTACGATCGCGACATCCAGCATGGCCGCCAATTACTACATCGATGCCGAGTTCGGGAAGGACAGCTGGTCCGGATTGCTGCCAGCGCCCACCGGCACAGCGACGCCTGATGGCCCCTGGCAAAGCTTGAGCAAGGTTTCCAACACAACCTTCGCCCCTGGCGATGTCATCCATCTACGGTGTGACCGGCGGTGGGCGGAGCCCCTGCGCATTTGGCAATCGGGCACAGCCGCGCTGCCAATCAGCATTCGGACCTACGGTACTTCCTGCTCGGCCCCGCCAACCGTGGACGGTGCCACCCGCATCCCCGCAGAAAACTGGATCGTCGAACAAGGCAACATCTACCGAGCCACCCTGCCGATCAACCTCGTGACGAATGGCCGTCTGGAATGGTCCATCATGGGTTGGAGAACGTGGTCGACAAACAGCGATGCGACCATCGGCCTGCTCGCTGCGTGCCCGGCGAACGTGAACGGCTGCCTGCAGATGGTGGGCGGTGCGAGCGGCCAGAGTGTCGCGCACAGCAGCCCCTTTCCCGTGGTCGGAAATGTCGAGTACACCGCACATTTTTATGTGAACGTCCCCGCCGGAATACCGGCAATCGTGGCAGTACGTCGTTCAGGCCCAACCACCTTCGAGCCGGTCGGACTCGAGTACCGGTTCACCGGCACGGGCTCGTGGCAGCGCTTCGCGATTCCGTTCACCTCCACGGCTTCCCTCAACACCGCTCGCTTCGACCTGAGCGTCTTCGGAAGTCGCGTTCGGTCGTACCTGAGGGACGTCCGGGTCGAGCAGAGAGTCCCGCACCCACACACGGTCATGCTGCAGGACCGCGTTCTGCAGCCCGCCCACCATCCCAACGCGGGGCACGACGCCCTGTCGCCGACGTCGCAGTACGCGCGAATCGCTGCCGACTCTGATGTCATTCCCACCACGTGGGGGCGCGGCAGCACGTATCTCACGGTGGGACCCGATCTCGCGCTGCCCGCCGGTGCGACGATCACGCCGGGATTGACCCTGCACATTCGGTCCGAAAACTGGCAGCTCGACAAAAGAACCGTCACCGCCGTGGCCGGCAATCGGCTCGTCCTCAATCAGCCGAGTCACTACCGCCTGTTCACCGGATGGGGCTATCTGCTGATGGGTGCTCGATGGATGCTCGACAGCCCGGACGAGTGGCACTTCGACCCAGCGACCTCGCGGCTCACCGCCTGGTTGCCGGATGGTTCTGCACCTGGAAACAGGATCTCGATCGCTGGCCAGTCCGTGGGAATCGACGTGTCTGGCAGACAACACATCGCCGTCGACGGCATCGCTGTGAACGGCGTGATGACAGGCGTATCGATGACTGGCGCAACGGGCATCACCTTGTCCAACCTGCGAATTGAAAACACTGGGGGAGCTGGTATCGATGCCAAGGGCTCCGTCGGGTGCCGTATCCATACGAGCGTCATCACCCGGACTACGCTCGACGCCATCTCCGGAACGGGCACGGGTCTAACGAGTGCCCGAAACATGATTGTCTCGGGCAACAAGATCACAGACAGCGGCGTGCAGCGAGTCAATGGCGTGGCAACCAGCGTTCCAAGTCTGTCCCGCGCGGCGATCGACGCTGGCGAGACCGCGACGGTTTCGGGAAACGAGATCCGCGGTGCCGGGTACATTGGTGTGAGGGTGTTCGGCGTCGGGCTCATTAGCCGCAACTACATCGGTGACACCTGCATGATTCTCGATGACTGTGGTGGCGTGTATATCGACTGGAGTAGCAGCGGAACTTACGCCACAGACAACTTGATCGAACGTGTCCACGGCAACTTCACGGGCACGCCTTACGACGCCACCCGGGCTGTCGGTATCTACATCGACGAGCGCTCCACCGGCAGTCTCGCGCTGCGAAACACGGTTCGCGACGCGGACTACGGAATCCAGATTCACAACGCATTCAACAATCGCGTCGAAAGCAACACCCTGTTTGCGAGTCGCCGCCAGTCGCTCTGGCTGCAGGAACAGACGACGAGAACCCGCGCGGATGGGGACATCTACGGAAACCTCATCAAGGGAAATATCTTCTACCCGACCAACACATTCCCAGCGATCCGCGCGCAGACACCCCTCGAAAGCACCTGGGACTTTGCCACCTACGAAGGGAACACCTACTTTGCGCTGCTGAACCCTCGGGTCGTCACCGAGAACTGGGCTACGCATTTCACGGTCCCGTACACCTTCGAGGAATGGCAGGCGGCGACCGTCAACGGCACGCCGCGCAACAATGACGCGACCGGGCGCGCGATCCTGACATCCCCGGGCTATGCGGCCATGCGTGTCACAGGCGCCAACCTGATCCGGGCGATCGAGGGGACCGAATCGACGACCCGGTGGTCCACCTGGAATCAAACAGCGCCGCTGGCTGAAATCATCGAGGACACATCTCCCGTCGGACCTGCTCGGCGCCTCGTTGCGGGCGCTTCCGAATCCCTGCTCGCGACCCCGAACTTCTCGGTGGTGAAGAACCAGTGGTATCGGGTGAGCTACGACGTCAAGGGCGGCCTGGCAGGCCAGCGGTTCACAGCCCATGTTCTCCGTGGCGGCGGCGGACTCAACGGGTACGAATCACTCATGGGCCCGACCCTCTGGATGACGGCGACGACCGGATGGACCCGGCAATCGTTCATGTTCAAGGCCAACGCGACCATCAACTCGAACGACCCCGTCACCCTCGACTCCGGCGCCAGACTGGACTTCGAGAAGATCCAGACCGGACAGACGCTGTCGGTCGCCAATGTGGAAGTCGTCCCCATCGAGACCGTCGAGAAGCTGGCCTTCAAGTCCGAGATGCTTGTCAACACTAGCGCCACGGTTCAAGCCTACATTGCTTGCCCCGATGCGTCGACTGACCCAACCCTCTGCGGTAAGTACGTGAAGTTCGCCGACGACCTACCTGTCACCTGGCCACACCGGCTGCTGCCGCTCGCGAGCGCGATCATCTTCACCCGAGACCAGGGCATGCTCGACAGCGACGCAGACGGGATCCCGGATTCGCAGGACAGGTGCCCGCTCACAGGCGCGGGGCTCGGGGTGCTCTCCAATGGATGTGCCATCGGGCAGACCGCGAGATAGCGCGCCGGCAACGGCTCCGCGCTAGGACAGCCCCCCCCCGATCGCCAGCAGCAGCCATGGGTCCGGCTCCGGAACATCCGAGATTCGGACAGACATGGCCACGCGATGGGGACCGCGCGTCACGAAGAAATCGAGGTGCTGTCCGAAGGACAGGTCATCGACCCTGCGCACGGCCGTCACTTCCCCGACGGCCTCGAGGCTAAACGACTCGACCGTGATGCCCTCGATGTTCAATCCCGCTTGGAAAAGTGGTCCGATCCCGAGGCTGCTTCCAAGGTACGAGAAATGTCCCGGCACTTCGAAGCTGCCGTCGTGCGGCGCCGTCCACCTGACGACGGGCGTCAGCAGTTCCTGACTGTCAGTCACACCGGGCACCATCACCAACCGATCTTCGACGCCCAGCCGTGCGATCCGCGCCTGGCCTCCATCGAGAGCATGGACCCAGAATCCGATCCGGGGAGAATCGTCCACGGAGGCAAGCATCTGGTTGAACGGGACGAAGGCTGGCAGCTCGCCGCCAGAAGAGCCCGGCGACGCATAGCGGAAATAACCGTAGCTCCACTCTCCCCCGGGGTCGTTGAGGGTGAATTCAGTCGACGCATTCCAGTCTTCGGCCTGCGCCGAGAGGGACCAAGCAGCAACAAGAAAGAGAGCAACACGATTGGCAGGACTCATGGCAGCCCCAGTGCGTCAGATGTCATCTCGCCTCTCCTTCATCGCCTCGGCCGACGATAAGGCATCATCGGACTCGGGCAGATGATCCTGGAGGGAACTTCCCCGCGCGCGTCGGGGGCCGCTCAATGCCATTGATCGAGAGGCTGGTCTTCCGGACACCCTCGTTCTGTTCGGCAGCGCACGTCGCGGCAGGCCGTGAGCACGATGGGGGACGTCGGGTGCATTGCTTTCGCGGGGCAAGGTCCCGGAGCTCGATATCTCACGCCACCGCGAGACGGCAACATGCGTAAGGCCGGGATGCAGGCGCGCCGTTCCAGGTACGGCCGTACCGCGAACGCGGGAGGGGCTCGCCGAGTATCCCGACGGGATTAACCAGGCTGCCGCAGCCGGCCTACTTCTCGGCGACGAGAAAGTATCCGAAGGGAAACTTGTCCGCAGTCCCGAACGAAACCCGCTTGCCCCACCGCGACCGGACCGTCTTCAGTGTCAACCATTGAATCAGTGCAGCTGCGGGGACACCGACAACGGGAACCCTGGCGATGTTCTTGGCCAGCACGTCAGCGACAACTTCCGGCGCGCCGCCGAGCGAATAGAGCGACAGCAGCTTGAGGTTCGTCAGCTCCATGAACCTCCGAAGGGCGAACTCGGTGAAACGATAGTAGTCGTGAGGCGCTTCGTGGATCTGATAGTAGAAGGGCACGTTCAGAAGCAGATTTCCACCCGGCATCAGCACGCGTCCTATCTCTGCGAGAAGCTGGTGTGGCACCGGAATGTGTTCCAGGACATCGGAAAGAATGACGGTCTCGAATGCGCCGTCTCCAAAAGGCAAGGGCTCCGAAAGATCGACTTCCTGGTCCAGATACGGATTCTTGTGGAGCGTGTTCGCCCAGTCGACGCACACGATTTCATCGACGAAGGGACGGTAGGCGCGGTAGAGCGGGACTTTCCCGCACCCCAGGTCGAGCAATCTGCCTCGCGCGTTTCCCGGCAGGTGCGTCTGATACGCGCCTGCGATCAGGTCCGTGATGAGCCTGGAGCCGACGTTCACTTCGCTGCGCTGACGTGACGCGATCAGGCGGCCGCCTTCGAGCACATATTTGGTTTCCACCCAGTTCCGCTCGTTTCTCATGGCATCGCCTCGGCCGATACTGGCTTCAAGTAACGGCGACATCCCAAAACGTCGCCAACTGAAATACGCCCGCGTATCCGGCCGCCGCGACGACTCGTCAAGGCGAGCGGCCTGCTGATCAACGGGCAAGCATCTGACGCGCTGAGCGGACTATAAAGAGAGTGTTGGTCACAAAGTAGCGCCTCGCCAGCCGCCGGGGCTCACTCAGAAACCGATGCAGCCATTCGAGCCCGTTTCGCTGCATCCACTCGGGTGCACGAGCGATGGCCCCCGCGTGGTAGTCGAATGCTGCTCCGACCCCGATCATGACGGCGCGGATGCGACCGCGGTGCGCTGCCATCCACTTCTCCTGCTTCGGGCACCCGAGACCGACCCAGACAGTACCTGCACCGGAGCCGTTGATCTCGGCGACGATCTGGGCATCTTCTTCCTCGGTCAGCGGCCGGAACGGCGGGGAGATCATGCCCGCCACCAGCAACCCCGGGAAGCGCTCTTCGAGGTTCCGCTTGAGCTTGGCGAGCACTCCCGGCGTGGCCCCGTAGAGGAAGATCGACTCGCCTCGCGCCGCTGCGGCTGCGCAATACCGCAGCATCAGATCGGGACCGTTGATCCGCTGCTGATCCGGATAACCCAGCCGTCGGAGCATCCACGCTACAGGCGCGCCATCGGGCGTTGCCAAGTCGGCCTCTCGGACAACCACGCCAAAGGCTTCGTCGTCGCCCGCAGTGACACACGAATGTGCATTGCAGATGCAGACGTACCTCGACTCGCGCGCCCTCGACCAGGTCTCGATGGTGTTCAGCGCTTCCTGCCACCGAATCACATTGATCGGCGCCCCGATGACCGATACCTTGTGCAGCGTCGAACCGAAAGCCACTTGGAGTGCGCTCATGCGGTCACCTTCACGTAGTCCACCGATCTGAGTGCCTTCAGCACACCTGTTGCGCAAGCCGGCCAGCTATATCCGACCACGGAGGATGCGATAGCGTCCCGATCCGGATTTCCAGCGGCCAGCACCGCACAGAGCGCGGCCGCCACTGCTGACGGGTCATCCGTGGAAACATACGTGGCAGCACCTCGGGTCACCTCGCGGTGTACGGGAATATCGCTGCACACCACGGGCGTGCCATGCCGCATCGCCTCGACCGGCGGAAAACCGAAACCTTCGATGAGGGAAAGGAACAGAAAAACCGACGCAGCTTCATAGCAGGCGTGCAACTCGGCGTCAGTGACCCCCATGACCGAATGAACGCCAGGAGCATCACCCGCATCGAAGCCGCAGACAACCAACGGAAGCGGCTCCTCCGAAACCTCGCGATAGCGCGCATAGGCATCAAGGACACCTCGCGCATTCTTGTGCGGAAATCGGGAGGTCACCGCAAAAATGAAGGGCGCCGGAATGGGCGGTATCCCTGGCTCGCACTCAGGAACACCGTTGTGCACAACGTCGACGCCGTCGGTCCGTCCGATTCGCGATTTAATGTCTGACGCGGTGGCGTTCGAGATGGCGATGATTCGATCCGCTTCCCTCGCGCTCCGCACCAGCGTCGTGTTCACCACGAACTCCTCCAGGCGACCAAAGTGACCTGGAAAGTGTTCGTGATACCAGAGCGGAATCAGGTCGTGAATCACCACGACGGATCGGGTCCTCGGCGAAATCACTCCGAGCCCACCGGGAAGGAAGCCTTTGGGCGAAAAATAGATATCTGCCTGCGCGCGCCTTGCCTCGATCGCAGCACGAAGCCTCAACCAGATCTGACGAGAGATCTTGCCGGGAACCCCGGCGTGCAGCACGCGAACTTCGACGTGACCGGCCTTCGCATCTGCGCCCTGAAAATCCACCGCGCACGCCGCATTGCAGGCCACCACCCATTCGATCTCAGGGTCGTCGGCTGCAACGAGGGCATGAAACAGGTTCTTCGCATAATTGTAGATCCCCATGCTCTTGCCGGAACCAGGACTCAATTCGAACGCGTCGAACATCACCTTCATCGCGTGAACTCGCTAATGGTCATCTAGCGAACCTCTCGCAGGAACACAGGCTCCTGACTCACCGAGACCACGTCACCCGGCCGAACCTGACGTTTGGCGGTCAAGGTACCGTCAGGCCCGATCGCGAGTACTTCGCCAGCGAAGGACGCCGATACCGACCCCGACTCCATCTCTGACCAGTACGCTGCCAGCCGCTCACCTGATGTGAGTTTCAGATCGCAGGTCCAAGAACCCCGAGTGGCCGAGCAACCGTCGAGCGTTGCGCCCACAACGAGCTGCCTGAACTCGCTGTACAGACGCGCCGGACGAGTCCAGCCGACACCCCTGCCGATACTGAAACCCATCGATGGGTGATCCCACGAGTACCAATAGAACCGGGACACTCCAGCCTGCCGGGCCAGAAGGAGGGCACGCGGAATGTAGGCCGTCGTCTCGTCTGGAGTGAGCACTTTCACGTCGCTCTTGAAGCCGGAAGCCGCGACATCGATGTCCGGTGAAATGCCGATCACCCACCCGGACTCCGTGTTCCAAAGCGGCTTGTCCCCCAGGCCGGCATCGCCCATCACCTTTCTCACTGCCGCTATCGTCGGCAACATCACCTCCGGAGGCTGATGCCGCGTGTAGAAGTGGTACCCGATCACGTCGCAGTGGCTGCCGGTTCCGCTCGCCAGATAGCGACTCAGCCACGGAACGCCATAGTCTCCCGTGATGCTCGCGCAGACGAGCGTTGCCGATGGATCGATGCGGCGGATGACCTCCGACGCCTGGCGGGTCAGCTCCGCCATCTTCTCCGGGGTGCCGGTATAGAACTTCTTCAGGTTGGGCTCATTCCAGATCTCGTATCCATCGATGACGCCCTTGTACCGGGTGACAACCGCAGCGACGTAGTTGGTCCAGTCCTCCGCGCGTGCCGGCGCGGTGTTGGCGCCTGACCCGTACGCACCCGGGGATGCAGGCTCGGATGCGGCCCACGTCGGAGGCGCCTGCAGGGGCAGAAGGATCTGCACGCCGGCTTTCCGGGCGTTGTCGACGATCCGGTCGAGACGCTCCCATTTCCACGCACCCTTCTGCGGTTCAAGTTCGGACCAAGTCACGTTCGCGTCGTGCAGGCGGATTGCTCCGAACCCCACCTGCTTCCAGAGCTTGTTCGGAACGCTTCGATGGACGTGCGCACCGAAATAGGCCGAGTCCATCTGATCTGCGGAGCGGGCTGTCGCGGGCCTGACGACTCCGGTCAGGACGGTCGCGATGGCAATCGCGCCGCTTGTCACATTCCAGGTCGGCATTGCCTCAGCGCCCCATGATTCGAAGAGATTCCAGCTTGGCCGAGAAGTACAGATACTTCACACCGTAGTAAGCCTTCCACAGGCGGCCTCCGAGGGAGTCGGCAAACGTACTGAAACTCTCCTGGCGGCCGCCAAGGACCCGATCTGCGTACGCCATGTACATGCCATTCTCCTGGAAGTACTTGCGCGACGGAGTGTCAGACTCCTGGCGGTAGTAGAGAAGGGGTTCGGGCAATGCCGCGAAGCGGACACCGCGGCGACTCAGGCGCGAGAAGAACTCGTAGTCCTGGGCACGGCGTAGCTCGACGTTGTAGGCCCCGTACTCACGAAACAGGTTCGTCCGGATCATCGCAGTTGCGTTGTGAAACCGCATCTTTCCGCGCGCGAATGCGTCGCGCAGTTCATCCGGCTCGGTCGGGAATCTGCGGACCGGAGAGGCACGCGTGGGCGATTCCGTGGAGAACGGAACCCACCAGGCAGCCACGGCGCCAATGTCAGGATGCGACTCGAGATACGTCACCTGCTTCGCGAATCGGTCGGGGAACGAAATGTCGTCGCTGTCGCACACCGCGACGTACTTGCCTTCCATCCGCTCGACGCACGCGTTGCGCGCGCGGCCCCGCCCACCGTGAGACATCGCATGGACACGGATGCGTGGGTCGTCGGCAGCAAGCGACTGGATCACCTGGAGCGTGTTGTCTTCGCTCCCGTCGTCCACGAACATCAACTCCCAGTGTGGATACGTCTGCGCCTGCACGCTGCGAACCGTGGCCTCGAGGTACCGGGCGGCGTTCTTAGCCGGCATCATCACCGAGACGAGAGGCTTGTCGGAGGAATCCGTCGTTACTTTGCTCATGACATGGCCTCCACGTAGATGTCTTCGAGTTTCGCCGTCTGCGTGCTCAGATCGAACGATTCGAGAATCCGGTCCCTGCCTGCCTGTCCCATCCGAGCCCGAAGTGCGTCATCGCGCAGAAGGATCAGCAATGCATCCGCAAGCGCGTCCGCATTCCCCTCTTCCACGATCACGCCGGAACGACCTTCGTCGACCGTCTCCGGCAGGCCACCATGCCGGGAGACGATCACCGGCAGTCCGGCTGCGGATGCCTCTATCGACGCTAGTCCGAATGCCTCCTGCCACCCGTTCGCACCAACCTGGCTGACCAGCGCACTGACCGCGGATCGGCGCACCACCGCCGCCACATCGGCATGCGACATCGTTCCTTCGAAGACGACGCGATCGGCGAGTCCCAGCTCCGAGACCAGCGCCTCGAATGATGGGCGATCCGGGCCTTCGCCGATCAGACGCAGCCGCGAGTCCGGAAGCTTGCCTGCCACTTTGCCAAATGCACGGATGAGGACGTTTATTCCCTTGGCTTCCACCAGACGCGCCACGCACACGACGTCGAGCGTCCGTTCCGACAGTGGTGCCGGCGAGAATCGCATAGGGTCCACACCGATGTAGTGCTGACGGACACGGCTTTCCGGAAATCCCATCGCGAGCAGACGGCTCGCAATGAAACGCGACACCGCGATGAACCGCTTGCCTTCCCGCCTAAGTCTTGGCTGCCCCATGAGGTAGCGGATGCCGAGGACGCCACCGTTCCTCAACAGCTCGGAAGGCGTGACGGTCGCGTCGAAACCGTGGAACGTGGTGACCAATGGAATCTTCAGGCTCGCGGCGAGCGGCAGCGCGTACACGCCGTTGGGGCCGAAATGCGCGTGTATAAGATCAAGACCCCTCAGGCGGTCGATACCACCCCACGCCCACAGCCCGGGCAACGCCGCGAACGCGAGTCGCTTCCAGCGCCCCTGACCTTCGGCTTCGATGGCGAGACAAGGAAACTCATTGACGGGGCGAGACCTCCGCCGCACCAGAAGCGTCGGTGAAAACCGGCGGAGCGATCGGGCCTGCTCACCCACGAATGCCTCGGAGGGCACCGGGAAGACATTGACGTGCACCCCGACGCGTCCCGCCTTGTTCATGCTTTCGCCAGCCGCGCTGCGGCCGCCGCCATGCCCATGAAAAAGAAGCACTGGAGCGCATGGCCGGAAGCCTCGGCCGCGGGCTCGAAAAAGTACTGGCCCGCCACAGCCAGCAGAACTGCAAGACAAATCCGTGCAACCTGTCGAATCTGGTCATCCTCGGCAGCCGCAAAGGCCTGCTGCGCGCGGCGAACTGCCCAGACGAAGGCGCCGATGTAGAGCACTGCGGCAGGTATGCCGAAATAGACCACTTGGTTCAAAAAAACGTTGTGCGCGTTCGCATACTGAAGATCCGACAGCTTGGCCGATGCCGACCACACATCGAATTGCGCACTTCCAAACAAGGCGGAAAAACCACTGTTTTGGATGGCGTACCACGTCGACTCCCAGAGTCTGATACGGGTAGCCATCGTTTTCGTGGTGCTTATGAACTGGAGACTTACCGTAGTCACGACAGCGATGCCCAATACCAACGTCCAAACATGTAGAACCCAAGCCCGGCGCAATCTAAGCAGGATCGCTGGCGCAAACAAGATCAAAAGCCCCACTACTCCCCATACCCATGCACCCTTTGCTCTCGTCAAATAAAGCAGCGTTGCTGCGCCAATCGTCACCACAGCAGAAAAAGTGCGAATCGGCCACGAACGCGTTCCCCGAAGGAACGCAAGTCCGCAGGCTGTGAGGAAGACCGGCAGCAGTAGGATCGAAAGACCGTTGGGGTGGTTGAAGAGGCCAGAAACCGCCGCTGTTACGAAGCTTCCATCAACGTCCATCTTGACTGCGGAGGCGGCGTTAAGCTTTATCGGAAATGGGCCATGAAAAACATACTGTGACGCTCCCAATCCGATGTTGGGCAGAGAAGCCACCACGAAAACAATGAGCAGGAACCGTATGTCGCGCACTTGGCGCTGCGCGAAGCTCATGATGAAAAAGAACATGAACGCCGGGAACAAATTTCTTAGAACGAAGAACGACAGTCCCAACTTCGTGAGGCCGATAACTCCGGCGACCGCCGCCCACATGGCGTAGCCCACAAGAAAGGGATTGCTGCTCCACCCCGCGCGAAGAATCTCAAACGGCTGGCGCTGGTACATAACGGTGTCTGCGAGCAGCAAAGCCAAACCCGCAAAAACCAGAACTTCGAGTGGATTAGACGCTGGCCCTCCAATACCGAGGTCACTAGTCCGAACATCCACGCCGGCCGCCAACACGAACAAAGCCACAAGCCAAATTCGTGGAATGCCGTACTCCGGCCAAGCAAACGTTGGCTTTCTCAATGAAGTGCTAACAAACATGTTCGCGCTCAAAGTTCCGCATCACCCAAGACAATCGCTGCAAGCTGTCCATCATGCCCTCTCGATCAAGATCTTCACTTCGCGGCGCAACAGAAACGCGAACAACACCACAATGCCGAACAGCAATGCGATCTGCAGTGGCAAACGGCAGGAACATATCCAAAGCCCCGACAAAAGGGCACCTCCACATATTCCGGTGATGAGGAGGTTTCGCGAGTACAGTGAAATCGGTTGAACTCTTTGTGAAAGCATGTAGTTGGCAACCAAGTTCACCAGTTGAGCAATCAGGGTGGCTGATGCAGCACCACGGTAACCATAGGTTGGTATAAGGAGAACCGCCGAGCACAATCCAGCCAACGCAGATAGCGCCACCGCTACGATAGTCCAGTGAGTTTGCCCCGGGGCAAGCGTTCCTATGCTAAGCGGTGCGCTCATTCCTAGGGCCACACCGCCCACCAGAAGAATGAGCAGCGCATTGGGATCGAAGCCTGCAACGCCCGGCGCATACCGGCCCACAAGAAGTCCGCAAGCGACCCAAAGCGCTGCGGCAGCCACGATGTAGTAGGCGAACAGAACAGGCGTAACCGCCCGAAAGAATGCTTGACCGCCATCTTTGTCCCCAGAGTGGCGATGCCTTGCCACTGGCCACCAGAGATTGATTGGAGCACTCGCGAAACTTAGGGCTCCACCCAACTTGGCCATTACGACGTAGGCAGGGAGTTCATCTCGCGACATCATGCTGTCGACCACATATCTATCTCCGGTGGCCACAATGACAGAGAGGACAGATGCAAGCACCAGCGGCATTCCATACGCCATGTGCCGCGTCATCGCACCGTGAGATTCCCCTCCCTCGGAAAAAGCTGCCTTTATCGGTGCTCGCCTACCAACTGAAACAAAGAACAGCACAGCGGCACTTACAAAAAAAGCAACGAAAATATAACTTTGAAGGGATAGTGCCAGTTCAAAGCGCTTGGCAGCTAGAAGAGTCGTTAAGATCAGTCCTGATCGGATCCAAATCGTTGCTGCATAAGTTACTGCTTGCGAGAGGGCACGAGCCTGAAACTGCATCAGCAGAATCATCGCCTCTTGAAGAAAGAGAGCAGCAAGCGCTAGAGCTTCCCAGCTAATGGGTTCAAATCCGAGCAGAGTCGCCGCCGCCGCGCCGATTCCAGCGCTCACGATCACCGCCGGGACAGCGCCCCTTCGAAAGAATTGAGAGAAGCTTTCAACTACGGACATTCTGCCGCCGACGATGGCGTGCAGGTGACCATGATGCGCGCCAAGCAGGGCGATAGCGGCAGCGATCGCGATGATTGGTTCAAGCAATGACCAGCTAGCAAATCCTCTTTGCCCAAGAACTGCTATTAGCAGGGGGACGGAAAGGAGCCCAGTGGCGCCCTGTACGAGCGACGCAGTTCCATACCCCGCCAAAATCTTACCGAGCTTCACGGCAATTCATTCCTATGGGGGGTCCGCTCGGCTTGGGCGCGAAACAGAGAAACGTTACGAATCACCCAGCTCAGGCTCGTCCGCGCTTCGTCGAACTACCGAAATAGCGATCGCGAAACCCAGCATCAAACACTTGATACAGGTCCTTGATGAATCGGTCCTGAACAGCGAACCCCTCCTCAGGGGTCATGCCGACCGTGGAGACCCTGAAAAGCAGGCCGTCGGGGATCTTGCCCTGCAGGCCATACCGCAACTGCTCCAGCTTTCGAGTGATGCCGGGCAACGTGGCCTCGTCGTTGATGGTGATCCAGTACGTGATCGGTTCGGCGCGAGGCCCCTGGTTTGCCATGAGG
The DNA here is from genome assembly GCA_001464895.1 of Betaproteobacteria bacterium Ga0077532. Taxonomy (GTDB): domain Bacteria; phylum Pseudomonadota; class Gammaproteobacteria; order Burkholderiales. The sequence continues at coordinate 14,178 of LNEE01000008.1, forward strand.
CGTTGCACTGGCAGCTGGTATCCGTCGAGGTCGATCATGCCCTTGTCGAGCGTCTTCACGCGGAAGCCCTGGGCGCTGTAGCAGAATTCCGGGCGATGCACCGACGTGGCTTCGGAACTCTGGTCACTCCCGTAGGCGATCGAGAGCATCACTCTCTGCCCCTGCGCATTCCGATAGGTACGGGCGAGCGTCGCGGAATAGAGGCGATTCAGGGTTGCCTGTACATCGGGGCTCGGTGCGATCGGGATCATCGCCTTGTCCGTGGTCCAGCCGGCAAAGGTGGCCGGGACCTGCGCTTCCAGTTGGATCTTCGGCTTCAGATCGGCAACCCGCTCGGTGGGCTTCATCCGCTCTGCCGCCACGGACATGGCTGTCATTGCCGCACACACCACGATGGCGCCCGCGCTGATCTTCATGCCGTCACCCCTTTGTTCTCGGGAACGTGCGCGACCCCGATGCGCAGGATCGAGTCGACCCCCAGCATCAGCAGGAGGGCCACGATGAACAACACCATCCCGGCAAACCCATGAACAAATCCCTGACCGGCCTCGTCACCGAAGTAGTACGTCACGAGGGACAGCACAATCACCCGGACCACGTTGGCCGACAGCGAGATTGGAATGATGAGGATCGCGAGCAGGAGGTTCCGGAACCATGACTTGTGCCGCACCAGATTCATGTAGAGCAGCCCGAGCGCTTCGAGGGAGAAGAGGGAATGCAATCCTGCGCATGCGTCTGCCACGAGGAGCTGGTACTGCCCGATCACCAGGATGACGCCCGACCTCGCGATCGGGTATCCGAACCAATGGAGGATGTTCTCAGCAGCGTACGAGACGCCGGTCTTCAAGGGGACTGTGATCGCCTGCACGAATACGCCCGGCAGCGGCACCATGAAGATCAGGAAGAAGAACGGAAACCAGAGCTTTCGGAGGGTGGGCCAGCCGAGGAACATCAGGACAATCCCCACCATCACGGGAATGATCGAGGCGACCTCGATGGTGTCGATGGTCTGGGAGCGCCCGATGAAATAGAGGGCAAACCCTGCAAGGAGGACGAGCCAACCCGCTACGGGTGCCGGCGCTATCCGGATCGTGCCAGACACCTCCCGCCAGTTCGACCAGAGCAACCACGCGGAAACAGCGAGGATCAGTGACCCATGACCATTGTCGTCGGAGCTCCAGGCACCCTGGAAGAGGTCGATGAAGCTCGGGACGTACATGATCGCGAAGCCGATGAGCGCGAGCGCCCACGACCACGAATCTATGCGTGGGGCGCTATCGGGAGGCGTCGAAGTGGGAATCGCAAATGACATGGGTTCGAAAAACGTCGAGTTGGTCGAAGTGTGCCGTCAGGGCGTCTGCCTGACGGTGCTCCGTATGAGATCCGGCCGAGCCTGAGCGCAGGCGATCGCGGGCAACACGCCCGATCCGGGCGGACCACCCTCTTCGGGATGCGCCACTGCCAGCGGGTGAGGATCGCAGCTCACTGCTCGTTCAGAACGCCACCGACGACATTCGCCCCCGCCGCACGACATTCCTCGGCCACCTCCGTGCAATCCTCCATCGCCGTGCGGTTCTGGCGCGCAACCATGACGACGCCCTTCGCTTTTTGCGCCACCAACTGGTAGTCGCTTCCGTAACTGGCGGCAGGAGTGTCGACGATCACCACGTCGTATTCGGCCGAGAGCTTGTGCACGAGGTCACCAAACGCGGCTCGGCCAAGAAGCTCGAGCGGGTTCGGCGGCGTGGGGCCCGCGGGAAGCACCGAAAGATCAACGAAACCGGAAATCCGCTGGATCGTTTCCGAACCTGTACGCTCGGCCAGCAATGTCGATAGACCCGCGGCATCTTTGAGTCCGAACAGTTCGTGCTGCCGCGGATGGCGGAGGTCGGCGTCGATCAGCAGTGTCCGTTCCCCCATTTGCGAGAAGACGACCGCCAGATTTGCCGCAAGATGCGTCCGGCCGTCACCGCTGGTCGGGCTGACAATCGCGAGGACCTTTTGCTGAGCGTCGCCTGTGAACCATCGCAGCAGCAACTGGCTGCGCAGTGCCCGAAGTGACTCGACCCGGTCGCTGAAGGGCGTCCACGCGGCAATCACTTCGTCGGAGACATCGCTCTGTCCCGGGGTGAGGTACGGGTAGTCGAACTGACGCGCGAGAGCCAACTGAATATCGCCCTCGGTGGCCAGTTTCATGGCGACCGCTGCGTCACCGAACCGCATCGATCGTTCCTTGGCGTAACGGATGATTCGTTCGGCGTCTTCCGGGGTGATCCGACCCGAGTCGATGAGCATTGCGCCGATCGACGTACTGCCGACGACCGATTGCCCCGACAAGGTGGGGATGACGTTCACGATCTGGGATTGAATGGGCTTCACGGGTTCACCTCGCGGCAACGGCAGCGGCTGGGGTACGGGCAGGCATCGGCTTCCGAGCCTTGCGCAGGCGGGCAGCTGCGCGCTTGCTCAAGCGACCGCCACGCATGTTTCCGAGAATGGGGGCACCCAATGCCTCGGAGAAGTCATGCGGCGACCGGATGCGCCTGTTGAACATCTCGACAAGCAGCGCTGCCGCAATGCCGAACATGATTCCAAGAAAGATCGAAACGATGACGTTCAGGACCGGCTTGGGGAACGATGGTTCGACCGGCGGAAACGCCTTCGTCAGAATCGAAACGTTCGTCTGGCTGGCTTGGCTTTCGAGGTTCGTCTGCTGCGAGCGCTGCGAAGCGGTCTCGTATGCGCGTTGCGCGGACTCGACTTCCTTGATCAGGATTTGCATCTGATCCCGACCTTGGTTCAGTCGCAGAAACTTGGCTTTCTGGTCAGCAAGAGCGGCACGGAGTTCGGCCTCGCGCTTCTGCGCAATCTTCGCAGAGTTGCCAAGGCTGCTCGCGGCGGCGCTGATCTCGGACTTGAGCTTTGCGCGTTGCCCCGCAACATCCGCTTCAAGTCGCTTAACCTCTGGGTGGTTGGCGCCGAGCTGTGACTGAATCTGCTGCAGGCGGCCTTCGGTCAGCGAAAGCGTCGACTTCAAACTCTGCACGAGGGGGTTGGCGAGCACATCAGGGATCAGTTCACCACTGCCCCCACGACTCAGATACTCGTTCAATTGCTTCTGCCGAGAGCTTGCGTCCGCAGCCTGTGCTTGCGCCGCGGTGTACTGCGCGGACAACTCGTTGAGCCGACTAGTCTCTACGTCAAGGCGTTCGTCCATCGCCGTGAAGCCCTTCTCGCGCTGGTACTCTGCAAGCTTCACTTGGGCCTCTTCGAGCTTGGCACGAAGTTGTGCGAGCCGCTCTTCGAACCATGCCGAGGATTGCCGGGCAGGTTCCACCCGCAGTTCGAGATTCGTCATCTGGTATGCCTGTGCAAAGGCATTGGCGATGGCCGCGGCAAAGTTGGGGTCTGCGCTCTTGAAGTTGATCTCCACGACACTGCTCTCGCGAGAGGGCTTGACGTCGAGCTTCTTGAGCAACAAATCGGCGAACCAGTCTTCGATCGACCCTTTGCCGTCTGTCTCGTCCTGCCACTGCTGGCGGGCTGCCGGGTTCTGGGACAGTCGCAGGCCCTTCACGACTTCGACAGCCACCTTGTGGCTCTGGATGATGTCGACCTGAGTTGCGAGATAACCCGGCATGAGTTGGGCTGGAAACATCACGCCGAGCACTGGATCCATGCCCTTACCGTCAACGACAAGCGTTGTCGTTGCCGTGTATTGAGCCGGGATCACCACCGAAAGAAGCACCGCGAGGCCGATGGTGCCTGCGAGAGTCCCTAGAAAGACCCAGATTCGCGCCCGGAGGATGCTGAGAAACTGTCCGAAAGTCATCGCTGCACCCCAAAGTTAAAACAGGCTTTCGCGGACGAAAATCACGTCGTCAGCCTGAAGTTTGTCCTGCAGGCCCGCGTTGAGAGTCTCGATCTTTCCACCGATGTCTCGACGTCTCACCGTCACACCCTTCTCTGTGCCGCGAAGCGTGATGCCGCCGCCAACTGCCAGCCCTTGCATCAGGGTCATGTTTCTCTCCAAGCGAAACTGACCGGGCCTGTTCACTTGGCCGTAGATATAGATGTACTGCTGCTTGGGCACGTAGATGGTGTCACCGGCAAAGATCTCGAAGTTTTTGTCGAGATCGTTGTACGCAACTGCGGCCTCGAGATCGACCGTGATGCGCTCCTCCTTACCGTTGACGGTGCGGACCACGTATAGATGGTCCGCAGCAGACACTGCCGCCCCGCCCGCTAATGCAAGGGCGTCCGCCAAACGCAGCACCTGGTCTTCCATCGGGTATCGGCCCGGGCGGTTGACGAAGCCCAGCACAGACATCTGGCGGGCGCGGAACACCTGGACCACGACATTGACCTGCGGTTTCAGCACGAAGCCACCAGACTTCAACGCTGCAGCGATCTTCTGCTCAGCCTGAGCCGTGGTGCCGCCGCCGACTGAGATGTTACCCACGAGCGGGAAGGTGATCTGGCCCTGGTCGCTCACGCGCGTGTCGGTGAGCATGTCCGGGTTCTGGAACACGGTGATTCGGACGACGTCGCCGGGGCCCAGCAGATAGGCGCGTGGTTGTTGCGCATGGGCGGCGCCGATGGCGAGCCAGGCGAGAACCAGCAGGTTCAGAAGTTGGATCAGAGGTGTGCGCACGGTAGATCGGATCCTCGAGGGTGGTTGATGGCTGTCGAGTACGGTGAATGGGAGGCGTGGAGTCAGTACGCGTTCTTGTCGCGGAAGAGGACGAGGAACGTCTTGACGATGATCCAGAGGTCGAGCGACAGGGTCCAGTTGCGGAGGTAGTAGAGGTCGTGCTCGACGCGGGCGCGCATCTTCTCGATGGTCTCGGTCTCGCCGCGGTAACCGTTGACCTGCGCCCAGCCGGTGATGCCCGGCTGCACCTTGTGACGGAGCATGTAACCCGTGATGAGCCCGCGGTACTGCTCGTTGTGGGCCACGGCGTGGGGGCGCGGGCCCACCAGACTCATCGAACCGGCGAGCACGTTGAAGAGCTGCGGCAACTCATCGATGGAACTCTTGCGGAGGAACGCCCCCAACGGGGTGATCCGGCTGTCGTTGCGGGTGGCCTGCTTCACGACCGCGCCGTCTTCCGTCACGCGCATCGACCGGAACTTCCACACCATGATCTCGCGACCATCCAGCCCATACCGGCGCTGCTTGAAGATGATGGGGCCGGGGGATGTCACCTTGACGGCGATGGCGGTCGCGAGCAGCAGCGGCCAGATGACTGCCAGGCCACACAGGGTGACGACGATGTCGAACCAACGCTTCAGCAGCGCATTCACGCCGGAGTACGGCGTCTCGCACACGGCGACGACGGGCATCCCGTCGATCTCGTCGAAGCGGGCCTGGATCAGGTCGAATGCGAAGACGTCGGGCACGAAGTAGATCGATGCGGTGGTGTCGCGCAGGTCGTTCAGCAGCTTGATGACCCGGGGCTGCGCCACCATCGGCAGAGAGACGAAGACGAGGTTGATGTTGTTGTCGCGTACGAACTGCGCGGCGTCGTCGATGGTGCCGTTCACCCGGTACTTCCCGAGGTTCGGCAGGCGACGCGGATGGCGGTCGTCGAAGAATCCGCGGATGTGCACGCCGAGCAACGGGTCGGACGAGATCGTTTCGGCGAGGCGCAGCGAGAGTTCGCTCGCACCGATCATGGCAACACGGCGATGGTGTGCGGGGGATCGCGCCCACACCCGCAACACGCCGTGGGCCAGCAGGTGCGCGAGCACGAGCGGGATGGGCGTGATGACGAACCAGGTGACGATCGCGGGGGCGTCGAAGATGCGGTCGTAGTGGGTCGCCCAGATCAGGAAGGCAATGATGCCCACAGTGAGCGGCCACGCGAACAGGATGTCGCGCACGGCGCGGACGATCAGCTGTTGGGGGCGGAGCTGGAAGAGGTCGAGTCGTTCGAACAACTGCGACGACACGAAAAAGGTGAGGACGGCGAGCATCAGGTAGTGCCCGTCGACCTTCACGCCGTGAATGGCAAGGCACGCAGCGAGCGTCGCGAGGATGACCGTGGGGTTCAACAGGCTGCGCAGGAAGGCCACGTGCGGCAGGTCGCCGCTGAACATGCTGCGGTCACCCAGGCTTCGGGAGAACGGCGCCTTGTTCATGCCCTGCCTTCCCCGATCGGCAGACGTGCTTGGCCCACCCGCAGCGGGGTGCAGCGCATCTGCTTTTTGCATCGGGGCAACCATGTCGGGTCGATATCTCGTCGTTCAGCTTCGTGCATTCAAGTGCTCAGGCCCGGTGAAGGATCCGGGGTGCGTCCTTTCTGCGAAGCGCCCATCGTGGGGCACCTCTTTGTGGGTGAAGCGAAGGGGCCGCTTACCGCGCGGCCCCTTTTTTAGTACCTGATTACTTGCTGAGGCCCTGGAGACCCTTTTCGAGGGAATCCTGATCGCCCGCGGTACCACCGGCAGCGGGGGCCGCCGGCATGTCGCCCGCGGCCGGCGCCAGGGAATCGGAAGCCGGCGCGGGGTCCTTCGCGAAATCGCCGACGTATTCGATCTTGGCGCTGTCGCGCAGGCCCTTCAGCTCGGCACGGGCCAGTTCCATGCGCGCCTTGTTCTGCAGGAACTGCTCGATGAACGGCGTGCCCTGCTGTTCGTTCAGCGGCTGGCTCTGCGAGGCCACGATCTGCACGATCGCGAGGCCACCGGGGCCGGGCACGGCGATGATCTCTCCATCCTTAAGCTTCGCAATGCGCGCGGCGAACTCCATCGGCAGCTGCTCGGCGGCACGCACGGAGCTGTTGGCCGTGGCGCGGATGTTCTTCTCCTTCGCGTAAGCCACCACTTCCTGCAGCGTCTTCATCGGGGGCAGCGCCTGCTTCAGGGCCTCGAGTTCGGGGCCGGTCGCCTGAATGGCCACTTCCTGGAGGCGGTAGACGCGGCGCTCGGCGAAGAGCTCGGGGTGCGCGTCGTAGAACTTCTTCACTTCGGCCGGATCGGGCTTGGCGGCGTTGCCCATCACGCGCTCGACGTAGGCGCGGGAGAGGATCTCGCGGCGCGAGTTCTCGATCGCCGTCATCACCTGCGGGTCGCGATCGAGCTTGGCTTCCATCGCCTTCTGGATGAAGAGCTGCTGGTCGATGAGGCGCTCCAGCACCTGCTTCGTCGCCGCCTTCACCTGCGCTTCGGTCGGGTTGTTCATCTTGGGAAGTGCACCGTTGATCTGGTGGACAGTCACTTCGTCGCTGTTGACCTTGGCGGCCACTTGCGTGGCTTTCTTCTCCTCGCCGCCGTCGCTGCCGCCGCCGCAGGCAGCAAGAGTGAGCATGGCAGCAGTGAGGAGCGCGGAAGTCAGAAGGGAAATGCGGGGCATGGGATCCTCGGATGGGGACAATTTGTCTTGTGGGAAATGCGTACTACGTTACCTGTCTCGGATTACGTCCCGGTGTCACGAACGCGACTTCTTCTGTTCGATACGGGTTCATCACACCCGCCGACCCGGATTTCTACCGCCTGCGCTTCACCACCTCGGTATGGACCGAACGGGCTACCAACAGGAGACCGAGGCCAAGCAAGAACCATGTTCGTGGTTCGGGAACTGGAGGTTGGGTTCCCGTCTCACCCTGGTGCGGGGCCATGATGCTGCGAAGCCAGTGGCCGTTCTCGTCCGAGAGCAGCACGCCGCCACCCACGGAACCATACATCCCGATCGGCCCCTTCTCGGTGACACGCCCGGAAAACGTATTGACGCCAGCGAGTTGCCACTGCCCGTGGACGTTCACAAATGCCGGACTGCCGGAGTCGCCCCCGGCAAGGGCCACTTCGTTCGCGAGGCCGTTGTTGGGCTTGCCCGGCGTGGCTGGGCCGTCGAAATCGTAGAAGTAGAGCGCCCGGGGGCCTGCGCCCGTGAGCGGCGGGAGATTGCAGCTCTCGAAGCCGGGGGTGTACGCGAAACAATCGGCGACGTTGGCGCCGACCCGCTTGACCGCGGGGTTCGGATGCTCGGTCGGGCCGGTGAGCCCGGTGCCACCACCACCATAGCCGACGAGCGTCAGGATAGACCCCTGGGGGAGCTGCCCCTCGAAGATGCTGTAGATCGGCACGCCGGCGGGGGCGGGTTCCGACAGGCGGATGAGGGCGATGTCCCGATAGCCGCTGCCCTGGAGCCCGGCGCCGCCCGTGTAGGCAGGCTGCACGAAGACAGCCTCGGCGACGATCCGGTGGGTGAGGTCGCCCCCGAAATTGAGGTTGAAGGTGATGTCTTCCGGCGGGTGGTTGCCGACGACGTGCGCGGCAGTGAGCACGTAGTTCGGCGCGATGAGCGTGCCGGAGTAGGTGCCCGTCCCGATGGTGATGCTGCCAACCCCGGCCCAGGAAGACTGGACGGTGTTGGCGTCGATGGCCCCATCGATGATGGCGTGCGCCGCCCCTGACCCGAGAAGGGCCACGAAGGCAAGTGGCGCGAGGGCGCGTCGGAGGTAGGGCTTGAGCATGCCTCGTAGGAACATGATGTCGAGGGAAAGTCAGTTTGACGCATTGCGTCAAGCGAGGATAGTGCCGATGGGCGTTGGCAGGGTGTGAAGAATTCCCGGGCGTGGGCGAGGAATGGGAGCGGGCGACATTCAGGAAGACGGGTTCGGTACCCCGTGTATTCCCGGGTGGGGGCGATGGCGGTTGTGGGGGGGCCGTGTTTTTGTGGGGGTGGGCCACGGCGGCAGGGTGTACCAACAAGGGGAGGGCCCTTTGTGTATTCCCCCGTTGATGCGCCACCGGCCACAGAAATGGCCACGATCTCTGTAGGAGCGGGCCATGCCCGCGAAAGCGTTCGTTCCGGGTAGGGCGCTTCCGCAGCATTGACCGCTTTCGGGGGCATGGCCCCCTCCTACAAGGGCGGTGGATGCGCCACCGGCCGGGGAAATGGTCACGCTTCCTGTAGGAGCGGTCCATGGCCGCCTCTCGGGCCTGACGGCCCACGGCGGCTTGGCCGCAGGGTGTACCAACAAGGGGAGGACCCCTTGTATATCCCCCATCGTTGATGCGCCACCGGCCGGGGAAATGGTCACGCTTTCTGTAGGAGCGGCCCATGCCCGCGAAAGCGTCGGTTCCGGGTGAAGCGTTTCCTTGCATCAACCGCTTTCGGGGGCATGGCCCCCTCCTACAAGGGCGGTGGATGCGCCGCCGGCCGGGGAAATGGTCACGCTTTCTGTAGGAGCGGCCCATGGCCGCGAAAGCGATGGTTCCGGGTGAAGCGCTTCCTTGCATCAACCGCTTTCGGGGGCATGGCCCCCCTCCTACAAGGGCGGTGGATGCGCCACCAGCCGTTGGAATCGGCAACGCTGTTGTAGGAGCGGCCCATGGCCGCGAAAGCGTCGGTTCCGGGTGAGGCGTTTCTTTGCATCAACCGCTTTCGGGGCCATGGGCCCCTCCTACAAGGGCGGTGGATACGCCACCTGCCGGGGAAATGGGTGCTGGTTCTGTAGGAGCGGGCCATGCCCGCGAAAGCGTCGGTTCCGGGTGAAGCGCTTCCTTGCATCAACCGCTTTCGGGGCCATGGGCCCCTCCTACAAGGCGATGGCCTCCTCGCACATTGGCCGTCGACGCCCCGCTACCGCTACGCCCTCGCCAACATCTCCACGATCCGCGCCGCGGCTTCCGCCACGCCCGTCGGCTCGGGCGACTCTGGGGCCGGCGACGCGCACAGGCGCTCCATCGCCGCGACGAACCCGCCTCTCAGAAGATCGGCCTCCGCCACCGGCGCGCACCGGCCGTGGCTTGCGAGCCATCCGGCGAGGTGGGGCTCCTCCGGCCAGCCGTCCCGGGGGACGTACAGCACGGGCCGGCCATTGACGCCCGCCTCTGCCACCGTCCCGTAGCCGAGCTTCGCCACCACGGCCTCGACCGACGCAAACACGTCGATGTACGGAAGCCCGAGGCGCTCGATCGGTACAACCCCGGGGTGGCGACCCGCGACCGGCATTCCGCTCACCACGACCCACTCCCCGAGATCCGGCCAGCCGGACACGTCGAGGGGGAACGGCACGCCGCCCAGCGATAGAAGCGCGAGGCGGGTCGTCCCGGGTCGGCCGAGGCGCTCGACGATCCCCGACCGGCGAAGCGCCCCGACCCGGCCCACGGGGCCGATGTCGACGAGGTTGGCGAGACCCGGCATCGGGATGCCCGGCGCTGGCCGCAGAAAGACGCGGGCGCTCGCGTAGGCCGCGCGGATCTCCGCCTCGATACCGCCTGCCGCGGCCGTGTCGCCGCAGTAGTGCCGGAAGATCTCTCCCCAGTGGAGGCAGCAGAACGCCACGGCGGGAATCCCGGCGTGCGCGGCGGCCGCGATCGACAGATAAGGAATGTTTCCAAGAAGCACAGTGGGTCGCAGGGCGGCCAGCGCATCGGCGGCAGCCGCCACGCGGGCGGACCAATCGCCGTGGAGCGTCGTGTAGTGCGCGAGAGAGGCGGGGACGTCGATGTGTAGCGCGTCGCGCATGGCCATCCCGATGTCGAACGCGCGCGGGATGTGTTCGAACGGCGCCCGGACCATCTCACGCAGCTTCGCCTCGGGAATCGCGCAGCGGATGGTGAGCTTCAGACCGGGCACCCGATGCGCGACGGCCTCGACCACGGGGGCCGTCATGGCCAGATGCCCGAAGCCGTGGGCGGAGATGTCGACGACGAGATGGGGCGGCAAGGTTGCGAATCAGTAGGAGGGGGCCATGCCCCCGAAAGCGGTCGATGCTACGCAAACGCCTCACCCGGAACCATCGCTTTCGCGGCCATGGGCCGCTCCTACAACGGCGTCACTGGTGGTGAATTTGTAGGAGGGGCCCATGCCCCCGAAAGGGGTCGATGCAAGGTAGCGCTTCGACTGGAACCATCGCTTTCGCTGGTGATTTTGTAGGAGCGGCCCATGGCCCCGAAAGCGGTCGATGCAAGGAAACGCCTCGCCCGGAACCATCGCTTTCGCGGCCATGGGCCGCTCCTACAACGGCGTCACTGGTGGTGAATTTGTAGGAGGGGGCCATGCCCCCGAAAGCGGTCGATGCAAGGTAGCGCTTCGACTGGAACCATCGCTTTCGCTGGTGATTTTGTAGGAGGGGCCCATGGCCCCGAAAGCGGTCGATGCAAGGAAACGTCTCACCCTGAGCCATCGCTTTCGCGGCCATGGGCCGCTCCTACAAGGGCATGCCCCCTCCTACAAGGCCACGCCCCAGCTCAAACCACGTCGTCGCCCGACGACAGATCCTGTTGCGCGGCCACGGCATTGAACAGGTGATCGTCTGCCGTTGCCAGCGCCAGATCGGCTGGGAGGTTGTACTCGGCCCACTCGTGGGTGGACGGCTCGCGGACGACGGTGGCGGGGGCGGATGAGCGGCTGAAGAACTTCATGATCACGACCGTGCGCTAGGGGTGGGTGGGCTCGCAAGTGACACCACTATCGGTGCCCACCATGAAAACTGTATGAACCTCGGACCCGCCCGCGCGACATTTTTTGTGTGTCGTTTCGGGGGCCTGCAGAACGGGTCCCGCGCGGGGGTATGCTCGACCCATTCCGACGCCATGCCCGGGAGATCCAGCATCTCTCCCTGCACGTTCCCTGTCCGCCGAGACAGCCCTCCGGAACGCTGCCGAGCAGAGCGCGCCACCACACCGCTGGAGACCTCCGCATGACCACACGCGACACCACTCGCCACGCTCCTTCCATCGACACGCTCGCCCCACAGGAGATCTCGGGCGAGGTCCTGCTCGAGAAATACGCGAAGGGCCACGAGGCCACGCAGGCCGACGTGCGGCGCCGCGTCGCGCGCGCGCTGGCGGTGAACGAGACCGAGGACACCCGCGCGAAATGGGAAGCCCGCTTCCTCGAGGCGCAGGAGCACGGCTTCATCCCGGCCGGCCGGATCAGTTCGGCCGCGGGCACCGCGCTTTCCGCCACGCTCATCAACTGTTTCGTGCAGCCCGTCGGCGACTCCGTCACCGAGACGGTCGATGGCCGGCCCGGCATCTACACCGCGCTCGCGCAGGCCGCCGAGACGATGCGTCGCGGCGGCGGCGTGGGCTACGACTTCTCGTCGATCCGTCCGCAGGGCGCGCTGGTGCGGGGCACGATGTCGCGGGCGAGCGGCCCCGTCTCGTACATGCGCGTGTTCGACCGCTCGTGCGAGACCGTGGAGTCCGCCGGATCGCGGCGCGGCGCGCAGATGGGAGTGCTCCGCTGCGACCACCCCGACATCGAAGTCTTCATCCACGCGAAGGACCGCGGCGACCTCACCAACTTCAACGTGTCGGTGGGCGTGACCGACGAATTCATGCGCGCGGTCGAGACGAACGGCGACGCGATGCTCGTGCACAAGTCCGAGCCCGCCCCCGACGTGAAGGCCGCGGGCGCGTATCGCCGCGAGGACGGCATGTGGGTGTATCGCAAGCTGCCTGCGCGCGAACTGTGGGATCAGATCATGCGGTCCACCTACGATCACGCGGAGCCGGGCGTGCTGTTCCTCGACCGGATGAACCGCGACAACAATCTCTACTACTGCGAGACGATCGAGAGCACGAACCCGTGCGTGACGGGCGACACCCGCATCGCGACGCAGTACGGCCTCGTACCGATCGCCGAACTCGAGGCCACGCGCGCACCGCTGGAGGTCACCGTCGACAATCGTTGCCTGGGCGCTGCTGGCACCGGGCGCGGATCGCAGCGTCGCGACGATCGCGGCACCACCGTGCGTCCGGCGGTCCCGGCATTCATGACCGCGGCCAGGGCGGACGTGTTCCGCGTCACGAGCGATGACGGCTTCGAGATCGAGGCCACCGCGTGGCACGAGTTCTACACACCGCGCGGCAAGCTGAAGCTGTCCGACCTCACCGTGGGTGATGAACTCTGGGTGCAGAGCGGCAAGGGGCAGTTCGGCCGGGCGGGCGATGAATCCCTCGGTACCTTGATCGGACTCATCACCGGCGATGGTCACTTCACCAACCGCGGCAAGGGCCAACAGGCGGCGGTGGTGAACCTCTGGAACGGCGACCGGGTCATCGCGGACGTCGTCGCGGCCCACATCAACACCCTCATCGCGGATCAGTCGGCGGGGGCTCGCGACTATCAGGTGGGCGTCGTGGCCATTCCGCAACGCAATCTGGTCATGCTGCGGTCCGTGCTGCTCGCACGCGCGCTCGAGAAACTCGGGTTCAATGCGGAATCCAAGCTGCGCGTGCCCGAAGTGATCTGGCGCGGCACGGAAGCCTGCGTGCGAGGCTATCTCCGCGCCCTCTTCCAGACGGACGGCACGGTGAACGTCTCCGACACCAGCCAGTCGTGCTCGGTCCGGCTCACTTCCGTGGAACGTCCGCTGCTGCGCGACGTGCAGATCCTGCTCGCGAACTTCGGTGTGCTGAGCCGCATCCACCTGCGCCGCCGCGCCGGTGCACGGATGCTGCCCGACGGGCACGGTGGCCACGCGCAGTACGACTGCCGCGATCTGCACGAACTCATCATCGATGGCGAATCGCGCGAAGTCTTCATGCGCGAGATCGGGTTCCTGCTCGACGACAAGAACGCGAAGTACGCCGCCTGGGCCGCCGACAAGGTGCTCCGCAAGTCGCAGCGGTTCACGACCCGGATCGCGTCCATCGAACCGTCCGGCCGCAAGCCGGTGTACGACACCACGCAACCCGACGGCAACGCAGTCATCTTCAACGGTCTGGCGACAGGGCAGTGCGCCGAGCAGCCGCTTCCGCCGTACGGCTGCTGCGACCTCGGATCCATCAACCTCACGCGCATGGTGCGCGACCCGTTCACCGATCACGCGCAGTTCGATTTCGACGCGTTCGGGCGCGTCGTGGAAGTGTCGGTGCGCATGCTCGACAACGTGCTCGACGTGACGTGCTGGCCGCTGCCGGAGCAGCAGGCGGAGGCGATGGCGAAGCGTCGCGTGGGGCTCGGCTTCACGGGGCTGGGCGACGCGCTGATCATGCTGAAGCTGCGCTACGACACACCCGAGGCGCGTGCCATGGCCACGCGCATCTCCGAAGCCATGCGCGACCGCGCGTATCTCGCCAGCGTGGCGCTCGCCAAGGAGCGCGGCGCCTTCCCGCTCTTCAATGCCGACATGTACCTGTCGGGTGGCAACTTCGCGTCGCGCCTGCCGGCGGAGATCAAGCAACAGATCCGCACGCACGGCATCCGCAACTCGCACCTGCTGTCGATCGCGCCCACGGGCACCATCAGCCTCGCGTTCGCGGACAACGCATCCAACGGCATCGAGCCGCCCTTCTCGTGGACGTACACGCGCCGCAAGCGCATGGCCGACGGCACGTGGAAGGAATACGCGGTGGAAGACTACGCGTGGCGCCTCTTCCGCCATCTGGGGGGCGACACCAAGCGGCTGCCCGAGTACTTCACGACCGCACTGGCAATCTCGGCGCAGGCCCATGAAGAGATGGTCGCGGCCGTCGCGCCGTTCGTCGACACCAGCATCTCGAAGACGGTGAACGTCCCCGAGGACTACCCGTACGCCGAGTTCGAAGATCTTTATCTGAAGGCGTGGCGCTCGGGCCTGAAGGGCCTCGCGACGTACCGCCCGAACAGCGTGCTGGGCTCGGTGCTTTCTGTGGACGCGCCGGACGCGAAAGCCGACGAGGAGAAGAAGGCACCGCAGGACGTCCATCTCGACGAGGCCAACCGCCGGCTGTCGATCCAGTCGCTGCCGATGCCGGTGCTGTCGTCGCTCGTTTGGCCGGGCCGACCGGAACTGCCGGGCGGGAATCCGTCGTGGACCTTCATGATCCGGCACCCGGCCGGCGAGTTCGGCGTGTTCGTCGGTCACGTGGAGGAGGAAGGCCGCGCCTTCCCGTTCGAGGTGTGGGTCAACGGCGCGGAACAACCGCGCGGCCTCGGCGCCGTCGCCAAGACCCTCTCGATGGACATGCGGGCGCGCGACCGCGCGTGGCTCAAGCTGAAGCTCGACGTGCTTTCGCGCACGCCGGGCGACCAATCGTTCGAGATGCCCTTCCCGCCGCGCGGCGAACGGCGTCTCGTGCCGAGCGTGGTGGCCGGCCTCGGCCAGGTGATCCGCTGGCGCTGCGAAACGCTCGGCGCGCTCGACGAGAAGGCGCCCGACCTGCTGTCCCCCGACGGCAGGCCGCATCCGGTGCTGGATGCCATGTTCGCCGTGGAGGAACCCCGCACCGGCACCGACGGCACACTCGCGTGGACCGTCGACATCCAGAACCCGGCCTCCGGCGAGGACTTCGTGCTCGGCCTGAAGGAGATCACCCTCCCCGACGGCGTGACGCGCCCGTACGCCATGTACCTCGCGGGCTACTACCCGCGCGCCCTGGACGGTCTCGCGCGGCTGCTGTCGCTCGACATGCGCGTGATCGATCCGGCGTGGATCGGCATGAAGCTGCGGAAGCTGGTGAACTGGTCCGACCCGCTGGGCGACTTCCTGGCCTTCGTGCCCGGCGAGCGCCGGCAACGCAACTACCCATCGACCGTGGCGTACCTGGCGCAGCTCATCCTGCACCGTTACGCGATGCTGGGCGTGCTCGACGCGCAGGGCTATCCGCGGCGCGAGATGGGCATCCTCGAAACCCCGCGCGAGAGCGGTGGACAGCGCGTGCAGTCGGGCTCGCTGTGCCACGAGTGCGGAAACATGACGGTGATCCGCAAGGACGGCTGCGATTTCTGCACGGCGTGCGGCGCGGTGGGGACCTGCGGATAGGGACAGCCGGCACGTCGCCGGCGTCGGTAGGAGGGGGCGGCCCTTGTAGGAGGGGGCCATGGCCTTGTAGGAGCGGCCCATGGCCCCGAAAGCGGTCAATGCAAGGAGACGCATCAACCGGATCCATCGCTTTCGCGGACATGGCCCGCTCCTACAGAAAGCGTGACCATTTCTGCGGTCGGTGGCGCGTCACGCCCCCTGTAGGAGGGGCCCATGGCCCCGAAAGCGGTCAATGCAAGGAGACGCATCAACCGGATCCATCGCTTTCGCGGGCATGGCCCGCTCCTACAGAAAGCGTGACCATTTCTGCGGTCGGTGGCGCGTCACGCCCCCTGTAGGAGGGGCCCATGGCCCCGAAAGCGGTCAAT
>LNEE01000009.1 GCA_001464895.1 Betaproteobacteria bacterium Ga0077532
CCTCAACAACCGACCAAGAAAACGTCTTGCCTTTAGGACGCCAGCAAAGCTATACAACACGGCACTAAGGCGTGTTGCACTTGCTCGTTGAATCTGCGACCTACTACGCCCGCGATGGGCAGACGGAGCTTCGCGATATCGTGGACCCGCTGAGACACGAGAAGCCGGTGTTCTTCCAGTGGAACGAATCGTCGAAGGGCGCAATGCTGTCCACCGGAAAGGAACCCGACGGCGAGGACGAGGTGCCGTATCGAATCCTACCCGCGCACCCCCCGGCGAACGAAGGCGCGCGCATTGCCCGGCACTGCCGTCGGATCGGGGGCATGGCCCCCTCCTGCAAGGTTACCGACCACGAGCTGTAATGGGACCGCCGGCCGTCCCACCACATGTAGGAGCGTGCCATGCCCGCGAAGCACCGGCGAACGAAGGCGCGCGCATCGCCCGGAACTGCCGTCGGATCGGGGGCATGGCCCCCTCCTGCAAGGTTACCGACCCCGTTTGGTCGTGGGATCGCGGGCCGTTCCACAATATGTAGGAGCGGGCCATGCCCGCGAAGCACCGGCGAACGAAGGCACGCACATCGCCCGGAACTGCCGTCGGATCGGGGGCATGGCCCCTCCTACAAGGTTACCGACCCCATTTGGTCTTGGGACAGCGGGTCGTTCCACAAAAGGTAGGAGCGGGCCATGCCCGCGAAGCACCGGCGAACGAAGGTGCGCACATCGCCCCGAACCGCCAGCGCCTCGGAGGCATGGTCCCCTCCTACAAGGTCACCGACCACGTTTGGTCGTGGGACTGCGGACCGTTGCACAACATCTTTCATCGTGCCCGGGTGCCCGCCTGCTCCTGATTCACCGCGCTGGCAGATCCGTCACCGCGCCCACCGACGCGTCGGATACCAGCCGGGTGTATTTCGCCAGCACGCCCGATGTGTAGCGAGGTGCGGGGGCTTTCCACTCCGCGAGGCGCTCCGCGAGCTGCGTGTCGGTGAGGTCCACGTCCAGGCGGCGGTTCTCGACATCGATCACGACGGTGTCGCCGTCGCGCAGTGCCGCGATGGGACCGCGCTTGGCGGCCTCGGGCACGATGTGGCCGATCACGAATCCGCGCGTGGCACCCGAGAAGCGGCCGTCGGTGATCAGGGCCACGGTCTCGCCGAGGCCTGCACCCTGGATTGCACCGGTGACGAGCTGAATCTCGCGCATGCCGGGGCCACCGATCGGGCCCTCGTAGCGGATCACCACGACGTCGTTCGGCCGGATGCGTCCGGCCTTGATCGCGTGGAATGCCTCTTCCTCGTTCTCGAACACGCGGGCCGGCCCGCGATGAACGTCCTTTTTCTGGCCAGACACCTTGATGACGCAGCCACCCGGGGCGAGGTTGCCGCGCAGGATCGCGAGACCGCCCTCCGGCTTGAGCGCCTGGGCCAGCGGCTTGATGACGTCCTGGTTGGCGGGCTCGACGGCGGCGATGATCTCCTCGCCGATCGTGCGGCCGCTCACCGTCTGCTCGTCGGGGCTCAGCAGGCCCGCTTCCAGCAGCCGCTTGCCGACGACCGCCATGCCGCCCGCTTCGAACATCTCGGGGGCCGTGTAGGTGCCCCAGGGACGCATGTCCGCGACCACGGGGGTCTTGCGCGAGATGCGGTCGAAGTCGTCGAGCGCGAGTTCGACACCGAAGTCGTGCGCTGTGGCCAACAGATGGAGCACCGCGTTGGTGGAGCCGCCAGTGGCCATCACGCCGGTGATCGCGTTCTCGAAGCTGCGCCGGGTCACGAGCGACCGTGGTGTGATGCCGGCCTTCAGGAGTTCCATCACACGGGTGCCGCAGACATAGGCCATGTCGACCTTCGTGGGGTGAAGTGCCGGGACGTCGTTCGTGCCGCGCAGCGAGATGCCCAGCATCTCGTAGGCGGTCGCCATCGTGTTGGCGGTGAACTGTCCGCCGCAGGCACCAGCCGCCGGGCACGCGTGGTCCTCGACGTCCTTGAACTCCTCGGCATCGATGCGGCCCGCGTTGAATGCACCGATCGACTCGTAGGCATCCTGGATGGTGAGCTTGCGATCCGCGAAGACGCGGTTCGGCTTGTGGCACCGCCCGCTCGCGATGGAGCCGCTGTAGAGCGTGAGGCCGGGGATGTCGAGGCGACCCAGCACCATGGCCATCGCGGGAATCGTCTTGTCGCAGCCCGAGATGGTCACGATGGCGTCGAGCACGTGGCCGCGCGCCACCAGCTCCACGGAGTCGACGATCACCTCGCGGCTCACGAGTGACGTCTTCATGCCTTCCAACCCGGTCGTCATCCCGTCGTTGATGGCGATGGTGTTGATCTCGACCGGATTCCCGCCCGCCGCGCGGATGCCATCCATCACGCGCTGTGCCAGTTCGCGATGGTTGAGGTTGCAGGGCATGGTACCGATCCAGCAATGGGCGACGCCGATCTGCGGCTTCTGCAGATCGGTGTCGGTGAAGCCGGCGGCCTTCATCATGGCGCGCGCCACCGCGCGGTCGGGGCCATCGAACATGACGCGGCTCTTGTGTCGGGGGTCGAAGCTCATCGGTTCTTCCGTGTCGTCGGGGTTGGGGGATGTCTGCGGAAAGCGGACGCGGCTTGTGGCCGCATCGGCCTGATGCTCGTGGTAATTGGTCGGGTCATGCGCCAAGCAGCTGGCCGCCGTCGACGCAGAGTGTCTGTCCGGTGATCCAGCGCGCGAGCGGGGAGGCGAGGAACACCACCGTGGTCGCCACCTCTTCCGGCGCGCCCATGCGGCCGAACGGCAGGCTCTTCAGAACGGCGTCGTATAGCTGCGGAGCGGAGGTCTTGCGCTGCTCCCAGAGACCGCCGGGGAACTCGATCGAACCAGGTGCGACACAGTTCACGCGTACGCCTTTCCGGGCGAGCAGTGCGGCCTGCGACGTCGTGTACTGGATGACTGCGGCCTTCACCGCTGCGTAGGCGGGCGTGCGGGCCGACGGGCGGTAGCCGGAGATGGAGGAAACGTTGACGATGGCCCCGGTCCCCGACGCGATCAAGGCAGCTTCGGCTGCGGTCGATGCGCGGACGGTGGCCATCAGATCCACGTCGATACTCGCCGTCCACGCGCTCTCGTCGTTACCGAGGCCGAAACCGGAGGCGTTGTTGACGAGGATGTCGATGCCCCCGAGGGCCGCAGCGGCCGCCGCGATGTAGCGCTCGATGTCGGCGGCGTTGCCCAGATCGCACACTGCCGTGTGGACCGTCCCGCCGTGCTGCGACAGGTCGGCGCGGACGGAATCGAGTGCTTCCACACCGCGGGCGCAGGTGGAGACCGACGCACCGCATGCCGCGAACGCCAACGCGATCGAGCGTCCGATGCCGCGGCTTCCGCCGCACACGACCACCCGCTTTCCGCCGAGATCGATCTGCAATCCGTTCCCCTCCCGTGAGTTCGCGTCCCCGGGCGCACGCCGGCAAGCTCCGGGTGCTTCCTCGACGGGTTTCTTCGCGAAGGGCCGGATGGTACTGCACGGAACAGGCTGGACGGGCTGCTCACCCGCGGCGAAGTGGCGTCAGCGCCAGAACCTCAGCTCGGTGATCTCGACCGCGAACGACGCGATCGCAGGGTCGTGACCGATCCATTGGTCGAACGAGATCACGTGCCGGCCGGGCGGGATGTTCCGTGAACCGAACGGCCAGAGCTGCGACACCACCACCGTCTCGCCGGCGGCATCCAGCGCCTTCAGCTTCACGCGCGCGCCGAGGGCGAGGTCGCACCGGTTCTCGATCTCGCCTTCGGCCTTCAGGACGGGGCAAGCTGTATCGGTGCACGCGTTGATCCATTCGAACCGGGTCAGCGTGACGGGGAAGTCGTCGGGGGAGCAGTTGGCCGATGCGGCCGTCGTCAGCAGGCACGCGATGAAGAAGACGATCTTCTGGGAGAGGGCGGACACGGCGGCAATCCTTTCGAAAAGACGCAGCGTACCAAGGCCCGCGTCCTCCCGCGCCCCAACGAAAAGCCCCGCGGTGCGGGGCCTGTCGTTCCATCTTGCAACGGCCTCCGCGAGCACTCGATCAGTGCAGGGACGCGCAGATCTCGCCGGACCATCGGACTCAGCGTGTCGAAGTCATGGCTTCGGCTTCACCACCTCGATCCTGAACGACGAGAAGTAGGCTGCGAGATCGCCGATCTCGTCATCGGTCAGCGTACGTGCCACGACCGACATCATCTCGTTCTCGCGCTTGCCGTCGCGGAATTCGCGCAGCGCCTTCGAAAGATAGAACTCGCTCTGGCCGGCGATCGTCGGCGCATCGTCGCGCATCGACAGCCCCTGTGCCCCGTGGCACGCCTGGCACGACATCGCCTTCCGTTTGCCCTGGACAGCATCCCCGGCGAGCGCCGGCCCCGTTGTCAGGGCCAGCGTCGCGAACAGGGATGCCGCGGCGCGAAGCAACCACACCGCGGCACTCACGTCACTTGCCGTGCGAGATGCGATAGATGGCACCGACGTAGTCGTCGGAAACCAGCATCGATCCATCGGGCAGCAGCGCCACGTCGAGCGGACGTCCCAGATACTCGCCGTCGGACGTGAGCCAGCCTTCAGCGAAGGGCTCGGGCTTGCCGGCCGTGCCGTCGGCCTTGACCGGGGCCCACATCACGCGCGCGCCCACCGGATCATTGCGGTTCCACGAGCCGTGCTGCGCCCAGAAATAGCCGCCGCGGTACTTCTCGGGGAACATCTTGCCGGAGTAGAACGTGGCGCCCATGTCGGCTGCGTGCGCGTCGTGCTCGATCACAGGGAAGACCGCGTCGGCGGGCGGGGTCGCGTCCTTGTACTCGGCCGTCCGCACCTTGCCGCCGCCGTACCACGGGAAGCCGAAGTTGGCACCGACCTTGGTCAGACGGTTCGTTTCACCGGGCGGGATGGTGTCGCCCATGCCGTCGACCTGGTTGTCGTTGAACCAGAGCACGCCGTCCTTCGGGTTGAAGGCGATCCCCCCGGAGTTGCGCACGCCGCGGGCCACGACTTCGCGATTCTTGCCATCGGTGTCCATGCGGATGATGCCGCCGATGCCCACTTCGTCGTACAGCTTGAGCTTGTCGTTGGGCGAGACGTTGTGCGGCTGGCCGAGCGTGATGTACATCTTCTTGTCCGGGCCGATCTTGCAGACGCGGGCACCGTGGTTGTAGCTCTCCTCCGACGTGGGGATGAGCTTGCCCTGCGGGACCACCACGAAGGCCGCGACGTCCGGGCCCTCGTAGAAGTACTCGGCAGCCGGGAAGACGAGGACCCGGTTGTGCTCAGCCACGTACAGGAAGCCGTCCTTGGAGAAGCACACACCGTTCGGCACATTGAACTTGAGGGAGGGCGAGAATTCCTTCACCTCGTCTGCCACGCGGTCCTTGTCGCGGTCGGTCACCGCGTAGACCTTGGTCTTGCGGGTGCCGACGAACACGACACCTGTCGTGGGGCCAACGGCCATGTTGCGCGCGTCGGGAACGATGGCGTACAGGTCGATCTTGAAGCCCTCGGGCAGACGTACTTTCTTGAGGGACTCCCGAATGGCGTCGGCCTGGGCGCCGGTCTGTGGAATGGTCGGGATGTCGAGCGGGGTGCCCGTGGTCTTGAACGCGGACAGCTTTTCGAGGTTGGCTTCCTGCGCCTGGCTGGTCGCGGCGAGCGCGGCGAGCGCAAGCGCCACGGCGCCTCGCATCACGAACGATTTCGACGACATGTGGTTCCTCCAATGGGATCGTTTCCGGGATGACGGCCCCGACGGGACTATGGAAAAGCGGGCCCGTTGAGTGCCGGCGACTCGGAGTCAGGTCATCGAAAATTGGTTCCGCGCGGGATGCACGGGTTTCGACAACTCCGTTTGTCCAGGCGCATCGCGGGGCTGAACGCGATCTTGGTAAGGAACGAAGGGGTCAGGTATTGAGGAAGAAGTCCCGAGTCGTCGGGAAAGATGTCGGGTGACGTTCTAAGACGAACGCGATGTCGTCGCGTCGCCCGAGCCGGATCGGAGTGGGCGGGCCCGCTCTGGCAGGCCCGCCGGTCACTGCAAGGTCAGCGCGCCGACGGTCGCTGGGTGCGCCGCCGCGCCTGCATGCCGACGAACGCGAGACCACCGACCATCAGCGCCCAGGTGGTGGGTTCCGGAACCGCCACGGCGAGGTCGTACGAGCGGCCCTGGAACTGCGTGTAGTCGTCGACGCCGTAGCGCTGCGCGGAGATCACACCGCCGAGACCGCCTTCGCTCTCGGGCGCTTGAACGAAGTCGGCAAGCGCCTCGGCGTATAGCCGGGCCTGCACCGGGTTCTCGAAGGTATCGAGCCCGACGGCCGCGAAGGGGTAGTTGTCACCCCCCCGACCCGGCGTGGCCGGGTTCTCGCGGGCCGTGAAGTCGATGGTGCCGAGCGAGAACAGCGTGGTCATGTCGACCACCGCCCCGTCCGAGACCAGCACGGTGCCGTCGTCGAGGACGATCTCCCGGATGCGATCTCCGAAGGCGAAGCCCGCTGCCTCGGTGTTGAACGAGCCGTCGGCGTTGTAGAAGAGGTTCGCCGCTGCGCGTTCGGTGTCGTAGACGACGGTCATGCCCGAGATCTGCGGATAGCGCCCGTTGGCTGCGCCGGAGGGTGACGCCGCGCCCACGCCCCATTCCAGGATCTGCTTGAGTTGGGCTGCATTCACGTTCGGCACCGACACGACCAGGTTGGCGAAGCTGAGCGTGGTGTTGACCTCGCCGAGGGTCACGTCGCCTTCGTTGATCGAGGCACGGATGCCGCCGCCGTTCTGGAACGCGACCGTGGTCCCTGTGGCCCAGCGGACCGAATCGGCCACCAGATTGCCGAGATTCGACTCGCTGTTGCGAACACCTGCCACGAAGGAACCGGGGGCGCCGGCCGAACCGTTGACGCTGCCCGACGCCGGTCCCAGCTGAACTTCCGAGATGCCGATCACGGTGGCGTTCAGCGTGTCCACGTAGTTCTGGACCGGCGTGACCACGTCGTTCGTGATCGAGGCCACCGGCGTGACGCGGTCTGCATCGGCGGCGGATCCCGACACGCGGTGCAGCGTCGAGCCCGCGTCGATCACCGGGATGCCGGCAGCGTCCCGGACCACCTCGCCACTCGTCGGATCGAGGCTGAAGTTCAGCTCACCCACGTACCGGTTGCCGAAGTTGGACGTGACCACCAGCGCCTGCTTCCCGGCCTCGGCCGTCGCGACCGCGGTCGGGTAGGCAAGTGCCGAAGGAATGTTGCCGGGAATCGTCGTGCCGCCCGCCATCAGTTCGTGTCCACCGCCCGAGAGCACGATGTCGACGCCGGTCAACTGGGGGACGACGGTGTTGATCTCGTTGTTGGCGTTTTGCAGATGGCTCATGAGCACGATGGCTTCGGCGCCCTGGGCGCGCAGCGCGTCGATCTGAAACTGGATGATCGGGACCAGCGCCTGCAGGTTGGCCGCTTCGCTCGCGCCCGGGTCGAACCCGATGAGCGAGATGGCCCCCGGCGACGAGATGCCGGGCAGCAGCGGGGTCGTGGCGCCGACCAGACCGACCTTCAGACCGCCGTCGACGGTGACCAGCTTCGTCGGTGCCACGACACCGGACGTGGCGAGCGACGCGAACGCACTCGTGCCGGAGAAGTCCAGGTTGGCCGAAAGATAGGTCGTGCCGGACTTCTCGGCGAACCGGGCCGCGACGTCGGGCCCGAGGTCGAACTCGTGGTTGCCGACGACCGCGGCAGTGAATCCGATCTGACGCATCGCGATCGTGTCGTAGAAGTCGCTGGGCGGCGTGCCGGTGATGGCGCTGCCGCCGAAGGCCGCGAAGCTCGCGCCGAGGCGGGCGCCGGGCAGGAAGGCGTCGCCAGCGTTGAGCGTGAGCACCGAGCGGCCCACGGCTGCAGCGCGCTCGCGCTCGATCACCGCGGCAAGGCGGTCGACACCGCCGTAGCGCGACAGATCCGTCGCGCCACCCACATCGCGCGTGTTGCCCGCCGCGCTGACGAGCCAGGACTCCTGGTCGCCGACATGCAGCAGCGTGATGCCAGCGGCCTGGGCGGCACCGGCGGAGGCGAGGAGGGCGGTGATGGCGGCGCCGAGCGCGCGGCGCCGGAATGCGGTTTGAAGATGCAGCATGTCAGGTCTCCGACGAAGTCTGGTCGGGGTCCAGGAGGGACCCTCTAGGCTGGAATCTGCCAGCGGAGAGTTACTGCAGCGGGTGCACGGGATGCGCCGATCAGATTAGGCATGGTCATGGCCGTGTATCGAACCATGACGGCATCGGAAAGACTCGAATGGGATTCCCGGAACTCGAGCGCAGGAACGCCGCCGCTGCGCATCACACGCGGCGGCGGCACTACGTCGGTGACGAGACGACGAACCGACGATCGCCCGGGTCTATCCGATGGCGACGCATTGCCTTCGTCATGACGCCGTGATGACTGCGGCGATCAGATGAATGAGCCAAACGATCCTGGCAGCGTGGGCCGCATCCAGGTGGCCGCTGGGACTCGTCGCGGCTTGCAGGTCGAGGGAGCCTCGAATGCTGTCGGGGGACACCAGCGGAGGGCGCCCATCGCCCTTCCGAGGCGCGAAGGTGCGTGCGTCGGAAGACTCAGCGTGCCTTCGGAACCGAGGCGCCAGGAAGCAGTTCCCCCTCGATCCGCACCACCGGACAGTTGACGACGATGCGGGTCGGTTCGATCGTGACACGGCCGGCGTCTTCGGCCTCGAGGACGTCCTGCTCGGATCGCAGCAGGACCGGTGCGACACCCGGGTTCCAGGTCACGTTGAAGATCTGCCAGAGCGGGCTGTAGGCATTGCTCGTGTTGCCGGCGCCGAGGGGCACGGGCGCCGACGGTAGGACACTCGCCTGTTCGCCATTGGGAAACTTGTAGATGCGATCCGTGCTGGAAGGCGTGCCCGGGATCTTGGGTTCGGGCGGCAACGTATTGGCGAGCCGCGGCACGAAGTTGGCACCCATCATCCCCGACGTGGCGGCATCGGACGCGTCGGTGGTGACGTAGTAGGCGCGGCGCCCTTCGAACCAGCCTTGGATCAGCGGCAGATTGATCGTCTCCGGCGGCACCGGATTCGTGCCGCTGCGTGGGGGAGTGACGCAACCCGCGAGACCGGTGATCAGCGCGAGAGAGGCGAGGGCAAGCAGCGCTTCGGCGACGCGCGCGGGCAATCGGTGGTGAACCATGAACGGCGCACTCCTGTGGTGGGCTTGAAGCCCGCCCTCCGGCGGGCCTGCGTGGTTGAGTTCGGGGGATGAGGCGGCGGGTCCACATCAGCCCGGATTTCGCCCATCCCAGGAGATTATCTGCGGTGTTGATGTCTGCACCGAGTTCTCCGTCAAGCCCGCGCGCGACTGCACTGCAATGAATGCCAGATTGCCGACCATCGCATCGAGGAATGCGGCGTTCCGACGGCGTTGAAGCGGCGTTGAGGCTGCGTCCTGCGGGGATCGTCACCGCAATCAGGTCGAACTCATCCCGCTTCGCGGCCGATGGCGCATCTGCACTTCGACCACGGCGGCCCCGCAAGGTGGCCAGCCCGCCAGCGAGGATTGCTCACTTCGTCGTCCAGTCCTCCGCCTGCTCGAACGCGTACGCCGCGCGATAGATGGCGGACTCGTCGTACTGCCTGCCCACCAGCATCATCCCGATCGGCAGGCCTTCGCTCAGACCGCACGGAATGGACATCGCCGGATGCGGCGTGATGTCGAACGCCGCCGTGTTGGGGAACATCTCGTGCGCACGCTGGACCACCAGCTTTCGGGGCGCATCCGCTGGCGGGATGGGTGTGGCCTTGAGCGGCAGGGTTGGCATGAGCAGCAGGTCCACCGATTCGAGCGAGGCGTCGTAGGCCGCGGCGAGCTTGCGTGAGAGGTTCATCGCCTTGCCGTACATCCGGCCCTGGTACGAGTTGATCATGTGCTGCCCGAGCAGGATCACGTACTTGAGGGACTCCGACATCTCGTGGGCGCGGTGTCGCCACTGCGAATGTGCGCTCGCGAGGCTGTTGACGTAGAGGCCGCGCCAGCCCGTGCCGAAACCGTTGCCGTGCATCATGTACTGCGACGTGCCTTCCACGCCGATCGGGGTCCAGATCTGCACGCTCAGCTTGTGCATCGGGATCGAAACCTCCACCACTTCGGCCCCGAGCTTGCGCAGCAGCTCCGCGGCCTTGCGCACCTTCGCGTCCACGTCGGGCTCGGAGTTGGCGTGACCGAAGCCTTCCTTCAGCACCCCGATGCGCATGCCCTTCACCTCGCCGGTCAGGGCCTCGGTGTAGGCGGCGACCCGCGGCGAGTTCTGACGCGGATCCAGGCCGTCGGCACCGGCGATCACCTCGAGCAGCAAGGCGTTGTCCGCCACCGTCCGGGTCATCGGCCCCGCGTGGTCGATGGCCGCCTCGATCGCCATGATGCCGCTGTAGGGCACGAGGCCGTAGCTCGGCTTCATGCCGCAGATGCCGGAGTAGGAGGCCGGGATGCGGATCGAGCCGGCCTGATCGCAGCCGATCGCCATCGGCACCTCGCCGGCCGCCACGACCGCCGCCGAACCGGACGACGATCCGCCGGTGCTGTAGCCGGCCTTCCACGGGTTCTGCACCGGTCGCCCGGTCGCCACCGTATGGCTGCCGCCGGAGAAGCAGTAGTACTCGCAGTGCACCTTGCCGGCGATCTCGCCACCGGCATCGAGGATGCGCGAGACGATCGTCGCGTCCACATCGGGCACATACCCTTCGAGGATCGACGACCCGTTCATCATCGGGATGCCGGCGACGCAGATGTTGTCCTTGATGGCGATCTTCTTGCCCGCGAGCTTGCCGCTAGATGCACCCTTGATCTGCGCCTTGTAGTACCAGGCGTTGTACTTGTTCTCGTCGCCCTCCGGAAAGTAGCCAGGGCCGCGGGGATAGGTCACCGGCGGCAGGTTGTCGGGCAGCGAATCGACGACCCGGTAGCCATCGAGCAGCGGCGCCATGCATTCGAGATACTCGGCGACGTCCTGCTCGGTGAGATCCAGTCCGAGGTCGGCGCCGGCCTTGATCAGCTGGGCGGCGG
The DNA here is from genome assembly GCA_001464895.1 of Betaproteobacteria bacterium Ga0077532. Classification (GTDB taxonomy): domain Bacteria; phylum Pseudomonadota; class Gammaproteobacteria; order Burkholderiales. The sequence goes on from LNEE01000009.1 coordinate 11,063, forward strand.
AAGGTGCGCGAATCGTCATTGCGGGTCTCCTGGTTGGGACGCGATCTCGCGCCATGTCGACGGTTTCCGCGCGTCGTGGCGAGAACCGATCGGCAGTCGGGTGCGCCGATCGCGGGCGAGCATTTCGCAACATGCACGCCACCGCGAGAGTCAGGGCATGGGCGATTGATTTCGCGGGGAGTCGGCCCTGGAAGCTTGCGTGCGGCCGACGAGGCTGCGCACAGGTTCGGGGCTTCGAACGCGTGCATGGCGACACGATGGTGCTGGCGGCAAAGACGGTGGCGCACCAGACGCCACAGGTCGTGGCCCGTGCAGCGGTCGGCGGCGTATCCACCGCCCCTGTAGGCGGGGCCCATGGCCCCGAAAGCGGTCGATGCTGCGGAAACGCATCACCGGGAAGGATCGCATTCGTGGGCATGGCCCGCTCCTACAGAAGCGTGGCCCATTCCCGCGGCCGGCAGAGTATCCACCGCCCCTGTAGGAGGGGCCCATGGCCCCGAAAGCGGTCGATGCTGCGGAAGCGCATCACCGGGAACGATCGCTTTCGCGGGCATCCCCTGTAGGAGGGGCCCATGGCCCCGAAAGCGGTCGATGCTGCGGAAGCGCATCACCGGGAACGATCGCTTTCGCGGGCATGGCCCGCTCCTACAAATGCGTGGCCTCATCTCGCGGTCGGCAGCGTATCCACCGCCTTTGTAGGAGGGGCCCATGGCCCCGAAAGCGGCGGATGCTGCGGAAACGCATCACCCAGAACGATCGCTTTCGCGGGCATGGCCCGCTCCTACAAATGCGTGGCCTCATCTCGCGGCCGGCGGAGTATCCACCGCCCCTGTAGGAGGGGCCCATGGCCCCGAAAGCGGTCGATGCTGCGGAAGCGCATCACCGGGAACGATCGCTTTCGCGGGCATGGCCCGCTCCTACAAA
>LNEE01000010.1 GCA_001464895.1 Betaproteobacteria bacterium Ga0077532
TTCGCCGTGCCGGTGGACACCGTCATGCGCGTAGTCCCGCAACTCATCAAGACCGGTAAGTACATCCGTCCGGCGCTGGGCATTGAGGTGGACGAACAGCTCAATCAGCGCCTGCTGGCGCTGACTGGAAGCAAGGGCGTGTTCGTGTTGCGTGTTACCCCTGGTTCGGCAGCGCACAAGGCCGGCCTCGCGGGTGTCGAAGTCACGCCGCAAGGCATCGTGCCGGGCGACCGCATCATCGATGTTGATGGCCAGGCGACGGACGATGTGGCCAAGCTGCTCGCGCGGCTAGACGACAGGAAGGTCGGCGATGTGGTGGTCTTGTCAGTGGAGCGGGCCGGCAAATCGCGCGAGGTGCGTGTGGAGCTGCAACCCGGGAATTGATTGAACTGAACCTGTGGATCAGGCGGTAGTGCAGCGTCGCGGCGATTGAGGTTCTCAGGTCTTCGGCCAGGTAGCGTTCCGCCTCAACCTCCGTAATTTTCGGATGCGATCTGCCTATCCGAATAGGCAAGCATGCAACGCCGGAACCTCTTGCCAATCATCGAAGGAGAAAGCGAGGCGCAATCCGCATGAGGTGGACGCAGGCCAGGAACGAGGCAAACAGGAGGCCGCATTGGAACTCAGACTACTGCGCTATTTCGTTGCGGTCGCGGAAGAACTGCATTTCGCGCGAGCGGCCGAGCGCCTTGGCGTAGAACAATCGCCTGTGTCGCGCGCAATGCGAAATCTCGAAGCCACGCTCGGCGTGCAGTTGTTCGACCGCAGCGCGCACCAGACGCGACTGACCTGGGCCGGTCAAGTGTTCCTCGGTGAGTGCCGGCGCGTGCTGGCCACCGTGGAGCAGGCGGTGAGTGCCGCAAAGGCGGCGGCGCAGGGCTATCAGGGTTATCTGCGCATCGCCATCTGCGACAGCTTGGCGCAGCCCCACATTGCCACCTTGCTGGCGCGCAGCCGCGAGGAAGAGCCCGAACTGGAGATTCGCGTCTTCGAGCTGCCTTTCGCGCAGCAGCTCAAGGGCCTGCACAACGATCTGCTGGACATCGGTTTTGCGCTGTCGGACGCGGTGAGCGAAGGCCTTGTCGCCGAGCCCGTGTGGACCGATCCTCTGTCGGTGATCGTGCCCGTGCGCCACCCCTTGTTGGCGCACGCGGAAGTGCCATTGGATGAAGCCTTGAAGTTTCCGTTGGTACTGTGCCATCCGGACGCGGGATCGGGCTGCCACCACCAGATCCAGGCGGTGCTTCAAGGTGCGTCCAAGCCGCTCAAGCTGGTAGATCAGGTGACGAGCCTAGGCGTGATGCTGACTCTGGTCGGTGCCGGTTATGGCCTAGGTTTCGCCATTGCCTCGCAGGTGCAGACCCTGAACCGCCCCGACATAACCGTTCGCCCCTTGGCCGGCACGCCGCCCATGCTGTCCACCTACCTGCTGCGCCGCAGCGCCGAACCCTCTGAGCCCATGAAGCGGTTTCTGCAGCGCGCCCGCGAGGAGTTCCTGCCAAAGGGAGATGAACCGGCCTCGTGACGTTGAGCGCTCGGGTACATTGGCTACTGCTGGCTGTCCATGGCTCGCACTGGACTTGCTCGGAGCGCGCGTTGACCAAGCGTGGTTTTTCAGTCCATAATTATGTCCATCTCGGTTCGCCGAGTGCGGAAAACTCGTTATCAATCAACGAGTTGGGAACACGATGATGTTCCCTTCACCCGCTCCAGAATCCTGCTCAGCAGGTTGCCGCATCGACCGATTCCGCTCTTCTCCCCCGGCGATTGGCCCGTCGCGCGCTACACCTGTCAGTTTCTCCTCGTATCCTCTCAGGCCGGCCGGGCCGCGTCCCTTGCAATGTCTCAGCAACGGCGACACCTGCCCCGCAGCGAACACCCGTGGCGATCCGCGGCGCGAGCGCTACGGCCCGGCCCGCGATGCGGCCCATATTCGTGAAATCCGGCGTGTCGCGACGGTCCGCGCCACGACGCGTTGACCGTGGCGATCCCGAACCGTATCGGTCGGGAGCGTGGCGTGTATGGAGGCGGTGCGCTAGAGTGGCTCCGAGTGTCCGTCAACGCAGTCAAGGAATCCGGCAACGATCCGCTGTTCGTCGCATGCACGAAGAACCTCCTCTCGATATGCAGCTGCTGTACGGCGCAATGGTGGATCGTGCCCCGGTGGCGATCTTCGTCCACTCCGGCGACCGCATCGCATTCATCAACCAGACGGGCGTCGCACTGCTCGGCGCGGCGGATCGCAGCGAGATCATCGGCCGCAACCGGTTCGACTTCCTGCATCCCGACGATGTCGATCTTTCCATCGCGCGGGTCACGCAGATGGCAGCGGGAGCCATCGTTCCCCGCATCGAGCAACGCTATCGTCGCGTGGACGGTACCTATGTCTACGGCGAGGCCGAGGCCATCGGTCTCGAACACCAGGGGCGCAAGGTCTTCATCGTCTTCGTTCGCGACGTCACGCAGCGTCGCGCGCGGATGGACGAACTGCGCCGCGCGCGCGCGGCCATGGAACTCGCGCCGGATCCGATCTTCCTGATCGACCGCGAGACCCTCGCGTACGTCGACGTGAATGCAGCCGCGTGCCAGATGCTCGGATACCCGCGTCAGGAGCTGCTCTCGAAAGGTGTGATGGACATCACCGTCGGCGCAGATGCGGCCGACTTCCATGCACTGTTCAACGCGGTGGCTGCCGCCGGGCAGGAGCAAGTCTCCGAGGAGCATCGGGTCCGGCATTTCCGACGTCGCGACGGGACGATGGTCCCTGTGGAGATCCGCCGTAGCGCGGTGCGGACCGAGGGGCGCGATCTGATCGTTTCCGTAGCGCGCGACCTCTCCGAGCGCCTGCGGATCGAGGAGGCCCTGCGTCTGCGCGACCGTGCGATCGAGGCGAGCGACAGTGCGATCCTGCTCGTGGACATGCGCGACTCGGCCCAGCCGGTCGAGTATGTCAACGCCGCCTTCGAGCGGATGACCGGGTATTCCGCCGCCGAGACCATCGGTCGCAACTGCCGGTTCCTGCAGCGCGGTGATGCGCAGCAGCCGGAACTCGATCTGCTGCGTGCCGCGATCGCCGCTGGCACGGACGCCCATGTGCTCCTGCGCAACTACCGCAAGGACGGCCGCCTCTTCTGGAACCGGCTGAACGTGTCGCCGGTCCGGGACGACGCCGGCACCATCACGCACTATGTGGGTGTTGCGACGGATGTCACCGATCTGACGGCCGATCGTCACGAGCTGCAGCACCGCGCAACGCACGACCCGCTCACGAGTCTCGCCAATCGTCATCTTCTGGGAGAGCAGCTCGAACGGGCGTTGGCGCAGGCCGAGCGCCACGAACGCGGCCTCGCTGTGGTGTTCGTCGATCTGGACGGCTTCAAGGAGGTGAACGATCGGCTGGGTCACGCAGTCGGCGATGCGATGTTGCGCATTGCCGCGCGTCGACTGGAGGCCTGTGTTCGCGAGGGCGACACCGTCGCGCGTACCGGGGGTGACGAGTTCGTCCTCGTACTCACCGACCAGACCACGGAGGAGCATCTCGCCGCAGTGCTCGAGCGGGTGCGCGAGACGCTCTCGCTCGACTATCCGGTCGACGGGCAGTTGCTCCCCATGTCGTGCAGCATCGGCGCGAGCATCTATCCGCGCCATGGCGTCACGGCGGATGTTCTCGTGCAGGAGGCGGACCGCGCGATGTACGCGGCGAAGAACGCGGGTCGCAACGCCTGGCGCGTCGCGCCGTGACGGTGGATCCGGCGGGCGATGCGCCGTTCGCCGGGCGCATCGTGGCGTGGCAGCGCACGCACGGGCGCCACGACCTGCCGTGGCAGCGCGTGCGCGACGCCTACCGTATCTGGCTCTCCGAGATCATGCTTCAGCAGACGCAGGTCACGGCGGTCATTCCGTACTACGAACGTTTTCTTGCACGCTTTCCAGACGTCGCGACGCTGGCGGCCGCACCCCTCGATGATGTGCTCGCGCTCTGGAGCGGGCTCGGCTACTACGCGAGGGCGCGGAATCTCCATGCCGCGGCACGCGCCGTCATGATCGAACATGCGGGCGCGTTTCCGCGCGCTGCCGATGCGCTCGCCACGCTCCCGGGTGTGGGGCGATCCACCGCCGCCGCGATCGCGGTGTTCTCGTTCGGTGTCCGCGCCGCGATCCTCGATGGCAACGTGAAGCGGGTGCTCGCGCGGTGGCGTGGCATCGACGGATGGCCCGGCAGTCCGGCAGTGGAACGGTCGATGTGGACGCTGGCCGAATCGCTGCTGCCCGCGGAGCACGTCGAGGCGTACACGCAGGGGCTCATGGATCTCGGAAGCAGCGTTTGCGCGCGAAGCCGTCCGCAGTGCGGCGCGTGTCCGGTCCGCGCCGATTGTGTGGCACATCGGGACGGCACCACCGCCCGGCTGCCGGCCTCACGTCCGGCGAAGGCGCGACCGGAACGCGCGGTCGCGATGCTCGTCATGCAGCAGGGCGGGCAGGTGTTCCTCGAACAACGGCCACCGAGCGGGATCTGGGGTGGGCTGTGGTCGCTGCCCGAGATGCCCGAGGACGCAGCGCTGGACGACACGTGCCGCGAGCGCTTCGGCGTGCGCGTCCTGACGTCCATGGCCGGGCCATCGCTGCGTCACGGTTTCACGCATTTCTCGCTCACGATTCATCCCCGGTATGTCGAGGTGGCCCCGGACGCGCGGCAGGTCAGCGAGGGAGCGGGGCGATGGTTCCCGATCACCGAAGCGCTGACGGTAGGCGTGCCGGCGCCCGTGCGGACCCTCATCGAGGGACTGGACGCATCCGCGTTGCCGCTCTTCAACCGCGCCGGATGAGGTGGAGGGCGCGGTCGAGGCGCGCGAGCGGATCGTTCGCCACGAGCATCCGCTGCTTCTCGAGCGCATCGAAGGGCAGCACTTCCGCGAGTCGGTAGCTGACCCACGAGGCATCCTCGAAGCGGTGTGGAGGCGGGAACCACGCGTCGCCCACGCGCTCGATCAGCTGTCGCAGGACCTGTACGCACAGGGCATGACTCGCCGGCACGGGGACGCCGGCCTCAGGTTCGAGCGTCACGACTTCGCCCCGCAGCAGGCCGTCGTCCTGCACCCGCGTCGTCAACAGGCGGAAGCGCTCCGTGCCAGCGGTCATCACGTGATAGAGATCCGGCTCGGGCATGTCCCACTCGATGATCGATGCGAGGCAACCCATGTCCGCCGGCATCGCCGGTGAGCCCACCTCCTTCCCTTCCTGAATCAGGCAGACCCCGAACTCGGTGCCATCGCGCAGGCAGTCGCGGAGCATCGCCAGGTAGCGTGGTTCGAAGATCCGCAGCGGCAGCCGGCTGCCCGGGTACAGCACCGTGCCCAAGGGGAACAGCGGAACATCTCTGCGGCGGTCGGTGGCCATGGCGTCGGATCAGTCGGTGCGGCGATCGTCGGGTGTGTCGCGGTCACCCCAGCGCGGCACGAGCGTGTGGGGGACGCGGAGCTGATCGAGGATCCGCGCGACGACGAAGTCCACGAGCCCGCTCACGGTGTCCGGACGATGATAGAAGCCCGGATTGGCCGGGAGGATCACCGCGCCGGCCTTCGCCAGACGGAGCATGTTCTCGAGGTGCAGCACGGAGAACGGTGTCTCGCGCGGCACGATCACCAGCGGCCGACCCTCCTTCATGCTGACGTCGGCGGCACGTTCGATGAGATTGTCGGCGAGACCGGCGCTCACCGCGGCGAGGGTCCCCATCGAGCACGGGCAGATCACCATCGCGTCGGCCGCATTGGAGCCGGAGGCCACCGGGGCATACCAGTCGTCCCGCCCGAAGATCTCCAGGCGATCGTCCGCCACGCCATGGCGATCGAGGAAGTAGCGCCGGGCCTCCCGGGGCTGGGCCGGCAGCTTCAGATCCATCTCCTGGTGGGCGACGATCTGCGCGACCTGGGAGTAGATCAGCCAGACCCGCACATCGGCCTTCAGCAGACATTCGAGCAGGCGCAGACCGTAGGTCATGCCCGATGCGCCGGTGAAGGCGAGCGTGACGGTGCGGGGGCGTGTGGCAGGGGTCATCGTGGGTCCGTGCCCGGTGGGGTGGCGGGCGGCACTGCCGGATCGATCGATATCGTTGCAGCTGGCGCAGTTGCCGCGGCGGGTGCCGGTTGCGATTTCGCCGCCTCCATCCTAAGACGCAGCACCGATGCCTCCAACTGGTCGATCTCCAGCTTCAACTGTTCGAGGTCCTTGCGCCGCGCGGCGAGCTGCGCCTCGTCGCGGGCGAGATCTGCGTCGCGTCGCCTCCGGGCTTCCACGAACTGGCACATGACGCTGCCGAAGCGATCCCCGACCGTCTCCGGCACGATGGCCGCGGCATCTGCATCGGCATTGTTCGAGGCTTCGAGTGTGACGCCCTCATCCGCGAAGACCTGCCAGGCGAGCGCCCGCACCGTGTGATCGCGGCAGTGGATGCTCTCCTGGTAGATCGCACTCTTTGCCATGCCAGTGCGGACCCGCACAGGCTTGGCGAAGGTCACCCGCCGCCAGTAAGTGATCTCGTCGCCGCGGATCGAAATCATGGACCGGTCGTACGCGTGCTGGTCGGCCCCGCTGGCTTCGACGCGTGTCCACTCGGCCGCCATACCCGTGGCTGGGGATGCCCCTGCCACGAGGAGCGCCAGCAGCACCGGAACGCCAAGGCGGCGCGTGTTCATTTCCGCGGCAGCAGCTCGGCGGCGGAGAGTTCGCGATGCCGGAGCAGCACGGGCCGCGAGGCGCGGAAGTGGGTCGCCAGGGATTCCGCGAGGTACACCGAGCGGTGCCGGCCCCCGGTGCAGCCGATTGCGATCGTCAGGTAGCTGCGGTTGTCGCGCTCGAAGCACGGGAGCCAGCGCTCCACGAAGCCCTGGATGTCGTCCCGCATGGCGAGGACGACCTCGGATGCGCCGAGAAACTCCATGACGGCATGGTCCCGACCCGTAAGCAGCCGGAGCCGCTCGTCGTAGAAGGGGTTGGGCAGGCAGCGGACGTCGAACACGTAGTCGGCGTCGAGCGGGCTGCCGTGCTTGAATCCGAACGACTCCACGAGCAGCGTGAGCCCCGCGAAGCCGGTCGCGTCGACGAACTCGCGCACCCACGCGCGCAATGCATTGGCCGACAGGTCGCTGGTGTCGATGCGATGGGCGGCTTCCTTCAGGGGGTCCAGCAGGTCGCGCTCGCGTTCGATGCATTCGGGCAGGGTGCTGATGCCGTCCGACAGGGGATGCCGGCGTCGGGTCTCGGAGAAGCGCTTCACGAGCGTGTCGGTCTTCGCCTCCAGGAACAGCACCTTGGCGTCCCCGATGCGGCCACGCAACGCCTGCATGGTGCGCGGCAGTTCATCCAGACCCTGGCCGCTGCGGACGTCCACGCTGACGGCGACCCGCGCGTAGCCCGCCTGATCCAGGAAGTCCACGAGGGACGTCAACAACTTGGCGGGAAGGTTGTCGACGACGTAGAAGCCGCTGTCCTCGAGCACGTTGAGGGCGATGCTCTTGCCGGAACCGGACAGACCACTGATCAGAACCAGACGCATGGATGGGCTCGGGACTCGTGAAGGACTCTACTGCGCGGCCGGATTGCCGAACTGCCCATACTCGTAATCGGAATGCATTCTACGGATCGGTTGACACGTCGGGCCAGTGAGTCGTTCGCCGGGCATACGACGTTCCTCCCTACGCGTGTGCCGATAGCTCAGCGACAACTCAGCCGGCGTCGTCGCCCAGGTGCTGCTCCTGGCGACGGATGAAGTCCTGGGTGCTGTCGATGCCGCGCAACTGGAGCACGTAGTTGCGGACGGCCGCCTCCACGAGCACCGCGAGGTTTCGACCGGCTGCCACCGGCAACTGCACCTTTCGGATCGCGACGCCCATGATCTCCTCGGTCGTGGCATGCAGCGGTAGCCGTTCCAACCCGGGTACGTGACCCTGTACCGGTCGTTCGAGCTGCACGATGAGCTTGAGGTTCTTGCGGATGCGCACCGCCGTTTCGCCGAAGATGGTGCGGATGTTGAGCATGCCGAGGCCGCGGACCTCGAGGAAATCCTTCAGCATCTCCGGGCACCGCCCTTCGAGCGTTTGCGGGGCGATGTGGTACAGCTCCGCGACGTCGTCGGCCACCAGTCCGCTGCCACGGGTGATCAGCTCCAGCGCGAGCTCGCTCTTCCCGACGCCGCTGTCACCCGTGAGCAGCACGCCCATGCCGAGCACGTCGAGCAGCACGCCGTGCCGGGTCACGAACTCGGCGAGTTCCCGCCCGAGATACGTGCGGATCACCCAGATGATCTGGAGACTCGGGACTGGCGAGGACAGCATCGGGACGTTCATCCGCGTCGCCAGTTCCAGCAGAAGGTCGGAGGGCTTCTCGCCGTCGCTCAGGATGATGCAGCAGCCGCCGCTGGCTGCCAGATTGGCGATCACCTTGTCGCGCGACCCCCCGTCCAGGCCCGCGAAGTACTCGGCCTCGGTGTGGCTGAAGATCTGGATCCAGTTGGGATGGATGTAGTTCAGGTGGCCGATCAGGCCCTTGCCCGAGCTGGCGATGCGGCCCGAGTCGAGCGTCGGCACGTGGTCGCGGTCGCCCTGCAGCCAGGAAAGGCGCAACTCAGCCCGGTTGTCCTCAAACAGCTGCGCGATGCTGAGCTGGGGCATGGGGATCCCAGGTGGTGATCAGTTTCTGGACCGCACTGGCGTCCGGGGCGTCCATCAGTTGCTGACGCAATGCGCGGTCGCTGAACATCTCCGCGAGCTCGGACAGGATCTGCAGGTGGACGTCGGTGGCCTTCTCGGGGACGAGAAGGATGAAAACGAGGCTGACCGGATTGCCGTCGGGCGCTTCGAACGGAATCGGCTGACGGGTTCGCACGAACGCGCCGACGGCATCCTTCAAGCCCTTGAAGCGCCCATGCGGGACCGCGATGCCGTGACCGAGTCCGGTGGAACCCAGCTTCTCGCGGGCGAACAGGCTGTCGAAGACGCCGCTCGCAGAGAGCCCGAGCGAGTTCTCGAAGACCAGGCCGGCGTGCTCGAACACGCGCTTCTTGCTCGTCACGTCCAGATCGACGAGGACGCGGGACTCCGGCAACAGGCGGGACACCAGGGTCATGGACGTGCGGGGCAGTGATCTCTAGGGGGCGAGGTGCTTCAGGCCTGGCTCGCCGTGGTGTCCGGTCTGTCGCTGCTTGTGCTCGAGGACCATCCGGTCGAGCTTGTCGGCCAGGGCGTCGATCGCTGCATACATGTCGGGTTCCTCGGCGACGCAGAAGAAATCCCGGCCTGGCACGTGCAACGTGACCTCGGCCTTCTGCGTGAGCTTCTCGACGGCGAGTGTCACCCTGGCATCGATGACGTGATCGAAATGGCGGGTCACCCGCGCGAGCTTCGTCGTGACGTACTCACGCAAGGAGTCCGTGATCTCGAGATGGCGTCCGGTGAGTTGGAGGTTCATCTGTCCCTCAGATGGATTTGCGCAGATTGACCGGGAGGATCTGCAGCGATTCGCGGTACTTTGCGATCGTGCGTCGGGCCACCACGATGCCTTGCTTGCCGAGGATCTCGGAGATCTGGCTGTCGGACAGCGGGTGCTTTGAGTCTTCCTCGCCCACCAGCTGTTTTATGAGCGCACGGATGGCGGTGGCCGAGCAGGCGCCGCCGGTTTCGGTGGAGACGTGGCTGCCGAAGAAGTACTTCAACTCGAAGATGCCACGCGGCGTCAGCATGAATTTCTGCGTCGTCACGCGCGATACCGTGGACTCGTGCAGGCCGAGGATCTCGGCGATCTCGCGCAACACCAGCGGGCGCATGGCGACTTCGCCGTGCTCGAAGAAATGCCGCTGCCGGTCGACGATGCACTGCGAGACCCGCAGGATGGTGTCGAACCGCTGCTGCACGTTCTTGATCAGCCACTTCGCTTCCTGGAGCTGCCCGGAGAGCTGCTGATACGAGGAGTCCCGGTTGCGCGAGAGGATGTCCGCATACATGCGGTTGATCCGCAACTTGGGCATGGCATCCGGATTCAGCGCAGCGATCCACGCGCCCTTGATCTTGCGGACGATGACGTCGGAGACGACGTACCGCGCATCCTCCTTGGAGAAGGTCAGGCCGGGGCGGGGATTCAGACCAATGATGAGCCGCTGAACCTCCCGCAGCACATCGTCCTCGCAGCGCAGCGCCTTCTTGAGCTTCGCGTAGTCGCGGGTGGCAAGGGCGTCCAGGTGGTTCTTGACCACCGTGAGGGCCATCTGCCGGTACGGGGTGGATTCGGGCATCGCCTGCAACTGCAACTGGAGGCATTCGCCCAGAGTTCTGGCGCCCACACCGGCCGGTTCCAGTTGCTGCAGGTGACGCAGGCAGACGAGGAGTTCCTCTTCGTCGATGCCGAGCTCCTCGGGCAGCAGGGCCGCGAGTTCCGCGAGGTCCTGCTTGAGATAGCCGTCGTCGTCGAGGGAGTCCACCAGGAGTTCCGTGATCCGCTTGTCGCGGTCCGGCATGGTGGTCATGTTCAGTTGCCAGAACAGATGTTCCCGGAGCGACGGGCTCCCGGTGGGTACCTGTGGGAAATCGCCATCCTCGCCGTCGGCATTTCCCCCGCTGCCTGCGTAGGAGCCTTCGTCCACCCAGTCCGCATCGTCCATCGCTTCGCGCGCGGGCTCGTCTCCGACGTCGGGCACCTCCGGGACATCGGGCGGTGCCTCGTAGTCGTCGGCGGGTGCTTCGGTCGAGGATGTGGTGGTGGCGTCGAACTCCTGGATCTCGCCGGTGGGCTGTGCTTCCGCTGCGGCCGTTGCGGCGGCGGCGGCGCCTTCCTCGCCCTCTTCCTCCTCGCGCTCGAGCAGGGGGTTCTCCTGGAGGAAGCGTTCGAGTTCCTGATTGAGTTCGAGGGTCGACAGTTGCAGCAGACGGATCGACTGCTGAAGCTGTGGCGTCAGCGTCAGGTGCTGGGACAGCTTTAGCTGCAGGGAGGGTTTCATCGGATGCTGACGTGCCGGTAGCGCGAGGGTTGGAGGCTAGAGCCTGAAATGTTCACCGAGGTAGACCTTGCGCACCGCGTCATTGTAGACGATCTCCTCTGGGTGCCCGCAGGCGAGAACGGAGCCGTCGTTGATGATGTAGGCACGGTCGCAGATGCCAAGCGTCTCCCGTACATTGTGGTCGGTGATGAGCACCCCGATGCCGCGTTCCTTGAGGAAGCGAATGATCCGCTGGATGTCGATCACCGCGATCGGATCCACGCCGGCGAACGGTTCGTCCAGCAGGATGAAGCGCGGGTTGCTCGCCAGGGCGCGGGCAATCTCGACCCGACGGCGCTCGCCTCCGGAGAGGCTGATCGCAGGGCTGTTGCGAAGATGGCTGACGTGCAGGTCGTGCAACAACTCGTCGAGCCGGTCGTCGAGGCTCGCGCCGAGCGACTGCAACTCCAGAACGGCGAGCACGTTCTCCGCGACCGTCAGCTTGCGAAAGATCGACGGCTCCTGCGGAAGATATGACAGCCCCAGTGACGCACGTCGATGGATCGGCATGCGAGAGACCGACTGGCCGTCCAGCAGGATCTCGCCCTTGTCCACGGGGACCAGCCCCACGATCATGTAGAAGCAGGTGGTCTTGCCGGCGCCGTTCGGTCCGAGCAGCCCCACGACCTCCCCGCTCTTCACTTCCAGGGACACATCCTTCACGACGGTGCGCGCCTTGTACCGCTTCTGGAGATGGGAGGCGCGTAGTTCGCTCACCGTGGCGGGCGGGGAGAGCGAGGCATCGGCGGCGGGCGCGTTCACTTTGGTCTGGTTTCCAGACTGCCGGCGGGCTTGAGGCGCGTGCCGGGCGCCGGCTTCGCGTCGGGGGGGGTCTTGGATTTGGGCAGGATGACCGCACGGACCCGTCCGTCGGGATTGGTGGGGGTGGCGGCGGACTTGCCACCGCCCAGCACCTGGAAGAACTCGGTCTTGGCGTTGTACGAGATGTAATCGCCGCGGACTTCGTCGGTGCCTTTGAGCAGGCGGGCGACGCCGAACATCTGCAGCATGTCGTTCTTGCCGTCGTACTCGAGGCGGTCCGCAAACCCTTCGATGTACTCGTCGGTGCCATCGCGCCGCTGGCGGAACTTGGCTGGTCGCCCGTAGGCGATACCGAACTGGAATCCATCCGCGTCCTGCCGAACATTCACCCGGTCTCCTTCAAGCTTCAGCGTGCCCTGTGTGAGCACCACATTGCCCTCGAAGACGGACTCCTTCTTGGCGTCGTCCACGAGCATGCGGTCTGCCTCGATGTTCATCGGTTTCTCGCGGTCCGACTTGTCCGCGCGGGCCGTCGAAGCGCCGCAGGCGAGCAGGCCCACGAACAGGGCGACCGCAGCATGCGCGAGGCTATTTACGACCGGACGAGGGCAAACTGAGGGGCGTGGCATATGTGACCTTCACTCGGGACAGGATCTCCAGGACGCGGGCGCGATTGTCGAACTTCATTCCGACACCCGTGACCCGATTCTCCCCCTGAATCATGGTGACCGGCTTGTCAGTCGTGGCGAGATCCTGATCGGGGAGCAGATGCAGGAACTCCGTGTCGAGCGACATGGCGGGCTTCCCGTCGTACGGGTCGCGGACGATGTTCACGTCGCCGACGAAGTCGACCATCTCTCCGTCGGCGGATATGAAGGCCTCCAGCGCGCGCACGTGCACCGGGGCGGTCTTCGGGTCGAAATGCACGAACCGGGGCGTTTCCACCTTCGTGCTCTTGTCATCCGGGAAATGCAGCATCCGGCTGCCCTTGATCGCGTACCGGACGGATCCGTCTGGATTCATGCGCTGGGCTGAGAAGTTGTCGATGATGAAATCCGGGTCGTGCCGGGTGCTGCCATCCCTGGGCGGTGGCGGCGCCTGGACGCGCCGGTCGATCCACAGCGTGATGGCCGCCAGAATCGCCAGCAGGGCCACGGGGTACCACCGGAACAGGTGATCGGTCATGCGAGATAGGCCTGCAGCCGTGCGTCGAGCGTGCCCTGGGCGCGCATGATGAGTTCGCACGCCTCGCGTACGGCGCCACGCCCGCCATCCGCTGACGTCACGTGATGGGCATGCTCCCTGGCGAGGACGTGTCCGCCCGGGACGGAGAATGCGAGGCCGCACCGGCGAAGCACCGGGATGTCGACCAAATCGTCGCCCATATAGCTCGCGGCCTCGGGCGTCAGGCCGGTGGCTTCCAGGATCTCTGCGAAGCCCGTGCGCTTGTCGTCGACGCCCTGCCACAGAAGCTGGATGCCGAGGTTCGCAGCCCTGAGTTCGACACAGCGTGACCGCCGGCCGGTCAGGATTGCGACGCGCACCCCGGAGTCGGACAGCATCTTGAGGCCGAGCCCGTCGAGGACGCTGAATCCCTTGGTCTCGTTGCCCTGGTCGTCGAGGAAGAGCGTGCCGTCGGTCATCACGCCATCGACGTCGAAGATGGCGATGCGGATACCTCGGGCTCGCGCTTCGATGTCGCTCGTCATGGCCTAGACCACCTTCGCGCTGAAGAGATCGTGCATGTTCAGAGCGCCGACGAGGAGGCCGGCATCGTCGACGACCAGCAGCCCGTTGATCCGATGGCGCTCCATCTCCTCCACGGCCTCCACCGCGAGTCGCTGTGGTCCGATGCATCGCGGGCGCAGGGTCATCACGCTGTCCACCAGCGCCGTCGAGAGGTCCACTTTCCGGGCGAGTGCCCGGCGGAGATCGCCGTCGGTGAACAGCCCCGCCACCTGGCCGTCGGGATGGACCACCGCCGTCATGCCGAGCCCCTTGCCGGTGATCTCGAAGAGCGCTTCGGAGACGGCCGCACCCGTAGGAATGCGGGGGACGGCGTCGCCTGCGCGCATGACATCGCGCACGTGCGTGAGGAGTCGCCGCCCGAGGCTGCCACCCGGATGGGACCTCGCGAAGTCGTCGGCGCCGAAGCCGCGTGCCTCGAGCGCCGCGACCGCGAGAGCATCACCCAGCGCGAGAGCCGCCGTGGTGCTGGCGGTCGGCGCGAGGCCGAGCGGGCAGGCTTCCTCGTCCACGCGCGCATCGAGGTGCACATCCGATTCCCGCGCGAGGGAGGATGCAGGGTTGCCGGTCATGGCGATGAGCTTTGCGCCACGACGCCGGACCAGGGGAACGATGGTGAGCAGTTCTGCGCTCTCGCCCGAGTTGGAGAGCGCGATCATGACGTCGCCCGCGGCGATCATGCCGAGGTCGCCGTGGCTCGCCTCGGCCGGGTGGACGAAGAACGCCGGCGTTCCCGTGCTGGCGAGGGTGGAGGCGATCTTGCGCGCGACGTGGCCCGACTTCCCCATGCCGCTCACGACGATGCGACCGCTGCACGCGAGGATGATCGCGAGTGCATTCGCAAAGGTTTCGTCGAGGCGGGATGCGAGGGCGGCGACCGCCCGCGATTCGATGTCGAGCACGCGTTTTCCGAGCGCGATTGCCTCGTCTGCGTTGAGCTTTCCGAGTGGCGCGTGCATGGCACGAGTATAGCCCACGGACTCGCGATGACATGGCCTTGCGCGGCTGCGTGATAGATTCGGGCGGCAATGACTGCCCCTCTCGATATCGCTCTCGTACTGCTCGCCACCGCGGTTCTGGTGGTGGTCGCTTGCCGACTGATGAAACTGCCGCCCCTCGTGGGTTACCTGGTGGTGGGTCTTGCGATCGGACCGCATGCGTTGGGCTGGTTGCCGGACGACGAAGGGACGCGGCATCTCGCCGAGTTCGGCATCGTGTTCCTGATGTTCTCGATCGGCCTGGAGTTCAGTCTCTCCAAGCTGGTCGCGATGCGTCACCTCGTGTTCGGGCTCGGCGGGCTGCAGGTTCTGATCGCACTTGCGGCAGGCGTCGGTATCAGCGTGGCCGTCGGGATCGGCTGGAAAGCCGGGATCGTGCTCGGTGGCGCGGTGGCGATGAGTTCCACGGCTATCCTCGGCAAGATGCTCGCCGAGCGACTGGAACTGGGGTCCCTGCATGGCCGCCAGATCATGGGGGTGCTGCTCTTCCAGGATCTTGCGGTCGTGCCGCTGCTGATCGTGCTGCCCACGTTCGCGGCGGCGTCGGCCAATCTCGGGGCAGATCTCGGGCTTGCCTTCCTGAAGGCGGCGGTGGTTCTCGTGCTCCTGCTGGGCGTGGGCCAGCGCCTCGTGCGGCCCTGGTTCCACTTGGTGGCCGCCCAGAAGTCCGCCGAACTGTTCGTTCTCAACGTACTTCTCTTCACGCTCCTGCTCGCGTGGCTCACCGAGACCGCCGGGCTGTCGCTCGCACTCGGGGCATTCCTTGCGGGGATGCTGATCTCCGAGACCGAGTACCGCTTGCAGGTGGAAGACGACATCAAGCCGTTCCGGGATGTGCTCCTCGGGCTCTTCTTCATCACCGTCGGTGCGCTGCTGGATGTGCGTCTCGTCGTGCAGCATTGGGTCGTGGTGAGCATCCTGGTCGTCGCTTTCCTAGTGTTGAAGGCGGTGGTCGCCGCAGGCCTGTCGCGGCTGTTCGGCGCCGACGCCGGCGTCTCAGTGCGCGTGGGGCTCGCACTGGCCGGTGCCGGGGAGTTCGGCTTCGTCCTCGTGGCCCGAAGCCGCGAACTGGACATCGTTCCGGCGGCAACGCTCCAGGTGGTGCTGGCGGCGCTCCTCATCTCGATGCTCGCCTCGCCCTTCATCGTCCAGGCGACCGATGGTCTCGTCCGGCGATGGGTCCGTTCCGAGTGGATGCGGCGGGCGATGGCGCTGCACGAGATCGCGGTGCGGACCATGGGTACCGAGGGCCACGTCATCATCTGCGGCTATGGCCGCAGCGGCCAGAATCTCGCGCGCCTGCTCGAACAGGAGGCTCTCCAGTTCATCGCCCTGGACCTCGATCCGCAGCGCGTGCGGGAGGCCGCGATCGCCGGGGAATCGGTTGTGTTCGGCGACGCTGCCCGGAAGGAGGTGCTCCTGGCGGCTGGCCTCACGCGGGCGGCGGCGCTGGTGATCTCCTACGCCGACACGACTTCGGCCCTGCGGATCCTGGCCCACGCCCGCGAGGTGCGGCCCGATCTGCCGGTGGTCGTGCGGACCGTCGACGACGCGGACATCGAACGCCTGCAAGCGGCGGGCGCAGCGGAGGTCGTGGCGGAGATCATGGAAGGCAGCCTGATGCTCGCCTCGCACGCCCTCATGCTGCTCGGGGTGCCACTGCATCGGGTGCTCCGGCGCATCCGCGGGGCGCGAGAGCGGCGGTACAGCCTCTTCCGCGGCTTCTTTCCCGGTGTCACGGATGAAGGGGAGGAGGTCGGCGAACCCATCCGTCTGCATTCCGTGCTGCTCCCGCCCGGGGCTGGTGCGGTGGGGCGGACGCTTGCCGAATTGAGGCTTAACGCGATTCCGGTCGATGTCACGGCCATCCGACGGCGGAACATCCGCAGCCTGGATCCGACCCCCGATGCCTCACTTTCCGAAGGGGATGTGGTCGTCCTGCGCGGGCGCGAGTCCGAACTTGCGGCGGCCGAGATGGTGCTGCTTCAGGGGGTGTCCTCGGGGCGGCCGCGGTCGGCGCCCGAGCCGGCCTGAGGGCGTCCTTCCGGGGCTACTGGATCAGCCAGGTGATGGCGCAGTTCGGTTCCGACTGTCCCGACACGTTCCAGCGAGTTCCGCCCTCCGTGAGGCAGCGCGCCTCGTTCGGGGCCTCTCCCGCGGTGCCGATCGACGAGAAGCGGAGCGAGCCGGAATCCGGCAGGCCATCGTCCAGTTTCCGGTCGACCTCGGCGAGCGTCGCGGCAGGGACCAGATTGCCGAGGTGCAGATTGAGGCGGATGGGGGCGCGTCCGGCGTACCGATCGTTGGTGGCGAGGCGCGGGGTTGCGCCGAACGGGGTCACCGGTGCGGCGTCCGGACCTTCGGCGCCACTGCCGTACCGATAGCTTCCTGCCAGGAAGCCCGCGCGCGAAAGGTGCTCCCACGCCGCAACGGATTCGACCACGCCACCGGCAAACGCCACGCGTCCGTCGCCGTTGCCATTCACGGTTGTGCCAGGAATGTCGGTGGTTGCCCTCGGGGCGTCGCCGGGGAGGGTCCGGTAACGGTCGACGAAACCATGGTGGGCGATGCGGAGCGCCTCTGCCTGCTGCATCAGTCCCCGGCCGCGCGCCGTGTGGCGTAGTTCGGTCGCAGCCAGGACGGCGCTGCCGAGGAGGCCAGCAATCACGAGAGTGACCGCTAACTCAACCAGGTTGAAACCTCTCTGAACTGCCTTCGTTCCCGCTGCCCGCACGCCCGATTCCGATGATTCGCTCGAGAGCGTGCTCAGCAGGCAATGTGCCAAAACGATAGATTTTCGAGTGTGGCGGTGCCAAGAAAAACGGAGGCCGAAGCCTCCGTCGGGTCAGTCGATTTGCCACCTGATCACAGCAGCGTCGCTGCCCCGCAGTTGGTGGCGCCGCCCTGGAGATTCCACGACTTGGTGGTGTCGCCGACCAGGCACGCGGCTTCTGGCGTACCGAATCCGGAGAACTGGAACGACCCCGAGTAGGGGGCGCCGTCATCCGTCTTGCGATCGACCTCGGCCATGATCTCCACGGGCACGAGCACCCCGGTTTTCAGGTTGTGACGCTTGGAGGGCGTGGTTGAAGCCGCTGTGCCCGCGCCGTAGATCTGGTCGTAGGCGAGCTGGACGGTCTGTCCGTAAGGATTCTTCGGGCTGGCATCCGCGGTGCCGTAGACGAAGTTGCCGTTCAGGAAGCCGGCGCGGCTCAGATGGTCCCAGGCAAGCCGATCTTCATCGACGACCGAAGGCGGTGTTCCGCTGTCCGCCGTCGCGGCAGCCTCGATCTGGCCGTTGCCGTTGCCGCGCGAGATCGTACCGGCACCACCGAGGTTGGCCGGCGCTGCGGAGTAGTCGCCAGGCAGTGCGCGGTAACGGTCCTGGAATCCGTAGAAGGCCGCCTTGATGCCGTCCTGCTGCGAGATCAGGTTGCGGACGCGCGCGCTGGTGATGAGTTCCTGGCCCTTGAGGATGCCGCCGAGCAACAGGCCGATGATCACGAGCACGATCGCGATCTCGATCAGGGTGAAGCCGTGCTGACGCTTTGGTATGGACATGATGGTAGGTCCCCGAATGATGTTGCCGGAGCATGCCGGTCGTCATGTAATGGCGAAGTCCGTGCCAACAGCGGATTCGATGGAAACGTGAGGATTCTCGCGATGTCGGGGCGTGCGGCCGCCATCGACTCGACACGACTGCTCCTGCAACGCATTGATGGAAATATGCAAATCGAATTTCTGGTCGTGCGCGACGTGGCGACCCGTCGAGACTGCGTCCGTCAGGGTTTCGTCGTGTGCGTCGAATTCTCGACGTTCTCCATGGCTTCCAGCCGGGAGGTCAGGAACGCGATCTCGTGGGGTTCCGTGACCGTGCCACTGGCGAGCAGACCGCCGAGCAGAGCGCGTGCGGCCTCCCGCTCGCCGGCGTCTTCTCTCAGGAAGATGTGCATCTGCCGGGCCCACGCGGGGACGGACGGGAGGTTCGCGTGATCACGAATCGCATCGGCGTACTGAATGGCCAGTGGCATGTCGCCCAGCTGGTGGCGCGCCATGATGGCCATGTGGGCCAGCCACGGCCATCGGCGGGCCGGGTCGCGGAGAAACTCTCGGTGCACGAACGCAGCCATGGCGCGCTGGCGCTCCGGGCTCCCGGACACCTGGGCATAGAGATGTGAGGCCATGACCAGCGGGTACTGGGAGACCGGATCCAGGGCCAGCAGCGTGGCGAGCCATTGTTCGACCCGGCCGTAGTCCAGGGATGCGAAGGGCAGGCTCACGCCGGGCTGATTGTCGAAAGACTGCAATCGCAGGGCGGCTCCGTAGGCCAGTGCGATCGGCTCGCCGAGTGCGGCGACCCTCATGGTCTCCTCGGCGGGCGGCGGATCGAGATCCACGGCTCTTGCGCCGGGGTTCCCGATCAGGATCCGAAGAGCGACTTCGACCGCGATGCTGCCGACCAGGGCAACCTGGACCCAACGTGGCACGGCGCCGAGTGGGCGCTCCGCATCGCGCCTGCCGACTCTCATGTGTTCTTCCGGTACAGATCGAAGGCCGCCGCCGCGAGCAGGAGGGCGATGCACGCAACCGCCTGACCGCCGATGGCAGCGAGATCGGCAATGCCGGGCGGCGCCTCCATCAGCCACTCGGCACGCGTGAAGCGCGCCAGGTCGGGCAGCAGTCGCGAGATGCCCTGCGCGAGCGCACCGGACACGCGATCGGACCATCCCGGCGTCACGAACGGACTCGCCGTCGCGATCAGCACCACGGCGCCGATGCTCCGCGCCAACACATAGAGGGCGAGCGCGAACGCCGCGGCGGGCAGCACGCCCGCCATCGTCACGGCGGAGAAGACACACGCGGCGACGACGATCCACGACTCCAGAATCAACGAGGCCAGCCATGCGAACGCTGCGGCGCCCGGCGAGACGATCGCGACGGGCAACCACAAGACGGTGCAGACGGCCGCTGCGACGAGCATCAGACCGATCGAACGGCCGGCCAGATAGTGCGCACGCGACAGATCGAGCGACAGGAGCAGTTCGGTCCCGCGGTCCTGCGCTTCGCGGACCTGGCTACCGACCGTGTGCAGGCAGATGATGAAGATCGCTGCCATGCGGCACCCAGCCGCGAGGAACGCCGTCTGAGCCCGGTTAGCTTCGGTGATCGTCAGCGAACTGCCGAACCAGCTGGCAAGCAGGAGGACCCCGGCGGTGCCCGCCGCCAGCCAGGGCAGCCGCGTGCGCCGCGCCTCGAGCCCGGCCATCCCTGCGATGACGCTGATGCGGTCTCGGGCCGATGCGATACTTGCCTTGCGCGTCATGGACGATGCTTCCGGTTCCGCTGGCTGCTTCTCTTCCATTGGGTGCGTCTCTTCCGTTGGGTGCTTCTCGGCTGGTGCCACTGCGCGCCGTTCGCCCGATTGCCGTGAGAGCACGATCGTAAGGTAACCATTGCAGCCCCCGCCACTCAACCCGATGCTGACCGACGAACCCCAGCGCAGTCTTGACGCCCTCCCTGCGCCGAGCCACGCGCGGCCCAACCTGGCCCTCGCGCTGATGCTGCTCACGCTGCACGCAGCCCTCGTGCTCGGTCTGGGTACCGGCGCATCGCGCGCCATGCTGCTCGCACACTTCGGACTCTTCCTGCTCTGGCAGCCCGTCTGGTCGGGTACGCGACGCCTGGTCGCGAGCCGCGCGCTGATGGTCGTCTCGGGAGGCGTGTTGCTGGCCTGGGCCGATACATGGTGGCTGCTGGGGATCTGGATCGCGCTGCTGTTCGCGCTGATCGGCGGCAACGTTCCCGGAATGCGGGCATTGCGCCCGCGCATCGCCCCGCTGGTCGCTGCGCTCTATCTGCTGACTGCCTTGTTGATGTGGGTCGTCCCGAACCTGTTCCATCCGGTCGCGACCGACACCTTCCTCGCCGTCGTCGTGCGCTATGGTTTGCCTGCACCGCTGGTCATGATCCTCGCGCTGCCCGGCGATCCTCGCGATGAATCGGCCCAGGGCATCGATCCGGTCTCCACGGTGCTGTTGTTCCTCATGGTGATCGTCCTCACGCTGGGCGCGCTCTTCGTCCAGCAGCTCACGGCGAGCGACTATCCGATCGCACTGGCGCAAACGGTGATGGGTCTCGCCGCTGTGCTGTTCCTGCTGTCGTGGCTCTGGGATCCGAGAGGCGGATACGCGGGCTTCGGTCAGTTGGTGTCGCGATACTTCCTCAGCCTCGGCGTGCCCTTCGAGCAGTGGATGCACAGCCTCGCCGACCTCGCCAGTCGCGAGGGCGATCCCCAGCGGTTCATGACGCTGGCTGCCGAGCGCATGCTCGAACTGCCCTGGCTGTCGCAGGTGGAGTGGTCGAGCCGCAGCGGCACCCACGGCAGCTCCGGGCTGCCCACGCAGCATCAGACGGCCTTCGAACTGCGCGGACTCAAGCTTCGTCTGCACACCAAGTGGCGCCCCGGGCCGGCGCTTCTGCTCCACATGCACCTGCTCACGCGCCTGCTGGGCGACTACCACGACATGAAGGTGCGCGAACGGTCCCAGCGGGACACGGCCTACCTGCAGGCGATCTACGAGACTGGCTCGCGGGTCACGCACGACGTGAAGAATCTCCTGCAGTCGCTGCGCTCGCTCTGCGCCGCCGTGGAGTCGGAGGCAGGGGCCGACGACGCCTCACTGCGTCGGCTGATCCAACGGCAGCTTCCGCAGGTGGCGCAGCGACTCCAGAACACGCTCGAGAAGCTGGAAGCCAGGCCGCAGTCGTCGGTGGCAGACGTCGTGGCGGTGGACTGGCTACGTTTGCTCGCGCAGCGCTACGCGCACGAAGACATCCGGTTCACCGCGGAATCGCTCGACGAGTCAGTGAAGTTGCCAGCAGAGCTTTTCGACAGCGTTGCCGAGAACCTGCTGCAGAACGCGCTGGAGAAAAGAAGGATGGGGCCCATCGGTACGATCGCGCTGCTGCTCGACCGCGACGATGCTGGGTTCTGTCGGCTCTCGGTTCGTGACGACGGCACCGCGGTGCCGCCCGCGGTGGCGAGTCGGTTGTTCTCAGGACCGGTGACTTCGGACAACGGCCTCGGCGTCGGTTTGTACCAGGTCTCACGCCAGGCGTTGGCGGCAGGGTACGAACTGACCCTCGCGGACAACCGGGAGGGCGATGTGCGTTTCGTGCTGGCGCGGGGAGCGGGTTGAATCAGGGTAGCGCGCCGTTGGCGGCCATGCGGGAGAGCAGAAGATTGGGCGAAATCCACAGCACGATGTCGTCGAACTCGTTGTCGGGTGCATCCTCGCGCCGGTCACGGCGTTCGCGGGCGACGAAATCGCGATCATTGCTTTCGTCGTCAAGATTGTCCTGCTCGTCCGCAGGTATGGTGCGCCCGGCGTCGGCGGCGTTGCGGCCAACCGACCAGACGACTGCCACTGCGCCATAGTTGGAGAGGACTTGGTTGTCGCTACCCGCGCATTTTGCGGTTGTGCAGATCCGCAGGAAGCGCGGGGATGGAGGGGATGGGGGTGGAGGGGCGGTGGAAATTGGTGGTTCAGGGTCGTAGTACTGGCATCGTTCGTCAGCAGCCTGTGCTACCGCGGCCATACCTGCAGATCTGATGCCGTAAGTCCTAGTAATCACACCGCGAGGACTCTCCTCCAGGAATTCCGTGATTGGCCGAGAGTCGCAATTGATGACAGCCTGACCGTACAACGCCACGCTTTGATTGCTGACTGCATAGCGTATGCGATTGCTTGGCGTGTCGTAGGCATCTCGAAAGAATCCGTCGCTATCCGAGGGCGATAGACCCAGCGTCGCCGCCGGTAGGAACCCATTGATCCAAAGGCACTCGCCATTGTTCGGGCCTCCAGGTACGAGGGCCCCACTCGGGAGAGTCAAGGTGTCAACAAATACCTCACGTCCGTTGCTGGACGCAGTGGCGGGGCATGGCAGACGTCCGTGAGAGATCGCATACCCGATGAGGGCATCGCGGACCATCTCGAGCTGACTCTGGGTGTCGCTCACCCGCCGCTGCTCCATCTGCGTGGCCAGTGGCACCAGCGTCGCTAGAAGTAGCGTGGCGACGATGACCAATCCGATGGAGAGTTCGATCAGCGAGAAGCCGTGGCAGCGGGCGCGTGCGCCGCACATTGCGCGGGGTCTCAGGGCGTGGGGCATGGTGCCACCGTCATGGTCGGAGGAATCATCTCGACACAGTACGCGAAGTCGTCCTACGTCGGTGCTCGGTACGGCGTCGCTTCGATACTCGTATGCCGTCGACCCGGGTGACGGAGCGGTAGCCCACGTGGCCCCGGTGGGAATGGAAGCTGGAAGCCAGCCCGCAGCCGTCGATGGCCGATGTCGTGGCGGTGGACTGGCTCCGTTTGCTCGCCCATCGCTACGCGCACGAAGACATCCGGTTCACCGCGGAATCGCTCGACAAGGCCGTGAAGCTGCCGGCCGATCTGTTCAAGAGCGTCGCCGAGAATCTTCTGCAGAACGCACCGGAGAAACGGAGAATGGAGCGCATCGGCACGATTGCGCGGCCTTCTGGACCGCGGTGATGCCGGGTTCTGTCGGCCCTCGGTGCGGGAAGACGCCACCGCGGCGCCGCCCGCGGTAGCGATTAGGTTGTTCTCCGGGCCGGTGACTTCGGACAATGGCCTCGGCGTCGGGTTGTATCGGGGGTCACGCCAAGCGGTAGCGGCTGGGTACGAGCTGACCCTGGCGGACAGGCGGGATGGCGATGTGAATTTCGTGCTTGCCTGGAGCCGCGTCTGACTCAAGGCAGGGCGCCTGCCGCCGCCATCCGGGCTATGAGCAGGCTCGGCGAGATCCACAGCACGATGTCGTCGAACTCATTGTCCTTGGTATCCCTGCGCTCCCGCGCGACGAAGTACCGATCGTCACTTGCGTTGTCGAGATTCTCCTGTTCATCCGCGGGCACGGTGCGGCCCACGTCACTCGCATTGCTGCCCAACGACCACACGACCGCGACCGCCCCTCCGTTCGATAGTGTCTGATTTCCCGCGCCGCTACAGGTGGCCGTGGCGGTGGCTGCGGTGCAGACGAACAGGAACCGGCTATCGCACTCCGCCGCCTGGGCGATCATCTGCATGCCCACGGCATTCATTCCGCGGCTCTTGGTGAGCGCACGGGGCTCGGTCGTGCCTGCCGTCCCTCTGAACGGACTGCAGCCCGTGCCACCCAGCCATCGATCCACGTTTGCCGTGCTGACGGCGTAGCGGATCCGATTGCGTTCAGTCCCGTAGGCATCGCGGTAGTAGCCATTGCTGTCGAGCGGCGACAGCCCGAGCGTGACGGCCGGAAGGAATCCGTTCATCCAGAGACACTCCCCGGAAGTCGCGTTACCGGTGACCGGGACGAACGCCTCGACGCCATTGCTGGTGGCGGTCGCGGGACACGGCAGACGATTGTTCGATATCGCGTAGCCGATGAGGGCGTCCCGGGCCATTTCGAGCTGCTTCTGCGTCTCGCTGGCGCGCTGCTGGTCCATCTGCGTGGCCAAGGGCACCAGGAGCGTCGACAGCAGCGTGGCCACGACGACCATGCCGATCGCGAGTTCGATCAGCGAGAAGCCGCGGTTGCGGGATGCCAGCGACATTCGTGGGATCAAGGGCATGGTGTCACCGTGGTCGTGGTTGGAGTGACTTCGATACAGAACGCGAAGTCGTTCAATGTCGCGCCGGGTATGGCGTCGCTTCGATAGTCATAGCGGGTATCTAAAGGGTCTGGCGGGTCTGGCGGGTCTGGCGGGGGTGTCCAGGTCGGTGCCGCAGAAATGTTGGCCAGGTTGATGCCTTCGAGATAGTTGGCGTACGTCTGCCGCGCATCGAGAGGAGTTGGGGTCTCGGCGGACCACTGCGGGCGGGTCTGCCCCGCCACGTGTCGCCCCGCGAAGATGAGGACCGCTGCGTAACGGGCAGTGCTGCCGTTCACCCGGAGACAACGGTTCGGAGACAGGCTTTCGCATGCCGTCACAGGCTTTGGCGCCGCTGGCGAGAAATCGGGGGAGACGGCGTAGTACAAGTGGTCGCGCCACTGATTCCACCACGCGATGGCCGCGGGGTCCGCCAGACAGCCAGCAAGGGCGGCGATGTAGTTGGGGTTGGAGCTGCTGCCGAATCCGGTGGTGAACGTGTCGTAGCGCGACGGTGCGCGACCCGCCAGGAGGAGGTTCTGTGAGCGGATCTCCGCAAGGGTCAGGGTCGTGCCTCCCTGCGTGATCGGGGTCGTCTGCACCCGTCCGCCCGCCCACGGCAGACGGCGGTCATCGGGGTCACTCCGCTGCGCATACGAGCCGTAGCATCCGGCGATCACCGCCATGAGCCTTCGCAGGCGGCCCTGGTCCCATCCCGGGTCCGGGCGCAGAACCTGTGCGCCGAAATCCTTGCGTCGTCGGTAGGCTGCGACGATCTCGTCAGTGGTGATGATGGCCAAGCGGTCATTCACGAGTTCCGTCTTGGTTGCCGGGTCGATGCCGCCCGCGATCATCGTGCTGAGGGCCGGCTGGCTGGTCGGGTTGCTGTCGACCATCGTGTGATTGCTCGCACTCTGGGTGGCCTCCAGGTAGTCGGCGGGGTTGTGACTACCCGCGCATATCACGGCATTCAGCCCTGGCATGCGGGTCTGTCCCAGAGGTGGCCCAGGGGCGATGATGACTGCGGCCACCTTGTCGGCGAGCAGGGTCCCGTCGGTATTCAGCACCCGGATCTGGCCTTCGGTATCCCAGTTGAAGATCTCGCTGCCGCGCGGGTTCTGCTTGAAGCGGCCTGATACGGCGTACCAAAGGCACTCGCCGGTGCCGTCTCGAGGCGGAGGAATACCCATGGTTCGCCATGGAAGGCGTCCGACGACCGTATCGTTCGCGTCACCGCAAGTGCCTGCGGATGAGCCTTCGGGGAAGTTGGGTGGTGCAGGTGGAGCAATTGCAGGACACGGCAGGTGGCCAGGCGTATCGGGGACATTCCCCAGGCCGTCGTCCATGCGGGCGCTCGCGTAGGCGATGAGCGCCTCCTTCGCTCTAGCCAGTGCGTCCCGGGTGCTGCGTTCACGCGCGTCGGCGGCCGCCCGGTCGACGATAGCGCTGCCCACGATGACGACCCCGAGCACCCCCCCGACGATCAGGATGATCAGGAGCCCGAGGCCGCGCTGCGAGGCGCGGCCAGCGCGACGGTTAGGAATCCCCGCCATCGTTTGCGCCCGCGGCTTCGTCATCGCGAGTACGCCTGCGCCGAGCCGGCACGGCGGATCTGGGCTCTCCGCCGTCGCCGGCAGCCGCACCGGTGGTCGATTCCACAGGCACGGCTGCATTCGGAAGCGTGCGCCGACGCCGATATCCCTCCTCGATGGTTCCTGAAGTGGCCTCCACCGATTGCCCCACCTTGAGGCGGATGCGTCGATTCGAACCTGGAATCTCGAACCCCACGCTGTCGCTCGAAATGCTTCCCGCGCGGATGTCGGCATCCGCGAAACGCCGACTCACCGCCTTGCCGTTCACCCAGACGGTACTTTCGCCGTCGCTGCGGTTCACGACCCCGTGCAGCGTGACCACCTGCGGAGGCGCGGTTCTGGGGACTTCCGGCGTTGCCGCGACGGGCGGAGGACGGTTCCGCCCCGTGATCATTTCGAGGCGCGCTGCATCGAGCCTCGCGCGCTGCTCAGGCGTGAAGAACAGTCGACCAGTGACGCGGTCCTCGGCATGCGCCGTCCCCACATGGAGCATCGCCAGCAGCAAACCGCCGAGAAGCACACGAAGAGTGCTCATGACGGAGAAGCCCCGGCGGTCGCTTCCTCGACCGTGATCCAGTTCAGGTCGCATTCGGCATTCAGGTTCGGTTGATCCGCCGACATCGCACTGCCGATACGGGTCACCGAGCAGCCCGTGATCACGAACACCCCGCGGCGGCTCTCGGCCACGCGCTGCATGAAGCGCATCAGGTCCCCCTCATGCAGCAAGGGCAGCCGGACCCGCATCGGCGACTGCCGCATCTCGAGCCCTGCGGCACCTACTGTCGCAGCGGGGAACGCTTCCTGCTGGCCGATCTGGTAGTCGACGCCATACAGATGCGCCTCGCTGTTCGCCGTGCGAAGGCTGTCGACCCAGTCGAGACGCTGTTCCGTCCCGATGAATCCGACGCTCCCGAGACGCTCGTAGACCGGGCCGAAGCGCATGATGAGGTCCTTCTCCAGTCCGGCGTTGGCCTTTCGGGCGCGCGCGCTGGACAGGAGCTGCTGTTGGTTCGTGCGGCGCAGATCGGCGTCCTCGGCGATCCCGTCCGTGTAGACCACGCCGCCGACGATGATGCAGGTGACCAGTGCGAACATCACGATGCGCGGGCCGAGTTGGCCGAGGAGTTCCGGCTTCATCAGGAGCCGCCCCCCACTTCACGGAGAACGATCGAGAATTCGAACTGAGCGCCCACCTGCTGCTCCACGCGGGCATTGGTGCTTCCGGAAAGCGCCTGCCTGGAACTGTCGTCCAGCGGGAGCTTGAGGATCTTGATCTCGGCCACGCGGGGATCCCGCCGGAGGTCGTCGGCGAACTCCCGGATCGTTACCACGGCCGTGCGGTAATCGCCGCGGAAGGGCGTGATCTCGCCGGCCAGAAGCCCGAACTGCTTCGGTGCACCGTCCCCGCCTGGCGCAGCGTTGGCGGTGGCGAACGCCGTGGCGGCGTCCGCCGCGCGGCTGTGACGCCACGCGATTGAGTTCAGGCTGATGGTTGGGTGTTTCTCGAGCCTGGCGCTCACCGCGGCGAAGAGATCCTCAGGCGTGCGGGCGCGTTCGCGCAGGTGTTCGAAGGCGTCCACGGTCAATTTCAGCGTCTGCGCCGGTGCCGGGGACGCCGGGAACTGGCGGGTGAGCTCAGCGTACGTGGCCTGGAGTTCGGCCGTCTCGCGTGCGAGACCGGCTGTCTCGGCCTCGATGCTTCGGGTCGAGGTGATGTTCAACAGGATCCATGCACTGCCGACCACCGCGATGCCCGCTGCAGCCCCCATCAGCCAACGCCCCGCCTGGTGGATGCGATACCCCTCGCGGAGGGCGACCGGCGCTAGGTTCTCGGCAGGGACCGATCGGCCGAGAAGGTGCAACGGCAGGGCATCCGGCGTGGCCTCGAAGGCGGAGAGCGGGATCTTCAGACGGGTTGCCAGCTCCTGCCTGCCGATGCGGCGGGTGCGTACCGGCACCTGCGCGCCGGCGACAGCTTCCCGCAGGGGTTCGAGTGAGTCGTCCTGATCGAGCAGAATGACATCCACCACTTCGTCGGCAGTGGTGGCCTGCAGGGCATTCAGGTACATCCGGGTATTGATGATCTCGGTCCCGGTGCCGACGCTGCCACCCACGGACGTGTCGTTCGTGCCGCGCAATGGCGTGAGACGCGAGAAGCGGAACTGGCCATCCCGGAGGAACGTCTGGCGTATGCCGGCGGCGTGGCGCGACACGATCAGCTGCGCGCGGCCCGAGAGCCCCAGCGGTTTCACCACTGACGGCGTGACGGTCGGGGCTGTGAAGACGCCGACAATGGGCATGCGCAGTTCCGTCGCGATCTCGATCCAAGGTACGACCGTCGACGTCTCGGTCAGGGCCGCCAGCAGGAACTCGTCGTCGCTGCGCTGGCCGCGAACCCGCGTGCGACGCTGAAGACGCGCCGACACGAAAGGCGAGGTCCGGTACGTCTGACGGAGCTTCCGGTCGAGCATCGCGCGACGGTCCGCCGTGCCCACGCGGGGCAGGGTCTCGAGGCGGTAGTCCTCGTCGACGGTGTCGACCATGAAGAGCACCGGCACGCCGGGCAGCGTCTTCAAGAGCAGCGAGAACTCGGCCTCGCCGGCTTCGTCCGGATCGAACCGCAGACAGGTGCCGAGGCCACCCTTCCAGAGGGCGACCGTCACACCGGCGGCGGAGATGCAGACGAGCAGACGGGTGTTCATGTCAGAACTTGAGTTTCCCGATCAGATCGTAGATCGGCGTGAGGATGGCGAACAGGATCAACGCCATGAGTCCACCCAGCACCACGGTGAGAGCGGGGCCCATCACCTTCAGGGCGCGGTCCACGCCGTCCTTCACGTCGCGACTGTAGAAATAGTTCACATTGAGCAGGGCGCGGTCGAGGGCGCCCGTGTTCTCGCCCACCTTCAGCATGCGGATCACGAGCGGCGGGAAGATGCCGAGCCCGCGGAAGGTGTCGGACATCGGCTCCCCGGCATTGATCTGCTGCCCTGCCCGGCGCAGACCCTCTGCGACGACCCGGTTCCCGACAATGCCCTCGCTCGCCCGGATCGCGTCGAGGATCGTGATGCCCGACTGGTACATGAGCGCGAAGAAGCTGGCGAATCGCGCGAGGATGATCTTCTGCAGGATCGGGCCGAGCACGGGGATGCGGAGCTTGAGGCGGTCGTAGGCGAACGCGGCCCGCTCGTTCGATTTCACCGTTGCCACGACGGCGATCGTCGTGATCACCGGGAGCCCGAGGACCAGCCACCAGTACTGCACCGTGAAGTCGGACGCGGCGATCAATGCGCGGGTCTGGAGCGGCAGTTCAACGCGCATCGTCTGCAGCACGCCCACCACCTGCGGGACGAGATACATCAGCAGGAAGAGCATCACGAACAACACCACCATGAACACCATGACCGGGTAGATGAGCAGCTTCTTCGTTTCGGATGCGAGTTCGTCCTGCCACTTGAGCGTGCTCCACAGGCTCTCGAACACATCGGTGAGGCGACCCGTCTGTTCCCCGGCGCGGATCAGGCTGACGAACACGCCGTCGAACACGTTCGGGAAGGGGGCCATCGCCTGCGACAGCATCTTGCCGCCTTCGATGTCCTCCAGGAGCGCGGCGATGACCTGCCGGAATCGCGCGCTCTCCACGCTGTCGCGCACGTCTCGCAAGCCCTCGAGGAGCGGGATGCCGGCGCGGGTCATCTGCTCCATGTCGAAGCAGAAGCTGATGAGGTCCTTGCGCTCCACCCGGACCCCACGGATGCCGGCGGTGCCGCGCAGTTCGCGGGCCGTGACGAGATCGAGGCCGAGCCGCTTCAGTCGGAGTTCGAGGTCGACGTCGTTGATGGCGTCGATGCGCCCGTGGGCGAGGCGCCCTGTGCCGTCCATGGCCTTGTAGCGGAAGGTGGGCATGGCGGGCGTTGGCGGAGGCGGACCGGAAGGCGGAAGCGCCAGCCCGTCAGAGCAGGCGGCCGGTGAGGTCCACGGCCCGCGACAGTTCGGCGATGCTGGTGCTGCCGTCGAGCACGCGCGTGATGCCGTCCTCGGCGAGCGAGCGGAATCCCTTCTCGACCGCGAGGCGGCGGATCTCGCGCGCCGTCGCGCGCCGCGCCACCAGTTCGTCGATGTCGGCATCCATGTGGAGGATCTCCAGCACCGCCAGCCGGCCGCGGTAGCCGCGGTGATTGCACTGGCGGCAGCCGCCGTCGTGGGCCCGGAAGATCGAGGCGTTGCTCTCCGGGGGCAGACCGAGGATGTGCTTCTCTTCCAGCGACGGCCGGTACTCCACGCGGCACTGGGTGCAGAGCACGCGCACCAGGCGTTGGGCGATCACGCCGATCACGTTGCCGGCGATGATGTCGGGCAGGATCCCGATGTCGAGCAGGCGGGGGAAGGCGCCGATCGCGGAGTTGGTGTGCAGCGTCGTGAACACCTGGTGGCCGGTCATCGCGGCCCGGAACGCCATGTCGGCGGTGTCCTTGTCGCGGATTTCGCCGACCAGGATGATGTCCGGGTCCTGGCGCATGATCGACCGGATGCCGTTCGCGAAATCGAGCTTCGCGGCCTCGCTGACGGACGTCTGGCGCATCAGCGCCACCGGGTACTCGACGGGATCCTCGAGGGTCATGATGTTGACGCCTTCGACGTTCACCTGCGACAGCAGCGAGTAGAGGGTCGTCGTCTTGCCGCTGCCGGTTGGTCCGGTGATGACCAGGATGCCCTCGGGCCGCGCCAGCATGAGGTTCAGGCGGGACAGCGTCTGCTTCGGCAGGCGCATCTGGTCGAGACTGATGATCGACTTCTCGCGGTCGAGCACGCGCAGGACGATGTTCTCGCCGTAGATGGTCGGGTGGCTCGAGACCCGGAAGTCCACCGGCCGACCATTCAGGTTGAGCGACAGGCGCCCGTCCTGCGGGGCGCGCACTTCCGCGATGTTCATGCCGCTGATGACCTTCAGCCGCACGGCAATCCCGGGCCAGTAGTTCTTGTGCAGGCTGCGAACCTGTTCCAGCACGCCGTCGATGCGATAGCGCACGCGCAGGAACGCGGCTTCGGGTTCGAAGTGGATGTCGGAGGAGCCGCGCTTCACGGCATCGATCAGCAGGGCACCCACGAGTCGCACGATCGGCTGGGTGTATTCGTCCCCGCCCGTCTGGAGACTCTGCCAGTCGAGCTCGCCGGTCTCGATCTCGCGCAGGATGCCGTCGACCGACAGCTCGTAGCCGTAGAAGTGGTCGATGTACTCCTCGAGCTGCGCTTCGCCCGCGAGCACGGTGCGCACCTGGAGGTCGGGCGGCAGCGAGGCACGTAACTGGTCGATCACGACCACGTTGAACATCTCGGTGATCGCAACCACCAGAGCGCGTGCCTGCGTGTCGAACGCTATCGGCAGGACGTGATGGCGCCGCGCGAACTCCTGGGGCACCAGCTTCAGTGCTTCCGCATCCACCACGACCTGGGCGAGATCGATGGCCTCCTGCCCGATCGTGCGCGCCATGATGTCGCGCACCACCCCTTCGGTCACGAAACCCAGCCGCACCAGCAGTCGCCCGATGGGCATGCGCTGCGAGCGCTGTTCCGTGAGGGCGATGCGCAGTTGGTCGGCGGTGATCAAACCCTGCTGGACGAGCAACTCCCCGAGCCGGGCCTTGCGGCGGGCATCGGCGGCGGCGCTGGAGGCCGTCTTCAGGGCGGCTGGAGGGGGTGGAGCCATGTGACTCATTCTACGGCGGCGGACAGCTTCGCCACGCGTGCCGTTACCTGATCGGCATCGAAACCTGCCCGGCCTCGGGCGCGGGCGAGGTCGAGCGCCTTCCGGTAGTAGCCGACGGCGATGCCGCGCTGCCCGACGTGCTCGAGGCCGACCGCCAGGTTGTAGGCGTAATCCGGATTGGAGGGTTCGAGCTGATGGGCCTGGAAGTAGGCCTGCTGGGCGTTGCTCCACTGGGACTGGGACGCGTAGAGATGTCCCAGGGAGGCGTACAGGAGTGCGGACGGGTCGCGCGCGATCAGCTGCTTGAGCCGCGTCTCGCTGGCCACCGGGTCGACCTGGCCGGAGAGCCCGATCAAGCCCGCCTGGGCTGCGGCG
This sequence comes from Betaproteobacteria bacterium Ga0077532, assembly GCA_001464895.1. Classification (GTDB taxonomy): domain Bacteria; phylum Pseudomonadota; class Gammaproteobacteria; order Burkholderiales. Next base: position 31,859 of record LNEE01000010.1, read on the forward strand.
TTCTGAGGGTCGAGTTGGAGCACGCGGTAGTACTGGTCCGACGCGCGATCGGCCTGGCCCTGCTGCCAGGATGTGGCTGCCAGACCGAGCAACCCGTCGATATTGCGGTCGTCCGCGGCAACGACGGATTCGTATAGTGTTCGCGCGCGCTCCAGGTCGCGGCGCTGCAGGGCGTCGTAGGCCTCGGTCAGACGGGCCTGGGTGGCGTCGCCGGCCTCGGTTGGTCGGACGCGTACACCTTCCTGCAGCGGGCGCTCCGCTTGGCGGGAGCCGGGTTCAGCAATGTCAGTGCCCTGCGGTTCACGCATGGCCGACCGCGCCGGGCGCCGGGGGCGGGGCGAGACGCCGCCGCCAGCGTCGGCCACGGGCTGGGCGATGCTTGGCGGGGGGGCGGTCAGCGGTCCGTTGGCGTCCGCAGAAGCAGCGGTTCGTGGCGGTGGAGAGCCTGGGATCGACGGGAGCGAGGGCGCGGGGAGCGCTGCTGGTAGGGCACTTTCGGTCGGCTGCGCTGGTGTGGTGTCGACGGCTGGCATCGGTGCGGGTGCCGGCGGTTCGGGCCGCGCGGCCTCCGGGCGCGGCTCCTGGGCGGCAGTCGATGGTCTGACCGGCGCTGCCGGCGCATCACGACCCGCACCGCCGCCCGCGAAGAATGCCGGGTTGCTGATCGCGATGTACACGTAGATGAAGTAACCCACCAGGAAGAGCAGCGCCGCAATCGCGAAGAGGTGAACCGGGTGATCGCGGATCCACTCCATCGGTTCGAATCGGTCCTCGGTCGGGCCACGGCCGGGTGGGTCGTCCACTTCCCCCGCGGCGACCGCATTGCCGATGCCGAGGCTGCCGCGGCCGCGCACACCGGCATCGGGGTCGCGCCTGGGTGCGCGGGGTGGCTCGATGTCGCCGGGCTCCAGCTCGATCGCGAGACCGTTGCGGCCATCGGGAATCGCGCCCTGCTCTTCCCGGTTCTTGGAGGCGCGCTGCAGCGCCTTCAGCAGCAGGCTCATCGCGGGGGCTGGGCCGTCGCAGGTGCCGTGAAGGCACTGGGCTTCGGCAACTGGTCGCGCAGGAACCGTAGTTCCTCGGAGTCCACCGATGGGTTCTTGACCACTGTCGGACGCAGGAAGATCACCAGCTCCGTCTTCACGGCCTGCTCGTTGCGATACGCGAAGGCGTCGCCGACGCGGGTGCTGCCCAAGCCCGGGATCTGATCGCGGTCGCGTTTGATCTCGTCCTTGATGAGGCCACCGAGGATGGCGGTCTGTCCGCTCGCGAGCTGCAGCACCGATTCGATCTCGCGCACCTCGACGATGGGGATCCGATTCTCGATCGTGAGCAGCGGATTCGGGTCGAGGACGAAATCGACCTCGCTCGCGACGGTCGGCCGGACGGTGAGCGTCACGTTGCCGGTTTCGTTGATCTGAGGCGTGAGCGACATCATCAGGCCCACCGGGACGGTCCGGGCGATCGTGGTGATGGACTGCAGGTTGCCGGAGTTGGCCGCCTGCGAGGTTTGCTGCTGCACCTGGAAGTAGACGAGGTTCCGGACGACTCGGAGGAGGGCGGTCTGATTGTTGATCGCCATCACCTTCGGGCTCGACAGGACGCGCGTATTGCCGAACTGCTCGAGAAGCTTGATGGCGGCGAAGATGCCGGACTGGGCGCTCGATCCGAACGTGAGTGCAGTGAAGGGCGTATTGGCGAGACGGGCGGTGCCGAGAAGCTGTTGCCGGAACTCGATGCCGGACCCTGGTGTGGCGGCGATGCGGCCCCAGTCCACGCCCGACTGGTAGGCGCGTGAGAGGGTGACCTCGACTATGGTGGCTTCGATCAGGACCTGTCGCTGCGACGCGGCCATCACGGAGTCGAGATATTCCTGCACGAGGCCCTGCTGCTGCTCGGTGGCGAGAATGGTCACCGTGCCGGCCACGGGATTCACGGCCACTTCGTTGTTCACGTCACCTGGCAGCGGTATGGCTTGCTGATCGTCGAATGCGCTGGCGAAGAGATCCCTGGCGTTGGGCCCTGCCCGGGCAACTGCTTCGGCCTGGGCAATGCGTTCCTCCCGTCGCGCGCGTTGGCTTTCGGCGCGGGTTGCGCGGTCCTCCAGGGACAGTGCCTGCGTGCGGGTCGCCGAGAGGATCGCTTTCACGTTCCTTTCCAGGACTTCCCAGAAGTCGTTCTTCGAGGTGGTCGTGACAGTGGAGCTGGATGAATTCGTCCCGCCTGTGCCGCCCGCGGCTCCGCCCGCGCCCCCGCCGCCCCCACCGCCCCCGCCGGCACCCCCTGCGCCTGTACTCACGGTGCCGATCTGCCCGGAGATCGAAACGATGGAATCCGTGTCGCGCGACACGTTCACGTAGTTCACGCGGTAGGTCTTCACGTATGGAGAGTCGGGCATCACCGAGATGGTGCGACCCTCCTGCTTCCACCGCAGGTTCACCTGCTTCGAGATGCGATCGAGGATCGCGGGCAGCGTCTCGTCGATCGCATTGAGACTCACGAGGCCGTTCAGGGCCGGATGGATGTCGATGTTCTGCTTGGTGTCTCGCGCGAGGGCGAGCAGCAGTTCCTTCAGCGGAACCTCGTTGACGACCACGCTGTAAGTCGCCTGCTTCGGCTGCGGCCTGGGAGGTGCGACGCTGGGTGTGGTGACGGGCGGAAGGATGTCGTCCTGGCCGGCGCCATCGCCGCGGACGGAGATGTGCTGGTCCGACACGGGAAGTCTGGGGCCGGCAGGTGAGCAGGAAGCGAGGAACAGGCACAACCAGATTGCGCCGAACGCGGATGGGAACCAAGCATGCGCCCGGCAGCTAGGCGACCTTCGACGGGGCAGCGAGGCGGTCATCGTTCGGTGGCGTTCCCTACGGTATCGGCCGGTCGGACATCGGTGGAGCTGTCGATCCGTGCCACGGATTCGAATTCTGCCCGCACCGTCCGCAGGTTGCGGAGGAACGGCTGGAAGCGCCGCAACTCCTGCGGCAGGGCCTCAATGGCATCTGCCGCCTCCGCAGGACTCGCATACAAGCCACGAATCACAGTGAGGGAAGGTCTGGCTTCGGCAGATTTACGGTACACAAAAATACTTTCACTATCAATAGATTTGGGGAGGTTCTTCAAATACTGCCGGAGGTATGCGTGGTCCGCGGCGCCCAGCAGTTGAATGGTGTACCCGGCCTCCGGATGAGCAGCCAGCCATGGGCCGGTGGCGCGTGTGCGGCGACGCATGGTGTCGTCGAGTGCGTCTGTGGTCGGCGGGGGCGCCACGGGCGCCGTCGCGGTGGCGGCGGGCTTGGCGATGGCGGGGGTGGGCGACGCCGCGATCGGGCCCGATGCGGTCTTCGCAACGGGCGCTCGGGCGGTGGCGGGCGTGGGCTCCACCTGGACAGGGGGCGGCGGCGCGGCGGCGGGCTGGGCGGGTTGCGTGGCGGTGGGGGCATCCGGAAGTTCGGTGTCGAGCCGGAGGGCTGGCGCGGCCGCGATCGGGCGTGTGACCGGCTGCACGGCGATCGAAGGCACGGCCGTCCGTCCAGCGAAGTGGTCGTAGATGAGCCAGCCCGCCACCGCCGCGCCAGCTACGAGCAGCCCGACGAGCGCGAGGCGACGCGTTCCGTCACCCGAGGCCCGGGTCGAGGGTTGACGGCTGAACTCGCTGTCCGCGATGGCTTTCCGGACATGGGCTGCGGTGACGGTGTGGGTGTTCTCGGCATACGCGGCGAGCAGGGCCTTGTCGGCGATGATGTTGACGCGCCGGGTGAGGCCTTCGCTCGCCTGGGCGATCTGATCGATGATCCTGGGCGCGAAGAGCGCCGGCCCACGGTAGCCGGCGGTGCGCAGACGGAATCCGATGTATTCGGCGATTTCGTTCCGGTTGAGCGGCGCGAGGTGGAAGCTGTGCGTGATGCGTTCGCGCAGTTGCCGGATGTGGGCTTTCTGGAGGTTCTCGTTCAGCTCGGGCTGGCCGAACAGGATGATCTGGAGGAGCTTCTCCTGCTCGGTCTCGAGGTTGGACAGCAGCCGCACCTCTTCGAGGGTCTCCAGCGGCATCCCCTGCGACTCCTCGATGAAGAGCACCACGCGGCGTCCTTCGGCGTGACGGGCGACGAGGTAGTTCTGCAGGACGTGGATCAGCTCGACCCGCGGTGTGTCCCGCGCCTGCCGCAGCTGCAGTTCGAAGGCGATGGCCCGCAGGATCTCGTCGGGCGAGACGTTCGGGTTCGCGAGATAGATCATGTCGACCGTGCTGCCGAGGCGCTGCTGCAGCACCCTGCACAGCATGGTCTTCCCGCTGCCGACCTCGCCCGTCACCTTGACGATGCCCTCGCCCTGCGAGATCGCGTAGAGGAGTGCACCCAGAACCTCGCCGCGGCTGCCGCCCTCGAAGAAGAAATCGGTGTCCGGCGTGATCTTGAAGGGTGGGCGCGAAAGACCGAAGGCGGCGTAGTACAAGGGCTGGGGCTCCGGGGTCAGGCCGATGTCGAGGGTCGGTTGTGCGGTTCGTCCGCACCCGGGACCCGGGACTGCATCCGACTGTAGAGCGTCGTCCGATGCATGCCGAGCATGCGTGCGGCGTGCGCGAGATTGCCGCGAGTGAGCTGGAGGGCGGCCTCCACGAAGCAGCTCTCCCAGGTTCGCATGCTCGCATCGAGGTCGATGCTGCGACGGGCCGACAGCACGGCGAGGGCGGCTTCCACGCTCGGCACGAACGGATCTCCGCCGGGGCCGCCCGCACCTTCATGGGTCTGGAAGTCGAGTTCTTCGGCGAGTTCGCTCCGGGTGACCTCCCAGCCCGCGTACTTGGTGGTGAGCCGGATCACGATGTTGCGCAACTCACGAACATTGCCCGGAAAGGCGTAGGCCATCCAGAGGACCTTGGCATCCTCGTCAAGGGTGCACGGTGCCATCCCGGCCTGCGCCGCGTAGCGGACACCGAAGTGCTCCAGCAGTCTTGCCTTGTCGTCCCCGAGGTCGCGTAGCGGCGGGACCTGGATCGTGAACACTGACAGCCGGTGATAGAGGTCCATGCGGAACCGGCCGGCCTTCGTCTCGACGCGAAGATCGCGGTTGGTCGCAGCGATCACCCGTGCGGCGCTCATGCGCAGTTGGGTCTCACCGACCCGCTGATACTCGCCATTCTCGAGTACCCGTAGCAGCTTCGCCTGCAGCTCCAGTGGCAGTTCCCCGATCTCGTCGAGGAACAGCGAGCCTTCTGCAGCATCCTCGAAGTAGCCGGAGCGGCCCGCACCAGCGCCGGTGAAGGCGCCCTTGGCGTAACCGAACAGCGTCGGCTCCACCAGCGTCGGCGAGATGGCTGCGCAGTTCAGTGCGAAGTAGGGATGCGCCGAACGGGGGCCGCCGCGGTGTAGTGCTCGCGCCACGAGTTCCTTTCCGCTGCCGGATTCTCCCTCGATGAGCACCGGGAACGGGGACGCGGCGTACTGACGGATCTGCTCCCGCAGTCGGCCGATCGGAAAGCTGTTGCCGACGATGCCGTCGTCCGCCGGCGCGGCGCGCTCGGCCTCGCGAAAACTGAGGGCGCGGAGGAGGAGTTGCCGCAGCACTGCCGGCTCGCAGGGCTTGGCGACGAAATCCACTGCGCCGAGCGTGCGGGCGTACCGGGCGTTCGCCTCGTCGTTCTGTCCGGACAGAACGACGATCTTGATCTCGGGTGCTGCAGCCAGGAGTTCGGTGATCAGGCGGAAGCCTTCATCCGGGCGGTGCGGCGTGGGGGGTAGCCCGAGGTCGACCAGGGCGAGCCCCGGGACCCGCTCCAGTTGGGTGATCAGATTGCGCGCCTGCTGGCGGGATCCGGCCGCGAAGATGCGGAAGTCCTTGCCTAGTACGAAGTCGAGCGTGTCGGTGATGAGCGGATCGTCATCGACGATCAGCAGGTCCGGCTTCCGGGCGTCGGGAGATTCCAAGGCGCTGCTACCCACGGGACATGGCACCGGATTGTGCCAGACGCACCGGGTGCCGCCCCCGGGCGGCTTCGTCCGAGGCGAGTTCAGCCAGGAAGGCTGCTTCGAGGCTCGCGGCCCCGTGCCGGGCCCGCAGCGCGTCCGGAGGGCCATCGAAGAGGAGGCGCCCGTCGTGGAGCAACGCCATACGTCCACACATCTCGTCGACGTCCGCCAGCGCGTGGGACGTCAGGAAGATCGTCGTCCCCGCGGCGTGGCGGGCAGCGAGGGCCGTCTTGAGCGCGGCCCGTGCCCGCGGGTCGAGGCCGCTCGCGGGCTCATCCAGTATGAGCAGCCGACGACCGGAGAGCAGGCAGGCGGCAAGGCCGAGCTTCTGCGTCATTCCCTTCGAATAGCTGCGCACCGGGCGGTCGAGGGCGTCGCGGTCGAGTTCGAGGGCATCCATGGCCTGATGTACGTCCACTTCCAGCACCTGCCGACCGTAGAGCCGGCCCATCGCCTCGAGAAAGTCTCGTCCCGTCAGGTAGAACGGCGCGCTGAATCGCTCGGGCAGGAAGGCGAGATGCCGGCGCGCGCTGGTCTGGAGGCTGGTCTCGCCGAATATCTCGATGGTGCCCGCGTCGGCGCGGTTGGCATCGAGGAGGCAGCGGATGAGAGTGGTCTTTCCGGCGCCGTTGACGCCTACGAGGCCGTAGAAGGCCCCGGTCGGGACGTCGAGATTCACGGCCTCCAGACGCGGCACGCCCGCGAAGGATTTGCCGACGGCACGGAACCGCAAGGCGGGCGGATCGGACAGGCGTTCGACCATGTCGGTCCGGTTGTTGAGCAGGTGGGAACCGATTCGACGGTAGCCGAATCGAAGTGGCCCCACAAGCTATCCGCAGGGGCGACGCGGGCATCCATTACAATCGGGCTCTCCATGCCTCCGTACTTTCCGTGCCGAACGAACCGCTGGTCGAACTGACAGACGTCGCCTTCTCCTACGGCGCCCGCCCGATTCTCAGTGGGATCCGCATGCGGATCCCGCGGGGCAAGGTCGTGGCGATCATGGGCGGGAGCGGTTGTGGCAAGACGACGATCCTTCGCCTCATCGGCGGTCAGCTGAAGGCGACTTCCGGGGTGGTCAGGGTCGACGGTCAGGATGTCTCGGGCCTGACCTATGCCGATCTCTACCGACTGCGAAGGCGCATGGGGATGCTCTTCCAGTTCGGTGCGATGTTCACCGACCTGTCGGTCTTCGAGAACGTGGCGTTTCCGCTGCGCGAGCACACGAAGCTGCCTGAATCCGTGATCCACGATCTCGTGCTGCTCAAGCTTCAGGCGGTCGGCCTGCGCGGGGCGGCGCACCTGAGGCCGGCCGAGCTGTCGGGCGGCATGGCGCGGCGGGTGGCTCTCGCACGGGCCATCTCCCTCGATCCGACGCTCATCATGTACGACGAGCCCTTCACCGGTCTCGACCCCATCTCGCTCGGCGTCATCGCCAATCTCATCCGGCGCCTGAACGATGCGCTCGGCGCGACGTCCATCCTGGTCACGCACGATGTGGAGGCTTCCCTGGGGATCGTCGACTATGTGTACATCGCCGCAGGCGGCCAGATCGTCGCCGAGGGGACGCCAGATGAGATCCGGGCATCGCAGGACCCCTTCGTGCATCAGTTCGTGAACGGCGAGGCGGATGGGCCCGTGGGTTTCCACTACCCCGGCAGCACGCTCGCTGCGGACCTCGGCCTGGAGGCACGCTCGTGATCGACGCATTGCGTCACATCGGTGCCCGCACGGTGGACGGCGTGTGGAAGCTCGGCTGCGCAACCCGGTTCACGGGGACGATCCTCGCGCGGTCCGGCATGTGCCTTCGCCGTCCCCAGTTGGTGCTGGACCAGATCTACTTCACCGGTGTGCTCTCGCTGGTGATCATCATCGTGAGCGGGTTGTTCGTCGGTCTCGTGCTGGGCCTGCAGGGCTACGAGACCTTGAAACGGTACGGTTCGGCAGAGGCGCTTGGAACGCTCGTGGCACTGTCGCTCGTGCGCGAGCTGGGTCCGGTGGTGTCGGCGCTGCTCTTCGCGAGCCGTGCCGGTTCGGCGATCACGGCGCGGATCGGGATCATGAAGTCCACCGAGCAGCTCTCGGCGATGGAGATGATGGCGGTGGATCCGCACTCCCGCGTGCTCGCGCCGGTCTTCTGGGGTGGTGTGCTCTCGATGCCATTGCTCGCAGCCATCTTCAGCGCCTTCGGGGTGTTCGGCGGTTACCTGATCGGCGTGGTCATCATCGGGGTGGACTCCGGCGCGTTCTGGTCGCAGATGCAGGCGAACGTCGATCTCTGGAGCGATGTCATGAATGGCGTGATCAAGAGTGCAGTGTTCGGTGTTGCCGTGACACTCATCGCGCTGTTCGAGGGTTACGATGCGCCCCCCACGGCTGAGGGGGTGTCCTATGCGGTGACGCGCACGGTCGTCACGTCGGCGCTGGCCATCCTGGCGCTGGATTTCGTGCTGACCTCGTTCATGTTCACGGGGGTATAGAAATGAAGCGCACTACCGTCGACCTCTGGGTCGGCCTGTTCGTGGTGGGCGGGTTGATCGCGCTCCTGGTCCTGGCCCTCAAGGTCGGCAATGCCAGTACCGTGACTGCTGGGCAGGGTTACAAGCTGACGGCCGAGTTCAGCAACATCGGTGGTCTGAAGCCCCGCGCACCGGTCAAGAGTGCCGGGGTGGTGGTGGGCCGGGTCGAGTCGATCCGATTCGACAACAAGAAATTCCTGGCGCAGGTCACGTTGCTGATCGACAAGACGTACGAGTTTCCCAAGGACAGCAATGCGTCCATCCTGACCTCCGGTCTGCTGGGCGAGCAGTACATCGGCCTCGACGGTGGTGGTGACGATGCGGTCTTGAAGGACGGCGACCGGATCACCCTCACCCAGTCCGCTCTCGTGCTGGAACAGATGATCGGACGGTTTCTCACCGGCAAGGCCGCTGAGGGACCGACCGCTGGAAAGGACCAATGACGGCTCCGGCCGTCGCCGTATAGCGAGGAAATCATGAGAAACCTGCGATCCCTGATGGCGGTATGTCTGCCCGCGCTGGCTCTAGTCCTGACACTGGTGGGGGGTGCGCGCGCCGAACCCACACCCCCCGACGTCCTGGTGCGAACGACCAGCGAGGAGGTGCTGCGCCTCGTCGCCGAGGACAAGGACCTCCGCAACGGCAATGCCTCGAAGCTGGTCGATCTCATCGAGACCCGCATCCTGCCGCAGTTCGACATGTCGAAGATGACCCGGCTCGCCGTCGGCAAGAACTGGCGCCAGGCGACACAGGATCAGCAGAAGCAGCTCATCAAGGAATTCCAGACGCTGCTGGTGCGGTCCTACAGCGCCGCCTACAGTGCCTATCGCCACGTGAAGGTCGACGTGAAGCCGCTGAAGGCGATCGATGGCGAGGACGTCACGGTCAAGACGCAGATCCTCCTGCCGGGTGGTGCACCGCCGGTGGCTGTCGACTACGCGATGAATGCCACGCCCGACGGCTGGAAGGTCTACAACGTGGTTGTGGAAGGAGTGAGCCTCGTGACCACCTACCGCACCGAGTTCGGTGTGCAGATCGAGCAGGGAGGCATCGACGGGCTCATCCGGAACCTCCAGGAGCGCAACAGCAAGGCCGCACAGCCGCCTGCACCGGCGAAGAAATGATCACCCGACAGGAAAGCACGCTGCGCATCGCCGGGCCGGTCAACCTCGATACGATGGGGGAGATGCTGGGTGAGGCGCGACGGCTGATGACGGCGGACGTCGAGGTGCTGGACGTGGGCGATGTCACCGAAGCCGATTCGAGCCTGATCGCCCTCCTTCTGGACCTCACCCGGTCGGCGCAGGCCGTTGGCCGATCGCTGGTCATCACCCGCCCGACCCCTGGACTTGCGAGTCTCGCGAGGCTCTACGGACTCGAAGCCCTGCTCCTTCCTGCGGTCTGACGGCCGCTCATGGTTCCGGCAATCTCCGTCAAGTCCCTCTCCAAACGTTACGGCAGCCTCCAGGCCCTCGACGGGGTCGATCTTCAGGTGGAGCAAGGGGAGTTCTTCGCCCTGCTGGGCCCGAACGGGGCTGGCAAGACAACACTCATCAGTGTTCTGGCGGGCTTGGCACGACCCGATGCGGGCGAGGTCCGCGTCATGGGTCACGACGTCGTCCGGGACTATCGGGCGGCGAGACGTGCGCTCGGCGTCGTTCCCCAGGAACTCGTCTTCGATCCGTTCTTCACAGTGCGGGAGACGTTGCGGATCCAGTCCGGCTACTTCGGGCTGCGAAACAACGATGCCTGGGTCGACGAGATCATCGATCGGCTGGATCTCCGCGCCAAGGCGAACGCGAACATGCGGGCGCTGTCCGGCGGCATGAAGCGGCGCGTGCTCGTGGCGCAGGCGCTGGTGCACAAACCCCCGGTGATCATCCTGGACGAGCCCACGGCCGGTGTGGACGTCGAGTTGCGCCAGGGTCTCTGGGAGTTCGTGGGCAGCCTCAACGCGGAGGGCCACACGATCGTCCTGACCACCCACTATCTGGAGGAGGCCGAGACGCTCTGCGGACGGGTGGCCATGCTGAAGCAGGGGCGAGTGGTGGCGTTGGACACCACACGTAACCTGCTCGCTGATCTATCGGGCCTGCAACTGTCGATGCGTCTCGAGCCTGATCGCCTGCCCGTTCAGTTCGAGGGGCGCGCCCGTCGGGATGCCGATGGTGCGTGGGTGATGGCGCTCGGGCGGCACGCGGAGATTGCCGATGTCGCCGTGGCGCTGCGCGCGGAAGGCGTCGAATTGAAGGATCTCCGCGTTCTCGAACCCGACCTCGAAGAGGCCTTCGTGCGCATCATGGGGCGGCGATGACCGGATTCCGGACACTGCTCTACAAGGAGCTGCTGCGCTTCTGGAAGGTGAGCTTCCAGACGATTGGAGCCCCCGTCCTCACAGCGCTGCTCTACATGCTGGTCTTCTCCCACGTGCTGGAATCCCGGGTGGAGGTGTTTCCAGGCGTCTCGTACGGCGCCTTCCTGATCCCCGGCCTCGCGATGATGTCCCTGCTCCAGAACGCGTTCGCCAACAGTTCCTCCAGTCTCGTGCAGTCGAAGGTCACAGGGAACATCGTGTTCATCCTGCTGCCTCCGCTCTCGCATGCCGAGTTCTACTGGGCCTACGTGATCGCTGCGATGGTGCGAGGCATGCTGGTGGGCGCCGGCGTGTTTCTGGTGACCCTCGTGACGGTCTCGGTTCCGTTCCCCAACCTGCTGTGGGCCCTCGCATTCGCCATGCTGGGTGGGGGAATTCTCGGGGCGCTGGGCTTGATTGCCGGAATCTGGGCAGACAAGTTCGACCAGATGGCCGCCTTCCAGAACTTCGTGGTGATGCCACTCACTTTTCTATCCGGCGTGTTCTATTCCATCCACACCCTGCCGCCGTTCTGGCAGGCGGTGTCACACCTGAATCCCATCTTCTACATGATCGACGGGTTCCGCTACGCCTTCTTCGGCGCGTCGGATCGCTCGCCCTGGATGAGTCTGGCGATTGTGACGGGCTGCTTCACTGCCTTATCATTCGCATCCCTCCAGATGATCCGGCGTGGCTACAAGTTGCGGCACTGACGACATAGCGCGCCCCGCAGGAACCAAGCATGGTCACCCCCGAGCAGGTCCGCAGCTACATCCTCGAAAACCTTGAATGCGATCACGTCGAAGTGGCGGGCGATGGCCACCATTTCGAGGCAGTGATCGTGAGCAGTGCCTTCGAAGGCAAGTCGCGGGTTCAGCAGCACCAGACCGTGTATCGCGCACTGGGCGATCGCATGCGCGAGGAAATCCACGCCCTGTCGATGAAGACTTTCACCCCCGGAGATTGGCCAGGGCGCTGATCCGCCCGCCGTACTTGGCGCCAAGCACGGGCCCGGAGCATCGCCGGGCCGGACGTCGCGTGCTGTCCGGCATGGGCATCTGGTCCATCCCAGGCCAGCCTTCAGCGCGTCGCTGGTGCGGCTGCGGCCAAACCTGAACTCGCGGAAGCCACTGACCCTACGTGGCCAACGGCCACCTCGGAATTCCGAATCATGGACAAGTTGTGCATAGAGGGCGGTGTACCGCTCAACGGTGAGATCCGCGTCTCCGGCGCGAAGAACGCAGCGCTCCCCATCCTGTGCGGTGCCATCCTGACGGCCGACACACTGCAGGTGCAGAACGTCCCGCACCTGCGCGATGTCACCACCACGCTTACGTTGCTCGCACAGATGGGCATCGAAGTCGCCCTCGACGAGAAGCTCGGCGTGGGCTTGAGCGGTGCTGGGCTTTCCAACTTCGTTGCCCCGTACGATCTCGTGAAGACGATGCGGGCGTCGATCCTGGTGCTCGGTCCGCTCGTGGCCCGTTTCGGAGAGGCGAAAGTGTCCCTCCCGGGTGGCTGCGCCATCGGTATGCGTCCGGTGGATCAGCACATCAAGGGTCTCCAGGCGCTGGGCGCCGAGATCACGATCGAGCAGGGCTACATCCATGCGAAAGCGGGCCGCCTGAAGGGTGCGCGGCTGGTGATGGACATCGTGACGGTCACCGGCACCGAGAATTTGATGATGGCCGCCTGTCTCGCCGAGGGCACGACCATCATCGAGAACGCCGCGCGCGAGCCGGAGGTCGTGGATCTGGCGCATTGCCTGATCGCGATGGGCGCGCGCATCGAAGGGGCGGGCACCGACATCATCACGATCCAGGGCGTTGAATCGCTGCACGGGGCCACGTATGCCGTGATGCCGGATCGCATCGAGACGGGAACGTTCCTCGTCGCGGTGGCAGCTGCCGGCGGCGAAGTCGTCCTGACCGGAACCCGGGCCGACACGCTCGACGCGGTCATTGCGAAGCTCGGCGAGGCGGGTGCACGCATCGAGGCCACGCGGGACACGCTCCGGATCGCCATGAGTTCGCGGCCGAAATCGGTCGGGTTGCGAACCGCACCGTACCCTGCCTTCCCCACGGACATGCAGGCGCAGTTCATGACGCTCAACTGCGTCGCCGAAGGTACTGCGCTCGTCACCGAGACGATCTTCGAGAACCGCTTCATGCACGTGCAGGAACTGCGTCGTCTCGGGGCCGACATCGAGGTCGAAGGCAACACGGCAGTCATCCGGGGTGTGCCGCGACTGCAGGGCGCCACCGTGATGGCCACGGACCTGCGCGCATCGGCGAGCCTCGTCGTTGCCGGCCTGGTCGCGGAGGGCGAGACGATCGTTGATCGGATCTATCACCTCGATCGCGGGTACGAACGGATCGAAGAGAAGCTGTCCCAGCTCGGCGCCCGTGTCAGGCGCGTGGGCGGCGGCGGCGCGTCCGTAGGCTAGAATCCATGTCCATCCTTTCAGCGTCGCAGCCGTGAACGGCATCACCATCGCGCTTTCCAAGGGGCGCATCTTCGAAGAAACACGGCCGCTGCTGGCCGAGGCCGGCATCGTCCCTGCCGAGGATCCCGAGAGCTCCCGCAAGCTCATCATCGGGACCAATCGGCCCGAGGTGCGGATCATCATCGTCCGGGCCTCCGACGTCCCTACGTACGTTCAGCACGGAGGGGCGGATCTCGGCATCGCCGGCCGGGATGTCCTCATGGAGCATGGGGGGCAGGGCCTTTACCAACCGCTCGATCTCGGGATAGCCCGCTGCCGGATGATGGTGGCCGTGCCCGAGGGATTCGACTACGCCATGGCGGTTCGCCGCGGTGCCAGACTGAAGGTCGCCACGAAGTACCTGCACATCGCACGTCAGCACTTCGCGTCGAAGGGTGTGCACGTCGACCTGATCAAGCTGTACGGTTCCATGGAACTCGCCCCCCTCGTGGGCATGTCCGATGCAATCGTGGATCTCGTCTCAAGCGGCAACACCCTCAAGGCGAACCACCTGGTCGCGGTCGAGGAGATCGCCGCCATCTCGGCGCGACTCGTGGTGAATCAGGCGTCGCTCAAGATGAAGCGCAAGGAGCTGCAGTTCCTCATGGATGCGTTCGCGCGGGTTGCCAAGCCGTTGGACGCGGAGGTCTCGGTGTGATGAAGGTGAACCGGCTCGATACCCGCAATGCCGATTTCGAAGCGCGATTCACGTCGCTGCTGGCATTCGAGAACACTCTGGACCGGAAGCTCGAAGCCACGGTCGCCGACATCCTGACCGACGTGCGTACCCGGGGCGACGCCGCGGTCCTCGAGTACACGCGGCGCTTCGATCGACTCGATGTGGCGTCGATGGCCGACCTCGAGATTCCGCAGTCCGAGCTCCACAGTGCGCTCGACAGTCTGCCGGCAGCCCGTCGGGATGCCCTCGAGAAGGCCGCAGGCAGGATCCGGGACTATCACGAACGGCAGCCTATCGCTTCCTGGCAGTACACCGACGCCGACGGGACACTGCTCGGCCAGCAGGTCACTGCGCTCGATCGCGTCGGTGTCTACGTTCCGGGCGGCAAGGCGGCTTATCCGTCCACCGTGCTGATGAACACGCTGCCCGCCAAGGTCGCGGGGGTGCGTGAAGTCGTGATGGTCGTGCCGACACCGGATGGGCATCGCAATCCGCTGGTACTTGCAGCCGCAGCCGTGGCCGGGGTCGACCGGGTGTTCGCTATCGGCGGGGCCCAGGCAGTCGGGGCGCTCGCCTACGGCACCGCCAGCATTCCCGCCGTCGACAAGATCGTCGGACCTGGAAATGCCTACGTGGCATCCGCCAAGCGGCAGGTCTTCGGGGTGGTCGGTATCGACATGGTGGCGGGTCCGTCGGAGATTCTGGTGATCAGCGACGGCACGACGCCGCCCGACTGGGTGGCGATGGATCTGTTTTCGCAAGCCGAGCACGACGAGGTGGCGCAGGCCCTTCTGCTCTGCCCCGATGCGGCGTTCCTCGATGCTGTCGAGCAGAGCATGTCGCGACTCATCGACACGATGTCGCGGCGGGCCGTCATCGAGGCATCGCTCGCGCATCGCGGCGCGCTGATCCTCGTACGGGATCTCGATGAGGCCTGTGCCGTGTCCAATCGCGTTGCGCCCGAGCATCTGGAATTGTCGGTGCAGGATCCCGATCCGTGGGTGCCGCGGCTCCGACACGCCGGGGCGATCTTCATCGGTCGTTACGCTTCCGAGGCCCTCGGTGACTACTGCGCCGGGCCGAATCACGTGCTGCCGACGGCGCGCTCGGCGCGATTCTCCTCGCCGCTCGGGGTCTACGATTTCCAGAAGCGCACCAGCCTCATCGGCGTGTCACGGGCGGGGGCCAATGCGCTCGGTCTGATTGCCGCAGAGCTTGCTGATGGTGAGGGCTTGCCGGCCCACGCCGCATCCGCCCGCATGCGGTTGCATGCCTGACACGTGACATGGAAACCTTGAACCGAGCCGACATCGATGCAGGGCCCGTGAATCCGGCATCGGTGTTCCGGCCGGAGATTCTCGCGTGGAAGGCTTATCACGTGGCCGACAGCACGGGCATGGTCAAGCTCGATGCCATGGAGAACCCGTATCCGTTGCCGGACGCCTTGCGCCAGACGTTGGGCAAGGCGCTTGCCGACGCGGCGATCCATCGATATCCGGATCCTTCTCCCCAGGCATTGAAGGCGCTGCTGCGCGAGCGCCTGGAGCTCCCTGCTGACATGGAGATACTCCTCGGCAACGGGTCCGACGAGATCATCCAGTTGCTCTGCATGGCGGTGGCTCGACCGGACGCAGTAGTGATGGGGGTGGAGCCTTCGTTCGTGATGTACCGCGTTTCCGCCGCGACCGCCGGTGTGCGGTACGAGGGCGTGCCGCTCCGCGACGACTTCTCCATCGATGAACCCGCACTGGTGCAGTCGATCGAGAAGCATCGACCGGCCCTCCTGTTCCTTGCTTGCCCCAATAATCCGACCGGGAACATGTTCGATCCGGAGGTCGTCCGGCGCGTGATCAGTCGCGCACCAGGCGTGGTGGTGATCGACGAGGCGTATCACGCGTTTGCCGGTACCACCCATCTGCCCGTCCTGGCGTCGTCCGAGAATGTGCTGGTGATGCGCACACTGTCCAAACTGGGGCTCGCCGGTCTGCGGCTCGGTTTCGTCGTCGGCCGGCATGAATGGCTCGGCGAACTGGACAAGCTACGCATGCCCTACAACGTGAACGTTCTCACGCAGATCGCGGCTGGCGTCGCGCTTCGACATCTCGAAGTTCTTACCGGTCAGGCGCGTGCCATCGTCGCCGAGCGCGCGCCACTGATCGCGGCACTGGCACGGCATCCGCTGGTGCATGTGTTCCCTTCTAGTGCCAACTTCGTGACGTTTCGCGTGCCCGA
This sequence comes from Betaproteobacteria bacterium Ga0077532, assembly GCA_001464895.1. Lineage (GTDB taxonomy): Bacteria > Pseudomonadota > Gammaproteobacteria > Burkholderiales. The sequence goes on from LNEE01000010.1 coordinate 48,087, forward strand.
CGGGCCGGCTACGTTTGCCGGGATCAAGGCCCGCGGGGTGCTGATCAAGAATCTCCATGGTGCGCATCCGCTGCTTGCGAATTGCTTGCGTGTCACAGTTGGTACACCCCAAGAGAACCGAGTATTCCTCGAGGCACTGGCACTGACCCTCGACCCACGGAACGGATGACCATGTCGACTTCCCCCCTGACGGTGAATCGCATCGCCGAGGTGCGCCGCGATACCCTCGAGACACAGATCCGCGTACGGATCGATCTCGATGGCACTGGCGCGTCTTCCCTATCGACCGGGATCGGTTTTTTCGATCACATGCTCGATCAGGTGGCCCGGCATGGCATGTTCGACATCGAAGTCGAGGCCAAGGGCGATCTCCACATCGACGGCCACCATACCGTCGAAGACGTGGGGATCACCCTCGGGCAGGCGTTCGCGAAAGCGGTGGGGGACAAGAGGGGCCTGCGCCGCTATGGCCACTCCTATGTGCCGCTGGACGAGGCGCTTTCGCGGGTGGTGGTCGATCTCTCTGGTCGTCCGGGGCTCGAGTTCGGGGTGGAATTCACTCGCGGGATGATCGGCGGTTTCGACGTGGACCTCGCCTACGAGTTTTTCCAGGGGTTCGTGAACCACGCTGCGATTACGCTCCATATCGACAACCTGAAGGGGCGGAATGCCCACCATCAGGCCGAGACGGCATTCAAGGCCTTCGGGCGTGCGCTCCGGATGGCCGTGGAACTCGATCCGCGGTCCGCTGGAACCATGCCGTCCACCAAGGGCGTGCTCTAGGCGACGGATGCAGATGGGGTCTACAGGCATGCGAATCGCAGTTGTCGACTACGGGATGGGCAACCTGCGCTCCGTCGCCAAGGCGCTTGAGCACGTGGCTCCCGCGGCGCGGGTTGTGGTGACGGACGATCCGAAGGAACTCGCGAGGGCTGAACGCGTTGTGTTTCCAGGGCAGGGCGCCATGCCGGACTGCATTCGGGAACTGGAAAGTCGTGGTCTGCGTGCTGCGGTGCTGGAGGCTGCGGCACGGAAGCCGTTTCTCGGGATCTGCATCGGCCTCCAGATGCTTTTCGAGCGGAGCGAGGAAGGCGATGTCGCGGGCCTCGCGGTGTTTGCGGGCAACGTCGTGCGCTTCCCCCACGAGCGGATGGTTTCGCCCGATGGGCGTAAGCTGAAGGTGCCCCACATGGGTTGGAACAAGGTGCATCAAGTGCGGCCACATCCGCTATGGCGCGGAATCGAGCAGGACAGCCGCTTCTACTTCGTGCACAGTTACTTCGTGGCTCCAGTAGACGCAAGTCTGACAGCGGGGACGACGGACTACCCGACGCCATTTACCAGTGCTGTGAGCGCAGCTAACATTTTTGCCGTGCAGTTCCACCCGGAAAAGAGTCACGTCGCAGGGCTTCGCCTTCTGTCGAACTTCGTTGCCTGGGACGGCCTTTCCGATGGTGGTGATGTGTCCCTTGATGCAGGTGTTTCCCCTGAAGGCCAGGTTCTCCCTCGGGCTGCAACGGATGTGAACCAACCATGAACTGGTGTACACCGGCGAAGTGCCGGACGGCTCCGGCAACCTTGCCAAGTTTCCCTCCAATCTCCGGTATGTCGAGGACGCCATGTTGATCATCCCCGCCATCGACCTGAAGGACGGCCACTGTGTGCGTCTGAAGCAGGGCATCATGGAGGGCGCGACCGTGTTCTCCGAAGACCCCGGCGCGATGGCAAGCCACTGGCTCGCGCAAGGTGCTCGACGCCTGCACCTCGTGGATCTGAACGGTGCGTTTGCCGGAAAACCCCGGAATGAATCGGCGATCAAGGCCGTGATCGAGGCTGTCGGGGACGATATCCCCGTGCAGCTGGGCGGCGGTATCCGCGATCTCGATACGATCGAACGCTACCTCGACGACGGCGTAAGCTACGTCATCATCGGCACGGCAGCCGTCAAGACGCCTGGTTTCCTACACGACGCGTGCAACGCATTCCCAGGCCACATCATGGTTGCCCTCGATGCAAAGGAGGGCAAGGTGGCGGTGGATGGCTGGTCCAAGATGACCGGCCACGACGTGGTGGACCTTGCCCAGAAGTTTCAGGACTACGGCGTCGAGGCCATCATCTACACGGATATCGGTCGTGACGGGATGCTGACTGGCGTGAACGTCGAGGCCACTGTTGCACTGGCGAAGTCGCTCACCGTTCCAGTGATTGCGAGTGGTGGCGTCGCCACGCTGGATGACGTGCGGCAGCTCTGCGGGGTCGCGTCGGAAGGTATCACTGGCGCCATATCCGGGCGGGCGCTTTACGAAGGCAACCTCAACTTTGCAGAGGCTCAGAAGCTTGCCGACGAGCTGTCGGGTCAAGCCTGATCCGCTCACCCTACTGAAGCCGCCGTGGGCCTAGCCACTCGTATCATCCCTTGTCTCGACGTGACCGCAGGGCGCGTCGTGAAGGGAGTCAATTTCGTCGGCCTCCGGGATGCCGGGGATCCGATCGAGATCGCCAAGCGGTACGACGCTCAGGGCGCAGACGAACTGACGTTTCTGGACATCACCGCCAGCTCGGATGGTCGGGACACCATGGTGCACGTGGTCGAGCAGGTCGCCGCCCAGGTGTTCATTCCCCTCACAGTTGGCGGTGGCGTCCGCACGATCGCCGACGTCCGGCGCCTGCTCAATGCCGGGGCCGACAAGGTCAGCATCAACACGGCCGCGGTGGAGAATCCCGCGTTCGTTGCGGAGGCTGCTGCGCGCTTCGGGTCACAGTGCATCGTTGTTGCCGTCGATGCGCGGCGAGTGGATTCAGAGGGTGGTTCCGGCTGGGAGGTCTACACGCATGGCGGTAGAAGGGCCACTGGTATCGACGCGCTTGCCTGGGGTAGGCGTATGGAGGCTGCCGGGGCTGGAGAGATTCTTCTGACCAGCATGGATCGCGACGGGACCCGACAGGGCTTCGACTTGGACCTCACCCGCGCCTTCTCCGATGCACTCGACGTCCCGATCATCGCCAGCGGCGGCGTAGGCGGACTGGAGCATCTCGCCGATGGCGTTCAGTTCGGTCGGGCCGATGCCGTCCTTGCCGCCAGCATCTTCCATTACGGTGAGCACACGGTGGGCGAAGCAAAGCGCCACATGGCTTCCCGTGGCATCGAGGTGCGGCTGTGACCGACGCCGCGTGGATGGACGAGATCCAATGGTCGGCGGACGGGCTTGTTCCCGCGATCGCGCAGGACGGTGCGTCGGGGCGCGTGCTTATGTTTGCCTACATGAATCGGGATGCTCTCCTGAAAACGGTCGAAACGAGAGAAGCACACTACTGGTCGAGATCCCGCGGTCGCCTTTGGCACAAGGGCGAGGAGTCAGGTCACACCCAGCGCGTCATCGATATCGGCCTGGACTGCGATGGCGACGTAGTGCTCTTGTCCGTCGAGCAGGTGGGGGGAATCGCGTGTCACACCGGTCGGGAGAGCTGCTTCTTCCGCCGTTTGGTCGGAGGCAAATGGGTCGTGCAGGACGCGGTGATGCTGGATCCTGCGGTGATTTACAGTGAATCGAAAGGGGCCAGATCTTGATCGATTCGAGCATTCTCATGCGCCTTGCCGAGACCCTCGAGTCGAGGAAGGGGGCCGACCCTGGAAGCTCATATGTCGCGTCGCTGTATTCGAAGGGGACGGACGCGATCCTGAAGAAGATCGGCGAGGAGGCGACCGAGACCGTTATTGCCGGGAAGGGTGGTGATAAACTGCAAATCGTTCGAGAAACGGCAGACCTGTGGTTTCACTGCCTCGTCCTGCTGGCGCATTCTGGTCTTGGTCCGAACGATGTTCTCGCGGAGTTGCTCCGACGTGAAGGGATCTCCGGCGTTGATGAAAAGGCCTCTCGGGTCCGCTGACAGAGAGTCGTTGCGAAGGCTTATCCTTGATGAATAGCGATACCTGCATTTTCTGCAAGATCGTCCGGGGTGAGGTTCCTTCTCGGAGGGTGTTCGAGGACGACGAGATGCTCGCCTTCCATGACATCAATCCGATGGCACCGGTGCATCTGCTCCTGATCCCCCGCGAGCACATTGCCTCAATGGCGGGTTTGGAAGAGAAACATCGAAGTTTGATGGGGAACATGATGCTCGTGGCGAATCGCTTGGCTGCCGAACAGGGGTCGCCCGAAGGGTTCAGGTTGATCGTGAACACGGGAAAGATCGGTCGACAGGACGTTTATCATTTGCACATGCATGTGATCGGTGGGGCGAGTCCTTTGCCTGGCATGATCACGAAGAGTTGATGGCTGTGCGGTCCAGATGGACTGCAGACGAGGAGAAGTAATCATGGGTAGTTTCAGCATCTGGCACTGGTTGATCGTTTTGCTCGTCGTTGTGCTGATCTTCGGCACGAAGAAGCTGCGCAACGTCGGCCAGGATCTGGGCGGTGCGGTGAAAGGCTTCAAGGACGGTATGAAGAGCGAAGACGACAAGTCTGCTCCAGGCGCGAAGCTGGAGAGCGCCGGCCCCGCGGGCCAGACGATCGATGGTGAGGTCAAGGACCGCTCGAAGGCCTGATGCCACTGACGCAGGCAACGCGCCGTGTTTGATATCGGGTTCTCCGAATTCTTTGTGATCGGCATGGTGGCCTTGCTGGTCATCGGGCCGGAGCGTCTTCCGAAAGTTGCCCGTACCGCCGGTCATCTTTTCGGCAGGATGCAGCGCTACGTTGCCGATGTGAAGGCTGACCTCAACCGCGAAATGGATGCCTCCGAGCTCCGCGACATCAAGAATACGGTCACGGAAGCAGCCAATTCAATGCAAGACGCCATGCAGTCCCACGTTGGCGAGATCAGTCAAGAGATCAAAAAGGCCGAGGACGAGTTCGGGAAGTTGACCAACCCGATGCTGCATTTCGGTCTTGCTGGAGGCGCGCACGCTGGCGCATCAACAGCCGCCGCGATCGAATCTGGCGACGAGGCATCGCCTCAGTTGGATCTGGGGCTGGGCGATGGTGATTCGGGCGTTCCAGCGGCGGAAAAAGATCCGGAGAGCGCGCGGTCGAGCAGTTGAGCCTCAAACATATTGGGCTCGTTCGTCTGCAGCAGCGTGGGCGCCCCGTTCATCCACAGTTCCGGACATTGTTTTCATGATCCAGCAGGACACATTCCTGTCGCACCTGATTGAACTGCGTGATCGCCTGTTGAAGGCGCTCATTGCCGTAATCATTGCGTTCCTGCCTTGCTTCTACTTCGCACCGCAGCTGTACGACATCTTGGCGACCCCCCTCATGGCCGCCTTGCCCGAGGGTGCTCATATGATAGCCACCGGCGTGGTCACCCCATTCTTGGTGCCTGTCAAAGTCGCATTGTTGGTCGCGTTCTGTGCGGCGCTTCCGATAGTGCTTTATCAGGCTTGGGCGTTCGTTGCGCCCGGGCTGTACGCGCACGAGAAGAAGTTTGTGCTCCCGTTGGTCATTGCGAGCACTTTCCTGTTCTTCTCAGGCGTAGCGTTCTGTTACTTCTTTGTGTTCGGCGTTGTGTTCAAGTTTGTCTACTCGATTGCACCGAAAAGTATCGAGGTGGCTCCCGATATCGAGAACTACTTTAGTTTTGTCCTCGGGATGTTCGTTGCTTTCGGAGTCACGTTCGAAGTACCAATTGCCGTGGTGTTGCTCGTCAAGATGAGAATGGTTTCAGTGGCCAAGCTGCGGGAGATCCGGCCGTATGTGATTGTTGGGGCGTTTGTCGTGGCGGCAGTGGTGACGCCACCGGACGTAATCTCCCAGATCATGTTGGCCCTTCCACTTTGGATGCTCTACGAGGTGGGCATTGTGGTCGCGACATTCATCGAGAAACCGCAAGAGGAGTCAAACGCAGTCTAGGTGGCTGGTTCGGCTCAATCTTCCTGGCTCCGTCGGGAAGGCGCGGGTCGCTTCCCGACTATCACGGCCACCTCAAGCTTTTTTCCGTTGCGGATTACCTGGAGACGGGCACTTCTTCCCGGGTTCAGGGCGGCAACTAGGTTAAGCATCGTCGACGAGTCCGTGACGGGCTTGTCGTCGACTCCGGTCAGGATGTCGCCTGGCTTGATGCCCGCACGGTCTGCCGGGCCATTCCTAAGCACGCCGGCTATCAGAGTCCCCTCGGTCGACCCCATCTTGAAGGACTCGGCGAGTTCGATCGTAAGCTCTTGAACTTCGACGCCGATCCACCCGCGTACCACGCTACCAGACGCGATGATCTGGTCCATGACCTGCCGTGCCAAGCTAACGGGAATTGCAAATCCGATCCCCATGCTGCCGCCGCTGCGGGAGTAGATGGCGCTATTGATGCCCACAAGATTGCCGCTGCTATCCACAAGCGCTCCTCCGGAGTTACCTGGATTGATCGCAGCATCTGTCTGGATGAAGTTCTCGAATGTATTGATGCCCAAGTGGCTACGACCGACAGCGCTGACTATCCCCATGGTCACTGTCTGCCCTACCCCGAACGGGTTTCCGATTGCCAACACGACATCCCCAACCTGCATGGTTTCCGCCTGCCCGAAAGTTACGGCTGGCAGGTTGGCGCCCTCGACACGAAGAACTGCCAGATCCGTATCGGGATCAGTGCCAACCAGCTTCGCGCGCAGCTTCCGGCCGTCTGCCAGAGCGATGTCGATCTCTTCTGCGGCCTCAATCACATGGTGATTTGTCAGGATGAAGCCCTCCGCTCCAACGATTACACCGGATCCCAAGCTTGAGGACCGTTGCGGTTCGTCCTCCAATTGATCGCCAAAGAAGCGCCTGAACAGCGGATCATTCAACAGCGGGTGTCGGGAAGCTCGAACATCCTTGCTGGTGAAGATGTTCACGACTGACGGCATCGCCTTGTTCGCCGCCTCTCGATAGGACGCAGCATGCTGCGGTGCCGTTTGGAAAGCAGGCGCCTCTCGGATCGTCACTACTCCTGCAACGCCGCCGCTAGAGACCGTCAAGATGTCCGGGCGGAATGTGCTGAGAACGAAAAGCGCACCCAGTGAAACAGTTACCGCTTGCGAGAAGATCAGCCAGTATTTCCACATAAACTGGGGCGTACCCGTTCAATTCAACATCGAGCATTATGGTGTTTGGTGATCCCCGACGGGAAGTGCGTCGATTCAACGCACTGCGTTTCAAGATGATCGTTTGACACTTGTTCACGTATCTGCCTAAACTCGCGCCCTTTCTGTTTCTGACTCTACAGGGATCTTCGACATGAAGACCTTCTCGGCGAAGCCGCACGAAGTCGTCCGCGATTGGTATGTGATTGACGCATCTGACAAGGTCCTCGGTCGCCTTGCGTCTCAGATCGCGCATCGTCTGCGCGGCAAACACAAGCCGATATTCACGCCGCACGTTGATACCGGCGATTTCATCGTTGTTGTCAATGCGCAAAAGCTTCGAGTGACCGGCCAGAAGGCGCAGCAGAAAATTTATCATCGGCACTCTGGGTATCCGGGCGGAATCTACTCGTCGACGTACCAAAAGATGCATGATCGGTTTCCTGGGCGTGTTTTGGAAATGGCAGTGAAGGGCATGTTGCCGAAGGGGCCGCTTGGTTACGCGATGATCAAGAAGCTGAAGGTGTATGCGGGTGGAGAGCACCCGCACACAGCTCAGCAACCCAAGTTGTTGAACGTTTAGAGGGCATGATGGCAACTCTGCAGAATAGAGGCACAGGCCGACGCAAAAGCGCTGTGGCGCGCGTGTTCATCAAGCCCGGCCGGGGAGATTTTCAGGTCAATGGGAAACACGTGGATGAATTCTTCTCCCGTGAGACCGGACGAATGGTGGTCCGCCAAGCCTTGGAGATCACCAATCACACGAACACCTTCGATATCCTTGTAAACGTTACTGGGGGTGGTGAGTCGGGCCAAGCAGGAGCTGTTAGGCACGGAATTGCGAGGGCATTGGTCGAGTATGACTCCGGGTTGAAGCCGGTTCTGCGGAAGGCGGGGCTGATCACCCGGGACGCACGCGAGGTGGAGCGCAAAAAGGTTGGATTGCGGAAGGCGCGTCGTCGGAAACAGTTCTCGAAGCGCTAAAGTCCTACAACCCGAGCCACGAAGAAAGGCCGCTTCTTAGCGGCCTTTTTTGTTCCAGTGCATGCCACCAGCAGTTGTATGGCGCACGTTGGAGTAACATAAATATCGTCGATGTAGGTTGCATCCAGTCGCGCAACTTGAATGCTGTACTCGTTGGCGCATTGGGGCGATTGCTTAAGGGTATCGCGATCCCTGTCAGTGCGAACTCGGGGCACTAATCGATATGCACGCGGTCTGCTGATGAATGAAGAGTCAACACCTCAATCGCACATAACACGTGGAATGGTTGTTCTTGGAGACGTTGTTTTCGAGGGGCATCTCGTTCTCGATGGTAGAGTTTGTGGCAACGTCGTGAGCCGTGATGGTGCGTTTGGAGAGATATCAGTCCTGCCGAATGGTTGTGTCGAAGGAAATCTTCGGGTTCAAATGGCTGTTATCGGCGGAAAGGTTCACGGGGCAGTTCAAGCGGTTGGGCAGGCAACCCTTTTGGCTGGGGCTCATATCCGTGGAGATGTGCGTTACTCGGTGGTTGATGTTCAAATGGGTGCTTACGTTGGCGGCCGCTTCATTCGCGAAGACTCGGAGTCCTCGGGGAACGTAGTGATCTTCAAATCGACCGCCCTTGATGGTAGTGGTGGTGGACCACCGTAACTTGATGAGTCTACGCATCGTGAAACGCTTCAAGAGGAGTCATACATGAAAGCGCTTGTACCGATACCAGAACCAATTTTGTTTACAGAGAATGCTGCTTCCAAGGTTAAAACACTCATCGAAGATGAGGGGAATGACGATTTGAAGCTCCGGGTCTTCGTAACTGGTGGTGGCTGCTCAGGCTTCCAGTACGGGTTCTCCTTCGAGGAGGTCGCGCAAGAGGACGATACGGCCCTTGAGAAGGGCGGTGTCACCCTGTTGATTGATCCGATGAGTTACCAGTACTTGGCGGGCGCTGAGATCGACTACCAAGAGAATGTTGAAGGTGCCCAATTTGTAATCAGAAATCCGAATGCCACATCCACTTGTGGCTGTGGCTCATCGTTTTCCGCCTAGCAAACCATCTCGTCGGACCAACTGTCGCCCGCCTGAATTCACTCCTATAGCCTCCGATGTAACCGGCAGCGAACGCGCCTTCACATGCAGGTGCGCTAAAGCATTGAACTAGGGGATCTCTGCACAGCCCCTACACTGTCGAGCACAATTCGTCTCGCCGCCGAAATGTACGTCTGAGCCGTTGATGAAGCAAAGCGGCCTCGCCGAAACCGGATTCGAACGCCGCTCGAAGTTACCAAGCGGCAGCGCTTCTTGAACGAAATTGATGTGGTGATGCCTTGGGCGCAGTTGGTGGCGCTGGTGTCGCCCGCGCAGCCCAAGCTCGGTCCGCGCGGCGGGCGCGTGCCGTTTCCCGCGGAGACCATGCTGCGCATCCACTTCATGCAGCAGTGGTTCGCCCTCTCGGACCCCGCAATGGAAGAGGCGCTGCACGACATCCCGGCGATGCGGGCGAGGACGCGCTCCCGGATGAGAGTTCGATCCTGCGCTTCCGTCACCGGCTGGAGAAGCACGCACTCGCCGTCCAACTCCTGGCAACCGTCAACGCCGTGCTCGAGGACAAAGGGCTGCTGTTGCGCCAGGGCACGATCGTGGATGCCACCCTGATCTCGGCGCCCAGTTCCACGAAGAACGAGACCGGCACGCGCGACCCCGAGATGCATCAGACGAAGACGGGCAACCAGTGGTAGTTCGGCATGAAAGCGCACATCGGAGTGGATGCCGAATCGGGTCTCACCCATACCGTCGAGGGGACGGCGGCCAACGTCAACGACCTGACACGGCGCACTCGCTCCTGCACGGCGACGAGACGCACGTCATTGCTGATGCGGGCTACCAAGGCGTCGAGAAGCGCGAGGAGAACGAGGAGACGCCGGTTACCTGCCACGTGGCCATGAAGGCCGGCAAGCGGCGCGCGCTCCCGGATACGCGCTGGGGCCGGATGATCGAGAAAGCCGAGCACGCCAAGGCAAGCATCCGGGCGAAGGTGGAGCATCCGTTCCGGATCGTGAAGCGGCAGTTCGGCTACATGAAGACACGCTTCCGCGGCCTGGCAAAGAACACCGCACAGCTCACCGTCTTGTTCGCGCTGGCGAACGTGTACCAGGTCAGGCGATTGTTGATGCCCGAGGCACAGGTGCGTCTGTGATGGCGGCAACACCCTGGAATTAGGTGCGAAACGGCGCCCGCGGGTACGCAATGTCGATCCGACGGTGTTCGTTTCCGCCTCATCCACCGCGTTCGATCTCCAGAGTGACCAACTCATGCTCTACGTGCTGCCGAATCGGTGGCTCTGCAGAGCTTCTTTAGTCGAAGGTGCATGAACAAAATGAGCCTGAGTGCTTCCGAGCGGCAGGAACTGACGGCGATGCAGCGCAGTCGCCCATTGGCCGTGGGTCAGGCGCGGAGGGCACGCTTGATCCTGCTGCTCGAAGAGGGCGCCTCGCGCCAGACGATCATGGGCGAGTTGCGCTGTGACTCGCGTTTTGTGTCGACGTGGAAGTCGCGATTCGAAGTGGATCGCCTGGGCTGTACGCGCGACACCCAGGGCGAGCGCCGCGCAAGGATCTGGTGCGACTGGAAGCGCGCGTGCTCGACTACACGTTGAAGCGGAAGCCCGAGGACGGATCGACCCACCGCGGCAGCCGCAAGCTCGCTGCGCAACTAGAGGTTCCGTTCATGACGGTGCAGCGCACTAGCAACGCACGACATCCGGCCCCACCACCTCGACCGCCACATGATCTCCAACGATCCGGAGTTCGAGTCCAAGGCTGCCGACGTGATCGGGCTCTATCTGAATTCGCCGGCCAAAGCCGTCGTGTTCTGCGTGGACGAGAAGACCGCCATCCAGGCCCTTGAACGCCAGGACTGCATGTTGCTGCTGGCCCCCCGGACGCGCCGAAAGTCACATCTTCGAGTACAAGCGCAACGGCAGGCTCAATCTGTTCTCGGCACTCAACACCGCCACAGGCGAGCCACAAGACCAAGGCCATGGCCGAGTGATCTACGACAATCCTGAATCTCGAATCCTGTTCAATTCACCTGGTTCGATGGACTAGAGGGCGAGCCGATCTGCAGAGTGTCGCAGGTTGACCCGTCGGGATATCGACTGCACGCCGCCCGGAGGCGTGATCCCGACCGGCAATGTGCCAGAGTCTGAGGGGAGGAGGAATTGGTGCCCAGATCGAACAAGTGTGCCAAGCCAACCTGCAGGTCCACTGCACCGTCGAGCGGCTCATGCGTGGCCTGGGACTGCAAGGCGTGATGCGCGGAAAGTTTGTGCGCACGACAATCAGCGGCCGCTCGGCGCCATGTCCGCTGGATAAGGTACATCGCAGTTCCCTGCCGAGCGCGTCCGAATCAGCTCTGGGTGTCGGACTTCACCCAGGTCTCGACTTGGCAGGGCTGGTTGTACGTCGTCTTCATCATCGACGTGTTCGCCCGACGCATTGATGGCTGGCGTGTGAGCAGTTGCACGCTAACGGACTTCGTCCTCGATGCGCTCGAGAGGGCACATACGCACGCCAGCCGAAGCGCGACGAGCGCCTGATCTTTCATTCGGATCGCGATTCGCAATCCGCACCCATTCGATGCACCGTGCGCCTGGTCGAGACGTAGATCAAAGCTTCGGTGGGTAGCAAGGGCGACAAGCTTATAGCTTCGAACAAGCTTTGGCCTAGACGCTCGACGGGTTCACAATGCTGAGCTGATCCGTCGTCGGGCACTCAGAAAGAGGCAAGAAGCCTCAGAAGCGGCCACGCTCGCATGGGTGCTTTGATTCAACCACAACAGATTGCTTGAACTCATCGCCTACATCCCGACTTCAGAATCTGAGGCAAACCATTACCGCACTCTCGCACGTCAGGACACTGAGGCGGTGATCTGACTAAACCCAAGGGGCCTCCGCGAAACCCGGGGCGATTCACTTAATCAATAGCTGCTACGTTCAATCCACGTAGCATCGCCAGTTGCGTTAGCGATTCATCCGACATTCTAGAGAACGCTTCACGATCGGCCGGCGATAGGGAAGGACGTTGCTGAGGCACTGCCTGCTGCGGATCAGCCTGGACCCCGTTCACGTGAAACTCGTAGTGGAGGTGAGGCCCGCTGGCGAGTCCAGTCATGCCTACGTATCCGAGAACTTGTCCCTGCTCAACCCGAATACCCTTCTTCAGGGAACCAGCGAACTCGGACAAATGGCCGTATTTCGTCAGAAAATTGCCAGCATGACGAACTTCTACAACTTTCCCATACCCGTTCTGCCAACCCGCAAAGACCACAGTACCGTCCGCTGTAGACCTTACACGGGTTCCGACCGGAGCACCAAAATCGGTACCTTTGTGCGCACGCCAGACCTGCAAAACAGGATGGAATCGGTTCGTCGAAAATCCGGAAGTAACGCGGGAAAACTCCAAAGGTGATCTCAGAAACGATTGCCGCATGCTCTGCCCGGTTGGCGTGTAGTAGTCTCCAGAGCCATCCGGGCGTTCAAAGAAAACGGCCTGAAATTTTCTGCCTTGGTTCAAAAACTCAGCCGCAACTATTCGCCCTGGCCGAACAGGATAACCGTTTGAATACACCATCTCGTAGATGACTGCAAAGCGATCTCCACGGCGAATGTCGCGATGAAGATCCAGTTCTCCAGAAAACAATTCCGCGAAAGCGCTGGCGATCGCTTCTGGAACTCCGGCGCTGTCAGTGGCAGCAAACAGCGAGCTATCAATTGAGCCCGACTGCATTATCACCCTTCTTTCTGTTCGGACTACATCCGCGGTGACTGTGTAAGTTGAGTTGTTTCTCGAAACCACATAGACCCAAGAGTCTCCGCTTAACCTAACCTCGGCCACGGTGCCCGCCATGTCGGATGCCGTCGAGACAAACTTCAGTGACGTCGGTGAGGGCAAGACACGATTTCGCACGGACGTCTGGAGAAATCCCAGAAGTTCTGGGTCATCAACATGAAGTCGGGTCAATACGCTCAACAGGGAGTCACCCTTCTGAACACGTTCATCGCGCCAGAAGACCTCGTCATCATGTCTTCTCGCCAACGGATTCAATGACAACCCCTCAGCTACGATCTGGCGATCGACTCCCTCAACCTGACTATCTGGAGCAACGCCAAACGCACCAACCACGCCGAGAAGTAGGGCTGCGAGGGAGATTCCTCCAATCGTGGCACTGACCAAGCGAGAAGTCGGCGGGAGAAACCTAAATTTCGACGTGGTCTTTGGGCTGTACATGAACCTAGATTTTGCGAAGCGCTATCGCGCAAAAGAATACCATGCCGTTTGTAACGCCAGTTCCGGCGCCAACTGGAGCTTGATAACCACAACAAATCACGTGGCTCAAGCCATCCTTGGTGATAACGATAACCCGAACCGCACTTCAACGATGAACTACGTATCAGAACAGATGGGAATCATCACTCGAGGCTGTGATGAGATTCTTCTTGAGTCGGAACTAGAGCAGAAGCTTCTGCTAGGGCGCCCCTTGCGGGTGAAAGCAGGATTTGATCCAACAGCGCCGGATCTTCATCTTGGGCACACTGTTTTGCTGAATAAGCTTCGCCAATTCCAGGATCTCGGTCATTCGGTATTGTTCCTGATTGGTGACTTCACAGGAATGATCGGCGATCCAACTGGCAAGAACGTCACCCGCCCGCCGCTTTCCCGAGAACAGGTATCTGAGAATGCGAGGTCCTACACCGATCAGGTGTTTCGAATTCTTGACCGTGACCGAACCGAAGTTTGCTTTAACTCGACTTGGATGGATGTGCGGACAGCGTCGGATATAATTCGCTTGGCCGCCACAAGCACTGTCGCACGAATGTTGGAAAGGGATGACTTCGCGCGACGTTATAGGGAAAAGCGACCGATTGCCCTCCATGAGTTTCTTTATCCCTTGGTCCAAGGCTACGATTCTGTCGCGCTCAAGGCCGATATTGAAATCGGTGGAACCGACCAAAAGTTCAACCTTCTCATGGGCCGCGATCTCCAGAAGCATTTTGGACAAAGCCCGCAGTGTGTGCTCACCATGCCACTACTTGAAGGGCTCGATGGCACGGCAAAGATGTCCAAGTCGCTGGGAAACTACGTGGGGATCTCAGAGCCGCCAGATGAGATCTTCGGAAAACTCATGTCGATCTCGGATTCCCTGATGTGGCGCTACTTCACGCTCCTGTCTTTTCGCCCCATGACCGAAATTGTTGGGTTGCAACGCGAGGTCTCCTGTGGTCGGAATCCTCGAGACGTCAAGTTTGAGCTAGCACGCGAGCTGGTTTCTCGGTTCCATGGCGACGTGGCAGGGCGACAGGCTGGTGAGGCGTTTACACGGCGATTTCGGAATGGTGATGCACCGCTAGACGTTCCGCTTACTGTGGTTACAAGCCCCGACGGAAAGCTTACGGTGGCCAGTGTGTTGAAAATGGCCGGGCTGGTCGTAAGCACCTCAGACGCTATGCGACTCATTCAGCAGGGTGGTGTCCGTCTAAACGGGGTCAGAGTCGACGCGAGGGACGCAATACTTAAGGCTGGCGGAGAGGTCATGCTTCAGGTGGGCAAACGCCGATTCGCAAGGGTCAGAGTGGAGTCGCCAAAATAACTCTCGCGATGTGCTTGACGGTTTGAAACGGCTCCGTATAATGCGCGGCTTCCCTGAACGAACAGGGCGCTCTTTAACAGTTTGGACAATCGATAGGTGTGGGTACTTGTTGATTGCGGATAGAACCGCGAGGTTTTATTTGCAGTGCGCGAGTGCTCGCACGA
>LNEE01000011.1 GCA_001464895.1 Betaproteobacteria bacterium Ga0077532
CACGATCTTAACAACGCGAGGCTCTCAGCCTTCTCAAAACGCCCCTCTCGCCCGCGCCTATTTCCTTAAGGTAGTGCCATGGGGGCATGGCCCGCTCCCACAAGGGCGAGGTGTGCCGCCCCTGTCGCTTCACCGCCCCGTCTTCACCAACCGCACGGCGTACTTCATCGACGTGTAGTACGTCGGATTCGGGCTGCCGCCACGCGTCGAGAAATACCAGGTCATCGGATTCGTGAAGATGCTCGACCAGTAGTTCTCCGAGATCGTGCCCGGGAACACCGTCAGGTCGATGGCCGGATCGCGGCAGTAGCGCGCCACGATCGTTCCGTACTCCTCCAGCGTCGGGGTGCGCCATCCACCGGTGCCGATCGTCTGGGCTTCCTCGAAAGTGAACTTCGACGTCGTACCGACGCACGTGCCCACGCTGCCGTCGAAACGCTGGCCGACGCTGCATCGCTGCCAGGTGAGGTCGGTGGACTTGTCGTAGGCGAGGTCGCCCGAGATCTCGAACCGCGCAGCGCCTTCGAGGGCGGCGTCGTTGGATTCGCAGTCGGCGAGGGCGGTGTTGGTCGAGGCGAGGATCGCCAGGACTGCCGTGACGATGGCGCGCATTCGTCGGCTCCTGTGCTGGATGGGGGATGTGTTGTCGCAGCCGGGCGCGATGCTCAATCCACCAGCCCCTTCGCCTCGGCGATCTGACCGCGGTACGCGTCGTAGATGTGCCGCAGCGCATCGGCCATGTTCACCTTGGGCGTCCAGCCGAGATCCTCGAACGTGTTCTGGATCTTGGGCATCCGGTGCTGCACGTCCTGGTAGCCCTTGCCGTAGTAGTCGCCCGACGTGGTCTCGATGAGCTGCACGGCCTTGGCCGATTCGCGGTACTCCGGGTACTCCATGGCGAGCTTCAGCATCATCGTCGCCAGTTCGCGCACGGAGAACTCGTTGCGCGGGTTGCCCACGTTGTAGATCTTGCCGGAGGCGATGCCGTCCTTGTTCTCGATCATGCGCATCAGCGCGTCGACGCCGTCGTCGATGTACGTGAACGCGCGCTTCTGGTTGCCGCCGTCGACGAGCTTGATGGCCTCGCCGCGCACGATGTGGCCGAAGAACTGCGTGATCACGCGCGAGCTGCCTTCCTTCGGCGTGTGGATGCTGTCGAGGCCGGCGCCGATCCAGTTGAAGGGGCGGAAGAGCGTGAAGTCGAGGCCCTCCTGCGCGCCGTACGCCCAGATCACGCGGTCCATCAGCTGCTTCGAGATCGAGTAGATCCAGCGCTGCTTGGGGATCGGGCCCACGACGAGTTCGGACTCGTACGGATCGAACTCCGCGTCGCGGCACATCCCGTAGACCTCGGAGGTGCTGGGGAAGAGGATGCGCTTGCCGTACTTCACGCACGAACGCACGAAGGGCAGGTTCGCCTCGAAGTCGAGTTCGAAGACGCGCAGCGGCTCCTTCACGTAGGTCGCCGGCGTCGCGATGGCCACCAGCGGCAGCACCGTGTCGCACTTGCGGATGTGGTACTCGATCCACTCCTTGTTGATGGTGATGTCACCCTCGAAGAACTTGAAGCGCGGGTGATCCATCAGGTCGGACACGCGCTCGCTCTGCATGTCCATGCCGTACACCTCCCACGGCGTCGTCTCGATGATGCGCTTGGAGAGGTGGTGGCCGATGAAGCCGTTCACGCCGAGGATGAGGATCTTCTTCATGGGTCAGAGGTCGGTGGCTGAGAGCTAAGGGCGATGGAGGGTGGCGGCCGTCACGGGCTGGCCGTCCACTTCGAGTTCGATGATGGGCACCGCAAGGCCGTCGCCGCAGGCCGCGAGCATACGCCCGGCTTGCGCGTAGACCGTGCCGGGTGCCAGTGTCGTCGGAACGGGTTGCCACGTGGTGCGCAGCACGCGCGCCGGACGGCCGGCGATCGTTGTGGTGGCGCCCGGGTAGGGCGGTGCCACGCCGCGGACGAGATCGTGCACCGCGCGCGCCGGCAGCGTCCAGTCGATGCGGCCGTCGTCGGGCCTGCGGCCGCCGAAGTAGGCGCCCTGCGAGAGATCCATCGGAATGCGCGCAGCGGTGCCCGAAAGGAGCCTCGGCACGCTGCGGTCGAGCACGATCTCGGCGGCCACGGACACCTTGCGGAAGACATCCACCGCGAGATCGTCGGGGAGGATCGGCACGGGGGCCTGGTCGACGATGTCGCCAGCGTCCGGCTTCGCGACCATGTGGTGCAGCGTGGAACCCGTTTCGCGTGCGCCGCGGATCACGGCCCAGTTCACGGGCACGCGGCCGCGGAACGCCGGCAGCAGGGATCCATGCATGTTCAGCGCGGCGACCCGCGGGATGTCGAGCACCGCTGCCGGCAGCATTCGGCGGAAGTAGAACGAGAACAGGAAGTCGGGTGCCTCCGCCGCGATGCGGCCAGCGAGCGCTGCGTCGTCGAAGTCCTCGGCGTACACCGTCGTGAGGTCGTGGAGCGCCGCGAGGTCGGCAACGCGTCCGAACCAGAGGTTCTCGCCGGGGGCGTCGCGGTGGGTGACGACGAGCGGAATCTGCAGGCCGTGCGCGAGCAGCACCGACAGACATCGGCACCCGACGTCGTGATACGCGAGCACCACCGCGGATGCCGTCATCGGCTCGCGCCCAGGTCAGGCATCCGGTCGATCCCCCGGACCCTCGCGGCCCCCGGGACCCTCGAGCACCGCCTGGATGAGATAACGCGGACGTTGCCGCACCTGCTGGTAGATGCGTCCGACGTACTCGCCCAGGAGGCCGATGCCGAAGAGCGTGATGCCGATCAGGAAGAAGGCGATGCCGAACAGCGTGAACAGACCCTCGGCCTCGGGGCCGACGATGATGCGTCGCACGGCGAGGAAGACGACGAAGATCAGCGACATCACGGAGATCGCGATGCCCACGAGCGAGAACATCTGGAGCGGCATCAGCGAGAAGCCGGTGACCAGGTCGAAGTTCAAGCGGATCAGCTTGTAGATCGAGTACTTCGACTCGCCGGCTTCGCGCTCCTCGTGGCCCACCTCGATCTCGACGGGGTTCTGCGCGAACGTGTACGCCAGCGCCGGGATGAACGTGTTCACTTCGCGGCACGCGTTGATGGCGTCGATGATGTCGCGGCTGTAGGCGCGGAGCATGCAGCCCTGGTCGGTCATCTGGATGCGGGTGATGCGCTCGCGCAGGCCGTTCATCGCGCGGGACGCGTAGCGGCGGAACGCGGTGTCCTGACGCATCTTGCGGATGGTGCCCACGTAGTCGTGTCCGCGATCCATCTCGGCGATCATCCGGCCGATCTCCTCGGGCGGATTCTGCAGGTCGGCGTCGAGGGTCACGACGTACTTGCCGCGCGTGTGCTCGAACCCCGCCATGATCGCGAGGTGCTGTCCGAAGTTGCCGTTGAAGAGGATCACGCGCGTGACGTCCGGCCGGCGCTGGTACTGCTCGCGGAGGATGGCGGCCGAGCGGTCCTGGCTGCCATCGTTCACGAACACGATCTCGTAGCTGCGGCCAAGCGCGTCCAGGGCCGGGTACAGCCTGCCGAACAGGGCGGCGAGACCGTCTTCCTCGTTGTAGACGGGAATGACGACGGAGAGATCGGGCGGCGCGCTCATCGATGGGCGAGGCGAAGGCGGGGCGCGAGAATATCACGCACGGTGTCGCAGACCCGGTCCACGTCGGCGTCGGCCATCGCGGGGAAGAGGGGCAGGGTGACGATGCCGGCCCCCACCCGTTCCGCGTGCGGAAACTCGCCTTCGTGATGGCCGAGCGCCCGATACAGCTTGAAGAGATGCAGCGCCGGGTAGTGCACGCCCACGCCGATGCCGGCGGCCTGCATGGCATCGATGAACTGGGCGCGGGTCATGGCGAGGCGGTCCAGCGGGAGCGCGGGCTGGAACATGTGCCAGTTGGTGTCGGGCGTGTCGCCGGGCGGCAGTTCGCATCCGAGGTCGGCATCGAAGCGTGCGAGATACCGCTCTGCGAGCGCCTTGCGGCGCGCGTTGAACTCATCGAGGCGGGCGAGCTGGCCGATGCCGATGCGCGCGGCGACGTCGGTGAGGTTCATCTTCGCGCCGGCGACCTCCACCTCCATCTCGCCGCCGGGCAGGCGTTCCACACCCTGAAGACGCAGCCGCTCGCAGCGCAGCGCCTCGGCCTCGTCGTTCAGCACGAGCGCACCGCCCTCGGTGGTGGTCATGTTCTTGTTCGGGTGGAACGAGAAGCAGACCAGATCGCCGAAGCTGCCGATCTCGCGGCCGCGCCAGGTGGTGCCGATGCTCTGCGCGGCATCCTCGATGACGCGCAGGCCGTGGCGCTTCGCGATGTCGTACAGGCGGTCGCGGTCCACCGCGAAACCGGCGAGGTCCACCGGCATGATCGCCTTCGTGCGCGGCGTGACCGCGGCCTCGACGCGGTCGAGATCGATCAGCCGGGTGCGCGGGTCGATGTCGACGAACACCGGCGTCGCGCGGGCTCGCACGATCACGTTGGCCGTCGCGACCCACGTGAGCGGCGTCGTGATGACCTCGTCGCCCGGACCGACACCCGCGATCTCGAGGGCGAGTTCCAGCGCGCCGGTCCCGGAGTTGAGCGCGCGCACCGGGCGGCCGCCGCACCGCTCGGACAGCAGGGCCTCGAAGCGTTTCACGTTCGGCCCGCTGGTGATCCAGCCGGAGCGGAGCACCTCGACGACGCCGGCGATGGTCTCCTCGTCTAGGCTCGGGCGGGTGAAGGGGAGGAAATCCATCAACAGACTCCTATGGCTTGGCGGTCATGCGGGTGGCGACGACGCCGAGGCCGTCGTGCCGCACTTCGCAGGCGGTGCTGCCCGGCACGAGCGGGCTGTGGAGGATGAGCAGATGCTGATCCTCGGTGTTGATGGGCAGGACGCGCACGCCCGTCAGCGCCTCGGCGCGTCGCGTGACTTCGCCGAGCGAGGTCCCGCGCGGGAGCCCGGCGCAGAGATCCTCCAGCCGCTGACGGTCGTGGTGCACCACGGCCAGCGCAGCGGTGAGAACGATCACGCTGAGGATGATGACGATCACGAGCGTGCGGCCGGCCTGCTTGCGGATGGATGGCATGCGTTTCACCTCAGCTTCTCGCCACCATGACCACCCCAACGATGATCACGAAGATCCCGGCAACCCGCATCGGACTCACGGCCTCGCCGAACAGATAGTGGGCCGCGATCGCGTTCACCACGTAGCCGAGCGACAGCATCGGGTAGGCGATGCTCACCTCGACGCGCGACAGCGCCATGATCCACACGACGACGCTCACGACGTAGCAGGCGAGCCCTCCGACGATGGGTGGTTGCATCGCGAGCTTGAGGCCGACGGGGATCGCGTTGGCCGCGGTGAACTCGAAGTGGCCGACAGCGTTGGCGCCCGCCTTCAGGAGCAGTTGCGCCACGGCGTTCAGCAGGACGCCGGCCAGCACCAGCAGGAAAGGGACGAGGGTCATGGTCGGATCAGGGGGGCTGCACGGGGTGGCCGACGATGACGCGTCGGGTGTCGCGGGCGATCGTCTGCATGGCAATGCCGCGGTCGACCAGTTCACGATGAAGCGAGGGTTCGAGCAGCGCGAAGCCGCAGGGTTCGTTCGACCATCGTTCGATGAAGGCCTCCAGCGTCGGGACACCCTTCTCAGGCTCCTGTTCCAGGCCGAACGCCATCTCGTCGGCGAACTCGACGAGGGTCACGGTGCGTTCCAGATAGAAGGGGAGGGTCTGATCGTAGGTGCGCACGCTGTAGAACGGGCAGTCGGCGCGCAATGCAGGCTTCGCTTGCGCCGCGATGGCATGTGTGGAGAACGACGGCGCGAGCGCGTCGTGGCCGGTGATGGCGAGCTGCCAGGCGCCGAGACCCGCGACGGCGAGGGCGATCACGGCCGCAGTCGATCGGTCGCGTCGCGCCAGTGCGAAGGCGGCGATGCCCCCGGCGAGCATGAGACCGGCTGCCGCGAGGATCCACGGTTCGAACGCCTGGTACAGCGCGACCGGCGTCTTCTCGTTGGCGTATCGATCGGCCCGCGCGCCGAGCACGCCGGCCGCCACGGCGAGCGGCACGACGGGGAGGACGAGCCAGGCAAGGGTTCGCGGAGCAAGCCGGGTGAGCCGGTCGCCCATCAGCCACGCGAGTGCGGGGAAGATCGGCAGGATGTACGAGGGCAGCTTCGAACTCGACGCGCTGAAGAAGAGCAGCACGAAGGCGCACCAGCACACGAGGAAGAGGCGCGGGCGGAAGCGCGCCGGGGGATCGTCGCGCCAGGGCTTCCACAGGCTGCGGATGGCGAGCGCTGTCCAGGGCAGAGTGCCGGCGAGGAGCAGCGGCAGGAAGTACCACCACGGTTCGTTCCGCCGATGCACCGTCGTGAGGTAGCGCTGGAAGTGCTCCCGCACGAAGAAGAAGTTCGGGAACTCGGGGTTCACCATCGACACCGCCACGAACCAAGGCGCGCAGATCGCCATCACGATGGCGAGCCCCATCGGCAGGTGGAGCCGACCGAGGAAGCGCCAGTCGCGGCTCGCCAGCATGTAGAACGCGATCGCGCCGCCGGGAAGCACGAGGCCGACGAGTCCCTTCGTGAGAACGGCGCAGGCGCACGCTGCCCACGCGAGCGCCATCAGGCGACGTCGATCGGCGACCGAAGCCTCGTCCCGCTGGGCGAGCGGGCACGCAGCAACGCCTGCGGTCAGGAAGAATGTGAGCCCCATGTCGAGCGTGAGGAGATGCGCGTTCGCGGCCATCCACAACATGCTCACGCCGACGAGCCCCGCGAGATCGCCGGCAGCTGCACCGAACTGCCGGCGTCCGAACCGCCACACGACCAGCACCGCGAGCGCCCCGGACAGCGCCGGCCACAGCCGGGCCGTCCATTCGTTCACGCCGAAGACGCGGAAGGTGGCTGCGCCGATCCAGTACTGCAGCGGAGGCTTCTCGAAGTACTTCAACCCGTTCAGGCGCGGTGTGATCCAGTCGCCGCTCACGGCCATCTCGCGGGCGATCTCGCCGTAGCGTCCTTCGTCGGGGCGGATCAGTCGCCGGGCGTCGAGGTTGGCGAACCACATCACGGCGAGCAGGGCGATCAGGGCCAGCAGGACACCGCGTCCGGGGCGCGTCACGCGGAGACCTCCGAGGTCGAGGGCGAGGCAGCCAGTTCGGCGGCGACGCGGTCGTAGTCGTCCAGCCCGGCTACTGTCAGTTCGTCGGCCTCGGCGTAGCCGACGAAGTGGGAGGCGATGGATCTTCCGTACGCGGGGTCGTAGTGGCGGTCCAGGAGATCGCGGACGAGCGTCGGCCAATCGGCGGCGTCTATCCAGCGCTTCCACTGTCGCACGACCTCGTGGCCGTGCAGGGGGACCAGTGCGTCGAGGATGGTCCCCAGGCGCTCGGGTGTTGCGAAGAAGTGTTCGTATTCCTGCATCAGGAGATCGACGCGCACCGCACTGTCGCTGCGCACCCGCAGGCAGGTGCTGGACCGCATGCGGTCGATGAGGATCTCGGGCACCCGGAGCTTGCCGATGCGCTTGCTCTCGGCTTCGACGAAGACCGGTCGCGCGGGGTCGAAGCCGCGAAGCGCTGCCCAGACCGAGGTCTCGAACGCCTTCTGGGTGGGCTGTGCCTCCGCGGGGATGTCGCCCAGCAGAGAACCACGGTGGGATGCGAGTGCTTCGAGGTCCAGCACCTGGGCGCCCCGGGACTGCAGCGCGCGGAGGAGGCGGCTCTTGCCGGAGCCCGTCGGTCCGCAGATGACCCGGAAACGATGCCGGCCCGGGAGCACCTCGAGATCCGCCACCACGCTTCGCCGAAAGGCGCGGTAGCCGCCGCCCAGTTGCCGGGCGTCCCAGCCGATCTGCCGGAGCACGAGGGTCATGGACCCGCTGCGCTGCCCGCCGCGCCAGCAGTACACGAGGGGTCGCCAGCCACGCGGGAAATCGGCGAAGCGCGTCTCGATGTGGTGCGCGATGTTCCGGGCGACGAGTGCCGCGCCGACCTTGCGCGCGGCGAACGGCGATTCCTGGGCGTACATGGTGCCGACGCGGGCCCGCTCGGCGTCGTCGAGCACCGGGCAGTTCCAGGCGCCGGGGATGCGGTCCTCGGCGTACTCGCCCGGGGAGCGGACGTCGACGATGGCGTCGAAGGCGGGCAGGTCGGCGATGGACGCGACGTCGGGGTGGGCCATGCGGGGAGTCTGGGGACGGGAACCGGAAACTGGGGACGAGGGACTGGCGGCTGGAGGATCGGACTGGCGCTGGCGCGCCGGGGTACTTGTTCCACCGCGCCTTCGAGGGCGGCGGATTTTCGCACATGGCGGCGCGGGGGCCGCGCTCAACGCGACTTCGTTGCCGCGGACTTGAGCAGGGGCGCCAGTTTGGGCCACACGTTGTCGAGCATCAGCGGTTGCGCGGTCACCCCGGGATGGATGCCGTCGTCCTGGAAGAGTTCTCTGCGCTCCGCGAAACCTTCGAGGAGGAAAGGGACGAGCCCCGCTTGCGTGGCCTGGGCGACCTCGCCGAACAAGGCGTGGAACCGGCGGGTATAGTCCGGCCCGTAGTTGGGCGGGATGCGCATCCCGATGACGAGGACGCGCGCGCTGGCGGCCTTCGATGCGGCAACGATCGCCGTGAGGTGATCCCGGGTGATGGCGAGGTCGGTGCCGCGGAGGCCGTCGTTGGCACCCAGTTCGACGACCACCACGGCGGGGCGATGGCGGTCGAGGAGCGATGGGAGTCGCGTGCGGCCCCCATGGGTGGTGTCGCCGCTGATCGATGCGTTCACCACCTTGAATCCGGGGGCCTCGCGCCCCATCCTCTCCGACAGCAGGTCCACCCAGCCCTTGCCCGTCGGCAATCCGTAGCCAGCCGACAGGCTGTCACCCAGCACGAGCACAATCGATTCGGCCGCGGCCGTGAACCCGGATGCCAGGGACACGGTCAGCACGAACGCCCATTTCAACCACTGATCACGGAATCGCATGCCGACGATTGTCTCCGCCCGCGGAGTGACCAAGCAAGTGGCCACAGGATCGGCCAGCCTCACCATCGTCGATGGCATCAGCTTCGACATCGAGCAGGGGGAGTCCGTCGCGGTGGTCGGCGCTTCCGGCTCCGGCAAGACCACGCTGCTGGGTCTGCTGGCCGGGCTGGACCAGCCCTCGTCGGGATCGGTGCATCTCGACGGCAACGACCTCGGCCCGCTCGACGAGGACGGGCGGGCAGCACTTCGAGGCCAGGTGGTGGGCTTCGTGTTCCAGTCGTTCCAGTTGCTGCCTTCGCTCACCGCGCTGGAGAACGTGATGCTCCCGCTGGAGCTGGCCGGCGCCGCGGATCCCCGGGCCGTGTCGCTCGCGCTGTTGAAGCGCGTGGGCCTCGCCGACCGCGTGACGCACTATCCGCGGCAGCTGTCGGGCGGCGAACAGCAGCGGGTCGCCATTGCCCGCGCCTTCGGGGGCCCGCCGAGAGTCCTGTTCGCCGACGAGCCGACGGGCAACCTCGACTCCGCCACGGGCCGGGACATCGCCGATCTCATGTTCGAACTGAACCGCGAGCACGGCACGACGTTGATCCTCGTCACGCACGACGAAGGGCTCTCGCGCCGATGTGCGCGGCGGCTGCGTCTCGCTTCCGGTCGCCTCGTGGCGGACGAGCGTGGCTGAGGTCCGCCCACCCCGCGCCGGGCTCATGGCGCTGCTGCGGCTGGCGCTGCGTCTTCTCGGGCGCGACGCGCGCTCTGGCGAACTGCGCATCATGGCGATCTCGCTCGTGGTCGCCGTCGCGAGCTTCACGACCGTCGCCTTCTTCGCGGACCGGGTGAAGCTGGCGCTCTCGCAGGAGGCCAGTCAGCTCCTCGGGGCAGATCTCGTGCTGGCGTCCGACCGGCCCATCCCGGACGACTTCCGCGAACGCGCGGCCCAGGCCGGGCTCGTCCGGACGGAGACCACCCGCTTTCCGAGCATGGTGGCTGCCGGGGAGTCCAGCGTGCTCACCGAGATCAAGGCGGTGGAGGCGGGCTACCCGTTGAAGGGGAGGCTCACGATCGCCGACGCGGCGGGCCGGCGCGCGCCCGGAGGGCCACCGGACCGCGGCGAGGTCTGGATCGACGATCGCCTGGCCGAGCGGTTGAAGCTTGCGCCCGGCGCGCGGGTGGCGGTGGGTGAGGCGCAGTTCACCGTGTCGGCGCGTGTCGTCGATGATCCGGAGGCGAGCATCGGCTTCCTGAACATGATGCCGAGGATCGTGCTGAATGCGGCCGATCTGCCATCGACGGCGCTGGTCCAGACCGGCAGCCGCGTGACCTACCGCCTGATGCTCTCGGGCGGGCAGGCCGCGCTCGCGGGATTCCGCGCGGACGCCGTGCCGCGTCTCGGGCCAGGGCAGCGGGTGGAGGATGTGCGCGATGCGCGCCCCGAGATCCGAAGCGCCCTCGAACGCGCCGAGAAATTCCTCGGGCTCGCCTCACTGCTCTCGGTGATTCTTTCGGCGGTGGCCGTCGCCCTCGCGGCCCGGCAGTACGCGCGGCGCCACGTCGACCACTGCGCGGTTCTGCGGTGCCTCGGCGCGAGCCGGCGGGTCACGGTCGGTCTGCACGCCGTGCAGCTCGCCGTCCTCGGGCTCGGCGCCGGACTGGTCGGCTGCCTCGCGGGGTTCTCCGCGCAGTCCGGTCTGGCCGCGCTGCTCGCGCCGCTGGTGCAGGTGCCGCTGCCTCCGCCGGGTTGGCGGCCCGCCATCGAAGGCGTGGTCGCCGGGTTCGTGCTGCTGCTGGGCTTCGCGCTGCCGCCCCTGCTTTCGCTGGGGCGGGTCTCGGCGCTGCGGGTGCTCCGCCGGGATCTCGCGGCGCCGTCGCTGCCCGCCGGGCTCGCCCACGGGGCCGGCATCGCGGCAGTCGCCGGGTTCGTGCTCTGGCACACGCGGGATGCGCGCATGGCTGCCTGGGTGCTCGGCGGGATCGCTGCCGCGGGTGTCGTGTCGGCGCTCGTGGCGTGGGCAATGATCCGCGGCGTGGCGCAGCTCGGGGCTCGCGCGGGGTTCGCATGGCGCTTCGGCCTCGCGAATCTGTCGCGGCGCGCGGGTGCCAGCGTGATCCAGGTGGTGGCGCTGGGCGCAGGCCTCCTCGCGCTCATCCTGCTCTCCATCACGCGCGGGGACCTGCTCGAAAGCTGGCGCGGTTCGCTGCCCGTGGATGCACCCAACCGGTTCCTGGTGAACATCCAGCCGGATCAGGTCGAGCCGTTGCAGGCCTTCTTCGCCGAATCGGGCCGGACCGTGCCGCGGTTCTTTCCGATGATCCGGGCCAGACTCGTGGAGATCAACGGCCGGCCGGTGAACTCGGCGAGCTACACGGACGAGCGCGCCCGTCGACTCGTGGACCGCGAGTTCAACCTGTCGTGGGCCGAGCGCCCGCAGGACGACAACGTGATCCTGTCGGGGCAGTGGTGGACCGGCGCGAACCCCGCGGCGCAGTTCTCCATGGAGGCGGGGATCGCCGAGACCCTGGGTCTGAAGACCGGCGATGTGCTTGCCTACGACGTCGCGGGGACGCGTCTGGAGGCGCCGGTCACCAGTCTGCGCAAGGTGCAGTGGGACAGCTTCCGGGTGAACTTCTTCGTGGTCGCGCCGCCCGGTTCGCTCGATGAGCATCCGACCACGTGGGTGACGAGCTTCCATCTGCCCCGCGGGGACGACGCCTTGATGGACCGGCTCGTGAAGCGCTTCCCGAATCTGCTCGTGATCGACGTCGCGGCCATCCTCGGCCAGGTGCAGACGATGATGGAGCAGGTGGTGCGCGCCGTGGAGTTCCTGTTCCTCTTCGGGCTCGGCGCCGGGCTGCTGGTGCTGCTTGCCGCGCTGCAGACCACCCACGACGAGCGGCGCCAGGAGGCCGCGCTGCTGCGGGCACTCGGAGCGCGCTCCCGACAGATCGGTTGGGTGCAGGCGGCAGAGTTCGCGGTGGTCGGCGGGCTCGCAGGGACGTTCGCGGCCCTGGGGGCGTCGGGCGTCGGATGGCTGCTGGCCCGGCAGGTCTTGCAGGTGCCCTACGCCCCGGATCCGTGGCTGTGGATGGCCGGCCCCGTCATCGGCATGGCCGGCGTGGTGCTGGCCGGGATGCTGGGAACCGCCGGTTTGCTCCGGGCCACGCCCATGGAGGTCCTGCGCCGGGGCTGATCACGCGTCGGTGACGTCCCCGCAGAGCACGAGCAGGTGACCGTCGGGCGAGCGCAACTGGATGGACAGCGTGACGCACGACTTCGCGGTGGCCAGGGACAAATAGGGGCGGGAGATCTGCACCCGTCCGGGATGCTCGATCGCGCGGCGGAAGTAGGGCCGTCGCGACCAGTTGGCCCCGGCGGCGTTGCCCAGGTGCCCGAACCGTTCGTCTGCCCCCGCGGCGTCGACGGCCAGCATCCGGTGGTCCGTCTGGCGACCCGATTCCGTGAGGAGATAGCAGCGCTCCGCCCGAGGCAGCGTCAGGAACCGGCTGCATGCAGCCTCCGGGGATATCCCGGTCTCGATGTGGCTGGCCGCGAGGCCGATCGCGTTCTGATAGGGCGCAATGTTCCTCCGGTCGCCCATCCACATGGTCCGTGCGTCCGACTGGAACCGGGTCCAGAGTCCGTCGAAGAGGGAGGTGCGATCGGGTGCATCCATCGGGGACGGCGCCGGGCGTCCGAAGAGATACCCCTGTGCCAGGTCCACGTCGGCATCGAGTGCGATGAGCGCCTGCTCTTCGGTCTCCACGCCTTCCATCAGCACCAGCGCACCGGCTTCGTGGAGCATCGAAACCATCGAGGGCATCACGCGACGGATGCGTGGTTCCTGGCTCGCCCGCAGCAGCATCTGACGGTCGAGTTTGACGAGGTCGGGGCGCATGCTCCACACGCGGTCGAAGTTCGAATGCCCGGCGCCGAAGTCGTCGATCGCCACGAGGCACCCGTGATCCCGGTAGAACTGCACGGCGTCGTCGATGCGGTCGCGATCGCGGATGGCGTCCTCCAGGACTTCCAGCACGACGCGGTGATGCGGCAGGTGCCGCGACGAGAACAGGTCCTCGAAGAACGTGCCCTCCCAGGGGCCCTGCAGGAAGGTCTCGGGCTGGACGTTGAGCAGGAGCCAACCCTCGGTCGGACCTGCGCCAAGGAAGTTGTCCACGTGCACCGCGCGGCTGAGGCAGTCGAGCAGGCTGCGCTCGCGGTCGTTCCTGGGGACCGACAGGATCGCCGGCGGCATCTCCGCTCGCCCCGACGGATCAGTGCCGCGCATCAGGGCTTCCCACCCGACAACACGGCCATGGGCCAGGCTGTAGATGGGCTGGAAGTGGCTGTCGATCCGATGATGGTGAAAGCGTCCGGTCACGCGCCCGGCGCCGTCACGCTCGAGGAGCGCCTCGATGGCAGGCAGGCTGGACGTGGGGCTCTCGGGAGCGATCTCGTAGGGGGCGTTCATCGTTTGCCTGCGGCTCGGTGTTGCACTTGCCCCTTGGGGTGTCCGGATGCGGCGAGGGCCACGGCGTCGTTTTCACGAACTTGTCACCGTCGCCCGCCATGCTTCCGGCGTGACGGTTTCCGGACCCCAATCGGAGCGGGTCCATGTCACTTAACGTCCCGTGCCATGGGATCTGGAGCGCGTCGTGCTTCGTGAGACACCTTCATCGCGGCCGTCGGGATGGACAGACCATCCTCGACACGGCACACTGTCGGGCTCTCCGCCCTCGGGCTGCCCTCTGCACCATGTCGTACAGGCAGACCCCACGGCATCTGGCCCCCCGCCCGCGGGCCCCACCCGTCGTCCTGAGTACCCTTCATCGTGACACGCGCCATCCGCAACATCGCCATCATTGCCCACGTCGACCACGGCAAGACCACGCTCGTGGACCAGCTCCTCCGCCAATCCGGCACCTTCCAGGCTCACCAGGCCATGACGGAGCGGGTGATGGACTCCAACGATCTGGAGAAGGAACGCGGGATCACCATCCTCGCGAAGAATTGCGCCGTGCAGTACGAGGGCACCCACGTGAACATCGTGGACACCCCCGGACACGCCGACTTCGGAGGCGAGGTCGAGCGCGTGCTCTCGATGGTCGACAGCGTGCTGCTCCTGGTCGACGCCGTGGAAGGGCCGATGCCGCAGACACGATTCGTCACGCGCAAGGCGCTGGCCCTCGGCCTGAAGCCCATCGTCGTGGTCAACAAGGTTGATCGTCCCGGTGCGCGCACCGACTGGGTGGTGAACCAGACCTTCGATCTCTTCGACAAGCTGGGCGCGACGGAAGAGCAGCTCGACTTCCCGGTCGTGTATGCCTCGGCGCTCCAGGGCTGGGCCTCCCGCACCGCGACGGAGCATGGCGACAACATGCGCCCCCTCTTCGACGCGATCCTAGAGTTCGTGCCGGTCCGCGACGCCGATCCCGAAGGTCCGCTGCAGTTGCAGATCTGCTCGCTCGACTACTCCAGTTTCGTCGGCCGCATAGGCGTGGGTCGCATCCAGCGCGGCCGCATCCGCTCCGGCCAGCAGGTTGCCGTGATGCGCGGTCCGGACAGCGAGCCGAAGCTGGCCAAGGTGAACCAGGTCCTGGTGTTCAAGGGCCTCGAGCGACAGGTGGTCGAACAGGCCGAGGCCGGCGACATCGTCCTGATCAACGGTATCGACGAAGTGGGCATCGGGGTCACGATCTGCGATCCGGGGACGCCCGACGCGCTGCCGCTCCTGCGGGTGGATGAGCCGACCCTCACGATGAACTTCATGGTGAACAGCTCACC
The DNA here is from genome assembly GCA_001464895.1 of Betaproteobacteria bacterium Ga0077532. GTDB lineage: Bacteria > Pseudomonadota > Gammaproteobacteria > Burkholderiales. Next base: position 14,761 of record LNEE01000011.1, read on the forward strand.
GATGGCCGGTCGCGAAGGCAAGTACGTCACGTCGCGCCAGATCCGCGAACGCCTCGAGCGCGAGCTGATGAGCAACGTGGCGCTGCGGGTCGAGTTCACGGCCGACTCCGACACCTTCGTGGTCTCGGGCCGCGGTGAACTCCACCTGACGATTCTGCTCGAGAACATGCGTCGGGAAGGCTACGAGCTGGCGGTGGGTCGTCCGCGTGTGGTGATGAAGGAGATCGACGGCGTGAAGAGCGAGCCGTACGAACTGCTCACGATCGACGTGGAGGACTCCCATCAGGGTGCCGTGATGGAAGAACTGGGCCGCCGTCGCGGCGAGATGCAGGACATGCAGCCCGACGGCAAGGGCCGCGTCCGCCTCGAGTACCGCATCCCGGCGCGCGGCCTCATCGGTTTCCAGGGCGAGTTCCTCACGATGACGCGCGGCACCGGTCTCGCCAGCCACATCTTCGACGACTATGGCCCGGTGAAGGGTGAGATCGCCGAGCGCCGCAACGGCGTGTTGATCTCCCAGGACGACGGCGAGGCCGTGGCCTACGCGCTGTGGAAGCTGCAGGACCGCGGGCGCATGTTCGTGTCCCCCGGCGACCCGTTGTACGAAGGCATGGTCATCGGCATCCACTCCCGCGACAACGATCTCGTCGTGAACCCGATCAAGGGGAAGCAGCTCACGAACGTGCGCGCATCCGGCACCGACGAAGCCGTGCGCCTGGTCCCCCCGATCTCGCTCACCCTCGAATCGGCGATCGAGTTCATTTCCGACGAGGAGTTGGTCGAGATCACGCCCGTAGGAATCCGCATCCGCAAACGCTATTTGAAGGAACACGACCGCAAGCGTGCTTCGCGCGCCAGCGCGGAAGCGGTGGCGTAGAGCGAAGTCCGCGGCAGGGCGTGTCAGCGTAGGGTCATGCGCAGCAGGCGCGTGA
>LNEE01000012.1 GCA_001464895.1 Betaproteobacteria bacterium Ga0077532
CACCCCCTGGGAAAGCGTGCTTCGCGCGCCAGCGCGGAAGCGGTGGCGTAGAGCGAAGTCCGCGGCAGGGCGTGTCAGCGTAGGGTCATGCGCTGGGGCTGTAGCTCGACCCACGAACAACACTCTGCCCAGCGACGCGAACAGGCTCCGGATCCCCCGTGGGTCGGGCTGCAGCCCGACGCCTGCGTTCCTGGATGCATCGCAGTGCCCATGGCGACGCCGCGTCTAGCGTGGCTCGACCCACGCACAACTCTCGGCCCAGCGACGCGCACGGGTTCCGGATCCCCCCCGTGGGTCGGGCTGCAGCCCGACGCCTGCGTTCCTGGATACATCGCAGTGCCCATGGCGACGCCGCGTCGAGCGTGGCTCGAACCACGAACAACTCTCTGCCCAGCGACGCGTACGGGTTCCAGAAGCCCCCGTGGGTCGGGCTGCAGCCCGACGCCTGTGTTCCTGGACACATCGCAGTGCCCATGGCGACGCCGCGTCGAGCGTAGCTCGACCCACGGACAACCCTCTGCGCAGCGACGCGTATGGGTTCCAGTTCCCCCGTGGGTCGGGCTGCAGCCCGACGCCTGCGTTCCTGGATACATCGCAGTGCCCATGGCGACGCCGCGTCGAGCGTAGCTCGACCCACGAGAACCAGTTGCTCCAGTACCGTGCCTGGAATCCAGAAGCTCACATCGAGTTGCAGTCCGGCGCCCCCGCAGACCGCGCCGCTATACTCGCCGCATGGCCTTCTCCCCGTTCGAAATCACGTTCCTCGCCGTCGCGATCCTCCTGATCGTCGCGGTGCTCTTCGTTGCTGGCCGACTCCAGAGGCAGACCCGCGAGCAGGTCGAGATGGAGCGGCGTCTCACCGAATCGCTCGATGCCCGTCACCGCGAGATGCTGCGGGATCTCGGGACGGGACTCACCGGCCTCGGTGATCGCCTCGCTGCCGGAAGCGCCGAGCGCGCCGAGCAGTTGCGGGCCACCGTGGACCAGCAACTCCATCGCCTCGACACCGGAAGCGCGGAGCGTGCGGATCAACTGCGCGCGACGGTCGACCTGCAACTCCGCCAGACGCGCGATGCGCTCGTCGCGCTCCAGATCTCCACCAATCAGGAGCTTGCCGCCAACCGCGAGTCACTCCTCGCCAATGTGGCGGACCTCCGTCAGCAGTTGCTCGCGCAGTTCGGCGAATTGCGCGAATCCGTGCTCTCGCGCCTGGGTGAGATGCGCTCCGAGATGCTGGAGAAATCCCTCGCCGCGCTGGCGGAGCAGGGGCGGGTCCAGTCCGAGACCATGCAGGACAGCGTGCGGGCGCTTTCGCTGCAACTCGGCGCCAACATGGAAAACCTCACGCGGACCACGGACGCGCGTCTCGAGCAGATCCAGGGCCGGGTCAGCGAGCGTCTGGAGGAAGGCTTCAAGAAGACCAACGAGACGTTCACGAGCGTGATGGCGCGTCTTGCGACGATCGACGAGGCGCAGAAGAAGATCGACGGCCTCACCACCAACGTCGTGAGCCTGCAGGAGCTGCTCGGCGACAAGCGATCGCGCGGTGCCTTCGGCGAGGTGCAGTTGGAAAACCTCGTGCGCAACATCCTCCCGCCGAGCGCCTACGAGTTCCAGTACACGCTCTCCAACCGGGCGCGGGCCGACTGCGTGTTGATCCTGCCGCCCCCCACGGGCATGGTGGCGGTCGATTCGAAGTTCCCGCTCGAGAACTACCACCGGATGTTCGACGGCACGTTGGGCGACGCCGATCGCCGCGAGGCCCAGAGGACCTTCCGGGCCGACGTGAAGAAGCACGTCGACGCCATCGCCGAGAAGTACATCATCGAGGGCGAGACCTCCGACGGTGCGGTCATGTTCATCCCGGCCGAGGCCGTGTTCGCGGAGATCCACGCCTATCACGCCGAGGTGGTCGACCACGCCATGCAGCGGCGTGTCTGGATCGTTTCGCCGACCACGATGATGGCCGTCCTGAACACGGCGCGCGCCGTGATGAAGGATGTCGAGACGCGCCGGCAGGTGCATGTCATCAAGGACGAACTGGGCAAGCTCGGGAAGGATTTCGGGCGCTTCGAGGCGCGCATGAAGAAGCTGGCCGATCACATCCGGCAGGCCCACGAGGATGCCCAGCAGGTGCAGATCAGCAGCGACAAGATCGTGCGCCGCTTCACGCAGATCGAGCGGGTGGAACTCGAGGCGCCGGGCGACATGGCGCGCATCGAGGAAGTGCTCGCCCAGGTGGACGAACCCGATCCGGAGTTGCCGCTTTCCTGAACCTGCTCCAGCGCTTCCGCGAATGGCGGCGCGCCCGGCTCATGGCCCGCGTCCCGCTCGACGACGCGCTGTGGCGGCGCACCGTCCGCCATTTCGCGTTCACCCGCACCCTCTGGCCCGCCGAGCGCGCGAAGCTGCGCGATCTCGTCCGGCTCTTCCTGGCGACGAAATCCATCACGGCCGCCGGCGGGCACACGCTGGACGACGCGATGCGCGTGTCGATCGCTGCGCAGGCCTGCATCCTCGTGCTCGAACTCGGCATCGACTACTACGATGGGTGGGAGGAGGTCATCGTCTATCCCGACGAGTTCTTCCCCGAGCAGACCTGGACCGACGAAGCCGGCGTAGTGCATACGGAGCGGGTGGGGCGCCTGGGTGAGGCGTGGCTGCAAGGGCCCGTCGTGCTGTCGTGGGCGGATGTTGCGAGGGCAGGTGACGAGGACGCCGCCAACGTCGTGATCCACGAGTTCGCCCACAAGCTCGACATGCTGAACGGCAGCGCGAACGGTTTCCCGCCGCTTCACCGGGGCATGGACCGCCGCGCGTGGTCCACGGCCTTCGAGGATGCGTTCCACCATCACGGCGTGCGGGTGCGCCGGCGCGAGAACACCGAGATCGATCCGTACGCCGCGGAGTCCCCCGCCGAGTTCTTCTCGGTCGCGAGCGAGGTGTTCTTCGAGATGCCCGTTGTGCTTGCGGACGTGTATCCCGCCGTCTACGAGCAGATGCGTCTCTTCTATCGACAGGATCCGCTGCGACGCGCCCGCGAGGTCCCGGTCACCGCCTCCTGAATCAGGCGGTCGCCGGTCTTCGCGATGCGAGCCACACGGCCTCGGCCGTGAACACCGCGAGCCCTGTCCAGATGGCGATGTAGCCGACGGCCTTGTGCGGATCGAAGGCTTCGTGGAAGACGAAGATCGCGAGCAGGAACTGCAGCGAGGGTGCGACGTACTGGATCACGCCGAGCACGGAGAGCGGGATCTTCCGCGCCGCGGCGCCGAACAGCAGGAGCGGCATGGCGGTCACCGGACCGGCAGCGGCCACCAGCAACACCATCGTGATCGGGCCGTAGGGCGAGGCAGTGCCTGCGTTGCCGGTGAACCACACGAGATACGCGATCGCCACCGGCGCGAGCAGCGCCGTCTCGAGCATCAGCCCCTCCATCGATCCGAGCGGTGCGGTCTTCCGGATCAGGCCGTACACCGAGAACGAAACTGCGATCACGAGCCCGATCCACGGCGGCCGCCCCGCCATCCAGGTGAGCCACAGCACGCCGACCGCCGCGCATGCGATGGCGAACCACTGCACCGGCCGCATCCGCTCGCGCAGCACGACGGCGCCGAGCATCACGCTCATCAGGGGGTTGATGAAATAGCCCAGACTCGCGTCGACGATGTGCCCGGCCGACACGGCATAGATGTAGACGCCCCAGTTGAGCGACACCATGACCGCGGACAGCGTGAACGTTGCGAGCACGCGAGGGTCTGCGAACACGCGCTCGATCCATTGCCAGCGGCGCTGCGCCGCCAGCAGCACCCAGACGAAGACCGCCGACCAGAGCACGCGATGGGCGAGCATGTCCGCGGGGGGGATGCTCTGCACGGCCTTGAAGTAGAGCGGAAATGCACCCCACAGAAGGTACGCCGTGAGGGCGAGAACGACACCACGATTCATCGGGAACGGTTCGCGAAGGCGGGCGGGCCAGCGCCGGGGAGGGCGGATGATGCCAGAGGACCGTGGTTGCAGCGCTGTCGCCGCGCCGTGATATCGGTGTCCGGAGTCCCCTGCGACAATTCGCGCGTCGCTCGGGCGCCGTCCCGGTGATACGTTCGCGGCGTGGAGGTCCGCATCGGTCTGGCCGTTGGTCGCCGGCTTGCGGCGGGTTCGAGAATCACGTTTCAGGAGGCTCCGTGCCGAACGCCCTGAAGGCGGTCATCGCGTTCAACATCATCGCTGCCGTTCTCATCTGGCTCGTCGCCTATGGCTACGGGGGCGGCTTCGCGGGCGGCATGCTTCGCCCCGCTGCGGAGGCGCCCCCCATGCGTCTCGATGCCATCACCCGACGCGCCCCGGAGGTGCCGTCGGCGCCGGTCGGAGTCGATGCCGCGCCCCTGCCGTCGCCGGGACCCGATACCCCGGCCCCGTGGACCGTGCTCCCGGACGGCTCCATCCGGTTCTCCGACGAAGCCCGCTGATTCCGCAGTCCGCCCGGCTCCGCGTCCCCCGCTTCGATGGCGCTACACTCCGGGCAACCTGATGCCGCGGGCTTCCCGCCACTGCCGATGCCCCGCATTCACCCCGCCCACGGGGTCTTCCTCGCCGCGTTTCTCATCGTGCTCGCCTGGTCGGGCATCGGTCCGAAGGATCGCCTCACCTGGTTCCTCGAAGTGGTGCCCGGCATGGCGGGCGCGGTCGCCCTCGTCTGGCTGTATCCGCGGCATCGTCTGACGACGCTCGTCTACGGCCTCATCAGCCTGCACGCCATCGTCCTGTGCGTGGGCGGGCACTACACCTACGCGGAGGTGCCTGCGTTCGACTGGCTGCGTGACCGCTTCGGTCTGGACCGCAACTACTACGATCGGGTGGGTCATTTCATGCAGGGATTCGTGCCGGCCATGATCGCCCGCGAGATCCTCATCCGCGCCGAGGTCGTCCGGGGCACGCGTTGGCTGTTCTTCCTCGTGACGTGCGTGTGCCTCGCCATCAGTGCGTTCTACGAGTTGATCGAATGGTGGGTCGCGGTGGCGAGCGGCACGGCCGCCGAAGCCTTCCTGGGAACTCAGGGGGATGTCTGGGACACCCAGTGGGACATGTTCATCGCATTCGTCGGCGCGATGGTCGCGCAGTGGACTCTCGCGCGATGGCATGATCGGGCGATCGACGTGCTTGGCGTCGGGCCACGGCGCGCGCCGTGATCCCGGAGGAGGAGGCATGAGAGGTACACGATACGGACCCGGGGTTCTGACCCGGTTTGCGAACGTCAGCGATCCGATCCCCGTCGCGGGGGGCGGGCTGCTGTCCAGGCGGGCGCTGTTGAAAGGCGCGATGGTGATGGGTGCGGGTGCGGCCCTTCCAGCCACCGCCGCCAACGAGCATCTCGGCGCCGCGATGGCGTGGCAGAAAACACCCGGCCGACCGCCCACGGGCTATGGCAATCCGTCCCGGTTCGAGAGTGCGGTCACGCGCACGACCTACAACCGCTACGGTGCCATCGCGCTCGGCAATGGCGGCTCGTTCACGCCGCTCGAGCGACTGCGCGGCACCATCACGCCGAACGGCCTGCACTTCGAGCGCCATCACCAAGGCGTACCGGACATCGACCCTGCGAAGCATCGCCTCGTCGTGCATGGCCTCGTCCGGCGTCCGCTCCGGTTCTCGATCGATGCGCTCGGGCGCTATCCGATGACGAGCACCACGGCCTTCATCGAATGCGCGGGCAACAGTTTCCCGAACACGAACGACAAGCCACCCCAGGTGACCTGCGGCGAGATCCACGGACTCGTGTCGTGCAGCGAATGGACCGGGGTCCCGCTGGCGATGCTGCTGGAAGAGGCCGGGGTCCGGACCGACGCGAAGTGGATCGTGGCCGAGGGTGCGGATGCGGTGTCGATGCATCGGTCCATCCCGATCGAGAAGGCCCGCGACGATGCCCTCGTGGCGCTGTACCAGAACGGTGAGCGGCTTCGGCCGGAGCAGGGCTATCCCGTGCGCCTGCTGCTCCCGGGCTGGGAAGGCAACATGTCCGTGAAGTGGCTGCATCGCCTCGAACTCGTGACGGCCCCGGTCCAGGCCCGCGACGAGACCTCCCACTACACCGATGCGCTGCCCGATGGCCGTGCGCTCCAGTTCACCTTCGAGATGGGTGTGAAGTCCGTCATCACGCAGCCCTCGCCCGGTTGGATGCTGCAGGGGCCCGGCTATTACGACATCTCGGGTCTCGCGTGGAGCGGGGCGGGGCATGTCGCGAGGGTGGATGTCTCGGCCGATGGTGGCCGTACGTGGGCGCAGGCAGAGCTTCTCGAGACCGCCCAGCCCTTCGCGTTCACGCGCTTCCGATTGCCTTGGCGATGGGACGGCGGGCCGGTCCGCCTGATGAGCCGCGCCATGGACGAGCGCGAGCAGATCCAGCCGACGCGCGCGGAGTGGCTGCAACGCTACGGCGCAAAGCAGCGCTACCACTATCACGCCATCCAGACCTGGCAGGTGGACGACATGGGCGAGGTGTCGAATGCCTACTGAGCGTTCACGCATCGCGACGCTGGCGGCTGCCGTCGCGATCGCGCTCTGTGTCGCCAACGTGTCCGCTGCGCCGGATCTCGGCGAGCCCGTGTCAGCGGCCGATCTCGTGGGTCTGTCGATCACGATCGGGCCCGACGGCAACGGGCTGCCGCCCGGCCGCGGGACGGCCATCGACGGCGTCGACCTTTACGTCGACCGATGCGCCTCCTGCCACGGTGTGCGCGGGCAGGGGCGGACGGGTCCGGCGCTCGCGGGCGGCGCGGGCACCCTGGCTGGCAAGGCACCGGTCCGCACCGTCGGAAGCTACTGGCCCCACGCCACCACGCTCTTCGATTACATCCGGCGCGCGATGCCTTACGACAACCCGATGTCCCTCACCAACGAGCAGGTGTACCAGCTCACGGCGTACGTGCTCTGGCTGAACGGCATCGTGGGGCGCGACGAGTCGATCGATGCACGTACGCTGCCCGGGGTGAAGATGCCGAACCGCGCCGGTTTCGTGAATGCGTGGGATGCGCGCGATCGCGACTAGGCGGGTTCTTCTCGGAGCGCTGATGGCCGTGCTGGTGGCGACGGCCCGCACCGGTGCGGCCGAGCAGCCATTGGTCGAGATCATGCAGGCCGGGCAGATCGTCCCGGTCGTCGACGGCGTCCATGTCCTGCAGCGAGGGCCGTTCGTCGTGAAGGTGGCGGGTGGTGTCGGCGCCATGTCGGTCTTCACCAGCGCTGCTTCGGGCGCCGCGATCGTCTCGGGTGACCTGCGTGGTCGGCACGTCCTCGCGCCGATCGGCACCGGCATGGCCGTGCTGCCTCTGTCCCTGCATGTGCACGACAAGCCGATCGAGCGGTACGACGGACTCAGTGTGCCGATGCTCGAACGGTGGGGGGCGGTGCTGGGCCCCGATCTCGTGGGTGCCTATGGCGCTGAGCGTGGGCGTCTGGACGGCGAGCCTGCGGTGGTCCTGAGCGGGCGGCAGTACAGCACCGTGATCCGCCGTGCAGACGACGCGCAGCTCATGCCGGTGTTCTCGCTCGGCGAGACCCCTGTCGGCCGCGCCGAGTTCGGCATGCTCTCGCTCGCGATCTTCTTCGATCCTGTGCCTTCGCCGGGCCGTCTGCCCTGGACGCGGCTCAGCGGGCCGGAGGTTGTCGTCGCGCGATTCTCCGGGCCGCTATCGACCCGCCGACCGCCTGCCGTCGATGGCAGGCCGCTCGACTGCGGCACGAGCGGTGTCGTACGCGCCTTGCAGGATCCCCACTGGCAGCGGCTCGAGCGCCTGCTTCGCGACGGTCTCGACCCGAATCTCAAGTCCGCCAAGGGTGGTTCGACGCTTCTGATGTGCGCAGTGGGTGGCGTGACCGTTCAGCCGGGGGTGGTTGGTGCACTGCTGGACGCCGGCGCAGCCATCGACGCCCGGGCGGCGGCAGGCGAGACGGCACTCCACTGGGCCGTCCGCGGTGCCGGACAGCGCGACATGGCGCGGCTCATCGCCATCGATCTGCTGCTGCGGCGCGGGGCCGGGCCAAACATCCGGGACGCTGTGGGCGACGCGCCGTTGTTCGTGGCCATCGAGGCGGACTATCCGGAGGCGGTCGCATTGCTGCTCGCGCACGGTGCGGATCCGAAGCAGACCGACGGCGCGGGTGGGACACCGCAGGAGCGAGCACTCCGGCTTGCACGATCGAGCATCGCCTGGCTGCTCGACATCGTTGCGGGGGCGACGCCGCCCCCTTGAGAGAGAAAGTCGCGAGCCTCAGCCGAAACCGTGCAGCAACTGGACCTGCACGCTGGCGCCCGGTTCGACGTTGCCCTGGGCCTCGGGCAGCACGATGAAGCAGTCGGCGAGACTCATCGACGACAGGATCGACGAACTCTGGTTGCCGGTGGGCTTCACGGTCCATTCGCCGGCGTCGTCGCGAGAGAGGATCCCGCGCTGGAACTCCGTCCGGCCCGGGGCTTTTTTCACCGGCGCAGTGAGCCGCGCGGCGAACGTCGGGACCGGCTTCGCACCCGACTGACCCATGAGATAGAGCAGGGCGTCCCGTACGAACTGCTGGAACGTGACCATCACCGCCACCGGATTGCCGGGCAGCCCGAAGAAGTGCGTCGCGCCGATCTTGCCGAAGGCGAGCGGCCGACCGGGCTTCATCGCCAGCTTCCAGAAGTGCACCTTGCCCAGGCGATCGAGGATCTGCTTCACGTAGTCGGCGTCGCCCACCGAGACGCCGCCGCTCGTGATGACGACGTCGGCGATCTTCGCGGCCTCGACGAAGGCGGCTTCGACATCTGCGGGATCGTCGCGGATCACGCCCATGTCGAGCACCTCGCAGTGCATCCGCGACAGCAGGGCGTGGATCGTGTAGCGGTTGGAGTCGTAGATCTGGCCCGGACCGAGCTTGCCGCCCAGGGAGACCAGTTCATCGCCCGTCGAGAAGAACGCGACGCGCAGGCGCCGGAACACGCCCACTTCGATGATCCCCAGTGATGCGAGCATGCCCATCTCGGCGGCGCCGAGGGCCTGCCCCCGGGCGAACACGACCTGACCCTCCTTGAGATCCTCCCCGCGATGGCGCCGGTTCTGCCCGGCCTTCGCACCCGCTCCGAGCGTGACGCGGTCGCCCTCGGCTTTCGCGCGCTCCTGCATGATCACCGTGTCGGTGCCGTCGGGCATCACGCCGCCGGTGAAGATCCGTGCGGCTTCCCCGGCGCCCACCGTGCCACCGAACGGGCGGCCGGCGAACGCGGTGCCGACGACCTTCAGCGTGACGTCGGCGTCTTCACGGAGATAGGCGTGGCGCACCGCGTAGCCGTCCATCGCGGAGTTGTCGTGGCCGGGGACGTCGATCGGCGAGATGACGTCCTCGGCGAGCGTGCGGTCGAGCGCTGCCCGGATGTGCACGCGCTCGATGGTGGTGACCGGGGTGAGGAACTCCCGGATGCGGGTGCGCGCCGCGTCGACGGGCATCGAGTTGGGGTCGTAGTCGTGCTGGGGGGCGGTCATGGGTGCGGATGGGAGGCTGGGAATATCAGGGGCAAGGGGCCCGGGCTGGACGCAGGGTCGGAAGATGCAGAGGGCGCCTGGGAGACGAGGCATCGCGCGACCGGCGCCATGCCCCAAGCGCTCACTAGCCTCCGATGTAACTCATCTCCACCTTCCGCAGCTTGGCCGTCTCGGCCGTGCGAATCTCGGAGTAGTTGTCTGCACGGACGCGCCAGACGCGGCGGATCGCTTCTGCGATCTCGTCGTCGGACGCTTCGTTGCGGATCAGGGTGCGCAGATCCGTGCCCTGGGTGGCGAAGAGGCACGTGAAGAGCTGACCCTCGGCCGACAGGCGCGCGCGCGTGCAGTCGCGGCAGAACGCCTGGGTCACGGACGAGATGAAGCCCACTTCGCCGGAGCCGTCGAGGTAACGCCAGCGTTCGGCGACCTCGCCGCGGTAGTTGGCCTCCATCGGTTCGATGGGGAACTCGGCGGCGATCATCGCGGCGAGTTCGCGCGAGGGGACGACGGTGTCCATCTTCCAGCCGTTGGTCGACCCGACGTCCATGAACTCGATGAAGCGGAGGATGTGCCCCGAGCCCTTGAAGTACTTCGCCATCGGGACGACGGAGTGCTCGTTCACGCCGCGCTTCACGACCATGTTGATCTTCACGGGCGCCAGTCCGACGCGGTCGGCCTCGTCGATGCCTTCCAGCACCTTCTCGACCGGGAAGTCGACGTCGTTCATCTTCATGAACGTCTCGTTGTCGAGGGCGTCGAGGCTCACCGTCACGCGCTTCAGGCCTGCCGCCTTCAAGTCGGCCGCCTTCTGCTTCAGGAGCGAACCGTTGGTCGTCAGCGTGAGATCGAGGTCCTGGTGGTACGCGAGCATCTCGATGAGGCGCTCGAGCTTGCGACGCACGAGCGGCTCGCCGCCGGTGATCCGGACCTTCTCGATGCCCTGATCGCGGAAGATGCGGGTGAGCCGGTGGATCTCGCCGAACGTGAGCAGCTGTTCGCGTTCCAGGAACTGGAAATCCTTGCCGAACACTTCCTTCGGCATGCAGTAGGTGCAGCGGAAGTTGCAGCGGTCGGTCACGGAAATCCGGAGATCCCGCAGCGGGCGGCCACGGGTGTCCACGATCGTGCTCGGGGACGAGTTGCCGTTGGCGGCGGGGGCCGGTGCCTGGTCAGGGCGGATCTGCATCGTGTGGTCCTCTGGGGCTTGGTCCGTCGGGCGCTGTAGCCGGGCGGGTAGAACGTTGTCGCCGGATTATAGGCGTGTGCCGCGCCCGGGTCTCGTCGGAAATGGCGCTGACTGGCACCTATAATCCGGCGCTTTCTGGAGGGCTTCGCCGCGATGAAGGTGTTCGGCATCGCCGGTTACTCGGGCAGTGGGAAGACCACATTGGTCGAGCGGCTCATCCCCGCGTTGCGATCGCGCGGACTGCGCGTGTCGGTGGTGAAGCACGCGCACCACGATTTCGAGATCGATCACGTGGGCAAGGATTCCTGGCGGCATCGCCAGGCCGGTGCGTCGGAGGTGCTGGTCGCGTCGTCCCGGCGTTGGGCGCTCGTCCACGAGCTGCGCGATGACGCAGAGCCCACCTTGCAGGAACATCTTGCGCGCCTCGGCCCCTGCGACCTCGTGCTGGTGGAGGGGTTCAAGCGCGAGCCGATTCCCAAACTCGAGGTGCACCGCGTCGCGGCTGGCAAGCCGTCGCTGTGGCCGACCGATGGTGATATCGTCGGCCTCGCCACCGACGCATCCATCGTGTCGGGTCTGCCCCAGTTTCCGCTCGATGCCATCGACGCCATCGCCGATTTCGTGGTGGCCCATCTGGGGCTGCAGGCAGGCCAATCATCACGGACCGACGACCCCGAACACCCATGCTGAACATTCTCTACTTTGCCCGCCTCAAGGAAACCCTGGGGCAGGGCGCCGAACGGATCGACCTGCCGGCCGGCGTGACCGACGTGGCCGGCCTGACGGCCTGGTTGCGCGCGCGCGGCGGCGCCTGGGAGCAGGAACTCGCCTCCACGCGGCCGGTCCGTGTGGCGGTGAACCAGGACATGGCCCGCGGCGACACGCGGGTGAACGATGGCGACGAAGTGGCGTTCTTCCCGCCGGTGACCGGAGGCTGACCATGAACGAACCCGTCCATCCGGCCGTGCTGTCGGCCGGGCGCACCGAGATCCGCGTCCACGAGGCCGATTTCGACGTGGGCCGCGAGATCGCCGCGCTGCGCGCCGGCAACGCCGGGATAGGGGCGGTGGCGAGCTTCATCGGCGTCTGCCGTGATCTCAACGACGGCGACCAGGTCGCGGAACTGGTCCTCGAACACTATCCGGGCATGACCGAGAAGGCCCTGGCGAAGATCGCCGACGAGGCCCGGGCGCGGTGGGACCTCATCGACATCCTCATCGTCCATCGCGTGGGGCGCATGCTGCCCACCGACCAGATCGTCCTGGTGGTGGTCACCAGCGCACACCGTGGCGAATCGTTCGCGGCGTGCGAGTTCCTGATGGACTACCTCAAGACCCAGGCACCGTTCTGGAAGAAGGAGCAGACGCCGGAGGGGAGTCGCTGGGTCGATGCCCGCGCGACGGACGACGCCGCCGCGCAGCGCTGGAACTGACATGGCGAAGGCGCGCGAACCCGGTGCGTCAGGGCGGACACCCAAGCCGCAGATCCGCATCCTCTTCCGGAAGGCCATCGCCATGGGGCCGGGCAAGGCGGAACTCCTGCAGGCCATCGAGCGCACCGGTTCCATTTCGGCCGCCGCACGCGAGATGGACATGTCGTACCGCCGGGCGTGGCTGCTCGTCGACACCATGAACCAGAGCTTCAAGCAGATCCTGGTTTCCACCGAGACCGGTGGCCAGCGCGGCGGCGGGGCGCGCGTGACCGAGTTCGGCCACGAAGTGCTGCAGCGGTATCTCGCCATGGAGGCGAAGGCCGCGAATTCGGTGTCCGGAGAGATGGCGGAATTCGTGAAGCTGATGGCCAAGCTGCCGGTGATCTAGCACAACGGATCTCGCCGGTCCCGCTGCTATGATCCGCCGCATTTCCGAAGGGGTTGCGCGATGACGGGGAGCGGTTTCGTGGCGGTCGGCATCGGTGCCGCGTTCGGTGCATGGCTGCGGTGGATCCTCGGGCTCTGGCTCAATCCTCTGTTCTCTTTTCTCCCGCTCGGAACGCTTGCCGCCAACCTGGGAGGCGGCTTCCTCATCGGGGTCGCGATCGAGTGGTTGGGGCTGCGATCGGATCTCCCTCCCGAAGTCCGCTTGCTTCTCGTCACGGGGTTCCTCGGTGGCCTCACGACGTTTTCGACCTTCTCGGCGGAGGCGGTCGGCCTGATGGCCAAAGGGCACGGCGGCTGGGCTTTCGCGCACATCGGCGCCCATCTCGCCGGATCCCTCATCTGCACCTGGCTCGGCATCCACGCAGTCCGCGCGTTGATGGCATGAGCTTTTCGAGGACAACGCCATGAACGATCCCACCGGCGGGCGCACTGCCATCACGGGCCGCACCGCTTTCGTCGAACTGCTTGCCTCCGAGGGCATCGACGTGCTGTTCGGCAACCCCGGCACGACGGAACTCGCGATCATGGAGGCCATCGGCGAACAGTCCAGCATCCGCTACGTGCTCGGGCTGCAGGAGTCCATCGTGACGGCGATGGCCGATGGCTACGCGCGCGCCTCCGGGCGGATCGCAGCGGTGAACGTGCACGTGGCGCCCGGACTGGGCAATGCGCTCGGTGCCATCTACAACGCGAAGTTCTACGGATCGCCACTGCTGGTCACGGCCGGTCAGCAGGAACAGGGGCACGGCCTGATGGAGCCGCTGCTGTACGAGCCCCTGCTGCCGATGGTCGCGCCGCTCGTGAAGTGGGCCGTGGAGTGCACGCGCGTGGAGGATCTCCCGCGCATCCTGAGACGCGCCGTGAAGGTCGCACTGACGCCGCCCACCGGGCCTGTGTTTCTCAGCCTGCCGGGCGACGTGCTGGATGCCTCGGCCGTGCTCGACATGGGGAAACCGACGCGCGTCGATACGGCCGTGCGTCCCAGCGACGCGACGCTGGCGCGACTCGCGGAGCGGCTGCTCGCGGCGCGCAATCCGGTGCTGCTCGCCGGCCACGAACTCGCGACGCGCAACGCGCTCGACGAGGCGGAGCGCCTGGCCGAGATCATGGGCGCGCCGGTGCTTCAGCAGACGATCCCCTGCGCCGCGCACTTCCGCACGGATCATCCGGCCTTCCTCGGCGCGCTCACACGGAGCCAGCAGCAGGTGCGCGACGCACTGGCGCCCTACGATCTCATCGTCGGGCTGGGCGCCGATTTCCTGCGGATGTCGGTCTACAGCCCGGTGGAGGCGCTGCCGCCCGGCCTCGCCATCGTGCAGATCGGAGAGCGCGACTGGGAGATGGGCAAGAACTGGCCGGCCGACATCGCCGTACGTGCAGACATCAAGGAGACGCTTGCGGCGCTCGTCCCGGTGATCGCCGCGAAGATGGACCCCGCGCAGCGCGCCGCCGCGGCGGAGAGGCTCGCGGGATTCACCGCCGTCAACTGGACGGCGCGACGCGCCCAGGCGTCGGCGGCCGCGCTCAAGTTGGCGGACCGGGCGCCGTTGGAACCCGCGTATCTGATGAAGGTGCTCGCGGACGTCGTGCCTTCCGATGCGGTGGTGGTCGAGGAAGGGCTCACCTCGACGGCACCGCTGCCCGGACTGCTCCACCTGCGGGACGCACAGGCCCTGTACGGTCTGGCCTCCGGCGGCATCGGCTTCGCGGTGAGTGGCGCCATCGGCATCAGCCTCGCGTTGCCCGGGCGGCCCGTGGTTGCGGTGATCGGGGATGGTTCCGCGATGTACGGGATCCAGGCGCTCTGGACGGCGGCGAATCTCGGGCTTCCGATCACCTACGTGATCGCGAACAACCGGAGCTACCGCATCCTGAAGGAGCGGATGGGCAGCATGCGTGGGACGTCGAGCTTCATCGGGATGGATCTTCGGGCGCCGTCGATCGATTTCGTGGCGATGGCGCAGTCGATGGGGGTGCCGGCGACACGCGTCGCGCATCCGTCGGAATTGGAAGGGGCACTGCGGGCGGCCATCGCGACGGGGCGGCCTGCGCTGCTCGATGTCGCGGTCGCCGACGGCTTCGGCGACTGAGGTCACTCACAGTCAGCGCGGCGGCAGCCGTCGGGAACGAGGTATCGGGATGAGAACGGAAGAGACGATGGCGGGTGCGAACTCCGAGCGGCCTGCCCCCGAGGCACTGATTCCCGAGGACGTCGGCACGCTGGAGAAGCTCTTCTCCGACTGGCGGTGGATCGCCGAATCCGAGAAGGCGATGCCGCCCGTGTCGCCGCTCGTGTTCCGGCTCCTGTCGATGGACCGCGATGCGCCGCTCGCCGTGCCGGAGATGACCGAGATCATCGAAAGCGATCCGGTCGTCACCGCCAGGCTTCTGGGCCTGGCCAACTCCTCCGCATTCCTCAGGGCCGGAAAGCCCATCCGCGACGTGCGAGGCGCGATTCTGCGTCTCGGCGTCCACAGTACCTTCGAGACGACGTTCACCGAGATCTTCGGCATGTGGGTGCGCCATTCGGCGCGCGCAGCATTGCCGGACGACGAACTCCTCGAAGCGCTCTGGCTCGAGTACCTGCTCACGGGTTTCTGCACCCGGGAACTGGCCAGCACCCTGCGCGATTCCGCCATCGATCCGTCGGCCGCCTACACGGCCGGCTTGCTCCACGACGTGGGGACGCTCGCGCTCTGCTGGGCGCAGCCGGTCGTGATGGGGCGTTTCGTGCGTGCCGGTTGCGCGATCGGAACCCCGCTCCACCAGCAGTTCGTCGAGGCGCACACGGGTCTCGGTGCCGCGCTCCTCGGCGCCTGGAACGCCCCGCGTGAACTCGCGCAGGTGGCCGCCCATCACCATGACCGCATGCGTTCCCAGGAGATGGCGATCACGACGCTCGTGTACATCGCCGATCATCTGCACGACGCCGTGATGCAGCACGAGTCCAACCATTTCAGCGCCGGGCTCGGCATCGTCTCGGGCTGCTTCGGCGGTGCGACCGAGGAAGTCTCCGCAGCGCTCGCTGCGCTGGGCCTCACCGACAAGCTCGACGGGATCATCGAGCGCGTGGCGCTGCAGGGCGAACGCATCGAGGCGCTGGCCGCGCTGACGTGACGCCCGCGGGCTTGCCCGCGGCGATGGGCGTGCAGGTGCGTGCTATCTTGCGGGCCCCGATCCGAGACGGCGTGGCGCGACGCACCGAGCGTTCGATCCGCCCCCGCAGCCCGCACGATGAACGCATTCCCACCGCCAGACTCCGCACAGGGCACGCTCGCGCAGGTCGTCGAGTACTACGACACCCACCCGATCAACGAGGACCAGATCCGCGCGGCCATCGTGGCGGGCGGGATCCCGTGGGAGAACCTCACCGCGGAGATCCTGCAGCGCCATGACCAGGATCACTTCGGCGGTCTCGAAGCCAACGACCTGTTGATCGCCGGTGCCGGTATCCGGTCCACCGACCATGTGCTCGACGTCTGCAGCGGTCTCGGTGGCCCCGCGCGCTATGTGGCGCGCCGCGTGGGTTGCCGCGTCACCGGGCTCGACCTCACCGCCAGCCGGCACGAATCCGCGCAACGCCTGACGGCAGCCGTGGGCCTCGACGATCGCGTGGGCTTCCACCTCGGCAGTGCACTGGAGATGCCCTTCGCCGATGCGACCTTCGATGTCGTTATGGGGCAGGAGGCCTGGTGCCACGTGCCGGACAAGCCCAGGCTGATCGCCGAGTGTGCGCGCGTCGTGAAGCCCGGTGGCCTGATCGCGTTCACCGACATCCTCCGCCGCGAGGCGTTGTCCGAGGCCGATCAGGCCCGCCTCGCGATCGAGATGACGTTCCCGACGCTCGAGTCGCTCGATGGCTATCGCGATCTTCTGGAAGCGAACGACTGCGTGGTCGAACAGCGGGACGACCTCTCGGTGCTCTGGACGCGCATCCTCGTGGATCGGCTCGCCATGTATCGCAGCCTGGGCGATCACACCGAACGGAAGTTCGGGACGGGGCGCAAGGCCGGCTGGGACCAGGCATACAGCTTCTTCGTGGGGCTCTATCAGGCGGGTCGCCTCGGGGGCGGACGTTTCGTCGCCCGACGTCGCGCTCCGCAAGCCTGACCATGGCGGACACGGATGCCGCCGTCGCCGTCATCGGCGGCGGACCGGCCGGACTCATGGCGGCGGAGGTCATCGCCGCCGCTGGTCATCGCGTCGATGTCTACGACGCCATGCCGTCGGTGGGGCGCAAGTTCCTTCTGGCCGGCAAGGGCGGGCTGAATCTCACGCACGCCGAGCCCTTCGACCGGTTTCTCACGCGCTACGGGCAGGCCAGCGACCCGCTGCGCGATTGCCTTTCCGCTTTCGATGCCGATGCGCTAAGGGGCTGGGCGAGGGATCTCGGAGTCGAGACGTTCGTGGGCTCGTCCTTGCGCGTCTTTCCGTCCGACATGAAGGCGGCGCCGCTTCTGCGCCACTGGCTGCATCGTCTGCGCCACGCGGGGGTGCGGTTCCATGCGCGGCATCGCTGGCAGGGATGGAACGATTCCGGTGCGCTCGTCTTCCGATCCGACGACGGCGAGCATGGGGTGGACGCTGCGGCCACCGTGCTCGCCCTGGGCGGCGCGAGCTGGCCGCGGCTTGGATCCGACGGGACCTGGGTTCCGTTGCTGGAGGCGCGGGGCGTCGGGATCGCGCCGTTGCGCTCGGCGAACTGCGGTTTCGACGGTGCGGGCTGGAGCGATCACCTGCGCACCCGCTTCGCCGGCAGCCCGGTAAAGGCCGTCACGATCCGGTTCGAGGATGCCGACGGTGTGTCGGTCGAGCGCACCGGCGAATTCGTCGTGACGGCCACGGGGGTCGAGGGGAGCCTGATCTACGCGTTGTCCGCCCCGCTGAGGGATGTCATCGAGCGTTCGGGATCGGTGGTCATTCATGTCGATCTCGTGCCACAGCGCAGCCTCGATTGGCTAACGAAGACGCTCGCGCAGTCGCGCGGTGCCCGTTCCCTGGGGCAACATCTGAAGCGCTTGATCGGGATCGACGGTGTGCGGGCAGCCTTGCTGTACGAGTCCGTCGCGCCCGCGGTGCTGGCGGATCCGGTGGCGCTGGCGGCAGCGATCAAGGCCGTCCCGGTGACGCTCGTACGCCCCCGTCCGGTGGACGAGGCCATCAGCACCGCCGGTGGCGTGCGCTTCGCGGCGCTCGACGAGCGCTGGATGCTCCGATCGTTTCCCGGTGTCTTCTGCGCCGGTGAGATGGTCGACTGGGAAGCGCCCACCGGCGGCTATCTGCTCACTGCCTGTTTCGCATCGGGACGTAAGGCGGGTCTGGGCGTCGTGGACTGGCTGCAACGCTGATCGCCCACCGTCCGCGCGCAGCTCAATCCAAACCGGGTTCGACGATGTGTTCGCCCGGGAGCCCGGTGAGCGCGGCCGACAGCAGCATCGCTGCGACCGCCTCGGTCCGCACCGGGCGATAGCGGCGCGGGATCAGCGGGCGGAACCAACGCGACAGCGTGAGCGCGGCGGATTCCGCCGGTCGACGGTCAGGGCGCGGGCCGCCGTCGAGGAGGGATGGGCGGACACAGGTGAGGGAGGTGAACCCGAGCCCCGCGAGATCGCGCTCGGTTTCCCCCTTGACGCGCAGGTAGAACGAGCCGGCATCGACGCCTGCACCCAACGAGGAATTCAGTACGAACACCGGTGTGCCTGCTTCCTTCGCAAGGCTGGCCGCCATCAACACGTAGTCGTGGTCGACCCGACGGAACGCCGCCTGCGAACCCGCCAGGCGCATCGTCGTGCCGAGCGTGCAGATCACGGCGTCGGCCCGCCACCACCTCGCGTCGGACGGAAGCGCTTCGAAATCCACCTTCGGAAAGGCGACCCTCGGGAGCAGCGGCACATCGGTACGGACTGGTGCGACGACCTGTACGACCTCCGGA
Organism: Betaproteobacteria bacterium Ga0077532; assembly: GCA_001464895.1. Lineage (GTDB taxonomy): Bacteria > Pseudomonadota > Gammaproteobacteria > Burkholderiales. The sequence goes on from LNEE01000012.1 coordinate 18,513, forward strand.
TGCGCGAGTGCGAGGCGCAGCGCCTGCTTGCCGACAAGGCCGGTGGACCCTAGGAGGAGGAGCGTCTTCATCCACACGACTGTAGCTTGGCGGATGTCCGCCGGACACCTGCTTCTGTTTCAGGTACGCAGAGCCCGTAGCCGGCCGTCGGCACCAAGAGCCCGTCGGGTGCCGAACCGGCGGTATGGCAGGACGGGGCGCACAGAAGCAGTGTTGGTCGCCCACCTGGAAAAAAAAGCCCGGACCACTGATGGGTCCGGGCGGGTGAACGGGAACCCCGGAGGAGAGAGCAAACGGTGGGGTTCCGGGCCGGGCGACCTGCGACTCCGTACGGTGTCACGAGCACCGCGCATCGGAAGCTTCCCGATGCCATGGAGTTGCATGAACACGACAACCCGATTAAATCACGACCGCGCCCGCCAAGCAACCTTGTTGCATTAAGGTGGCCTGATGCAACTCGGACCCGACCGGGCAGCGTCAGAAAGTCATCGATTCAGGCGGCTTCCCGGCACACGGGCACCACATAGGGGCCCTCCGGGATCACCGCGACGTGATCGTCTCCCGAGGCCTTCATGCTGGCTGCCACGGCTGCCTCGACCGAGTCGACCATGTCGACACCGGTGAGCGGGCGGTCCGCAGCGGGCAGTTGCCCCGCGAACAACTGCACGCGGGCGACCTTCATGGGCTTCACCTGCATCTGGGTCTGCCACTCGTCGACGTCGGCGAAGCGCTTGGCGCTGATCTCCCGCAGGAAGCCGTCCGCGCCCAGGCCGATCAGGCGCTTCTGTGCTTCCACGTACTCATGCGATCCCATGCCCTCCGAGCACTCCGAGGCGATGATGAGCGTTCCACCGGGCGCGAGAATGTCCATCGGCGCGACCATGCCCTTCACCGTCTGGTAGTAGGTCTTGTCGAGCGGATAGCCAGCCGCGCTGGTGACCACCGTGCTGTAGCGGCGCGGAACCGCCACCTGTGCGTAGCCGCGGATGAACTCCACGGCCTCGAGGTGGCTCTCGACGACTTCGCCGAAGTTCACGAACGACATGTTCCGGTGCTCGTCGATCACGGTGTTGACCGCGAAGACGGGTTTCAGCTTCTCGACGATCGCGAGCTGCTCGCGATGCAGCGGATTGCCGTCGAGGATGCAGTTCTCGGCCATGGGGTCGGCCATGAAGCGGTGGCTGTGGAACGTGGTGATGGTGTCGCGATGCGCGACACCTGGGGCGATCACCTTGCGTCCGCCCGAAAAGCCGGCCATGAAGTGCGGTTCCACCAGTCCGGTGACGATACGAAGCTCGGCATCCACGAAGCGCCGGTCGATCTTCACCGGGGTGCCATGGGGCGTGGGGCCGAGGTCGACGTGGTCCTCGTCGTTGCGGGCGTAGTGGTTCTCGACGCGCACCGTGTCGAGCACCCAGCGGTCTCCCACGAGCTCTTCCAGCTCCGCGCCGAGGTTGGGCCGGTGCAGGCCCGTGGCGACGAGGACCACGATGTTCTCGCGCGGAACGCCCGCGGCGAGCAGGGTGCGAATGAGCGGCGGAAGGATCAGTCCGTTGGGAACTGGGCGCGTGATGTCGCAGATGAGGATGCAGGCGGAGCGCTTGCCGCGGGCCAGTTCCGCCAGCGGCGCCGACCCGACCGGCGCGGCGAGCGACGCCTCGACGGCCTGCATCGGCTGCGTGAGGATGGGCATGGGGGGCTTGCGGATGATCGTTGGGCGGCAGGCGTCCGGGAGGCGGACCGACAGTGTGCCGCGGCCGTAGCTGAGTTCGACGTCCATGGTGGTGAAGGGCGTGCAGGGGAGGGCTGGCGACTATAGCACCGGGGTTTCCCGCGCAAGTCAGGGGCGCGGGCTCAGAACCGGTATGCCCACCAGGTGGTGAAGTAGCTCGTGCTGCGGCCCGGCGGCGTTTCGCGCAGGAAGGGACCAGCCTCGAACCACGCGAGCACCGTGAGGATGGTGACGTGGCGGGTCGGCGTCCAGACGTGCAGGAGGGTGGACTGGGTCCCGACGTGCCGCGCGTCGCTCGACCCTGGCAGGCGCTGCACCTCCGAGAAGATGTTGTAGCTGCCGTCCTGCGTGCTCTGACGCCAGAATCCCACGACGCCGAGCGTGAGGCTGTGGTCCTCATGGGGGCGCAGGGTCGCCGACGGTGCAAGGGCCACGCTGTTCGAGGGGCCCACGAGTCCGGCCAGCCCGGAGTAGGCCGTGGAGGCGAACAGGGGCGAGAACGTGTTGAGTACGCCGTCGTTGGGCGACCGGTCCCCGCTGCCGATGTTGAACCGCAGCCCCGCACGCGGCTGCCAGGGGGCGCCGGCGAAGGTGAGTCCGTTGTCCGCGCTGACGTACCACGCGTCGATCGTGCCGCCGCCGATACTGCCCGTCTGCCGGCCTGCCTCGAAGTTGTAGTCCCAGTGGCCATCGTTGCCCCACCAGCGCGTGCCGAACGTGACGCGTTCCTCGCTCTGGTTGAGCGACGCGTACTGCGTGTTCGGTCGGCGGCGATGGTTCACGTACACGACGGCATTCCCGTCGGGCAGCAGCGTGTGTGCGCGCGCGATGAAGATGCCGGACAGCGTGTCGCTCGGGTTCGAGCCGTCGTCGAACGCGCCCCGCCGCGTGGGGATCACCCGGGTGTGCATGCCGTGGAGTCGCCAGCCCGAGATCTCGCCGATCACGCGGACGCCATCGAACGACAGTCGGTCGTTCAATCCATCGCGCGCCGAGGTGAACTGCGCCGAGCCCAGTTCCACCTCCTGACGACCGGCGCGGACCGCGATGCGATCGGCACCGTGCTCGTGGAGCGTCCACTGGACGAACAGCTGGTTGAGGTCGATCGGATCGCGGTCGTTCACGCGGGGGCCTGCACCCCGGCCGTTGACGTCGGAACTCTCGAGCTGCGCGAACGCCTCGACGCGCGGATTCCAGCGCAGATGGCCATGCAGCAGCCCGCGGTTGAGGAAGTAGCCGTTGCGGTCCACCGGGTCACGGCCGAAGCCAGGATCGGAGAAGCGCTCGTAGCGCAGCCGGAGATCGCCGCCGAACGAGAGGGAGCGGCCGTGTCCGAGATCGATGTACTTCGCGCCATCCCACGGGTCCGTGCGGCAGCTGGGGTCCGTCAGGAAGCGCCAGTCTTCCTCGTAGCGCATGTTGGGGTACACCGGACGCTCGACGCACGTGCCGCTCTGGGCCAGGGCTGGCAAAGACGCCAGTGTCAACGCAACGCAGAGCGCGCGGGCGATCGGGACGGGCATGGAGGGTTCGAGGGCGGGTGAAGAAGGTCGCGCATGCTCCAGCAGGGGGCGGCGACGTGTGATCGACCAGCGCATCGGTCGACGTTCGCGTGGATCGCACCGGGTTGGTGCCCACGCGTGGCGATTGCACCACAAGCGTCATGGGGATGCCAACCCAAGGAGGTGGCTCCCGGGGCACGGGGGGCCGGACAACTGCCGTTGCGATGGCATGTGCATTGCGAAGCGCCGTGCTTGTCGCGCACCACGGAAGCTCACATGCATCGCCACAATGCAGCACAGGGAAGCAGGTGCCCCAGGCTTGGAGCGGGATCCCATGGCTGACACCCGTCGGTTCGTTGCCGCCGACCCGTATCCGTGGCCATTCGATGGCGGACTGCGTGCCGACAACACCGCGCTCGTCGTCATCGACATGCAGACGGACTTCTGCGGCATCGGTGGTTACGTCGACACGATGGGCTACGACCTCTCGCTCACGCGCGCGCCGATCGAACCGATCCGGGCACTGCTGACAGCGATGCGTGCCGGGGGATACACGATCATCCACACCCGCGAAGGCCATCGACCGGACCTCTCGGATCTCCCCGCGAACAAGCGCTGGCGGTCGCAGCGGATCGGCGCCGGCATCGGCGATCCGGGGCCGTGCGGACGCATTCTCGTCCGCGGCGAACCCGGGTGGGAGATCATCCCGGAACTCGCGCCCCTGCCCGGCGAGGTCGTGATCGACAAGCCGGGCAAGGGCTCCTTCTGTGCGACCGACCTCGAACTGGTCCTGCGCACGCGCGGCATCACGAATCTCATCCTGACCGGCATCACCACCGACGTCTGCGTGCACACGACCATGCGCGAAGCGAACGACCGGGGCTTCGAGTGCCTGATCCTCGCCGACTGCACTGGCGCCACCGATCATGGCAACCATCTCGCCGCGTTGAAGATGGTCACGATGCAGGGTGGGGTCTTCGGTGCCGTTTCGACTTCCGCAGCAGTGATCGAGGCGATCGGTTGATGTGCGACGTGCTTGTCCTCGGTACGATCCTTCCTGCGTCCTTCATGAACCGTTCCGCGACAGGACTTCCCTCCCGATGATCTCCGACACTTCGCTGGACGAGTACGTCGCCGCAGCCGCCGGTCTGCAAGGCTTCGCGCTCGACGCTGACCAGCTGGCCCGCGTGCAGGCCGTGTTCCGCCGGAACGCCGCCATCGCGGAACTCGTGATGGGCTTCGATCCCGGCGAGTCGGCCGAGCCTGCACCGCAGTTCCGCCCATGAGCGCCACGTCCCCACGTTCCGCGCTCGCCATTGCGGCGGCCGTCGCACGCGGTGAGACCACGGCGATGGCCGAGGTCGAGGCCGCACTCGCACGGATCGCCGCCGGCGATGGCGTCATCAACGCCTTCACCGCGGTCACCGCAGATCGCGCCCGCCACGAGGCGACGCTCGTCGATCAGCGGCGCGCGCGCGGCGAGAAGCTGCCGCCGCTCGCGGGGGTCCCGTTCGCCGTGAAGAACCTCTTCGACGTGGCCGGCTTGCCGACGCTCGCGGGCTCGCGTTTGCACGAACGGCGACCCGTCGCCGATTGCGATGCGGTGCTGGTTGCACGCATGCAGGCGGCCGGCGCCGTGCTGGTCGGAGCCCTCAACATGGACGCGTACGCGTACGGGTTCACGACCGAGAACACCGGTTACGGGCCCGCGCGCAATCCGCACGACACGTCGCGGACCGCCGGTGGTTCGTCGGGCGGATCGGCCGCAGCCGTCGCGGCGGGCATGGTCCCCATCACGCTCGGCTCCGACACCAACGGATCGATCCGCGTGCCGTCATCGCTGTGCGGCGTGTTCGGGTTGAAGCCGACGTACGGCCGGTTGTCGCGCACGGGCAGCTATCCGTTCGTCGCCAGTCTCGATCATCTCGGCCCCTTCGCCACCGACGTCGCGGATCTCGCCGCCAGCTACGACGCCATGCAGGGGCCGGATGCCGCGGATCCGGCGTGTGGGCAAAGATCCGCCGAACTTGTCTCGCCAGGGCTCGGCCGCGATGCCGATGTGCCTTTGCGCGTGGCACGGCTGTGCGGCTACTTCGACAGGTGGGCTTCCGCCGCGGCGAGGGCGGCATCGATGCGGGCGGCCGAGGCGCTCGGGGCGCATCGCACGATCGAACTCCCCGAAGTCGAGCGCGCCCGCGCAGCCGCGTTCGTGATCTCGGCAGCCGAAGGCGGCGCGCTGCATCGCGCAACGCTGCAGCGCGACTACGACCGGTTCGAGCCGCACAACCGGGACCGCTTCCTGGCCGGGGCGTTGACGCCGGCCAGTTGGTACGTGCAGGCGCAGAAGACCCGGGCGTGGTTCGCCGAACAGGTCCGCGCGATCTTCGCAGACGTTGATGTCCTCGTCGCGCCTGCCACCCCGGTGGCGGCCACGCTGCTCGGGGAGGAATGGGTGGAGTTGGGCGGCGAGCGACTGCCGCTGCGGCCGAGCCTGGGTCTCTTCACACAGCCGATCTCGTGCATCGGCCTCCCGGTGGCGGCGGTACCGATCGTCGGTGCGGGCCTGCCCCTCGGGGTGCAACTGATCGCGGCGCCGTGGCGGGAGGATCTCTGCCTCAGGGCTGCGCTGCAACTCGAACGCGCGGGCATCGCCCGCTGTGACATCGCCGGAGGATGAGCGCTTGGAACTGAACCTGCCCCACGTCGTCGCGGAAATGACCGAGGCCTTCGCACGCTACGAGGCGGCGCTGACCAGCAACGACGTTGCCGTTCTCGACGAACTGTTCTGGAACAGCCCGCTGACGCTGCGCTACGGGATCACCGAGAACCTCTACGGCTACGAGGCGATCGCCGCGTTCCGTTCCGGGCGATCGTCCCTTGGTCTCGCTCGCACCATCCGCAATACGGTGATCACCACCTACGGCGAGGACTTCGCGACGGCCAACACGGAGTTCCTCCGACCACCCGGCCCGCGCATCGGACGCCAGAGCCAGACCTGGGTGCGGATGCCCGAGGGCTGGCGGGTGGTGTCGGCGCACGTGAGCTACATGGACATGCCGGTGGCCTGATCGATGGGGGTGCCGCACCGGTCGAGGGTAGACTGACGACACACCGTCCAGAGGAGTTGTGCATGTCTCAGTCCGCAGTGCCCGAACCGGGTTCCGACGCCGTCCTCAACCCTGTCCGCATGCCCGTCCGGGTGCTCGTGTTCGCCGGCAGTCTGCGGACGGCATCCTTGAACAAGAAGCTCGCGCGCCTCGCTGCCGAAGTGGTGCGCGAGTCCGGCGCCGACGCCACGTTCATCGATCTGAAGGACTACCCGCTGCCGGTGTACGACGGCGATCTCGAGTCGGCGTCTGGACTGCCCCCTAACGCGCGGAAGCTGAAGGATCTCTTCATCGCCCACGACGCCTTCGTCATCGCCTGCCCGGAGTACAACGCGGGGATCACCGGGGCGCTCAAGAATGCGATCGACTGGGTCTCCCGACAGGATGGTGACGAGGCCGGCACGGTGCCCTACGACGGCAAGGTCGTGGGGTTGTGTTCGGCAGCCGGTGGCGTGATGTTCGGCATCCGTGCGATGGAGATGTTGAGAGGCATCCTGATGAATCTCGGCTGCCTCGTGGTGCCGAAGCGGCTGGGAGTGCCGCGCGCGAGTCAGGCCTTCGACGCGGCCGACCGGCTCACGGATCCCGGGCAGATCGCGACGCTCGTGGCCACCGTGCAGCAGGTGGTCCGGGTGGCCGCCGCACTGCGTACGGGCACCTGAGGGTCGGGGCGTGCCGTCAGCCCCATAGTTGTGCGGGTGGCGTGTCTGGGCACGCAGGTGGTGCTCCGCAACATGAAATGTAAAACATTAACAATCTCTTGCAGGATTCTGATAATGAAAAATAAAACAAGAGATTCCATGGGTGGCACATGGGTTGCACCACAGATGTGCAGACAGGGAGATCCGTGTGCCTAACGCCATGACGTACGCCGCCAATTTCAACGAGATGTACACCTCCGACGGCACCGTCCGAAAGCACTACACCGGTGTCGCCGAATGGATCGCTGCCACGTCCCCGGACCGCATCCGGCAGATGCGCGAAGCCGCCAACATGCTGTTTCACCGCGTCGGGATCACCTTCGCGGTGTACGGCGAAGAGGCTGGCGCCGAGCGCCTCATCCCGTTCGACATGCTTCCGCACATCATCCCCGGCGAGGAATGGCGGAAGCTCGAGCGGGGGCTGCGCCAACGGGTGCAGGCGCTCAACGCGTTCCTGAAGGACGTCTACCACGGCCAGGAGATCCTTCGGTCCGGCCGCATTCCGGCCGATCGCGTCCTGCAGAACAAGCTGTATCGCCCCGAGATGGTGGACGTCGAGGTGCCGGGAGGCGTGTATGCGCACATTGCCGGCATCGACCTGGTCCGGGCCGGGGCGGGCGAGTACTACGTCCTCGAGGACAATCTCCGCACACCGTCGGGCGTCTCGTACATGCTCGAGAACCGCAAGATGATGATGCGGCTCGTGCCCGAACTCTTCTCGCAGCAGTCGGTCGCGCCGGTCGAGCACTATCCCGACCTTCTGCTCGACACGCTGCGGTCCGTCGCGCAACCGCAGGTCGAGAACCCGACGGTCGTGCTGCTCACGCCAGGGCAGTTCAACAGTGCGTACTTCGAGCACGCGTTCCTCGCCCAGCAGATGGGCATCGAACTCGTCGAGGGGGCCGATCTGTTCGTCGACGACGACGACACGGTCTACATGCGGACGACGCACGGTCCCCAGCGGGTGGACGTCGTCTATCGTCGCATCGACGACGATTTCCTGGATCCCGAGGTGTTCCGATCGGACTCCGTGCTGGGCGTGAAGGGCCTCGTGCGGGCGTTCCGCGCCGGCCGCGTCACGCTCTGCAATGCCGTGGGCACCGGGATCGCGGACGACAAATCGATCTATCCGTTCGTCCCCGAGATGATCCGCTTCTATCTCGGCGAGGAGCCGCTGCTGAACAACGTGCCGACGTATCAGCTGCGGAATCGCGAGGATCTCGAATACACCCTTGCCCACCTGCCGGAGCTGGTGGTGAAGGAGGTCCACGGGTCGGGTGGCTACGGGATGTTGATCGGGCCCACCAGCACAGAGCGGGAGCGGGACGCCTATCGTCTGCGAATTCTCGATTCGCCCGAGAACTTCATCGCGCAGCCCACGCTTTCCCTTTCCACCTGCCCGATCTTCGTGGAGCAGGGCGTCGCACCGCGGCACATCGATCTCCGCCCGTTCGTGCTCTCGGGTAAGGAGATCGTGATGTGCCCGGGCGGCCTCACACGCGTGGCTCTCCGCGAGGGGTCGCTGGTCGTCAACTCGTCCCAGGGTGGCGGCACGAAAGACACATGGGTGCTCGAATGATGCGTGCGCCAGATGCGGCCGAAGCGGTGCCTGTCTCAGGCCCGCTGACCGCCGCCCAACCCCACTCCTGTCGAACGTCCGAAAGCCGAATCCGATGCTGAGCAGAACCGCAAGCAACCTCTACTGGATGGCCCGCTACGTCGAGCGCGCGGAGAACACCGCGCGGATGCTCGACGTCACCTATCGCATGTCGCTCGTGCCGAAGGATCCGCGCCTCGCGGATCAGGAGTGGTTCGCGCCGCTCAACATCACCGGCACGCTGTACCCGTTCGGCGGCCGATACAGTCAGGTGAACGCCACCGGCGTCATGCGCTACATGGTGCTCGACCCCGATAATCCCTCGAGCATCTACTCGTGCGCCCGTGCGGCACGCGAGAATGCACGGGCTGTGCGAGGGAGCATCACCTCCGAGATGTGGGAGGTCATCAACGGCACCTGGCTGGAGGTGCAGCGCTTGTCGGAGGAGCGCATGGCCTCCGATCGCGTGGTCGATTTCTTCGAGTGGGTGAAGGAACGGTCGCACCTGTTCCGCGGCGTGACGGTGGGGACGATGCTGCGCGACGAGGCGTTCCACTTCAACCGCCTCGGTACCTTCATGGAGCGCTCCGACAACACGGCGCGCATCCTCGACGTGAAGTACCACGTGTTGCTTCCGTCGGTGGACGACGTCGGTGGTGCCGTCGACTATTACCAGTGGGCCGCCGTCCTGCGTTCGGTGTCGTCGTTCGAGTCGTACCGGAAGGTGTACCGGGACGTCATCGCGCCGCTCAAGGTGGCGGAGCTCCTGATCCTCCGCGCCGACATGCCGCGCAGCCTCCATGCGTGCATGAACGAGGTGTACGACATCCTGCAGCACATCTGCGGGCCCGGCGAACAGGAGGCCCTCCGGATCGCGGGCGAGATGCACGCAGCCCTCCACTACGGGCGGATGGACATCCTCTTCGCCTACGGTCTGCATGAGTACCTCACCGAGTTCCTGCAGCGGGTGCACGAACTGGGCGGCGAGATCAACCGCGCGTTCTTCGCCGTGGACACGCGCCGGTTGGCCGCGTGACGGCGACCGCCGAACTGGCTACAGTCGTGGCCTTCACACAAGACCAACAGTCAGGGACGGATCGTGACGTACTGCGTAGCCTTGCTGCTCGACTCGGGCATGCTCTTCGCCTCCGACTCGCGGACCAACGCGGGCGTGGACCACATCGCCACGTTCTGCAAGATGAAGGTCTACGAGAAGAAGGACGACCGCGTGATGGTGCTGCTGTCGTCCGGCAACCTTGCGATGACGCAGGGCGTGACCAACATCCTCGACCGGCACGCGAAGGCGGAACCGGGTCGAGAGACCATCTGGACCGCGACCAGCATGTACGACGTCGCGAACATCGTGGGGGATGCGTTGCGCGAGATGCAGCGGCGCGATGGTCCGTACCTGATGCAGAGCAATGTCGACTACAGCGCGACACTGGTGCTCGGCGGGCAGATCAAGGGCGAGGAACCTCGGCTCTTCAACATCTACTCGCAGGGCAACTTCATCGAAGCGACACCCGAGAACCTCTACTTCCAGGTGGGCGAGAGCAAGTACGGCAAGCCCGTGATCGATCGCGTGGTCACCAGCGCCACGCCGATGGCGGAAGCGGCGAAATGCGTGCTGATCTCCTTCGATTCGACGATCCGCTCGAACATCTCCGTCGGTCTGCCGATCGATGTGCTGTGGTACCCGCGGGACTCCCTGCGTGTGGGCATCCATCGTCGCATCGGCGAGGGCGATCCGTACTTCACGATGTTGCGCCAGGGTTGGGGCGGCGGTCTGCGCCGCGTGTTCGGCGAGCTGCCCAATCCCGACTGGGTGTCCTGAGTCGGACCGTTTTCCAGGCCTCGGCATCCCGCGATGCATCGTTCGTCGAACATGCCTGTCCGAAGCCGTTCGGTCGCCTGACCTTCATCACGCGGCCGGGTGCGGGCTTCGGGTGCCCGCTGCGCTGCTGTGCGGTTGCGCACAGACCCCCCGTGTCCACGGCAGTCATCCTCTTCGTTCCCGACGCCTAGCGCCGAACGCCCCACGTCGAACGTCCAGACTCAGAAGTCCACCATGACCATCCGCGTCGCCCTCTATCACGAGACCCACTACCGGTTCGATCGGCCCGTGAACCTCACGCCGCACGAGGTGCGACTGCGGCCCGCGGCCCACTGCCGGACGCCCATCGAGAGCTACTCGCTGCGGGTCAGCCCGGCGAAGCATTTCTTGAACTGGCAGCAGGATCCCTACGGCAACTTCGTGGCGCGACTCGTCTTTCCCGAGAAGACCCGCGAATTGAAGATCGTCGTGGATCTCGTCGCCGACATGACGGTCATCAACCCGTTCGACTTCTTCCTCGAGAAGAGCGCGGAGCACGTGCCCTTCGAGTACACCGATGTCACACGGCGCGAGTTGGCGCCCTTCCTCGAGACGGACCCGCTGACGCCGCAGCTCGCTGCGTGGGTCGAGAAGTACAGGCGCGAGCGGCTGTCGTCGCCGGTCGCCACCGTCGACATGCTCGTCGATCTGAACCAGCGCGTGCAGCAGGCGGTGAGCTACATCGTCCGCCTCGAGCCGGGTGTGCAGACGCCGGAGGAGACCCTCTCCAAGGGCAGCGGCTCGTGCCGCGATTCCGGTTGGTTGCTCGTTCAGATCCTGCGGCACCTTGGACTTGCGGCCCGTTTCGTCTCCGGCTATCTCGTGCAGCTCACTGCCGACATCAAGGCGATCGACGGTCCTGCAGGCCCCGCGGCCGACTTCACGGATCTTCACGCCTGGGCCGAAGTGTTCCTGCCCGGCGCCGGTTGGGTCGGGCTCGATGCGACGTCGGGTCTCATGGCGGGCGAGGGGCACATCCCGCTCGCGGCCACCGCGCAGCCATCGAGCGCCGCCCCGGTCACGGGGTTCACCGATGTCTGCGAAGTGACCTTCGGTTTCCGCATGGAAGTCACGCGGGTCCACGAGGATCCGCGCGTGACCCGGCCGTACACCGAGGCGCAGTGGGAACGCATCGACGCCCTGGGGGAGTCCGTCGAGACGCAACTGGCTGCCCACGATGTCCGTCTCACGATGGGTGGCGAGCCGACGTTCGTCTCGGCCGACGACATGGACGGCGTCGAGTGGAACTTCACCGCGCTCGGCGACCGCAAGCGCGAACTGGCGGGGGACCTCTTGCTGCGCCTGCGCGATCGCTTCTCGACCGGCGCGATGCTCTATCACGGTCAGGGCAAGTGGTACCCGGGCGAGCCGCTGCCGCGCTGGGCGCTCGGCGTGCTGTGGCGGGCAGACGGCGTCCCGCTCTGGAACGATCCGTCACTGCTCGCCGGCGATCGCAAGGGTGCTGCCAGCGCAACGGACGCCGAGCGGTTCAGCCAGACCCTGTGCGGGCTGCTCGGGCTCCCGACCCGGCGGCTGGTGCCGGCCTATGAAGACATCTGGGCGGCCGTGACCGACGAGGCCCGCCTGCCGGCGAACGTCGATCCGCTGGAGCGCGATCTCGCCACGGCGGCGGGTCGTTCCAGTCTCGCGAAACTCCTCGACAACGCGCTCGGCCAGGTGAAGGGCTGGGTGCTGCCGCTGGCGCCGGCGGCGACGGCGCCGGGATGGCAGAGTTCCGCGTGGCCCCTGCGCCGCGAGCATCTCTATCTCGTCGGCGGCGATTCGCCCATCGGCTATCGGCTGCCGCTCGGCTCGCTGCCCTGGCAGGCGCCGGAGGACGAGGAGGTCATCGTCCACCCCGACCCGTTCGACGAACGCAAGCCGCTGCCGACGAGCCTCCTGCATCCCGTGGAAGTTCAGGAGAGCGAATCGGCCTCGCCCGTCGTGCGCCCCGTGATCAAGACGGCGCTCTGCGTGGAGGTCCGCGATGGCGTCGTCAACGTGTTCCTGCCGCCGCTCTCGACGCTCGAGCAGTACGTGACCCTCGTGGCCCGCATCGAGGAAGCTGCCGCGCGCACCCGACTGCCGGTCCGGATCGAAGGCTATCTACCCCCGGCCGATCCGCGGCTGACAAGACTCTTCGTCACGCCGGACCCGGGCGTGATCGAGGTCAACGTGCATCCCGCGCCGAACTGGCGTCAGCTCGTCGACAACACCCGGACCCTCTACGAGGAGGCACGCCTCACGCGCCTCTCGACCGAGAAGTTCATGCTCGATGGCAAGCACACGGGCACCGGGGGCGGCAATCACGTGACGATAGGCGGTGCCACCCCCGTCGACAGTCCGCTGCTGCGGCGTCCGGATCTCCTGCGCAGCCTCATCGCCTACTGGCAGAACCACCCCGCGCTCTCGTACCTGTTCTCGGGCATGTTCATCGGTCCGACGAGCCAGGCACCGCGTGTCGACGAGGCGCGGGACGACAGCCTTTACGAGCTATCGATCGCCTTCGACGAGATGGCCCGCCAGACCAAGGCCGGTGAGGAGACCGTCGCGCCGTGGCTGGTCGATCGCCTGTTGCGCAACCTGCTGGTGGACGTCACCGGGAACACGCACCGCGCCGAGTTCTCCATCGACAAGCTCTATTCGCCCGACGGCGCCACCGGGCGTCTCGGCCTGCTGGAGTTCCGCGCGTTCGAGATGCCGCCGCACTGGCAGATGAGCGCCGTGCAACTGCTGCTCCTGCGCACGCTCGTCGCGCGCTTCTGGCGCACGCCGTACGAGGGCGATCTCGTCGATTGGGGCACCAGCCTCCACGACCGTTTCATGCTGCCGCATTTCGTCGCGCAGGACATGGAGGACGTCGTGGCGGACCTCAACGCTGCCGGCTATGCGTTCGAGGTGGAGTGGTTCGCGCCATTCTTCGAGTTCCGGTTCCCGCGGTTCGGGACCGTGGTCTACCAGGGCATCGAGCTGGAGGTGAGGCAGGCGCTGGAACCGTGGCACGTCATGGGTGAGGAGACACAGGCGGGCGCCACGACGCGCTACGTCGACTCCTCGGTCGAGCGCGTGCAGGTCAAGGTGCGCCACATGCACGGGCACCGTTTCGCGCTCCTGTGCAACGGCCGGCCGGTGCCGCTGGCACCGACCGGCACGCGCGGCGAGTACGTTGGGGGAGTGCGCTACAAGGCATGGTCTCCGCCCGCTGCACTGCACCCGACCATCGGCGTCCACACGCCGCTGGTCTTCGACCTCTACGACACGTTCGCCGGCCGGGCCGTGGGCGGTTGCAGTTATCACGTGATGCACCCCGGTGGTCGCAACTATCAGCGATTCCCCGTGAACGCCAACGAGGCCGAGGCCCGGCGGGTCGCCCGCTTCCAGGCGATGGGCCACACGCCTGGTCCCATGCCGTACCGGCCCGAGCAGTCCAGTCCGCAGTTCCCTCTCACGCTGGATCTACGCAGACGCCCCGACTACGGCGTCGGCATTCCCGTGACGGCGACGCAGGCGATCCAGTCGCAGCAACAGCAGTAGGCGCGCCGCCGATACTTCGTTGCCCTGCACGGTCGCCCTCCATTCCGGGTGACGTCTGCCGTAAATGCTTCGGTCATGCGCAGCCACGCCCGTTCCTGGGGCCGCTGCGCCTCGAAGAGTGGCGGGTCTCAGCGTGAAGCCCGCCGGCAGGCTCCGCCTCTGCGGAGCACGGGAGATCGAAACATGGGGCGTCGAATGGGTATCCGCTCGCTGTTGCTCAGGATGGCACTACTGCCGGTGATCGGCAGCCTCGCGATGGGCGGCGCGGGTCTGGTCGGATTGGCAACGATAGAGCGATCGGCAGCTGGTGTCGGACTCGGCAAGGACGTCGTGGCCGACATCCTGCCGCCACCGCTGTATGTGATCGAGGCGCGGCTTCAGGTGTCGCTTGCGGTGGAGGCCAGGTCTGCCGCCGATCGTGACGCGGCGATCGGCACACTCGAGCGGCTCGAATCCGAGTTCGCTGCCCGGCGCAGCTATTGGGAAGGCGTTGCGTTCGAGCCGGCACTGAAAGCCTCACTCCTCGGTGCCCAGACTGTCGAGGCGGCCCGGTTCTTCGAACTGCTCCACGAGGCGTTTCTCCCCGCAGCGAAGCGTGGGGATGCCGCCGCCATGGAGGCGGCTCGCGAACAGCTTCATGGCCTGTACCTCGCGCATCGTCAGGGTGTCGACCAGACCGTCGTTCTCGGCAACCGCTTTGCGGCGGCCAACGAAGCGGCCCTCTCTGGCGCTGCGTCCGGGGTCCGATGGACCTTTCTCGTCTTTCTGGTGCTGGGCGTCGCAACGGCAGTGGCCGTCGGTCTCCATGGCACCCGGGTCATCCTTCGCCGACTCGGTGCGGAACCGGCGGTCGTGGTTGCAGCTGCGGAGCGCTTGGCGCAGGGCGACTTCACCCGTCCGGTCGGGGAAGCGCCCGCAGGCAGCCTGACCGAGGCATTCGGTCGGATGCACGTCCGGCTCGCGGCACTCCTCCACTCCGTCGTCGAGTCCATCGATCCGTTGTCGTCCGCCACCCGCGTGCTCTCACGGCACGCTGCGGAAGCACGGGAGCGTCATCGGACGCTGGCCGACCAGGCTGCCGAGACCACCGGACTCCTGAGCGCTATGGGGCGCTCGGCCATGGCCATCGGGGAGTCCGCGAGCGAGGCAGGTACCGTGGCCCGGGATGCTGCGGGGCTCGCGACCGAGGCCGATCTCGCCCTGGGCCGCCTCGAGTCATCGCTGCAGGCTTCCGTCCAGGCGTCGGACGCCGTGGTGAACGACATGGAGGTGCTGCACCGGGAGATCGGGCGTGCCGAGGCGCTTGCGTCGGATGTACGCAAGGTGGCGGAGCAGACCAATCTTCTCGCGCTGAATGCCGCCATCGAGGCGGCGCGGGCCGGGGAGAGCGGTCGTGGTTTTGCGATCGTCGCGGACGAGGTGCGCAAGCTTGCGCTCCGTGCTTCCAAGGCGAGCGAGGGCATCAGTGGGACCCTGGCTGACTTGAACCAACGCGCGGATGGCGTGCGTTCGACGGTGGGGAGTGCTGCCCAACGGGTCACCGATGCGCGGGAGGAGACCGATCGGACCGCCGCCCTGGTCGCCCGCGTGGCGGAAGGCGCGAACCGGTCCCAGGGTCTGGCGCACGCCATCGAGGTCACGCTGGCGGAGCACGCCAGCGCCGTCGAACTGGCCCAGCGGCACGCGGAGGCGTCGGCCGAAGTGGCGGCTGCCGGCGTCGAGATGGCCGACAGCGTCGATGCGGAAGTGAGCCGGATCGAAGGGCAGGCGCGGGAACTGGCGGAGGTCGGCGCCAGGTTCAGACTCGCCGCGGCGTGAGGTTTTCGATGGCTTGACGTCTCCCGGACTGGGTGAAACTATTTGCGATGTTAAACAGTCCGGGGTTGAGTCTCCCGACTGCTCCACCCGTGCCTCCGGGGGCGGGTTCACCACCCACGCCGGAGCGCCAGATGACCGACCAACCCGCGAGCCCCGGGCTGACCACGAATCTCGAGCAGGCTTCCCGCCATCTCGAGCGCTTTCGAAGCGCGTGCGTTCCCCACTTCATCGCCGGCCGCGCCGTGGCCCCTGGAGAGGGCCGTCGATTTGTGAACGAAACGCCCGTCGACAACTCGGTGTTGTGCGAGGTCGCGCGCGGAACAGCCTCCGACATCGATACCGCCGTCGCGGCCGCGAAGGGGGCATTCCCGGCCTGGCGCGACCTGCCCGGCGAATCGCGCAAGCGGATCCTCCACCGGGTCGCGGACCTGATCGAAGCTCGCGGCGACGAGATCGCACTCGTCGAGAGCATGGATACCGGACAGCCGATCCGCTACATGGCGAAGGCTGCCGTGCGTGGGGCGGAGAACTTCCGCTTCTTTGCAGATCGCGCGCCGGACGCCTGTGACGGCCAGGCGCTGCCCACTTCCGAGCACCTCAACTACACGCTCAGGCAACCCATCGGTCCGGTGGGAGTGATCACGCCGTGGAACACGCCGTTCATGCTCTCCACGTGGAAGATCGCGCCGGCGCTGGCGGCCGGCTGCACGGTGGTGCACAAACCGGCCGAGTGGAGTCCGCTGTCGGCCCTGCTGCTCGCCGAGATCCTGTTCGAGGCTGGCGTCCCCGCAGGCGTCACGAATCTCGTCCACGGCTTCGGGGAGGAGGCCGGCAAGGCCCTCACCGAGCATCCCGACGTGAAGGCGATCTCGTTCGTCGGGGAATCGAAGACCGGCTCGGCGATCATGGCGCAGGGCGCCCCGACGCTGAAGCGCGTGCACTTCGAGCTGGGGGGCAAGAACCCCGTGATCGTCTTCGCAGACGCCGATCTCGACCGGGCCGTCGATGCGGTGCTCTTCATGATCTACAGCCTGAACGGCGAACGGTGCACGTCGTCTTCACGCCTGCTGGTGCAGAGTTCCATCCACGACGCGTTCGTCGAGAAGCTCGCCGCGCGCATCGCCCGGATCCGCGTGGGACACCCGCTCGACCCCGCGACCGAACTGGGGCCGCTCATCCATCCGCGTCACTTCGAGAAGGTCACGGAGTACTTCCGCATCGCGCGGGCGGAGGGCGCCACCGTGCGGGCCGGTGGAGACGTCCCCGCAGCGCTGGCCGCGGGCAACTACGTGAACGCAACGCTGTTCACGCACGCGAACCCGCGCATGCGCATCGCGCGGGAGGAGATCTTCGGCCCGGTGCTCACCGTCCTGCCCTTCGACGACGAAGCAGACGCGGTGGCGATCGCGAACGATGTCCAGTACGGACTGACCGGATACGTGTGGACCAGCGACGTCGGCCGGGCGATGCGGATGGCGCGAACGCTCGAGGCCGGGATGCTGTGGATCAACTCCGAGAACGTGCGCCATCTGCCCGCGCCCTTCGGCGGCATGAAGGCGAGCGGTATCGGGCGCGACGGCGGCGACTGGAGTTTCGACTTCTACATGGAGACGAAGAACGTGTGCATGGCGCTGGGGACGCACCGGATTCCGCGGATCGGGGCATAGGCGTTCTGCTGCTGGAATGAGCCACGCTTTTGTAGGAGCGGGCCACGCCCGCGAAAGCGATGGTTCCGGTTGAAGCGCTTTCTTGCATCGACTGCTATCGCGGCCATGGGCCGCTCCTACAGGGGGCGGCGGATGCGCCACCCGTTGCCGAGAAAAGCCGCGCTTTTGTAGGAGCGGGCCATGCCCGCGAAAGGGATCGTTCCGGTTGGAGCGTTTCCTTGGTGCATCGACCGCTTTCGCGGCCATGGGCCGCTCCTACAGGGGCGTGACTATCTCCCCGGCCGGTGGCGCATCGACGGGGGGATATACAAGGGGTCCTCCCCTTGTTGGTACGTCCTGCGGCCAAGCCGCCGCGGGCCGTCAGGCCCGAGAGGCGGCCATGGGCCGCTCCTACAGGGGGCGGTGGATGCGCCACCCGCTGCCGAGAAAAGCCACGCTTTTGTAGGAGCGGGCCATGCCCGCGAAAGCGATCGTTCCGGTTGAAGCGCTTCCTTGGTGCATTGACCGCTCTCGCGGCCATGGGCCACTCCTACAGGGGCGGTGGATGCGCCACCAGGCCTGATGCGGGGTCAGGACTTGCGGAACTTCGCGTGGAGGTTGTTGTGCTTGTATGTGCCGCCCTCGGAGAACTCCACGAGTTCCATCGAGAGCGCCAGATAGCGCCGGTCGTAGAGATCGGCAAAGTGTGTCTTGATCGTCGCGAAGAGCGCATCGGTGGCACGGCGCTTCACGGCATCCTCGCGGCCCGCACCGATCTTCAGCGTGACGTGCACGAACGCGTAGTCGTCCTCGCCGTCCGCGATGCACCAGTCGGTGATCTCGATCGCCCGCGAGCGTATTCCGCCGATGGGGAAGACGCTGCCCTGGTCGATCAGCACGCGATTCGCCTTCTTCAGCAGCGCAGGGATCTCGGCCTCGTCCTTCAGGTTGGCGGTGTACTCGATGGTGAGATGGGGCATGGCGCTCTCCTGCTCAGGCCAGCGGGAACACGGCGTTGATCTGGCCCGTGCCCGAGCTGGCGAAATAGTCGGTGACGATCTCAACCGGGCGGTCGTAGGTGTCCCATCCGAGAAGACCCAGCAGCATCGCCGTGTCGTGCATGCCGCCTTCGCCGTCGCAGAGTTTCGCGTACTCCGGCAGCATCGCACAGAAGGTGCGGAAGTCGCCGGCACGCCACAGGTCGATCACGCGGAGATCCACCTGCCGGTGGAACTCGCGGCTGATCTCGTGGATCGATTCCTCCGGACTCCCATTGTCGTTGAAGCGATGCGAGAGGGAGCCGCTCGCGAGCACGGCCACGGTGCTGTCGCTCTTGTCGATGGCCTCCAGCACGGCCGCGCCCAGGCGCCGGCTGTCCTGCAGGTCGTGCCACGCGCACCACGCCGCCACGGACACCACGCGGAAGCGTCCGTCCTCGTTCATGTAGCGCATCGGGACGAGCGTGCCGTACTCGAGTTCGAGCGTGGTCTCATCGTGGGCCCGGGTGGGTACGCCGTGCGCCGTGGCGGTTTCCGCGATCAGGTGCCCGAGCTTCTGATTGCCCGCGTACTCGTAGGGCATGTTCCGGATGAAGTGGGGCAGTTCGTTGCTCGTGTAGACGCCCTTGAACGACGGCGCGCAGTTCACGTGGTAGCCGGCGTTGACGAGCCAGTGCACGTCGAACACGACGATGGTGTCCACGTCCAGCGCCCGGCAGCGGGCGCCGATCTCGCGATGGCCGCGGATCGCGCCTTCGCGACATCCGTGGTGCTTGCCGGGGAGTTCGGACAGGTACATCGAAGGCACGTGCGTGATCTTTGCGGCGAGTGCGAGTCGACCCATGGCGGCGTGCTCCCTACGACTCGGCGACGATCGTGTTGACGAGCCGACCGACCCCCGCGATCTCGCAGACCACCTCGTCGCCGGGCCGGACGTCGACCGAGCCCTCGGGCGTGCCGGTGAGGATCACGTCGCCCGCCGACAGCGTCATGAAGCTGCTGAGATAGGCGATGAGGGCCGGGATGTCGAACACCATGTCCCGCGTGTTGCCCCGCTGCACCGTCGTGCCGTTGACCGTGGTGGAAAGCTCGAGCGCCATGGGGTCTGGGACGTCAGCGGCGTCCACGAGCCACGGGCCGAGCGGCGTGCACCGGTCGCGGCTCTTCACGCGCAGGTTCGGGCGGTAGTAGTTCTCGAGGTAGTCGCGCACCGCATAGTCGTTCGCGACCATGTAGCCCGCGACGTGCTCGTAGGCGGTCTCCCGCCCGACGTTGCGTGCCGTCGCGCCGATGACCACGGCCAGCTCGCACTCGTAGTGCATGAACGTGGCCTCCGCGGGTCTCGGCGTGGTGGCCCGGTGTCCGACGAAGGTGTTGCGGCCTTTCAGGAAGACGAGCGGTGTCGTCGGTGGCGCGAAGGCCAATTCCTTGGCGTGGTCGGCGTAGTTGAGCCCGAGAGCGAGCACGGTGCGCGGGACGATCGGCGGCAGCCATACGACCTCGTGTGCACCGACCCGCCGGCCGTCGTCGAGCAGAAGGTCGTCGTGATCATCCACCGCGTCGTGGATCGCACCATCGAAGGCGACGCGCGCGTGCCTCATCGAGCACCTCCATCCGCGAGCAGAACCTCGAGTGTGCCGAGACCGTCGGCGCTCGCGGCGATCCGCTGTCCCGCGCGGGCCTCGGGGAGCGTGAGCGGCAGTCCTGCGAGGAGGACGTCGCCCGGATGCAGGGTCATGAAGGCCGTGATGTCCGCGAGGAGTTGCGGTATCGACCTGACCAGCGCATCGAATCGCGTCTCCGCGGTGGCCACGCCGTCGATGCTCGTGCGGACGACCGCGCTCGCGAGATCGCCAAGCATCGCCACCGGTGCGAGCCACGGGCCGATCGGGCAGGCGCCGTCGAAGCACTTCTCCACGATCGGCGGTCGATACACGCTGGCATGCGGGAGCGAGAGATCGAGGACGAGGGTCACGCCGGCCAGCACCTCGAGGGCGTTCGCCGGCGAGCGACGACAGGCTGTGCGCCCGACCACGAGGCCGAGCGTGGCACCGACGGTGACGGACGATGCGCCTGCCGGGAGCGTCACGATGGCGCCGTGCGCCGCGTGCGTGTTGGCCGGCTTGACGTAGAGGATGGGGGCACGGGGCGGTGCCTTGTAGGGCGGTGCGCTGAGTTGCTGGCCCATCCGGGCGATGTCCGCCTGGACGTTCAGCAGGACACCGTAGACGAGGGCGTCCGCGGGCATGGTGAGCGCGGTTGCACCGCGTGGGGACAGCGTCACGCCTGCCTACCTCCCCGTGAACCGCAGCAACTGCGGCGTCGTTAAGATGTTAACGGCGACGGTAGGGGGCCGTGGGTGGGAAGTCAAGGCGTCGAGGTCGGGATCCGCGACTGGCGCACGGCCCCACTGGACGGCACCGTCGTCAGTGACCTTCGAAGGACACGAGGGCGTGCACGTCGATCCCGGCGTCAGTCAGGACAGCACGCCCGCCGAGGTCGGGCAGTTCGATCACGAACGCACACGCCACGACCGTGGCACCCGCCATGCGCACGAGACGCACCGCGGCGGCGGCCGTGCCTCCGGTCGCGAGGAGGTCGTCAACGATCAGCACGCGGTCTCCAGGGCGCAGGGCGTCCTGGTGGATCTCGAGGCGGTCGGTGCCGTACTCGAGCGTGTAGTCGGTGCCGAGCGTGTCGGCCGGGAGGCGGCCCGCCTTGCGCAGGGGCACGAAGCCGGCATCAAGCGCGACGGCCACCGGCGCGCCGAGAATGAAGCCGCGGGACTCGACGCCCGCGACCTGGACGATTCTCTGCTGCGAGAACGGGGCGGCGAGCCGCGTCACGGCCTCGCGAAGCCCGGCGGCGTCGGCGAGCAGTGTCGTGATGTCGCGAAAGAGGATGCCTGGTTTCGGATGATCGGGGATGGTGCGGACGAGATGGCGGAGGTCCATGGTGCCCGTCACTTTGCCGCGCCGCGGAGGCGCTGATAGTCGTAGGGGAGCGGTGGGTACGCCCGATCCTTCGGCAGGGCAGCCCGCACCGCAGTCATCCGCTCCGTGCTCGCCGGATGCGAGGACAGTAGCGCAGGCAGGTGGCTCGGATCCTTCGCGAGCCGCGAGAAGAACGCGACCATGCCCTGCGGATCGATGTCCGCGCGGACCAGCGCCTTGACGCCCTCCAGATCGGCGTCGGTCTCCTGGCTTCTGGAAAAGCGGAGGTCGCCCAGGTTCTCCACCCACGATCCGGCGATGGACCCACCGGTGTTGCCGAGGACGAGCGACAGCACGGCACGCCACCCCGCGGCATGCACCAATCCGCGGAGCCCGTGGCGTCGTTCCACGTGCTGCACCTCGTGTGCGACGACGGCCGCCAGCTCCTCGGCAGTGTCCGCGCTTGCGAGGAGACCGGTGTGCACGACGACGAAGCCGCCGGGCATGGCGAACGCGTTGATCGCTTCGTCGCGGGCGATGTGGAACTCGTACGGATAGGGGGATCCCTGGGTCAGTCGCGCGCCGATCTGCCGCAGCATGGGCAGCCCGGGGTGATCCTCCAGGATCGCGAGGCCCTGGCGCTGCTGGGCGAACGCTTCCCGGCCGAGGCGGATCTCCGTCTCGACGGGGATGTTCGAGACGGCCCAGTCGATGAGGCGATCGGCCTGCCACAGGAGCAGGCCGATGACGACGATCGGGAGGAGCACGAGCACGACGATCACCGTACTGCTCACGGCGCGGGTCGTTTGCGATGGCCGCGTCGTGATGCTCGGGGCACTGGGTAAGTGCGCGAGCAGTGCACCTTGCGAGGCGACATCCCCCACCGAGAGAGAAAACTCCCCGGCGGGGGTGGTCCACTCGACCAGCAGCTGCGTATCGTTGAAGCCACCCCTGCGCCATCGCACCGCGGACCAGGCCGGCACGTGGAGGGCGGCGTGCAGCCCCTGGAACTGGATGCCGAGCGCGCTCACCGAAAAGCGGGCTGCATTCTCTGCGGGGTCGACGCCCGGTCCGAAGAGCAGGCCTGTCCCCGATGAGGCCACGTTCTTCAATCGTCGCCGCCGAGCAACCCACCGAGCGCGGCACCGCCCAGCACGCCACCGAGGATCGACCCCTGCTCCCGATTGCCGCCGCCGGTCTGCGGGGCCGCCGCGAAGATGCGGCTCGCCATGCGCGACAGGGGAAGGGACTGCAGATAGATCGCGCCGGGCCCCTGCAGCGTCGCGAAGAAGAGCCCCTCGCCGCCGAACAGCGCAGTCTTGATCTTGCCGACGTATTCGATGTCGTAGTTCACGCTGGGCTGCATGCCCACCAGACAGCCGGTGTCCACGCGGAGCCGCTCGCCGGGGGCGAGATCGCGCTTCATCAGGGTCCCGCCGGCATGGATGAACGCGAGGCCGTCACCTTCCAGTTTCTGCATGATGAAACCCTCGCCCCCGAAGAAGCCGGCGCCAAGCTTGCGCTGGAATGCGATGCCCACCGACACGCCGCGCGCGGCGCAGAGGAAGGCGTCCTTCTGGCAGATGAACGTCCCGCCGATCTTCGAGAGGTCGATGGGGACGATCTTGCCGGGGTATGGGGCGGCAAAGGCCACGCGGCGCTTGGCGGTGCCCTGGTTCGAGTAGATCGTCATGAAGAGCGACTCGCCCGTCAGCAGCCGTTTGCCCGCACCGAGCAGCTTGCCGAAGATGCCGCCCTGCTGGGTGCCGTCGCCGAAGATCGTCTCGAGGCTGATGCCGTCCTGCATGTACATCATGCTGCCGGCTTCGCCGATGGCGGCCTCGCCCGGGTCGAGTTCCACCTCCACGTACTGCATCTCGGTGCCGAAGATCTCGTAGTCGATGACGTCTGCCATGTGTGCGGTTCCAGTGAAGCTCGGAAGATCCCGAAGCGTCGCGATTATCGCAAAGCCGGGTCGTCTGAACGGGCCGGAGGTGCTTCGCCCTACACTTCGCCGTCCATTCACGGAGGGGCATCATCCATGGCTCGTCTTCCCCTGCTCGACGACAGCGATCATCCGGATCTCGTCCCGCTCGCCGCGCGCATCCGCGAGGCGCGCGGTGGTCGACTGCTCAATCTCTACCGTGTGCTGATGCACAGCCCGACCGTCGCCGAGGCCTGGCTGGATTTCTTCACGGCGATCCGGCAGAAGTGCGACCTCTCGGCGCGGGCGCGGGAACTGGCGATCCTGCAGGTGGCGCTGCTGAACGGCGCGCAGTACGAGTTCGATCAGCATGTGCCGTTCGCGCGGACGGCGGGTGTGACCGACGCGCAGCTACAGGCGCTGGAGAACTGGGAGGCCTCGACTCTGTTTGCACCGGAGGATCGTGCGGTCCTGGCTTACACGACGGCTATGACGCGGACCATCCGCGTGCCGGATGAGGTGTTCGCCGCGGTCCGGGCGCACTTTCCGCCTGCGCAGGTCGTGGAGCTGACCGCCACGATCGGTGGCTACAACCTCGTTTCGAGGTTTCTGGAAGCGCTCCGGGTGGATCACGAGTAGGGGGCCGGATCAGCGTACCGGAGGTCGTCGGGAATCTTGACGGATGTGAGATTCGTCCGTGACAACTCCTCGTGATTTCAGCGGGTTGGTGATCTGGATCGCCAATTGCTCAACGGCGTGGAGAAGCCAGTTCAAGGTGCCCGGACACGTTCAGCCCCGGGCCTCGTAACCGCCAGGAGTCATGACTTGAAGCTCATCACCAACGCAATTGCCGCGGCCGCCCTCATCGCAGCCACCGGGACCGCCTCCGCCATCTCCATCGTCCCCGTCGTTAGTTCGTCCGGCACGGGCACCTTCACGGGCGCCACCGGCATCATCCACGATGGAGTCATCCCCGCGGAGAGCTCGGTCTACAACGGCGCGAACACGGTGAGCTGGTTCGGTACCTCCGTCATCCTGACGGTCGATTTCGGCCAGCTCTACACCCTCTCCGATGTCACGCTCAGCGTGGACAACAACGACTTCTACCGCGTGCAGATTTCCGAGGACGGCACGAACTGGAACACGTTGTTCACCGTCCTCTCGTTCGATGGCGAAATCGGCTCCGGCATGGACACGATGAGCAGCGTCCTCGGCGATCCCGAGTACATCGAGAGCATCGACTTCCCGACCGTGTCCGCACGTTACGCGCGCATCTACGCCATTGCCGGCGACAGTGCCTACAGCGTGGGTGAGATGCAATTCAACGGGATCCCCGCCGTGCCGGAACCGAGCGAGTACGCCCTGATGGGTCTTGGCCTGCTCGGACTGGGGCTGCATCTTCGAAAGGCCGGCAAGCGGAGCAAGTAAGCAGGCGGGTCGAACACGAATCTGCGAGGGCGGCACTCAGATCTGCCCCGTCAGGAGACCGTAGAGGGCGGCCACCAGGACCGCTCCGGCAGGAGACCACAGGGGCCGCTCGTTCGAGCGGCCCCTGTTGCATTTCCGGGCTCGTGCTCGCGATGTGCGTCGAGTGCCGTGCTTCAGCGCAGAAGAAGCGTCGGAATCGTGGCCGACCGCAGGAGGTCCGAGGTCTTGCTTCCGAACAGCAGGCTGCGCAAAGGCGAGTGCGCGTAGGCCCCCATGATCAGGATGTCGATGTCGAGCCGCTGGATGTTCTCGGCGATCACGGTCTCGGCATCGCCGGGAACGAGCAGCGTCGGTGCTTCGAAGCCGGCGGCCTCAAGCGTCTTCCGGGCCCATTCCATCTGTTTCGGTGCGTCGGCGGTCTCGCGTCCGGACATCAACAAGTGGATCGGCAAGCCGCGGAACAAGGGGCTGCCGGCCACGAGTTCCACACCTCGCCGGGTCACCGTGCCGCCATCGAAGGCGATCATCACGCGACGCGGTTCCCGGAAGCCCTGGGTGACTGCGAGCACCGGTTTGTGCAGGGCGCGAACGACGCGCTCGACGTTGCGCCCGAGATCCCGCTGGGTGGATCCCGCGGATTCACCGCGGCGTCCGAGAACGAACAGCCGTACGCCGGGCTCCTGTTCGACAAGAGTGGTCTCGAGTTCCCCATGGCGCTGGCGCACGTCGGCAGAGGGGGCGCCCGACGACAGGGCGCGTTCCCTCAAGCCGTTGAGGAAGAGCCGTCCCTTCTCCCGAGCGGCGCGAGTGCGTTGCTCGTCCTGCGCCGACAGCCGGGTCAGCAGATTCTCTTGGGCATCCACACCGATCGCTCCGCTGTGGTCCGCGCTGCTGGCGATTTCGGGATGTCGATCGAGGATGTGCAGGAACTCGAGCGGCGCCTGGAGGCGGATGGCCGCCCATGCTGCGTAGTCGGCAACGAAATCCGCGAAGCGGGACTGATCGACGCAGGCCAGCACCTTGTTCTCGTGATTCATCGGGGGCTCCGCTCAGTGGCCCATCAGTTGTTCGACGGCATCGGGCTTGTCGTGCACGCCGAACCGATCCACCAGCGTCGCACTGGCCTCGTTCAGTCCGATGACCTCGACCTCGGTGCCCTCGCGGCGGAACTTCACGACCACGGTGTCGAGCGCGCTCACCGCCGTGATGTCCCAGAAGTGCGCACGGCTCACGTCGATGCGGACCTTCTCGATGACCTCCTTGAAGTCGAAGTAGCCGACGAAGCGTTCGGCCGACGCGAAGAACACCTGGCCGACCACGCGGTAGGACCGCACCCGCCCCTCGTCCTCCGACTTCGAGCCCACAAAGAGGACGAGGCCCACTTTGTGTGCGAAGAAGAATCCGGACAGGAGCACACCCACCAGCACGCCGCGCGCGAGATCGTGGGTCGCCACCACGACGACCACGGTGGCGATCATCACGGCACTCGAACTGCGGGGATACGTGCGAAGGTTGCGGATCGATGCCCAGTTGAACGTGCCGATGGACACCATGATCATCACGGCGACGAGCGCGGCCATGGGAATCCGCGCGACCCATTCGCCGACGAGCACGAGCAACAGCAGCAGGAACACACCCGCCGAGAGGGTGGACAGTCGGCCGCGACCGCCAGATTTCACGTTGATCACCGACTGGCCGATCATCGCGCACCCCGCCATTCCTCCGAGGAATCCCGATGCGATGTTCGCGATGCCCTGACCGACGCACTCCCGGCTCTTGCGGCTAGGCGTGTCGGTCAGGTCATCCACGATGGCCGCGGTCATCATCGACTCCAACAGTCCGACGACCGCCAGTGTGGCCGATACCGGCAGGATGATGCGGAGCGTCTCGAAGTTCAGGGGGACGTCCGGCAGCAGGAAGATCGGCAGGCTGTCCGGCAGTTGTCCGAGGTCACCGACCGTGCGGATGTCCAGTCCGAGTCCGATGGCAACACCCGTCAGGACGACGATGGCCACCAGGGGCGAGGGCACGGCCTTCGTGACGTAGGGGAACAGGTAGATGATGCCGAGGCCCGCCGCCACCATCGCGTAGACCTCCCAGCCGACATTCGTCAGTTCGGGCAGTTGCGCCATGAAGATCAGGATCGCGAGCGCGTTCACGAATCCTGTGATCACCGAGCGCGACACGAAACGCATGAGCGTCGCCAGGCGGAACCAGCCCGCGAGGATCTGCAGCACGCCGGTCAGCACGGTCGCGGCTAGGAGGTACTGCAGGCCGTGATCCTTCACCAGCGTGACCATGACGAGCGCCATCGCCCCCGTTGCTGCCGAGATCATCCCCGGCCGCCCTCCCGCAAACGCGATCACCGTGGCGATGCAAAAGGAGGCGTAGAGTCCGACGCGGGGATCGACGCCGGCGATGATCGAGAAGGCGATCGCCTCCGGAATCAGTGCCAGTGCGACCACGAGGCCCGCCAGCAGATCATTGCGGACGTTGGAGAGCCATGCGAGCCGGAAGGCGTTCATATCGGTTTTCCGTGAATGCGATCGTGCCGCCCGAGCGGATCGTGGCGGAACGCGGGTGCGGCAGGGGTACTCTGGGGGGAGAGGCGACCAGCTCCAGGCGGCAAGTCACGCCAGAGGAGCGGGAGCGACGGACGACCGCATGCGGGGCGTGACGTCGACACCAGTGCGAGATTCAGGAGCTACAAGGGAAGGGGCCGAAGCCAGTACCTAAAGGCCACAAAGTCTAATGGCGTGGCTGCTGCGTCGCAACAAGGAACGCGCCCTGGTCGCGCGGCCCGCGCATTCCCGACGCGGTGCTGCCGAAGGCGTCCAGCAGCTCAATGGAACAGGCTGGCGAGGCTCACGAATCCCGCCTCCGACGCGATCCCGTACACGAGCGCCAATCCGAACACCAGGCTGAGCAGCCCGGACGCGAGCTGCAGGCCAGCGTTGACGCGCGGCAGTCGGCCCGACGACCAGGCGAACGGCGCGGCGATCAGCATGGTGATCAGGACCATCCCTGCCATCGTCCCTAGACCGAACACGACGAGGTAGGCCATCCCCCACCAGGGATCCCGGATGGCTCCAAGTGCGAGCAAGGCGACCGCAGCCGAGCCTGCGAGACCGTGCACGACACCGATCAACACCGGCCGAGCGATCTGGAACACCCCGAGCCTCCCGAAGTGTCGGTCGAGCCAGGACGCCGGTGTCGCATCCTCCGGGTGCCCGTGATCTCCAGGGCCGTGCCCATGTCGGTGGCTGTGCACGAAGTCGCCGTGACCATGGGTGTGGGCGTGGCGGGCAAGCACCAGCGAATCGCGGGGCGCGTGCGGATGGGGCGTCATGGAAGGTGCGGGTGTGACGGCCGTGTAGACGTTCCGCTCGGCGCGCAGCCACCGGACGAGGGTCGCGATGCCGAGGCCGATCAGCATGAGGCCGACACAGAACTCCAGCGCCTGCGCCAGGGCGGCAGGAATCGTCACGCCGAAGAGGATCACGACGGCACCCACGACACCGACCGTCGCGGTGTGTCCCAGACCCCACAGCGCGCCGATCATCGCTGCAGCGCCGATACGCCGCTCGCGACCGACGATGGTGGATACCGCGATCACGTGATCGGCATCCGTGGCGTGACGCATGCCCAGGAAGAATCCGAGCAGGATGGCGGAGAGGAGGGTGGGCACTAAGACGGAGCAGCTGGGTTTATGAAGGGGCGAGGGATTCGTGTGAACTCGCGGCGGACCGTATCGGCTGCCTCGACCACCGTCAAGCCGCGGTGCCGGTCCCGCCCTTCAGCAACACCAGGAGTGCGCCGCCGCCGCCGTCCTCGGGCCGGGCCTGGATGTATGCGAGCACCTCGTCGCGCTGCCGCAGCCAATGGGCGACCTTGCCCTTCAGAACCGGCGTGCCGCCGACGGAGCGGTAGCCCTTGCCGTGCACGATGCGCACGCAGCGCACGCCGCGCCGGACGCTGACATGGAGGAAGTTCGCGAGGAGGGGGCGGGCGGCATCCACCGTGAGGCCGTGCAGGTCGAGGTTGTCCTGGATGACCCATTCGCCGCGACGTAACCGTTTGAGCACCATGGGTGGGATGCCGTCGCGCCGATAGGTGAGTTCCTCGCCGATCTCGAGCAGCGTCTCGCCGTCGAGGGGATCGCTGAGGCTGTCGGCCAGTACGGCTTCCTCGTCGCGCCGGCTCATCGTCGGGATCGGGGCCGGTCGTGGCGTCTCCACCACCACCCGAGGAGGCACCTTCAGCGGCGCGACGTCGCGCAGCACTTCCCGGAAGGCGTCCAGATCATCGTCGTCCGGCTCGGCCATGGTGTCATGCCTGTGTATCGGTGGGAGAGGGCAGCCGCGGGTTGCGCTGCCCTTCGGTGCATGGGCTAACGGTGATGTTCGAGGTACCGCTCGGCGTCCAGGGCCGCCATGCAACCGGTCCCGGCGCTCGTGATCGCCTGACGATACACGTGATCCTGGACATCCCCCGACGCGAAGACACCGGGAATGCTGGTGGCGGTTGCGTTCCCGTCGAGGCCGCTGCGCGTGACGATGTAGCCGTTGCGCATGTCGAGCTGGCCTTCGAAGAGCTGGGTGTTGGGCGTGTGGCCGATCGCGACGAAGACACCCGTCACTGCGATGTCCTTCGTCGACTCGCCGCGGGCACTGCGCAGACGGGCGCCGGTGACGCCGGTCTTGTCTCCGAGCACTTCGTCGAGCGTCTGGTTCCACTCGATCCGCACGTTGCCGTTGGCGGCCTTGCTCATGATCTTGTCGATCATGATGGCCTCGGCGCGGAAGCGGTCCCGGCGGTGCACCACGGTCACGGACTTCGCGATGTTGGAAAGGTACAGCGCTTCCTCGACCGCCGTGTTGCCGCCGCCGATGACCGCGACGTCCTGACCCTTGAAAAAGAAGCCGTCGCACGTGGCGCAGGCGGAAACGCCCTTGCCCATGAAGGCCTGCTCTGATGGGAGTCCGAGATATTTGGCCGAAGCCCCGGTGGCGATGATCAGGGCATCGCAGGTGTAGACGCCGGCGTCGCCCTCGAGGCGGAACGGCCGTACCGACAGATCGGCGGTGTGGATGTGGTCGAACACCAATTCGGTCTCGAACCGCTCGGCGTGCTTCTGGAAGCGCTCCATGAGTTCCGGACCCTGAACGCCCATGGCATCGGCGGGCCAGTTGTCGACATCGGTGGTGGTCATGAGCTGGCCGCCCTGAGCCATGCCGGTGATGAGGACGGGCTCGAGGTTCGCCCGGGCGGCGTAGATGGCGGCGGTGTAACCGGCAGGGCCGGATCCGAGGATGAGAAGGCGGATGTGGCGTGCGTCTGGCATGGTGGCTTCAGGGGCTTTGCGGATCGATCGAAGGCGCTATTGTC
This sequence comes from Betaproteobacteria bacterium Ga0077532, assembly GCA_001464895.1. GTDB lineage: Bacteria > Pseudomonadota > Gammaproteobacteria > Burkholderiales. The sequence continues at coordinate 48,694 of LNEE01000012.1, forward strand.
TCAGGGGCCGTGCAGGTGTGTCGATCCGCAGGGCCTTGCGAGGTAGAATCGGGCGATGCTTCACACACCGAATCAACGGGATGCTGTTTCGCCGGCGCAACGCTGAGCGCCCCGAGCCCGAACCCCTTCCGCCACGCCTCGCGAAACTCGTCCGCGAAGCCTGGTGGTTGCTGTTCGTCGGTGTCGCTGCCTACCTCGCCCTCATCCTCTCGACCTATCACCGGGGCGATCCGGGGTGGTCGCATGCTCCCGCCGTACCGCAGATCGAGAACGCCGGCGGTGCGCTCGGGGCGTGGCTCGCCGACGTTCTCCTGTATCTCTTCGGCATGTCCGCCTGGTGGATCGTGGTGCTCCTCGCCGTCACCGTGTGGCAGTCCTACCTGCGTCTCGATGCCAGGGAGGCCGTGACCGACCGGCGGCCGTGGTTCTATGCCCTCGCCGGGTTCGGCATCTTCCTTGTGGCGAGCTGCGGATTCGAGGCGATGCGGCTCCACACCGCTTCTGTCGTGTTGCCGTACCGACCGGGCGGCCTCCTGGGTGAAGTCGTGAGCCGCACGCTGCTGGCCAGTCTGGGATTCACCGGGGGCACGTTGTTCCTTCTCGTGGTGATGGCAGCGACCTTCTCTGTGGCGAGCGGCCTCTCCTGGGTCTGGGCGGCAGAGCGCTTCGGTCACGGGATCGAATGGCTCTGGGAGAACGCGGCCCGGCGTGCGCAGGAGAAGCGCGACCGCAAGGTCGGCGAAGTCGCCGTTGTGAAGCGCGAGGAGGTCGTGGAGGTGACCCGCGAGAAGCTCGAGGTCCGGACGCCGATCCACATCGAACCGCCGGTCACCGAGATCCCGAAGTCGAAGCGCGTCGAGAAGGAGAAGCAGAAGCCGCTCTTCGAGGACCTCCCCGACTCTCCGCTGCCCCCTGTCCAACTGCTCGACGAGGCCGGACCCGCCATCGAGGTGATGTCCGCCGAGACCCTGGAGTACACGTCCCGGCTCATCGAGAAGAAGCTCCTCGATTTCGGGATCGAGGTGAAGGTACTCGCCGCCTACCCTGGCCCGGTGATCACGCGCTACGAGATCGATCCCGCGACGGGCGTGAAGGGCAGCCAGATCGTGAACCTCGTGAAAGATCTCGCCCGCGCGCTCTCGGTGATGAGCATCCGCGTCGTCGAGACGATCCCCGGCAAGTCGTGCATGGGACTCGAGATCCCGAACCCCAAGCGGCAGGTGGTGCGCCTCTCGGAGATCCTCGGGTCCGAGGTGTACGGCAACATGGCCTCGCCCATCACGCTCGTCCTCGGCAAGGACATCGCGGGCAAGCCGGTGGTCGCGGATCTCGCACGGATGCCGCATCTGCTCGTGGCGGGCACGACGGGCTCGGGCAAGTCGGTGGCGATCAACGCGATGATCCTGTCGCTGCTCTACAAGGCGACGCCCGCCGAGACTCGGATGATCTTCATCGATCCGAAGATGCTGGAGCTGTCGGTCTACGAGGGCATCCCGCACCTGCTGGCGCCGGTTGTCACCGACATGAAGCAGGCCGCCTACGCGCTCAACTGGTGCGTGGCCGAGATGGAGCGGCGCTACAAGCTGATGTCGAACCTTGGTGTGCGCAACCTCTCGGGCTACAACCAGAAGGTGCGCGACGCCGCGAAGGCGGGCAAGCCGATCGGCAATCCGTTCTCGCTCATGCCCGAGAGCCCGGAGCCGCTGGAGCCGATGCCGCTCGTGGTCGTGGTCATCGACGAACTGGCCGACCTCATGATGGTGGTCGGCAAGAAGGTCGAGGAACTCATCGCCCGTCTCGCCCAGAAGGCGCGCGCCGCGGGCATCCATCTCATCCTCGCGACCCAGCGACCGTCGGTGGACGTCATCACCGGCCTCATCAAGGCGAACATCCCGACGCGGATCGCCTTCCAGGTGTCGTCCAAGATCGACTCGCGGACCATTCTCGACCAGCAGGGCGCGGAGGCACTGCTCGGCCAGGGCGACATGCTGTACCTGCCGCCGGGCACAGGGCTGCCGCAGCGCGTGCACGGCGCGTTCGTGGCGGACGAGGAGGTCCACAAGGTCGTCGAATACCTGAAGTCGCGCGGCGAGCCGCAGTACATCGAGGGCATCCTCGATTCGCCGGAGGAGGCCGACAGCACCGAGGCCGGCGAGGGCGGCGGCGAGGGCACCGAAGCGGATCCACTCTACGACGAGGCAGTCGGCGTCGTGCTGAAGACCCGCCGTGCGTCGATCTCGCTGGTGCAGCGGCATCTGCGCATCGGTTACAACCGGGCCGCGCGTCTCATCGAACAGATGGAAAAGGCCGGGCTCGTGTCGAGCATGGCCACCAATGGCAACCGGGAGATCCTGGTGCCCGCGAGGAGCGAATGAGAAACGCAATGAAGGCCGTGGCCCTGATCGCGGTGTGCTGGGTCGGTCCGGCGATGGCGGGCGGCATCGAATCCCTGAAGGCGTTCGTGTCGGAGGTGCGGGGTGCCCGGACCGAATTCGTGCAGATCGTGACCGACAACGCCGGCCGCAAGGTGCAGGAGTCCTCGGGCAGCTTCGTGTTCTCGCGTCCCGGGCGCTTCCGCTGGACGTACGTGAAGCCGTTCGACCAGGTGATCGTCGGTGATGGCGTGAAGGTGTGGGTCTACGACAAGGATCTCGAACAGGTGACGGTGAAGGCGCTCGGCGATGCGCTGGGCTCCAGCCCGGCTGCCTTGCTCGCCGGCAACAACGATGTCGAGCGCGCGTACACGTTCTCGCCGCTCCCGAAGAAGGATGGCCTCGAATGGATGGAGGCCGTGCCGAAGGACGAGGACAGCACATTCGAGCGGATGCGCCTGGGCTTCCGGAAGAACAATCCGGAGCGAATCGAATTGGTCGACCGGCTCGGCCAGGTGACCACGATCCGGTTCACGAAGCTCGATCGCAATCCGAAGCTCGGCGCGGACGTGTTCAAGTTCACGCCGCCCCCGGGTGCCGACGTCGTCGGCGACAAGTAGGTCGCAGCCCCGGTGAGCGATCTGTTCGCCTCGGCCGAGGCTGAGCGCAGGGAAGGGGTCGCGCCGCTCGCCGAAGCCCTGCGGCCGCAGCGCATCGACGATGTCGTGGGGCAGACCCATCTCCTCGGAGCCGGCCGGCCGCTGCGGCTCGCCGTGGAGTCCGGGCAGCCGCATTCGATGATCCTCTGGGGTCCGCCGGGTGTCGGCAAGACCACGCTCGCCCGCCTCCTCGCACGGGCGTTCGATGCGGAGTTCCTGTCGCTGTCGGCCGTGTTTGCCGGTGTGAAGGAGATCCGGGAGGCGGTCGGACGTGCCCAAGACACGCTCGATCGGACGGGGCGCCGCACGATCCTCTTCGTGGACGAGGTGCATCGCTTCAACAAGGGGCAGCAGGACGCCTTCCTGCCCTACGTGGAGCAGGGGACCGTCACGTTCATCGGTGCCACCACCGAGAATCCATCGTTCGAGGTGAACGGCGCGCTGTTGTCCAGGGCCGCGGTGTACGTGCTGAATCCGCTGTCGGCCGAGGAACTCGGGGTGCTGTTCGAGCGCGCCCGCGCGAGTGCGCTCGAAGGTCTCACGTTCGACGACACCGCCCGCGACATGGTCGTGGGCTACGCCGACGGCGATGCGCGCCGGATGCTCAACATGCTCGAGACGATCCGCGCGGCCGCCGCGGCGTCGCAGCGCGATGCGATCGATGGCGAGTTCCTGGAGTCAACGCTCGCGCAGAACCTGCGTCGTTTCGACAAGGGCGGCGAAGCCTTCTACGACCAGATCTCCGCTCTTCACAAGTCGGTGCGCGGATCGTCGCCGGATGCCGCGCTCTACTGGCTGTGCCGCATGCTGGACGGTGGCGCCGATCCGCTCTATCTCGGGCGGCGCATCGTGCGCATGGCCGTCGAGGACATCGGGATCGCCGACCCGCGCGCCCTCAGGCTCACGCTCGATGCGTGCGAGACCTTCGAACGCCTGGGCAGTCCGGAAGGCGAGTTGGCGATTGCGCAGGCTGTTCTCTATCTCGCCTGCGCGCCAAAGAGCAATGCCGCTTACGTCGCCTATAATTCGGCCCGCGATTTCGTAAGGCAAGACGGCTCGCGGCCGGTGCCTCTGCACCTGCGCAATGCGCCGACGAAGCTGATGAAGACGCTGGGCTACGGACACGCGTATCGCTACGCGCACGACGAGCCGGAAGCCTACGCCGCCGGCGAGAACTACTTCCCCGAGGACACGCGCGTGCCGACGTTCTACCGGCCGACGCCCCGGGGGCTCGAGGGGCGCATCGCCGAGAAGCTCGCGCATCTGCGCGATCTCGACGCGGCGCACCGCAACACGGACAACGTCACCCCGCAGGACGATCGACGCCCGAAAGGGAAGTAAGGTCAGGTCATGCCTTGCTCCCGGGACGATGCGTGCTGCGGGACCCACCAGGATTCACGAGGATTCACCGATGCTCGACATCAATCTGCTGCGCAAGGACATCGACGCCGTCGCTGCCCGTCTCGCCGATCGCGGCTTCGTGCTGGACACCGGCGCGTTCAATGCCCTCGAAGCGGAGCGCAAGGACATCCAGGTCCGGACCCAGGAGGCGCAGGCGAAGCGCAACAGCCTCTCGAAGCAGATCGGCGTGCTGAAGGGGAGGGGCGAGGACACCACGGTGGTCATGGCGGAGGTGGCCGGGCTCGGTGATGCCCTGAAGCGCGACGAGGATGCGCTGGGTGACGTGCAGACGCGTCTGGAGTCGTGGCTGCTCGGGGTGCCGAATGTGCCGCACGAAAGCGTCCCGGCCGGACGTTCGGCAGAACAGAACGTGGAAGTCCGTCGGATCGGTGCGCCGCGCGAGTTCGCGTTCTCGCCGAAGGATCACGTGGACCTCGGCGAGGCGCTCGGTCTGATCGACTTCGCCGCGGGCGCGAAGATCTCTGGTGCGCGATTCACCGTGATGAAGGGTGCGATGGCCAGGCTGCACCGCGCCATCGCCCAGTTCATGCTGGACGTGCACACCCAGGAGCACGGCTACACCGAGGTGTACGTGCCGTATCTGGTGAACGCCGAAAGCATGCGCGGCACCGGTCAGTTGCCCAAGTTCGAGGAAGACCTCTTCGGCGTGCCGCACGGCGATGACGCGAAGCTCTATCTGATTCCCACGGCCGAAGTGCCCGTCACCAATCTGGTCCGCGACGAGATCCTGGCGGCGGAGTCGCTGCCGCTCAAGTTCGTGTGCCATTCGCCCTGTTTCCGCAGCGAGGCCGGTTCCTACGGCAAGGACACGCGCGGCATGATCCGGCAGCACCAGTTCGACAAGGTGGAGCTCGTGCAGATCGTCACCCCCGAGGAGAGCTACCAACGGCTCGAGGAGTTGACGGCCCATGCCGAGACCATCCTGCGCCGGCTCGATCTGCCGTTCCGCACGATGGCGCTCTGCACGGGTGACATGGGGTTCTCGTCGGCCCGCACCTACGACCTCGAGGTCTGGCTGCCCGGCCAGTCGGCCTATCGCGAGATATCGTCGTGCTCCAACTTCGAATCGTTCCAGGCTCGTCGCCTGCAGGCGCGGTATCGCGGGGCCAAGGGCAAACCCGAACTGGTCCACACGCTCAACGGCTCCGGCCTCGCCGTGGGTCGCACCCTCGTTGCAATTCTCGAGAACTATCAGCAGGCCGACGGCAGCATCGTCGTGCCGAACGCCTTGCAGCCCTATATGGGTGGCCTGACCCTCATCCCGTCGACGAAGTGAGTCTGGCGGAACTCCGGAGAGATCGATGACTGCAATGATCATGGACGGCGTGGCCGTCTCGAAGGAAGTGCGTGGACGTCTCGCGGCGCGCGTGTCGGCATTGGTCGCGAAGGGCGTGCGGCCGGGACTCGCCGTCATGCTCGTCGGAGACAACCCGGCCTCCCGGGTGTACGTGCGCAACAAGGTGAAGGCGTGCGCGGAGGCGGGGATCCATTCGGTGATGGACGAATACCCCGCAGACACATCGGCGGCCGATGTGCTTGCGCGCATCCGGGCGCTCAATGCCGACCCATCGATCCACGGGATCCTCGTCCAGCTGCCGCTGCCACCGCACATCGACGTCGATGACGTTCTCGCGGCCATCGCCCCGGAGAAGGACGTCGACGGCTTCCATGTGGAGAGTCTCGGCGCGCTGATGGCGGGCAAGCCGGGTTTCGAGCCCTGCACGCCGCACGGCGTGATGGAGATTCTCGATCACTACAAGGTGCCGCTCGCCGGGCGCAACGCGGTGGTCGTGGGGCGCAGCAACATCGTCGGCAAGCCGATGGCCCTGATGCTCCTCGGACGCGATGCCACGGTGACCATCTGCACGTCGAAGACGCAGGACCTCGCGGCCCACACCCGCGCCGCCGACATCGTCGTCGTCGCCGTGGGGCGCCCGCGACTGCTGACCGGCGACATGGTCAAGCCCGGCGCGGTGGTCGTGGACGTCGGCATCAACCGCGACGCCGACGGCAAGCTCGTGGGCGACGTCGATTTCGAGAGCGTGAAGGAGGTTGCCGGTTTCGTGACGCCAGTCCCCGGCGGCGTCGGACCGATGACGATCACGATGCTGCTGGCCAACGCAGTGACCTCCGCGGAGCGTGTCGCCGCAGCGGGCTGAAGTCACGCGCGATGGAAGACGACGACGGCCACCTAGACGGTGGCCGTTTTTCATTGCCGGAAGGGTGCGTATCGCAGTGCAGGCCCTCAGCGGTTCAGCGTGACCGGCACGCGCCTTGGACCCCATTGCCCGGTGAAGACCTCGAAGCGTCCGGGGACAGGCGTCCGGCACGCCAGACACCTGCCGTCCCAGCCCAGGTCGTAGGCCACGATCCGATGCCAGTCGCGGACGATCACGGCGGTGCCGCAGCCGGGGCAGAGCGTGGTGCCGCCCGCGGTGTCGTGCACGTTTCCCGTGTAGACATGGTGGAGACCTTCGCTGCGAGCGATGGTGCGAGCGCGAGTGAGCGTGGCGGCAGGCGTCCGCGGGAGCGACGTCAGCTTGTGGTCAGGATGGAAGGCGGTGAAGTGGAGCGGCACGTCGGGACCGAGGGCCTCGACGATCCAGCCGCACAGGCGCTTCAACTCGTCGTCGGAATCGTTCATGGTCGGAATCAGCAGCGTCGTGATCTCGACCCAGACGTCGGTCTCGTGGACCAGGTACTTCAGGGTGTCGAGGACCGGTGCGAGGCGTGAGCCGGTGAGCCGCACGTAGAAGTCATCGGTGAATGCCTTCAGGTCCACGTTCGCGGCGTCCATCTTTGCGAAGAAGGCGCGGCGCGGTGCATCGTGGATGTAGCCCGCGGTCACTGCCACCGTCTTCAGGCCGCGGCTGCGGCAGGCGTCTGCGGTGTCCATCGCATACTCGGCGAAGATCACCGGGTCGTTGTAGGTGAATGCCACGCTGCGGCATCCCGACTGCCACGCGGCGTACGCAATGCGCTCGGGGGAGGCCTCGTCCTGCAGGCGGTCCATGTCCCGCGACTTCGAGATGTCCCAGTTCTGGCAGAACTTGCAGGCGAGATTGCAGCCGGCGGTCCCGAACGAGAACACCGCCGAACCTGGAAGAAAGTGGTTCAGCGGCTTCTTCTCGATGGGATCGATGCAGAACCCGGACGAGCGGCCATAGGTGGTGAGCACCATCCGGTCACCGTCGCGCATCCGGACGAAGCACGCGCCTCGCTGCCCTGCGTGCAGGCGGCAATCCCGCGGGCAGAGGTCGCACTGGATGCGCCCGTCGTCCAGCGCATGCCACCACTGCGCCGGCCAGGCGTCCGCCGCCGGCGGAGCCTCAGCATCGTCAGCGCGGGATTTCACCGTCCTCTTTCCAGTGGTCGACCGTGTAGCGCGCAACGCGGGCATGGGTGAGGGGATGGTCCGGCGCGAGCCCGGCCTTGCGCTTCAACTGCGCAAGAAAGTCGGCGGGTGCTGGCAGGCTTTCCCACACCTGGGGAAGGAACGTCCCGCGGTGCCCATCGACCGCCAGCACCAGGCCGTCGATGCCCGGATTCAGCTGTGACAGGAGGTCGGCTTCGTCGCGGAAAACCAACGGGGACTGTGGGCTCAGTTCCGACACTTCGACCGTCACCCGTTCGAACTCGCGCAGCGACAAGGGCGCGAAGCGCGAGTCGAGGAATGCGGCCGAGCGGGCGTTCTTGCGGACGTCGTCGAGCAGGCTGCGATGCGGTTCGAGGCTGCCGATGCACCCCCGGAGTTTCCCGTCCAGGTGGAGGGTGACGAACGTCGCGCCAGGTGCGGTCAGGAAATCGGCGTCCTCGCGAGCGGTGAGTGCGAGCCCGAGCTGGCGGCCGATGGTTGCGCGAGCGATCGCCACCAACGTGCGCCCCCGCGACGACCGCGGGTCTGGTGGCGTGGTGGCGGGGCCTTCGCGGAATGCGAACGAGGCGTAGCCCACGACGCGGGACTTGTCCCCTGCGGTGTCTCCGGAGTTGCGAAGGTCCAGCAGTTCGGCCCGGAGCCCGTGGGTCCGCGCGGCCGCAAGTAGACCGTTGACCGGTGTCGCGCCGCAAGCGTGGGCGTGATCGATGACGGGGTCGAGCGCGAGGATGTCGTCGGCTGTGGCGCGGTCCTCCCTGACGGCGACGGGATACGGGAGGTAGTGGGAAAGATCGGAGCTGACCACGATGAGCGTCTCCGGGCCGCCCCAGAGGTGGTCGAGGACTTCGGCCACCTCGGCGACGCTCGCGTCTCCGACCGCCAGAGGGACGATCCGGAAGCCGTCGGCAAGGGTCTCCTGGAGAAACGGCAGATGCACTTCCAGCGAGTGCTCCTGGGCGTGGGCCGCAGGGCTCGTCACCACCTGGGGGAGATCCGCGAGCGTCTCGATGGCCTCACGGTCCAGCGGTATCGTCCCCAACGGGGTCGCCATGGCATCGACACCCGGCAGCGCAAGCCCGCGCACGGCGACCCGATGGACCGGCCCCAGGAGCACGACCCGGCGGACATGGTCGCGTACCCGTGAAAGGCGCGCATAGGCTGTCCCGGCCACGGCACCCGAGTAGCGGTACCCGGCGTGGGGCACGATGAGCGCCTTCAGGGCAGACGACCCCTCCGGGTCGGCCGGCGCAATCCCGCACAAACCCACGATCGTGGTCTGGAGTTCCGGGGGGTGCGCAGGGTAGAAGGTGCCTGCGACGGCGGGTGGGCGGACGGACGTCACGGCGTCACTCCGATGGGCGGTCCGGGAACCATAGGGGCGCGGCGTCGGCATGACAAGGCAGCACCGGGGAAAGATGCGAAGGGCGCAAGGTGGGCCACGTCGGCTCGTTCCGGAAGGTTGCGCCTCGCGCGACCGAGGAGCATCAGGCGACATCGTCATCCGACCCGACTGCATGGTGTTCCGGGTCGCAGGCGCACTGCGGTCGGACTGCCTGCGCGCGGCGTCGGAATTCGCAGGTTGACGGGCGACGGGGGGATGGATAAATTCCTGACTCATAAGTCATTAATTTTCCGCTCCCGTCTTCATGACCACGCCACAACCCCGCCAGGAAGGCCGCTGGACCCGCCGCAAGAACGCGCGTCCGGCCGAGTTGCTCGCGGCCGCGCTGGACCTCTTCGTCGATCGGGGGTTCGCGGCCACGAGACTCGATGACGTCGCGCGCCGCGCCGGCGTGAGCAAGGGTACCTTGTACCTCTACTTCGAGAGCAAGGAAGAGCTGTTCAAGGCGGTGATCCGCGGTGGCCTCGTGCCGGCGATCGAGCGCGGGGAGCGCATGGTGGAGGGCCACACGGGCTCGCTCGCGGAGCTGCTGGAGAAGATCATCCTCGGGTGGTGGCAGGAGGTGGGCAACTCGCAGCTCGGCGGCATCCCGAAGCTGATGTTCGCCGAGGCGAAGAATTTCCCCGAACTGGCCCGCTTCTACTACCAGGAAGTCATCAGCCGGGGCTATCGCCTGCTCGGTCGGGTCCTGGACGAAGGGCAGCGCCGCGGCGAGTTCGCTCTGGTCGAGACCGACCACGCGACCCGGATCGTTCTGGCACCCCTGGTTTTTCTCCTGCTCTGGCGCCATTCGTTCGACGTTTGCGACAGTCGGCGCATCGATCCGGAAACCTATCTTCGGTTGCACATGAGCCTCATCCTCGACGGCTTGCGTGTGCGCACTATGGTTCCTGCCGCTGCGCACGTCGGATGAGGCGCCCGTACGCGTCGGTCGACCCGGTCCGCACTGGTTGCGTCCGCACCAATCGCAGACCGCACCGATTCGGCGCAAGGGCTCCTTCTGCACTGCACTTCTTGGGTATCCTTGCACGCCATCCAGGAGATCGTCGGCAGTCGGCCGGCGAGATGGAGCGCGACATGTGTTGCGCATGCGATAGCCGCACGTCGGGTCTGCGGGTCGTTCGTGTCGATCCTCCACTTGGCACTCCGGATGGCAGCCACGCATCGGAAATCCGGACACGGGTTTTCCAACATAGGTTTTCATGGAGTTGCAAATGCCCGTTTCGACCTTCGTCGGCGCGACAGCGGTCCGCGCCATCGGCGCGCTCGTGCTCGTTTCCCTCGTCGCCGGCTGCAAGCCGGAGCCGGTGCCGGAAAAGCTCCCGCGTGCGGTGAATGTGGTTCGTGTCGGGGCCCCGGATACCGTTTTCGGAAACAGCTACTCGGGCGATGTGCGGGCCCGCTACGAAGCGGCGCTTGGTTTCAGGTTGGGTGGCAAGGTCACGGAACGGTTGGTGGAGGTCGGCGACGCCGTCAAGAAGGGACAGGTGCTGATGCGCCTCGACCCTGCCGACCAGCGGCTCGGGGCTGACGCAGCCACCGATCAGCTGGCCGCCGCGCGCGCCAACTACGAGCAGACCCGTGCAGACCTCGCCCGCTTCCGCGAACTGGCGCGACAGGGCTTCATCAGTGCAGCCGAACTCGATCGTCGCAAGGCTGCCTTCGATGTGGCCGACGCGCAGTTCGCCCAGGCCCGCGCGCAGCTTTCCATCCAGCGCAATCAGTCCGACTACACGACGCTGCGCGCCGACCACGATGGCATCGTGACCGCGCTGCATGCCGAGGTCGGGCAGGTGGTGGACAAAGGCAACATCGTCGTCCGGCTCGTGCGTCCCGGCGAGAAGGAAGTGGCGATCAGCATCCCCGAGAACCGCCTGAAGGAGGTGACGCGCGGACGCGAGGCAACCGTCGCGCTCTGGACCGATCCTTCCCGGGTGTACAAGGGGCGCGTACGCGAGGTCGCGCCCGGAGCGGATCCGATCACGCGCACGTACACGGCCAAGGTGACGATCGTGGACGCCGACGACGGTGTTCAGTGGGGCATGACCGCCAACGTCGCCATCGCCGGGGATGCCGATGCCGCCCGAGCCGTTCGTCTGCCGTCGTCGGCCATCCACCAGAAGGGGGATCAGGCGGCAGTGTGGATCGTCAATCCCTCGACGGGCGACGTGAAGCTCCACCCCGTACGGGTAGGCCGTTTCGCGGATGAGTACGTGGCCGTGCTGGACGGCGTGAAGCCCGGCGATGCCGTCGTTCGTGCCGGGGTGCACCGACTGTTCGAAGGCGAGAAGGTTCGGGTGCTCGCCGAGGCCGCTCGATGATCTCGACGCGTCTCAACATCTCCGAGTGGGCCCTCAAGCATCAGGCCCTCGTTCTGTATTTCATGCTGGCCCTCAGCGTGGCGGGGGTCTACGCGTACCTCCGGCTGGGTCAGAACGAGGACCCCGAGTTCACCTTCAAGGTGATGGTGGTGCGCACGTTGTGGCCGGGCGCCACCGCCCGGGAGGTGGAACTCGAGGTGACCGAGCGGCTGGAGAAGAAGCTCCAGGAGACGCCCTGGCTCGATTTCACCCGCAGCTACTCGAAGCCCGGCGAGTCGATGATCTTCATCACTCTGAAGGACTACACGCCACCCAAGGACGTCCCGAACTCGTGGTACCAGGTGCGGAAGAAGGTGCAGGACATCCTGTACACGCTACCGAGCGGCGTACAGGGGCCGTTCTTCAACGACGAGTTCGGCGACACGTTCGGCAACATCTACGCCTTCACGACCGACGGCTATTCGTTCGCCGAGCTGCGTGACCACGTGGAGACCTTCCGGCGCGAACTGGTGCGCGTGCCGGACGTGGGCAAGGTGGCGGTGCTGGGCGAGCAGTCCGAGAAGGTCTGGATCGAGATGTCGCATCGCAAGCTCGCCACCCTCGGCGTGGATCCTCTCGCCATCTTCGAGGTGCTTCGCCAGCAGAACGTGATGGCCCCGGCCGGGACGTTCGAAACCCGGGACGACCAGGTGCAGGTCCGGGTGTCCGGCGACTTCAAGTCGGTGGAGAGCATCCGCGAGATCGGCATCCTGGCGAACGGCCGCCTCTTCCGGCTGGGCGACATCGCGAAGGTGTATCGCGGATACGCGGATCCTCCGTCCCTGCTCATGCGATTCAACGGGCAGCCGGCGATGGGGCTCGCGGTGTCGATGCGAAAGGGCGGGGACATCATCTCCCTCGGTCGGGATCTCGAGAGCACCATGGCGCGCCTCGGGCAGGATCTCCCGGTGGGCATCGACGTGCACAACGTCGCGGATCAGCCCACGGTCGTGGGACGTTCGGTGAACGAGTTCATGATGACGCTCGCCGAGGCGGTCGTGATCGTGCTCGCCGTCAGCTTCCTGTCGCTCGGAATGCGCACCGGCATCGTGGTTGCCCTTTCGATTCCGCTGGTGCTCGCGGTCACGTTCCTGTTGATGTACCTCTTCAAGATCGACCTCCAGCGGATCTCTTTGGGCGCCCTCATCATCGCCCTGGGTCTGCTCGTCGACGACGCCATCATCGCGGTCGAGATGATGGCCATCAAGATGGAGCAGGGCTGGGATCGATTCCGTGCAGGTGTGTTCGCCTATACGTCCACCGCGCCGTCGATGCTCACGGGGACCCTGGTGACGGCTGCGGGCTTCCTGCCGGTCGGACTCGCCAAGTCGGCGGCCGGGGAGTACACGTTCTCGATCTTTGCGGTGGTGTTCATCTCGCTCATCGTGTCGTGGGTCGTCGCGGTGCTGTTCATCCCCTACATGGGCTATCACCTCCTGCCCGACTACGCGAAACTCGGCCACGGACCCGGTCTGCTCTCGCGCATCGCAGGGCGCTTGTTCCCGCGCCTTGCCGCTGCCCCGCACGGTGGAGCGCATGCGCCCGAGGACGTCTACGCCCGGCCCTTCTACCGCTGGTTCCGATCCGTCGTGACGTGGTGCGTGACGTTCCGGAAAACCGTGATCGTCGGGACCGTCGGGCTGTTCGTGCTCTCGATCGTCGGATTCGGCTTCGTACAGCAGCAGTTCTTCCCCTCCGCGGACCGGCCCGAACTCGTGGTCGACCTCTGGCTGCAGAGCGGTTCGGCCATGGGCGCCACCGACCTCGAGGCCAGGCGCCTCGAGGCCATACTCGCCAAGGACGACGACGTCGAGAAGTTCGTTGCGTATGTCGGCGGCGGCAGCCCGCGTTTCTATCTGCCGCTGGACCAGCAGCTCAACAACTCGAATCTCGTGGAATTCGTGGTGACCGCGAAATCGGTCGAGGCGCGCAACCGGCTGCAGACCCGCCTGGAGGCGCTTCTCGAGACGCAGTTCTCGCGAGTGCGTGCGCGGGTGCAGCCCCTGCAGAACGGTCCACCCGTCCCGTACCCGGTGGCGTTCCGGGTGAGCGGCGACAACTTCGATGAACTGCGTCGGATCGGAAACGAGATGGCGGCCGTGATGCGCGAGCATCCGAACATGCGGCTCGTGCATCTCGACTGGAACGAGAAGAGCAAGGTGGTGAAGCTCGAGATCGATCAGAACAAGGCCCGCATGGTCGGCGTGACATCCGCGGGTCTTTCGAATCTGCTGAGTTCCGTCCTGACCGGTTTCCGGATCACCGACTTCCGCGAGCGCGACAAGCTGATCGAGGTCATGGCGCGCGCCGAGGGCGGGGAGCGTCGCAGCCTCGCCGAGATCGGTGACATCAACGTGCCCACCCAGAGCGGCCGCTGGGTGCCGCTGTCCCACGTGGCCAAGATCACGTACGCGTTCGAGGACGGGCTCATCTGGCGTCGTGCCCGCGTGCCCACGATCACGGTCCAGGGTGATGTCATCGGTTCCGTGCAGCCGCCCGATGTCTCGACGAAGCTGCAGCCTGCGATGCTGGCGATCGCGGCGAAGCTGCCACCGGGGTACAAGATCTCGATGGGCGGCGCCATCGAGGAGAGCGCTCGGGGCCAGGGGTCGGTCAACGCGGTCCTGCCGCTCATGCTGATCACGGTCGTCACCCTGCTGATGGTGCACCTGCAGAACATCCGCAAGACCCTGCTCGTGCTCGTGACCGCGCCGCTCGGCATCATCGGTGTGTGCCTCTTCCTGCTCGTCGGGCGCGTGCCGTTCGGGTTCGTGGCGATGCTGGGTTTCATCGCGCTCTCGGGAATGATCATGCGCAACTCGATCATCCTCGTGGACCAGATCGACCAGGACATCACCGAGGGGCACGAGCCCTGGCATGCGGTGATCGAGGCGACCGTGCGACGTTTCCGCCCGATCATCCTCACGGCGGCGGCAGCAATCCTGGCGATGATTCCCTTGTCGCGGTCCAACTTCTGGGGCCCGATGGCGGTGGCGATCATGGGCGGTCTGCTGGTGGCGACGATCCTGACGCTGCTCTTCCTCCCGGCTCTTTACGCGGCGGTCTTCCGCGTGCGTCGCCCGGTGGCGGCATGAGCTGGCCCGCTGTGATGCTCCGCTGGCGTGGATCCACGGCGATGGTTTGCCGGCGGAGTGCCGGCCTCGCGCTCCTGGTGCTGGGGTTCTCCTTCGCCGGCCCCGGGGCAGAGGCCGGTCAGCGCCATGCGGTCGCGTCCGCGCATCCGCTCGCAACGCGTGCCGGTGAAGAGGTTCTCGCCGCGGGCGGGAATGCTTTCGATGCTGCGGTGGCCGTCGCTTCCACGCTTGCGGTGGTCGAGCCGTTCGCCTCGGGGTTCGGTGGTGGCGGGTTCTTCCTGCTGCATCGCGCGTCGGACGGCCGGGACATCGTCGTCGACGCCCGGGAGAAGGCGCCCCTGGCCGCGACCCGGGACATGTATCTCGATGCCCAGGGGAAGGTGGATACCCGCGCATCGCTCGATGGCGCCCGCGCCGCGGCGATCCCCGGCCTCGCCGCCGGTCTGGTCCATCTCCAGAGCCGCTATGGATCCCGACCTCTCCCGGATCTCCTGGCGTCCGCACAGCGGCATGCGGAGGAGGGCTACGCCGCCGACGCCCGCTTCGTGGCGGCCGCCGGCTGGCGCGAGTCCGCGCTCGAGGCAGACGCCCTGGCAGGGGGAGCCTTCCTCGATGGCGGGAAGGTGCCGGCCGTCGGTTTCCTGGTCAGGCAGCCGGCGCTCGGATCGACGATCCGCGCGATCGCAGCATCGGGCCGCGATGGTTTCTATCGTGGGCCCGTGGCCGAGGCGATGGTGGCGGCGGTGGCGGCGGCCGGCGGCATCTGGACGCTCGATGACCTCGCGAATTACGAGATCGTCGAGCGGGAGCCCCAGCGTATCGAGTACGGCGCGGCGCGCATCGTGACGGCGCCGCTGCCGTCCAGCGGCGGGCTCGTGATGACCCAGGTGTTTCACATCCTCGCGTGTTTCGACCTGCGGAGCCTGTCGGCGGCGGATCGGGTGCATCTCGTCGTGGAAGCGATGCGGCGCGGCTATCACGACCGGTCCCGCCATCTGGGCGATGCTGACTTCGTGACGATCCCGGAAGCGCTTTCGCGCCGCGACTACGCGGTCGCGCGCGCTGCGTCGATCGATCTCGCGCGTGCCACGCCCAGTGCGGATCTCGAGGCCGCCGCGCCCGTCCGGCAAGGTGACAACACCACGCACTTTTCGGTGGTCGATGCGCAGGGTAACCGCGTCGCCGCCACGCTCAGCGTGAATGGCCCCTTCGGATCAGCGTTCGTCGCGGGTTCGAGCGGCGTGCTGCTGAACAACGAGATGAACGATTTCTCGGTGGCCGCGACCGGGGGCAACCTCTACGGCCTCACCGGCTTCTCGGGGAACATCATCGAGCCGGGCAAGCGGCCGCTGTCGAGCATGTCGCCCACCTTCCTCGAGGACTCCCGCGGCGTTCTCGTCCTCGGGACGCCGGGCGGTTCCCGGATCATCAGCATGGTGATCATCGGGATCCTCGAGCACCTCGCGTCGCCGGCGGTCGATCCGGAAAGTGTGGTCGCCGCGCCGCGCTATCACCATCAGTATCTTCCCGACCGGATCGAGTTCGAGCCGGGACAGTTCGGCCCCGAATGGGTGAAGGCGCTCGAGGGCAAGGGACACGTCGTGATCGAAGGACGGAGGCGGTGGGGCAACATGCAGGCGGTCTTCGTCGATGCCGTCACCGGCGAGGCCACGCCGGCCAGCGATCCTCGCGGACGCGCAGGCGTGCTCTTCTGAGGGGCGCGCCGGCTGCGGGATCGTGACAGAATCGCCTCCCATGCCATGAGCAGTGCGTCGGAGGGGGCGGGAGTGAAAAACAATAGAAGAAGACTGATCCTCGCGATGGCCGGAAGCGCGGGTCTGTCGCAGGCCCCGTGGGCCCTGGCCGATCGCGGCATCGGGCCGGCGGGGCTTCCGGAGGGCGCACTCGATTCGTCGGAGTACGACACCCTGCCGGGCAAGCAACCGCTCATCAAGCGTTCCTGGCGACCGCCGAACTTCGAAACACCCGTCCGCAGCTTCAACGACCCGTACACGCCGAACGAGGCGTTCTTCGTTCGCTACCACCTGGCCGGCATTCCGCAGATCGACGCCGCGACATGGCGCCTGCGGATAGGCGGAGACACCGCTGAAACCCCGTTGGAACTGTCGCTCGCGGAACTCCAGTCCGGCTATCCACACGTGGAGCTTGCCGCACTGTGCCTCTGCTCCGGTAATCGTCGCGGACTCTCGAAGCCGCACGTGCCGGGGATCCAATGGGGTCACGGTGCGATGGGCAACGCGCTCTGGAAAGGGGTCCGTCTCAAGGATGTCCTCGCGAAGGCCGGCATCACGGGGCGTGCCGTGGAGGTCGCTTTCGATGGCGCAGACACGGCCCCGATCGACGCGACGCCCGATTTCGTGAAGAGCCTGCCGGCGTGGAAGGCGATGGACGAGAACACGCTGATCGCCTGGGAGATGAACGGAGAGCCACTGCCCCACTGGAACGGGTTTCCGGTCCGCCTGGTGGTCCCGGGGTGGACGGCCACCTACTGGATGAAGCATCTCACCAGCATCGACGTGCGAAGCACGCCATCGGCCGGGTTCTGGATGGCACAGGCCTATCGCATCCCGAAGGGGCGCTTTCCCATCGTCGACCGCTTCGTGTCCCAGGAAGCCGAGACCACCACGCCCATCACCGAGATGGTCACGAACTCGCTCATCACGAACATCCGCGACCAGGGCATCTACAGGGCGAAGACGCCGCTCTTCGTGCGGGGGGTGGCGTGGGATGGCGGCTACGGCATCGACCGTGTGGAGGTCTCGATCGACGGCGGGCGTCTCTGGCAGGCGGGGGTGCTGGGCGACGATCTCGGCCGGTTCTCCTGGCGCCAATGGAGCTTCGCCTTCAATCCGGAACCCGGCGAGCACGTCCTCGTGGCGCGGGCGACCAATCGGATCGGCGCGACCCAGACCTTCGATCTCGTCTTCAACCCTGCGGGCTACCACAACAACGTGGTCCAGCGCGTTCGTATCCGTTGCTAGGGAGGCCCGCCATGGCAAGAAAACTCCTGCTGTCCCTCATCGTCGCCGCCGGCACGTTCGCTTCGGTTGCGTCGGCTGGTGAGGACAACATCCAGCTCAAGGAGGGGCCGGGCCGAGAGATCGTCGAGACCCGATGCGTCGCGTGCCACAGCCTCGACTACATCGAGATGAATTCGCCGATCCTCGATCGGAAGGGATGGGAGGCCTCGGTCGGCAAGATGGTCCGGATCATGGGTGCAAGAATCGACGAGTCCGAGGTGCAGACCATCGTCGACTATCTGACCACCCAATACGGGAAGTGACGGGCGCCCGACCGTCCGTATAATCCGCCGCCATGAAGACCACCTTCCTGGATTTCGAGCAGCCGATCGCCGAGCTCGAACAGAAGATCGAAGAACTGCGCTACGTGCAGGACGACTCGGCCGTCGACATCTCCGAGGAGATCTCCCGGCTGCAGAAGAAGAGCAACGCGCTCACGAAGGACATCTACGGGAAGCTCAGCTCCTGGCAGATCTCCCAGGTGGCGCGGCATCCGCAGCGCCCGTACACGCTCGACTACGCGCAGAACCTGTTCACCGATTTCGAAGAGTTGCATGGCGACCGCGCCTTCGCCGAGGATGCCTCCATCGTGGGTGGCCTTGCGCGCTTCGGCGGGGAACCCTGCATGATCATCGGGCACCAGAAGGGCCGCGACACGAAGGAGAAGATTCTCCGGAACTTCGGGATGCCCAAGCCCGAGGGTTACCGCAAGGCCCTGCGCCTGATGAAACTTGCGGAGAAGTTCGACCTGCCGGTGTTCACCTTCGTCGACACGCCGGGCGCCTACCCGGGTGTGGGCGCCGAGGAGCGCGGCCAGTCCGAGGCCATCGGGCGCAACCTGTACGTCATGGCGGAACTCCGGGTGCCCATCATCACGACGGTGATCGGCGAGGGCGGGTCCGGCGGCGCGCTTGCCGTCGCCGTCGGCGACATCGTGATGATGCTCCAGTACTCGATCTACTCCGTCATCTCGCCGGAGGGTTGTGCCTCCATCCTGTGGAAGAGCGCGGACAAGGCGCCTGAAGCCGCCGAGACGCTCGGCATCACGGCGAGCCGCCTCAAGACGCTGGGCCTCATCGACAAGGTGATACCCGAGCCCCTGGGCGGCGCCCATCGCGACTACGGCGCCACGATGCAGTCGGCCCGCAAGGCGCTGTCCGAAGCCCTGCGCGATCTGCGCGCCAAGCCCGTCGACGAACTGCTCGAAACCCGTTTCGAGCGTTTGCTGGGCTACGGCAAGTACAAGGAAGTCGCTCCGCGCTGAGCCGGGCGGCGACCCCTTGGCGCCTGCTGCCGATCGTCTGTCGGACCGGATCCGCGCCTGTTGCGCGGCTCACCTGACGGCTGGCACGGAGGTCACCGTCGGACTCTCGGGTGGCCTTGATTCCGTCGTCCTCCTGCATCTCCTGCACGCGCTGGCTCCCTCTCTCGAGCTGCGAATCCGCGCGCTGCACATCCACCACGGACTCAACCCACGCGCCGATGACTGGGCGGCGTTCTGCGTGGCGTTCTGCAGGACGCTGGCGGTGCCCATCGTGGTGGAACGGGTCGAGGTCTCCGATCGGGCCGCGCTCGGTGTCGAGGCGGCCGCGCGACGTGCCCGCTATCGCTGCTATCGGGACTCCGGCGCCGACGTCGTCGCGCTTGCCCATCATGCCGACGACCAGGGCGAGACGGTGCTGCTCCAGATGCTGCGTGGCGCGGGTCCCGCCGGGCTTTCCGCGATGCCGGAGATGCGCGCAGTCGAAGGCTGGCCCCGGATCTTCCGGCCCCTTCTCGGCGTCTCGCGCGCGGCCCTGCAGGCCCACGCGCACGCGTCCGGCCTTGCGTGGGTCGACGACGATTCCAACGCTGACACCGGCCATGCCAGAAACTATCTCCGCCACGAGATCCTGCCGCGCATCGAGGCGCGCTTTCCCGGGTGGCGGGGAACACTCGCCCGCGTGGCGGCGAACGCTGCCGATGCGATGACGCTGGCCGACGCGCTCGGTGCCGACGACCTCGCGAAGGTGAACGGGCCCGAGGGCATCGATCTCGACGGTCTCGCCTGTCTCGATCCTGTGCGTGCGGCCAACGTCCTGCGGGTCTGGCTGCATCGAGCGGGTGTCGCGGCGCCCCCCAGGGATCGGCTTTTCGACTGGCTCCGCCAGTTCGCGACCGCGGGGCGGCATCGTCGGGTGGTCGTGCCGGACGCGGCATTCGCCCTCGTGGTCCACCGACGGTGGCTCCGCCTGGAGCCGATATCGCAGGTGCCTCCCGGATGGGTCATTCCGTGGGATGGCGAATCGGAACTGCCGCTTCCCGATGGCCGCTTCCTGCGCTTCGAGCCGTGCCTCGGGGCTGGCGTTCGCACGGCCCAGCTGGCAGGACGGCGCGTCGAGGTGTCGACCCGTCGCCGTGGTCAGCGCCTGCAGCTCGCCGCGAATCGTCCACATCGACCTCTGAAGGACCTGTTGCGCGAAGCAGGGTTGCCGCCGTGGGTGCGCGATGAGGTGCCGCTGCTCCTCGTCGACGGTCGCCTGGCGTGGGTGGACGGACTTGGCCCGGATGCGTCGTTCGCCGCCAGCGCGGGCGAGTCGGGTGTCCTGCCGATCCTCGCACCGGTGAATGTCGAGACCTGACTCGACGCGGCCCGCCGCCTACAATCCGCCGCTCCAAGTTCGAGGTGACCATGTTCACGATCCGCCGTCTTGCTGTCGTCCTCGTCCTGATGTGGGGTGCGGCCGTTTCCGCCAATGCAGTGGCCCAGACCATCACGATCAAGTTCAGCCATGTCGTCGCGCCCGACACGCCAAAGGGCAAGGCCGCGGAGAAGTTCCGGCAGCTCGCCGAGGCGGCGACGAAGGGTCGCATCAAGGTGGAGATCTACCCCAACAGCCAGCTCTACCGCGACGGCGACGAACTCGAGGCGCTGCAACGCGGTGCGGTCCACATGCTCGCGCCGTCCGTCTCGAAGTTCGGGCCGCTGGGCGTGCGGGACTTCGAGGTCTTCGACCTGCCTTACCTCTTTCCGAGCGCCGAGACCGTCTACCGCGTGACCGATGGCGAGATCGGTCAGCGGCTCTTCGCCAAGCTGGAGCCCAAGGGCATCAAGGGGCTGGCGTATTGGGACAACGGGTTCAAGCAGATCTCCGCGAACCGGCCGCTGCGCAAGGTGGCGGATTTCCGGGCGGCGAAGGTGCGCGTGCAATCGTCGAAGGTCCTCTCGGCGACGTTCCGGAAGCTCGGGGCGATTCCCCAGGTGATGGCGTTCAGCGAGGTCTACACGGCGTTGCAGCAGGGTGTGGTGGACGGGCAGGAGAACTCGACCTCGAACTTCTACACGCAGAAGATGCACGAGGTGCAGAAGCACCTGACCCTTTCGGACCACGGCTTCCTCGTCTATGCGGTGATCGTGAACCGTAAGTTCTGGGAGGGGCTGCCCGCCGATCTTCGCGCGGCGCTGGAAGCTGCGATGCAGGAGGCCACGCGATACGAGCGCGCCATCGCGGCCAAGGAGAACACCGACGCCCTCGCACTCGTCCGGGCTGCGGGCACGACGCAGGTCTACCAGCTCACGCCGGCCGAACGTGCCGAGTGGCGTGCTGCGCTGCTGCCGGTGCACGCGGAGTTCGAATCGACCATCGGCCGTGATCTCATCCAGGCGATCGGCGCCGTGACGGCCGCGGCGGAGAGGGAGCGCGCGAAGAAGTAGCCGCGCGGCCATCCATGAAGTTCCTCCTGCGCATCCTCGACCGGCTCGAGGAGATCCTCGTCGTCACACTGATGACGTCGGCGACCCTGGTGGTTTTCCTCGCTGTCGCGCATCGCTTCAGCGCGAAGATCGACTGGATATGGGACTACACCGGTGCGCTCGATCTCACGTGGGCGCAGGAGTTCTGCATCATCCAGTTCATCTGGATGGCGAAGTTCGGTGCCGCGTACGGAGTGCGCACGGGCATTCACATCGGCGTGGACCTTCTCGTCAACCAGGCGTCACCGCCGTGGCGCAGGCGTCTTGTGGCACTCGGTCTCGCGCTCGGCGCACTGTTCACATCGATCATCGCCTTCCTCGGTGCACGCTGGGTGATCTTCATGCACGAGACCGGGCAGGTGTCGGCCGATCTCGAGTGGCCGAGGTGGATCATCTACCTCTGCATCCCGCTGGGCTCCGGGCTCATGTGCTTCCGGTTCCTGCAGGTCCTGACGCGGTTTCTCCGTACCGGCGACATGCCGTCGCACGGCGGGCCGGTCGACATCGATGCGACCAGGGAGCACGCATGACCGCGCTCATCATCGTCGCGATCCTGCTCACGCTGCTCGCGACCGGTACGCCGATCTCGATCGCGCTGGGCCTCACGGTCCTGGCGTTCGTGGCGGGCTTCTCGTCCTTCTCCGTCGAGACGGTCGACATCATCTCCCAGCGCCTCTTCACCGGTCTGGAGAGCTTCGCCATCATGGCGATCCCGTTCTTCGTGCTCGCCGGCGCCTTTCTGACGGAGGGGGGTGTCGCCGCACGCATCATCCGGTTCGCCACGGCCCTGGTGGGTTCGCTCCCCGGTGGGCTCGCGATGGCCGCGATCCTGGCGTGCGCCTTCTTCGCGACGATCTCGGGGTCGAGCCCGGCGACCGTCGCCGCCATCGGCTCGATCATGCTGCCCGCGATGCTGAAGCAGGGCTATCCGAAGCGCTTCGCGGTGGGTGTCATCACGACGTCGGGCTCGCTCGGCATCCTGATTCCGCCGTCGATCGTGATGATCATCTACGCGGTGAGCACGAGCACGAGCGCCGGCAAGCTGTTCGTGGCGGGGGTGGTGCCGGGGATCCTGCTGGCCGGCTTGCTGATGGCCGTGACGTTCTTCACGGCGAAGAGGCGGGCGTTCCCGACGATGCCGCGCGCGAGTCTCAACGAGATCTGGACGAGTTTCCGCGAAGCGTTCTGGGGGCTGCTGCTGGTGGTGATCGTCATGGGCGGCATCTACGGTGGCGTCTTCACGCCGACGGAGGCCGCAGCGGTCAGCGCCGTGTACGCGTTCGTGATCTCGGTGTTCGTGTACCGCGATCTCCGCGTGCGCGACACGTTCCGCGTCGTGCTGTCGGCCGCGAACACCAGCGCGATGCTGCTCTATATCGTGACGAATGCGATGCTGTTCTCGTACCTGCTCACGTCGGAGCAGATCCCGCAGGCTGTCTCCGCCTGGGTGACGGAGAAGGAATTCTCGCCGTGGATGTTCCTGGTGGCGGTGAACATCGCGCTCCTGGCGGCAGGGCAGTTCATGGAGCCCAGTTCCATCGTGCTGATCCTGGCGCCCTTGTTCCTGCCGATCGCGCAGAGCCTGGGGATCGACCCGATCCATCTCGGCGTGATCATGACGGTGAACATGGAGATCGGGATGATCCATCCGCCCGTCGGGCTCAACCTCTTCGTCGCGAGCCATCTGGCAAAGATGGGGATGACCGAGGTCTCGATCGCCTGCCTGCCGTGGGTCGGTGTCCTGCTCGTCTACCTCGTGGTCATCACTTACGTGCCTGAGGTTTCACTATGGCTTCCGCGGGTGCTGGGCGTCCGGTGAGCGGTTCCTTGATCTGAGGCACCAGGACTGCCTGCACGCCGAGCCGCCGCAGCCGATTGAGCATACGCTCCGCCTCATTGCGGTCCGTGAACGGGCCGACCTGGAGTCGTGTCTCCGTGTGGGCGGCGATGCCAGCGAGCTTGAGACGGTCTCGCAGCGCCTCGGCGTTGACCGGGCTCGCGAACACGCCTAGCTGGACGACGAACGTCGATGGGGCAGGGGAGGACAAGGCGTCGGCAGCCGGCACTGATGCCGTCGCAGGCTGCGCGGGAGGGATCGGTGCGAGCGGCGGGACAGGTTTCACCGGGGCGATGGGTGTGGTCTCGGCCCTGGCGGCCGATTCGGCGGGCCCTGCGGCTGCCGGCGTAGGCTTGGGCAGGAGATCCTTTGCGGGGACCTCCCGGACAGTGGCATCCCGCGATGTCTGCCGATCCCGCGGCCGCGGTGGAATGGCGGGGGTCGGGCCTTCGCTCGATTCCGGCGTTGCCTTGACGGGTGGGGGCGGTGGTGGCGCAATTTCAGGTTCCCCGACCTTTGGGGGCGGTGGCGGCTCGGTAGGGCCGTCGGTCGCTGTCTCTGTTGCAGGAGTTTCGTCAGCTGACGTCTCAGCCGGTGGCGTGGCGGCAGGCGGCTCGGGCGCTGCGGGTGCTTCGGGCGCCGGCGCAGTCTGCGCGACGGGTGTCGGCGGCGGGGTCTTCACCTTCTTGCGCGACATCCGCTCCACGAGCGCGAGGCCGGCCACGGCGATGGCGATGAGAGCGAGTGCGGCAATCAGTCGGCGGATGGCTCGACGTTTGACCGGATCCTGCGCCGGGGGCTGTGGCTGCGGCTTCGCTTGGGCCATGAATGAAGGAGAGGGGTAAGGAATGGCACCGATGCTATCACCCGAGTGCACCCCGCGGGGGATCCCGCCATGACGTTCGGAAATCTTTGCCCGCCCGGAAGTGGCATGCTATCCTTATGAATTCCTTGCAAAATAATCCCCATCCGGAGAAATCAATGGCCTTGGAACGTACCCTTTCGATCATCAAGCCCGACGCCGTCGCGAAGAATGTGATCGGCCAGATCTACAGCCGCTTCGAGAACGCGGGGCTCAAAGTGATCGCTGCGCGCATGACGCAGTTGTCGCGGGCACAGGCCGAAGGCTTCTATGCCGTGCACCGCGCCCGCCCGTTTTTCAATGATCTCGTGACATTCATGATTTCCGGTCCGGTTATGGTCCAGGTGCTCGAGGGTGAAGGCGCCATCGCAAAGAACCGGGAACTCATGGGCGCGACCGACCCCAAGAAAGCCGACAAGGGCACCATCCGCGCGGACTTCGCGGACTCCATCGACGCCAACGCTGTGCACGGCTCCGATGCCGCCGAAACCGCCCGCGAGGAAATCGCTTACTTCTTCCCGGCGCTCGACGTACTCTCCCGCTGATGCCCGTCAACCTGCTCGATTTCGATCTCGCCTCTCTCGGCGACTGGCTCGCGACCCAGGGCGAGAAGCCCTTCCGCGCACGTCAGGTGATGCGCTGGTTGCACCGCACCGGCGTCACCGAAGTCGAGCAGATGACCGATCTGTCCAAGGCGCTCCGGGCGCGACTCGCGTCCGAGGCAGTGATCGCTTCACCGGCTGTTCTCAAGGATTCCACTGCCCCCGACGGCACCCGCAAGTGGTTGCTCGATGTCGGCATCGGCAATGGCATCGAGACGGTCTTCATTCCCGAGACCAACCGCGGCACGCTCTGCATCTCGAGCCAGGTCGGATGTGCGCTCGAGTGCGCGTTCTGCTCGACGGGGCGGCAGGGGTTCAATCGCAATCTGACGGCGGCCGAAATCATCGGGCAGTTGTGGTTTGCGAACCGTTCCCTCGGGGCTGATCCCACCTCCGGTCACCGCCCCATCACGAACGTCGTGATGATGGGAATGGGCGAGCCGCTCGCGAATTTCGACGCGGTCGTGACCGCGATGCGCGTGATGCTCGACGATCACGCCTACGGTATGTCGCGGCGGCGCGTGACGCTTTCCACGTCGGGCATGGTCCCGTGGATAGACCGGCTTCGGGAGACCCTTCCTGTGTCGCTCGCGGTTTCACTTCACGCGCCGGACGATGCGCTCAGGGACCGGCTCGTGCCGATCAATCGCAAGTGGCCCCTCGCAGAATTACTCGCCGCATGTCGTCGCTACGTGGATGGCGTCGCCGTCCTGCCGGGCGAATCGACGGACGATGACGACGACGCCGAGGCCTTGCCGACAGCGATCGCCGCCGGGTCACGCGCGCCCGGCGTGAAATGGCAGCGCGCCGCATCGCCGCGCGACTTCGTGACGTTCGAGTACGTGATGCTGAAAGGCGTCAACGATTCGGCGGCCCATGCGCGAAAGCTGGTCGCCCTCGTCGACGATCTGCCTTGCAAGTTCAACCTGATCCCCTTCAATCCTTTCCCGGACGGGGGGTTCGAGCGTTCGGGCGCCGATGCAGTGCGGGCGTTCCAGTCGATCCTGCTGGAGGCTGGTTTCGTCGCTACGGTGCGCAAGACCCGTGGGCAGGAGATCGACGGCGCGTGCGGCCAGCTGGCGGGGCAGGTGCGCGATCGCACCCAGCGCGCCAGCCGCAGAGATGGAGTGACGACCAGCGCATGAATGCACTTTCCCGAGTCGCATGGATCCTTGCAGTCCTCCTGGCGCTGGGCGCCTGCCGCAGTTCCGGGCAACGCAGCGCCAACGACGGTGATCAGATCGGCAGCCAGCCGAGGCCGGCGCAGCAGCAGGCACCCGCCAGCCCTGCCGAACGAGCCCGCGCCCATACCGATCTTGGGGTGAGTTATCTCGAGGTGGGGCGTTTCGCTGTCGCTCTCCAGGAGCTGAACGAGGCGCTGGCCGCCGATCCGAACTTCGTGCCTGCGCACAATGCCCTGGGGCTCCTGCACATGGAGTTGCGCGAGGACGACAAGGCGAAGGCCAGTTTCGAGAAGGCGCTGCGGATCGATCCCAACGACTCGGAGACGAACAACAACTACGGTCTCTTCATCTGCGATCGGGGCAAGCCGAAGGAATCGATCAGGTACTTCCTGGCTGCGCTGAAGAACCCGCTGTACGCCACGCCGGAGGATTCCTTCGTGAACGCAGGCATATGCTCACGCCGTGCGGGGGATGTCGCCACGGCCCAGCTCTACTTCGAACGCGCGCTTGCCAACCAACCGAATGACCGGCGCGCGCTCGTGAACCTGGCGCAGATGCATCTGGAGCAGAAGCAGTACAACCTGGCGCGCTCCTACCTGAATCGTCACATGCAAAGCATCAAGTCCCCCGAAGCAGGCACTCTGATGCTCGGCGTCCGAATCGAGCAAGCGCTCGGGGACCGGGCTGCGGTGATGTCCTACGGCGCACAGTTGCGCGAACGGTTTCCGGATTCACCGGAGATGCGGCAGTTCAACGAAGGAAAGTACGAATGAACGATGTGGTGCTCGAGGGCGGTTCGACCGAGCCAGTGGATCCCGGCCGACCGGTTGCGCCGGGCGCGCTCCTGCGCGAGGCGCGCGAGCGGCAGGGGCTCAGTCTCGCGGATGTCGCACGGCATTTGAAGCTTTCCCAGCGTCAGGTGGATGCGATCGAAAAGGACAACTTCGCTGCGTTGCCCGGCCCGGTGTTCGTGCGCGGTTTCATGCGCAACTATGCACGCCTCGTCGCGCTCGACGCGGCTGTGCTCGTGGCGGCTGCCGAGGCGACGCCAGGGTTTCCGCTTCCGCCGGCATCTGCCACAAGTCAGACGGTTTCCCAGCCAGTGGTGTCCAGCACTGGGAACGCGCGGCGCGATGGCCCCCGTGGCAAGCGGGCCTGGTGGCCCGTCACCGCACTGCTGATCGTCGCGGCGATCGCATTGATGTATTTCCGCGGGCATGAGCCAGCCGTCGAGCCTGCGCCCACCGAGGTGTCACTGGGCATCGATTCCCCGGATGTCGATATGGCCCGGCCCGAGTCCGTCGGCGACAGCGCGGATTCCAGCATGGCGTCGCCCGCAGTTCAGTCTCAGACATCGACGACTTCTTCTGAAGCGCCGCCTCTCGCCGAACCGGCACCTTCGTTGTCTGGTACAGCGACGGCGACCCTTCCTCCGGCCCCTCCTGAGGGCTCGACCGCGAGTACCAATATCGCGCAGACCACCTCCAGCACCCGCGGAGATCCGACAGCCGCTGGTGAGAGCTTCGCTTCCGCATCCGTCGGTGGTGGTTCGGGCAGCGGGGAAGTCCGGCTGAATTTCGCGCGCGACGCCTGGGTCGAGGTGAAGGACGCAACCGGGAGCATCGTGTTCTCGCAGCTCAACACAGCGGGCAGCGAACGCATCGTGCGGGGTCAGCCTCCGTTCCAGCTCGTGGTGGGCAACGCATCGGGCGTCACGGTGACCTACAACGCGCGCGAGGTGGATCTCGCGCCCCACACGCGCACGGACGTGGCGCGCATCACGCTGGAGTAGCACGTGTCGTCCGGTCCCATTCGTCGTCCATCTCGCCAGGTTCGCGTCGGTTCGGTGGCCGTCGGCGGCGGTTCGCCCATCGTCGTCCAGTCGATGACGAACACCGACACCGCCGACGCCGAAGGCACATTCCGGCAGGTCATGGATCTGGCGCTCGCCGGGTCCGAGGTCGTGCGCATCACGGTGAACACCGTCGAGGCGGCCCGCGCGGTCCCCGTCATCCGCGAGCGTCTGGACGCCGCCGGGTGCAGCGTCCCGCTGGTGGGGGATTTCCATTTCAACGGGCATCGCCTTCTCACCGAGGTGCCCGACTGCGCCGTGGCCCTCGCCAAGTACCGGATCAATCCAGGCAATGTCGGCAAGGGTTCCAAGCGTGACGAGCAGTTCGCGACCATGATCGAGATGGCCTGCCGCCATGGTCGGCCGGTGCGCATCGGCGTGAACTGGGGAAGCCTCGATCCCGAGTTGCTCGCCCGGATCATGGACGAGAACGCCCGTCTGCCGAAGCCCAAGGAGGCCGCCGAGGTCACGCGCGATGCGCTCGTGGTGTCGGCGCTCGAAAGCGCTGCACGTGCAGAGCAACTCGGTCTGCCGCGCGACCACATCGTCCTCTCGGCGAAGGTGAGTGGGGTGCAGGATCTCATCCGCGTGTACCGCGATCTCGCGGCTCGCTGTGACTATCCGCTGCACCTCGGGCTCACCGAAGCGGGGATGGGGTCCAAGGGTATCGTGGCGTCCACGGCGGCGATGGCAGTGCTGCTACAGGAAGGCATCGGTGACACGATCCGCGTCTCGCTGACACCGGAGCCGGGAGGTGACCGGACTCGCGAGGTGATCGTCGCCCAGGAGATCCTTCAGACGATGGGCCTGCGCAGCTTTGCGCCCATGGTCATCGCGTGCCCAGGTTGCGGCCGCACCACCAGCACGGTCTTCCAGGAACTTGCCTCACGCATCCAGAGCTATCTGCGAAGCCAGATGGTGGTCTGGCGAACCCGGTATCCCGGGGTCGAGACCATGCATGTCGCCGTGATGGGGTGCGTCGTGAACGGGCCGGGCGAGAGCAAGCATGCAGACATCGGGATCAGTCTTCCGGGCTCGGGTGAATCACCGGTTGCACCGGTCTATGTGGACGGTCGCAAGACCGTGACACTGAAGGGCGCTGCGATCGCGGAGGAGTTCCAGGCGATCGTCGAGGACTACGTGCAGCGGCGCTTCGGTGCGACCGCATCGGCCCCTGTCGAGGCATCGACCAAGACCACCGGGGCCGGCGCATGACCGGAACCGTGCGACCCCGAAAGGTCGAAGCACCATGAGCGATCCCATTCAAGCCATCCGGGGCATGAACGACATGCTGCCGGACGAGTCTCCCATCTGGGAGCGCTTCGAGGCGATCGTCCAGGATTGGCTGCGCCGCTATGGTTACCGGCAGATCCGCATGCCGATTCTCGAACGCACGGAGTTGTTCGTGCGATCGATCGGTGAGGTCACGGACATCGTCGAGAAGGAGATGTACACCTTCACCGACAGGCTGAACGGCGACAGCCTCACGTTGCGTCCGGAAGGCACGGCGTCTTGCGTGCGGGCGGCACTCCAGCACAACCTCCTGTACAACGGTCCGCAGCGCCTCTGGTACGCGGGCCCCATGTTCCGCCACGAACGTCCGCAGAAGGGCCGGTACCGGCAGTTCCATCAGGTGGGTGTCGAGGCGCTCGGTCTCGGTGGGGCCGATGCCGATGCGGAGTTGATCGTGATGGGCGCCCGGCTCTGGCGCGATCTCGGACTCGATCGCATCTCGCTCGAGATCAACACGCTTGGCTCCTCCGAGGCCCGGCTGCGCTATCGCGCGCGACTTGTGCAGTACCTCGAGCGGCATGTCGATGCGCTCGACGAAGACGCCCGCCGGCGGATGCACACTAACCCGTTGCGCGTGCTCGACAGCAAGAACCCGCAGATGCAAGGGCTCATCGAATCGGCGCCGCGTCTGCTGGACGATCTCGACGAGGAGTCCCTCCAGCATTTCGAGAATGTGCAGCGCCTGGTGAGGCTATCGGGCGTGAACTTCACCATCAATCCCCGACTCGTCCGCGGACTCGACTACTACAATCGGACAGTCTTCGAATGGGTCACGGATGCGCTGGGCGCCCAGGGAACGGTGTGTGCCGGCGGCCGTTACGACGGCTTGATCGAGCAGATCGGTGGAAAGCCGGCGCCGGCTGCCGGGTTCGCGATGGGGGTGGAGCGACTCATCGCCTTGATGGCGGGCGCTGCGGCGCCTGAGCCGTGGCTCGATGTCTACGTGGTCTGGAGCGGGACCCACGCCGAGGCACACGCCTGGCGTGTGGCCGAGCGGCTCCGCGATGACGGGCTCAACGTATTCATGCATCACGGTGGTGGCAGTTTCAAGTCCCAGATGAAGCGAGCGGACGGCAGCGGCGCCCGATTCGCCGTGATCGTGGGAGACGACGAGGCGCAGGCGGACGAGGCAACTCTCAAGCCGCTGCGCGAACAGCGGGAACAGGCGCGGGTGCGGGTCACCGATCTGATGGCGCTCATCAAGGGGTAGGGCAGACATGGCAGTCTACAATCTGGAAGAACAGGAAAGCATCGACAACCTCAAGGCCTGGTGGGGGCAGTACGGGCGTCTGTTGATCGCTGCCGTGCTCGCATTCATCGTCGGCGTGGCGGGGGTGCAGTTCTGGCGCCACCAGAAGGAACAGAAGGCCATCGAAGCTGCCACGGCATTCGTCGCGCTCGAGGAGGCCGCGAGGGCAGGTGACGCCAAGAAGTCGGTGGAGCTCGCGCGGAAGATCTCGGCGGATTTCGATGGCACCACGTACAGTGCCCGCGGGGCTGTGCTCGCCGCCAAGGCGAGTTTCGATTCCGGCGACACCGCCACTGCGGCGGATCTGCTCCGC
This sequence comes from Betaproteobacteria bacterium Ga0077532, assembly GCA_001464895.1. Classification (GTDB taxonomy): domain Bacteria; phylum Pseudomonadota; class Gammaproteobacteria; order Burkholderiales. The sequence goes on from LNEE01000012.1 coordinate 79,346, forward strand.
GGTGCGGTGGCCTCGGCGAAGGAAGAGCCCGTGAAGGCCCTGGCGAATCTGCGATTGTCGGCCGTGTTGCTGGATCTGGGCAAGTACGACGAGGCGCTCGCGGCAGTGGCTTCGCCGCCTTCCGAAGCGTTCGCTGCATTGTTTGCGGACGCCCGCGGAGACGTGTATGTGGCCCAGGGGAAGATCGCCGAGGCGAAGAGCGCGTACCAGGCGGCCCTCGACAAGCTTCCCAAGACCAACGGATGGCGCAATGTCGTCGAGATCAAGCGCGACGCGCTCGGAGGTCAGTGACCATGCGTGGCGCGCGCGGACTCGTCGTGTCCCTGGCGATCCTGGTCGGCGCCTGCGCGGAAACCACGGTACCTCCAGCTGAGCTGACGACGTTCAAGCCTGCGGTGAAGGTCAGCGTTGCATGGAAGACGCGTATCGGTGACTCAGGTCCCTACGAGTTCTCGCCTGCCATCTGGGAGGGGGACTTCTTCGCTGCCGATACCGACGGCGAACTTGCCCGGATCGACGGCGCGAACGGCCGTATCAAGTGGCGGATCGACACGAAGGAGACGCTGTCCGGTGGGGTGGGTGCCCGGGATGGCTTGGTGCTCGTGGGCACGACGCATGGCGAGGTGCTTGCCCATGGCACGGACGGCAAGTTGCTCTGGCGCACCCGCGTGTCGAGCGAAGTACTCAGTCCTCCGAAGGTTGCCGACGGCATCGTGGTGGTCCGGTCCGGTGACGGGCGGATTGTCGGCCTCGACGCGACGACCGGTGTTTTGGTCTGGGAGTATCTTCCGTCGATGCCGCCGCTGATACTGCGTGTGGCCACCGGGGTGACTCTGCTGGACGGCGTCGTCTACGCGGGCTTTCCGGTGGGTCGAATGGTCGCCTTGCGTATCGCGAACGGCACCCTCCTGTGGGAGGCTGCCGTGGCCCAGCCCCGCGGGGAGACGGAACTGGAGCGCGTGACCGACGTGGTCGGGGCGCCCGTCGTGGAAGCTGGGCAGGCCTGCGCCATTGCCTACCAGGGGCGTATAGGTTGCTTCGACGCCGCCCGCGGATCGCTTACCTGGGCCCGCAACGCGTCAAGTGTTTCCGGCCTGGCAGGGGACGACGCGGCCTTCTATTACGTCGATGAGGCGGCGACCGTGTTTGCCGTCGACCGGACCAGCGGCGCGAGTCTCTGGAAGCAGGATGTCCTGGCCCGACGCCAGCTCGGAGCGCCTGCGCGATTGGGGCGTCATCTCGTCGCCGGCGACTTCGAAGGCTATGTGCACGTGTTCGACCGGGAGGACGGCCGCCTTGTCGGTCGCGCCAGCACCGACGGCGGCCCCATCAGCGCAGCTCCCATTCCGATCGGAGAAGGCAAGTTCATCGTCCAGACGCGCGAAGGCAATCTGTACGCGATGATTCTTCGCTGACCCGGGTGACCCTCTACTTGCAGGTGCCGAATCCATGAAGCCGACCGTTGTGATTGTCGGCCGCCCGAACGTCGGGAAATCCACGCTCTTCAACCGCCTCACGCGTAGTCGCGATGCTCTGGTGCACGACCAACCGGGCCTCACCCGGGATCGACACTACGGGCAGGGCCGGGTCGGCGGCAAGCCCTACATCATCGTCGACACCGGCGGCCTCGAACCGGTCGTGAAGGACGGCATCCTCCACGAGATGGCTCGCCAGACCCGTCAGGCCGTGGACGAGGCCGACGCCATCATCATGCTGGTCGACGCCCGGCTCGGACTCTCGCCTCACGATCGCACCGTGGCAGAGCAGCTGCGCCGGACGGGGCGACGGCTGTGGCTCGCCGTCAACAAGGCCGAGGGGATGCGTTCCGAGAACGCTGGTGCAGAGTTCCACGAACTCGGGCTCGGTACGCCCCTCGCGATCTCGGCGGCTCACGGCGATGGCGTCCGTGAACTGATGGAACTCGTGCTGGGCGAACTGCCGTCGGTGCCCGAGGAACCCTTGTCGCGGCATCCGCGCATTGCTGTCGTTGGGCGCCCCAACGTTGGCAAATCCACCCTCGTGAACGCCATCCTGGGCGAGGAACGCATGATCGCGTTCGATCAGCCCGGCACGACCCGCGACAGCATCTACGTCGATTTCGAGCGCCACGGAAAGCCCTATACGATCATCGACACAGCGGGCCTCAGGCGGCGCGGACGGGTCGATGAAGTGATCGAAAAGTTTTCCGTCGTGAAAACGCTGCAGGCGGTCGAAGACGCCAACGTGGTCGTCCTCGTCCTGGATGCGCGGGCGGAGATTGCTGACCAGGATGCCCACATTGCGGGGTTCGTGCTGGAGGCCGGTCGCGCCTTGGTCGTTGCGATCAACAAGTGGGACGGCCTCCCGGAAGAAGACCGGGAGCGTGTCAAGCGGGACTATGCCCGCAAGCTCGCGTTCCTCGACTTCGCCCGGGTGCACCACGTATCCGCTCTGCAAGGGGCTGGCATAGGTGCCGTTCTTGGTTCTGTGAACGGTGCCTACGCTGCAGCGATGGCCAAGCTGCCGACGCCGAAGCTCACGCGTGTGCTCATGGAAGCGGTGGCCCGGCAGCAACCTCCCAGGCACGGTCTCACCCGCCCGAAGTTGCGATACGCGCACCAGGGTGGTTCGAATCCGCCGCTCATAGTGGTTCACGGTACGGCCCTGGACGACATGCCCGCGAGCTACAAGCGCTACCTCGAGCGCCGCTTCATGGAAGCCTTGGAACTCCAGGGGACGCCGCTTCGCGTCGTGTTCCGCCAGGGCAGCAACCCGTTCGATCGCCGGGACTGACGCCATCTCCACAGGCCGGGTATGGTGTGGGGCGGTCAGTTTCCCGCCGTCCCCGCCCTGGATCGTCAGGGTGCGAATGGCATGACCGTCGGGCAGACGCGCCTTAACTTGGCGCGAGAATTGAAGTAGAGTCGTTTCGAAGTTCGACAATCACACTTTCTCCCTGGGAGATCCCATCATGAGTGGCAAAGGGCAGTTGCTACAAGACCCGTTCCTGAACACGCTTCGCAAGGAGCATGTTCCGGTCTCCATCTATCTCGTCAACGGGATCAAGCTGCAAGGCCAGATCGAGTCGTTCGACCAGTACGTGGTACTCCTCAAGAATACGGTCACCCAGATGGTCTACAAGCACGCCATCTCGACGGTCGTGCCGGCACGACCGGTGAATTTCTCCACCGATCCGCCAGCGGAGAGCTGAGATCCAGGCCCCAGTGGACCTTCAGCGGGTGCAGCCGCCACGGCAGCGCGTGGTGCCTCGGCGATCGGGCCTCGTCTTCGTCGCATCCGGCCCTGAGCCGCATGCGGGCACTTTGGTGCAGTAGCCGATGTTCGAACGCCCGAGCGGTGGCGACGACGCCATCGTCGTCAGCCTGATGAACGGCAAGCCCGACGCGGATGCGGCTGTAGCAGAGTTGCGCGAACTCGCCCGCAGTGCCGGTGTGCACTCCGTCGCAGAGATCTCCGGCCGATCCACGCAGCCCAACCCCGCGACTTTCGCCGGCAGTGGCAAGGTCACCGAGATCGCCGATGCGATCAAGGCAACGGGCGCCGAGTTGGTCATCTTCAATCACGATTTGTCCCCGGGGCAGCAACGCAACCTCGAGAAGGCGCTCGGGTGTCGTGTGCTCGATCGGACGACCCTCATCCTCGACATCTTTGCGCAGCGGGCCCAGAGCCACGAAGGCAAGTTGCAGGTGGAGTTGGCACAGCTCCAGCACCTGGCGACGCGCCTGGTCCGGGGCTGGACCCACCTGGAGAGGCAGAAGGGAGGGATCGGATTGCGCGGGCCCGGTGAAACCCAGCTAGAGACCGATCGACGGCTTCTCGCGAAGCGGGTGAAGTATCTGCAGGATCGCCTCGCGAAGCTCCGAAAGCAGCGCGACGTCCAGCGCCGGCAGCGCGACCGCAACGAAATTCCATCCGTATCGCTGGTGGGCTACACGAATGCGGGCAAGTCGACGCTCTTCAACGCCCTGACCCATACCGGAACCTACGCGGCGGACCAGCTCTTCGCGACCCTGGACACGACGTCCAGGCGGGTGCACACGGGCCACGGGATGATCGTGCTGTCCGACACCGTCGGGTTCATCCGGCAACTTCCGCATACGCTCGTCGAGGCATTTCGCGCCACGCTCGACGAGACCGCGCGGGCCGATCTGCTGTTGCACGTCGTCGATGCGTCCAGCCCCGACCGCGACTCGCAGATTCGCGAAGTCGACAGCGTACTTGCGGAGATCGGCGCGAACGAAGTGCCGCAACTGAAGGTCTTCAACAAGCTGGATCTGACCGGGCTGTCTCCAGGGGTCGAGATGGGTGACTGTGATACCATCGCGGCCGTCCGCCTGAGCGCTGTGACAGGCGCAGGACTGGAGCATCTCAGGGCTGTTCTCGACCAGCTCGCCGCACCGTCGGGTGCGACACCCCCCGATGGTCGTTTGGAAGCGGCATGACCGGATTCTTCGACGTGTTTTCGAATTCTCCGAGCAGCATCCGCAACGCAAGGCGACCGGAATGGCAGCAAACCAAAGGAAAGGTAGCGAATGGCACTGAATGATCCCCAATGGGGCAGGCGCCGTGGGGAAGGACCGCCCGATCTCGACGAGATCTGGAACCGGTTCAACCAAAAGCTCGCGGCACTCTTCGGAGGCAAGCGGCCAGGGGGCGGCGGCCCACAGGATGGTGGGAGGCAACTCGGCGGCGGTGCCGGGATACTCGCGGCCCTGGTGGTCCTGGTCTGGCTGGCAAGCGGTTTCTACATCGTCGACGCCGGGCAGAAGGGCGTCGTCACTCGCTTCGGCAAGTTCGTCGAGACAACCGATCCCGGGCCGCGCTGGCATCTGCCTTACCCCATCGAGGCCGCCGAAGTCGTGAACGTGTCCGGCGTGCAGACGGTCGAGGTGGGGTATCGGAACGACGTGCGGAGCAAGGTTCCCAAGGAATCCCTGATGCTGACCGACGACGAGAACATCGTCGATCTGCAGTTCGCCGTTCAGTACGTTCTCAAGGACCCGACGGAGTACCTCTTCAACAACCGCTATCCGAATGAAGCGGTGAAGCAATCCGCCGAGGCTGCCATTCGCGAGATCGTCGGCAAGTCGAAGATGGACTTCGTGCTCTACGAGGGGCGCGAACAGATCGCCATCGATGCGCGCAAGCTGATGCAGGCCATCCTCGATCGGTACAAGACGGGAGTGAGCATCAGTCAGGTGACGATGCAGAACGCGCAGCCGCCTGAGCAGGTCCAGGCAGCGTTCGCCGACGCGGTGAAGGCAAACCAGGATCGCGAACGTCAGAAGAATGAAGGTGAGGGATACGCGAACGACATCGTGCCGAAGGCGCGCGGCACCGCGGCGCGGCTCATGCAGGAATCGGAAGCGTACAAGCAACGTGTGATCGAGAACGCCCGAGGCGAGGCTGCACGTTTCAGCGAGGTGCTCGCCGAGTATCGGAAGGCGCCTGGCGTGACACGGGAACGTCTCTACCTCGACGCGATGCAGCAGGTGATGTCTTCATCGAGCAAGGTGCTGATCGACCAGAAGTCCGGAAGCAACCTTCTCTATCTGCCGCTCGACAAGATCATGCAGATGAGTGGTGCCGACGCTGCGTCTGCCAAGACACCACAGGCGGTCGAGTCCGTTCCTGTAGCCCCGCCCACACAACCGGAAGCCGCCGGGGTCAGATCGAGGGAGTCGTTCCGCGGTCGGGAACGGGAGGCCCGCTGAACATGAACAAACATCTCGGAACTGTATTGCTGGTGGCGATTGCCGGGCTGATCCTGATCAGCGTCTCGATCTTCACCGTCGACGAGCGCCAGAGCGCCATCGTGTTTCGCCTCGGTGAGATCGTGGCCAGCCACGACAAGCCCGGCCTGTATTTCAAGCTCCCGATCGTCGACCGCGTGCGCCATTTCGATGCGCGGATCCTGACGATCGACACCGATGACCCTGACCTCTTCCTGACGTCCGAAAAGAAGAACGTCCTGGTCGACTCGTTCGTGAAGTGGCGGATCATCGACGTGAGGCAGTATTACGTCAGTGTGCAGGGTGACGAGGCGCGGGCTGCGATCCGCCTCACGCAGACAGTGAACGACACGCTGCGAGCAGAGTTCGGCAAGCGGACCATCCATGACGTCGTCTCTGGCGAGCGCGAGGACATCATGAACGTGATGCGCGAAAAGGCCGACGGCGATGCCCGCAAGATCGGTGTCCAGGTGATCGACGTGCGGTTGAAGCGCGTTGACCTGCCGCAGGAGGTGAGCGATTCCGTGTACGGGCGCATGCAGGCCGAGCGGACCCGCGTGGCAAAGCAGCTGCGATCCCTCGGTACCGAAGAATCCGAGAAGATTCGCGCCGACGCCGACCGGCAGCGAGAGGTTCTCATCGCCGAGGCCTATCGTGATGCCCAGAAGATCAAGGGTGAGGGCGATGCGAAAGCTTCGGCCATCTATGCGAGCGCTTTCCAGGCCGATCCCGAATTCTTTGCCTTCTATCGAAGCCTGGAGGCCTATCGCCAGAGCTTCAAGAACAAGGGTGATGTGCTCATCCTCGATCCGAGCAGCGATTTCTTCAAGTACATGAAGGGTTCCGGTGGCGGCGGTCGCCGCTGAGTTCGTCCGCTCCAGGCCTGTCGGGAGGAGGCGCTTGTCCGAGACGATCATGACTGCCTTCGCGCTGATGCTGATCCTGGAAGGGCTGATGCCCTTCCTCGGACCGCAGGCCTGGCGCAGCACCTTTCGCCGACTCATCGAGTTCTCCGACGGTCAGCTTCGGTTCATCGGGCTGTCGTCCATGCTGATCGGGTTGCTGTTGATCGCGCTGATGCGCGGCTGACGCTGCCCGCCCCTGACAACATAATGATGACCAACTGGATACTGCCGGAGTACGTCGAAGACGTGCTTCCCGGCGAGGCGAGGCGTGTCGAATCGCTGCGGCGCCGACTACTCGATCTGTTCGTGGTGCACGGGTACGAACTCGTCATGCCACCGATGTTCGAGTACCTCGAATCGCTGCTCACCGGCACGGGACGAGACCTCGATCTCAAGACCTTCAAGCTGGTGGATCAACTGTCCGGCCGGATGATCGGCCTGCGGGCAGACATCACGCCGCAGGTTGCGCGGATCGACGCCCATCTCTTGAATCGACCCGGCGTCACCCGACTCACTTACTGCGGTACGGTGCTTCACGCCCAGCCGAACGGCATGTCCCGCACGCGCGAAGTACTGCAACTCGGCGCGGAGATCTACGGCCACGCCGGCGTCGAGAGCGACATCGAGATCCAGGGCCTCATGCTCGACGCTCTCGGGTGGGCGGGTGTGAAGGGCGTGCATCTCGACCTCGGGCATGTGGGGCTCTTTCGCGCCATCTGTCGTCGGGCCGAGTTTCGCCGTGAGCTGGAAGCAGAGCTATTCCAGGCACTGCAGGGAAAGGATGTGCCCCTGCTGCGCGAACTGACCCGGGGATTGCCGGGCGACACACGCGGTGCGCTGCTCTCTCTGACCGAGCTTTTCGGGGGTGTCGAGGTGATTGCAGAGGCGCGGCGGCGGCTCGCCAACTGGCCTGAGGTGGCACCCTGCCTCGACCAGCTCGACGCTATCGCCAAGGCACTCGCGCCAAGGGTTGGCGCGCTCCTGGTGGACCTCGCGGAATTGCGCGGATATCACTACCACAGCGGAATCGTTTTTGCGGCTTACGCATCCGGCAGCGCCAACGCAGTGGTGCAGGGCGGGCGTTACGATGAGGTCGGACAGGCATTCGGTCGAGCCCGACCTGCCACCGGGTTCAGTCTCGACCTCAGGGAACTGGCGGCGCTGGCGCCCGTAGAGCATCCGCCAGCGCCGGTACACGCGCCGTACGCCCCGGAAGACACCGGTCTGGCGTCGGAGGTGGCGCGTCTGCGTGCACAGGGCGAAATTGTCATCGACAGCCTGCCCGGCGCGGCAGCTGCGCCGTCAGGCGGCACAATCGACGGGATTCGTAGCCTTCAGCGCGTGGATGGTCGGTGGCAGATCATCACCGCGGCAGGTGGCGAAGCCGCAACTTCACTCGATACGGAACATCGGTAATGGCACGCAACGTCGTGGTGGTCGGCACCCAGTGGGGTGACGAAGGCAAGGGCAAGGTCGTGGACCTGCTGACGGATCTCGCCCAAGGAGTGGTGCGGTTCCAAGGCGGCCACAACGCAGGCCACACGCTGGTGATCGGTGGCAAGAAGACGGTGCTGCATCTGATCCCGTCGGGGATCCTGCGCTCGGGCGTGAATTGCTACATCGGCAACGGTGTCGTGGTCTCTCCCGAGGCCCTGCTCGAGGAGATCGCCACGCTGGAGACTGCGGGCGTCGACATGACGGGGCGTCTGACGATCAGCGAGGCCTGCCCGCTCATCCTCCCGTATCACACCGCCATCGATCAGGCCCGGGAGCGCGCCAAGGGCGAGGCCAAGATCGGTACGACCGGACGTGGCATCGGTCCGGCGTACGAGGACAAGGTGGCGCGGCGCGCGATCCGCCTCCAGGACCTCTTCCATCGTGAGCGGTTCGCCGCGAAGCTGGGCGAGGTGCTCGACTTCCACAACTTCGTTCTGAAGAACTACTTCAACACCGAGACCGTGGACTTCCAACGGACGCTCGATGAGACGCTCGCGCTGGCGGGGCGGCTGCAGCCGATGGTGGGTGATGTTCCCCGCCTCCTCTACGAGGCCAACAAACGGGGTGACCGGTTGCTGTTCGAAGGCGCGCAAGGCACGCTGCTCGACGTCGATCACGGTACCTACCCGTTCGTCACATCCAGCAACTGCGTGGCAGGCGCGGCGGCGGCTGGCGCGGGCGTCGGGCCGCAGATGCTCGACTACGTGCTCGGAATCACGAAGGCCTATACCACCCGTGTCGGTTCCGGCCCCTTCCCGACGGAGCTGTACGACGATCTCGGCAAGCGCATCGCGAGCCGGGGCAACGAGTTCGGTGCCACGACGGGTCGCCCACGGCGCTGTGGCTGGTTCGACGCGGCGGCATTGCGTCGTTCCGTTCAGATCAATGGTGTATCGGGGCTCTGTGTCACGAAGCTCGACGTCCTCGACGGCATGGAGAGCCTGCAGGTGGGTGTCGGCTATCGCGTCGACGGCGAGCGCTTCGACATCCTGCCGGTGGGCGCGGAGTCGCTCGCGCAGTGCGAGCCGATTTACGAGGAAGTGCCGGGTTGGAGCGAGAGCACCGTCGGCGTGAAGGATCACGGCGATCTTCCCGCCTCCGCCCGCAGCTATCTCGAAGTGATCGCATCCGTGTGCGGTGTTCCGGTCGACATGATCTCGACCGGACCCGATCGCGAGGAAACGATCGTGCTGCGGCATCCGTTCGAATCGGCCGCTGCCTGAACGTGACACCATCGTCGACGCAAGGTCTCCAAGGGCAGATTGCGTCGGCGAAGATTCATGGGTGACTTCAACGCGACGAAGCGAAGCGGGGCGTTGTTACATGCGGCGTGCCGGATGCGCAGTTACCGATGTTCGGGCCAGTCGTTGTCGCACCCGTTGTTACTCCCCCGTTCGCTCAGAAGCGGTTGTGCCATCCAGGCACTTTCATCTGGGACGTACAACCAACAGGCGGTACAACCAACCCGGAAGTACAAACAAAAAAGGACTTTCGAATGAAAGTCCTTGGATGCGCTGCTTGATTTCGATGCCTGTTTTCGATGCATCATTCCGTTGCTGGTGCCGAGAAGAGGACTCGAACCTCCACAGGGTTGCCCCCGCCAGGACCTGAACCTGGTGCGTCTACCAATTCCGCCATCTCGGCCAGCGGGGGCAGAATTTATCTGCAAAGCCGCGCTACTGTCAAACCAAAACTGCAGGAAAACGAACAATGGCGCGAGCCACAGACAAGTCAGTGAAATCGGCCGGCACCAAGCCAGCCAAGCGCACCAAGGCGCTGCGGTATTCCGATCCGCACCTCGAGCGCGAGCGCGAGAAGTACGAGAACCCGTTGCCGTCGCGCGAGTTCATCCTACAGGTGTTGGCAGATGCCGGTCAGCCGTTGTCGCCCGCGGCGCTTGGCGACATGCTTGGCATCTTCGACGAGGAGGGCGATGCGTTCTCGCGGCGACTCCAGGCGATGGGTCGCGAAGGCCAGGTGATGATCAACCGCAAGGGCGCCCTGTGCGTCGCGGAAAAGCTCGAACTGGTCGCCGGTTCCGTACAGGGTCATCCGGAGGGCTACGGCTTCTTCGTGCCCGACGGTGAAGGTGAGGACATGTTCCTCTCGCCGGGCGAGATGTCGAAGGTCATGCACGGCGACCGCGTCATGGCGCGCCAGGTGGGCATCGATCGCCGCGGACGTGCGGAAGGCGCGGTGGTTGAGATCCTCGAGCGACGCACCCAGGAACTCGTCGGGCGCTTCGTCCTCGAGCACGGTATCGCACTCGTCTCGGCATCCGATCGGCGCGTCTCCCACGACATCCTGATTCCCGCCGAGGGCCGTGGCGACGCGAAGCCCGGGCAGATCGTCGTCGTGCGCCTTGTGCAGCAACCGTCCCGCAACGTGGCACCCATCGGGCATGTCATCGAAGTTCTCGGCGACTCGACCGACCCCGGGATGGAGATCGAGATCGCGGTGCGCAAGCACCAGATGCCCCACGTGTTCTCCGCCGCGGCGCTGGCACAGGCCGAGGGCATCGGAGACGTCGTCGGCAAGCGCGACATCCGCGGCCGCGTGAATCTGCGCGAACTGCCGCTCGTCACCATCGACGGCGAGACCGCGCGGGACTTCGACGATGCGGTGTACTGCGAGGTCCAGGGGAAGGGATTCAAGCTCTACGTCGCGATCGCGGACGTCAGCCACTACGTTCGTCCCGGCGACGCCCTCGATGTCGAGGCCGAGGAGCGTGGCAACTCGGTCTATTTCCCGCGCCGCGTGATTCCGATGCTGCCCGAGGCGTTGTCGAACGGCATCTGCTCGCTCAACCCCGCTGTTGACCGGCTGTGCATGGTCTGCGAGATGGACATCGGTCCGAAGGGCGACATCGTCAAGTACGCCTTTCATCCTGCAGTGATGCATTCGAAGGCGCGCCTCACGTACAACCAGGTGTGGGCCGCGTTGAGCGACCCGGCCTCCGACGCCGCGAAGCAACTGGCGCAGCTGCTTCCGCATCTGCAGGCGCTCGAACGGCTTTTCCATGTGCTGCTGAAGGCGCGTGAGCGGCGCGGTGCGATCGACTTCGAGACGATCGAAACGCGCATGGAGTTCGGCGACGACGGAAAGATCAAGGACATCCTCCGCGTCGAGCGCAACAACGCGCACCGGATCATCGAGGAGTGCATGCTCGCCGCGAACGTGTGCGCCTCGGACTTCCTGCAGGGTCACGAACACCCGGCGCTGTACCGGGTGCACGAAGGCCCCACGGAGGAAAAGCTCACGCGGCTGCGCGAGTTCCTGGCGGAGTTCGGTCTGCAACTCGGTGGCGGTGACGAGCCGCACGCGAAGGACTACGCGAAGCTCCTCGCGTCCCTCGCGGGGCGGCCCGATCGCGAACTGCTGCAGACCGTGATGCTGCGATCCCTGCAGCAGGCGCAGTACAGCCCCGAACCCAAGGGACACTTCGGACTGGCGTACGAGTCGTATACGCACTTCACGTCGCCGATCCGTCGCTATCCGGACCTCGTCGTGCATCGTGCCATCCGCGCCGTGCTCGCGGGCGATCGACTCCGCTCCCGGGATCTCGTCGAGCTCGGCCGCCACTGCTCGCAGACCGAGCGCCGCGCCGACGAGGCTTCGCGCGACGTCGAATCGTGGCTGAAGTGCTACTACATGCGCGACCGCGTGAACGAGGTGTTCGACGGCACCGTGAGCGGTGTGGCGTCCTTCGGCATCTTCGTCGCGCTCGACGCCGTCTACGTCGAAGGGATGGTGCACGTGTCCGAACTTGGCGAGGACTACTTCAAGTTCGATGCGGCCCGTCACCAGATGCTCGGCGAGCGCACGGCCAAGCGGTACCGGCTGGGCGATCGTCTCCGCGTGAAGCTGGTGCGTGTCGATCTCGAACGCTCGCGCCTCGACTTCGTCCCGGTGGACGGCCGCGACCGATGAGTCGGCGCGATGGTGGCCGGCGCGACACCCGCGGCGGACCGAGATCATCCGGACAATCGATCCCCGTGGCGTCCGGCGCCCCGAGGCTCGTCTACGGATTTCACGCCGTGGGCGCCCGACTGCGACAGCGGCCCGAGTCCATCCTCGAACTGTTCGCTGCTTCGGCGCGGCGCGATCCGCGCATGCAGTCGCTGCTCGATGTCGCGGCCCGTCAGGGGGTGCGTGTCTCCGATGTGTCCCCCGAGCGGCTCGACGGCATGCTCCCCGGTATCCGCCATCAGGGCGTTGCCTGCTCGGTCGACGCCAGCGAGCGGGCCCTCGACCTCGACGACGTGCTCGACAGCGTGGAGGGTGACCCGCTGCTGCTCGTGCTGGACGGCGTCCAGGACCCCCACAACCTCGGCGCCTGCCTGCGTTCTGCGGACGCCATGGGCGCGCATGCAGTCGTGGCACCGAAGGACCGCGCAGTGGGCATGACGCCGGTCGTCGAGAAGGTTGCGAGCGGTGCTGCGGAAACGACACCCTATGTGATGGTCACGAATCTCGCGCGCACGCTCGTCGAACTGCAGGAGCGTGGTCTCTATGTGGTGGGCCTGGCCGGTGAGGCCGACACCGATCTGCATGCGGCACCGTTGAGCGGGCCCCTCGCACTCGTGCTCGGCGCGGAGGGCGATGGCCTTCGACGACTCACGCGGGAGCGGTGCGATGCGCTGGTCCGCGTCCCGATGTCCGGCTCGGTCGAAAGCCTCAATGTGTCGGTCACCGCGGGCATCTGCCTGTACGAGGCGGCACGGCAGCGGCGGGCTGCAAGCGCGAAAAATCCCAAAAAGACTTGATCGACAACGCGTTACTTCTATAATGCGCGGTTGGTTTCCTTGCTCTACCGGTACGCCCATGCCGGAGGGCTTCATCCACAAGGAGAGTTCATGAGGCACTACGAGATTGTTTTCATCGTGCACCCCGATCAGAGCGAGCAAGTGCCCGCCATGATCGAGCGGTACCGCACCATGGTGACCGCCAAGAACGGCGCGATCCACCGTCTGGAAGACTGGGGCCGCCGGCAGTTGGCGTACCCGATCCAGAAGATCCACAAGGCGCACTACGTTCTGATGAACATCGAGTGCGATCAGGAAGTCCTCGACGAGCTCGAGCACGCCTTCCGCTTCAACGACGCCGTCCTCCGACACCTCACCATCAGCCGTCCCGGTCCTGACACCGCGCCGTCGCCGATGATGAAGGAAGAGAAGTCCAAGTCGCTCACGCCGCAGTCCGAGGGCGAAGGCGAGGCCAAGCCGGCCGCTCCGGCAGCGGCGGCCTGACGGACCCGTTGGCAGACAACCGGGTCAGGCTCACCGGTCACATCGAGACGATCGACGCGCGGCGGGTCTCCCCCGCGGGCGTTCCCTCGGTGCGTTTCACCCTCCGGCATCGGTCCACGCAGACCGAGGCTGGGCACCCCAGGCAGGTGGACTTCGTGTTCCGGGTGGCGGTGATAGGTGAGCTCGCCGAGGTGGCGGCCAGCATGGAGGCCGGCGCCGACGTCAGCGTGGAAGGTTTCCTCGCACAGTCGAGCAGCCGGAGCAGCTGGCCCGCATTGCACGCAACGGATCTCAGACGGATCTAGAGAACCCAGGAAAGAAGGAATACCGACATGGCATTCGGAAATCGTGGCAAGAATGGCAAGGATCGCAAGAAGGACGACAAGGCCTCGCGTCCGCTGTTCAAGCGTCGCAAGTTCTGCCGGTTCACGGCGGAGAAGATCGCGGAAGTCGACTACAAGGACGTCGAGATCCTGAAGGACTTCATCAACGAGAACGGAAAGATCATCCCGGCCCGCATCACCGGCACGAAGGCGCACTACCAGCGCCAGCTGTCGGCGGCCGTGAAGCGCGCGCGCTTTCTCGCGCTTCTTCCGTACACCGACCTGCATTCCGGGAGGTAATTCGACATGCAGATCATCCTCCTCGAGAAGGTCGTCAATCTGGGGCAGCTGGGCGATGTCGTGAAGGTCAAGGACGGCTACGCTCGCAACTACCTCATCCCGCAGGGCAAGGCGAAGCGCGCGAACGAAGCCAATCTGGCCGAGTTTCAGGCGAAGCGCGCCGAGCTCGAAAAGGCGCAGGCCGCAGCGCTCGCCGCAGCGACCGATGCCGCTGCGCGAATCGAAGGTCTCACGATCCAGATCGCGCAGAAGGCCGGTGTCGACGGACGTCTGTTCGGTTCGGTCACGAACCACGACATCGCCGAAGCCCTTCAGGCGCAGGGCTTCACGCTGGAAAAGGGTGCCGTGCGCATGCCCGATGGTCCGCTCAAGATGGTCGGCGATCACAGCCTCACGGTGGTGTTGCACACCGATGTGACCGCAACGATCACGGTGTCGGTGCTCGGCGAGCACTGATCCCGCGGCCTCCTGTGGTCTGGGGGCCTGAAGAAAGCCACGCGCGAGCGTGGCTTTTTTTTCGCCTCCAACCGTGTCGCTGTCGCGCGATGCGAACGCGTCGAATCGTGCCCCCGCGCGCCTCGGCCGCGCCGTAGAATCGATCTCCAGACGCGCGCAGCGTCGTCCCCCCAGAGACCACACGCCATGGCGCAAGCCGTCAGTCAACTGCATTCCGACCCTGCCATCGACAGCATCCGCGTCCCTCCGAATTCCGTGGAGGCGGAGCAGTCGGTGCTCGGCGGTCTGCTGCTGGACAACGGCGCCTGGGACCGCATCGGCGACTTTCTGGGCGAGTCCGATTTCTATCGCGCAGACCATCGGCTGATCTGGCACCACATCTCGAAGATGATCGAGCTGTCGCGTCCGGCCGATGCGCTCACCGTCGCCGAGAGCCTCGAACGCAGCAACGAGCTCGAAGAGGTCGGCGGCCTCGCGTACATCGCGGCCCTCGCGCAGAACACGCCGTCCGCAGCCAACATCCGGCGGTATGCCGAGATCGTGCGAGAGCGCGCCGTGATGCGCCAGTTGGCAGCGGTGGGGACGGCCATCGCCGACTCCGCGTACAACCCCGGCGGTCGTGAACCGGGGCAGTTGCTCGACGAGGCAGAGTCGCGCGTCTTCGAGATCGCCGAGGCAGGGTCGCGCGGCAAGCAGGGTTTCCTGGCGATGCCGCAGCTCCTCACGCAGGTGGTGGAGCGCATCGACATGCTCTACAACCGCGACAACACGAGTGACGTCACCGGCGTGCCGACCGGCTACACCGATCTCGACGAGATGACCTCCGGCCTGCAGCCCGGCGACCTCGTGATCGTCGCGGGCCGCCCGTCGATGGGCAAGACGGCACTCTCGCTCAACATCGCCGAGAACGTCGCGCTCGAGGCGGGTCTGCCGGTTGCCGTGTTCAGTATGGAAATGGCGGCGACGCAGCTGGTGATGCGTCTCATCGGCTCCATCGGCCGGCTCGATCAGCACCGCCTGCGCACCGGCCGCCTGCAGGACGACGACTGGCAGCGCCTCACGCAGGCGGTCGGCCGTTTGAACGATTGCCCCATGCACATCGACGAGACCCCCGCGCTGAACGCCCTGGAGGTCCGGGCCCGTGCCCGTCGCCTGCACCGGCAGTACGGCAAGCTCGGTCTTATCGTGCTCGACTACCTGCAGCTGATGTCCTCCAGTTCGCAGGGCGAGAACCGCGCGACCGAGATCTCCGAGATATCCCGCGGACTGAAGGCGCTTGCGAAGGAACTCAACGTTCCAGTCGTGGCGCTCTCGCAATTGAACCGTAGCCTGGAACAGCGCCCGAACAAGCGACCGGTGATGTCGGACCTTCGCGAGTCCGGTGCCATCGAGCAGGATGCCGATGTGATCCTCTTCATCTACCGCGACGAGGTCTACAACCCCGACAGCCCGGACAAGGGGGTCGCGGAGATCATCATCGGCAAGCAGCGGAATGGTCCCATCGGGACGGTGCGGCTCACGTTCCGCGGCGAGAACACACGCTTCGAGAACTACGCGAACCCGAACAAGTATTGAGCGGTCGGTGCAGCGTCGGGCGCCTCGCTTCCCGCCGCGTGCCGATCCTGGCTTTCCTCCACGAACCTCATTGCGGATGCGCCAATCATGATCTTCCTCGTCCTCGGACTTGTCCTCTTCCTGGGTGTCCACTCGACCCGGATCTTCGCGGAGAACTGGCGCAACCGACAGATCGCGCGGATCGGGGAGGGCGCCTGGAAGGGGTTGTACTCGGTGGCTTCGGTCGCCGGATTCGTCCTCCTCGTGTGGGGCTACGGGCAGACGCGCATCGATCCCGTCTTTGTCTGGAATCCGCCCATCTGGACGCGGCATCTGGCAGCGCTCCTCATGATCCCGTCGTTCGTCTTCCTGGTGGCGGCCTATGTGCCGGGGAACCGCATCAAGGCGGCGGTCGGGCACCCCATGGTGCTCGGCGCCAAGGTCTGGGCCATCGCGCACCTGCTCTCCAATGGTCGCCTGGGTGACATCGTTCTCTTCGGCGCCTTCCTCGTCTGGGCGGTGCTGGACTTCAGTGCGTCGCGTCGTCGCGATCGCGCCGACGGCCGTCGCTACGCGGTGGCGGGTGCGAGTCGCAGCATCATCACCATTGCGGTGGGGCTCGTCGCGTACGGTGTCTTTGCGGCCGTGCTGCACCTGCGCCTCATCGGCGTGAGCCCGTTCGGCTGATCGCGTTGACGCTTCGGCGGGCCGTCCGGCATATTCGGAAGGGCACGATGCCGCGGCGAACGGGGAGACGAGAATGATGTGGACGCGCCTCATGCAGTCAGTGTGGTCGATGCTCCGCCTGCACGTGCTGCAGCAGGGTAGCGGACCGATGCCTTGCGATGCCGAGGTCACCGTCGAAGAGGCGCTGGCTGCCGAAGCCGCCCGGTACGCGGCGCAGACGGCCAACGACTTCGCCGCGATGGAGCAGCTCTTTGCCGACGACCTCGTGTACATCCACTCGAGCACGGCGGTCGACACCAAGGCGAGCTTCATCGAGTCGATGCGCTCCTGCGCCGTCCGCTATCACCGCATGACGCTGGGCGACGTGACCGTGCGCTGCTACGGCGGGCTTGCAGTCATCAGCGGCCGCACTGCGTTCGAGGTGACGGCACGCGGACAGGCCATGTCGATGGACCTCCTGTTCCACGCCCTCTGGGTGAAACGGGCATCCGGTCTCCAGTTCGTCTCGTGGCAGGCGACGCGCCTTCCCGCGCAGAGCTGAACGCGCAGTCCGTGTCACCCCTGCGGCCGGGAGTCTCGATCTTCGCGCGCGAGCGTCGGGGCATCCATGGCTGAGGTCGACGAACTCGCGCGCCCCGCGTCGCCGCGCGATCTCTTCCTCACCTTCAACTGGCTCGCGCTCCAGGGTTTCGGCGGCGTGCTCGCCATCACGCAGCGCGTCCTGTGCGACGAGAAGCGCTGGCTCACGGTCGATCAGTTCGTGGAATCGCTGGCCGTTGCCCAGGTGCTGCCCGGCCCCAATGTCGTCAACGTCGCGCTGATGGTGGGTGACCGGTTCTTCGGATGGCGCGGTGCGTTCGCCGCCATGGCCGGGATGCTCGTCGTGCCGCTCGTGCTCGTCCTCGCGCTCACCGCGCTCTATGCGCAGTTCTCCGTGCACCCGGCCGTGGCGGGCGCGCTGCGCGGCATGGGGGCGGTCTCGGCGGGGCTGATCGTCGGCACGGGGCTCAAGCTCGCCGACGCGCTGCGGCGCAATCCGATGGGCGTGCCGGTGTCGCTCGGGCTCCTGGCCGCGACGTTCGCTGCGGTGGCGATCATGCGATGGCCTCTGCTCGTCGTGCTCCCGGGCTTCGGCGTGCTTGCGTGCGGATTCGCCTGGCGGCGTCTCGGTGACGAGGCGCGTGCATGAACGCCGGTCCGGATCTTCTCTCGCTGTTCGGCCACTTCCTCGTGTTCTCGCTGCTCTCGATCGGCGGGGCCATCACCGTCGCGCCGGAGATGCACCGCGTGCTCGTGTCCGAGATGGGCGCGCTCACCGATGCGCAGTTCACGGCATCGATCGCGATCGCGCAGGCCGCGCCCGGACCCAACATCCTGTTCGTCGCGGTCATGGGGTACCAGGCGGCGGGCCTCGCCGGCGTCGCGGCAACGCTGTGCGGGATCATGCTGCCTGCGACAACACTCGCGCTCGTCGTCTCCCGCTGGGGCCACGCGCGGCAGGACTGGCGCGCCGTCAGGGCGTTCAAGTCGGGGATGGCGCCCATCGTGATCGGCCTGCTGGTGGCCACGGGATGGATCCTCACGGTGCAGGCGCCCGGCTGGCCCCACGTCGCGTTGACGCTCGTCGCCGCGCTGCTCGCGTGGCGCACGCGCGTCCACCTGCTCGCGATGATCGCCGTGGGTGCCGCGATGGGCGCGCTGGGCTGGGTGTGAGCGCAGAGGGTGTCGACGTCGCGCGGGCTGCCGTACCATCGGGCTTCTGAACGGCATCGACCGCGGAGGGGAGCATGACGACCGGGCTGGACACCCACGAGCTTGCGCGCTATCGCGATCGCGGCTACGTGATCCCTTCGTTCCGATTGCCGGACGATC
The DNA here is from genome assembly GCA_001464895.1 of Betaproteobacteria bacterium Ga0077532. Classification (GTDB taxonomy): domain Bacteria; phylum Pseudomonadota; class Gammaproteobacteria; order Burkholderiales. Next base: position 97,921 of record LNEE01000012.1, read on the forward strand.
TCCTCGCGCGCCTTCGGCAGGGCGTGGACGGCCTGTTGGCCGGCTACACCGACGTCCCGCAGGAGGACCTCGCGAATCCGCACATGCTTCCGCCGTTTCCCGATGGTCGCCCGAACCCGTTCCTCGAGGCCGCCACCCATCCGGGCGTGCTCGATTGCGTGGAAAGCGTTCTCGGTCCGGATCTCGTGCTCTGGATCACGCGCGTGCTCTGCAAGCCGGCCGCCACCGGCCGTGAGGTACCGTGGCACCAGGACGGCGAGTACTGGCCCATGCGTCCGCTCTCGACGTGCTCGGTCTGGATCGCCATCGACCCGGTCTCCACCAGCAACGGATGCATGCGATTCATCCCCGGCTCGCACCGCCGTGACACGCTGTACCGGCACCACGTGACCGACCGCGACGACGTCGTGCTGAACCTGGAACTCGATCGCGACCAGTTCGACGAGGCCGACGCAGTGAACGTCGAACTCGATCCCGGACAGGTGTCGCTGCACGATGTGCGCCTCATCCACGGGTCGCTCGCGAACCGCTCGGGCCAGCGGCGTGCGGCGCTCATCCTGCGGTACATGCCGTCCTCCGCCCACTACGATCGATCGCTCGTGAAGCGAAAGAGCGGCAGTGCGTTCGACATCGCCGACCAGCCGCTGCTGCTGGTGCGCGGCGTCGATCGCACGGAAGGTCGCAACGATTTCGTCCACGGCCACCAGCTCTGGTGGCAACGCTATTCGCGCGGCCTCGCGGTCGCGTCCGGCAGCGTCGGTTGAATCCCGGAACACGCCCCACAGGAGGCAGGACCATGGCAGACCAGACAACACGACTTCGCGCAGTGGCGCAAGGCAGCCTGCGTGAGCGCGTGAGCGAGGAGGAATGGCAGGTGCGCTGCGACCTCGCGGCGGCCTATCAGCTCGCGGCGCACTTCCGGTGGACCGATCTCATCTACACGCACTTCACCGCGCGCGTGCCCGGCAGCGAGTACATGCTGATCAACCCGTACGGGCTCATGTTCGACGAGATCACGGCATCCTCGCTCGTGAAGATCGACCACGCAGGCAACGTCATCGAGGACGAGACCGGGCTAGGCATCAATTACGCCGGATTCGTCATCCACGGCTGCGTCCACCAGGCGCGCCCCGAGGTGAACTGCGTGATCCACACGCATACGCGTGCGGGCGTGGCGGTGTCGGCGCAGGCCTGTGGTCTGCTGCCGATCAGCCAGCATTCGCTCCGCCACTACGGAATTCTCACGTACCACGACTACGAAGGCATCGCCCTCGAACTCGACGAACGCGAGCGCCTCGCGCGCGATCTCGGCCCCACGTCGAACGCGATGATCCTCCGCAACCACGGCCTGCTGGCCCTGGGAAGCTCCGTGGGCGACGCCTTCGAGACGATGTACTACCTCGACACCTCCTGCCAGATCCAGATCGATGCCATGGCGACCGGGCGGGTCGATCTGACGTTGATTCCCGAGGACGTCGCGCGGAAAGGTTACGAGCAGTTCCTGGGCGACGGCGGTGCCGAGAACATCAAGGCGTGGGCAGCCCTCACCCGGATGCTCGACCGCAAGGGCATCGACTACCGACGATGACGAAACGACGCCACCAGGGGCAGGACGCAGCGCCACCGCCCCGGTCCGGCCATCGAACGGCCACCGCGCTCCACCCGGCCATGCACCGCGCCACCGAGCGCGATGCCGAGATGTTCGGTCGTCCGGCCGGTGGCTGGCGGCGGCGATGGTACGAAGTGATCTTCGAGGCGGACACGCCGTCCGGCCGCGCCTTCGATCTCGCGCTGCTCGCCGTCATCGCGGGGAGCGTGGCGATCGTGATGCTCGACAGCGTCCGCGAGATCGGCGGCAAGCACCGAGACCTGTTCGACATGATGGAATGGGCGATCACCCTGTTCTTCACGCTCGAGTACGTGGCCCGGCTTGCCTGCGTCGATCGACCGCTTCGCTACGCCCGCAGTTTCTACGGCGTGGTCGATCTGTTGTCGGTGCTGCCCACGTATCTCGCGATCTTCGTTCCGGAACTCCATGCGCTCATCGACGTGCGTGTACTGCGCCTCCTGCGCGTGTTCCGAATCCTCAAGCTCGCGGCGTACCTCGCGGAGTTCCGCTTTCTCGGCAGCGCGCTCCGGGCGAGTCGCCGCAAGATCCTCGTGTTCCTCTCGGCCGTCGGCATGATCGTTGTGATCATGGGCACCGTGATGTACGTGGTGGAAGGCGAGACGAACGGCTTCTCGAGCATCCCCATCTCCGTCTACTGGGCCGTGACGACGATGACCACCGTCGGATTCGGCGACATCACGCCCCACACCGATCTCGGACGCCTCATCGCCTCCGCCATGATGCTCATGGGCTGGGGCGTGCTCGCCGTGCCGACCGGCATCGTGACCGCCGAGATGACCAGCATGCGATTCGCCTCGGACGAGGCGGCGCGCTGCGTCGCCTGCGGACATCCCGAGCATCCCGTGGGCGCGCGGTTCTGCCATCAGTGCGGGGAAGCGATCGGTGCCGACACCACGATCGACGGTTGAGGTGAACATCGTTCAGGAACTTTGCTATCGTCATGGCGCGTCTCGCAGGCAGGAGCGCGTCCCGACTCGACCCAGGAGATACACCATGAAGAACTTCATTCTCGCCGCGGCCACCACCGTTGCCCTCGCCATGGCCGCCCCGGCCTCCGCGCAGGACAAGAAGACCACGCTCAACCTCGAGACCGCGAAGAAGATCGCCGCCGGCTGCGTCGCGAAGGCCAAGGCCGAGGGCTGGCGCATGAACATCGCCATCCTCGACGATGGCGGCAACCTGAAGTACTTCGAGCGCATGGACGGCTCCTTCCGCGGGAGCATCCAGATCGCCCAGTTGAAGGCCAACACCTCGACCATGTTCCCGTTCCCGACGAAGGCGGTCGGCGAGATCGCGAAGAGCATTCCCGGCATCGCGCACGTGCCCGGTGTCGCCACGTTCGAAGGCGGCCTGCCGATCAAGACGGCTGGCGGCGAAGCGATCGGTGCCATCGGCGTGAGCGGCGCGTCGGCTGAGCAGGACGGCATCTGCGCGCAGGCCGGACTCGACGCCGCTGCGGCTGAACTCAAGTAAGCAGTCATTGCGCGGGGCTGGCTGGCCAGGTCCCGCGCCCCTTTGTGTCGGAGTCCTCCATGACTGTCCCCGTCGTCGTCGAAACGCGAGATCGCGTCACCCGGATCCGCCTCGACCGACCAGAAAAGAAGAACGCGCTCACGGTCGCCATGTACCAGGCGCTAGCCGACGCACTCCGCGGTGCCGATGCCGATCCTGCAGTCCGCGCGGTGCTCATCCACGGTGAGTCCGACTGCTTCAGTGCCGGCAACGATCTCGCCGACTTCGCGGCACGGCCCGACCAGGGGGACGATGCGCCTGTCGCACAGTTTCTGCGCGCGGTCTCGACAGCAGCCAAGCCACTCGTCGCTGCCGTCGGGGGGCCGGCCGTGGGAATCGGCACAACGATGCTGCTCCATTGCGACTTCGTCTACGCAGCGCCCGGGACGCGCTTCCAGCTGCCGTTCGTGCGTCTGGGGCTCGTCCCCGAGGCTGCCTCCGGTCTGCTGCTGCCGATGATCGCGGGTTATCAGCGCGCGGCCGAGTTGCTGCTCCTCGGGCGTCCGTTCTCCGCGGAGCAGGCCCTGGCCGCCGGCATCGTGACGGCGATCGTCCCCGCCGACCAACTCCTCGCGCATGCCAACGATGTCGCGTTGGCCATCGCCGCCCTCCCGCCGAAGTCGGTGCAACTCTCGAAGGCGCTCATGAAACGCGCGATGGCGGCGCCCGTGGCCGAACAGATGGCCGAGGAGAGCCGCCAGTTCCGCGCACAACTTGCCTCCGGTGAAGTGAAGGAGGCCATCGCCGCCTTCTTCGAGAAGCGACCGGCTGACTTCTCGAAGTTCTGATCGGAAGGGTTGCCGCAGGCGCGCGTGCGTTACCCTCGGTTCATTCGTCCAACGCCCCGATCCGCGCCATGGCCCCATCCAGAGAAAAGCTGCTGTCCGGCATCACCGTCCTCGACTTCACCCGCGTGCTGGCGGGCCCGTATTGCACGAGACTGCTGGCGGACCAGGGCGCCGATGTCATCAAGGTCGAACGCCCGATCGAGGGCGACGAGGTGCGCCACATCGTGCTGCAGCTCGATCCCGGGCGCACGGACCAGAGCAGCTATTTCATCCGGTTGAACGCCGGCAAGCGCAGCATCGCCGTCGACCTCGCGCATCCCGACGCGCGCGCCGTGATCCTCGATCTCGTGCGTCGCGCGGATGTCCTCGTCGAGAACTTCTCGCCGGGCGTCATGGCGAAGTACGGGCTCGATCACGCCACGCTCGCACCGTTGCGCCCCGACCTCGTGTATTGCTCCATCTCGGGATTCGGCCAGACCGGTCCGCTCGCCGGCATGCAGGCGTACGCCCATCTCATCAATGCGATCTCGGGGATGATGGACCTCGAACGTGCGGGCGGCCCAGAGCCCCGGGCCGCATACCTGCAGGCCGCCGACGTGCTCGCCGGCACCCATGCCTTCGGTGCGATCTGCGCGGCGCTCGTGCGGCACGGCCGGACCGGCAAGGGCGCGTGGCTGGATGTGTCGATGCTGGAGTGCCTGGTGGGCGCCGACGACATCAACTACGCGGCGCTGCTGAACGGTGGCGTCGTCGAGCGGCGCGCGCGCGTGGGCATGGTGGTGCACGAGATCGCCGGCCGACACATCGCGCTGCAGACGGCGGGCGCGGCGCACCTCTGGGGTCGCATCGTCGCGCTCGCCGGCCGCCCCGAACTCGCCACCGATCCGCGATTCGCCACAGCCCCCGCGCGGCGCGACCACTGGAACGAGTTGCTCCCGGTGCTTCGCGAATGGCTCGACGGCTACGCAAGCGTCGATGACGCCGTGCGCGCTTTGTCCGGTGCGCGGATCCCGACGGTGCCCATGTTGTCCCCCGAAGAGGTCGTGCTGCACCCGCAGATGGCCGTACGGGAGGCCTTCCCCGAGGTACCCCACGCGGCGCGCGGCAGCGTGCGCGTGACGGCCTCGCCGTTCCACGTCGACGGCCAGCCCGTGCATCCGGCCGGCGCGGCGCCGCGCGAGGTCGGCGAGCACACGCGCGAGATCCTCGCCGAGGTGGCTGGCTACGACAGCGCTCGCATCGACGACCTCGAAACGCGCGGCGTGGTCTCCCGGCACTGACGACAGACGGAGGATTTCGTCGGCGCGGCGATCGTGCGACACTCGTCCGACAAGGCTGGAGTCACGCTCGAACGATGATGCACGCCACCAAGAACCCCATCCGCCCCTCCGGCGTGCATGCCGCTGCGGAGCCGCGGGGCACGCCGTGAAGATGCCGCGCCGCAATCTCGCCCTGCGGCTGCTGGAAGCCCGCGAGACCGTGATGCGCCGGTTCCGGCCACTCATCGCCGAGGAAGGTCTCACCGAACAGCAGTGGCGCATCCTGCGCGTGCTGGCCGAGCGCAGTCCCCAGGAACCCGGGCAGATCGCGGACGCCTGCAGCATCCTTCCGCCCAGCCTCACCGGCATCCTTGCGCGGATGGAGTCCGTGGATCTCGTCCGACGCGCGCAGTCGACATCCGACCAGCGCCGGCAGTCGGTCGACCTCACGGCGCGGAGCCGCGAGATCATCGAACGCATGATCCCGCGCATCGAGGCCGAGTACCGCCGGCTCGACGTCGACTGGGGTGCCGACACCGTCGATGCGCTCCACTCGATGCTCGACCGGGTCATGGCGCTGGAAGCCGGTCGCGTCGCCATGGGCGATGCCACTGCGCCTCCGGCCGGAGCGCAGCGTGCCGTCGGGCGCCGGCGTCGGGGCGGGCCGTGAAGCTGTCGAGCGGTCGCGCTGAGCGATCGCCCCGTCCACGACATCCGATCCCGGAGGCAACTCGATGAAGGCCGGTATCACGTTGCTGCGTTTCTTCCTGCGGCTCTATCGCGGCTTCACCGGGTTTCTCGCGCGCCGGCTGCGCCGCAACTTCTACGTCTATCTCGCGCTGATCTTCTCCGCCCTAGCTGCCCTCGACGCCTTCGTGTTCGGGAACATCGTCGACATGCGCCAGCGCGCCTACGACCTCGTGATCCGCAGCCGCTTCATCGAGCCGGCGCCCGATCCGCAGATCGTGATCGTCGACATCAACGAGGCCAGCCTCTCGAAGATGGCGAAGGACTACGGCCGGTGGCCCTGGCCCCGGCAGGTGCTGGGCGAATTCATCGAGCAGATCAACGCGCAGAAGCCCGCCGCCATCGTCTTCGACATCCTCTTCAGCGACCCCGATGTCTTCAACCCGGGGAGCGACGAGTACTTCGACGCCGCCATCGCCGCGTCGAACAACACTTTCTTCCCCATCCTCCGCCTCCACGAGTCCGGCGACGCCGCGAGCAGCGTGCGCATAGGCATGCTCCCGGGCGTCAGCCCCATGCCCGATGCGAGCCCTGATCCCGCGCGGACGGCGGCGCTCGTCGTGCCGCATCTCGCGTCGGCGCTGAAGAGCGGACGGCTCGGCACGTTCAACATCGAACTCGATGCCGACGGCACGGCGCGCGCCTACCTGCTCTACATGGACATCGGCGGCTGGCGCTTGCCGTCACTGCCCACGCGCATCGGCGAGGTGCTCGGCTGGAAGCCCCCCGTCGCGCAGGATCAACTCATCAACTGGCGCGGCAAGCCCTTCAGCTATCACTACGTCGACTTCAGCGACGTCTACTTCGATCTGCTGTCGTCCGAGAAGAAGCGGCCGCAGGACGAGTTCACCGGGAAGATCGTGGTGGTGGGCTCGTCGGCGGCGGGGCTCTTCGACATCAAGCCCACGCCGATGGACAAGCACTTTCCCGGCGTCGAAATCCTGGCGACCGCCATCGACAACGTGAAGCACAACGACTTCATCCGCATCCCGGAGAGCCATTTCCCGGCGCTCCTCGCGACGCTCGCGATCCTGTGGGCCACGGCATTCGGCTTCTACCGCGACGTCGAGGCCGACCGCTTCGCACGCATCTACGGCGTGTCGCAGGTTGCGCTGCTCGTGATCTCCTACCTCACCATCAACCTCACGAACTTCTACTTCAACCTCGCCGGGCCGGTGTTCGTGGGCTTCCTGTACTTCTCGGTCGCGAAGGTCTATGCGATGGCCACCGCGACGGCGCTCGAACGCAACCTCGTCGCCGAGAGCCTGCGGGGGCAGGGCGGCCACGTGGGCGTGGTTGCGGTGTTCCACGCGACCGGGCCGGACGAGACCGCCCTCGCGATCTTCCTGCGTCGCATGGCGAAGGACATCGCCCGCATCAGCCAGCGCGAGCGGGAGGTCGAAGTCATCAAGGGGCGGCAGCGAGGCATCTGGCGCCTTCTCGAATCGACGCTCGTGGTGACGTGGCTGTACCGCCACGACGACGCCGACGAGACGGCGCAGGTCGAGGGTGACGTGAAGGCGCTGCTCGCAGCCATTCCCGACCTGGTGAACCAGCACACGATCTCCGGTGAGACGATCTCGGCGCAGGCGGTGCACAGCCGCAGGCTCGATTCCGCCGACGGCGCCGACAGCTCGGCGGAGTGGCGCGTGCTGCTGACGGAGGCGATGGCAAAGGCCCAGGAACCGCACGCGCCGCCACCGGCCTGATGCCGTCGCGCGCGGCGCGGGACCACCCATTGAGGGCGCAGGCGCACGGTGCCCTGTGCTACTTTCGGGCCCCGACCGACACCGCGGCAGAGGATCTCCCATGAATGGCGCCGAAAGCCTCGTACGTACGCTGCTCGCGAGCGGCATCGACACCTGCTTCGCCAATCCCGGCACCTCCGAGATGCACTTCGTGGCCGCGCTCGACAAGGTTGCCGGTATGCGCTGCGTGCTCGGGCTCGCGGAGACGGTGGTCACCGGTTTTGCGGACGGCTATGCGCGCATGACCGGCAGGCCCGCCGCGACGCTGCTGCACTGCGGTCCCGGCTTCGCCAACGGCATCGCCAACGTGCACAACGCCCGCCGGGCCAATGCCCCGATGCTCAACATCGTGGGCGATCACGCGACCTACCACCGCCAGTACGACACGCCGCTCACGTCCGATGCCGAGGGACTCGCGCGAGCGGTGTCGCACTGGGTGCGCACCACCGATTCCTCGGCGCGGGTCGGCGCCGACGGCGCGGCGGCTGCGCAGGCGGCGCTGTCCCCACCCGGTCAGATCGCCACTCTCATCCTCCCTGCTGACACGGCATGGAGCGACGGCGGTGTGGTCGGCGAACGACTGTCGGTGCCCGCGCGTACCGCGGTCGCGCCCGACACGTTGCGGTCGATCGCGCAGGTGCTTCGAAGCGGCGAGCGTACGCTGATGGTTCTGTCGGGCCCGGCGTTGCTCGAAGCGGGGATCACCGCGGCCCATCGCATCGCGCAGCTGACCGGGACGCACCTGCGCGCACCTACGCAGCTCCCGCGCATCGTCCGCGGCCGTGGTCGCCCGGCGGTCGATCGCATTCCGTACGCGGTCGATCGCGCGTTGAAGCTGTTCTCCGATTTCCGGCACGTGATCCTCGTGGGCGCGAAGACGCCGGCCTCGTTCTTCGCGTATCCGGGCAAGCCGAGTCTGCTCGCGGCGCCCGACGCGATCACGCACGTCCTGGCCCGCCCGGAGCAGGACGTCGTCGGCGCGCTCGAATGGCTGGCCGACGAACTCGGCGCGCCCCGCGACACGCCGATCCCGATCCAGCAGGCGCCACAGCTCGTGCGCGGCGCCTTCGATCCCGTGGCGTTCGCCAGCACGCTGGGCGCGCTTCTTCCGGAGAACTGCATCGTCGCCGAGGACGCCGTGACCTCCGGCCGCGAGTTGCTGTCCCCGACCTTCGGCGCAGCACCGCACGACTGGCTGCAGATCACCGGCGGCGCCATCGGACACGGCTTCCCGTGTGCGACAGGGGCGGCGATCGCGTGCCCGGATCGGAAGGTCGTGTGTCTTCAGGCCGACGGTGCCGGCATGTACACGGTGCAATCGCTTTGGACGCAGGCGCGCGAGAAGCTCGACGTGATCAATGTCGTCTTCGCGAACCGCGTCTACAAGATCCTCCACGGCGAACTCCTCAACGTGGGCGCGCAACCCGGTCCCGCGTCGAACGAACTCTTCGATCTGGCGCGGCCCGAGATCGACTGGGTCGCGCTGGCCGGGAGCCTCGGTGTCGAGGCGCGTCGCGTCGAGAATCTGGAAGGATTCGCCGACGTGTTCAAGGCGGCGGCCGCCCGGCGCGGCCCGTTCCTGATCGAGTTCCGCATCTAGCGCGCGACCGGAGAGAGCCAGTGCACGACTACGACGTGATCGTGGTGGGGGGAGGCAACGCGGCGCTCTGCGCAGCGCTGTCCGCGAGGGAGCATTGCGAGCGCGTGCTGGTACTGGAGCGCGCCCCGGAGGACGAGTCCGGAGGCAACTCGAGATTCACCGCCGGCGCCATGCGAGTCGCCTACCGCGGCGTTGACGATCTCCGCCGGTTGATGCCCGATCTGACCGACGACGAGATTGCGCGGACGGATTTCGGGACGTACACCGAGGACCAGTTCCTCGACGACATCGCGCGCGTCACTCAGTACCGCTGCGACCCCGATCTCACCGAAGTCCTGGTCAAGCGCAGCCTCGACACACTCCAGTGGATGCGCTCGAAGGGCGTCCGCTTCGTGCCGATCTTCGGCCGCCAGGCCTTCAAGGTCGACGGGAAGTTCAAATTCTGGGGGGGACTCACGGTCGAGGCGTGGGGCGGCGGGCCGGGTCTCGTCGACGCGCTCACGCAGGCGGCACGCCATGCCGGCATCGACATCTGGTATTCGTCGCCCGCGCTCGCGTTGCTGCACGGCGACGATGGTGTGCAGGGCGTGCGGGTGAAGCGTGAAGGGCGGACGACCGAAGTGCGCGCCAGGAGCGTCGTCCTCGCTGGCGGTGGCTTCCAGGCGAACCCGGAATGGCGTGCGCGTTACCTCGGCCCCGGGTGGGAACTGGCGAAGGTGCGCGGCACGCGGTTCAACACCGGCGACGTCATCCGCATGGCGCTCGACATCGGTGCCTCGCCTGCCGGCAACTGGTCCGGCTGTCACGCCGTGGGCTGGGAACGCAACGCGCCCGAGTTCGGTGATCTCGCCGTGGGCGACGCCTTCCAGAAGCACTCGTATCCGTTCGGGATCATGTTGAATGCCGACGGCCGCCGCTTCGTCGACGAAGGCGCCGACTTCCGCAACTACACGTACGCGAAGTACGGCCGCGTCATCCTCGCGCAGCCGGGTCAGTTCGCGTGGCAGGTGTTCGATCGCAAGGTGGTGCACCTGCTGCGCGACGAGTACCGCATCCGGCAGGTGACGAAGGTCACCGCCGATTCGCTCGAGGCACTCGTCGCGAAGCTCGACGACGTGAACGGTGCGGCGGCGCTCGACGAGATCCAGCGCTACAACGCAGCGGTGAAGCGCGACGTGCCGTTCGACCCGAACGTGAAGGACGGCCGTGGCACCACCGGTCTCGCCGTGAACAAGTCGAACTGGGCCAACACCATCGATGAGCCGCCGTTCGAGGCCTACGCTGTCACCTGCGGCATCACGTTCACGTTCGGCGGCTTGCGCATCGACACCGGCGCACGCGTTCTGTCGACCGACGGGCCGCCGATTCCCGGGTTGTACGCGGCGGGTGAACTCGTCGGCGGCATCTTCTACTTCAACTATCCCGGCGGCAGCGGACTCACGAATGGCGCCGTCTTCGGACGCATCGCCGGCGCGGCGGCGGGTCGGGCCGCGGCATGAAGCCGATGCTGATCGGCGGCGAGTGGCGCACCGACGCCGACGACGTGATCGTCTCCGTCAACCCGGCCAACGGACGGACGAATCACGAGGTGGCCGCCGCGGGTGTGCGTCATGTCGGCGCCGCGGTGGAGGCAGCCGCGGCGGCAGCCGGCGCGTGGCGCGACATGCTGCCGCACAAGCGCGCGCGAGTACTCGCGAAGATCGCGGACGGCATCGAGGCGCGCAGCGAACAGTTCGCGTGCCTGCAGATGATCGAGAACGGCAAGGTGCTCGCCGAGTGCCGCACCCAGGCGGCGTCGGCGGCAGCGACGTTCCGCTACTACGCTGCGGTGTGCGAGACCCTCGGTGACGACGTGAACCCCGCGAGGGGACCGTACCTCTCGATGACGATCCATGAGCCCTACGGCGTCGTCGCCGCGATCACGCCGTGGAACTCGCCACTCACGATGGAGGCGCAGAAGGTCGCTCCCGCGCTCGCCGCCGGCAATGCGGTGATCCTGAAGCCCTCGGAGGTCACCCCGTCGGGCGCGATCGCCCTCGGCGAGGTGGCGCTCGAAGCGGGACTTCCGCCGGGCCTGCTCAACATCCTGCCCGGTACTGGCGCCGTGGCGGGCGATGCGCTCGTGCGACATCCCGGCGTGAAGTGCGTGTCGTTCACGGGCGGCACCGGCAGTGGCCGGCGCATCGCCGCCATCGCGGCGGAGAAGCTGATGCCGGTCGCGCTCGAACTCGGCGGCAAGTCGCCGCACATCGTGTTCGCCGATGCCGATATCGACGCGGCCGTCGCGTCGGTGGCGGATGGCATCTTCGAGGGCACCGGGCAGTCGTGCGTCGCAGGCTCGCGTTTGTTCGTCGAACGACGCATTCACGACCGTGTGCTCGCGCTCGTGGCGGAGCGCGCGCGTCGCCTTCGACTCGATCTGCCCGATGCGCCCGGCGCGCAGGTGGGACCCCTTGCCACGTTCGCCCACCGTGAGCGGGTCGAGCAGTTCATCGCGACGGCGCGGGGCGAGGGAGGACGGATCGTCGCCGGTGGCGGTCGGCCCGGCGATGCGCATCTCGCTGCCGGGGCCTTCTGCCTGCCCACGGTCGTTGCGGGCCTGACGAACGCCGCCGCGGTCTGCCAGCAGGAGATCTTCGGGCCGGTGCTGTGCGTCCTCCCGTTCGACGACGAGGACGATCTCGTGCGGCAGGCGAACGATTCCGTCTATGGCCTGGCCGCGGGTCTTTGGACCGCCGACTTCCGACGGGCGTGGCGCGTGGCGCGACGGCTGGAAGCCGGCACGGTCTGGATCAACACGTACAAGCAACTCTCCATCGCGGCGCCCTTTGGTGGCTACAAGGACAGCGGGCTCGGACGCGAGAAGGGCATCGGCGGCCTGCGGTTGTATCAGCAGGCGAAGAGCCTCTATTTCGGGCTGGGCGGGTGAGCTTCATCCTGCAGGGAGACATCGCATGAACAAGCCTGTGATCGGTTTCGTCGGCCTCGGCGTGATGGGCGAGCCCATGTGCAGGAACGTCCGGGTGCGCGGCGGCTATCGCGTCATCGCGACCGACCTCGACGCGGCACCGATCGCGCGCCTCGGCGTGCACGGCGTCGAGGCAGGGTCGGATGTCGGCGCCGTCGTGCGCAGCAGTGACATCGTGTTCGCATCGCTGCCGTCCGGTCGCGTTCTCGAGGCACTCCTGCGCGCCAACGATGGTGTGCTCGACAACCTCCGCGCGGGGCAGGTGTTCATCGATCTCGGGACGTCACCGGTCGCCCTCACGCGGCAGCTTGCCGAGGCGGTGGCGGCGCGCGGCGCGCGGTACCTCGATGCACCGGTTGCCCGGACCCGGCAGGCGGCGGAAGAGGGCACGCTCTCGGTGATGGTGGGCGGCGATGTCGACACCTTCCGCGAGGTCGAAGCCGTCATCGCGTGCTTCGCGTCCGACATCACCCACTGCGGCAGCGTCGGCAACGGGCAGGTCACGAAGATCCTCAACAACATGGTCCTCTTCGAGACGGTGGCGGCGCTGTCCGAGGCCAGCGCGATCGCGCGGCGCGCGGGGCTCGATCCGGCACTGCTGTTCGACACGCTCACGAAGGGCTCCGCCGACAGCTTCGCCCTGCGCAACCACGGGCTGAAGGCGATCATCCCCCAGCGGTTCCCGGAGCGGAGCTTCTCCGTCGAGTACGCGAAGAAGGATCTCGCGTATGCGCTCGAACTGGCCGCGGACTTCGGTGTGGACGTCGACGGTGCGAGACGCGTCGACCGCCTCTTCGACCGCGCGATCGAGCAGGGCATGGGCGACCAGTACCATCCGGTGATCAGCAAGGTGATCGATGGGCGCTAACGCAAACGGCAGGGCCGCGGCCGCGGATGTGGTGGCATCGGAGATCCGTCCCGGGCAGTCCATCGAGCTGTTGAAGGAACTCCACATCCTCACGCGCGACGGCAAGCTGAACCAGGACTCCCGGCGCAAGCTGAAGCAGGTCTACCACCTCTACCAGTTCATCGAGAAGCTGCTGCTGGAACTGCCGACCGCCGAGCGCGGCATCACGCTCGCAGACCACGGCGCCGGCAAGTCGTACCTCGGATTCATCATCCACGACCTCTTCTTCCGCGGCACCGACTCCGGTCGGAAGGGCCACATCTACGGCATCGAATCCCGCGCGGAGCTGGCACAGGCGTCGCGCGAACTCGCAGCGCGTCTCGGCTTCGACGGGATGTCGTTCCTTGCCACCAGCGTGGCCGAGTCGGCGCACGCGGATGCCATCCCCGACGAGATCGACATCGTCACGGCGCTGCATGCGTGTGACACCGCCACCGACGACGCCATCGCGTTCGGGCTGAAGAAGCACGCGAAGGCGATGGTGCTCGTGCCGTGCTGTCAGGCCGAGATCTCGCGGGCTCTGAATGCGGACAAGGCCCACGCGCTCGCACGTACGCCGCTCGCCGAGCTGTGGCGGCGCCCCCTGCACACGCGCGAACTGGGCAGCCAGATCACGAATGTGCTCCGCTGCCTTTTGCTGGAAGCGTGGGGCTACCAGGTCACCGTGACCGAACTGGTGGGCTGGGAGCACAGCATGAAGAACGAACTCATCATCGCCCGGCACACGGGGCAATCGAACCCGGCGGCAGCGCGACGGCTCACGGCGCTGCTGGAGACCTTCGGGCTCACGTCACTGCAGGCGACCCGCTTTCCGCTTCCTGCGGCGGCTGGGTGACTGGGGCGGTCGCGTAGGTCGTCATTGCGGTCGTACACAGCCGTGGCGTGGTCGCGGGGTTGGATGTGGACGCGTCGCGTCGGGCAGAGCCCGACCCACGAAGACCTGCGGACCTGGCGATGGCGAGGGGCGCATCACAACCCCGTGGGTCGGGCTTCGCCCGACGCCCGTCGTGGCGTGGTCGCCAGGTCGGATGTGGAGGCGCTGCGTCGGGCAAAGCCCGACCCACGAGAATCTTCAACCATGGCGATGGCGAGGGGCGCATCGCAACCCCGTGGGACGGGCTTCGCCCGACGCCCATCGTGGCGTGGTCGTCGCGTTGGATATGGACGCGCCTCGTCGGGCGAAGCCCGACCCACGAAGACCTGTGGGCGTGGCGATGGCTAGGTGCGCATCACAACCCCGTGGGTCGGGCTTCGCCCGACGCCCATCGTGGCGTGGCGACGCCGCAATCACCGTCTCCGCCCCATTTCGACGCAATTCCCCCAACTGCGCGCCAAAGCCAGGCATCGCTGGGAACGGTCGCGCCGCCTCGCTATCTTCCTGATGCGGGCGCTGCCGAGAGCGGGCTGCGCTCCCGTGCCGATCCACAGGAGCCTTGCGCATGTCCACTGACACGAACGCGACAGCGATGCCATCCGACGTCGACCGCGCCACCTACGAATTCATCGTCTGCGGGGGCGGCACGGCCGGATGCGTCGTCGCCCGCCGACTGGCCGAGGACCCATCCGTGCGTGTTCTCCTGCTGGAAGCCGGCGGCGACGAGCGCGTACCGGCCGTCGGCGATTCGCGCGTCTGGATGTCCAACATCGGGAGCGAGCGGGACTGGCAGTTCCGCGCGGAGCCGTCTGCATCCCTCAACGGGCGGACGCCGCCACTGCCCATGGGCAAGGTGCTCGGCGGCGGCTCGAGCGTGAACGGGCTCATCTGGGCGCGGGGGCACAAGAACGATTTCGATTCGTGGGCGGAGGCGGCGGGGGATCCCGGGTGGCGGTACGAAGCCATTCTCGACCTGTACAAGCGCGCCGAGGACTGGGATGGGCCGGCGAACGCGCGGTTGCGCGGTGTCGGAGGTCCGGTCTACATCACGCTCCCGAAGGATCCCGTCCCGGTGGCACACGCGTTGATGGAAGCCACGGCGGCCGTCGGGATCCCCGCGGTGGATGACCTCAACGCGGAGACGATGGAGTCCGAGAGCGGGTGCGGCATCCCGAATGTCACGGTGCGCGATGGCAATGTCCGGGTGTCGATGGCGAACGCGTACCTCCGGCCGGTGATGGCGCAGCCCAACCTCACTGTGCTCCTTGGTGCGCGCGTGGAGCGCGTGCGGCTCGACGGGCGGCGGGCCGTCGGCGTCGACTACGTGCACGACGGCGCGCAGCGATCTTCGTTCGCATCTGCGGAGATCGTGCTGTCGGCCGGCGCCATCCACACGCCGAAGATCCTGATGCTCTCGGGGATCGGCGACGAGCGGCAGCTGAAGGCGCACGGCATCCCCGTCGCGCATCACCTGCCTGGCGTCGCTCAGAACTTCCAGGATCACATTCTCGTCGCGGGCTGTGTGTGGGAGTACCGCTCGCCGGAGCCACCGCGGAACAACTCGGCGGAGTTCACGTTCTTCGCGAAGAGCGATCCGTCGTTGGCGACGCCGGACCTGCAGCCGGTGCTGGAGGAGTGCGCCTTCGGCAGCGAGATCACGGGGCCTCGCTTCGGACTGCCCGCGGATCGCGCCAGCGCATGGACGCTCGCTCCGGGGCTCGTCCAACCGACGAGTCGGGGCCATCTCGCGCTCACCGGCAATCGTGCCTCGGACCCCGTCGCCATCCACGCGAACTTCCTCAGCACGGCGCAGGATGTGCAGGCGCTGGTTCGTTGTATCGAGCTGTGCCGCGAGATCGGCAACGCGCCGGTGCTACGCGCGTTCGTGAAGCGCGAACTGATGCCGGGGCCGCTGCGCGGGGCCGAGCTGGAGACCTTCCTGCGAGACGCCGCCGGCACCTACTTCCACCAGACGTGCACCGCGAAAATGGGGCGTGACGCGATGTCGGTCGTCGACGGTACGCTCAAGGTCTACGGCATCGAAGGGCTGCGGATCGCGGACGGCTCGATCATGCCGACCATCACGACCGGCAACACGATGGCGCCCTGCGTGCTGATCGGCGAGAAGGCGGCGGATCTGATCCGCAGGACGCATCGAACGCAGGGTCACGGGTAGGAAGTCGATCGTCCGAGTCGTCGCCGCGCGTGCGGGTGGAGATGCGGGCGCGGCCGCTGCGATCAGCGCTCCTGACCAAGCTGCTGATAGTTCAGCCCGGCCGGGATGATGGATCACGGCCGGCGGATTGCCGGCGTTGACGCTGGTGGGGCGGGTGTCGATGCGGCGGCCGCCGCCTTGCAGTTCGCCACGACGCGCTGGATCTCGGCGTCCGGGATGTAGAGCCAGGCGACGAAGAAGACGACCGGCACGGAGAGGCAGGTGATCCAGCCGATGATCGTCGTCGCCGTGTGGACGCCGATCTGCGCCCGCGACGGACGACGCCGGCCATGCAGGATCCACTGCGCCGCCACCGCTGCACCGATCCCGAAGAAGATCAACACGGCGAAGATGGACCCCACCGCGGAGATCAGGCCGAGCACCG
Organism: Betaproteobacteria bacterium Ga0077532; assembly: GCA_001464895.1. Taxonomy (GTDB): domain Bacteria; phylum Pseudomonadota; class Gammaproteobacteria; order Burkholderiales. The sequence goes on from LNEE01000012.1 coordinate 114,554, forward strand.
AGACCAGGTAGTCCGCCTTGTCATCGCACGCGTCGACTGCCTTGATCGCGACCGTGCCATAGGCGGCGAACAGCAGGCCCTGTGCGAGCAGCAGCCAGGTGAGGCGCTGGTTGACGAGGGCGTCCTCGTTGAACCAGCGCGAGTAGTGCACGGAGTCTGCGTCGACCGTGGAAACGCTCTGCGGTGTCGCGTCCGTCGTCGCCGCGCGTCTGCGTATCCCCATGGATGTGTTCCGTGATGTACGTTCGTCGAGACGGGCCGACGCGTTCGAGCGAGTCGTCAGGCCGTCGCTTGGAGGCCGGGTTGCGCGATGGCGGGGCCGGGTGTGGTGCCCGTCACGTCCCGCGGGAGGTGTCCGTGCGGTCCGCCGCTGCGATCAACCGACTGATGCGCGATACCGAGAGCCCCATTTCGTCCGCCATGGCCGTCATCGTCATCCCGCCATCCCGATACGCGCGCCACAGCCCTTCCTCGCGGCTGCCCGCTTCGGAGACCCATTGCCGTAGCGTCCGCACACGCTCGCGCTGAGCTTTGGGAATCTCGCGTCCGCCCGCACCACGCCGGCGGGCCATCGCGAGCATCCTTTCGGCGAAGGCGTCGTCGCCCAGGAAGATCTGCCGGCGCAATACGTCCTTCCAGAGCGTGGCGTCTTCCGCGGCCCGCTGCGCCACCAGTGCGACGTATCGGCGTGCCGCTGTTGCGCGATCGCGGGCTGACTGGGGCGTTCGTCCGAGGAGATAGCCGTGCAGCCCCTGCGTGTCCAGCCATCCAGGCGCCGGCGCCTCACCCGCATGCGCCCGATAGCTCGACCATTCCCATCCGCCCGGCGACTTCACTCTCTTCGCGGCCACCGGATTGCGCTCCACGTAGCGGCACACCGTGAGCAGGTGGGCGTCCCGATCGACCAGAATGGCCTTGAATCGCCCCTGGAACAGATGGCCCTCGAAGTTGTGCCGGCGGTTGAAGGTCTGGGTGTACACCCCATTGACATGGCGCATGAGGCGCGAGAGGTTGGCGCGGCGCGTGTGGAGCACCAAATGGTAGTGGTCGTCCATGAGGCAGTAGGCCAGCACCTCGGCGTCGAAGCGATCCATCGCCTCGCCCAGAACGTCGAGGAACAACTGCCGGTCGGTGTCGCCCCTGAAGACGGGCGTACCCCCGTCACCACGGGAGGTCACGTGGTAGACGGCGCCTGGGAACTCGATGCGGAGAGGGCGGGCCATGACGGTAGTACTGTGCGCTCGATGGAAGCAGGAAATCAAGACCTGTCCCCAGTGTCTCCACTGGCAAGGCAGGCAACGCGGAACGCTCTGGTTCCATCGCCTCAGCGTGACTACTATCCGGGCAAACGGGTCGTTCAGTTCCGGCGGGGTTACGACCCGCGGATTCACAGAGTAAGTGCAACACCTTCGTCAACAGAGTGGGGAGCGACGATACTGGGCGCCTCCTCATTCGGCTAGGAAAGGGGTTGCAACCAT
>LNEE01000013.1 GCA_001464895.1 Betaproteobacteria bacterium Ga0077532
GAGCAGAGTTCGGGGATCGAGCAGGTGAATCAGGCGATCACGCAGATGGACGAGGTGACGCAGCAGAACGCGGCGCTGGTGGAAGAGGCGGCGGCGGCGGCGGAGAGCCTGGAGGAGCAGGCGCAGGTGCTGTCGCAGGCGGTGTCCCTGTTCAAGGTGCGCAACGACATGAACTCTGGCGGGGTGGCGAAGCCGGAGCGCCGCGGGCCCGAACGCGCGAAGAACGTCGCCCGGCTATCTCCCAAGGCGACGCCTCGGGCGTCGAAAGGCGCATCGGGCGGCGCACCTCGACCCGCTGTTCTGCCGGCTCGCGCAGCGGGGGGGCGGGCTGCAGAGGGCGGTTGGGAAGACTTCTGATCCGGACTGCCCCAAGTTGACGCACCGACGGCTGGCTGGTCCAGCCGTTCTCTTTTCTCTCCGCAGGGTCCGTGATCGGACATGGCGCGCATCGGGCTGCCGACGCCGTCAACGCGAGACCGACAAGGTCGCAGCCGGGAAGTGCAGACGCAGAGGTCCGGCCTCACGGCGCTCGAGGGCGTGAGGCCGGAAAGATGTGCAATCGCCTCAAGTGCGTCGCCACGGAACCGTCATTTAAATACACAAAGTTGGTGATCGACCGTTCCGCGCGGAGCGGTCATGCGTCTCAGGGGACAAAACATGATGTGGCTTCGGAAACTGGGTGGCGCTGGCGTCGGCATGAAGCTCGCGAGCGTGGCTGTCATTGCAGTGATGCTCGTGCTGGGTGCGCTCGCATGGATCATTGCCAGTTCCGCTCGCAAGGCGATGGACGACGAAGCACTGAGGACGCTTCAGATCGAACTGAAGATGACCATCGATCTGCTCGACAGCTATCACGAGAGTCTTGAAGCTCAAACCGCACGCATCAGCAACACATTGCTTGCGGCCTATCCGGGTGGCTTCGCCGTCGACGGGCGGAAGCGCGTGGCGGTTGGTCCGCGCGCCGCGCCCACGCTCCTGAGCGGCAAGCGCACCATCAACCTCGACGCGTCGGAGGTCGATCGGCTGCAGAAGTTGACCGGCGCGGTCGGCACGTTGTTCGTGCGCGATGGTGACGATTTCGTCAGGGTCGCCACCTCCGTCCGCGATGCTGCCGGTCAACGCATGCTCGGGACAGTCCTGGCGCGCGACAGCGGTGCGTATCAGGCCGTGAGCGCAGGCAAGACGTTCGTCGGCAAGACGACGCTCTTCGAGCGCGACTACATTGCCCGCTACGAACCCATCAAGGGGGCGGACGGCCAGGCCATCGGCATCGCCTTCGTCGGGCTCGACATCAGCAAGGAACTGCAGAACCTGAAGGACCGGATCCATCGCGTGAAGGTGGGTGAGACCGGCTACATCTATGCGCTCGATGGGGCGCCGGGCCCGCAACTCGGCATCGCGACGATCCATCCTGCCAAGGAGGGTAAGAACCTCCTGGGCGCGAAGGACGCCGACGGCAACGAGTTCATTCGCGAGATGGTAGAGAAGCGCGAAGGTGTGATCCGCTATCCGTGGTTCAACCCCGAGCTTGGCGACAAGGCGCCCCGGGAGAAGATCGTGGCCTACGGGCACTTCCCCGCCTGGAACTGGGTGGTTGGCGTGGGCAGCTATACGGAGGAGTTCTCGCGCGGTGCGGAAATGCTGCGCAACCGGGTGTTCATGGTCGCGGTGATCGGCGTGATCCTCCTCGCCATCGTCCTGTACCTCGCTGTTCGACGCATCGTCGTCCGACCGTTGGCGCAGGCTGCAGCGGCCGCTGCGGAGATCGCGGCAGGCAACCTTCACCATGAGGTTCGAAGTGGCACGCACGACGAGGTCGGTGCCCTGCTCGGTGCGTTGGACCAGATGCGCATCAAGCTCCTGGAACGCATCGAGGCCGACCAGCGCGTGGCGCGCGAAGCTCTGCGCGTCAAGGTCGCGCTCGACTGCTCGACGACCAGTGTTCGCATTGCCGACAACGACGGCAAGCTTCTGTACGTGAACGATGCGATGAAGACAACGCTGAGGCGCATCGAGCCCGAACTGCGCCAGCGCCATCCGGCGTTCTCGGTGGACAACATCGTCGGGCAGAGCGTCGGCATCTTCTACGACGATCCCGACGCGGCACTCGCGCGGCTGTCCAGGCTGGACCGTGCCGTGTCGATGGATATGGTCATCGGTGGCCGCGACTTCGAGATCAGCACCACACCCATTCTGGATGCCGATGGCGTTCGTCTTGGCAGCGTGGGCGAATGGGTCGACCGGACAGATCAACGCAAGGCCGAGCGCGAGATCGAGGGTTCCGTACAGGCGGCATCCCAGGGCGACTTCTCGCGCCTCGTGCCTCTGGAAGGGAAGGAGGGCTTCCTGAAGCAGATGGCCGAGGGGTTGAACGGGATCATGAGGTCGTGCGACACGAACCTCGCAGCGGTGGCCGGCGTTCTCAACGGGATGGCGGCAGGGGATCTGACGCGGCGGGTTGAGGGAGATTTCGTGGGCCGCTTCGCAGAGCTGCAGGAGGACTCCAACGCGACCACGACGCGTCTGCGCGAGCTCATTGGTCAGGTGCAGGAGTCGGTCGCGTCCATCACGACGGCCTCGAAGGAGATCGCGGCTGGCAACACCGACCTGTCGGAGCGTACGGAGGAGCAGGCCTCCAGCCTGGAACAGACGGCGAGTTCCATGGAACAGCTGACATCCACGGTGAAGCAGAACGCAGAGAACGCGAAGCAGGCGAATCAGCTGGTGGTGGGTGCTTCGGATGTCGCAGTGCGCGGTGGGCGCGTGGTTCAGCAGGTGGTGAGCACCATGGGTGAGATTTCGGAGAGCAGCAAGAAGATCGCGGACATCATCTCGGTGATCGACGGGATCGCATTCCAGACGAACATTCTGGCGCTGAACGCGGCGGTGGAAGCGGCGTGGTGGCGACGGAGGTGCGGAACCTCGCGCAGCGCAGTGCGGCGGCGGCGAAGGAGATCAAGGAACTGATCTCGGACTCGGTGGGGAAGGTGGACTCGGGTTCGAAGCTGGTGGACGAAGCTGGCCGGACGATGGAAGAGATCGTCGCGTCGGTGAAGCGCGTGACGGACATCATGGCGGAGATCGCGGCGGCGTCCGTGGAGCAGACATCGGGGATCGAGCAGGTCAACGGCGCGATCACGCAGATGGACGAGGTGACGCAGCAGAACGCGGCGCTGGTGGAAGAGGCGGCCGCGGCAGCTGAGAGTCTTGAAGAACAGGCGCAGGTGCTCTCCGGCGCCGTCGCCGTGTTCAAGGTGTCAGACAGCGGGGCGTCCGATCGGAAGGCGGCTGTCGAGCGTCGAGCACCGGATCGTCCGAAGAACGTGGCCCGGCTGCCGGCGGCACCGGCATCTCGCGTGAAGGACGACAGCCGCAAGGCAACAGTGCAGCGCTCGAAGGTGGTCGGGGGCAACGCCGCCGAGAGCGAATGGGAGGACTTTTGAACGAAGTGATGATGCTCCATGACCGGCAGGCAGACACCACTGCCTGGCGCAGTGGCCAAGCAAAGTCCTCCTGACACCCCGATGCAAGGGAGCAGGCACCCATAGCAACGCTGCCTGGTTCCCCTCAACTTCCCGCCCCGGTCGTCGATAAGCCGTCCGGGCCCCAATTGGCAAGGAATGGAGAGAGCGGACATGACGCAAGAGAACCAGAGTACGTCCACTGCCGACACCGGACGCGCCGGTGCAGGTGAGTTCCTTACGTTCTGTCTCGGCGCCGAGGAGTACGGCATCGAGATCCTGAAGGTGCAGGAGATCCGCGGCTACGATGCCGTGACGACGATCGCCAACGCGCCCGAGTTCATCAAGGGCGTGATCAATCTGCGCGGAGTGATCGTTCCGATCGTCGACCTCCGAATCAAGTTCGGGCTTGGTCGTGCGGAGTACAACCAGTTCACTGTCGTGATCGTGTTGAACCTGGGATCGCGGGTCGTGGGCATCGTCGTGGACAGCGTGTCGGACGTGCTGACGCTCGAGGCATCCCGCATCAAGGATGCTCCCGAGTTCGCGTCCAGCTTCGACACGCGCTATCTGATGGGAATCGGATCGGTCGACGAGCGGATGCTGATCCTCGTGGATATCCAGAGACTCATGCTGTCCTCGGACATGGCACTCGTCGACGAAGTGATCGAATGAGCGGCGTCTCGCTGAAGCAGCGCGATGCCGTCCCGGCTGTCTCTGCGGCCGAGGCGTCCCGCGAGTTCGCATTCACGTCAGCCGACTTCGAGACCGTCCGGGATCTCATCTATCGGCGGGCTGGCATCACGCTCTCGCCGGTCAAGCGCGACATGGTCTACAGCCGGCTCGCAAGACGGCTGCGGGTGCTCGGCCTGGACAGTTTCAGCGACTACCTGACGTTTCTCAAGTCTGGTCAGGACGAGTCCGAATGGGAGGCGTTCACCAATGCTCTCACGACGAATCTCACTTCGTTCTTCCGCGAGGCGCATCACTTCCCCTTGCTGGCGGAGCATATGGCCCAGCGGCGGGGGCGTCCCCTGTCGATCTGGTGTTGTGCCTCGTCGACAGGCGAGGAGCCGTATTCCATCGCGATCACCGTTGCCGAGACGTTCGGCACGGCGGATGTGCCGGTCAAGATCATCGCGTCCGACCTCGATACGAACGTCCTGGAGAAGGCCCGTGCAGGCGTCTATCCGATGGAGCGGATCGAGAAGCTGTCGCCTGAACGCGTGCGGCGCTTTTTCATGCGTGGCACGGGAGCGCAGGAGGGGCACGTTCGCGTGCGCCCCGAGATCGCGCGCATGGTCACGTTCGAGCAGGTGAATCTGCTGAAGGATCCGCTTCCCGTGAAAGGACCATTCGATGCGGTGTTCTGTCGGAATGTGATGATCTACTTCGACAAGCCGACCCAGGCGGACGTGGTGCGGCGTCTCGCGAAGGTGATGAAGCCCGATGCACTGATGTTCGTGGGTCACTCCGAGAGCCTTTTCCACGTGGCCGATACCCTCAAGCTTCGCGGCAAGACCGTTTATCAACTGGCCGGCGCCGGGGTATCCGATGGCGCTTGATGTCGTCGTCGAGTCCCTCGCCACGAACCACTACCACGACCGTCAGTTCGACATCGATGCGGTGAAGATCCTGCCGGGCGAGTACTACGTCACCAATGCTGACCTGCTGCTGTCGACCACGCTGGGCTCGTGTATCGCCGCGTGCATCCGTGACAAGGTTTCGGGTATCGGTGGCATCAATCATTTCATGCTGCCCGACATGGGTACGGACAACACGGTGCCGGCGTCGGCATCGGCCCGGTACGGGTCGTACGCAATGGAGTTGCTGATCAACGAGCTTCTCAAGCTGGGTGCACGACGCGTGAATCTCGAAGCGAAGGTGTTCGGTGGTGGGAACGTACTCGCGAACATGACGGTCACGCGGGTGGGATCGCGCAATACGGCGTTCGCACTGGACTACCTCGCCACCGAAGGCATCCGGATCGTCGGGAAGGACGTGCTGGACGAGTTCCCCCGCAAGGTCTATTTCTTTCCCAAGACCGGCCGCGCCCTCGTGAAGAAGCTTCGCGCCACGCGGAACGACACGCTGTTCGTTCGCGAGGTCGACTACGCGAAGCGCATCAGCAGCGTGAAGCAGGTCAGTGGCGAAGTGGAGTTGTTCTGATGAGCAGATCGAACGCGTCGAGTGCATCGAGCACATGGCACCCGGGCTCGGGTCGGCGGATCCGGGTCGTGATCGTCGACGACTCCGCCCTCGTGCGGTCACTGCTCTCGCAATTGCTGGCGGCTGCGGGCGACATCGAGGTGGTCGGCGTCGCTGCCGATCCGATCGCCGCGCGCGAGATCATCCGTGCCACCAGTCCGGATGTGATCACGCTCGATGTCGAGATGCCGCGCATGGACGGACTCGAGTTCCTGTCCCGACTGATGCGCCTGAAGCCGACGCCGGTCGTCATGGTGTCGTCCCTGACGCAGCGGGGGTCCGAGGTGGCGTTGCGCGCGCTCGAACTCGGCGCGGTGGACTTCGTCGCGAAGCCGCGCCTCGGCATCCAGGAAGGGCTCCAGGGTTCCGCCGATGAATTGATCGACAAGATCCGGGCAGCCGCGGGCGCGAAGGTGCGTCGATCGTCGTTCGAAATGACGCCTGCCCTCGGCGCGGATGCGGTGCTACCCGCCGCTGGTCTTTCGCGGATTGCGGCCACCGAAAAGCTGATCATCGTGGGAGCGAGCACGGGCGGAACCGAGGCCATCAAGGCGTTCCTCACGCAGCTTCCGCCGGCCTGTCCAGGGGTGCTGATCACCCAACACATGCCAGGTGCGTTCACGCGGTCGTTCGCCCAGCGACTCGACAGCCTGTGCCGTATTTCGGTGAAGGAAGCCGAAGGTGGGGAGCGTGTCCTCCCCGGGCATGCGTACATCGCGCCCGGCGATTTCCACCTGCTCCTTGCCCGAAGCGGTGCGAACTACGTCACCGAGATATCCGACGCGCCGCCGGTGAATCGTCACCGGCCTTCGGTCGATGTCCTGTTCCGCTCGGCCGCGAACGTGGCCGGCAAGAACGCAATCGGCGTCATCCTTACGGGTATGGGCAAGGACGGCGCGGCCGGAATGCTGGAGATGAAGCAAGCTGGAGCACACACGTTTGCGCAGGACGAGGCGTCCTGCGTCGTATTCGGGATGCCACGCGAAGCCATTGCGGTGGGGGGCGTCGACGAAGTGGTGACGCTGAAGGACATGGCAGCGCGGGTGATGGCACGGGCCGGCGCTGATCGAGCAGTCCGGGTGTGACTGCCGTTGGCGCATGCCGTAACCTTGTACTGGAAATCGTCGAAAGGAAGCAAAAATGCAGACTCAGGTCATGACTTCGGGGAAGACGGCGACGATCAAGTTGAGCGGACGCTTCGACTTCAATGCGCACCGGAGCTTTCGGGATGCCTACGAGTCCCAGCTCGCAGCGTCCGAGGTGAAGGAATTCGAGATCGACTTCGGGCAGGTCGAGTACGTCGACAGTTCGGCACTGGGAATGCTGCTGATGCTTCGTGAAAAGGCCCAGGCGTCGGCGAAAGGCGTCGCGCTGGTCAATTGCCGGGGAACCGTCAAGCAGGTGCTCGATATTGCCAACTTCGGGAAGCTGTTCCAGATGCGTTGATGCACGCCGGGCGCTTCCGGGCCTTCAACCGGAGCGAGCTTTCCGCTAGACTCCGCTTTCCTTAGGCGCGTAGCTCAGCTGGTTAGAGCACCACCTTGACATGGTGGGGGTCGTTGGTTCGAGTCCAATCGCGCCTACCAAATAAAGACAGGAGTCGATGCAGGGCACGAGGCGTTGGCCTCGGCCGGCCTCGACTCCTGTCGCATTTTCGGGTCTTCGTCCGCGATGCCAACAGTACGCCTGCCCGATGGGGCAACGAGGGAATTCCCGGGCCCCGTGACGGTGGCCGAGATTGCGGCAGCGATCGGCCCAGGCCTTGCGAAGGCTGCCCTTGCCGGCAAGGTCGATGGCACTCTGGTCGATACGTCGTTCACGGTGACGGCCGATGCGGATGTCGCGATCGTCACCGGCAAGGATGCCGAAGGCGTCGAGGTCATCCGACACTCGACTGCCCACCTTCTCGCCTATGCCGTCAAGGAGCTGTTCCCCGACGCCCAGGTGACCATCGGGCCCGTCATCGAGCACGGCTTCTACTACGACTTCGCCTACAAGCGCCCCTTCACGCCCGACGATCTCGTTTTGATCGAGAAACGCATGGCGGAGCTGGCTGCCCGCAATCTCCCCGTGACCCGGGAGGTGTGGGCCCGCGACGATGCCGTGGCCTTCTTCGAGTCGGTCGGCGAGAAGTACAAGGCTGAATTGATCGGTGCCATCCCCGCTGGCGAGCAGGTCTCCCTCTACCGCGAGGGTGATTTCATCGATCTGTGCCGTGGCCCGCATGTTCCGTCGACCGGACACCTGAAGGTGTTCAAGCTCATGAAGCTTGCGGGAGCTTACTGGCGGGGTGATTCCCGCAACGAGATGCTGCAACGGATTTACGGGACGGCTTGGGCGACCAAGGCGGATCAGGACGCCCACCTCCACATGCTCGAGGAGGCCGAAAAGCGCGATCACCGCAAGCTCGGGCGCCAATTGGACCTCTTCCATGTGCAGGAGGAGGCGCCCGGAATGGTGTTCTGGCATCCGAATGGCTGGACCGTCTGGCAGCAGGTCGAGCAGTACATGCGCCGCACGCTCGGGCTGAATGGCTACCGCGAAGTGCGCACGCCGCAGGTGATGGATCGCGCGCTCTGGGAGCGCTCGGGGCACTGGGAGAACTACCGGGAGCACATGTTCACCACGGCGTCCGAGAATCGGGACTACGCCGTGAAGCCCATGAACTGCCCGGGGCACATCCAAATATTCAATCAGGGGCTGAAAAGCTATCGCGATCTTCCCCTGAGGCTCGCCGAGTTCGGTGCCTGCCACCGCAACGAGCCGTCGGGCGCCCTGCACGGAATCATGCGCGTTCGCGCGTTCACCCAGGACGACGCCCACATCTTCTGCCGCGAAGATCAGGTGCAGGAGGAGGCCGCTGCCTTCATCGATCTACTGCGCCGGATCTACGCCGACTTCGGGTTCCACGACATCCTGATCAAGCTGTCGACGCGGCCTGAGAAGCGCATCGGTGCCGATGACGCGTGGGATCGCGCCGAGTCGGCGCTCATGGCAGCGCTCGACGCGAAGCAGCTGAAATGGGATCTCAACCCTGGCGAGGGGGCGTTCTACGGGCCGAAGATCGAGTTCTCGTTGCAGGACTCCATCGGTCGCGTTTGGCAGTGCGGGACGTTGCAGCTCGATTTCGCTCTGCCCGGGCGCCTGGGGGCCGAATACGTTGACGAGGACAACACGCGCAAGGTGCCCGTGATGCTCCATAGAGCCATCCTCGGGTCGCTCGAGCGTTTCATCGGCATCCTGATCGAGAACCACGCGGGCGCGTTGCCGGTCTGGCTCGCTCCTGTTCAAGCGGTCGTGCTCAATATCTCCGAAGGTCAGGCCGATTACGCAACCCGCGTCACCTCAGAATTGCGGGCCGCGGGGTTGCGCGTGGAGTCAGACTTGAGGAACGACAAGATTACCTTTAAGATTCGGGAACATAGCTTGATGAAGCTGCCGTACCAGCTGGTCGTCGGAGATAAAGAAGTGGCGGCTGGGATGGTGGCAGTGCGCGTGCGCGGAGGTCAGGACCTCGGGCAGATGACAGTGGCGGAGTTCGTCCGTCGTGTTCGCTCGGAGCTCCCGGCCGGCGTTTAACCCTTTGCGGAGGTTACTTCCATCCTTCAAGAACGTGAACTGCGGATCAACGGCGAAATCAATTCTCCCGAGATCCGGCTGGTGGGCCCGGACAGCGAGCAACTGGGTGTCGTCACCTTGGCAGAAGCATTTCAGGCAGCGGAAGCCTTGGAGCTCGATCTCGTCGAGATCGCGCCGACGGCCAAGCCCCCTGTCTGCCGCATCATGGACTTCGGTAAGTTCAAGTACAGCGAAGCCAAGAAGCGCCACGACGCCAAGCTCAAGCAGAAGCAGATCCAGGTCAAGGAAATCAAGTTCCGACCCGGGACGGATGACGGTGATTACCAGATCAAGCTGCGTAATCTGATCCGATTCCTGGAGGAGGGCGACAAGACCAAGATCACTCTGCGATTCCGCGGCCGGGAAATGGCCCACCAGGAGTTCGGCATCAAGCTGCTGGAGCGGGTCCGACAGGACCTGGAGGCAGTGGGTGTCGTCGAGCAGTTCCCGAAGCTGGAAGGGCGGCAGATGGTGATGGTGCTGTCGCCGAAGAAGAAAACCTGAGGGGCGCAGGCCGCAACTGCCGCTCATGCAGGATCAGCAGTTGTAGCGCAGTTGTTTTGTGTCTTTCGACGAATCGTAGTGAGCAGCAGCGCGGGACCCCAGGCGAAGCCTGAGTGGGCCCGTGATCGCCCCCGGTGCCGTGTCGGGCTGGGGCGCACCAGAAGCACGGTCATGGCAATCGAAGGGCCCTCTGTCGAAGGAGAGCCGCCATGTCGTGCAGCCAACCAGGAGCGGTAAATGCCGAAGATGAAGACCAAGCGGGGCGCTGCAAAGCGCTTCAAGGCGCAGGGAAGTGGTGGCATCAAGCGCGGGAAGGCCTTCCTGCGACACATCCTTACGAAGAAGTCGACCAAGCGTAAGCGCAATCTGCGCGGGACGACCCAGGTGCACGAATCCAATGAGCGCGGGGTCCGCGCCATGATGCCCTACGCGTAAGGAGGACAGGAGATGCCACGAGTCAAACGCGGAGTAACCGCACACGCCCGTCACAAGAAGGTTCTCGATCGCGCCAAGGGATACCGCGGCCGTCGCAGTACCGTCTATCGGATCGCAAAGCAGGCGGTCATGCGCGCAGGCCAATATGCCTACCGCGACCGTCGCAACCGCAAGCGCGATTTCCGCGCCCTGTGGATCACCCGGATCAACGCAGCAGCGCGGGAAGTTGGTCTGACCTACAGCACGTTCATGAACGGGCTGAAGAAGGCGGCAATCGAGGTGGACCGCAAGGTGCTCGCCGACATCGCCGTGTTCGACAAGCCGGCATTCGAGCAGTTGGCGAATCAGGCAAAGGCAAGCCTGGGTCGTTGACCCGGGCAAGGCTGATCGAAGAAAGGAGGCCATCCGGCCTCCTTTTTTGTTGTGACCAGGGGATGTCATGGATGATCTCGACGGCGTCGTGGCCGAGGCACTGGAAGTGTTCGCGGCCGCGGGAGATCCGGCCTCGCTGGAACAGAGCAAGGCGCGGTATCTCGGCAAGGCCGGGCGCCTCACGGAGGCGCTGAAGTCTCTCGGGAAGCTCGATCCGGCGGAGCGCCGAGAAGCGGGTGCCCGGATCAACGCGGCGAAGGAGCAAATCGAAGGCGCCCTCGCTGCGCGACGCGATGCCCTCATGGAGGCCGAACTCGAGGCACGCCTTCGTGGCGAGGCTGTGGATGTGACCCTGCCCGGGCGGATGCGCGCGCGGGGCAGCGTGCACCCGGTCATCCGGACTTGGCGCCGGGTCGAGGACATCTTTCGTTCGATCGGGTTCGCTGTCGCCGATGGTCCTGAGATCGAGACCGACTGGTACAACTTCACCGCGCTGAATCAGCCCGAGAACCATCCCGCTCGCTCGATGCATGACACCTTCTACGTCGAGGGCGGTCTTCTTCTCAGGACCCACACGAGTCCGATGCAGGTGCGCTACGCCCGTACGCACGAGCCGCCCATCAAGGTGATCGCGCCGGGGCGTACCTATCGCGTCGACTCGGATGCCACGCACTCGCCGATGTTCCATCAGGTGGAGGGTCTCTGGATCGACGAGAACATCAGCTTCGCTGATCTGAAAGGCGTCTACACCGATTTCCTGCGGCGGTTTTTCGAAACCGATCAGCTCGACGTGCGGTTCCGACCATCATTCTTCCCGTTCACCGAACCATCGGCGGAGATCGACATGGCGTTCTCATCCGGGCCTCTCAAGGGTCGCTGGCTGGAGATCTCCGGATCGGGGCAGGTACACCCGCAGGTGATCCGCAACTTCGGCCTCGACCCGGAACGCCACATTGGATTTGCGTTCGGTTCCGGTCTCGAGCGTCTCACCATGCTGCGCTACGGCGTCGGCGACCTGCGCCTGTTCTTCGAGGGCGACGTGCGCTTCCTCGAACAGTTCGCCTGAGGCCCCCATGCAATTTTCCGAGCGCTGGCTGCGCAGCATTGTCGATCCGAAGTTGAGCACCGCGGAGCTCGCCCACCTGCTCACCATGTCGGGCTTGGAGGTCGAAGCCTGTGATCCGGTGGCCCCGGACTTCGCGGGTGTCGTGGTCGCCCAGGTCCTCGATTTCGAGAAGCATCCCAATGCCGACCGCCTGAAGGTGTGTCGCGTGGATGCCGGCGGCGAGATCGTGAAGATCGTCTGCGGAGCGCCGAACGTCGTCGAAGGCATGAAGGTGCCGCTCGCGCGGGTGGGGGCGGCGCTGCCTGGCGCAGATGGGGCTGTCGTGTCGATCCAGCGCGCGACGATGCGCGGTGTCGACAGCGAAGGGATGCTCTGCTCGGCACGGGAGCTGGGCTTGTCGGACGATCACGGTGGTCTGCTCGTGCTTCGCGACGACGCGACGGTCGGTACGGACGTGAGGGACGCTCTCGCCCTGGACGATCACGTCTTCACGGTGAAGCTCACGCCCAATCGAGCGGACTGCCTGTCAGTGCTCGGTATCGCGCGGGAAGTGGCTGCACTGACGGGGGCCGCGCTCGTGCCGCCTTCGTTGGCTCCCGTTGTGGCGACCGCCGATGTGACGCACCCGGTGCGCATCGATTCGCCGGCGGGCTGCGGTCGTTTCACCGGGCGCATCATCCGCAACGTGAATGCGAGCGCTGCGACGCCTGACTGGATGCGCGAGCGCCTCGAGCGGGCGGGGCAGCGGTGCATATCGATCCTGGTCGACGTGACCAACTACGTGATGCTCGAGCTGGGGCGGCCGCTGCACGTGTACGACGCCGATAAGCTCCGTGGCCCCGTCGTCGTGCGTTTCGGGCGGGCGGGGGAGTCCGTCGAGTTGCTGAATGGTCAGACCGTGCCGCTCGCCGACGACGTCCTCGCCATCACCGATGACAGCGGTCCCATCGGTCTCGCAGGGATCATGGGCGGCGAGAGCACGAAGGCCGATCTCGATACGCGCCACTGCTTTCTGGAGGCGGCCTTCTTCTTCCCCGATGCCATCGCCGGACGTGCGCGTCGCTACAACTTCGGCAGCGATGCATCCCACAGATTCGAGCGCGGTGTCGATTTCGACAACAACCTTGCCGGTATCGAGCGTGCCACGCGCCTCATCGTCGACATCTGCGGTGGGGAGCCCGGACCCGTGACAGATGTCGTGGCCGCGCTGCCCGCGCGCCCGCCGGTGAGCATGCGGATTGCGCGCGCCCAGAAGATCATTGGCGTGCCGATTCCTGCCGACGAGATGGCAGAGATCTTCTCCCGTCTCGGGTTGGTCGCCACGCGTACCGGGAGCGGTGTGGACGAAGCTTTTGTCGTGACGCCGCCGAGCTACCGGTTCGACCTCGTGATCGAAGAGGATCTCATCGAGGAGGTCGCCCGGGTGCATGGGTTCGAGCGGATCCCGACGGTGCCTCCGCGAGCGCCAGCGTCGATGCAAGCCCTGCCCGAGGCTATTCGGTCTCTCCACGAGATCCGGGATCGCATGGCCGATCTCGGATACCACGAGACGATCAACTTCAGTTTCGTGGACGCCGCCTGGGAGGCCGATCTTGCGGGGTCGTCCAATCCGATCCGGGTGCTCAATCCGATCGCGAGTCAGATGTCGGTGATGCGCACGACTCTGCTCGGTGGATTGCTGTCGGCGATCCGCTACAACGCGAACCGCAAGCTCCCGCGCGTGCGGGTGTTCGAGGTCGGGCGCGTTTTCCTGCGGGACCCTTCTGCGCAGGACGGTCCTTTGAGCGTTGCCGGACTGACGCAGCCGATGCGCGTCGCAGGCGCTGCCTGGGGGGCGGTTGTCGATGAGCAGTGGGGCGTGCCTGCCCGCCACGTGGACTTCCACGACGCCAAGGGCGACGTGGAGTCGTTGCTCGCACCGATTTCCGCCAGATTCGAAGCGGCGGTACATCCCGCGTTGCACCCTGGACGTTCAGCGCGGATCGTCATCGCCGGCCGGTCGGCGGGGTGGATCGGCGAACTGCATCCGCGTTGGCAGCAGTCGTTCGGCATTCCATCGCCTGTCGTCCTGTTCGAACTCGATGCGGAGCCACTGCAGGCGCGCGGACTTCCTGCGTTGGAGGAGATCTCCAAACTGCCGGGTCTGCGCCGCGACGTCGCGGTCCTCGTGGACGAGCACATCCCGGCCGGTGCGATGCTGGACAGGCTTCGCGAAGGCCTTCCGGCAATCGTCGAGACCGTCGAGGTTTTTGACGTATATCGCGGAAAAGGCGTGGAAAATGGGAAACGCAGTCTTGCCTTCCGGGTGCTGATGCAAGATACTCGGCGCACGCTTACCGATGCGGATGCAGACGAAGTTGTCGCCACCGCGCTGTCTTTGCTCGAACAGTCGTTCGGCGCCAAGTTGAGGACGTAGAGGCCGCAGCATGACCCTTACCAAGGCGGAGCTCGCCGACCTGTTGTTCGAGAAAGTCGGGCTTAACAAGCGTGAAGCGAAGGACATGGTGGAGACCTTCTTCGAGGAAGTACGTATCGCACTCGAGAACGGAGATGGCGTGAAACTGTCCGGCTTCGGAAATTTCCAGTTGCGAGACAAGCCGCAACGTCCCGGACGCAATCCCAAGACCGGCGAAGAGATTCCGATCACCGCCCGCCGTGTGGTCACATTCCACGCGAGCCAGAAGCTGAAGGCCATGGTTGAGAAGAACTACCATGGAAACGCCGAGTAACGACTCCCGCATCGTCCTCCCGCCCATCCCCGCCAAGCGCTATTTCACCATTGGTGAAGTGAGCGAGTTGTGCGGGGTGAAGCCCCATGTGCTTCGGTACTGGGAGCAGGAGTTCACCCAGCTGAAACCGGTTAAGCGGCGGGGAAATCGGCGCTACTACCAGCACCATGAAGTCCTGCTGATTCGTCGCATCCGCGAGCTGCTGTACGAGGAGGGCTTCACGATCAGCGGTGCTCGACATCGTCTTGATCTGGGGCTGGGCGAGCCGGCTCGAAACGAGGCGCCCGCCTCGACGGCTGCGCCTTCCGGCGTGGATACCGCAGACCTTCGCCGCGCGATCGGCGACATCATCGCCATCCTCGACGCCTGACAATCTGTAGGTTCGCAATTGCGATCGTCGCAGGGTCCATTCCGAGTCGGCATGCCGCGTGTTCCGACGTCGCAGTGAATCTGGCATCGCATCGAACTGGCGAGTCGCCGTGTCCCTGCCTAGAGCGTGCGGTTGAGTACGACGTTCGAATGCGCACAACGATCGGCCCCGTTTTCACTCTCGCAATGCCTCGTTGCACGCCGCTTCTCGTTGCCCGGGGCGGGGTCGCTCCGATATACTTCGAGACTTCGGGGCGTAGCGCAGCCTGGTAGCGTACCTGCATGGGGTGCAGGTGGTCGGAGGTTCAAATCCTCTCGCCCCGACCACGGTTTTGAGATCTTGGTTTCGAGATCACAGTTTCGAAATCTTGATTTTTCTGATCTTAGTTTTTCAGATTCGAAGATTCGAAGTTTCCGAGATCCGAATCATTCCAGGAAAGTCCAACAACGCGCGCTTCGCATCCAGTCCGGTAGCCGCTGGTTGCATCAGCGTCGACTGCCCGGCGGACAGGCCCTGGAGCAACGCGTTGCCGCGCACGAGCGATGTGATGCGCCCGTCACGCGGTGCCCACTGGCTGGCTGTCGAGCGTAGTGCTTCGATCGTGGGTCACCCCAATGCGGATTCTGCTGAGTAACGATGACGGGTACTTCGCGCCAGGCCTGCAGGCACTGGCCGATGCGCTGGCCCTGCTCGGGGAGGTGATCGTCGTCGCACCCGAACGCGATCGCTCGGGCGCCAGCAACTCCCTCACTCTCGACCGCCCACTCACCGTCAGGCGGTCCCATCTCGGTTATCACTACGTGAACGGCACGCCCACGGACTGTGTGCACCTCGCCGT
This sequence comes from Betaproteobacteria bacterium Ga0077532, assembly GCA_001464895.1. Classification (GTDB taxonomy): domain Bacteria; phylum Pseudomonadota; class Gammaproteobacteria; order Burkholderiales. Next base: position 15,602 of record LNEE01000013.1, read on the forward strand.
CACGGGGCTTCTCGATCAGCTTCCGGACATTGTCGTCTCAGGCATCAATCACGGGGCGAACATGGGCGACGACACCATCTATTCGGGTACGGTCGCCGCCGCCACCGAAGGTTTTCTCCTCGGTATCCCGTCGATCGCGGTCTCCCTCGCGGGGCGCCGGGATGGAAACTTCGCCGCGGCCGGCCGCGTGGCAGCGCACTTGGTGCAACGTTGCATCGAAAGTCCTCCGGCCGGGCCGTTCCTGTTGAACGTGAATGTGCCGGACATGCCTTTCGATCAGATCAGCGGCACGGAGATCACGCGCTTGGGCAAGCGCCACAAGGCGGAGGGTGTGGTGCGGACCACGAATCCGCGAGGCGACACCGTCTACTGGGTGGGTGCTGCCGGGGATGCTGCCGAGGCCGGGCCTGGTACCGACTTCCATGCAGTGGCGCAGGGGCGCGTGTCGATCACGCCGCTCCAGATGGATCTCACGCACTTCGAGCAGCTCGATCTCGTTCGAGCCTGGCTCGGCGCCTGAGTCTCCGCGACGTGATGGACTCCCGTCACATCGGTATCGGCATGACGTCGCAGCGCACGCGGATGCGCATGGTGGAGCGTCTGCGCGAGCAGGGCATCCGGGACGAGACCGTGCTCGCGGCGATGGGTGAGGTACCCCGTCACATCTTCATCGATGAAGCCCTCGCGAGCCGCGCCTACGAGGATCTCTCGTTGCCGATCGGATTCGGGCAGACGATCTCTGCACCGCTCACTGTCGCGCGCATGCTCGAACTGGCACGCGGCGGGCGCACGCCGATGAAGGCCCTCGAGATCGGGACGGGCTGTGGCTACCAGGCTGCCGTCCTCGCGCGCATCGCCAAGGAGGTCTTCTCCGTCGAGCGAATCGCCGCATTGCTCGGACGCGCGCGCCGCAGCCTTCGCGAGCTGCGGACCGGCAACGTCAAGCTGAAGCACGCCGACGGCAACTTCGGACTCCCGGATCTGGCGCCCTTCGATCTCATCGTGATGGCGGCGGCCGCGCCGGAAGTACCCGAAGCACTCACCGCGCAACTCGACGTGGGGGGGCGTCTGGTGATGCCCATCGGGACGCGGGAGCAACGGCTGGTGCTGATCGAGCGTACCGACAAGGGTCTGGTGGAAACGCGCCTGGAGGACGTCCATTTCGTGCCGCTCCTGCCAGGCACCCGGGTGTGAGGCGGCGTTTCCCGATCCGTGGCGTCCTTGCGGCGCTGCTCCTGACCATCGGCGGCTGTGCGTTCATCGAACAGCAACCCGTCGCTGTCACGACGGCAGAGGGTGCAAAAGCCCTGGATCCATCTTCTACAAGGATCACCCGTCGGCGTGGGGATGAGCGTCCCGATGCCTACGTGGTCCAGCGTGGCGACACCCTCTATGCGATCGCCCTGGATTTCGGTTTCGACTATCGCGAGCTCGCCGCCTGGAACGAATTGGCGGATCCCTCGCGGATCCTTGTCGGGCAGAGGCTTCGCTTCACGCCGCCGCAGAAGGATGTCGCGCCGGAAGTGAAGGCGTTGCCCGCGGCAGCGGTCGTCGCAGCCGAGCCGCTCGGGCAGCCGGCCACCCCGGGGGAGCCGACGGCCGAAGGTGGCGCGCCGACCGGCAAGGTGCCGGTGCTGTCGGAGCCCCGCGCAACAACTGTCCCCTACACCGACCAGGCGCTGGCCAAGGCATCACCGGTCGTGGCGGCGCCAGCCACGACCAAGACTCCGCAGGTGCCAGTGCCTTCCGTGGCGTCGCCAGTCTCGCCCTCGGCGCCGGACAAGCAAGCCCCCGAGGACGACGAAGCCCTCGAGTGGGGCTGGCCTGTCCGGGGAGATCTTCTTTATCGCTTCGGTGATACCGGACGTCTCAAGGGCATCGGGATCGGTGGTCGCATGGGACAGCCGGTGTCCGCCGCGGCTACCGGCAAGGTGGTCTACAGCGGCACCGGACTGCGTGGCTACGGCAGGCTGGTCATCGTGAAACACAATGAGACCTACCTGTCGGTGTATGCCCACAACAGCGCGTTGGCGGTGAAGGAGGGCGACCTCGTGAAGCGCGGGCAGCGCATTGCGGACATGGGAGACACCGATGCCTCGCGGGTCTCGCTGCACTTCGAGGTCCGCCGGTTCGGCCGACCCATCGATCCGCTCGGACGCCTGCCGTCGCCCTGAATCGCATCAAGCGTCCCGCGGCGTGTGCTCAGTCGAGTCGCAGCTCCCGCACGGCCCGCTTGAGATTCGAGAGATCGTCCGGACGCGAACCTTCCTCGTAGCGCAGTCGCGCGTAGAGGGCTGCAATTGCGCGGATCGATGTCGCATGACGCGGCAGTGCTGCCGATGCCCGGATGGCGAAGGCCCGCGGCCCTTCGTTCGATGCGCGGGCGACACCGTGCTTCGCCAGCTTCTGCGAGAACGCCTGCCATAGCAGCCAGGCAGGGTCCGCCGGGGCAGATCGTGTGTGGCGCAGCGCGATCAACGCAAGTATCGCGACGACAATGCCGGTCGCCGCGACGAGCGCGGTCGAGATGCCTCTCCATGAGACATGGCCACCGGCGAACCGAGACATCATGTTCATCTGTCGCTCGGGCGAGTAGTCGAGCACCCACTGGTTCCAGCCATTCGCCACCATGTCCATGGCAAATCTCAGATCCTTGATCCAGTCGTTGTCCACCTGACCGAGCAGTGGGACGGCGCCAACACCCGGGAGCGCCGCCGCGGCACCGCGCTCGATACGCAGGGGCGAGACGGCTGCGGTGGGATCGACGCGGATCCATCCTCGACCCTCGAACCAGACCTCGGCCCACGCGTGAGCGTCCGACTGACGGACGATGAGGTACTTGCCGACCGGATTCAGCGTGCCTCCCTGATAACCCGTGACGACTCGCGTCGGGACACCCGCGGCGCGCATGAGGAACGCGAAGGCGGCCGCATAGTGTTCGCAGAAGCCGCGGCGCGTGACGAAGAGAAAGTCGTCGACGGCGTGCCCGGCGGCCGCAGGCGGCGTGAGCGTGTAGACGAAGGGTTGCTCACGGAACATCGTGAGGGCCCGCTGCACCAGTTGCTCCGGCGTGAGGCCCTCCTGGCGCCATGTTTCGGCGAGCTGTCGGCTGCGTGGGTTGAAGCTGGCCGGTAGCTGGAGTGCCCGTTCGAGCAGGCCCGGAACTTCATATCGTCCGAGCCGATAGCTCGGGAAGGAAGTCACTTCGTAGCGCATGCGTTCCCGCACCGGTCGGGCTGCGCGCAACTGTAGATCGAGCGTCAGGTAGCTGGAAGTCGGTGCGCCGCCGGGCATGTCGAGCGCGAACAGCCAGCGCATGTCGTGGGCTTCGAGCGTGATCGTCTGGCGGATCGGCGTGCCACCGATCTCCAGCTCTGCCTGACCCACGAGATCGGTGCCGGGGGCCCGCCAGGTACGGCCATCGAAATCCCAAAGCACCGGTCCACGCCAGTACAGCGTGTCCGCCTTCGGAGGCGTCGCGCCGAACTCCACGCGGAAGGCCACCGCGTCCGAGAGGCTCAGGCTCGACAGGCTCCCCGGCGACATCGCGTCCGAGAGTCCGGAAAGACCTCCCGCGCCGGCTTGCGGAAGCGCCCAGAGCGGTCCCTGGACGCGCGGAAAGAGCAGGAACAGGACGAGCATCAGCGGGGCCGCCTGCGCGAGCAGCAGGGCGGACTCGCGCAGGAGTCCGGTCACCCGCGGTTGGCCCGCGCGCTGGATGGCGAGGAGGTTCGCCGTGATGGCCCAGACGCATCCGAGGAGGTACGCGCCCATCGGGATCGACTGCGAATACAGGAAGTTGGTGATGACGGTGAAGTACGCGAGGAACACGAGCACCATCGCGTCCCGGGTGTCGCGCATCTCCATCAGTTTCAGGCACAGCATCAGGATGAGCAGCGCCACCGCGGCATCCCGTCCGAAGATCACGCCGTAGGACATCCACGTCCCGAGAGCCGCGAAGAGCGTCAGGACCGCCAGCATCCACGTCCGCGGGAGCCGTTGGCCGCGCCACGCGATCCACGTCCGGAGGATCATCGCGGCGGCGGCCAGTATCACCATCCAGAGCGGGATCCGGACGGCATGCGGTGCGAGGACGAGCGAAAGGCTCGCCGTCAGCCCGGTGATCCGGTCAGGCGACAGCGTGACGACGCGATCGCGTCCGGCGCGCTTAGCGCTGGCCATGGAGGGCAAGCGCCTCGAGGCACCGGCTGCGGTGCGCAGGCCCGATACCGGGCGGGATGTCCCGGCCTGGCAGGCTGACCGCGTAGCGCACCCGTGCCTCTTCCGCAGCGGTCACCCAGGCCGTGAGGCGGGACAGCGCGCGCTCGAGGCCGAGTTCGTGCGGTACGGCAGCGAGATCGAGATGGATCGTCGCCCCGCCTTCTCCGCCCGAGAACTGCTTTGTCAGCACCGCGTCGGCACGTGCCATGGCCTTCCAGGCGATCCGGGCGGGTGCGTCCCCCGGCTGATAGTCGCGGACGCCGGAGAACTCGTCCTCGCCGATCCGGGTGCGGCCACCGTTCCCGGGCCGCCCTGGGGATGCGGGGAGCGGCGGTGGCGAGGCCTCGGGTTTCGGATACACCACGGTGTTCATGTCGAGCACCGCGTAGGACCAGGCGCGGAAGAGTCCGAGCGGATAGATCGTTGCGATCCGTACCCGCGCGGCGCGGACCCGGCCCCTTGCCGAGACCGGGACGTCCAGGGTCGCGACCACCTCGTCGCGTGCTGGCACATCGAGATGCAGCGGCGTTGCACCCTCCATCCAGAGGCCCACGCTGCCACGGGTGAGCGTGCTCGAGTTGGCGATCCGGATGCGCCACGTGATCTGGCCACCGGCGAACGCGGGGCTGGCGCGGCCCGGCGTCACCTCGAGCCCCGCGAGGTTGCGCCACGTGTGGAGCATGCCTACCACGCCGAGCCCGGCGAGCAGGAACGTCAGCACGTAGCCGAGACCGAGGTTGTAGTTGATGGAACCGGCCAGCATCAGCGCCAGCGTGGCACCCAGGGCGAGGCCGGCACGCGTCGGCACGATGTAGATGCTGCGCCGGGTGAGCGTGACCCGCGTGTGCGGTGTGCTGCGGGACGCCGTGCGCGGGGAGCGGGTGAACAGGGCGCGCGCCCGGAGCGTGGCCACCTCAGGGAACGGCAACGTCGTCGACGAGGCGTCGGACCAGGGCGTCGCCGCCGCTCATGGAGCCGTCCGGGGGCATGAGCCGATGGCCCGCAACACCTGGCAGGACAGCCTGGATGTCTTCGGGCAGCACGGCGTTGCGGCCTTCGATGAATGCCCACGCGCGGGCCGCGGCGAGGAGCGACAGGCCCGCTCGCGGGCTCAGCCCGCTCCCGAAGGCGGGGGACTGGCGGGAATGGGTCAGCAGCGCCTGCACGTAGTCGAGCAGAGCCGGGGCCGCGTGCACGCCGCGGGCGGCGGTCTGCAGCGCGAGCAGGCGTTCCGTGTCGAGTACCGGCGTCGTGGCCTCGATGACGGAGCGCCGTGTCTCGCCGCCCAGCAGGGCGCGTTCCGCCTTGGCATCGGGGTAGCCCAGGTGGATCCGCATCAGGAACCGATCGAGCTGCGACTCGGGCAGCGGATAGGTACCTACCTGGTTCGACGGGTTCTGCGTGGCGATCACGAAGAAGGGCGCGGGCAGGGCGCGCGTCTGGCCGTCGACCGTCACCTGCTGTTCCTCCATGGCTTCGAGCAGCGCGCTCTGGGCCTTGGGGGTGGCGCGGTTCACCTCGTCGGCGAGCACCACCTGCGAGAAGACCGGCCCCGGATGGAAATCGAAGCGCCCCTGCTCGCGGTCGTACACCGAGACGCCGATGATGTCGGCCGGCAGGAGGTCGCTCGTGAACTGGATCCTCTGGAAGGCGAGCCCGAGCACCCGCGCGAATGCGTGGGCGAGCGTCGTCTTGCCGACGCCAGGGACGTCCTCGATCAGGAGATGGCCGCGGGCGAGGACACAGGCGAGGGTGAGGCGCACCTCGCGGGGCTTGCCGAGGAGGATGCCGTCGATGGCGGCGAGGACGGACTGGATGTCTGGGTTCATGGGGTCGGTTTTCGTCGCCGCAGGGATGCCCTTGAGTGTGTGTTGGGGGGCGAGAGTTCGCGAGGGTATGTTCGAGGCGCTGCGTCAGCCCGCCATCAGGCCGCGAGGCGCTTCACGACGATGCGCATGGTGGCGTCGTCCGGATCGGTCATCGCGTCGAAGCCGAGGCGGCTCATCAGGTGCAGCATCTTGGTGTTGTGGGCGAGCACGTAGCCGATCATCGTGCGCAGGCCGCGCGCGCGCGCCACCTCGATGAGCTGCCCCAGCAGCCGGGTGCCGATGCCCTTGCCGTGCCAGTCGTCGGCCACCGCGAGGGCGAACTCGCAACTCGCGCCGTCGGGGTCAATCACGTACCGCGCGACGGCGATCTGATGGTCGATGCCCGCCTCCGATAACACGGCGACCAGGGCAAGTTCCCGGTCGTAGTCGATCTGCGTGAAGCGTACGAGCATCCGCTCCGACAGTTCGTGCAGGGCGTTCGCGAACCGGAAGTAGCGCGACTCTTCCGAGAGTGCCCGGACGAACGCCTGCTCCATCTCGGCATCCTCGGGCCGGATCGGTCGCACGAAGACTTCGCGACCGTCGTCCAGCACCCAGCTTCTCGCGAGATGTCCCGGGTAGGGGCAGATGGCCATGTGGGCGTAGCGGTCCGCCGCGGTGTCGTCGACGATCGGGCCCACCACCATGCGCGCGTCGGCGGCCACGGCACCGTTCTCGTCGAGGATGAGCGGGTTGATGTCCAACTCCGCGAGCCAGGGCAGCTCGCACACCATCTCGGACACCCGGAGCAGGACCTGCTCGAGGCTGACCAGGCTGGCCGGTGGCATGCCGCGCCAGGATCGAAGCGTCGCCGCGACGCGCGTGCGATCGATGAGATTCCGGGCAAGCACCTCATTGAGTGGCGGCAAAGCGACCGCCCGATCGGCGATCAGCTCCACCTGTGTGCCACCCGCCCCGAGCGCGATGACGGGGCCGAACACGGGATCCCGCGACACCCCGACCATGATCTCGCGCCCGTGCGGCTTGTGGACCATGGGTTCGATCACGATGCCTTCGATCCGCGCCTCGGGCAGCGCCGCGCGGACGTTCGTCTCGATCTGCAGGTAGGCGGTGCGCACCTCCTGCGTCGTCCCGATGTCGAGGCGCACGCCACCCACGTCGGACTTGTGCGCGAGATCCGGCGAATGCACCTTCATCGCGACCGGGAACCCCATCTGTTGTGCGAGCGCGATGGCTTCCGGCACGGACCGCGCGATGGCAGTTGCCGCCACGGGGATCCGGAAGGCCGCGAGAACCCCCTTCGATTCGCTCTCCGTGAGCCCGGTCCGACCGGCGGCGAGCGCTGCCTCGATCAGGGCGCGCGCACCCTCCAGGTCGGGCGCCTGATGGTCTTGCGCGAGGGGCCCTGGCACCTGCATGAGCAGCCGCTGGTTGCTGTAGAACGCGACGATGTTCGCGAACGCCTCGACCGCGGGCTCGGGCGCGCTGAAGGCGGGAAGCCCTGCAGCCTGCAGCGTCCGCAGCGGTGACGCTGTGCTCGTCTCGCCCATGAAGCACGCGATCACGGGCTTGCCGGGCGCGGCGGAAGCTTCCGCGATGCTCCGGGCGACATCGTCCGGATCGCTCATCGCCTGCGGCGTCACGATAGCGACGACGCCATCGACCCCCTCGTCCGCGAGGCAAGCGGCGATCGCCAGTCGGTAGCGTTCCGGCGAGGCGTCCTCCAATACGTCGACCGGGTTGCCACCGGACCAGCTGGCCGGCAAGGCGGCGTCCAGTGCGCGATGCGTCGCCGGGGCAAGTTCGGACAACACCAGCCCGACGTCCGTTGCGCGGTCGACGGCCATCACGCCGGGCCCGCCGCCGTTGGTGACGATGGCGAGGTGCCGGCCGACCGGGCGGTAACGCGACGACAGGTACTTCGCCGCCGCGAAGAGTTGCGTGTAGCTCGACACACGGACCGCGCCGGCGCGGCGCAGGGCGGCGTCGAAGGCTTCGTCGGGACCCGCCATCGCACCGGTGTGCGTCGTCGCGGCGCGGGAGCCCGCCGGGCCTCGTCCGCTCTTCAGCACCACCACCGGCTTGATCCGCGCAGCCGCCCGGAGCGCGCTCATGAAACGGCGGGCGCCACGCACGCCTTCGATGTACAGCACGATGCTGTCGGTGAGCGGGTCTGCGGTCAGGAAATCGAGCACTTCGGAGAAGTCGATGTCGAGCTGGTTGCCCAGCGACACGACGCTCGAGAAGCCGAGCCCATCCGCGCGGGCCCAGTCGAGCATCGCGCTGGCGAGCCCGCCGGATTGCGAGACGAGGGCCATGGCGCCGGCCTTTGCGCCGGTCCGGGCGAACGATGCGTTCAGTCCCGCCGACGGCCGCAACAGACCCAGGGAGTTGGGACCGAGCACCCGAACACGCGCCTCGCGGGCGGTCCGGGCCACTTCGTCGAGGAGGCGGGCGTCAGCCGGCGTGCGGTCGTTGAGTCCGGACGTCAGGATCGCGACCCCCCCAGCACCGCGTTCGCCCGCCGCAGCCAACAGGGCGGGGAGGGTGGCCGCCTGCGTTGCAAGCACGACGAGATCCGGTGCCGATGGCAGCGCCGCGAGACTGCGGAAGGCGGGACGTCCCAGGACGGACGCGTGGCGCGGATGGACCGGGTAGAGCGCCCCCTGGAACCCGCTCTCGGCGAGATTGCGCATGACGGCAGCACCGACGGACCCCGGGTCCTCGCCAGCCCCGACGATGGCGACACTGGCGGGGCTGAAGAGGCGGTGCAGCGGATGGGCGGACATGGTGACCGGACGCGGGCGACGACGTGGCAGGGAATTCCATGGGCATTCTAGCGGCGGGTGGTCCCGGGCCGTCGATCCGGTGGAGGTTTTCTCGCAGCCGAATGCTCCGGCCCTGTCTGCGCCGCGCCGCGGGCGCTACCATCGTTGGACGAAACCCGCTTTCCCGACTACGCGATTCCGCCGCCATGACCACTGCGTTCATCCGCCACACAGACTGCGTCCGCCACGACATGGGGCACCATCACCCGGAGTGTCCGGCACGGCTCGGTGCCGTCGAGGATCAGCTCATCGCCTCGGGTCTGATGCAGGCCCTCGATGTACACGATGCCCCGCTGGCGACCCGCGAACAGCTCCTCCTGGTGCATTCGGAGGCCCATCTCGATGCCCTCGATCGGATGGCGCCGGACCAGGGCATCGCGCACGTGGACCCCGACACGGCGATGAACCCGTACACGCTGAAGGCGGCGTACCGCGCGGCCGGCGCGGCCGTGCTGGCCACGGATCTCGTGATCGGGGGGCGGGCCGACAACGCGTTCTGCAACGTCCGTCCGCCCGGGCATCACGCCGAACGGCGCCGGGCCATGGGGTTCTGCTTCTTCAACAACGTCGCGGTCGCTGCCGCCCATGCGCTGACGGTCCACGGACTGGAGCGGGTCGCGGTGATCGATTTCGATGTGCACCACGGCAATGGCACCGAGGACATCTTCGCCGAGGACGGACGCGTGGTGATGGTGTCGATCTTCCAGCACCCCTTCTACCCGTACAGCGGTACCGAACCGCGTGGTGAGCACATGGTGAACGTGCCCCTGCCGGCCTACAGCGCCGGGCGCCAGTTCCGGGAGGCCGTCGACCGTCACTGGTGGCCGGCGCTAGAGCGGTTCGACCCGCAGATGCTGTTCGTGTCGGCGGGGTTCGACGCCCACCGGGACGACGACATGGCGTCGATGGGGCTGGTGGAGGCCGACTACGCCTGGATCACCGGCAGCCTGATGGAGTTCGCGGCGCGCCGATGCGCCGGCCGCATCGTCTCGACACTGGAGGGTGGATACGAGCTCCATGCGCTCGGCCGCAGTGTCGCGGCGCACGTACGGGTGCTTGCCGGGTTGTGATCCGCCGTCGCGACACGAAGATTGCGCTCAAGTCTGCGCCGACCGATCCGACAAGCCATCAACCTCCGGGTCGCCTGGCGTCCAGTCCGGGCTGGGCGCGCGTTCCGGAGGGGTGCCTCCTGGTGGGGGAGGCGCCGGCACACGGAGAGGCGGAACATGGATGGTGCAACGGATAACCGGGTGGACGACGGATCCCGCGAGTGGTTGCTGTCGCTCGCATTGATCCAGGCCGTGGTGGTGACCGCAATCCTCTGGGGCGGGCAGGGGGCGGCCTGGGCGCTGGCGGGGCTGTAGGCCGCGATCGAGAAGTCCTTCCCGGTCCGCCGGCAAGGTGGCCCGGGCGAGAACCATCTCCCGCCGGGGACTCTCCGATTCTCTTCAGAGCATCAGGGCTGCGGCGACCTTCCGCCCTTCCGCGAGCAGTATGTTGTACGTTCGACAAGCGGCTGGCGTGTCCATGACCTCCACCCCGATCCGGGCGGCCGACAGGGGCGCGTAGATCCGCGGGTGGACGAGGTGCATGCGGGGGCCGGTGCCGAGCAGCACGATCTCCAGCGGGAGCGCCGCCAGGAACGTCAGATCCGCCGCCGCGAGACGGTCAGCCGGCCCCGCCTCCCAGGGTTCGATCAGGCGGTCTGCGAACACCACGACGCTGGTCGCGACGCGTCTTCCATTGATGACGACATGACCGTCACCGTAGCCGGTGAAGGCGTTCATGCCTTCGAATCGGTCGAGATGCAACTTCAAGCGGGATCTCCCGGTTTGCCGAACGGGTGTGCGGACTCTACCATTGGCGCTTTTCCCGGCCCGCCGGCCCCTTCCGGAGTCCCCTCGTGCACGAGTTTCCCCGCATCAAGCGCCTGCCGCCGTACGTCTTCAACATCACCGGCGAGCTGAAGGCGGCGGCTCGCAAGCGCGGAGAGGACATCATCGACTTCGGCATGGGCAATCCGGACCAGCCCACGCCCCGGCACATCGTCGACAAGCTGGTCGAGACGGCCCAGCGCGGTGACACGCACCGCTACTCGGTTTCCAAGGGCATCCCCAGGCTGCGCCGCGCCATCACCAACTGGTACAAGACCCGGTACGCCGTCGACCTCGACCCCGATACCGAGGCCATCGCCACCATCGGATCGAAGGAAGGCATCGCGCACCTCGCCCTCGCGACGCTCGACCGCGGGGACATCGTCCTCGTCCCGAATCCGAGCTACCCCATCCACATCTACGGGCCGGTGATCGCCGGTGCCGACATCCGCCACGTGGCGCTGGTGCCTGGTCGCGACTTCTTCGAGGAACTCGAGAAGGCCATCCGGGATTCGTATCCGAAGCCCAAGATGCTGATCCTGAACTTCCCGGCGAATCCGACGGCGCAGTGCGTCGAGCTGCCGTTCTTCGAACGGATCATCAAGCTCGCCCGCGAACACGACATCTTCGTCGTGCACGATCTGGCCTATGCCGACATCGTCTACGACGGATGGAAAGCACCGTCGATCCTCCAGGTGCCCGGTGCCAAGGACGTCGCGGTGGAGTTCTTCACGCTGTCGAAGAGCTACAACATGGCAGGCTGGCGCGTGGGCTTTATGGTCGGCAATCGTGAACTCGTCGGTGCGCTCGCCCGGATGAAGAGCTATCACGACTACGGCACGTTCACCCCGATCCAGGTGGCTGCCATCGTGGCACTGGAAGGGCCGCAGGACTGCGTGCACACCATCGCCCAGACCTATCAGAAGCGTCGCGACGTACTCGTCGCAGGCCTCCATGCCCTCGACTGGATGGTCGAGATTCCCAAGGCCACGATGTACATCTGGGCGCAGATCCCGGAGGCCTATCGCGCCATGGGATCGCTCGAGTTCTCGAAGAAGCTGCTGGCGGACGCGAAGGTCGCGGTCTCGCCCGGCATCGGCTTCGGCGACTACGGCGACGACCACGTCCGCTTCTCGCTGATCGAGAACGAGGCCCGGACCCGTCAGGCGATCCGCGGCATCCGGGACATGTTCCGGAAGGACGGCCTGCTTTCGCCGTCGCAGATCGCGAAGGTCGGATGACGGGGTTCCGGGTGGTGCGGGTGAGCAGCCCCGCAGGCGAACTGCTCGAGCCCGACTGGCTGCCGCGGGCGGAGTCCGTGCACCGGCAGTTGCGGCCTGATCTCGAGGCCGACTACCCGGCGCAGATGCGTCGGATCCTGGCCGGTGGCGGCGAGATGGCGGTGGTGGCGGACGGTGATGTCGTGCGGTGCGTGACGGTCTTCCGCAGCTTCGAGAACACCCATCTGGGCACGCGCTTCTACGTCGATGACCTGGTGACGGACGAGGCGGCACGCTCCACCGGCGCCGGTGCGACGATGCTGCGCTGGCTGGAGGACGAGGCACGCGCCCGCGGTTGCGGTTCGATCGATCTCGAATCCGGCGTTCAGCGCGCAGGCGCGCATCGCTTCTACTTTCGCGAAGGTTTTTCAATCCCGAGTTACAGCTTCAGGAAACCGATTCGATGAAACCCATCAACGTGGGCCTGCTGGGCATCGGCACCGTGGGCGGCGGCACGTTCAACGTGCTGAAACGCAACCAGAGCGAGATCCAGCGCCGTGCCGGGCGGGGCATCCAGATCACCGCCGTGGCCGACAAGGATCTCGCCCGCGCGAAGTCGGTCGTGGGCGAGGGCGTGCGCGTCACCGACGATGCCTTCACCGTCGTACGCGACCCCGACATCGACATCGTCGTCGAACTGATCGGTGGCTACACCATCGCGAAGACTCTCATCCTGGAGGCCATCGCGAACGGCAAGCACGTGGTGACGGCCAACAAGGCGCTGCTCGCCACGCACGGCAACGAGATCTTCGCGCGCGCCCGGGAGAAGGGCGTGATGGTCGCCTTCGAGGCTGCGGTGGCCGGCGGCATCCCGATCATCAAGGCGCTGCGGGAAGGCCTCACCGCCAATCGCATCGAATGGATCGCCGGGATCATCAACGGCACGAGCAACTTCATCCTGTCGGAGATGCGTGACAAGGGCCTCGCCTTCGACACCGTGCTGGCCGAGGCCCAGCGTCTGGGGTACGCGGAGGCCGACCCGACGTTCGACATCCAGGGGATCGACGCCGCACACAAGCTGACGATCATGTCGGCCATCGCGTTCGGCATCCCCATGCAGTTCGAGAAGGCCTACACCGAAGGCATCGCAGCCCTCACGAAGGACGACATCCGCTACGCCGAGCAACTCGGCTACCGCATCAAGCTGCTCGGCATCACGCGGCGCACGCCGGCAGGCATCGAGCTGCGCGTGCATCCGACGCTCATCCCCGCGCGCCGTCTCATTGCCAACGTCGAGGGCGTGATGAACGCGGTGCTCGTGAAGGGCGATGCGGTCGGGGCGACCCTCTACTACGGTGCCGGCGCCGGTGCGGAGCCGACGGCGTCGGCCGTGGTGGCCGATCTGGTCGACGTGACGCGCATGCAGACGGCCGATCCGGAGAACCGGGTCCCGCACCTCGCGTTCCAGCCCGATCAGCTCTCCGACACGCCGATCCTGCCGATGGAGGAGGTCGAGACCTCGTACTACCTCCGGCTCCGCGTGTACGACCGTCCCGGGGTGCTCGCCGACGTGGCGCGCATCCTCGCCGACCACACCATCTCGATCGATGCGATGGTGCAGAAGGAACCCGCGGAGGGCGAGGACCAGGCCGACATCGTTCTGCTCACCCACCGCACGATCGAGAAGCATACGAACGCGGCCATCGCACGGATCGAGGCGCTGCCCACCGTGTCGGGCAAGATCACCCGGATCCGGCTCGAAGAGCTGGGTCGCCACTGACAGCGGGCCACGGAGCATTCCATGCGTTACGTTTCCACCCGCGGCGGCATGCCGCCGACGCCGTTCACCGGGATCCTCCTGGAGGGCCTCGCGCCCGACGGCGGGCTCTCGATGCCGGAGACCTATCCGCAGGTGAGCCGCGCGGACCTCGATGCGTGGCGACCGCTCGGTTATCGGGATCTCGCCTTCGAGATCTTCTCGCGGTTCATGGACGACATCCCGTCAGCCGACCTGCGCGACATCGTCGACCGTACGTACACGGCTGCGGCGTTCGGGTCCGACGACATCACGCCGCTGTCGACGTTGGAGCCTGGCGTGCATCTGCTGCACCTCTCGAACGGCCCGACGCTTGCGTTCAAGGACGTCGCGATGCAGTTGCTCGGCAACCTGTTCGAGTACGTGCTTGCGAAGCGCGGCGAGGAACTGAACATCCTCGGCGCGACCTCCGGCGACACGGGCTCCGCCGCCGAGTACGCCATGCGCGGCAAGCAGGGTGTCCGCGTCTTCATGCTCTCGCCCGACGGCAAGATGAGTCCGTTCCAGACGGCGCAGATGTACTCGCTCCAGGACGCCAACATCTTCAACATCGCCGTGAAGGGTGTGTTCGACGACTGCCAGGACATGGTGAAGGCCGTGTCCAACGATCTCGCGTTCAAGGCGAAGTACCGCATCGGCACCGTGAACTCGATCAACTGGGCGCGCCTCGTCGCGCAGGTCGTCTACTACTTCAAGGGCTACTTCGCCGCCACGAAGGGCAACGACGAGCAGGTCACCTTCTCGGTGCCGTCGGGCAATTTCGGCAATGTCTGCGCGGGGCACGTGGCGCGCATGATGGGCCTGCCCGTCCGCCGTCTCGTCGTCGCGACGAACGAGAACGACGTCCTCGACGAATTCTTCCGGACCGGGCGCTATCGCGTCAGGCCGTCGTCCGCCGTCGCGCAGACGTCCAGCCCGTCGATGGACATCTCCAAGGCCTCGAATTTCGAACGATTCGTGTTCGACCTGGTGGGGCGTGATCCGAAGATCGTCTCGGATCTCTGGAAGCAGGTCGACACCACCGGCGAGTTCGATCTCTCGGCCACGCCTTACTTCGCGCGCCTCGCGGATTTCGGGTTCGTGTCCGGCCGAAGCAGCCACGCCGATCGCCTGACGACCATCCGCCGGGTCCATGCGACGTACGGGGTGACCGTCGACACGCATACGGCCGACGGCATCAAGGCGGGGCTCGAACAACGCGAGGCGGGCGTCCCGCTGCTGTGCCTGGAAACCGCGCTGCCTGCCAAGTTCTCGGCGACCATCGTCGAGGCGCTCGGCCACGAACCTGCGCGGCCCGCCGGGTTCGACCGGATCGAGGCGCTGCCGCTGCGCTACGACGTGATGTCGGCCGACGCAGAGGCGGTGAAGCGGTACATCGAAGCGCGTTGCTGAGCGCGCGACCCATCGGTCGGCAAGGCACGCGCCGTCATCGCGTCGGGGGCTGAATGCCATCCCTCGGTCCTGATCTCGAAGCGGTCTTCTCTCCGGAGGGGCCCCTCGCGCGGAGCATCCCGGGGTTCCGCAGCCGGCCGTCGCAGGTCGCCATGGCGCAGGCCATCGGACGCGCCATCGAGGACCGCGAGGTGCTTGTCGCCGAGGCAGGGACCGGCACCGGCAAGACTTTCGCGTATCTCGTCCCGGCGCTCCTCTACGGAGGCAAGGTGATCGTCTCGACGGGCACCAAGACGCTCCAGGACCAACTCTTCGGGCGGGATCTCCCGGTGGTACGCGAGGCCCTCGGGGCGTCGGTCACCACCGCGCTGCTGAAGGGCCGCGCGAACTACGTCTGCCACTATCACCTCGAGCGCGCGCGCGCCGACGGCCGCTTCCAGAATCGCGCGGACGTGGGTTACCTCGAACGCATCGCGAGCTACGCGCGCACCAGCGACAGCGGCGACAAGAGCGGTCTCGCGGACGTCCCCGAGGACGCCACGGTCTGGCCGCTCGTGACCTCGACCCGCGAGAACTGCCTCGGGGCCGACTGCACCCACTTCCGCGAATGCTTCGTGATGAAGGCGCGGAAACAGGCGCTGGAGGCCGACGTCGTCGTGGTGAACCACCATCTCTTCTTCGCGGATGTCGTGCTGCGCGACGAGGGTGTGGCCGAACTGCTGCCCAACTGCAACACGGTGATCCTCGACGAGGCGCATCAGTTGCCCGACACCGCGAGCCTCTTCTTCGGCGAGAGTCTTTCCACGACGCAACTCGTCGAACTCGCACGCGATACCCGACTCGAGGCCGCGGCCGGTGCACGCGACTTCGCGCCGTTGCCCGAAGCCGCACAGCAGCTGGAGAAAGCCGCGAAGGATCTCCGGCTCGCGTGGGGTGAGGGCGATATGGGCCGGGCGCCGGCACGCGACGCGCTGCAGAAGCCGAAGCTCGTGCCGGCCATCGAGAACGTGGAGACCTGCCTCGCGAAGCTCGACGAGCTACTCGATCTGCAGGCCGAGCGCAGCGAAGGGCTGGGGCGATGTCGCGAGCGCAGCGCACTTCTCGTGACGACCTTGAGGCGGTGGTATCGCGAGCCCGACGCGGCATACGTGCGATGGGTGGAAGTGTTCGCGGGTTCACTGCAACTGCATGCGACGCCGCTCGATGTCGGCGCGATCTTCCAGCGTCAGGTGGGCGGCGGCACGCGCGCATGGATCCTCACGTCGGCGACCCTGTCGGTTCGCGGCGACTTCTCGCACTACGTCGCGCAGCTCGGCCTCACGTCGGCGCGCACCGAATGCTGGGACAGCCCGTTCGACTATCCACAGCAGGCCGTGCTCTACGTGCCCGAGGGTTTGCCCGAACCCAACACGCCGTACTACACCGAGGCGGTGGTCGAGGCGGCGCTTCCCGCGATCGAGGCGGCCGGAGGTCGCACCTTCCTGCTCTTCACCAGCCTGCGTGCGATGCGCGAGGCGCGCGATCTCGTGGAGGCAGGATTGCGTCGGCTGGGTCGCGACTATCCGATCCTGTTGCAGGGCGAGGGGTCACGAACCGAGCTGCTCGAGCGCTTCCGTCGCCTCGGCAACGCGGTGCTGGTCGGCAGCCAGTCGTTCTGGGAGGGCGTGGACGTCCGTGGACCGACGTTGTCGTTGGTGGTGATCGACCGCGTGCCGTTCGCGCCGCCGGACGATCCCGTGCTGACGGCGCGCATCGAGCGCATCAACGCGGCCGGCGGCAATGCCTTCATGGACTATCAGCTGCCGCATGCGGTGATCCTCCTGAAGCAGGGGGCCGGGCGTTTGATTCGCGATGAAGCCGATCGCGGCGTGCTGATGATCTGCGATCCGAGGCTCATCTCGAAGTCGTACGGGAAACGCGTCTGGCGCAGCCTGCCGCCGATGCGCCGGACGCGGGACATCGATGATGTGGTCGCGTTTCTGTCGGGCACGGGAACATTGATCGAAGCATCCTGATCTTCGGTCAGTCGACCCAGAGGCGCCACGCGAGGAGCAGGATCGCGATCCACACGACACCGACGATGGCGGCACCCGCCAGGCTGACCGGCTTGCCCTTGCGATCCGCGAACCATTGATCCGCCTGGTCACGGCATTGACTCCTGACGGCGGGTGGCAGCAGGCGGAGGCAGAGCCAGATGGCCCCGGGGAGCAGGATCACTTCATCGAGGTATCCCAGGATCGGGATGAAATCGGGGATGAGATCGATGGGGCTCAGTGCATAGGCCGCGACGCAGACCGCCAGCACCTTCGCGACGAGCGGCGTGTCGGGATGCCGCGTCGCGAACCAGACCGTCAGAGCATCCCTGCGCAGGGCCTTGGCCCAGGCGACGATGCGGGCCCACACGCGGGTGCGTCCTACGGAAGGGCGATGGCGTGCAGGTCGTGCGTGTCCGAGCGCTCCACGCGCACCTTCACGAAATCGCCGACCTTCACGCCCTGCGCGCCGGACACGTGGACGACACCGTCGATCTCGGGGGCGTCGGCGGCGCTCCGTGCCAACAGAGTGTCGCCATCGACCTGGTCGACGAGGACGGTGATTTCCCGACCGACACGCGCGGCGAGCCGGCGCGCGGAGATGCCCGCCTGCAGCGTCATGAACCGCTCCCGGCGCTCCTGCTTCACTGGCTCGGGGACGGGGTCGGGAAGAGCATTCGCGGTCGCCCCCTCGACCGGGGAGTACGCGAAACAGCCGACCCGATCGAGTTCGGCCTCTTCGAGGAACTCGAGCAGCGATTCGAACTCGGCCTCGGTCTCGCCCGGAAATCCGACGATGAAGGTGGATCGCAGGGTGATGTCGGGGCACACCGATCGCCATGCACGGATGCGTGCAAGGTTGTTCTCGGCGCTCGCCGGACGCTTCATCAATTTCAGGAGTCGCGGACTGGCGTGCTGGAACGGGATGTCGAGGTACGGCAGGACGCGCCCCTCCGCCATCAGCGGGATCACTTCGTCCACGTGCGGATACGGGTAGACGTAGTGGAGGCGGGTCCAGACGCCGAGCTCACCGAGGGCTGTGACCAGGTCGGTCATCCGGGTCTTCACTGGCCGCCCTTTGTGGAAGCCCGTGCGGTACTTCACATCGACGCCGTACGCGCTGGTGTCCTGCGAGATCACCAGGAGTTCCTTCACGCCGGCGCGGACGAGATGCTCGGCTTCCTGCAGAACTTCGCCCACGGGCCGGCTGACGAGGTCGCCGCGCATCGAGGGGATGATGCAGAACGTGCATCGGTGATTGCAGCCTTCCGAGATCTTCAGGTAGGCGTAGTGCTTCGGCGTAAGCCGGATCCCCTGGGGCGGGACGAGGTCCGAGAACGGATCGTGGGGCTTCGGCAGGTGCTGGTGGATGGCCGCCATGACCTCCTCGGTCGCGTGGGGGCCGGTCACGGCGAGCACGCTCGGATGGGTCTCGCGGACCACTGCACCCTTGGCGCCGAGGCATCCTGTGACGATCACCTTGCCGTTCTCCCGCACGGCCTCGCCGATGGCGTCCAGCGACTCCTCGACCGCCGAATCGATGAAGCCGCAGGTGTTGACGACCACGAGGTCGGCGGATTCGTAGGAGGGGGCGATCCGGTAACCCTCCGCCCGGAGGCGTGTGAGGATCTGCTCGGAGTCGACCAATGCCTTCGGACATCCAAGCGAGACGAAACCCACCTTGGGCGCGGGCTCGGGCCGTGCGCGAACTTTCGACTGCATGCGAGTGAACCTCAGCCTTTGCGATCGGGGTCGGACGGGTCGTCTTGCGAGGCCCCGGTGGCGAAAGGTGAGAACGGGAACGTGGAGAACATGTTCCGCGCCTGTTTCTGCAGCTGCTGCTGCATTTCGACGAACGTATTGGCGCTTTGCTCGAGGTAGCTGCCCATGAGGCCCTGGATGGCGGGGCCCTGCATCTTCACGAACTGGTTCCAGGCATCGGACCCCACCACAGGGTTCTCGCCGAACTTGGCCAGCGACTGCTGCTGCAGCTTCCGCTGGATCTCCATGAATGTCTGAATGTTCTTCTCGAGGTACGAACCCATCATGCCCTGCATGGCATTACCGTAGAACCGGATGATCTGCGAGAGCATGTCGCTGGAGAACATCGGTGCGCCCGCGGTTTCCTCCTCCAGAATGATCTGCAAAAGGATGCTTCGGGTGAGATCGTCGCCCGACTTCGCGTCGAGGACCTTGAACTGCACCTGCTCCAGTACCAGCGCCTTCACGTCTGCCAGCGTGATGTAGCTGCTCGTTGCCGTGTCGTACAGCCGGCGGTTCGGATACTTCTTGATCAGTCGAAGTTCTTCAGCCATGGATCCCTCGTAGCGGCGACATTGTGGAGGAGGCCTGCCGCGAGCCGGATGACGAGCGGTTCCCGCCTCGATGTTATGGGGTCGCTCGCGGACTCTAGCGGAATCATGGTGCGACGCGCAAAAAAATCGTTGACAGTGAATTCGGGCACGCCTAGCATCTAAGTTATGCGTTGCAACAAGACGCGCTCGATACGCTAGATGTAAGGAAAGATTACTTCGGTGTATCATTGGTTTGTGTGGGAAAGCTTGATTCGGTCTCAATGGCGCAGCGAACAAGATTGCTGCGCGGGTCTCGAGGTGGACCCCGCGGGAGGGCAGGCGACTCCCAGTGGTTTGAGGCGCAATTTCGGACACTGCAGGAATGGCCGCCAGTAATAAATGCGGCACAGAATTCGGCCAGACGAAGACTCGAGGTCTTCGCGAGATGGGTGGCCCGGTGGGTTGCTGACGCAGCCTCCAGAAGGGTCTCCCGGCCAGACGGCTCCTCCCCCTTTATCGCAAGATAAAGGTTCAACCCCGGCGGGTTCACCCACCGGGGTTTTTTTTTGTGCCGGCGGAATGTCGATCGTGCTGCGCCCGCGCCTTGGCCAGTCGTGCTCCCATCGGGAACACGAAGGCCGGGTTCGTCAGGACATGTGCTGACCACCGTTGATCGAGATGTTCGCCCCGGTCAGGAAGGCCGCTTCATCCGATGCCAGATAGATGATCAGGCCGGCGACTTCCTCCGGTTTCCCAAGGCGACCAACCGGGATCTGCGGGATGATCTTCGTGTCGAGAATGTCCTTCGGAATGGCCGTCACCATCTTGGTACCGATGTAGCCGGGCGAGATCGTGTTGACGGTCACCCCCTTCTTGGCCACTTCGAGGGCGAGAGCCTTCGTGAAGCCATGCATGCCAGCCTTCGCCGCCGAGTAGTTGGTCTGACCGAAGGCACCCTTCTGGCCGTTCACCGACGAGATGTTGATGACGCGACCCCAGCCGCGATCGACCATGCCGTCCATGACCTGCTTAGTCATGTTGAAGCAGCTGTCGAGGTTCGTGCGGATCACGGCATCCCAGTCCGCCTTGCCCATCTTCTTGAAGGTCATGTCGCGCGTGATGCCGGCGTTGTTCACGAGCACATCGACCGCGCCGACCTCCGCCGTCACCTTCGCGACCGCGGCTGCGGCCGAATCGAAATCCGTCACGTCGCAAGGCACCGCGTGGAAGTCGTAGCCCTTGGCCTTCATGGCCGTGACCCACGCATCGGCGGTCTTGTTGCTCGGTGAGTAGGTGGCGACCACGGTGTATCCCTGATCCGCCATGCCCGTGCAGATGGGTTCTCCAAGTCCGCCCATTCCTCCCGTCACGAGTACCACGCGCTTTGGCATGTTCTGCTCCTTGTTCATTGAGTTCCTGGATCGTGTCCGGCGCCTCCGGCCGGTTCGCTGTGCTCGAGCACATAGCGACCGGGCGATGGTTCGATGACCGGATGCCGCGCGTTGCCCGGACCGGCTGACGCGGTGCGCCAGCGGCCCGCGTGCCGCGCCTGCCATCCGGCCCAATCCTGCCACCAACTTCCGCTGGCGTGTTGTGCCGCGTCCATCCATTCGTCTGCCGTGGCTATCGGGGGCGGACCGCTCCAATAGCCGCGCCGCCGACCCCCGGCCGGATTGACGATGCCGGCCACATGGCCGCTCTCCGTCAGGACGAACCGCTCGACGCGGGCCAGCAGCGAAGCGCTCGCGTAGGCGCTGCGCCATGGAACGATGTGGTCTTCCCTTGCCGCCAACAGGTACACGGGGGCGTCGATCGCGCGCAGGTCGATGGCGCCATGCGACGTGTCGATCCCGCCCGGATCTCGCAGGCGGTTCTCCAGGTAGAGCAGGCGCAGCAGTTGGCAGTACAGGCGCCCCGGCAGGTTCGCGCTGTCGCCGTTCCAGTGGAGCAGGTCGAAGGGCGGTGGAGTCTCGCCGAGGAAGTAGTTGTGCTGGATGAAGTGCCATACGAGTTCGCGGGCGCGAAGACTCGAGAAGGCGGCGGTGAGGCGTTGCCCGGGTACGACGGCCCCACGACCGAACTCGCGCTCGCACTGTTCGACGAACGCAGCGTCGATGTAATGGCCGATGTCGCCGGGGTTGCCGAAGTCGAGCAAAGTGGCCAGAAGTGTCAGCGAAGCAACGCGGGATTTTCCCGCTGCCGCATCGAGTGCGGCCGCCGCAGCGGCGAGCGTGCCGCCGATGCAGAACCCAAGAACGGCCGCACGCTTGGCGCCCGAAAGCTGCAGGGCGACGGTGAGCGTGTCGAGCACGCCCTCTTGCAGGTAGTCGTCCCAGCCGGCGTCCGCCTGCGCCCCGCCGGCATCGCGCCAGGAGACGACGAACACGTCGAACCCCTGCGCCACGGCGTATCGGACGAACGAGTTCTCCGGGCGGAGATCGAGGATGTAGTACCGGTTGATGAAGGGAGGGACGATGAGCAGCGGACGCCCGCGCACCTTGTCGCCGGCGGGCGCGTAACGGATCAACTGCACGAGCGGCGATTCGTGGATCACGTGGCCCGGCGTCACGGCCAGGTTGACGCCGACCTGGAATGCCTCCGGGTCGCTCATGGTGATCCGGCCGCGGGCGAGGTCCGCGGCCAGTTGCCCGGTACCCCTGGCGACGGAAGCGCCCTCGCTCGCGAAGGCGCGGCGCAGAGCGGCCGGGTTCGAGGCGAGCTGGTTGCCCGGGGACATCGCGTCGACCCATTGCTGCAGAAAGAACGCGAGGCGCCGCCGCTCGTCCTCGGACAACTCGAGCACGCCGGGCAGTGCGGATGCGAACGCCTGCCATAGCGCGTGCTGTTGCCGCAGGTAGGCGAACCACGGGATGTCGTCCCAGGCGGGATCGCGGAATCGCGGGTCCTGTGTAACAGTCTCCTCGCGCTCACCCGATGCCGTCGGGGTGCCCAGCACCGATTGCCAGAGGGCGAACTGCCTTTCGTAGACATCGTCGAGGAACGCGCGCAGGCGTCCGGGGTCTCTCGCGAGCGTCGCAGCCAGACCCGCGAAGAGGAGGCGCGACTGCTCGGCGCCGGCCACCGTGATGGACAGCAGGGCGCCACCACCAGGGGCCAGCAGGGCAGTGAACAAGGCGTCGCCACTCGGTGGCAGCGCGGACGTGTGGGATGTCGGCATCGTGGGGGCGGCGCGCAACGCAAGCGCCGCGGAGCATTCTCGAAGGGGCGGGCAAGGGCGGTCAAGCATGTATCTCGTGGCAATCGCGTGGCTCTACGTCACGCTCCTCATGGCGGCGGCCGAGCGCAACGTCGTTTCGGGTGTGATGACCTTTCTGATCTACGGTCTCGCCCCCCTCGCGCTCTTCCTCTGGCTGTTCGGAACGCCGCAGCGCGCCCGCTTTCGCGCACTCCGCGAACAGCAGCGCGCGCGCCGGGACGCACAGGCGGCTGGAGAAAAGGAGCCGCCGCCCTGACGGCGACAGCGCAGGCTGGGATCAGGGGTCCAGCCAGATGGTTGCGGCCATCCTGCCGCTGACGCGGTCCCGCCGATGCGAGAAGAATCGCTTCGAATCGCTGACGGTGCACAGGCCGCCGCCGTGGATCGCGCCGACACCCAGCGCGGCGAGTCGCTGCCTGGCGAGGAGGAAGAGATCCGCGAGCCACTTCCCCGGCCCGTGCGGCACGAACGCGGCGCCCGCTTCCACGGCGTGGCCGAGGAAGGCGTCCCGCACGTCGTCGCCCACCTCGAATGCGGACGGACCGATGGCCGGGCCCATCCACGCGAGGAGCGTCGCCGGATCCGTGTCGAGTGCGCGTACCGCATTGCCCAGGACATCGCCCGCCAGGCCGCGCCAGCCCGCGTGCGCGGCAGCGACCCGGGTTCCCGCCCGGTCGGCTAGCAGCACCGGCATGCAGTCGGCCATCTGCACCACGCACACGACGCCTGCCTGGGTGGTGAAGCTTCCGTCGGCCTCGACGAGTGTCGTCACCGTGGCTGCGTCGACCACCTGGTTGCCGTGCACCTGCCGCAACCACCGGGGATCGGCCGGGAGGCACGCCCGCAGGCGCGCGCGGTTCTCGCGCACCGATTCCGGATCGTCGCCGACCGCGATGCCCAGATTCAGGGAGTCGTAAGGCGGAAGGCTCACGCCGCCTGACCGCGTCGTGACGAGCGATCGCACCGCGGGGGGCGCGGACCAGTCGGGTACCAGCAGATCGTCGTTGGTGAGCGTCATCGGACGGGCAGCCTGTCGAGGAGTGCGGCGAAGTCCGCGGGCAGCGTGGATTCCCATCGCATCGGGGCTTCGGTTCGCGGATGGACGAGGGCCAGTGCCGTCGCGTGGAGCGCCTGGCGGTCGAAGCCCGACACCGCCAGGGCGAGGGTCCGCGGGGCGTGCTTCAAGCCGTAGACCGGATCGCCGATCAGCGGATGTCCGAGCGATTGCATGTGCACCCGGATCTGGTGCGTGCGGCCCGTCTCGAGGCGGCATTCGACGAGGGTCCATCCGTCGCCGGCGCGCAACGGTGTGTAGTGGGTTCGCGCGGGCTTGCCTTGGGTCGTCACGGCCATGCGGGTCCGGTGGACGGGATGCCGGCCCACGGGCGCGTCGACGGTGCCTGCCCCGCGTACCACGCCGTGGACCACGGCGTGGTAGGTCCGCGAGACGGTCCTTGCCTGGAGCTGGCGCACGAGGGAGGTCTGCGCCTCCAGCGTTTTCGCCACCACCATCAGTCCGCTGGTGTCCTTGTCGAGCCGGTGCACGATGCCTGCTCGGGGGAGGTCGGCACAGCCGGCGTGATGGGCGACCAGGCCGTTCAGCAGGGTGCCGCCGCGGTGGCCGGCACCCGGGTGAACCACGAGGCCGGCAGGCTTGTCGATCACGATGATGTCGAGATCCTCGTGCACGATGACCAGCGGCATGGGTTCTGGAAGAAACATCGACCCGTCGTGCGAGGGGCCGGGTTCCAGATGCAGCCGTTCTCCGCCGCGTGCCTTGCGTGTTGCCGCGGTGGCGCTGCCATCCACGAGCAGGCGACCATCCTCCAACCATTGCCGCAGCTGGCTGCGCGAGAAGTCGGTGAACACGCGCGCCAGCGCGAGGTCCATCCGCAGTCCTGCGCAAGCCTGCGGCATGACCGCTTCGCGCGGATCGACGCCAGTGTGCAGGCTATAATCGAGGTCTTCTTCGTCGGTGACTTCCATGCTCCGAAGTTTAGCTTTGATCGCAGTGGTGCTCGTGCTCAGCGCATGTGGTGGTGGAGACAGCGCCCTCAAGAAAGACGAGACGCAGGGGTGGAGCGTCGAGAAGCTCTACGCCGAGGCGAGGGCTGAAGCGGCAGCGGGCAACTACCGGCGGGCCATCAGCTACTACGAACGTCTGTCGTCACGCTATCCGTATGGCAGGTACGCCCAGCAGTCACAGCTCGATCTCGCGTACGCGTACTTCAAGGACCGTGAGCCGGCCTCGGCGATCGCTACGTGCGATCGGTTCCTGAAGCTCTATCCCAATCATCCCAACGCCGACTACGCGTACTTCCTGAAGGGCCTCATCTCCTTCAACGAGGACCTCGGCATTGCGGCGAAGGTCACCGACCAGGACATGACCGATCGCGATCCGCAGGCGATGCGCGAGTCGTTCTACGCATTGCAGGAACTCGTGACGCGGTACCCCGAGAGCAGATACACGCCCGATGCGCTGCGACGCATGCAGTATCTGGTCAACGCGCTCGCGTCGGCCGAGGTCAAGGTGGCTGACTACTACCTGCGCCGCAAGGCCTACGTCGCCGCCGTGAACCGGGCGCAGTTCGCGATCGACAACTATCCGCAGGCGCCGGCACTGGAACGTGCCCTGCAGATCCTGGCGGACGCCTACCGCGCGATGGGCCTGACCGATCTTCAGAAAGACGCCGAACGGATGCTCGACATCAACTTCCCGAAGTCTCGCGAGCTTGCGGAGGCAAGGCAGAAACCCTGGTGGAATCCGTTCTGACGCGCCGGGCCCGACCTTCTCCGCGCCGACGCTTTCGCGAAGTTCAGGTGCCGGACACCAGCGCCGGCAGGACCTTCGGTGGCTCCTGGTCACCCCATAGCACCGCCTGATTGCGGCCCCGGCGCTTGGCTTCATAGAGCGCCCGATCGGCCGCCAGCACCAGTTCCCGGGCCGAAGGCACGGCGCTCATCGTTGCGACGCCGGCACTGAAGCTCACCGAGATGCGCGTGCCTTCGGCGTCGTGCTCCACCATCGCGAAATCGCTGCACAGCTTCTCGAGAACGGCCAGGGCATCCGGGCCATCGGTGTCGGTAAGCACGACTGCGAACTCCTCCCCACCGTACCGTCCGACGATGTCGCTCTTCCGGAGGTTCTGGCGCAGGAATCGCGCGAGGTTCTTCAGTACGCGGTCCCCGACGGGATGCCCGAACTGGTCGTTCACCGACTTGAAGTGATCGATGTCGATCATCGCGAAGGAAAGCGGGTGGTTCTGCCGCAGCGCCCGCAGCGATTCGATCTCCACGTACTGGTGGAGACGGGAGTGGTTGAGGAGGCCCGTGAGGCTGTCGTGCTGCATGAGCGCCGAGAGCGTTCGATAGCGCTCCACCCTGGCGATGACCGTGGCGATCAGTTGCGACGCCTGCAGGGGCAGGGGAAGCAGCGCGTCGCCGCCCACGTTCATCAGCCCGATCTGGCGATCGAGGTTCCAGTGCTCCGACAGGAACACGACCGGCAGACTGACGTACGAAGGAATCTGGTGCACGACCTGGGCGATCTCGTCGCCGCCGCACTCCGGAAGCTTCAGCGCGATCAGCAGAAGCTCCGGATTGAAGTCGCCCAGCATCGTGACGAGCTGCATAGGGTCCAGGACGAGCGAGACTTCCATCCCCACCTCGTGCAGCACGGCGCGACACAGATCGGCCCGCGCGGCCTCGCCGTCGACGATCATCACCCGGTAGGGCTCGGGAAACTCCCGCTGCGACAGGGCGTCGAGCTTGTCCACCAGGTCGGTGACCCGCAGCGGTTTCGGGAAGTAGGCGACAGCGCCGGCGCGCACGCTTTCCAGCCGTGCGTCGATGTCGCTGCGGTCCGAGACGAAGATCACGGGTGCCCGGCTGCTGATCGAACCGCGCGGCGACGCGATGGCACGGGCCGTCGCGAGTCCGACCCCCGGAGTATCCGGATCCAGAATGACGGCGTATGGCGCGGCGCCGACGAGCGCCTCGACCAGGGCCTCCGAGGTGTCGCGCGTCTCGATGGAATAGCCGAAGGGCGCGAGCTGCGTCGCGAGCATCTTCGCCACGTGCGGGTCCTTCTCGAGGACGTACAGCATCCGTGGCGGCGTGGTGTCGGTCGGTGCCGGAGGGGCGACGGGCGGCGGCGTCGCTTCCCGGACCTCGCGGGGCAGATCGGGTGTCCCGGTCGGTTCGGTCGGCGATTGCTCCACGGGAGGATCGCCCTGCCATCCGGCGGTGGTCCGTGCGGCGACCCGGAGTTCGGCGATCAGCGCTTCGATGCGCTGGATATTCGTGGGGATCAGCGGCTCGTTGCAGGCCAGAAGCGAAGCCAGGGAGGCCGCGAGCCTGCGGGCAGGTGCCGCCAGTTGGGGAAGGCCCAGCACACTGGATGCCGCGTCGAACCCGTGCGCCATGCGCTGCAAGCCCGAAACGATGTTTCGTTCGCCGCCGGCAGCGAGGGCGCGATCCCATTCCTGCTCGATCTCCGAGAGCTTGCGAGGCAGCTCGTGCGTGTGCCGGTCCGACAGCTCTCTCAGGGCTTTTCGGTAGACATCCAGCGCGTTCATCGACGACATGGCCGGTCCCTGATCTCCCTCGACGGCCGGACATTCTATCGGCCGTCGCAGGCGGCCCCACCGGGGCGACGCAAAAAAAATGGCTGGCCGGGCGGATCCGGCTGCCCGGTCAGCGCACGGTGAATCCGGCGTCCTCGATAGCCGAGCGCAGCGCCGGTACCGGAGCAGTGGTCGGATCGTGCTCGACCACGGCCTGCGACTTCTCGAGGGACACCTGGGCGCTGGTGACGCCGGGCAACCCCGTGAGGACGCGGGTCACGCTCGCGACACAGCCGCCGCAGGTCATGCCCGCGATTTCCAGGGTGGTATGGGTCATGGGAGTTCCTCCTCAAGGATGTCGAAAAAATCGGGAAGCCATCCGGATCGGTCGAACCTTCACGGATTGGTCACGCGACGGGCCTAGGCTCAATGCTTCACCGTTGTACACGATCACGCCCCCCGGATCGTCGGGCGTGGGCAGGCTCTCAATCCACACCATGGACCGCCGATAAGCCCGTGATGATCACCTCGACAGCCGCCCCCACCCGGGAACACCCTCCCGGGACGCGCCCTGACCGCCAACGCCGTCGCAGGAGTGTGCTCCTGGCGCTGCTCGGTGTGGTCATTGCGGCATTCGTCGGCCACGTGCTCCTCGATCGGATCGTCCACTCCCGTGGCACCGTCGCGTCCCGGCCGGTCCACTTCGAAGTGGGGGCCCTCGACCCCTCCGTGATCCGCGGCTACCTCCTTGAAAATGGCATGGCAGGCCGCGTCCGGGCAGTCGTCGTGCATTTCCGCGACGGCAGCTGTCCGTGCTCCACCCTGGGCGATGCGCGATTCCTCGCATTGCGCACCCGCCATATCGGCGAGGACGTCATCTTCGCCACCGCGGAATCTCCGGGCGGAAGCAGCGATCCGGTGCGAGGGCTGGAGCGCCTCCCGAGGTTGCCGCCGGAGGCATCCGCCCGGCTCTGGTCGACGCTGCCCGCAGCCCCGGCCGTGGCCGTCTTCGATGGTCAGGGCACCCCGCTCTTCGTGGGTCCGTATGCGGAGGGCGAGCATTGCAGTGCCGCCCATGGCGGTCGTGCGGAAGCTGCGCTGGCGAGCATCGGCAGCGATCCCCAAGCGCCGATGCCATCGGAGGAGGCGGCGGGATGCGTCTGCGATACCCCCGCCGACCGAGCGAGTCACAGTCTCCCCAGACCCTAGACCCTAGCGCCCCAGCTCGGGCAGGTCGCGATACAGGTCCAGCGCCTCCGGATTCGCGAGTGCCTCACGATTCTTCACGGTGCGTCCGTGCACGACATCCCGCACGGCCAGTTCCACGATCTTGCCGCTCTTGGTGCGCGGGATGTCGGCGACTGCGATCACCTTGTCGGGGACGTGCCGCGGCGTGGTGTTCGCCCGCACCTTCTCCTTGATCCGCTTCACCAGCGCGTCGTCCAGCATCGCGCCTTCGCGCAGGCGGACGAACAGCACGACGCGGACGTCGTTGTTCCAGTCCTGACCGATCACCAGGCTCTCCACCACCTCGTCGAGCTGTTCGACCTGCCGGTAGATCTCGGCCGTCCCGATGCGCACGCCGCCCGGATTCAGCACGGCGTCCGAGCGCCCGTAGATCACGCAGCTGCCGTGGTCGGTGATCTCCATCCAGTCGCCGTGGCACCACACGTTCGGAAAGCGCTCGAAGTAGGCCGCGTGGTACTTGGCGCCGTCCGGGTCGTTCCAGAACGCGACGGGCATGCAGGGGAACGGCTTCGAACACACCAGCTCGCCCTTCGTGCCGATCAGGGGCTTGCCGTCGTCGTCGTAGACCTCGACGGCGAGACCCAACCCCCGGCACTGGATCTCACCGCGCCACACCGGCAGCCATGGGCTGCCCAGCACGAAGCACGACACGATGTCGGTACCGCCCGAGATCGACGAGAGCAGCAGGTCGGACTTCACGTTCGCGTAGACGTAGTCGAAACCCTCGGCGACCAGCGGGCTGCCGGTGGAGGTCATCGTCTTCAGCGCCGAAAGGTCGTGGGTCTCCGCGGGCTTCAGCTTCAGCTTGTTCAGGGCATCGATGTACTTCGCGGACGTCCCGAAGACGGTCATCCGTTCCTGCGCCGCGAAGTCCCAGAGGGTGTTCGCCCCCGGATAGAACGGTGAGCCGTCGTACAGCAGCAGCGTCGCCCCCGTGGCGAGGCCGGACGCCAGCCAGTTCCACATCATCCAGCCGCAGGTCGTGAAGTAGAAGAGACGGTCGTCGCGCTTCAGGTCGGTCTGGAGCTGATGCTCCTTCATGTGCTGCAGGAGAGACCCGCCCTGGCCGTGGACGATGCATTTCGGCACCCCCGTGGTGCCCGACGAGTACAGGATGTACAGCGGGTGCGAGAAGGGCAGCCGGGCGAACGGAATGTCGCCGGCCGAGAAGGGGCCGACGAATGTCGGGAACGTCACCGCCCGGTCGACGCCTGACACGTCGGGCGATTCGTCGAGGTACGGGACGACGACCACGCGCCGCACCGAAGGCAGCGCCTTAACGATTTCGGCGAGGCGCGGCAACACCTCGAGCCGCTTCCCGCCATACCAGTAACCGTCCACGGACAGCAGGACCACGGGCTCGATCTGGCCGAAGCGGTCGAGCACGCCCTGCACGCCGAAATCGGGCGAGCAGGACGACCAGATGGCGCCGATGCTGTTGGCCGCGAGCAATCCGATGATGGCCTCGGGCATGTTCGACACGATCGCAGCCACGCGGTCACCGGGCTTCACGCCCTCTGCGAGCAGCGCCTGGGCGAGGCGCGAGACGGTGTCGTACACGTCCGCGAACGAGAGCGTCCGGCGCACCTTGTTCTCGCCGCGGAAGATCATCGCCGGGGCATCGTCCCGCCGGCGCAGCATGTTCTCCGCGTAGCTGAGGCGCGCATCGGGGAACCACTGCGCCCCGGGCATCCGGTGGCCGTCGACGAGGATGCGCCCGCCCTTCGTCTCGGAGATCACGCCGCAGAAGTCCCACAGGGCGGACCAGAACTGTTCGGGTTCCCGGACCGACCACGCGTACAGGTCCGGATAGTTGTCGTACCGGTCGCCGTGACGGTCGGCGACCAGTTTCGCGAAGGCGGTGAGATTGGCTTCCGCCCGTCGTGCGGGGGAAGGGGTCCACAGGGGAGTGGTCACGGCGGGACTCCGGAATCGGTGCGGTGCTGGAGGGGCGGCATGTTAGCGCAGGGGCCTCTCCCGTGGTGCGTTGCAGCGTGATCCCCTTTGCGGATCCCTCGCCGGAAACGGCCATCCGTGCACTACCATCTGCCCCGGGGATGCGCTTCATCGGAAGGGCACGCATTGGGAGAGAGGGGATGCACGATCTGGTGATTCGCGGCGCGACGCTCGTGGACGGGACCGGTGCCGCGGCCCGGACCGCTGACCTCGCCGTGGACGGCGCGACGGTGACAGCGGTGGGCGAGCGCCTTGGCGCGGGTCGCCGGGAGATCGCGGCGGACGGCCTTCTGCTCGCGCCGGGATGGGTCGACATCCACACGCACTACGACGGGCAGGCCACGTGGGACCCGTACATCACGCCGTCGTCGTGGCACGGCGTCACCACCACCGTGTTCGGCAACTGCGGCGTCGGTTTCGCGCCGGTTCGGCCCGGGTCGGAGCGCTATCTCATCAACCTGATGGAGGGCGTCGAGGACATCCCGGAGACCGTCCTCGCCGAGGGCATCGATTTTCGCTGGGAGACCTTCGAGCAGTACCTCGACACGCTCGACGCCGGCCGGCGCGTCATCGACATCGGGGCCCAGGTGCCGCACGCGGCGTTGCGCTTCTACGCGATGGGCGATCGCGGCGCCGATCACGCCGCGCGCCCCGAAGCCCAGGAGATCGAAGCCATGGGCGCGATGCTCGAATCCGCCCTCCGCGCCGGGGCCCTCGGCCTCACCACATCCCGCACGATCAAGCATCGCGCCAAGGACGGCCGCTACACACCGGGCCTCACCGCCGCCGACCCGGAACTGACCGGTCTCGCGCAGGCCATGCGCCGCGCCGGCGCTGGCGTGATCGAGGTGAACTCCGACTTCGGCGAGGGTGACTTCGAGCACCTCCGGGCGGCGGCGCAGATCGCCGGCCGGCCGCTCTCGGTGCTGCTCCTGCAGGTGCACAACGCCCCCGACCTCTGGCGCGACACCCGGGCACGCATCCACGCCGCGCGGGCGCAGGGCATGGACGTGACCGGGCAGGTCGGCTCGCGACCCATCGGCGTGATGATGGCGCTGGAGGGCAGCATCCATCCCTTCACCACGCATCCGCTGTGGCAGTCGATGGAGCACCTCGCGCCGGCCGAGCGCTACGCGCGCCTCGTGGCCGATGCCGATCTCCGTAGGCGCCTCGTCACGGAACGTCCGGACGACACGCACGTGCGCTGGATCTCCGGCCTGCTCGCGAAGACGTTCCGGCTGGGGCACCCGATCGATTTCGAACCCGAGGTCTCCCGCGGCATCGCGGCAGTGGCCGCCGCCGAGGGGCGCGATCCCTTCGCAGTGGCCCTCGACTGGTTGATGGAGGAGGGCGGCAAGGCTGTGCTCTTCCACACGTTCGAGAACTATTTCGACGGTAATCTCGACGTGGTTCGCGAACTCCTGACGGACCCCGCCACCGTGGCAGGCATCGCGGATGGCGGTGCCCACGTGGGCTTCATTTGCGACGCGAGTTCGCCTAGCAGCGCGCTCGCGTTCTGGGCGCGCGATCGCACGCGCGGCGAGAAGATCCCCATCGAGTACCTCGTGAAGAAGCAGACGTCCGACACTGCTAGGGTGTACGGCCTCCGCGATCGCGGCGTGCTGGCCCCCGGGTACAAGGCCGACTTCAACCTCATCGACATGCAGCGGCTTCGCGTGCTGCCTCCCGAGATCGTGTACGACCTCCCGGCCGGCGGGCGCCGGATGATCCAGAAGGCCGAGGGCTACCGGCACACGTTCGTGTCCGGCATCGAGACCATGCGGGACGGCGAGTTCACCGGTGCGCTACCGGGCCGGCTCGTGCGCGGCGCGCGGAGCCTCTGAATGGCGGTCGAGCGTCGGCGGCTCCATCTGGCCGGCGCGCTGGCGGCCAGCGCGTGCATTCCGTCGCTCGCGCGCGCGGCTGACTATCCGTCGAAGGAGGTCCGCATCGTCGTGCCGTATCCGCCGGGTGGCGCCACCGATTTCATCGGTCGCACCCTCGCGGCCGAGCTGACTTCCCGCCTCGGGAAAAGCGTCATCGTCGAGAATCGGCCCGGGGCCGGAACGAACATCGCGGCCGAGTTCGTCGTGCGCGCGCCGGCCGACGGCCACGTGATCCTGCTCGCTGACAGCGCCACGCTCGCCACCAACAAGACGCTCTACCGAAAGCTCCCCTACGATCCGCAGCGGGACCTCGTGCCGGTGGCGCGTGTCGCCCGGATTCCTCTCCTCCTGGTGGCACCCGCAGGCGGCGATACGCGAACGCTGTCGATGCTGCTCGCGAAGGCGCGGTCCGACGAGATCTCGTACGGCAGTCCCGGGCTCGGCTCACCGCATCATCTGGCGATGGCGCTCTATGCGCGGCGCGCCGGCCTGAACATCAACCACGTCCCCTACAAGGGGGCTGCGCCCGTGCTGCAGGACCTCCTGGGTGGTCGTCTCGACGCCGCTTTCCTGGACCTCCCGACGGTGCGCGGCGCGATGGGCGGTGGGCGCATCAAGGTGCTCGCCGTGGGCACGAAGGATCGGCTCGACGCGATGCCGGGCGTCTCCACGTTGGACGAGTCGGGCGCCGGAGGGTTCGATGCGTTCGCCTGGCAGGGCATCGTGGTACCCGCAGGCACGCCGGCGAACGTGGTGGCTAGGCTGGGGGCCGCTCTGGACGACATCCTCAGGACCCCGGCCGTCGTGAAGAAACTCGACGAGGCCGGCGTGCTCGCCGCCCCGGCGCCGCAGGCGGAGTTCGCGCGGTTCATCGCCGAGGAGTCCGCCCGCTGGGGCGCCGTGATCCGCGAGACGGGGCTCAGCCTCGAGTGAGCGGTTTCGTGGCTGTCCTGGGTGCCGTGCCGCCCGCGCCGCAGCCCTTGCACGTGCCGCAACCGGTGTCGCAACCGGCCTTCGTCGCGGGCACGCCGCGCATCCCGAACCAGCGACGCGGCAGGAATCGGCGTGCCACGTGCAGCGCTGCGAACGCGACGATGAGTCCCACCAGGATGCCTTCGAGCATCGTCAGCCTCCCACCCACCAGAGCGCTGCGCGGTACGTGACGAACGATGCCGCGTAGGCCAGCGCGAAGAGATATCCCGCCATGGCTGCGGGATAGAACCAGCTATTGGTCTCGCGCTTCACGACCCCCAGCGTCGAGATGCATTGTGGCGCGAAGACGTACCAGGCCAGCAGCGAGAGCGCCGTCGGCAGGCCCCACGAGCCGGCGATGATTGGCGTGAGGGTTGCCGAGATGTCGTCGCCGGTCTGTGAAAGCGCGTAGACGGTGCCCAGTGCGCCGACCGCAACCTCCCGCGCCGCGAGTCCGGGGACGAGCGCGATCGAGATCTGCCAGTTGAAGCCGATCGGCGCGAACACGACCTCGAGCGCCCGACCGATGGACCCCGCGTAGCTGTAGGCGATGGGTGGGAGCGTGGCGTCGGGGGGCGGGCTCGGGAAGCTGCTGAGGAACCAGAGCAGGATCATCAGCGAGAGGATGATCCCGCCCACGCGCGCCAGGAAGATGCGCGCGCGCTCCCACAGCCCGATCGCGAGGCTGCGCACATGCGGCCAGTGATAGTCGGGAAGTTCCATCAGCAGGGGCTGGACGCGATCACCGGCACCTGCGCGCTTCGCGACGTAGCCCACGGCCATCGCGCTCGCCACGCCGGCCACGTAGAGCGCGAAGAGCACGACGCCCTGCAGGTTGAAGAGTCCGCCCACCGTTCGCGCTGGGATGAACGCCGCGATGATCAGCGCGTACACCGGCAGCCGCGCCGAGCAGGTCATCAGCGGCGCGATCATGATCGTGACCAGGCGTTCGCGCGGGTTCTGGATCGTGCGCGTGGCCATGATCCCCGGCACCGCGCACGCGAAACTGGACAGCAGCGGGATGAACGCCCGGCCCGACAGGCCGACCCGCCCCATCAGCCGGTCGAGCAGGAATGCCGCGCGTGGCAGGTATCCGCTTTCCTCGAGCGCGAGGATGAACAGGAAGAGGATCAGGATCTGCGGCAGGAACACGAGGACGCTGCCCGTGCCACCGAGGATGCCTTCCACCAGCAGGCTTTGCAGCATGCCGTCGGGCAGCAGCGCCTTCACCTGCTCGCCGCACCATCCCACGGCCGCCTCGATGAGATCCATGGGCGCCTGGGCCCAGCTGAAAACCGCCTGGAAGACGAGGAACAGCACGATGGCCAGCACGATCGGCCCGGCGAGGGGATGCAGCAGCACGCGGTCGAGACGCTCGGTGGTGGTGTCTTCGCGGACCGGTTCGCGCACGCACGAGGCGACGATCGCGCGGACCTCCGCCGCAAGCGCCTCGGGCGACGGCATGCCGACATCGGTCACCGAACTGTCGGTGATCGGCGCCACCAGATGCTCCAACGCGGCGAGCAGCGCCTGTTCCCCACCGGCGCGCACTGCGACCGTCTCGACGACGGGCACGCCGAGGGCCTTCGAGAGCGCCGGCACATCGATCTCGATGCCCCGCGAGCGGGCGATGTCCGCCATGTTGAGCGCGACGACCATAGGCCGGCCGAGCCTCGCCACCTCGAGCACCATCCGGAGATTCAGCGCGAGGTTGGTTGCGTCGACGACGAACACGATGCCATCCGGCAGCGGCTCGTCGGTGCGCGCGCCGAGCAGTACGTCGCGGGTGACGGCTTCGTCCGGCGTCGCGGCCGTGAGGCTGTAGGCGCCGGGCAGATCGAGGATCCGCCAGGTCCGGCCCGAGGGTGCCGTGAACCGCCCTTCCTTACGCTCGACGGTGACGCCCGCGTAGTTCGCGACCTTCTGCCGCGCCCCGGTGAGGCGGTTGAAGAGCGCCGTCTTACCGCAATTGGGTTTGCCGACGAGGGCCAGCGTGGCGACCGTGCTCATGGGCTGTCGCTCGCGGAGATCTCGATGAGGTCGGCCTCGAACCGGCGCAGCGCAAACGTGGCGTGGCCGATGCGCACCGCGATCGGGTCGCCGGCCGGGAACCCCTTCGCCAGGACGCGCACGCGCTCCCCGGGAAGGAACCCCAGCTCGCGCAGACGGTGGATGTGCTCGGTGATGGCCGGGGTCGACGAGGGGCGGATCCCCGTGATGATGGCGGAGCAGCCTTTCGCGAGCGCCGCGAGCGTCCGGTCGGTGGGGTTCGGCAAGAGTGGGGGCATGGTCGGTGGATCGGCTTTCGAGCGTATCGCAATTCGAATCGGCCCAGCCAACAGTCCGGGCACCGCGATCGGACCGCGACGCGCCGGGATCGTTGCGCCGGCGGGTCGGTGCCGATCGGGTTCGGCGTCGGCCGATGGCGGCAGCCGTTTGTCGCGGGGCCGTGGCTGCCCTACCATCCGGCGATCACGTCACAGCAAGAGCGGATCCGTTCGAGACCGCCCGAGGGAGGATCGATGCAGTTCACCGAAGCGCAGATGAAGCAGTACGACCGGGACGGCTTCCTGGTCGTCGAGGGGATGTTCGACGCTGCGGAAGTGGCGGCCATGAAGCGCGAACTCGTCCGCATCCAGGCCATCGACACCGATCACCTTGTCCGCGAGCGGGCAGGGGGCGTCGCGAAAACGATCTACCGGGTGCACGAAGCCGACGGGCCCACCGCGTCGACGCTCTTCCGCAATGCCGCCCGATCCCCGCGACTTCTCGGCGGCGCGCAGCAGTTGCTCGGCGACGACGCGCTGTACATCCATCACACGAAGTGCAACCTGAAGACGGCCATCGACGGATCCGTCTGGCAGTGGCACCAGGACTACGGCGCCTGGAAGCGCGACGGCATCGCCCGCGCCGACATGACGACGGCCCTCATCATGCTGGACGAACCGACGCCCATGAGCGGGTGCCTGTACTTCATCCCGGGCAGTCATCGCTTGGGCGACCTCGCGTCCGAGATGGACGACCGCACGACCGCGTACCGCCTGTGGATCGTGCCGAAGGCCGATCTCGTCCGGATCATGGAGACAAGCCCGGAGCCCGTGCCGATCACCGGCGCCCCGGGCACGGTGGTCTTCTTCCACTGCAACATCCTGCACGCCTCGGGGCACAACCTCTCGCGGCACGACCGCTGGCATCTGTACTACGTTTACAACCCGGTCGTGAACCGTCCGCTGGACGTGCCGAATCCGCGACCCGACTACGTGCGCTCGCGGAACTGGGCGCCGCTCGTCCTGGGTTCGGACGACATCCTGGCGGCCGCCCCGGCCGTCGCTTCGGTCTGATCGGGAGCCCGGCGATGAACTTCCAAGTGCGTCCTCTGCATCCTCTGTTTGCCGTGGAGGTCGAGGGTGTCGACCTCCGCCAACCGCCCACGCCCGAACTCGTCCGCTGGATGGATGACGCGATGGACCGTCACGCCGTCGTCGTGCTTCGCGACCAGCACATCGACGACGACCAGCAGCTCGCGTTCGCGAAGGCCCTCGGTCCGCTGGAGCCCATGCAGGCCGTGGTGGATGTCCATCGCCAGCGGCTGAAGCATCGGGAGATGGTGGACATCTCGAATCTCGAGGTGGACGGCTCGATCCTCGCCGCCGACGACCGCCGCCGCATGTTCAATCTCGGGAACCTGCTCTGGCACAGCGACAGCAGCTTCAAGGCGACGCCGGCCAAGCACTCGATGCTGCACGCGCGATTGCTTCCGCCGTCCGCCCCGAACACCGAGTTCGCTGACATGCGCGCCGCGTGGGACGCCCTCCCGGCAGCGATGCAGGAGGTTGCGCGCCCGCTGGTCTGCGACCATTCGCTGATCTACTCGCGCGCGCTGCTGGGGTTCGACGACTTCACGCCCGAAGAGCGCGAGTGGTTCGCGCCGGTGCCACAACGCCTCGTGCGCCGCCACGCGGGGTCGGGGCGCTTGAGCCTTTACCTGTCAGCGCACATCGGCACGATCCACGGCT
This sequence comes from Betaproteobacteria bacterium Ga0077532, assembly GCA_001464895.1. Lineage (GTDB taxonomy): Bacteria > Pseudomonadota > Gammaproteobacteria > Burkholderiales. Next base: position 52,969 of record LNEE01000013.1, read on the forward strand.
GGCCGCGTCCGGAAGCGATGGCTTTCATCCGCGATCTCACGGAGCACGCCACGCAGCGCGAGTTCGTCTACAGCCATCCGTGGCGGGACCACGACCTCGTGATCTGGGACAACCGCTGCACGATGCACCGCGCACGGCCGTTCGACGACAAGAAGTTCAAGCGCGACATGCGGCGGCTCACGCTGGAGGACAGCGCGCCGACGCTGGAGCAGGCGGCGTAGCCCAGCCGGCCCCTGTAGGAGGGGCCCATCGCCCCGAAAGCGGTGGATGCCGTGGAAGCGCTTCAACCGGAACGAACGCTTTCGCGGCCATGGGCCGCTCCTACAACAGCCCGGCCGATTCCCGCTGGCGGTGGCGCATCCACGGCCTTTGTAGGAGGGGCCCATGGCCCCGAGAGCGGTGAGTGCAAGGAAAGGCTTCAACCGGAACCATCGCTTTCGCGGGCATGGCCCGCTCCTACAACAGCCCAGCCCATTTTCACGGTCGGTGGCGCATCCACCGCCCTTGCAGGAGGGGCCCATGGCCCCGAAAGCGGTGAGTGCAAGGAAAGGCTTCAACCGTAACCATCGCTTTCGCGGGCATGGCCCGCTCCTACAACAGCCCGGCCCATTTTCACGGTCGGTGGCGCATCCACGGCCCCTGATACCGTCCGACCCCTACAACACCGCGCCGTAGATCCCCAGCACATCCTCGTACGTCACATCCCGCGGGTTGTTCACCAGGAGGCGGGTCACCTTCATCGCGTCGGTCGCCAGCATCGGCAGGTCGCCCTCCGGCACACCCGCGGCGCGGAGCGTCTGCTCGAAGGGCATCTCGGCTACGAGCTTCCGGATCGCATCGAGGAACGCCGCCGACGCCGTCGCATCGTCGGCCGACTGCATCGACGGCAACATCGCGCGGCCGAGCTGCGCGTAGAGCGGTGCCGCCACCGGCATGTTGAACGCCAGCACGGGCACCATCACGAGCGCGTTCGTCAGGCCGTGCGGCAGGTGGTAGTGCCCGCCCAGCGGATACGCGAGCGCGTGCACGGCAGCCACCGGCGCGTTCGCGAACGCCATCCCCGCGAACAGCGATCCGAGCAGCATGGCCTCCCGCGCGTCGGCGTTGCCGCCGTCGTTCACCACCGTCCGGATGTTGTCGTGCAGGAGTACCAGCGCCTTCAGCGCGAGTGCGTCCGAGAGAGGATTCTTCTTCACCCGCGATGTGTAGGCCTCGATCGCATGGACCATCGCGTCGACGCCGGTCATCGCCGTCACACGCGGTGGCAGGCCGAGGGTGAGCAGGCTGTCGAGCACCGCGACGTCCGGGTACAGCAGGGGCGAAACGACGCCCTTCTTCTCGCTGGTCGGCGTGGTGATGATCGAGATCGCCGTGACCTCGGAGCCGGTCCCGGCGGTCGTGGGAACCTGGATCAGCGGCAGCCGCGGACCTTTCGCCAGCCCGATGCCATAGATCGATGGCAGGGGCTGAGGCGTGCGGGCGAGCAGGGCGACGAGCTTCGCCGTGTCCATGGAGCTGCCGCCACCCAGTCCGATGACGCCGTCCACGCCTTTCGCGACGGCATCGGCGACGGCGTCCTCGACACTGCCCTCGGGCGGGTCGGCCTGGACATCGGCGAAGACGGTGACGCGCAGGCCGGCGGCCGCCAGGCTGGCTTCGGCCTCGCGGGTGAGACCGGACTCGTGCAGGAAGCGGTCGGTGACGAGGTAGACGTGACGCATGCCGAGTTCGCGGGCGATGTCGCCCAGGCGGCGGGTGCTGCCTTGCTCGCAGAGGATGCGCGGGGTGGTTTCGAAGCTGAAGTTCATGCGGTGGGTCCGTGCAGTGTGGAGTTTGGGGAAGTCTGGATCAGCGATGGACGCCGGGATCGCGCTTCGGCACGCCGAACTCGCGATGACAGATCTCGGCCAGCTGCGCCACGCCCTCGCGGATCACGTCCTCGGTCGGATGCGCGAAGCAGAGCCGCAGGTGTCGTCGACCGCCGACCGCGTCGGTCATCCACTCCGCGCCGGGATTGATCGTCACGCCGGATCGCGCGGCGAGCTGCTCGAGGCGGCTCGTGTCCACCGCAGCGGGCAGCTTCATCCAGAGGAAGATGCCGCCGGCGGGATCATCGAACTCGACCTCGTCGCCGAAGCGCTCGCGCAGCGCCTCCATCATCACCACGAGCTTGCGACGCAGCGTCTGCCGCAGCGGCACGATGTGCTCGTCGAAGTGATCCTGACAGTACTCTGCGAGCACCATCTGATCGAGGGCCGGTGTGCCGCCGTCGGTCTTGATCGACAGGATGCGCGACATCAGCGGCCACTTCGCGATCAGAAAGCCGATGCGCAGCGCCGGCGCGATCGACTTCGAGAACGAGCCGATGTGCACGACGCGGTCGTCAGGGACCATCGAGTAGATCGCGGCTGGGCGCTCGCCGCTCCAGACGAGGTCCGCGTAGCAGTCGTCCTCGAAGATCGGGACGCCGTACTTCTCCGAGAGCGCGATGATCTCGCGCCGACGGGCCTCGCTCATGACCGTGGCGGTGGGGTTCTGCACGGTGGGGATCGTGTAGATGTACTTGGCGCGGATGCCCCGCGCGGCGAGGTCGGCCAGCGTCTCCGCAAGCTTCCCGGCACTGAGTCCGTCGTGGTCCACGGGCACGCCGATGACGTTCGCGCCGCAACGCTTCAGGCGGCTGATGGCGCCACCGTAGGTCATCTCCTCGACGATCACCGTGTCGCCCGGCGCCACGAGCGCGGCGTTCACGAGGTCCAGCCCCTGCAGGGAACCGGACGTGATGAGCACCTCGTCGGCGGTGCAGGTGATCCCGGCGTCCTTCGCGAGCTTGCGGACGATGAAGTCGCGCAGCGGCCGGTAGCCTAGCGGCCCACTCTGCATCCCGTAGGTCGCGAGGGTCGGGCCCTCCCGGCGCAGCACGCGCCCGGCGGCTGCGATGAGGTCCTCCACCGGGACGCTGCCCTCGTCGTTGTGCCCACCCACGAAGTTGAACCGGGGAAAGCCGTTCCAGCGGGATGCGGCGGGCGGGAGGTCGGCACGGAGCACGGCGGTGAAATCGAAGGGCGTAGCGGACGCTGACACGGAATGGCCTCCCGGAGGCGATGGATTTGGCCCGGAGTTTAGTGGAAACGCCGGTGTGGGCATCGATGCGGGAACCGTCCCGTGCGAGGATTGCCCCAACGGTCAACAGTGTCGCTGTCGCGGCGCGCCTCTCCTCACTTCGCACCCGGACCAACTTGAAGAAACTGTTTGCGCGGTGGCTGCCCGACCCCGAGTCGCTGCGTCGCAACCGCTGGCTGCGATGGCTCGGTCCGGCGCTGCTGCATCGTCGCCTCTGGCACTACAGCCGCCGCGGGGTCGCCGTGGGCGTGGCGATCGGCGTCTTCTTCGGATTTCTCGTGCCGATCGCGCAGATCCCGATCGCCACCGGCGTCGCCGTGCTTCTCCGCGCCAACGTGCCCACCGCGATCGCCGGGACACTGGTCACGAATCCCGTGACCTTCGCCCCCGTCTACCTGCTGGCGCACCGCGTGGGTAGCGTGTTGCTCGATGCCGACGAGCCACCACCTTCGCTGCCGGCCTCCGCAGTCAAGAACGACACCCCTGGCGGCTGGGAGGGTCTCCGGACCCGCATCGTGGGGTTGGGCAGGCCCCTCGTCCTCGGTCTGGCAGTGCTGGCGGTGACGGCGGGCGTCCTCGCGTACTTCGGCATCATGCTCGGCTGGCGTTTGCGGACGGCCTGGATCTGGCGTCGACGGCGCGGCCGGCCCCCCTTCTGATTCCGACCGATTCCCGCGTTCAGGAGAGGTCGCCCTCGGGTTCCGGCGTTGCAGCCACCTGCGGCGGCTCCACGGGAATGAGCAGCGAGAAGCGGGCGCCGCTTCCCGGGTTGTTGTCGGCCCAGATCCGCCCGCCGTGGTGGGAGACGATCTCCCGGCAGATGGCGAGGCCGAGCCCTGTGCCGCCCGCACCGCTCGACGTCTTGCTGCTCTGTACGAACTTGTCGAAGACGGCCTCCAACTCGCCCTCTGGAATGCCGATGCCTTCATCGACCACACTGACCAACGCTGCATCGCACGCGGAGCCATCGGCGGCGGCGATGGATTGATCCCCGCGCAGGTCGACGGTGACCGACAAACCCGTGCCCGTGAATCGGACGGCATTCGACAGCAGGTTGCGGACGACCTGGCCGATCCGCTCGGCATCGCAACGGACGACCACCGGCGTATCGACGGGGACGATCGTCAATCTCACGCCGCGCTCGTGGGCGTACGCGGTGAGCTCGCCCACCACCGTGGCCACCACATCGCGCAGGTCGTGGTGGGCGAAGTCGTAGCGCATCTTCCCCGACTCGAGCTTCGAGAGGTCGAGCAGGTCGTTCAGAAGACTCAGCAGCCGGTGTCCGCTCTGCTCGATCCGCGCCAGATAGGTGGCGATCTTCGAGAGCTGCGCCGTGCCGTTCTGCATGCGATCCTGGCCGAGCCGGGAGAACGAGAGGATGGCGTGCATCGGCGTGCGCAGTTCGTGCGACATATTCGCGAGGAACTCCGATTTCGCGCGGTTCGCCGCCTCGGCGAGTTCCTTCGCACGCACGGCTTCGGCGGTGCGCTCGGCGACGATCAGTTCCAGTTCGTCGCGATGCTGCCGGAGCGCCTCCTGCGCACGCCGAAAATCGGTGACGTCGATGTGCCCGCCGACCATCCGCAATGCGCGCCCGTCCGCATTCCGCTGGATCTGCGCCCGCGAGAGCATGCTTCGCCACGAACCGTCCCGATGCCGGAGTCGGAACTCGGCCTGGTAGAGCCCGCTGCCCGAGGCAATGGCGTCGGTCACGGCCTGATTGGCGGCAGCCCGGTCGTCCGGGTGCAGGTGATCGGTCCAGGTATCGAATCGATCGGCGAGCTCCCCGGGTTCGTACCCCAGCTGCGACTTCCACCGTGGCGAAAAGCGCACCTTGTTGTCCACGAGATCGAGAGACCAGAGGCCGAGATCCGACGCCCAGACGGCGGCCCGCAGCACGGCCTCGCTGTCCCGCAGGTCTGCCTCCACCCGGGCGTGTTCTGCGTCCGCGTCGGCCTTGAGCAGGGCAAGCGTCAGGGCCTCGCCGACCTCGGTGATGGTCTGTCGCTCGTGGTCGCGCCAGGTACGGGGGGGCTCGGCAGAGAGGCTCAGCACCGCGCGCGGCAGTGGGGAGTGCGTGCTGCGGATCGGCACGGCGATGAATGCGTGCAGAAGTCCGGGATCGTGAAGTTCGGCCTGCTCGCCGTCCGAGACGACCACTTCGCCACGCTCCAGCGCGTCCAGGACGCCCGGGGCGACGGCTACTCTGAAGATGCCACCCTCCACGACGTCGTTCGCCAACGGACCGACGCATGTGGTGAGCGCGTACGCATCGGACGCCGACCGTGACCAGAAGCCCACGGCGAGTCCACCGAGGGCGTCGGACAGGCGCGTCATGGCTCTCGTGACCAGGGAGGGCAGTGGCACCTCCGCCGTCAGGTCCGCAGCGATACCGTTCAGGGCCTCCAGGCGGGACTGTGCCTCGAGGGCGTCCTGCTCCGCTCGTTTGCGCGCAGTGATGTCCAGATTCACCGAGATCACGCAGCGGGCGCCATCGTCGAGGGTGGTGGCGACCTTGGTCATCAGCAGCCATCGTGCGGGGCCCTCACCGAACCGGATCAGTTGCTCCGTGGTGATGGAGGTGTCGCCGCCGAGCACTGCATCGTCCTCGGCCACTGCCCGGGCGGCGTCGTCCGGGGGCAGAAGGTCGAAATCCGTGCGGTTGAGCAAGTCGGCACGCGGTCGACCGAGTTCCCGTTCCGCGGCGCTGTTCACCATGATCAGCCGGTGCGACGCATCCTTGACGAAGACGAGCGCCGGCATCGCATCGATGATCGCGTTGAGGAAGGCGCGGTTTCTCTGCAGCGCGAGGTCGGCACGGCGTCGGTCCGAGGCATCCGTCAGGGTGCAGATGAGAACCTGGGTCCCATCGGCCATGCGCATCGCGGTTTTCGATTTGCTCTGCCAGATCCCGGTGCTCGACCCCTCCCGCGGCGGAGCTTCCTCGAAGAGGAGCGGGGCGGACGCGCGCCACGCGACCGCGTCCTGCTCGTCGAAGCGCGCGCCATTCACCGGGCCATAGATCTCCTGGTTCGTCCGACCGATGATCTGTTCGCGCGTCAATCCGGAGATGCGCAGGAAGGGTTCGTTGACCAGGATCCAACGGCCCGCGGCATCCTTGACGAAGATGCCTTGCGGCACGGCGTCGATGAGCGCTTCCACGAACTGCTTGCTGCTCTCGAGGGCAGCGGCGGCCTGCTTGAGAGGCGTGATGTCGCTCGACACACTGACCAGGTATTGAGTGCCATCGTCCAGGGTGATCGGTGTCTTGGACTTGAGCTGCCAGCGTGCGGTGACCAGGGGGTCCATGGTCCTCTGCTCGAAGGTGGCAATCTTTCCGCTCGCCCAGGCGGCGGCGTCCTGCGACTCGAGGATGCGACCGACCTCCTCGCCGTAGATCTCGCGCACCGAGCGGCCGATGACGACGTCCGGGGTCCGTTGGGTCAGCTTGTAGTACGCCCGGTTCGCGAGGATCGTGATTCCGCCCTGGTCCCGCACGTTCACCGCCTGCGGCAAGGCATTCAGAAGCGCATCGAGGAATCGGCGGCTACGATCGACTTCGAGCACGGCCTCCTTCTGGACCGTGATGTCGGCGAGGGCCGCGATCAGGAAACGCCGGCCGTCGGGCATCGTGAGTCGGGACTTCACCTTCAGGACCCACGGCTGGCGACCCGTCGGATTGGGAACGCGCCACTCGAGGGTGTTCCGTTCGCCGGTGCGCAGCACCTCGGCATCCGCACGGTCGAATATTGCGGCGACATCGGCCGGATAGATGTCGGCGTTCCTCCGCCCGATCAGCACGTCCCTGGGGCGCCCGGTGAGTTCCGCGAGTGCCCCGTTGGCGAGGATCCATCGCCCGGTTTCGTCCTTCACGGAGACGCCAACCGGCAGAGCCTCGATGATGCCGTCGAGCAGGACCCGGGATTCGTTGAGTGCGCTTTCCGCCCGCTCGCGTTCTGCCCGGGCGCCGCAGAACTCCAGGGCGGCGGTGAGTGCCTCGGCGATCTCGACGGCCACCTGGACGTCGTCGACGCTCCAGGCCCGTTCGGTGTCGTCCTCGATGCTCAGGACGCCCTTCATCTGATCGCCGTGGCCCAATGGCGCTGCGATGCGCGCCCGGACCGCACCGCACAGAAGTGCCGCGGATTCCACTGCCGACGCCTCGGACGCTCCGCCGGGCAGCACGACCGTGTGCCCTCCTTGCAACTGCGCCAGTGCCGTAGGCGCATCCTCGAAGACCTGCGCCACCGTTGCCCCGCTGCCCGCGTCCGCCATCGGGAGAAGGCGCACGGTCGTGCCGGGGATCAGCGATGCGATGGCGCCGATGGCCAGGTCGCCGAGCGCGGCCGGGTCATCCCCGGCCAGTGTCCGTGTCGCGAGCCGATGAAGGGCTTCGATCCGGCGCCGAGCCGTCGCGGCTTCGGACTCCAGACGCTTCATGTCCGTGATGTCCAGGGCCCAGCCGACGAGCAGCCGTTCCCCCGACGAAAGTGTGACGAGATTCTTCGTCTTCAGCATCCAGCGGTGACGCCCGTCGGCGTCCTCGAACACCTCCTGCGTCCGCAGGGCCACGCCCGACCGCATGATCTCGTCGTCCTGCGCGAGATACATCGCCGCGGTCTCGGGCGGGAAGAAATCGCTGTCGGTTCGGCCGAGCAACTGCTCCGAGCTGATGCCGCGGAGGGCCTCTACCGCCGGATTCAGCAGGACGTAACGATGCGCCTCGTCCTTAACGAAGATGCAGGCGGGCGAGCCGTCCAGGACACCCTTGAGGAGGCCGCGCTCCCGCTCGAGCGCGATCTCCGCCTGCTCGAGTTCGTGGACGTCGAACGAGATGCCGATGAACCCTATGTGCCTGCCTTCCGCGTCGCGACGCGGGCGCACGTTGGCCAGATGCCAACGATAGGTGCCGTCCTGCATCAGCATCCGACCGCGCACCGTGCAGGGCACCGGTGCACCGGCCATCTGGCGGAAGGCCTCGGTGATGGCCGGGAGGTCATCCGGGTGGACGAAGTCGCGCCAGCCGTGGCCCCGGGCGATCGCGCTCGGCTGCCCGGTGGTGGCCGACCACGCATCGTTCACGTAGGTGGGATGCATCCTGGTGTCGGACACCCAGAGCATGAACGGCGCATCGTTCGCGAGGTCCCGGAACCGGGCGTCGCCGTCGGCGCGGGCATGGGCCAGTTCGGCTCGGGCCCGGCGGCGGCTTCGTTCGATGGCGATGCTGAGAGCGAAGAGCGCGCACGCCCCGCCGATGAGCGCGGCGATCAGGCCGGGCCGGGACGGAATGGTGTCGGTCGCGACGACATCGATCTGCCATCGGGCACCTCCGCGCGCGATTTCTGCGGTCTCGCGGGCCGCCACGTCGGCGTCTGCCGCCGTGTCGCCCACGATCAGTCGAACGGGGCCCGTCTCGCCGTGCGTCAGTGTGAGCGTGGCCCCGATGCCCGGCGCCATCTCCAGGCTGCGCGCAAGCAACCTGTCCGGGCGCAACGTGATTCCCACGAAGCCGGACTCCGGTGCCGCGGCGTCCACCGGAAACACCGGTACCACCATCACGACACCGGGTGCCCTGTCAGGCGTGCCGCCATCGGCGGGGAGCGTCGCCCGCGTCTGCACCATCGCGCCGGAGTAGGCGATGCCGCGCTTCGCGAGCGCTTCTGCCATCGCCGCCCGCCGCTCCGGCATGGTGAAGGGGTCGAAGCCGATCGGCGCCGGGATGCCTGGTTCCGTGATGCGCCGCAGGAGGACGATGGGGTAGTAGGTGTCCCGCAAATCGGACGGATGGATGCCATAACCCGGGTGCGCGCGACGCTGGCGTTCGACGTGGGCGTCGAGATTCGCGTGCGGGACGCGCTCGGCGAAGGCCACCGTCAGGATGGCGTCTCCGTAGGCGCCCGGCAGGTCCAGGGCGTCGACATACCTGCGCCAGCCCTCGGTGTCGAACCGCATCCCCGTGCCGAGCGTGGCCGCGATCGCGCGGGCGGTGAGTTCGAGCTTGGCGATATCGGCGTCGAACGCGTCGATCGCGCGTCGTGCCTGGGTGTGTGCCCGCCGGCCGGCATCCGTGGCGGCATCGTGCCGCAGCCACTCCCAGAGACCGAACGAGGCCGCGAGTGCGGCCAGGAGTACGAGCCATGGCCAGAACGCCGCCTTGGCAATATCCGAGTTCGATCGCGGCTCGGATGTTCTCGCATCTGCCTCCGGCGAACGTGCCTCCACCCGATTCGTCATCATCAGCCAAGGGCCGCGGCTCGGGGGGCAGCGCGCGGCGCGGTGAGGATCGGGCGCCCCCGTGCGCCCGATCTTCGAGCCTGCTCTGGAAAGGCGCAACCCCGGCCATCAAGGATCAGCGAACTGTCACCGCCGATCCGCGCGAGTCGATCGGATGCTCCCAACGTCGCCCACGTCGGCTCCGCCGGAGGCATCTGCTTTCCATCGCGGCTGCACGTGGACATCGGCCCTCGCCACCGCGCCACCTCTCGTCGGTGATGTCGGGCAGCAAGGGACGGGTGTCGGCCTTCGGCGATCGGCGATTCCGCCAAGGCACACGGGGATGCACCGCGGATTTCCGCGTGTGATCCGCAGGTGAAGGCGTCCGGGATGTGTCTCCCATCGGCGACGAACCTTCAGCGAACAGGCGATGGATTCGGGATCGGCTCGCGTAGCGCGGGCGACGTTCGCATTTCTTTCGTGGCCTCGGCGCTCCTGGCGCGCTGCCACGTTGCCACCCTGAAGCGCCCGGCGGTGTTTATTGCCGGCCGGCTGCGGCCATGCCACTGTAGTCCGTCCTGCTCACCCCCGTCCGCCGAGGCGCGGTCGTTTGGTGCTGATAACTTGCAGCTGTGGCGCGTTGTTTGCTGCCACGATCTGGCCGAGACCGCCGCCGAGGCAGTGGGGCGCCGGGAAAGGCAGTGTGAGGGCTTGTCGATGGGAAGCGCCGCAGGGCGCGCAGCCATAAGACCCGTGATCGACAACAGGAATCCGATGCCATGCACATCATCATCCCCGTTCATCGCAACGCTCGCGCCGCGCGCGCTACCCGGTCGCGCCCGCCGGGAGACGCCGGATTTGCTTACACCGAGGCGTCTCCCTGCCTTGACGGAGTCGCGGCATTGCGTGCCCGGGAATGTTTTGCGGCCAGCAGCGTTTCTCTGAGAGCGGCATCACGCTGCAGAGAGGACGACTGAACATGAGATGGGGAAACTGCTTCACTTTTGCGATCCGCCAGTACCGGCGAGAAGGCGGATTTCTCGTGCTGCGCAAGAGCGTCAAGGCCGTGGTGCCACACATGCAATGGGCCGCGCACGGGGCCGAGCGCGGGGCCGAGCCGATTGGTTGGATCCGCGGCTTCCTTCGGGTGATGGGGCCCGAACGCGGCTACCTGTTGTGGAACGACACCGGCGTCTACTGGCGCCCACGCATCAGCCGACTCGCGATCATCGAGTACCTGCCTCCTCAGTGGTGCAATGACCTGGCGAAGCGTTTCTGGATCGCGCGCGTCCTCCCCATCTACGTGATCGTCTTCCGGGGATGGGTGCGGACGGGCGAGGGCGAACAAGACACCACCCAGGACATCATCGACCGGACATGGCCGGGCGCGCGCGAGGAATTCGAGCGCTGATCGCAGCCGGAGTGATGTTCGCGTCGACGTCGCGGTCACCGAGATCGCTTCGATCACGTCAGGCACTTGCGTCGCCGAGGTGAACGGCGGCAGTCCGCAACGGAACCGCTCGAGGCCTGAGGCCCCGCCCCGCGAAGGGTGCGCTGTTCAAATCGCGGGCCCGAGCCGTCGCATGCCGTCCTGATTGTCTGGCGCCCCGAAGACGAATCGAACGTCCGACCTACCCCTTAGGAGGGGGTCGCTCTATCCACTGAGCTACCGGGGCGTGGCGCGGATTGTAGCGGACCGATTCCGCTTTCCGAAGGAACGATGCGCCCGTGAGGCGCCGGGCGCGATAAGCTCCCGTCCCGCGAACGGGGTCCCCGCTCGCGGATCCTCCCTTGTTCATCGTTCCGGAAACCGTACATGCCGCTGCTCACCCTGTCCGCCGTCAGTCACGCCTATGGCGACGTCCCGCTGCTCGATCGAGTCGACCTGGTGGTGGAGAAGGGGGACCGCTTCGGTCTGATCGGCCGCAATGGTGCGGGCAAGTCGACCCTGATGGGGATGCTCTCGGGTGCCACGGCGCCCGACGAGGGCGTGATCTGGCGGCAGCCGGGGATGCGTGTCGCGTTCGTGGCGCAGGAGCCGCCCATGGTGGAATCGGCCACTGTCTTCGAGGTCGTGGCCGAGGGTCTCGGCCCTGTCCGGGACGCCGTGATCGAGTACCACGCGGTGACCCATCGAGTGACGGCGGGCGAGGGCGACATCGAGGCGGATCTCGCCCGGATGGCGGAGCTTCAGTCGGTGCTCGAGTCGGGCGGTGGATGGGGGCTGGAGGCGCGCGTCGATTCCGTGCTGTCGAGGCTCTCGCTTTCGGCGGACACGGTCGTCGGTACGCTGTCCGGTGGGCAGCGGAAGCGCGTGGCGCTCGCCCGCGCGCTGGTCTCGGACCCCGAGCTGCTCCTCCTCGACGAGCCCACGAACCACCTCGACCTGGAATCGATCGAGTGGCTGGAGTCGCTGATCGGGGACTTCGCCGGGGCGGTCATCGTCGTGACTCACGACCGGCGCTTCCTCGATCGCGTGGCGAAGGGGATCCTCGAACTGGACCGCGGAAGGCTTCGCCTCTTCGACTGCGGCTACGCCCAGTACCGGTTGAGGAAGGAAGACATCCTCTCGGCGGAGGCGCAGGAAGCCGCGCGGTTCGACAAGCTGCTCGCCCAGGAGGAAGTCTGGATCCGCAAGGGCATCGAGGCCCGGCGTACCCGCAACGAGGGGCGCGTGCGGCGTCTGGAGCAGTTGCGCGTCGAGCGCTCCCGCCGGCGCGATCAACTGGGCAACGTGCGGCTCACGATCGACCAGGGCGACCGCTCGGGGGCCCTGGTGGCCGAGTTCGAGCACGTGACGAAGGCCTTCGGCGGCCGGGTGATCGTGAACGACTTCTCGACGCGGGTGATGCGCGGCGACCGGCTCGGGCTCGTGGGGCCGAACGGCGCGGGCAAGAGCACGTTCATCAAGCTCCTGCTGGGCGAACTCGCGCCCGACAGCGGACGGGTGCGGCAGGGCACGAATCTCGGCGTGGCGTACTTCGACCAGTTCCGGGAGCAGCTCGATCCGGAGGCGACGGTCGTGGAGGTCATCAGCCCGGGCTCGGAATGGATCGAGATCGGCGGCGTGCGGAAGCACGTCATGAGCTACCTCGGCGAGTTCCTCTTCGCGCCCCAGCGCGCCCGGGCGCCGGTTCGTGCGCTGTCGGGTGGCGAGCGCAACCGCCTGCTGCTTGCGCGGCTCTTCGCGCGGCCGGCCAACCTGCTCGTCCTCGACGAACCGACGAACGATCTCGACGTCGAGACGCTGGAACTCCTGGAGGCGCTGATCGCGGAGTACTCGGGCACGCTCGTGCTCGTCAGCCACGATCGCGAGTTCCTCGACAACGTGGTCACCCAGGTCATCGCCTTCGAAGGGGACGGCCATCTCGCGGAGTACGCGGGCGGGTACGACGACTGGGTGCGGCAGCGGCCGGCGCAGCAGTCCGAGGTCGCCGCGAAGGAGTCGAAGCCGAAGGAGGACACCCGGTCGCCGCGCCCCCGCGTTGCAAAGAGCAATCTGTCGTACAAGGAGACGAAGGAACTCGAAGCCCTGCCGGCGCGCATCGAGAAGCTCGAGGCGGAGCAGGCACAGCTGTCCGGGCTGCTTGGCGACGGCGAGCTCTATCGCACCGATCCCGAACGGGCCAAGGTCGTCCAGACGAGATTCCCGGAGATCGAGCGCGAACTCGTCGAGGCGTACGCGCGCTGGGAGGCGCTGGAGGCGCGCGCCAAGGCGTCGTAGACCCAGGCCGGTGGGGCGTCTTGCGGGAGTGCGCCGCATCCTCGCCATCGGCGGGGGTGTTGCGCGGATCCCCCGTCGCGGGGTTACTCTCGCAGCATGGTCGCCGCCTTCCGAATTGCTTCGTATCCGAGAGAACGGCGCGGCCCCGACGGATGGCGGGAGGAGACGAAATGAGCGAGGAAAGCGGAGCGGTGGTGCGGGAGGCCCCGTTCGTGATGCCGAGGGTGCGGGCGGTGGCGTCAGGGGCCCCCTGGCGCTGGCTGGCCCTGGGTGTCGCGGATCTGCGTGCCGCGCCGGGGCCCAGTCTCTTCTACGGGTTCGTCTTCGCGGTGATGGGGGCGGCCATCCAGCGGTTCGTCGGCGAGGCGGCGCTCGAACTCGCGCTGGTCACCGGCTTCCTGCTCGTGTCTCCGTTCCTCGCCGTGGGCATCTACGACATCAGCCGCCACCGAACCCGCGGCAAACCGGTCGTGTTCACACACACGCTCGTCGCCTGGCAGGCGAATGCACCGTCCATCGGCTTCTACGCCCTCATCCTCGCCCTGCTGCTCGCGGTCTGGATCCGCGTCTCGGTCGTCGTGGTCGCGCTCTTCTTCACGGGCGACATGCCCCAGGAGGGCGGCATCTTCGCTCAGCTCGCCGCCACTCCCGAGGGCTGGGTCTTCATGGCGGCCTACGCGGCGGCCGGAGCGGGATTCGCGCTGTTCGTCTTCGCGACCGGCGCGGTGTCGATTCCGATGCTCCTCGATCGCCATGGCATGGACACCCTCACTGCCATGATCACCAGTTTCTCCGCCCTGCGGCGCAATCTGCCCGTGATGGTGTTGTGGGCCGTGACGATCGTGGTGCTCGTGGCCGTCGGTGTCTTCACGTGGTACCTGGGGCTGGTCGTCGTCGTCCCGCTCGTCGGCCATGCGTCGTGGCATGCCTACCGCGACTGCGTCGAGCCCGTGCCCTCGCCGCCGTGAAAGTCCTTCCGCGCCCGGGGGGCCTCCTGTAGCATGCTGTTCCGCCGGAATTTCGTGCATTCCCTTCTCACTTCGTCGGCATCCGGCCGGCCCTCCGGCGCCGCCCTGCCGCATTTCGGAAACTGACCCCCACAGGATGGAGTTCAAGGAACTCGGGCTGGCAGAAGAGCTGCTGCGCGCCATTGCGGAAGAGGGCTACGTCGAGCCCACCCCCATTCAAGCGAAGGCGATCCCACTCGTCCTGCTCGGCAAGGACCTCATGGGTGCGGCCCAGACGGGCACGGGCAAGACGGCGAGCTTCACGCTCCCGCTGCTGCATCGGATGAAGGCCCACGCGAACACGAGCGCCTCGCCCGCGCGCCACCCGATCCGCGCACTCATCCTCACGCCCACCCGCGAGCTTGCGGTACAGGTATGGGAGAGCGTCCGCACCTACAGCCGGCACCTGCCGTTGCGCTCGACGGTCGTGTACGGCGGCGTCGACATCCAGCCGCAGATCCAGGATCTCCGCGCTGGCGTCGAGATTCTCGTGGCCACCCCCGGGCGACTCCTCGATCACGTGCAGCAGAAGACGTTGCAGTTGGGGCAGGTCGAGTTCCTGGTGCTGGACGAAGCGGACCGCATGCTCGACATGGGGTTCATCCCGGACATCAAGCGAATCCTCGCGCTCCTGCCCGTGCGGCGCCAGAGCCTGCTCTTTTCGGCCACGTTCTCGGAAGACATCCGCAAGCTGGCCGATGACTTCATGCGCGAGCCGATCATGGTCGAGGTCGCGCGCCGCAATTCCGTCACCGAGACTGTCACGCATGCGCTGTACCGGGTGCCGGACCTGCGCAAGCGCGAGCTGCTGGCCCGTCTGGTCCTCGATCGCGATCTCAAGCAGGTGCTCGTCTTCGTGCGGACGCGACTGGGGGCGAACCGCCTCGCCCATCAGCTGGTCCGCGACGGCATCGATGCCACGGCGATCCACAGCAATCGCACGCAGGCCGAGCGCACGGAAGCGCTGCAGGCGTTCAAGGATGGCAAGGTGCGCGTCCTCGTGGCGACCGATGTGGCCGCGCGCGGACTCGACATCGACTCGCTGCCCTGCGTCATCAATTTCGAGCTTCCCCACGTCCCGGAAGACTACGTGCACCGCATCGGTCGCACGGGTCGGGCCGGGCAGTCCGGGGAAGCGATCTCGCTGGTTTCTCCGCCGGAGCAGGAACTGCTCGAGCGCATCGAGAAGCTCCTGAAGGCCACCATCGAGGAGCGCGTCCTCGCGGGGTTCGACGGCGAAGGTCGTCCGTCGGCGGCCCGTGCGCCGCGCGAGGGCGGTCGGGAGGGGGGCAGGGAAGGTCGTCGCGATGGCGGGAGGGAAGGCGGACGTGAGGGCGGTGCGCGCAGCGAGTCCCCGAGGCCACCCCGCGAAGGCACCGGGCCCGCGCGTCCACCACGGCCGGCGCCACGGCGCGAGGAGGATCCGTTCTTCTCGAAGCCCTACGAAGCTGGCGCAGCCGTCGACAAGGCAGAGCGCCCGTCGGTACCGGTCTCTCCAGTGCGGGGGGCGTCCGCGCGTCCGGTGGCGGCTCTGTTCCGCCCGCCGGTCACTGGCCCCAAGCGCTGACCCCTGGGCTGGCAGGACCATGAGCGACCGTCTGCCCGCCCGGCTCCGAGAGTTGCTCGATGCGTCTCCCGAGGACGTCCGTCTCGCGGAGGTTGCATTGCTTCTGGCCGAGGCGCAGCGACCGGGTGTCGACGTGGAGGAGCAGCTCGGTCGCCTGGATGACATCGCCCGGGCCGTGAGCGAGCGGCTGCCGCCGGACGCCGATGCCGTGCAGACCGTGCTCGCCATCAATCAGCACATCTTCCACGAGATGGGTTTCAGCGGTGCTGGCGCCGAGTACTACGACCCCCGCAACAGCTTCCTCGACGAAGTGCTGACGACCAAGCGCGGCATCCCGATCACGCTGGCGATCCTCTACATCGATGTCGGCCGGCAGCTCGGCCTCGATCTCCATGGCGTTGCCTTCCCGGGGCATTTCCTCGTTCGCTGCGAAATGGACGACGGTGTCGTGATCATCGATCCGTACGGTGGTGGCGCGACGCTCGATCGCGAGGACCTCCAATCGCGCCTGCGCGAGACCCGCAACGGCGAGGTGGCCGACGACACGCTCGACGACATGCTGGTGCCCGCGTCACCCCGTGACGTCGCGGCGCGGATGCTCCGCAATCTCAAGGCCATCCACCTTCGCGCGAAGCACTACGACCTCGCGTTGCCCATCCTCGACTGGCTGGTCGAGATCGTGCCGGACGACGCCGTCGAGCTGCGCGACCGCGGCCGCGTGTTCGAGCATCTCGAGTGCTTCCGGGCCGCCGTGGGCGACTACGCCCGCTATCTCGAACAGGTGCCCGACGCCGACGACAACGACGCCATCCGGTCGCGGGTCGTCGATCTCCAGCGAGCTGCGGCCCGGCTGAATTGAGCGCCGGTGCCGCACTCGGCGGGCGCTTCGGTGCACCCTGGCTGCTCCTGTCTGCCGCCAGCCTCTTCTGGGCCCTCAATCTGGTCATCGGGCGCGGCATGCGTGGCGAGATCCCGCCCGTCGCGATGTCGTTCTGGCGCTGGACCATCGCGTTCGCGATCATCCTGCCGTTCACGGCGGGCCCGTTGTGGCGGGAGCGGCAGACCATCGCGAAGCACTGGCCCGTGCTGGCGCTGCTCGGGCTGGTCGGCATCTGCCTCTTCAACACGATGTGCTACATCGGACTCACGGCGACCACCGCGACGAACGCGACGCTGTTCAATTCCGTGGTCCCGGTGTTCATCCCGCCGATCGCCTGGCTCCTGATCCGTGAACGCACGCGTCCCCGGCAGTTCGCGGGCATCCTGCTATCGCTGCTGGGAGTCGTCGTGATCGTCGCGCAGGGCAGCGTCGAAGTCCTGCGCACGCTCCAGTTCAATCGGGGAGACCTCTGGCTCCTCGCCGCCATGGTGCTCTGGGCGTTGTACACGGTGCTCTTGCGGTTCCGGCCCGCGCATTTCGGCATGCTCGATTTTCTGGCGGTGATCCTCCTCTTCGGCTGGCCGATGCTGCTGGTGTGGTACGGGTTCGAGCTGGCGAGCGGCGTCTCGGTGCAATGGAGTCCGCGGACGGCAACGGCGCTGGCGTACTACGGCATCTTCCCTGCGGTGCTCGCCTTCGTCTGCTACAACCGGGGCGTCGCGGCCATCGGGCCGACGCGTGCCGGCATCTTCGTGCACCTCGTGCCGGTGTTCGGGATCCTGCTGTCCACCCTGTTTCTCGGGGAGCCGCCGCGGTCGTATCACGCGATCGGCATCCTCCTCATCTTCTCGGGCATCGCCTTGACGACATGGCCACAGGCCGAGGGGAGGGCGCGTGGCTGATCCCGTGGCATTGATCCAGGCGTTCGAGAACCGGATCGCGAAGCGCTTCCGTCATCTTCGGAAGTGGGCGAAGCGCGAGGACACCAACTGTTTCCGGATCTACGACCGCGACATCCCCGAGCTTGCCTTCGCGCTCGACGCGTACGGTGACCACCTGCTGCTGCAGCAGTATCTGCGCGACGAAGACGTGAGCCCGATCTCCCCCGACGTCGCCGTGGCTGCGGTGGCCCGTGCCACCGGGTGTCCGGTGGAGCGCGTCGTGCTCAAGGTGCGACGCCGGGTCGACCGGCGCAACGAGCAGCACGAGCGGGCGGCCGCCGGCGGACGGATGTTCGAAGTGAGGGAAGGCGGCCTGCGGTTGCTCGTCAACCTGGAGAACTACCTCGACACCGGCCTCTTCCTGGACCACCGACCCCTGCGAGCGATCGTGCGGGCACGCGCGGCCGGTCGGCGGGTGCTCAACCTGTTCTCGTACACGGGGAGCGTTACAGCCCACGCGGCCGCCGGCGGAGCCACGTCCACGTTGAGCGTTGACCTGTCGAACACCTATCTCGCCTGGGCCCGCCGGAATCTCGACTTGAACGGGTTCGATCCGGCGCGTCACGAACTCGTGCGCGCGGATGTCATGGCGTGGCTGCGGAACGTCAAGGGTGACACGACCCAGCGATTCGATCTGATCGTGGCGGATCCGCCCTCGTACTCGAGTTCGAAGCGGATGGAGGACGTCTTCGACGTCCAGCGCGATCATCCGGCGATCATCGCCGGCGCCATCGCATTGCTGAGGCCGGGCGGGGAACTCTTCTTCTCGACGAATCTGCGTGCGTTCAAGCTGGGCATGCTGCCTCTGGGCTGGCGCGCGGACGACATCAGCGACCAGACGGTGCCGGAGGACTTCCGGAACCGGCGCATCCACAGCTGCTGGCGTATCGCTGCGGTCTGAACAGATTCAGGCAGCGGGCGTCATTCAGGGTCGTCGATTGCGCCTTCGCCGGGATCCTCGAGATCGGCGTTGGGGTCGACGGGAGGATTGCCGTCGTAGATGAGGTTCCTGCGGCGCTGGAAGTAGGCCTCGCGCAGGAACGAGTAGCGGTCGGGTTGCTGCTCGAGCAGTTTCTCGGCGGGAAGCACGTTGGCCCGGGCGTCGACCAGGTTGACCCCGGTCAGGGTGTTTCGCACCGGGACGTCGGGAACCTGCCAGATGGGGTCGATGCGGGAATCCACCACCAGGCCCACGGAATCTCGCAGTGTGCTGGGGCCCAGCAGGGGGAGCACGAGGTACGGTCCGCTCCCGACGCCCCAGTACGCCAGCGTCTGTCCGAAGTCCTCCTGCCGTTTGGTGAGGCCCCGCATCCCTGCGACGTCCACCAGGCCCAGGCCGCCGAACACCGTGTTCGACACCAGCCGCACGAGGTCGCGGGATGCGTTCGTGAACTTCAGCTGCAGGAGGTCGTTCGTCACGACGACGACATCCCCGAGGTTGTTGAAGAAGTTGCGAACGCCCGTGCGGACGAAGGAAGGGAGAACGCGGTCGTAGATCTGGGCGATCGGTTTGGTCACATACCGGTCGGCCTTCTCGTTGAACTTGAAGATCGCGCGGTTGACCGGCTCGATCGGGTCGGAGGGGACCTGCGAAGATGTCGTGGCGCAACCCGAGAGCAACATCGCAACGAGCAGCATCGCGTGCAGCGGGTGCGTATGACGTCCGGGAATGGCGGGGAGACGGATCAAGGAGTTGTTCTTCGCGAAGCGGGTGAATCGGGGTCGAGTATAGCAACGGGTGGTTTGCAAACCCGCAGGCCATCGGTCAGCATTACGGCCTTTTTTTCCCGCGGCTTGAGTTGGCCGTGGGGTATTGTTGGTCGATGCCATCATGGATCGCTGCCGAATGAGTCACTGACTGCATCACTGACAAGGCGGCAGCGCAGTACCAACATCAATCAACATTCAATCAACGAAAGGGGGCGGCATGGATCTCGGAATTCGCGGCAGGAAGGCGATCGTCTGCGCAGGAAGCAAGGGTTTGGGGAAGGGGTGCGCGATGGCGCTGGCTCGCGAGGGCGTGGAGGTGACGATCGTCGCCCGCGGTCGTGAGGCGCTCGAGGCGACGGCCGCGGAGATCCGCGCGGCGACCGGGGCGACAGTCCATGTGGTCGTGGCCGACATCACCAAGCCCGAGGGCCGGGCAGCCGCCCTGGCCGCCTGCCCGGCGCCCGACATCCTCGTGAACAATGCCGGCGGCCCGCCCACCGGTGACTTCCGCGAGTTCACGCGCGACATGTGGATCGCCGCCATCGACGCCAACATGCTCGCCCCCATCGAGATGATCAAGGCCACGGTCGACGGCATGATCGCCCGCGGTTTCGGTCGCATCGTCAACATCACTTCCAGCGCGGTCAAGGCGCCGATCGACATCCTCGGCCTGTCGAACGGCGCGCGGAGCGGTCTCACCGGTTTCGTGGCCGGCATCGCCCGCAAGACCGTCGTCCACAACGTCACCATCAACAACATTCTTCCGGGTCTGTACGAGACCGAGACCATGCTGGGTCGGGTCGAGGCGATGGCCCGTACCAACGGCGTGACCTTCGACGACGCCCGGGCCGCGCGCCTGAAGACCATCCCCGCGGGGCGGTTCGGCAAGCCGGAGGAGTTCGGTGCCCTCTGCGCCTTCGTCTGCAGCGAACACGCGTCGTACCTCACCGGCCAGAATTTCCTCACCGACGGCGGCGCCTATCCGGGCACCTACTGATCGTCACGCCAGCCCAAAGGAGACCATCATGAACGCACCGCTCCGCCAGACCCTGCTGCTGAAGGACCCCACGCTGCTGCGTCAGCAATGCTATGTCGACGGAAAATGGGCAGACGCTGACAGCGGCGTGACCATCGCCGTGCACAACCCCGCCACCGGCGCGATGCTCGGCACCATCCCGCGCATGGGCACGGCCGAGACCCGCCGCGCCATCGAAGCGGCGAATGCCGCGTGGCCGGCGTGGCGCGCCAAGACCGGCAAGGAGCGCGCTGTTGTCCTTCGGAAGTGGTTCGAGCTGATGCTCGCGCACCAGGATGATCTCGCGGCGATCATGACCGCCGAGCAGGGCAAGCCGCTTGCCGAGGCCAAGGGCGAGATCGTCTACGCCGCATCGTTCCTCGAATGGTTCGCCGAGGAAGGCAAGCGCATCTACGGCGACGTCATGCAGCACCCGCAGGGCGACAAGCGCATCGTCGTGCTGAAGCAGCCGGTGGGCGTGTGCGCGGCGATCACTCCGTGGAACTTCCCGGCCGCGATGATCACCCGCAAGGCGGGTCCGGCACTCGCCGCCGGCTGCGTGATGGTGCTGAAGCCCGCCACGCAGACGCCATTCTCGGCGCTGGCGCTCGCGGAACTGGCGGAGCGCGCCGGAGTGCCCAAGGGGGTGTTCAGCGTCGTGACGGGCAGCTCGGCCGAGATCGGTGCGGAGATGACTTCCAGCACGCTGGTGCGGAAGCTGACCTTCACCGGGTCCACGGAAGTGGGCCGCAAGCTGATGGCCCAGTGCGCCGAGACCATCAAGAAGATGTCGCTGGAACTGGGCGGCAACGCGCCGTTCCTGGTCTTCGACGATGCGGACCTCGATGCCGCCGTCGAGGGTGCGATGGCCTCCAAGTACCGCAATGCCGGTCAGACCTGCGTCTGCGCGAACCGTCTGATCGTGCAGGACGGGGTCTACGACGCCTTCCTCGCGAAGCTCGCGGCGAAGGTGAAGACCCTCCAGGTGGGCAACGGTGCCGACGCGGGTGTGACGACCGGGCCGCTCATCGACGACGCTGCAGTCGCGAAGGTCGAGGAGCACGTGGCCGATGCCCTCGCGAAGGGCGCCCGACTCGTGTCCGGCGGTCGCCGTCACTCGCTGGGCGGGCAGTTCTACGAGCCGACGATCCTTGCCGACGTGACCTCCGACATGAAGGTCGCGGTGGAGGAGACCTTCGGCCCGGTCGCGCCGGTCTTCCGCTTCAAGACCGAGGAGGAAGCCCTCGCGATGGCCAACGACACCGAGTTCGGTCTCGCGGCCTACTTCTACTCGCGCGACATCGGCCGGGTGTGGCGCGTCTCGGAAGGCATCGAGTCGGGCATCGTCGGCGTCAACGTCGGGATCATCTCGAACGAGGTGGGGCCGTTCGGTGGCGTGAAGCAGTCCGGTCTGGGCCGCGAAGGGTCGAAGTACGGCATCGAGGACTTCCTCGAAGTGAAGTACCTCTGCATGGGCGGCATCTGATCGGATGCCCGACCGCCCGGCGCGATCCGCGTCGGGCGGTGCCGATCGCTCAGGCCGCGCGATCCTGGAGCCGGATCGCGACGGCGCCTAGCTGGTCGGCCAGCGTCTCCAGAGACCGTGTGGTCTCGATGGCAGTACCCACGTCGTGCCGTGCATCCTGTGCCGCAACCTCGAGGTGCTGCACCTGCTGCGCCATGCCGCGGATGTCCTCCGCCTGGCGACCGACGCTCCCGTGCAGGGATTCCACCTGATCCGCCACCCGGCCGGCATTCTCTTCGATGGTCACGATCGTCGAGCGCGCCTGATCGGCGAGCGACACGCCGCGGGACACCCGCGATGTCGCCTGGCTCATGCTCTCGAGTGCGACATCCTTGCTGTCGGCGATCTCGCAGATCGTCCGGGCGATCTCCGTGGTGGAACTGCTGGTGCGCTCGGCCAGCTTCCGCACCTCGTCCGCGACCACGGCGAACCCACGGCCGCTCTCGCCGGCGCGGGCCGCTTCGATCGCTGCATTGAGGGCGAGCAGGTTGGTCTGTTCAGCCACGTCGCGGATCACGTCGACCATGCCCGAGATGCGCTCCGACTTGCGACCGAGTTCCGACACCTTCTCGGTGGCCGATCCGATCGTGCCGGAGATGGCCTCCATCTCGGCCGCAGCATCCTCGATCACCCGGCGACCGCTGCGGCAGGCATCCTGCGCCTTCCGCGTGAGGTCCAAGGTCCGGTCGATGTCGTGCATCACGCCGGTCAGAGGATCATCGAGACCGGCTGACGTGCGCGAGAGGGTCGCTGCGACGTCCAGAGTCTGGCCGGCGCGGACGTCCAGATCGGCCGTCATGCCCGCCAGGCGACCGGAGGCCTCGCGGATTCCCTCGGCCGTGGTTTGCATCTCCCGGAGCGCCGACCGGAAGCGCTCGCCGGTCGCCAGCATCGCACGGAGTCCCGGAGACGCCTTCGCGGCGTCGATGTGCCGGAGACTGTCGAAGTCGCCCTCGGCGACAGCCGCCGCCACCCGGGAGATCGAGTGGACGTCGACGGCTTCGCGACGCAGTCGCTCGGTCAGGACCACGAGTACGGCGGTCTCCGCGACGACGAACGCCGCGTGCAGCACGACGCGCCACACGTGATCCGCCGCCGGGAAGACGAAGACACCGAAGTCCATGGACTGCAGGATGTAGAAGCCGAGGTGATGGACCGCGATGGTCACCGCGCCGGCGACCACCGGCCGCCAGTCGCGATAGACGAGCAGGAAGGCGAGGCCCACGAAGACGCCGAAGTGGATCTCGAGCATCCCGCGCATCTGCTGGATCTGCGCTGCGACGAGGATCATCGCGGCACTCGCGAGCGTGAGTCGGGTCAACAGCTCGCCGGGCCCCGTTCGCACCAGGAAGGCACACAGCACCAGGGTCGGCAGCATCACCCCGAGCACGGGAAGCCATGCGCCAATGAAGCCGGCGATGACCAGGCTGATCAGGGTGTAGCCCGCGCAGACGCCCAGCATCATGCGGTCGCTGGCGGCGCGGGAGGGTTTCAGGAATTCGTCGGACGGGTTCATCGGGGCTCACGCGAAGGCACGTTGGGGGAGGTGCTGCAGAACGTGTCCCATGCGCGGGTCGACCAGGCCTCCCACCAGAGCGTACCGAGCGAGGCGCAGAGCCATAGGATGACTGCGATTGCTGGCAGGGAGACTGGTCGCCTTGGCGCCGAGGGCGGTGCGGGTTCCATGGGAGCCATAACGGCCATGACCGGATGATCTCGACCCCTGATTCCGGCAATAAATCCGTCCGCCCCCGTCCCGCGCCCGCGGAATCGACGTCAGCCGGCGATCGCTCGCCAGCGCGTGATGAACTGCCCCGCGGCACCGGCCACATCATCGAGTCTTGCGCCCGGCCGGTAGAGCGCGGACCCCAGGCCGAAGCCGCCGGCCCCGGCATGCCAGTAGGGTTCCATGTTGTCGGGTGTGATGGAGCCCACCGGGAGCACGGCGGTCTCCCTCGGGAGCACCGCGCGCATGGCCTTAAGCACAGCGGGCGGATGCGCTTCGGCGGGGAACAGCTTCAGGCCGTCGGCGCCGGCTGCGAGCATGGCGAAGGCCTCGGTCGGGGTCGAGAATCCCGGCAGGGCCAGCATGTCGCGGGATTTCGCCTCGCGGACCACCGCACCGTCCGCGTGGGGCATCACGATCACGCGGCCGCCCGCGTCCTGCACGCGCTCGACCTGTGCGACGTTGGTGACCGTGCCCGCACCCACGAGGACGCGCCCCCCGAACCGACCCGAGAGCAGGGCGATGCTCGCGTACGGTTCGGGTGAATTCAGCGGCACTTCGATGATGCGGAAGCCCGCTTCGAACAGCGCCTCCGCCACATCGATGACTTCGTCGGGTCGCACCCCCCGCAGGATCGCGACGAGGGGGCACTGCACCAGCCAGGCGTCGAGAGAGGTCATGGGTGTCCGGTCAACAGGCCGCGCGTGCGCGCGATGTGGACGAGCCCGATCAGGGCGGCATCGGGATCATGGCGGGTCGTCGGACTCTCGAGCATCGCCAGTGCGTGCTGGTAGCGGGCCGTGAGTGCAGCGCTGCCGACGAGTTGCACCGGGCGGCCCGCAGCCGCGGCGCGGCATTCGTGACCGACCAACAGGCCCGAAAGGTAGTCGCGCGTGGCGGCTTCCGGGAGCCCGTCGACCAGCACCTCGGCACGGACGCCGAAAACGTGATGCAGCAGGCCGCCGGGCTCACCACTGCGTCGTACACCCTTCTCGAAGGCCTGCGCGTCGAAGCCGCCGACGACATCGGACATGGTGCGGGCGAGGATGCTGTGCTTCGAGAAGAGCGCGAACGTCTCACCGGTCATGTGGGTCGTGAACCCCGTGATGCGCCCGTCGCGCACGGTCACCCATTTGCTGTGCGTCCCCGGCAGGCAGAGGAGGTGCTCCCCCGCGCCGAGTGCCGGAAGAATCCCCAGGATCTGGGTCTCCTCGCCTCGCATCACGTCGGGCACGCCAGACGCGGCCCGGGTCGAGACGCCGGGGACGATCCATGCAGGCACACCGTCGGTCAGCGTGAACGAGAGGAGTCCCTGCGACAACTCCGCGGGGCCGGCTGGTGTCGACACATACGGCGCTTCCTGCCAGCCCTGCCGACTGCCGATCATGCCGCTCATCAGGACCCCGGTGCAGCGCCGCGGGTCGAGCCACTGTCCGACCTGGCCGCGCAGCACCGCCTCGAAGGCGCCACCGTCGACCGACAGGATCCCGCGGTCGGCCGCGTGGCGCGCGAGGGTGTGTCCGGCGTCATCGAGCTGCCACGCCCGGAAACCCGACGTGCCCCAGTCGATCGCGACGATGCCCACCTCAGATGCGCCCGAATTCCTCGAGCAGCTGCTCGAAGCTGCGGCCTTCGCGGATGCGCTGGCGTGTGGCCTCCTCCCGCTCCGCCTGTTCCCGCGCCAGCGGCAGGACCGATGCCGCATCGGCCAGCGGCACCACCGTCACGCCGATCTCGTCGGCCACGATCATGTCGCCCGGGTGCACGACGATCCCGCCGCACTGCACCGGGACACTGAGCGCGACGTCGTCCTTGCGGCCCGAGAACATCGTGTGGGTGCCGCGTGCGGTGACGGCGCGCGAGAAGACGATGAAGCCGATGTCGCGCAGCTCGTCGATGTCGCGGCAGGCGCCGTCGATGATCGCGCCGGCGACGCCCAGATTTCGAAACAGGCTGCCCATCAGCCCGCCGAAGACGGAGGTCTCGGTTTCACCGCCTGCATCGACGACGACGACATCACCAGGCCTGGCCGCGTGGAGCGCGGCGAGCGGATCCTGCAGATCGCCCGGGGAGAGACGCACGGTGAGCGCAGGGCCCACGGCCTTGCCGGCGAAGATCGGCTTCATGCCGCTGTGCATGACGCCCCCGCGTTTCTGCACGTCGGCGAACACGCACGACGCGCTGTAGCACCGCGCCACCTCGCGGTACTGGTCGACGAGCTCCTGCGGCGGGCGGGGGAAGTCTTTCAGCGACATGATGGCGGGTCTCCGTTCGATGGCTGTCGGGAACCGGATTAGGCCACAGCAGCGCGTGCGTTCACAGGTGAAACGGCGCGCGCAAATCAGTCGGCGAAGAGGAAATCCGTGACGGCCTCGATCTGGTCGCCGGCCATGAATGTCGGGGCGTGGCCGATGCCGGCGAAGTCGACCAGCTGCGTGCGCCCGGCCCGCGTGAGCATAGCCTCGGCGGTTTCGCGCGTGAGGAGATCGGATGCTGCGCCGCGCGTGATGAGCACATCGCATCGGACGCGCTCCCACACCGCGCGCAGGTCGACATCCACGACGCCGCCACTGAAGGCGACTGCGATTCCCGGGTCGTAGGCGAGCCGCAGTGTGCCGTCGGCAGCGATTCGCCCGCCGTGCTCGGCCAGGTGGCGCCACTGGGCATCGGTGAGTGGGCCGAAGGGCGCGGCGACCCGTCGTAGGTAGGCCTCGAGCGCCGCGACGTCCCCGAAGAGCGGATCCTTGCCGACGTAAGTACCGATGCGCTCCAGCGCCGCCTTTGGGATGAACGCACCGACATCGTTCATCACCAGCCGGCGGATCGGGACCCCTGGCTGCGCGGCGAGCAGCATGCCGATCAGGCCGCCCATCGAGGTGCCCACCCAGTCGACCGTTTCCGCGCCGGTGCGCGCGATGAGTGTCGTGAGGTCACCGAGATACTGCGGGTAGCCGTAGCCGGCAGGATCCTTCAACCAGTCGCTGCGGCCCCGCCCGACGACGTCCGGGCAGACCACCCGGCAGCGTCCGCCGAGCGCCTGCGCGAGCACATCGAAGTCCCGGCCATTGCGCGTGAGCCCGTGCACGCAGAGCACCACGTGCGGGTGATCGGCCGGCCCCCACTCGGTGTACGCCATCCGGTGGAATCCCTGGGGGCCGAGGCAGGCCACGTTACCTTTTCTCGGCGCATCCCCATCGTTCGACATGGTTCTCGACGTGCTCAGTTGATGTTCGCAATGTAGTGGGACAGCGCCTCGATGTCCTCGTCGGAGATGTTGCGCATCACGCTCTGCATGTTCCCGGCGTCGTTCGTGCGCTCCTTCTGCTTGAAGGCCATCAACTGGCGCAGCACGTAGGCCTGGTGTTGACCCGCGACGCGCGGCACTTCGTTCTGACCCGCGAAGCCCCCGAGGTGACACATCGTGCACAACGCATCGTCCGCGACCTTCTTGCCACGCACGACCTTCGCTGCGTCCGCCTGGAAGGGGGCGGGCTTCAGCTTCTGTGCCGCGAAATAATCGCCCAGATCACGCATGTCCTGCTTGCTCAGGTTGGTGACCATCGGGGTCATCAGCGCGTGCTTGCGGCGGCCTTCCTTGTAGTCCTTCAACTGCAGATAGATGTAGCGGCTCGCCTGACCGGCGAGCATCGGATAGTCAGACGTTGCCGAATTGCCGTCCGCACCGTGGCAGGCACCGCACACCTCAGCCTTGGCCTTGCCTTCCTCGACGCCGGCCGTGGCGGTACTCGCCGCGAACAGGGCGGACAGGAAGAGTGGGAGGAGGGAAGTCTTCATCGGTGCAACCTCGTAGGAAAAGAAAGGCCGCCTCGCGGCGGCCTTCCAAAGACCCGGACATCGGGCCTCAGTTCATCACTGCAACGCCATCGCGATCACGCTGCATCACGGCAGCCGCTATACGTGGCGCTGCATCACGGCAGCGCGAAGACGAACACGCTGTTGCCACGCTTGAAGTCCAGCTGCGTGTTGCCGCCCGCCGCCACGGCGATGTACTGCTTGCCGTTCACGGTGTACGACACGGGAGGCGCATTCACGCCGGCCCCGCAGTTGAACGACCACAGCTTCTTTCCGTTCTTCGCGTCGTACGCGTTGAACATGCCGTTGCCTTCACCCGTCAGCACCAGATTGCCGGCCGTGGCCAGCACGCCGCCCATCAGCGGCTGGTCGGTCTTGGCGCTCCAGGCGATCTTGCCGGTGTCGAGGTTCACCGCGGAGAGCACGCCGAACTGCTTCTCGCCGGGGATCACCTTGAACGCGCCACCGAGCCACAGCTTGTCGCCGCCAGGATACTCCGCCGCTTCGACGTGGTAGGTCATCGGCTGATGCAGGTTCGCGGCGTAGGACATCCGCAGCTTCGGATTGATGGCGAGCGGGTTCCACTCGACGCCACCGTTGGCGCCGGGGAGCATGCGCGCGCCGTCCGGCGTGGGCAGCACCCACATGTTCTCCTGCGGCACCATCGCCTCGGAGAAGCGGATCAGCTCGAGCGTCTTCGCGTCGTGCACATACACGTGACCGGTCTTGCCGCCATGGATCACGACCTTGCGATCCTTGCCATCCTTGCCCTTTGCCGTCGTGATGATGGGCGGGGACACGGCGTCGAGGTCCCACACGTCGTGCGCGATGTACTGGAAGTGCGCCTTGTACGCACCGGTGTCGAGATCGACCGCGACGATGGAGTCGGTGTAGAGGTTGTCGCCGGGGCGGATGTCGCCATAGAGGTCGGGGGAGGGGTTGCCCACCACGAAATACACGGTGCGCGTCGCGGTGTCGATCGCGGGGGTCATCCACACGCCGCCACCGAGGGTCTCGAAGAAACCGCCGCCGTTCTTGGCGAGTGCCGCCTTCTCGGCAGGGATGTCGCGAAGCATGTTGCGGCCCGTCGCGTCATGCGTGGCCCACACACCCTCGTGACCCTTCTCCGGGATCGTGTGGAACGTCCAGAGCAGATTGCCCGTCTTCGCGTCGAACGCCTTCACGAAGCCGCGGATGCCGTACTCGCCACCGTTCGTGCCGATCAGCACCTTGCCGTCGATGACGGTGGGCGCCATGGTTTCCGAGTAGCCCTTCTCCGGGTCGGCGATCTCGGTTTCCCAGACCAGCGCGCCGGTCTTCGCATTCAGCGCGACGAGCTTGGCGTCGAGCGTTCCCATGAACAGCAGGTCGCCGTGGGCGGCGACGCCACGATTGTTCGGTCCGCAGCAGTAGGTCGTGACGGGACCCATCTTGTGCTTGTAGTGCCAGAACTCCTCGCCCGTGACGGCATCGATCGCGTACACGTGGTTGTAGGAGGTCGTGAGGAACATGATGCCGTTCACCACGAGCGGCGCGGTCTCCATCGATTCCATCACGGCTGTCTGGAAGACGAAGGCGGGGCGCAGCTTGGAGACGTTGCCGGTGTTGATCTGGGAGGCCGGATAGAAGCGCGTCTGGGCGTAGTTGCCGTTCGAATGCAGCCAGTGGTTCTTGTCGGCATCGGACGCGTTCAGCATCTCCTGCGTCACGGGCACCAGCTTCGACGACATCGGCTTGCCCGTGTTCGTCGCCTGGTTCTGGATCTCACCGGCGATCGCGCCACCGGCAAGGCTGGCCGCGATCAGTCCCGCGGCGATGCGGGAGAACTGTTTGGATTGCATGTTTCCTCCTGTGACTGGTTGGGCTTGCGCGCCATGCCCGTCGGGTGCGGGCAGTTGCCCGGGATCGCGAGAAAGTCACCGACCCCGCGATCAAGGGTGCGCGGACTATAGTCACGCCTCCTACGGCAAACAAGATAAATTCCTGAGCAAAAATATGAACAAAAAGCAATTGGTTGAGGTGATCTCTACTTGTGTTGTCGCAGCTTTCGCCGGTTTCGTTTCGACACAGACGCTTGCCCAGAACATGGGTGCCCCGGACTTCGAAGCCGACACGTACAACGTCACGGCGCAGTTCCTTGCCGTGTCGAAGAAGGGCGATGCCGTCCGCGCGAGGGCGCTGCTGGATCGAGGCGCTGCGCTGAACGCGCGCAATCGGAACGGCGAGACAGCGTTGTTGATGTTCACGAGGCGCGGAGACGCGGCGATGATCGACCTGCTGCTGCAGCGGGGCGCGGAAGTGAATCTCGCCGCGATCGATGGCACGACGCCGCTGATGGCAGCTGCGTTCGAGGGCCACCTCTCCATCGCCACCCGCCTGCTCGAAGCCGGTGCGGAGGTCGGGACACTCGATCGCCTGAAGAAGAACGCGATGATCTACGCGGCGGGAGCCGGGCGCTCGTCGATCGTGGCCCTTCTGCTCGACCGCGGCATCGATCCCGATCGGACCTACGAACACGATCTCACGGCGCTGATGTGGGCCGCGGGTTACGGCAGGACGGACACCGTGGCGCTGCTTCTGGCCCGGGGCGCCGATGCGTCGCGGCAGGACGACAGGGGCCTCGACGCCGCAGCGATCGCAGCGCGGGGAGGGCACGATGAGACACGACGTGTGCTCGAGGCCGCGCGGCGCTGAAGCCGGATGGAGAGGTCGGGATGAGCGGTGCGTTCATCCGTGACCGGACGGGTCGACCGACCTACGACCGAGGCGCCGGGCGGATATCACCCATGCCGGGTCTTTCGGCGAGGATCGCCATGCCTTCCGAAGGGGAGGTGCGACGCGCAAACCACTTCCGGCCTGAGGACCCGCCCGATCAGATCCAGGAAAGTCGGTGGCGGCCTGCGCGTCGCAGGGGAGGTCCAAAAGCACGTCCTGTGCCGCGGCGGGCTCACCAGATCGGGTGCTCCGCTCGCCTCGTGGGGAGCCCTTCGGTAGAATCCGACGCCTTTCACCCGGCGCACACACTCAGTCATGGCGTTGATTGTTCAAAAGTACGGCGGGACGTCGGTGGGCTCCCCCGAGCGCATCAAGGCGGTCGCCCGGCGCGTCGCGAAGTGGCGCAGGGCGGGACACGATGTGGTCCTGGCGGTGTCTGCCATGAGCGGCGAGACCAACCGGCTCCTGGGCCTCGCGAAGGAGATCCAGGCGCAGCCCGACCCGCGGGAACTCGACGTGATCGCGGCCACCGGCGAGCAGGTCACGATCGGGCTCGCGTCGATGGCGCTGATGGCGCTGGGCGTGAAGGCGCGCTCCTACACAGGCGCGCAGGTGCGCGTGGTCACCGACAGCGCCTTCACCAAGGCGCGCATCCTGTCGATCGACGAGCAGCGGCTGCGGGCTGACCTCGCCGCAGGCATCGTCCCGGTGGTGGCAGGGTTCCAGGGCATCGACGAGGCGGGCAACATCACCACCCTGGGCCGCGGAGGATCCGACACGACGGGGGTCGCGCTCGCTGCGGCACTCGGTGCCGACGAATGCCAGATCTTCACCGACGTCGATGGCGTCTACACCACCGACCCCCGCATCGAACCGGACGCGCGGCGCCTCCGCACCGTGACGTTCGAAGAGATGCTGGAGATGGCGAGCCTGGGCTCGAAGGTCCTGCAGATCCGCTCGGTGGAGTTCGCAGGCAAGTACCGCGTGCGGCTGCGCGTGCTCTCCAGCCTCACCGACCCGGATATCCCCATCGAGGTAGAAGCGCAGTCCGGCACCCTCATCACCTTCGAAGAAGACGACAACATGGAACAGGCAATCATCTCGGGCATCGCGTTCTCCCGCGACGAAGCCAAGCTGACCGTGATGGGGGTTCCCGACCGTCCGGGTATCGCCTACGCGATCCTGGGCCCGGTGGGCGACGCCAACATCGACGTCGACATGATCATCCAGAACGCGAGCGTCGAAGGCCTCACCGACTTCTCGTTCACCGTCCCCCGCAACGACTACGCACGCGCACTGGGAATCCTGGAGTCGGTGAAGCAGCACATCGGCGCGCGGGCGATCGTCGGCGACAACAAGATCTGCAAGGTGTCGATGGTCGGCGTCGGCATGCGCTCCCATGTGGGCATCGCGAGCAGCATGTTCCGATGCCTGGCGGAGGAGGGCATCAACATCCAGATGATCTCGACGTCCGAGATCAAGATCTCGGTGGTGGTCGACGAGAAGTACATGGAACTGGCCGTCCGTGTCCTGCACAAGGCCTTCGACCTGGATCAGACGCCCGCGTGAGGAATTCCGGTTTGACCGGGCCTCTCTGAAGGGGTAGGATTCGCGCCCTTCGGAGACGTGACCGAGAGGCCGAAGGTGCTCCCCTGCTAAGGGAGTATGCGGGCAAAACCTGCATCGTGGGTTCGAATCCCACCGTCTCCGCCAAGACGCGCCAGCTATTCTGTGTAGAGGCAAACGCGCTTAGGTGGAGATCTCTGAGGATCGGCTGCAACAAGGTTTTTGAAACGTTCGGCGAGCGATCGTCGGATGCATCGGAAGCGTCCGCTGAGCAATCAGCGGATGAAGAGCAAGAAGAAGCGCCCGTAGCTCAGTTGGATAGAGTACCTGGCTACGAACCAGGGGGTCGTGGGTTCGAATCCTGCCGGGCGCGCCAGAAATTCAAGGGCTCAGATCGAAAGATCTGAGCCCTTTTGTTTTTCTGCGCGGCCGTTGTAGCGCGCCCATCAATCGGATCGAAGCGGGAAGGGGCGCGTGTCTCCAGCGTTTCCAGGAGCGTCAGCGCGTTCTGACGCAGTACGCGGTGCTGTGAAGCGCTGCGGATCGATGCGCATGCGCCACTCTCTTCGCCCACTGCGCGCAGCCTGTACGATTCCGCGCATGTCCCGTCTGCCACACAGCGCCCCGCCCAGCCGTGTCGTCCCCGCCCGGAGCGACGAACCGTGAGATGGCCGATCGCGATCATCGTCGTCGCGCAACTGTTCGGAACCTCTCTCTGGTTCAGCGCGAACAGCGCCGCCGACGACCTGAGTCGGCTCTGGGGTCTGCTGCCGGTGCATCTCGGGTGGCTCACGAACGCCGTGCAGGTGGGGTTCATCGCCGGGACGCTGGTGTTCGGGTTCACCGGCCTCGCGGATCGGTTTCGCGCGAGTCGCATCTTTGTGGTCTGCAGCGTCGCGGGCGCTGTGTCGAACGCACTCTTCGCGCTGCTCAGCACCGGGCTCGGCAGCGCGATGCTGTTCCGGTTCGCGGTGGGGCTCGCGCTTGCGGGCGTCTATCCGTTGGGTATGAAGCTCATCGTCAGCTGGAGTCCTGCGAGTGCCGGCCGCACGCTCGGGCTCCTCGTGGGCATGCTGACTCTCGGCACGGCGCTGCCGCACGGCGTGCGCATGGTCGGCGCGACGTGGCCCTGGCAGTGGGTCATCCTGTGTTCTTCCGTGCTCGCCGTGATCGGTGCGGTGATGGTCGGCGTGACCGGCGATGGACCGCATCTCCAGAGTCGCCGCGCCGGTGCCCGCCCGCAGGCGGACATGCGGTCGATCTTCCGCATACCGACGTTTCGCGCGTCGGCCTTTGGCTACTTCGGCCACATGTGGGAGCTGTACGCGTTCTGGACGCTCGCGCCGCTGCTGCTGATGGAGGTGCTCTCTCGCGACGGCGCTGCGGCTGCTGGCAGCGTGTCCGGCTGGGCTTTCCTGGTGATCGGTGCCGGTGCCGTCGGCTGCATCGGCGGTGGGCTGGTCAGTCAGCGCGTCGGAAGCGCGCGCGTGGCCTGGTGGTCGCTCCTCGTCTCGGGTTTGGTCTGCGCGATCTATCCTTTTCTGACGACGTTCCCGGTGTCCGTGGCGCTCGCGCTGATGCTGGTCTGGGGCGCATCGGTCGTGGCCGATTCCCCGCAGTTCTCCGCGATGTCGGCACGCGCGTGCCCGCCGGATGCGGTGGGCAGTGCGCTCGCACTGCAGAACAGCGCGGGCTTCCTCATCACCACCGTCTCCATCCTCGTGGCCACGTCCGCGTTCCCGCTGATCGGCGGCAAGGTGGCGTGGCTGCTCCTGCCAGGGCCCGTCCTCGGGCTGTATGCGATTCGCAGCCTGCTGCGCGATCCAGGCGCTGCGACCACCTTGAAGTAGTGCGCTTCGCGTCGCGGCATCGAAGCGGCCGTGGTCTGGGAGTGCCCGCGGCCCCCGAAGGCGATGCGCACCAGGAAACGCTTCGACCGGAACCATCGCTTTCGCGGGCATGGCCCGCTCCTACAACAGCGTGGGTCATTCACGAGGCGGGTGGCGCATCCAACGCCCCTGTAGGAGGGGCCCATGGCCCCGAAAGCGGTGAGCGCCAGGAACGCCTCGACCGGAACCATCGCTTTCGCGGGCATGGCCCGCTCCTACAGAAACCGTGGCGCATTCCCGAGGCGGGTGGCGCATCCACCGCCCTGTAGGAGGGGCCCATGGCCCCGAAAGCGGTGAGCACCAGGAAGCGCTTCGACCGGAACCATCGCTTTCGCGGGCATGGCCCGCTCCTACAACAGCGTGGGTCATTCACGAGGCGGGTGGCGCATCCAACGCCCCCGTAGGAGCGGCCCATGGCCCCGAAAGCGGTGAGCTCCAGGAAGCGCTTCGACCGGAACCATCGCTTTCGCGGGCATGGCCCGCTCCTACACAACAGCGTGGGTCATTCACGAGGCGGGTGGCGCATCCAACGCCCCTGTAGGAGCGGCCCATGGCCGCGAAAGCGGTCGATGCAGTGACGCGTCGGCCAGGCAACTGGAAGGATCATCCCCACCGTCACGAGATCGCCACGATCCTGACATCCCGGGTTCACCGTCGGTCTGTACGGTCCGGTCACGCTTCCAAAAGGGATTCCCATGCGCGATCGGTGTCGTTTTCGTGGCGTGCGTTCGACGATCCGCAGCCTCGGCAGCCGGGGCACGCAGGCGTCGGCAGGGCCGGTGCGATGACATTCCGACTTCGCTGTTCGATCGTTGCCGTGCTCGCGCTGGTGTCGACAGGCTGCTCCGTCCAGGACCTCGTTGTCCGTCGCGTCGCCGATGCAGCCGCCGAAGAGGCCAGCGTATTCGCGTCGGAGTCCGACGTCGCGCTCGCCGGCGCAGCGATCCCTGCCGCGCTCAAGGCCAACGAGGCGCTGCTCGTCCGGCAGCCCACGCATCGAGGCCTCCTGCTCTCTGCCGCGCGCGGCTTCACGCAGTACGCCTACGCGTTCGTGCAACTGCCTGCCGACGAACTGGAAGCCGCTGACTTGCAGGGCGCGTATCGCGAACGCCAGCGGGCCTTGCGGCTGTACCAGAGGGCGCGCGACTACGGTCTGCGTGGTCTGCGGCTCGACGGCATCGCGCAGACCGAGGCGCTGCGGCGCGCGCCCGCCACTGCGCTTGCCGCGATGGGGCCGGCCGACGCGGAACTGTTGTACTGGACTGCCGCGGCGTGGGCGGCCGCTGTCTCGATTGCGAAGTACGATCCTCAATGGCTCGCAGCGCTGCCGATCGTCGAGGCGCTCGCAGCGCGCGCAGACGCCCTCGCTCCCGATCTCGATCGAGGTGCGCTCCAGGTCTTCCTCATCTCGTTCGAGACTTCACGTCCCGGCGCCACGGCAGGGTCCCTCGTACAGGCGCGCGAGCGCTTCCGGAAGGCCGTGCGACTGTCGCAGGGCAGGCAGGCCGCGCCGTTCGTCGCACTGGCCGAAGCCGTGGCCGAGCGCCATGGCGAACCTGCCGAGTTCGACGACCTGCTGCGGTCCGCGCGCGCGGTGGACCCCGACGCCACGCCCGAGTGGCGTCTCTCCAATCACATCGCGCAGCGGCGTGCCCGCTGGCTGTCGACGCAGAAAGACCTCTTCTTCCCGGAGTGATCCGCCAGTGAAATCCATCGCGCTCGTGCGCGTCGCCTGTGCGGCGGCGTGCCTCTTCGCCTTCCTGCCTCGCGTTGGCGCCGCAGAACCCTCGACGCTCAAGATGTCGACGATCGCCCCCAAGGGTTCGATCTATCACCGCGTGCTGCAGGAGGTGGGCGAGGCCTTCAAGGGGAACCGCGGCACTGCCGCCCGCGCCATCGTGTACCCCGATGGTGTGCAGGGCACGGAGTCGGACGTCGTGCGCCGGTTGCGCATCGGCCAACTGGATGCGGCGCTGCTCACCGTGATGGGGCTGAAGGAGATCGACGCCTCGCTGACGGCGCTGCAGTTCATGCCCATGGTGTTCCGCTCGTGGGAGGAGGTGGATCTAGTCCGGAACCGGCTGCGCAACGTGTTCGAGGCGCAACTGGCGAAGAAGGGCTTCGTCGTGCTCTTCTGGGGTGACGCCGGCTGGGTACATTTCTTCAGCAAGACGCCCATGGCGATGCCCGAGGATTTCAAGCGGGCGCGCATCTTCGTCTGGGAGGGCGACGGCCCGCAGATGGCGCTCATGAAGGGCATCGGGTATTCGCCGGTCGGACTGCCAGTCGCGGACATGCTGCCGTCGCTGGAGACCGGGATGATCGATACGGTGCCGATGGTCCCCGTGTGGGCGCTGGCGGGTCAGTTCGACCGCGTGACGCCGCACATGCTCGCGGTGAAGTGGGTGCCGATCGTCGGTGCGGCGGTGATGCGCCACGCCACGTTCGATGCGCTGAGCCCGGCCACCCGCGAGGCCGTCATGCAGGCCTCCGCGAAGGCCGCGGCCCAGCTCCAGGCGCATCGCTTGACCCAGGACGAGGAGTCGCTGCGCGCCATGCAGGCGCGCGGGTTGCGCATCCAGCCCGCGACCCCCGAGATCGAGGCCGCATGGCGCGGCTTCGCGTCGAAGGTATGGCCGCAGGTCCGCGGGTCGATGGTGCCTGCCGAGACGTTCGATCAGGTGCAGGCGATCCTGACCGAGTACCGCGCAAGCAAGCGGCCGTGACGATGCCCGCCGTTTCTGCGGCCGGCGCGGCGCATCCCGGTGCCTTCCACCGATTCGAGAACGTGGTGGTCGCGTGCCTCTTCGCGCTGACCGTGCTGCTGCCCATCCTCGAGATCGGCCTGCGTGCCTTCCTGCACATCGGCATCGAGAACCTCGCGAATCTGGTCCAGCACATCACCCTCGTGGTGGGGATGCTGGGCGCCGCTGTCGCGGCACGGGAGGGGCGCCTGCTGACGCTGGCCGTCGCGGGCTTCCTGAAGGGGCGCGCGGCTGTCGTGGCCAAGGCGGGAAGCGCCGTCGTCGCCGTGGCCGTGGCGGTGCTCCTGGCCCTGGCTGCACTGGAGTTCATCGGCGTGGAGCGTTCCGCCGGCGCGACGCTCGCGTACGGCGTGCCGGTGTGGATCGTGCAGGCCGCGATCCCGCTCGGATTCGTCGTGATCGCGTGGCGGCTCATGACCACCTCGTCCGCGTCGTCGGGGATGCGCGCGGCGGTCACCGCTGCGGCCACCGGTCTCGTGGCCCTGGTGTGGTGGAGTGGATCGGCGCCCGATGCGATCACGGTTCCCGCCATCGTCGTCATCCTGGTCGCGACGGTGTTCGGCGCCCCCGTATTCGTGGCCATCGGCGGCATCGCGCTCGTGCTCCTGACGGGCGACGGCGTACCTGCCGCATCGGTGGCGCTCAACCACTACGGCCTCGTCTCGGACCCTACGCTGCCCGCGATTCCCATCTTCACGCTGGCCGGATACCTCCTCGCGGAGAGCCGCGCACCGAACCGTCTGCTGGAAGTGTTCGACGCGTTCTTCGGCCGTATGCGCGGCGGCGCAGCCATCGCCGCCGTGCTCGCAAGCACCTTCTTCACCTGCTTCACCGGTGCGTCCGGCGTCTCGATCCTGACGCTGGGCGGTCTCGTGATGCCGCTCCTGCTCGCGCAAGGCATGGCCCCCCGTCACGCGCTCGGGTTGGTGACGTCTGCGGGCCTGCCGGGGGTGATCCTCATGCCGGCGCTCCCGCTGCTCCTGTACGCGATCGTGGCGGGCCAGAGCATCGAGGACATGTTCCGCGCGGGTCTGCTTCCGGCGCTGCTGATGCTGGTGCTCGTGTCGATCTGGGGCGTGCGTGCACAGGGCCGCTCGACCGCGCCGCGCACGGCGTTCTCGTGGTCGCGCGCGCGAAAGGCGCTGGCGGCTGCGAAGTGGGAACTGACCATGCCCTTCGTCCCGATCCTCCTGCTCGCGACCGCCGTGGCGACACCCGTCGAGGCCGCTGCCTTCACTGCGGCGTACGCGGCCTTCATCGTCACAGTCGTCCATCGCGACCTGCGCATCCGGACCGATCTTCCGCGGGTGGCCACCGAGTGCGCTCTGATGATCGGCGGGATCCTGCTGGTGCTGGGTGTGGCGATGGCCCTCACCAACTATCTGGTCGACGCCGAGATCCCGGTGCGGGTGGTCGACTGGGTGACCTCGCACATCGAATCGCGCTGGGTCTTCCTGCTGGCGCTGAACGTCGCGCTGCTGCTGGCGGGCTGCGTGATGGATGCCTACACCGCCATCGTCGTGCTCGTGCCGCTCGTCGCGCCGCTCGGGGTCGCGCTCGGCGTGCATCCGGCGCACCTGGGCATCATCTTCCTGGCCAATCTCGAGATCGGCTACCTCACGCCGCCCGTGGGAATGAACCTGTTCTTCTCGTCGTACCGGTTCGGGCAGCCGATCGGCACGGTGTTCGCGGCCATCCTGCCTGTCCTGGGATGGCTCATCGCCGCGCTGCTTCTGATCACCTACGTACCGTGGCTCAGCACCGCCTTGCTGCACACGTCGTCGGCGCCATGACCGGGGGGCAGGGGGCCTGCATTCACCGCCCTCCGATCGCCGCACCCGCAGCATCGATCAGAACCGATTCGAGGTCTCCGACGATGTCGTGCCAGTCCAGCCGCTGCGCATCTGCGGATGCCTTCGCGCCGAGACGGGCGGCGCGGGATAGGTCGCCCGCGAGTTCGGTCGCCATCGCGATGAACGCCTGCGGTGCGTTCAGGGGGGCCAGCAGGCCGTTCTCTCCCGGACGGATGTGCTGACTCGCAGCGCCGTAGTCGAAGGCGACCACGGCAAGCCCACAAGCCATCGCCTCGACCGTCACGTTGCCGTAGGTCTCGGTTCGACTCGGGAAGATGAAGATGTCCCCGGACGCGATGTGTCTTGCCAGTTCCGCGCCGCGCTGCATCCCCGCGAAGACCGCGTATGGAATGCCCCGCTCCATGCTGGCGCGGGAGGGCCCATCGCCCACGACCACGAATTTCGCGGACGGCACCCGCTGGCGGATGGCTTCGAAGGTGAGCGCGATCATCTCAGGGTCCTTCTCCGGCGCCAGGCGTCCCATGTGGAGCACCACGGGGTCGCTGTTCCGGGCGCCCCACAACGTCCGTAGCCCGGCACTCCTGCGCGCAGCCGTGAACACCTGGGTGTCGACCCCGCGCGAGATCACGCGGACGTTCCGGAACCCGTCGTTCGCCAGCGCGGTTCGCATGGCCTCGGTCGGGACGAGCGTCGCACGTGTCCGATTGTGGAAACTGCGCAAGTAGGCGAGCACGGGCGTCTTCAGCCATCCGACGCCGTAGTGCTGGCTGTAGGCGTGGAAGTTGGTGCGGAAGTCCGATACCACCGGCAGACCGAGCTTCGTCGCAGCCTGCAGCGCGGACCAGCCGAGCGGACCTTCCGTCACGATGTGGACGATGTCCGGTCGATGCGCCTGCCACAGCCGATGCAGCCGCCGCGGTGCGGGCAGCCCCATCTTCAATTGCGGGTAGCCGGGAATGGGAACGCCCTGCGTGAAGACTTCCTCGAAGCGCGCGTCCGCCTGCGGTACCTCCGTCGGCTTCTGCCGCGGGCGTATCAGATGGATCGTGTGACTCCGCTGGCGCAGACCCTCGACGAAATGGGCGGCGGTGATCGCGACGCCGTTCACCTCCGGCGCATACGTCTCCGTCACCACGGCGATGCGCAGCAGCCTGCGGCGGCTCGCTGCTTCCTCGACCCGCAGGGGGATGGCGTCTCTTTGCATGGCGCGGCTCCTCAGATGCGCGCACGGTGCCATCCCTTCGCGAAAATCCGATGACGCTCCGGTGACAATCCGACTGCGAGCGCTTCGGATCAGGGCGGTCGCGCCGTCGTGATCCGATCGGGCGACGACGCCTGGTTCGCATCGAAATTCCGTCACGACTTGCGCGACGAGTTGTCACGAAGGCTTCGTACGGTGACGGGATGCGACCGACGGGTGTCGCTCCCGTACGAGGACCCCATGAAAGAACTCCTGCACGCCCTGGAAGTACAACGCTGGGACGATCACCGCTTCTATCATCACAGCCGCATCAACCAGTCGCTGCACTTCATCAGCGCCGGGAGTTTCATCGTGGCGTACGCCTTCCTGTTCGTGGACCCCGCCGTGTCGGCGTTGATCGGCTGGCTGTTCTCGATGACCACGCGACAGTCCGGCCACTTCTT
Source organism: Betaproteobacteria bacterium Ga0077532 (assembly GCA_001464895.1). Classification (GTDB taxonomy): domain Bacteria; phylum Pseudomonadota; class Gammaproteobacteria; order Burkholderiales. The sequence goes on from LNEE01000013.1 coordinate 92,606, forward strand.
CTTCGAGCCGCTCGGCTACGACGAGGTGAACCAGGTGACCAACGAGTACAAGGAAGCCGTGAAGGTGGGTTACAACCTGAGACGGAAGGCCGTGTTGATCGGCGTCTGGGCGCTGTCGCCGCTCGTGCTGCTGCTGGACCCGTCACTCTTCGGACTGGTGACGCCGCACGAAAGCGCCTGGGGATTCGTGCACAACGTCGGCTACATCTGGCTCGCTCTCGGCGTGGCCGGCCTCCTGTTCCGGACCGTGCACCTCTTCTTCCTGCGCGACGTGCAGACGGGTCTCATCTGGATGATCAAGATCCTCACCGATCCGTTCCACGACCTCTGGCTCTATCGCAAGTCACCACTCCATCTGCTGCGTGGCGAGCTGATCGATCCGATGACGCACGCGCAGCGCCATTGAGCCCGTTCCGGGATCGCGCTCAGCCGAGCCGGTGCCGGAGCATCTCCCGGAGCACATTGCGGCGGATCTTCCGCGCGGTGACCTCTTGACTCGTCCACCACCATCCGTCGCGACGCATCGCCAGGGCCGCCGCGACGAATCGCCCGGCGACCGCCTCGAACTCGGCATCGGAGTAGTTGAGGCTGAAGATCAACCGACCGGTGCCCACCCAGCTGAGCGCGAGTCCCTCGGCCCGGAGGTAGTACTGGAGCATCCAGTGGTACCTCGACGGTTGCGTGAAGCCGACCGACCAGATCGACGACAGGTTGGTAACGCGCACCGGCAGGCGGGCATCGATCAGGCGCGCGTTGAGGTCGGCGGCGCGCGCGTTCCACGTGGCGTCGAGGCCTGCGTAGATCGCGCGGATGTCGTCGTCCTCGATGCGCTCCAGGAAGCACTGCATGGCGCCCATCACGTACGGATGGGCGTTGAAGGTGCCGCGCGCGAAGCAGATGTCCGCGGGTCGGTCGTCGCGGAAGCGCTTCATCAGGGCGTGCTTCCCGCACAGGACGCCGATCGGGAACCCGCCGGCCACCGTCTTCCCGTAAGTCACCATGTCGGCACGTACGCCGAAGTAGTCCTGTGCCCCCCCCGGGGCGAGCCGGAAGCCCACGAACACTTCGTCGAAGATCAGCACGATGCCGCGCGCCGTGCAGACTTCGCGCAGCTTGCGCAGCCAGGCGGCGTAGGCCTCGCGGTCGACGCCGCGCACTTCGCGCCCATGGACGAGCGATCCGTCACCGGGCGCCGACGCGTTCGGATGCAGTGCCTGCAGCGGGTTCACGAGCACGCAGGCGATGTCCTTGCGGGTGCGCAGCACGTGCAGTGTCTTGTCGTCGAGATCCTTCAGCGTGTAGGTCTCGCGCGCCGGCACCGGATTCCCCACGCCAGGCTGCACGTCGCCCCACCAGCCGTGATAGGCCCCGCAGAACCGCACGACATGGGTCCGCTTCGTGTGGTAGCGGGCAAGGCGGACCGCCTGCATCACAGCCTCGGTGCCAGACATGTGGAACGACACTTCGTCGAGACCGGAGATCTCGCGCAGGCGCCGCACGTTGTACGCGACCGAGGGATGGTAGGCCCCGAGCACCGGGCCGAGCGACGCGGCGATCGCGCTGCCGCGCGCCATGCAGTCCTTGTAGAAGTCCACGCCGAACACGTTGACGCCGTACGACCCGGTGAGGTCGTAGAACGCGTTCCCGTCCAGGTCGACCACCTTGACGCCCGATGCCGACTGCACGAAGGCGCCGGCGTCGAGATGGCGCCGGAGGTGACGGCTGAACTGGAACGGTACGCGGTACGCGCCCGTGAACTGGAGATCCGAGACGCCCTCCCGGGTCTCCGCGGTGAGATGTGCCGTCTTCGCGAACCGGGTCCGATACAGCGCCGCGAGGCGATCGAAGCCGGCCACGCGCCGGCTCACGAAGTCCGGAGGGGCATCGTCGGCGCGGAAGAACCGCTCGCCTTCGAACTCGTAGTACGGGACGAACTTCGCCAGGGCCCGGCTCATGCGGGCGTGGCCCGCCAGCGACCGGTGCTTCGCGCGCGACAGCGCGATGCGTGCCTTCAGTTTCGGGGTGACGGCGGCGAGGGTCGCCGCGCCGAGCAGGGAGAGCGCGAGGGTCGAGTCCATGCCTAGCATTTACCAGCGTCGTTTTACGAATCCATGACCATTCGAAACTCAATTCTTCGTATCGCCCAGCAGGAGGACCTCAATTTCCTCCTGACCAACCGCATTCCCCGACGCTGGCTCACGATGCTCATGGGGCGGTTCAGCCGGATCGAGCATCCGTGGGTGCGGGACTTCTCCATCGCGGTGTGGCGCTTCTTCGGCGATCTCGACCTGTCGGAGGCCCGGGAGACCTCGTTCCGGAGCATGCACGACTGCTTCATCCGGGAACTCAAGCCCGGCGCCCGACCGATAGATCCCGACGCGTCCGTGCTCACGAGCCCCAGCGACGGGATCGTCGGGGCGTGCGGGCAGGTCGCCGATGGCGTGGTGTTCCAGGCCAAGGGCTTCCCGTATCGGCTTCACGATCTGCTGTGCGATCCCCGCCTCGAGGATCGCTATCGCGACGGCACGTACGTCACGCTGCGCCTCATGTCCAACATGTACCACCGGTTCCATGCCCCTCACGATTGCCGCGTGCGGCGGGTGACGTACATCTCCGGCGACACGTGGAACGTGAACCCGATTGCGCTGAAGCGGGTCGAGCAGCTGTTCTGCAGGAACGAGCGGGCGGTTGTGCAGACGTGGATCGGCGAGGCCGAGCATCTGGTCACGTTAGTGCCCGTCGCGGCCATTCTCGTCGCGAGCATCCGGTTGCACTGCCTCGCGAGTCCACTACACCTGCGCTATCGCGGGCCGAACGTGATCGATTGCGACGCCGGGTACGCGAAGGGGCAGGAGATGGGGTGGTTCGAGCACGGCTCGACGATCATCGTGCTCGCGCCGCGCGGTTTCACGTTGGCGGAAGGGATCCACGATGGTGCCCGGATCAGGATGGGGGAGGCGCTGATGCGTATGCCGGTGGGAGGGAAGGGGTAGGGGGCTGTGATGATCTCGGTGGGCACCAGGAGCGATGGTGTTCGTGGGTCGAGCATCGCTCGACGCGGCGTCGGCTTGGGATCAACGGCGAATCCAGGAGCGCGGGCGTCGGGCGGAGCCCGACCCACGGGGGATTCTTGCCAGCGCCGCGGCATCCAGTCGCGAACGCCCTTCGTGGGTCGAGCATCGCTCGACGCGGCGTTGGCTTGGGATCAGCGGCGAATCCAGGAGCGCGGGCGTCGGGCGGAGCCCGACCCACGGGGGTTGTTTTCAGCGCTGCGGCTTCGAATGGCGAACGCTCTTCGTGGGTCGAGCATCGCTCGACGCTGCGTCGGCTTGGGATCAGCAGCGAAGCCGGGAAAGCGGGCGTCGGGCGGAGCCCGACCCACGGGGTTGTCTTCAGCGCTGCGGCTTCGAATGGCGAACGCTCTTCGTGGGTCGAGCATCGCTCGACGCTGCGTTGGCTTGGGATCAACGGCGAATCCAGGAGCGCGGGCGTCGGGCGGAGCCCGACCCACGGGGTTGTTTTCAGCGCTGCGGGTTCGAATGGCGAACGCTCTTCGTGGGTCGAGCATCGCTCGACGCTGCGTCGGCTTGGGATCAGCGGCGAATCCAGGAACGCGGGCGTCGGGCGGAGCCCGACCCACGGGGGTTGTTTTCGGCGCTGCGGCTTCGAATGGCGAACGCTCTTCGTGGGTCGAGCAACAGCTCGACGCTGCGTCGGCTTGGGATCAACGGCGAATCCAGGCACGCAGGCGTCGAGCTGCAGCCCGACCCACGGGGCACTACGGCGCGACCACCGCCTCTTCAGCGACAGCGCGCGCGAATGCTGGTGCACCCCTCGGGATCACCGGCGCCCCCGGAATGGAACCCTCCGTGAAGTCGCTCCGCCGCAGTGCCTCGATCGCTTTCCAGTCGATGATCCGGAGCTCGCCGTCCTCCAGTTCGACCAGCGCGGTGAGGCTCTCGACCCAGTCGCCGTCGTTGCAGTACAGGATCCCGTCGATGTCGCGGATCTCCGCCTTGTGGATGTGGCCGCACACGATGCCGTCGAAGTCGCGGCGGCGTGCTTCGTCAGCGAGCGCATCTTCGAAGTGCGTGATGTAGTTGACCGCGTTCTTCACCTTGTCCTTCATGAAGCGTGACAGCGACCAGTAGGGCAGGCCGGCCTTGGCGCGGGCGCTGTTGAGCCACTGGTTCAGCTTCAGGGTGAACATGTACAGCTGGTCGCCGAGATGTGCGAGCCACTTCGCACCGCAGACCACGGCATCGAAGAGATCGCCGTGGATGACCAGCAGGCGGCGCCCGTCCGACGTCGTGTGGATGTGCTCGTCGCAGACCTCGATGCCGCCGAAGGCCAGGCCGAGGAAGTGCCGCATCACTTCATCGTGGTTGCCGGCGACGTAGACCACGCGCGTGCCCTTGCGCGCCTTCCGCAGGACCTTCTGCACCACGTCGTTGTGCGACTGCGGCCAAAACCAGCGACGCCGCATCTGCCAGCCGTCGACGATGTCGCCGACGAGGAACAGCGTGTCCGATTCGGTGTGTCGCAGGAAATTGAGGAGATGCTCCGCCTGGCAGGTCGGCGTGCCCAGGTGTACGTCTGAGATCCAGATGGTCCGGAATCGGTAGTGCGGCAGCGCGTCGTCGTCGTCCACTGGGCCGGATCGTGCGATTGAGTTGCCGCGATCATGGCGAGCTTTCGCGTCAGAGGCGTGTCACTGCGATAGCGATTCTGTGACAGTGGGTGGATTCCCCCGGCCTATTTCAGGACCCGGCCGAGGTTGTCCATCGCGCGCGTCCATTCCGTCTGCAGATCGCGGAAACGCGCCGAGCAGATCTCGACGTTCATCCCGTGCGGCGTGTCCTTCAGTTCCGCTTCGAGGCGGGCGGCGGCTTCCTGGAGGGCGACGGCGCCGACGCTGCCTGCGGAGCCCTTAAGGCTGTGCGCCAGACGGTGCGCGGTGGGATGGTCATCGCTCTCGAGCGCGTGGCCGATGGCCAGGACGTTGTGCTCCTGGCTGTCGCGGAAGAGGCGGAGCAGTCGTTCGAGCGATGCACGCTTGCCGCGCATGCGCTGCAGGGCGCATGGCAGATCGAAACCGGGAACGTCGGCGGGGGGCCACGCCGGCGATGAGTCGACGGCGCCTGTCGTGTCGGCGGGCGTTTCGCCGGATGCCTCGTTATGCGACAGGCGGGGGCGACGCTCGCGGACCATGCCCGCGGGGAGCCAGCAGAGCAGCGTGGCGTAGAGCACATCCGGCTCCACCGGTTTGGTGATGAAGTCATCCATGCCGGCGTCGAGGCAGCGCTGCCTGTCTTCGGCGAACGCGTTCGCGGTCATGGCCACGATCGGCACGTGCTCGCGGCGCGGCAGGCGGCGGATGCGTCGTGTCGCCTCCAGGCCGTCGAGGCGGGGCATCTGCATGTCCATGAGGATCACGGCGTAGTCATTGCGGCTCGCCAGTTCGACGGCCTCGAGCCCGTCGTTGGCGACGTCGGCCTGCAGGCCGACCTCCTGCAGCAGGTGCAGGGCGATCTCCTGATTCACCGGGTCGTCCTCGGCGAGCAGCAGGCGCGCACCGGCATGTTCGTCGCGCAGACGCGCTTCGGCCTGTGCCGGCAAGAGGTCGCTGCTCACTGGAGATCCGGGGTCCCCCTTCGCGAGGCGGGCCGTGAACCAGAAGGTGCTGCCGGTGCCGGGCTGACTTTCCGCGCCGACCTCGCCGCCCATGATCTCGGCGAGCCGTCTCGTGATGGCCAGCCCCAGGCCGGTGCCCCCGTACTTGCGGGTGATGGAGTTGTCCGCCTGCTCGAAGCTGCTGAACAGTCTGGCCAATGCCTCGGGCGCCACGCCGATCCCCGTGTCGCGCACTTCGAATCGGACGAGTGTGCTTTCGGGAGTGTCGTCAAGGACTCCGACGTGCAGCGTGATGCAGCCGGTGTCCGTGAACTTGATGGCGTTGCCCGCGTAGTTGAGCAGCGCCTGCTGCAGGCGCACGGCGTCGCCCTGGAGGCCCGTCGGCAGAGTGTCGACTTCGCAACGCATTTCGAGATGCTTGGCGTCGGCGCGCTCTCGCAGAATGGAGATGACCTTGCCGACGATGCCCTCCACGTCCAGCGGCGTCGACTCCAGCGTGAACTTGCCTGCCTCGATCTTCGACAGTTCGAGAATGGCATTGATGATGCCCAGCAGGTGCTGCCCGGAGGCGACCAGGACGTCCATCCGCCTGCTCTGCTCCGGCGACAGGCCGCTCCGCCGGATCAGATGTGCCATGCCGGTGATCGCGTTGAGCGGCGTCCGGATCTCGTGGCTCATGTTGGCGAGGAAGTCGCTCTTGGCGAGGTTGGCTGCCTCGGCTGCGGCCTTGGCCTGAAGCAACGCGTGCTCCGTCTCCTTGCGCCGGGCGATGTCCGTGACGAACACGATGAGGCGGGGCGGAGAGTACGCACTCCCCTCGTGGTAGTAGACCGCCAGCTCCACGGGGATCAGGCGGCCGTCCCGGGTCTGCTGGTGGGTCTCGAACTGGAGATGCCCGTGCACCCGTATCTCTTCCACGATCTGCCAGTACCGCTCTAACGGGAAGCCCGGATCGATGTCGGGTACGGTGAGGTTCAGGAGTTCGTCGACGGTGTAGCCGAGCAGGTTCGCGGCGTAGGTGTTGGCGTACGTGATCCTCGCGGTTTCGAGGTTGTTCCACGTGATGCCGATGCCGACCTTCTCCATGGCGAACTGCGTGTCGAGCAGTTGCTTGTGCAGTGCCTGGAGGTCGGCGGTGCGCTTCCCGACCAGCGCCTCCAGGTGTTGGCGATGCTCCGCGAGTTCCAGTTCGCCGCGCTTCTGCTCCGTGATGTCGTCGTAGATTCCAAGAACGCCGAAGATCTCGCCCCGGCTGTCCCGCAACGGCGCCTTCGATGTCCGCAAGTAGATGGTCCGGCCGTCCGGCGTGGTCTGTGGTTCCACGAAGTTGAGCTTCGTGCGGCCCGACGCCATCACCGCGCGGTCGTCCATCCGATACAGATCGGCCTGATCGGCCCACGTCAATGTGAAGTCGTCCGTGCCGACCAGATCGTCGGGGCTTGCCTTGCCGGCATCCTGCGCGAAGAGCGGGTTGCATCCGAGATAGCGGAGGTCCTTGTCCTTCCAGAAGACGCGCATGGGCACCGCGTCGATGACCGTCCGGAGCACGGTGCGCGACTCCGCAAGCGCCTGTTCGGCATTCTTCTGCGCCGTGATGTCCTGGGCGAGACCGATGACCCGCAGAGGGCGCCCGTCCGGCGCGTAGTCGATCATGCCGCGGTCGTCGACCCAGTGGGTCACGCCGTCCAGCACCACCCGGTATTGCGCGTGGTAGTTCGAACCCTCTGCAATGGCCCGCTGCATCGCGGCATCGGCAAGTCCGCGGTCCGCCTCGTGCTCGAGCGACTGGAGCAGGTCGCGCGAGGGCGCCATCGGCGCCACACCGAAGAGCGTGTAGATCTCAGGCGACCAGAACAGCTCGTTCGCCACGAAGTCGAACTCCCAGACCGCCATCTTCGCTGCGCTCATCGCGAGTCGCAGCCGCTGCTCGCTGTCCTCCAGCCGCTTCTCGGCCCGCTTGCGGTCGCTGATGTCGCGGACGACGGTGACAGCGATGTGGCGGTCGCCGATCCGCGCGCGCTGGAAGCTGACTTCGGCGTCGTAGATCGAACCATCCTTGCGGCGATGGCGGGTCTCGAACGTGATGGGGCTCGCGTCATCCAGCGGGAAGCGCGCTTCCATGACCGCGTCGGTGAGGTCGATGTCCCACGCCGAAGGCTTCATGCCGGTCATCTCGCCCGGGGTGTAGCCGAGCATGTCTGCGAACCGGTCGTTCACTTCGAGGACCGTCCGCGTCTCATCGAAGATGCATACCCCTTCCACGGTGTTCTGCAGGAGGGCGCGATGCCATTGCGCAGCCCTGAGCAGGGCTTCGCGGCTTTGTTGTTCCCGGCTGGTGTCGCGCCAGACGGCCACCAGGCAGTCGTGCCCGCGCAGCTTGATCGACCGGATGTTCAGGTGGATGTCGAACACCGAGCCGTCCTTGCGGCGGTGTCGACTCGGAAAACTGGCACTGCCCCGTGCGACGAACCCTGCCACTGCCGCGCGCAGCTGCGCCACGTCCTGGTCCGGCTGGATGTCCGGCAGAGACAGTTGCAGGTACTCCTCACGCGTGTACCCCATCATCTGGCAGGCCGCATCGTTCACCTCCAGGATGGCCAGCGTCTGCGCATCGACGAGGTCGATCCCGTCTCCGGCCTGGGAGAAGATGGCGCTCAGGACCTCCTTGCGTTCCCGCAGCGCCGCTTCGGCCTTGACCCGTTCGCCGATGTCGCGGAACTCCCAGAGCACATGGCGTTCACCGCGGAGTTCGATCACCCGGCCGGAAACCAGGTGCGGGACGTCTTCCCCGCCGACTCTCAGAAGAGCCTCGTAGTCTTTCAACTGGCCCGACTGTTCGAGTTCGTGGACGCACGCCGCCCGGTCGGCCAGGTCTGTCCAGATGCGAAGCTCGACCGCGGTCCTGCCCAGGATCTCCTCACGAGGCAGGCCGACCGTCCGGCGCAGGTTCTCGTTCACGTCGATGATGCGGCCCGACGTCGCATGCGTGAACGCCATGCCGTTGCCGGCCATGTCGAAGATGAGCCGGTAGTCGACCTCCAGGAGGGTGACGGAATGTGGCTCGGTCACGGTCTTCAGGCTCCTTGTTCGCGAGGCAGTCAATGCTTGGGAGACTGTGATTGATCGCGCGGATCGCGACGGCAGGCCCCAGAGCGTCATCGCGGGCTTCGGCTGGAATGCGGGTTCGAGGAGGCGGCGCGCCGTGCGATCGTGCCCCACGGCTCGCACCAACTCCGCCCACGACCCATCCGGGCTCGTGGCCGAACATCCATGCCACGCGATATGAGTGTCGGCAGCATTGCGCAGAGTATGAGGCCGGGTTCGAAGCTCGCCCAGGCGTGCCCGCCCCCGGCGGCGAACCGGTCTTGGGATTCTCGAGGCGATGATGGCGCTGCGCGTTGTCGCCGGCCGGGCCTGTCACCACCCGCCGTGATGCACCGGGATCAACGACGCGAGCCTTCTCGACCTCTGCCCACGTGACGGTACCGCGCCATCAGCGGCATCACCGACACGCCGTGCACGATGATCGACGTCACCACGACGGCGATCGTCAGGCCCACCAGCGTTTCGACGTGCTCGGCGGGCAGTCCGTGAACGATCGCGAAGCACAGGTAGTACAGCGAGCCCACACCGCGAATGCCGAACCAGGCGATCAGCCGGCGCTGCACGGGTGAAGTTCGCGAACCGGCAAGCCCGGCAGCCACCGCCAGCGGGCGCACCACCACCAGCATGAGCGGAACGAACCAGAGCGCCGCCACTGGCCATTGCACAGCCCAGAGGAGCATGCCGAGCATCACCACGCCCACCATCTCGCCGATGCGATCGAGCTGCTCGTTGAAGTTCAGCACTCCATGAGCCAGGTAGGCCGATGCATATTTCGGGTCGGTGGCCATCTGATCCGCGCGGTCGGGTCCCGCTCGCGCCAAGGCGTCTTCAGCCCGCTGTTCAGCAACCTCGGCGCTGATGGCGGAGCGCACGTCAGCTGGCGATTGCGTGGCGGCTCGGGTACCCACCTGTGCAGCGTGACGGAGTGCGAGGCCGGCCGCGAACACAGCCAAGAAGCCGTAGGCGTGCGCCAGTACCGCAACGCCGTACGCAAGGCCGATCAGGCCGAGCGCAAAGAAGTTCTCGAAGCCGATGGCCTCGTGATACCGGTGTCTCAGGTGCAGTACGAAACGACCCAGCCCGGTGCCGAGCAGGGCGCCGATGGCGATGCCGGCACCGGTGGCCCAGAGAACGTCCACCAGCACCCAGCGCCAACCAAATTCGCCCAGCTCGTGCACGCCGAGCAGACCCAGGCCCAGCATCACCACTGGAAAGGCAGTGCCGTCGTTGAGACCCCCTTCGCCAGTGAGCGCAAAGCGCAGCTGGTCGCGGTCGGTCGGGTTGTCCACCTGCACATCCGTTGCCAGCACGGGGTCGGTGGGGGCCAGGATTCCACCCAGCAGGACCGCGGCGCCGAGCGGGAGGCCCAGCAGCACGACACCTGCGGCGGTCGTCATCAGCACCGTCGCGATCATCGATCCCAGCGCCAGGCGCAGTGGTGGAGACCAGCGCCGGTCGTGCAGCCCGAGGCTCATCTTCATGCCCGAGGTGAAGAGCGACAGCAGCACGATGATCTCGGTGAGATGCTGCAGCAGCACCGCGTAAGTGGTCAGCACCGGGTCCGCCATGGCGAACCCGAGCGGGCCTGCGGCCACCCCGGCCAGCAGATAGAGCATCGATGTGCTCACGGGCATGCGCGAAAGCAGTGTGCCGCTGAGCGCCATGAACAGCAGCAGCAACCCACTCACGGCCAGCCAAAGTGCGAAGCTCATGCGATCCCCCGGTGGATCTGCAAAGGCAGTCAACGATCCACGTTGGGCGGTGCCTTCGAAGTGCGGGCGATGGCGCTCGACCGCGACGCAACCACCGATCTTCCACCTGCGTGTCACGCCGGGACGCGGTCTTGCCATCTACGCCGCGACCAGCCCACCGAGCGTGGGCTCGGGGGCTCACTCGACGCGGCGAGGCGCCCGAGCAATGGTGTTGGGGGCCATTGCCGCGTCGGTTGGTCAGACCTGCAGGTTGGGCATGCCTACGAGAAGATCCGCAAGCTCGTCGGCGTGCTGCTCCTCCACCGCCAGGATCTGCTTCAGCAGGTCGGACGTCGTGGGGTCCTGTTCGCCCAGGTAGCGGACCATGTCGCGGTAGCTGTCGATGGCGATGCGCTCGGCGACGAGGTTCTCCTGGATCATCTGGAGCAGGGTGTTGCCGGGGATGTACTCGGCGTGGCTTCGTTCCGTCAGGTTGTCGGGCGAGAAATCGGGTTCACCACCGAGTTGCACGATGCGTGTCGCGAGCAGGTCGGCGTGGCCCTGCTCTTCGTTGGAATGGATAAGGAACTCGGCGCCGACGTTCTGACCGTGGATGCCGCGCGCCATGAAGTGGTGGCGCCGGTAGCGGAGCACGCAGACCATCTCGGTGGCCAACGCCTCGTTGAGCAGCTTGAGCACCTTGTCTCGGTCGGCACTGTAGCCGGCGGTCACGGCACCGCGTTCGATATGTCTGCGGGCCTGACTGCGCAGGGTGGCGATGTCGGTCAGATTGTCGAGGGGAGCGTCGCTCATTGCTTGATCCTCAGGTCGCTCTTGATGCTGCTCGCGCCTTCCGCGGCGCGGGCGATCCGGGTGGCTTGATCGATCTGGCCCTGGTTGTCGACGACACCCGTGAGTTGCACCTCGCCGTTCGTGGTGGCCACGCTGATGTCGAGGCTCTTCACGTCGGGGTCCGCGAGCAAGGCCGCCTTGACGCGCCCCGTCACGCTGGTGTCGTCGATCTTGGTCCCGAGGCTGGTGCTCGCACCCTTGAGCGTGATGCCATTCTCCACTGCCGACACGCCTGTCACGCCGCGCGCGACGGAGATCGCCTGGTCGATCTGTGCCTGGGTGTCGACGGCTCCGTTGAGTTGCACGGTGCCTGTACGTGTCTCGACCTGCAGGTCGAAGTCCTTGACGGTGGAGTCGGCCATGAGCGCCGACTTCACATTCGAAGTGATGGTCGAATCATTCGCCTGAGTGTCCATCGAGACTGGGGCCACCGGCGTGTCCTGCGATGACTCGGGCGCCTTGTTGCAGCCGATCAGCAGGGAGGTGGCGATGGCAGTGAGAGTCATGCCGAGCATCAGACGTGTTGTGCTGGTATTCATGGTTGGTGCTCCAGAGCGAGAGAAGAGGTGAGGGCGGGGCTGTGCGCCCCGTTCGCTGTCGGTGGTCCGTCCGCAATCCATGCATGGTCCATCCACCCGGAACTCCGGTCCCGTCGCGAGGTGGGTGCCACCGGGAATGGCGAGCGTTCAGCCGCCGTCGGGGGAAGCACCAGTCACGACAAGACCATGTGTGGCCGCATCCTGACGGCCCGGGCCATGGTTGTCCGTGCGGTTCCAGACCAAGGCCCCGGCGGTCGCGCACAGAGAGCTTTCGAGCGGGAGGCATCGCCTTGCCGAAGAGGTTTTGTGGCACACCGAACCGACGTGAAGCACGGGCGAGGAACAACGTCCGGGCATGGATCCCCGACTGCACACAGATGCGCAACGCCTGACGCCACGGGTCGCCGAGGACCACGCGAAATGGCCAGCCGTCGCCGTGGACGAGCGCCTCGAATCGGCTCTGCCGCCAGCGCTCGATGGCGAACGCATCGACGTCAGCGGCGTGAACTGCTACATCGACGGCAGCGGGCCGCCCCTCATCCTGATCCACAGCATAAATGCCGCGCCGTCCGCCGCCGAGGTCAGGCCACTTTTCAAGCACTTCCACGCCACACGCACGGTGTTCGCCATCGATCTGCCAGGATTCGGGCTGAGTGATCGGCCGGACCGTCTCTACGATCCACGTCTGATGACCGATGCGCTTCACGCCCTGGCCGAAAGGGTGCGAGAGCGTTGCGGGGATGCGCCCATCGATGCACTCGCAGTGTCGCTCGGCTGCGAGTTCCTCGCGCGCGCCGCCGTCGAGCAGCCGGCCCGATGGCGTCGGCTTGCCTTCGTCAGTCCCACCGGCCTGAAGGGCACGAAGTCGCGTCGGGGGGCCCCGGGAAGCACGCGGACCATCCCCTGGCTGCACGCGCTGATCAGCGACAAGCCATGGTCAGGCACCCTGTATCGGCTGCTTACGCGGCCTGCGGTCATCCGCTACTTCCTGCAGCGCACCTGGGGAAGCCGGTCCATCGATGAGACGCTTTGGGCGTACGACGTCGTCACCGCCCGGCATCCGGGTGCGCGACACGCGCCGTTCCACTTTCTCTCGGGTGGGCTGTTCAGCGACGACATTCATCGCATCTACGAAGAGGTGTCGCAGCCCGTCTGGATGAGCTACGGGGTACACGGAGACTTCAAGGACTTCCGCGGCAAGGGGCTCGTCAACGGCTCAGGCAGTTGGAAGACCACGGTCTATCAGACGGGCGCATTGCCATACTTCGAAGTGCCGTCGATGTTCTTCCAGGCACTGGAGGCCTTTCTGACGTGCAACCTCTCCCACGGTGGTGGCGAGAGCCGGCGCCCGCTCGGCGGGTGAACCCGCCCCAGGGATCCTGATGACGCGCAGCCGCTGTACTGCAATGCGCGCGCATTGGCGGACCGCGGAGATCCGATGAATCTTTTCGACATCAATCTCGCCGATACCTTCGCCTTCACGGTGTCACCCCTGGAGCTGATGCTGCGCGGCACGTTGATGTACTGGTTCCTGTTCATCGTGTTGCGCTTCGTCCTGAGGCGCGACGTGGGGTCGTTGGCCATCAGCGATTTTCTGTTCATCGTGATCCTCGGCGATGCAGCCCAGAACAGCATGATCGGCAGCGGCACCTCTGCCATCGACGGGATGGTCCTGATCGGCACTCTCGTGTCCTGGAGCTACCTGCTCAACTACACCAGCTATCGATTCCCGCTCGTCCAGCGCTTCACTTCGGCGCCGCGCCTCTGCCTCGTGCGCGATGGAAAGATGCTGCGCAGGAACATGCGCAGGGAGTTCATCACCGACGAGGAGTTGAACGCGAAGATCCGCCACGAGGGCGTGGAGGACATCGCCGACGTCAAGTGCATGTATCTCGAATCGGACGGTGAGATGAGCGTGATCCGCAATGACGAATCCCCGGCCGGCGGATAGCTGCTTCGGAACGAGCCGACCATCCGGAAGGCCAGACTACCGCGATGCGCTAGCCTGCAATGGGTGGCCGCTGCGGCATGCGCGAAGTGCGAACGCAGCCACGTTGCCTCGCGGCAGCAGCACGACCTTCCGGCAGGTGTCCTCCGTCTTCTCGAAATGAAGTCCGCGCACGAGCCTGACGCGCTGCAGACGCCACCCCGTGTCGTGGCAGCGATTGCCTGGCGCAGCATCTTGCCGCTCGACCCGTCGAGCTTCACCGTCGGGAGGATGGTTTGCGCGGTGCTGTCCTCGGTTTCGTAGCCCCCCGAGTCCATCGACGCATCGAGCCCTTGTGGTCGGTGCCTTCGATGATGACTGCTGCTGGGTCCGCATCGTCTTCGAAGCGGATGGTCTCGACGCCATGGGATGCACGGGGCCGAGTGGAACCGATACCGGTGACGGTCGGTCGGGAAGAGCCGTTCAACGCCGAGGATGCGCGCGGACGTCATCGGCGTTGCCCCTCTGTCGAGCGCCCCTGCGGCGGAGCGATGCAGAGTGCCCTTGGACGCTTCTTTGGCGTACGGGAGCGAACAGACCACTGCTTAGTGGCTTCCCTACTGTCCGGACTGTGCGCAAAGCACGAGACCCCGACTATCCGGCGCTCGATCCGCTTTCGCAAAGGGAGTCCCGATGCCAAGTTCCTCTACAGCAACCGCGGAAGACCGCGTCCGCACACGTGCCCTCAGCGGCGCCTACGACGACGCTTCACCCCAGGGCAGCGCGATCTCCTGGGGCGCCATCGCCGCGGGCGCTGCTGCGGCGGCCTCACTGTCCCTCATTCTGCTGATCCTCGGTGTCGGCCTTGGGTTGTCCTCGGTGTCACCGTGGGCAGGAGATGGCGTGAGCGCCACGACGTTCGGCGTGTCGACCATCGTGTGGCTGACTTTCACGCAGCTCGTGGCGTCGGGGGTCGGAGGCTATCTGGCTGGCCGCCTTCGCACGAGGTGGACCGAAGTGAACTCCGACGAGGTCTACTTTCGTGACACCGCCCACGGATTCCTGGCATGGGCCATTGCATCGCTCGCGACCGCTGCCCTGCTGACATCGGCGATCGGATCGATTCTCGGAGGTGCCGCCCAATCCGGCGCTGCCATGGTCGGTGGCGTCGCAGGCACGGCGACCTCCGCCCTTGAAAGTGCGTCCGAATCGGCGGGAAGGACGCAGGCAAGTGACGATGGCCCGATGGGTTACTTCATCGATTCCTTGTTCAGGCGGGACCACACCGTGGCGGGCATTGCCAACAGCAACGGCGGCGCGGCAGTCGGTGCGCCCACTGACGTCGGAACCTACGGCAACGAAGCGGCGGTGATCAGCCGCATCTTCATGAACGTGAGTCGGTCGGATCCTCTTCCCGACGCCGATATCCGCTACGTCGGCCAGCTTGTGGCCCAGCGCACCGGCCTCTCGCAGCAGGAAGCAGAGACGCGTGTTGTGGATGTCTACGCGAGAGCGCAGACCCAGCTGCGAAACGCGAAAGTGGTGGCGCGTGACGTCGCCGACAAGGCTCGCAAGGCTTCGGCGTACAGCGCGATCTGGCTGTTCGTGTCATTGCTCATCGGAGCGTTCGTCGCCAGCTTGGCCGCGACGTTCGGTGGACGGCGTCGTGACGCCTGAACGTTCCCACCTTCACCCTCGGAGGTCCCCATGCGTTCCCTGCTTTTGCTTTTCCTGGGCATTCCCATCCCGATCATCATCCTGATCGCGTTGTTCCTGTAGCAGCACCAATCGATTTCACCTACCAGACAAAGGATTCCCCATGAATGCCGCCAAGACACCCGCACCAGACAAGGCGAAGAGCGAAGCCAAGGACGCCATTGCGCTCCTGAAGGCTGACCACGAGGCTGTGAGACAGATGTTTGCCGAGTACGAGGAAGCCCGTTCCAGCGCGAAGCGAAAGGTGCTGATCGCGGAGATCTGCACGGCGCTCACCGTGCACGCGCAGATCGAGGAAGAGATCTTCTACCCAGCGGTCAAGGCGGCCCTCAAGGACAAGCTGCTGGTGCCTGAAGCCACGGTGGAGCACGCCGGCGTGAAGGATCTGATCGACCAGATTCTCGCTATCGAGCCCGGCGGCGAGATGTACGAGGCCAAGGTCAAGGTTCTGTCGGAGTACGTGAAGCATCACGTCAAGGAGGAGCACACCGAGATGTTCCCCAAGGCCAAGGCATCGTCACTCGACATGGTCGCGCTCGGGGCGAAGCTGGCCGCACGCAAGGAGGACCTGCTGGCTCGGGAAGCTTGAGACGATCGCAGATATGAATCTGGTCCACTCTCTTGCGGCTGAGCCCGATGGCGCCCATACGTTCCCTGTTCGCTGGAGGCCGGATGCAGTTCCTTTCCGCGTTTGCGCGTTCGGAACTCGTGAGGGGCCGCCGTCCGCGGTCCGGTCCGCGCGTAGGCAACAGCAATGGAGGTGCAATATGACCAGTCCCTGGTTGAAGGTGAACCCCTTCGCGAGCATCTGGCTGAACACTGCGAGACGCGTTGCAGGCGCCTTGCGTGGCCACGACGTCCCAAAGGGCGGGCGACATTGGAAGGCGGGTACTGCCGCGTCGACGTCACCCCGTTCGCCCAAGGACACGCTTGGATCCAGGCACTGACCCTCCCGCGAACCTGACTCATGCGCGGAACGCCGTGGTGCTTGCTGGTTGCAGGAGGTGTCGCCAGCCTCTGTCTGGTGATCGGTCTCCTGGTGTCGAACTTCCTCGGGGGCGAAACAAAGATCGAACGGCGCATCGAGAGACTCTACGCGTTGGACGACCCCCGGTTCATGCACGAGATCGGCATCCTTCTGGGGCTGCCGTTCGTGCACGGAACGAAAGCGCGGGCCCTGCTGAATGGTGACGAGATCTTCCCGCCCATGCTGGCGGCGATTCGGGCAGCCCGGGTGTCCATCACCTTCGAGACCTACATCTACTGGTCGGGTGAGGTCGGCCAAGCGTTCGCCGACGCCCTGGCGGAGCGCGCGCGCCAGGGAGTGAAGGTTCATGTGCTGCTCGACTGGGTCGGTAGCGCAAAGATGGACGAAAGTCTGCTGGCGGTGATGGCTGACTCCGGGGTGCAGATCCGGCGCTTTCATCCGCCGCACTGGTCGCACCTTGGGCGGATGAACAATCGGACCCACCGCAAGCTTCTCATCGTCGACGGGCGGATGGGGTTCACCGGCGGCGTTGGTGTCGCGCCTCCATGGACCGGCCGTGCACAGGATCCAGCCCACTGGCGGGACACGCATTTCGAGGTGGAAGGCCCAGTGGTGGCGCAGATGCAGTCGGTCTTCATCGACAACTGGATCAAGGTCACGGGCGACCTTCTCCATGGCGCCGCCTACTTCCCGGTGCTCGTGCCAGCGGGGCAGGCGATGGCGCAGATGTTCAGCAGCTCACCCAGTGGCGGCAGCGAGAGCATGCAGCTGATGTACCTGCTCGCCGTGACCTCGGCATCGCGTTCCATCGACATCTCCGCTGCGTACTTCGTCCCGGATGCGCTGACGCTGCGAGCGCTCGTGGCCGCGCTCGAGCGCGGGGTCAGGTTGCGCATCGTGCTGCCAGGCAAACATATCGACAGCGACGCCGTCCGCAATGCGTCACGGGCGACCTGGGGTGCGCTGCTCCGCGCCGGCGCCACCATCGCCGAGTACGAACCGACCATGTACCACTGCAAGCTCATGATCGTGGACGGGCTGCTCACCTCGGTCGGGTCGACCAACTTCGACAACCGGTCCTTCCGGCTCAATGACGAAGCGACGTTGAACATTTTCGATCAGCGGTTCGCCGCCATCCAGACCGCGACGTTCGAAGCCGATCTGGCGCTCTCGCAGCGCGTGACGTATGCGCAGTGGCTGGCTCGTCCCGCACGAGAGCGGGTCGGCGAGTGGTTTGCCTCGGTGATCGGCTCGCAACTCTGAGCGTGTTCGGCGCCGTACAGACCTGTCCTCGACCCAGCAACACCATCCTCCCTCGAGTCCCGTGCATCTCGTGCGAGACGGAAAGAATCACTCAGGAGGGCTTCTCATGAACTTCATCATCTGGCTGATCGTCGGCGGTCTCATTGGTTGGCTTGCCAGCATGCTGATGAAGACCAACGACCAGCAGGGCATGTTGCTCAACGTCGTCGTAGGCGTCGTGGGTGCCATGGTGGCCGGCTGGTTCGTCTCGCCGCTCGTCGGCGTCGGGACCATCAACCAGGACAACTTCAGCCTCCCCGGAATGCTCGTGTCGTTCGTCGGCGCAGTCATTCTTCTTGCGATCGTGAACCTGTTCCGACGCGGCGCCGTGCGCTGATCGCCAGCACCGCCATACATCCCACATTCAAGGAAGCGCCATGAACAACATCAACGAAAGATCTGAAGACGACAACAACCAGGACCCCATCACGGGCGAACCGGGTGCGCACCCGGTCGGTACCGGCGTCGGCGCCGCATTGGGTGGCGTCGCTGCCGGGGCTGCAGTGGGGACGGTCGCGGGACCGGTCGGAACGGTCATCGGTGCCGCGGTGGGCGCCGTGGTCGGCGGGCTGACTGGAAAGGGGGTCGCGGAAGCCATCGATCCGACGGAGGAGGACCAGTACTGGCGCGAGCACTACAGCACCCGGGACTACGTCGAGACCGGAACGACCTATGAAGACTATGGGCCGGCGTATGGACTGGGCGTCGATGCCTACAGGCGGTATCCGGGGCGGACGTTCGAGGACGTCGAGCCCGAGATCTCGCGGGAGTGGAGCGAGGGCACGCGGGCATCCACGCTGCGCTGGGACAGTGCCCGGCATGCGGCAAGAGACGCATGGAACCGCGTGGACGGCCACGGCTGACGCGTTTCACTGCCACGGCCGACATGGTCGTCGCAGGCATGCCGTAACCGCATCCCTGGTGAGTCCGGACGAGAGATCGGTCGGGCTCGCAGGAGCTTCCGCCGCCATGCGGTCCCCGCAAATCCTGATCACGCTCTCGTTGGAGGACCACCATGAAAAAAATGACGTCGCCCCCCAGACCGGCCAGAACTTCCGGCGAACCCAAGCCCGTCCCGCCGTTCCCGAATGTTCCCGTCGGGCAGCCGCTCGCCGAGGCCGACCCCGTCATGGCGCAGGTCGAAGGCGCCCAGGCCCTGGTCGCGTCCGTGCCCCACAACGCGCTCAATGCGCGCGACTTCGGTCGCGACAGCGCGCTGAATCCGCCGATCGGCCTGGCGTCGGACTCCCAGCCCGCCCCACTGTCGGCGAGCACGCTGAGTGAGGTCAATGTGAGCGCCAAGACGGGGGCTCCTGCGTTGCCCGGCGAGCACGCCATGGATGGGCAGATTGCACAGGCGCGCATCGATGGTTCCAAGTGTGTGCTGACGACCAATCAGGGGGTGCCGATCGCCGACAACCAGAACTCGCTGAAAGCCGGGCTGCGCGGGCCGACGCTCCTCGAAGACTTCATCCTGCGCGAGAAGATCACGCACTTCGATCACGAGCGCATTCCGGAGCGCATCGTTCACGCGCGCGGTTCGGCGGCGCATGGTTACTTCGAAGCCTATGACGCACTCCCGGATCTGACCTGCGCGGCGCCGTTCGCCAAGGCGGGAAAGGTGACGCCGGTGTTCGTGCGTTTCTCCACGGTGGCTGGTGAGCGCGGCTCGGTCGACACGGCACGCGACGTACGGGGCTTCGCGGTGAAGTTCTACACCGATGAGGGGACGTGGGACCTGGTCGGCAACAACATGCCTGTCTTCTTCATCCAGGACGCGATGAAGTTCCCCGACCTCGTGCATGCGGTGAAACCGGAGCCGCATCACGGCATGCCGCAGGCGGCCTCGGCGCACGACACCTTCTGGGATTTCGCCTCGCTGTCTCCCGAGACCACCCACATGCTGATGTGGGTGATGTCCGACCGGGCCATTCCGCGCAGTTTTCGCATGATGCAGGGCTTCGGCGTGCACACCTTCCGGCTGGTCACCGCCGATGGCGCCTCGCAGTTCGTGAAGTTCCACTGGACGCCCAAGCTCGGCACGCATTCCCTGGTGTGGGACGAGGCGGCGAAGATCGCGGGTGCCGACAGCGACTTTCATCGACGCGATCTGTGGGAGGCCATCGAGTCGGGCGAGTACCCGGAGTGGGAACTGGGCATGCAAGTGTTCAGCGAGGAAGAGGCCGAAGCCTTCAGTTTCGATGTGCTCGACGCGACGAAGCTCATCCCCGAGGAACTGGTGCCGGTCCGGCCGGTGGGACGGATGGTGCTGAACCGCAACCCCGACAACTTCTTCGCCGAGACCGAGCAGGTGGCGTTCTGCACCGCGCATGTCGTTCCCGGCATCGATTTCAGCAACGACCCGCTGCTCGCCGGGCGACATCACTCGTACATCGACACGCAGATCACACGCCTGGGGGGCGCCAACTTCCACGAGCTGCCGATCAACGCGTCGCTTGCCACGGTCTCGAACAATCAGCGCGACGGCATCCACCGACAAGCGGTGCATCGGGGTCGCGTGGCGTACGAGCCCAACTCGCTGGGCGGGGGCTGCCCGTTCCAGGCAGGGGGTGCCGGCTTCGTGTCGTTCCCGCAACCCACCGAGGGCGAGAAGCTTCGCGGCAAGCCCGAGAAGTTCGCGGACCACTACACCCAGGCGACGCTGTTCTACGAAAGCCAGACCGAGGTCGAGCGGGCACACATCGTCGGCGCCTTCCGCTTCGAGCTGAGCAAGCTGACGGTGCCCGCCATTCGCGAGCGCATGGTGGCGTCGCTCGTCAACGTGTCTTCGGAACTGGCAGGGGAAGTGGCGGACGGTCTGGGTATCGCGGTTCCCGCCGCGATGCCGCGTGCGCTCGAGAAGCCCAACACACCCGAGGTGACCGTTTCGGCGGCGCTTTCGCAGAAGGCGTTTCCCGGCGACGGCGGAATCCGCACACGCAAGGTGGCACTGCTGGCGGCCCATGGGGTGACCGGGGCCCCGATCCTGGCGTTGGCGGCTGCGTTGCGGGAGGCCGGGGCCGTCTGTGCCGTCGTCGCAGCGCGTCTTGGTGCTGTCGAGACATCGGACGGTGAAGCCCTCGAGGCCACCGCCAGCTTCGAGAACGCCCCGCCGGTATTGTTCGATGCCGTGGTGTTGCCTGACGGGGAGGTGGGCGTGAACTCGCTGCTGATCCTCGCCCAGGCGGTCGAGTTCGTGACGCTGCAGTTCCGCCACGGCAAGACCCTGCTCGCGCTGGGCGCCTCGAAATCATTGCTCGACCGTGCGGGCGTCGAGGCCGTGCTCCCGTCCGGGGAAGCGGATCCCGGGGTGCTGGTGGCCGAATCCGTTGCTGATGCCAAGGGTGTCTCCGCGCGCTTCATCGAGGCCATCGGCATGCATCGCCACCCGGCTCGCGAGACCGATCCGCCCGAGGTATGAGCCGCCTCCTCGATGCTCCGGCATCCGTGGACCGGGTCTCCTGGCCGCGAAGCTGCCGGCTGCCTGCGGAGGATGGGTCTGGCGGTGTGCCTGCACACCTGCCTTCGGACGAATCGTGCGGCGCGGCGCGTCTGTTCGGGGATGAACACGTTCGCCAGCGTCCCGCACCGCACAGACATCTTGCGCAGCGGGCTCGAAGATTCGGCCTCACAACCAGGTACGTCAGGCGCAACCACCATGAAGGGCAAGCTTTCGATCTGCCGACCGACTCTCGCGAGAAATGGCGCGGCTGCCGACGCTCCCTTCCGTGCGAGAACAGCGCTTGGTCGCGAAGTCGATGCGCCGTACGCATCGAGGTTGGCATGAGCAACTACCTCGCCGCGTATGCCGGCACCGCGTTCGTGCTGGTCGTTCTCGACATGCTATGGCTGGGTGTGGTCGCGAAGCCCATCTATCAGCAGGCCATCGGCCACCTGATGGCTGCGAAGCCGAATGTCGGCGTCGCCGTCCTCTTCTACCTGATCTATGCGGCGGGCGTGGTGATCTTCGCCGTGTCGCCACAGCACCCCGGCTCGAGCTGGAGTGCGACGCTGATGATGGGGGCGCTGTTCGGCTTCTTCGCCTACGCCACCTACGACCTCACGAACCTGGCGACGCTGCGCGACTGGCCGTTGCGCCTGTCGCTGATCGACATGGCCTGGGGGACCGTGGTCACCATGGCTTCGGCCATCGGAGGGAAGTTTGCACTGCACTGGGCTGCGCGGGCGATGTCGTGAAAAGCCCCGGCGCGCACCCTTGCCGCCACACGACACCACGCCGCGCCATGCCCTGTCACGGGCAGGCCCGGACCTCTTCGACGGGGAGCATCTCATGCCCCGTCGGGACCACCACTCATTTGGAAACCTTCACCATGCCCATGATCCATTTCCACAGATTCCACGATCCGAAGACCGACGTACGAGAGGACTTCGAACCCGGCGCGATACCCCTCGACCCCGACGAGGGCCCCGACACCTTTCCGCCGCAGGACGACCCCGATTTCGACCCTGACATCGACCACGGTCCGGACCAGATGCCTGGGCAGCGCGTGCGGCACTCGCTGGAGGTCGACGGATGGCCATGACCCCGCGAGGCAGGCGTCCGGTCGGGCGCCAGAAGGGCACCCCCACACGTCGCACGAAAGCGCCGAACTCTCCCGTGGGTCTCCCGCTTCCCCATGAACGCGACGAGTCCACAGCGACCACTCCGGATCCGCCGGACCCTGCCATGTTGCAGGCGAAGCGCGATATCGATGCAGGCATGGTGAACACCGACATGCGCGGAACTCCCGGGCAGGACGCGAACCTGCGTGCTCGTCTGGTCCCCGGGCCTGGCGGGACACCGCCGCCGACCGACGACTGATCACGGCAGTCCCGGCTGCCTCCCCGCCGTCGTTCCGCTGGCGTGATGCGCTCGAGCGCCGACGCACGGATCGGCCACGCACGTTCGGTATCAAGAGACCCAGGACCCCAGATCATGAAGAGCAAGCGCGACGTCGACCACGCGACACGCAACAGACCATCGTCCGAGCACCATTCCCCGGCGGCGTGGCCTGCCGCGGCGCAGTTCCGTGGTTCGGCAATGCCGTTCGCCACGAATGACGACGGTCCCTTCCGTGCGGACCGACACGCGCCGGGGGCAGGGGCGATCACGCCCGCACGCGGTTCGGCGGCCCACGGCTACTTCGAGGCCTACAGGTCGATGGCGACGTTCACCCGGGCCGCGCCGTTCCAGGCTGCCGGGAAGATCACGCCCGTGTTCACGCGCTTCTGGACCGCGGCCGGGGACCGCAACGCCACGGACACCGCTCGCGACATCCGCGGCTTCGCCGTCAAGTTCTTCACGGACGAAGGCAACTGGGACCTGGTCGGCAACAGCATTCCGGTGATCTTCACTCAGGCCGCCATGGAGTTCCCCGACCCGGTGGATGCGGTGAGGTCCGCGTCGCACCCCGGCATGCCACCGGGCCCGTCGGCACGGGACAACTTCTGGGACTGCGCCTCGCTGAGCCCCGAGTCCACGCATACGCTGATGTGGGTGATGTCCGACCGCGGCATTCCGCGCAGTCTGCGGATGATGCAGCGCTTCGGCGTGCACACGTACAGGCTCTTCAATGCAAAGGGCGAGTCCCACTTCGTCAAGTTCCACTGGAAGCCCAAGCTCGGTACGCACTCGCTGGTGTGGGACGAAGCCGTGAAGATCTCGGGCGTCGACCCCGACTTCCATCGCCGCGATCTGTGGGAGGCGATCGAGTCCGGTGAGTACCCGGAATGGGAACTCGGTCTGCAGATCTTCACCGCGGATCAGGCAGCAGCCTTCACCTTCGATGTCCTCGATGCGACCAAGCTCGTCCCCGAAGAACTGGTGCCGGTGACACCTGTGGGCCGCATGTTGCTCGATCGGAATCCCGAACTGCCTGTCGCGGGAGGAGGGCGGGCGGTGTTCGGAAGTGCGCAGGTCGTGCCTGGCATCGATACGAGCAGCGCGCCGTTGCCTGCCGGTCGCGTTCACGCGTCTCTCGACGCGCAGGGTCTGGGGCACAGGGGAGACAAAGCCCGCGAGTTTCCGCGAACCTCGACGTGGCCCGACGCCCTCCCTGAGCGCGTCGCTGCAGAGAGCCGGGCGACCAATGGTGCGAATGTTGGGAAAGGTGGGAAAGGTACGCTTGGTGAGGACGGCGCGAACGGTGACCGCAGTGGCTGCCTGTTCCAGCCCGGCCCCGCTGGCGGCATCTCGTTCGTTCAGCGGGGTGATGCCGATGAACCGCGCGGCAAGCCCGAGACCTTTGCCGACTACTACACCCAGGCGAGCTTGTTCTACGAGAGCCAGACGCCGGTCGAGAAGGCGCATATCGTGGGCGGCTTTCGCTTCGAACTGAGCAAGCTGACGGTTCCCGCGATCCGAGAGCGAATGCTGGCGTCGCTCGTCAACGTCTCCCGCGAACTCGCTGCAAGCGTTGCCGCAGGGCTTGGCATCGCCGTTCCCAAGGCAATGCCAACGGTGCTGGCGCATCTCGCCAATCCCGAAGTCACCTCGTCGGCCGCACTGTCGCTGACCGCCCTGCCGGGGGATGGCGGCATCCGCTCACGCAGCGTCGCCATCCTCGTCGCAGACGGCATGGATGGGCCGTCGATTGCCGCCGTGCGTACCGCGCTTCTGGCCGCTGGTGCCAGGACACACCTCATCGCGCCGCGGCTCGGCAGGGTGAAGCCCACCAGCGGTGTGCCGTTCGACGCCACGGGAACGCTCGAGAACTCTGCGCCCGTCCTCTTCGATGGACTCGTGCTTTCGGACGGCATCGACGGCGTCTCGGCGCTCGGCGCGCGGGTCGAGGTGATGGACTTCGTGTCGAACCAGTACCGGCATGGCAAGACGATCCTCGCGCTCGGTGCGTCGAAGGCGCTCATCGACCGGGCGGGCATCTCGACGACGCTGCCCAATGGCAGCCCAGACCCGGGCATCGTGATGGGGGCGTCGGCCACTGCCGAGCAGTCGGTTGCCGATTTCATCGCTGCGCTGGGCAGGCACCGCCACCCCGAACGCGAGGCGGACGCGCTGGTGTCCTGAGCAGAATCGTTCGACGGGAGGCGGAGGCTAGGGGGCGCGGCTGGCGATCGCGTGGCACCTCCGTGTTGTCACCGCGTTTCGTCCTGCCCCGCTGTCACCCGCTGACGTACCATCCCCGGCACCACAACGAGTCCATCGGGGAGGGACCATGCGCCATGCCACAGCCGCCATCGTCATCGCGGCCTTCGCCACGTCGGCGTTCGCCGAATCGCCCGGGCTGGAGCAGCCGAACGATTGGCCCCAGTACCACCGCACCTACAACGCCTGGCGCTACAGCCCGCTCGAGCAGGTCACCCGCGAGAACGTCAAGCAACTGAAAGTCGCGTGGATCCATCAGCCCGGCGACATCACCCACGGCATCCAGGCCACGCCGATCGTGCTGGACGGCATCGTGTACTACGTCTCCGCCTTCAACGTCGTGCATGCGGTCGACGGCGCGACCGGTGCGCCGATCTGGAAGTACAAGCCCAAGCTGGACAGTGCCGTGTCCCAGGCGGTGTTCCCCGCGTGGAGTCGCGGCATCGCGATCGCGCACGGGCGTGTCTATCTCGGCACGCTCGACGGACGCGCCATCGCGCTCGATCAGAAGTCCGGACAGGAACTCTGGACGCTGCAGCTCACGGCCTTCAAGGGTTGCCACGGGTGCAACTTCACGTCGCCGCCCGTGGTGGCGGGCGACATGCTCACCTTCGGACCCACCGCCGGCGACCTCGCGACGCGCGGCCAGATCTACGGCGTCGATGCGCACACGGGGACGCTCGTCTGGGCGTTCGACACGATCAAGGACGATCCGAAGAGCTGGCCCGGTGAGACCGGCAAGTACGGTGGTGGCGGCGCCTGGATGCCCGGCACCTACGACCCGACCACCGACAGCGTGATCTACGGCACCGGCAATGCGGCACCGTGGGTCGGCGAGGACCGCGAGGGCGACAACCTCTACACCGGCAGCGTGATCAGCCTCGATCCGAAGTCCGGCGCGCTGAAGTGGTACCGGCAGGAGATTCCGCACGACGCGTGGGACTACGACTCCGCGTACGAGGCGCTGCTCATCTCCCGCGGAGGCCGCGACTATCTCGTGCACCTGAACAAGGGCGGGTTCGTGTGGGTGATGGACAAGCACGATGGCCGGCTCGAGAACGTGTGGCGCTTCGCCAAGCACATCACGTGGGTGGACGACATCCATCCGAAGACGGGCGAACTCATCGGGCGCCACGAACATCGCGTCGGCGAGCCCTTCGTGCAGTGCCCTGCGACGGGTGGCGCGCGGCAGTGGAATGCGGGCGCCTACAGCCCGAAGACCCAGCTCTGGTACGTGAACGGGATGGAGATCTGCATGTCGTGGACGCCCACGCGCGTCGACCCCGCGAAACTGCCGCTCGCGCAGAACTATTCGTCGATCAAGGATGTGAAGCGGGTCCCGCCGCCCGGTGGCAAGGCAACGGCGCGCTTCGACGCCCGAGATCCGCTCACGGGTGAAGTGAAGTGGAGCATCGACTACGCGATGCCGGCGTACGCGGGCGTGCTCGCGACTGCAGGCAATCTCGTCTTCAACCAGGACGCCGAGGGCATCGTCCGCGCGCACGACGCCGAGACGGGGGCGGTGCTCTGGAGCTTCCGCACCGGCTCCGGATCGCGGGGCGGCATCGTCAGCTACGCGGTCGATGGAAAGCAGTACATCGTGGTGCCGAGCGGCATGGGCGGCTACGCCGCCATCTCGGGGCCGCAGTGGTTCCCGGAGATGGCCAGGGTCAACGGCGGCGCCGCGCTCATCGCGTTCACCGTGGAGTGAGGGCCGTGATGCATCGACGTTTCGTCATCGCCTGTTCTTTCCTGCTCACCGCGATCGCCATGGTCGGCGTGCCGGTCGCGACCGCCGACGAACCGCCCGACCTGCTCGCGCCGGACCGGGTGCAGCGGGGGCACGAGGCCTTCGGGGAATCGTGCAGCTATTGCCATGGGGAGAACGGCGCCGGCGGTGCGACGGGCGCCCCGGGCCTGCAGGGGCGGGCGGACCTCTCCGCTGCCGATCTCTTCGAGACCATCACGCACGGGCGGATCAGCGGCATGAACATCATGCCGGCCTGGGGGGATTCGCTCTCCGAGGAGCAGCGTTGGGCGCTCGTCGCCTACATCCGGTCTTTGGCGGGCGACGCGAAGTAGTCCCGGCAAGCGTGGGTTGCAACAGGCAGAAGGGCAGACCGAGGTCTGCCCTTCTGCCTTGTGACGCAGGCGGATCACGCAAGGGTGTTCCGCCCGCGTCACCCGATGGCGACGCGCCTACCTGGCGTCGCGATGGGCGGTCGACACGTTCTGGTACTCGGCATCGTCGAGCGTGCTGAGGTCATCGTTGCCGGTACGACTGCGGCGACCGTCGGTGCTGCCATCGCTTCCGGCCTTCGCCAGCGCGTCAATACGCGCCTGCTCGGCTTGCTCGCGGCACGTGAACCTCGTCTCGCCAGGGGCGACATCACACTTCGCCATCGCCTGCTCGTACCGCGTCTGGGCCGCGGCATTGGTCGCCGCCCTGTCGGCCCGGTTGCCGGAGGTGGTGTTCGAGGCGTCGTTGCGACGGCCGGACTGGGCCGCGTTGTCGTCGTTCGACGGGCTGTCGCCCTGGATGCCTTCCTCGTTGCGGGATGTCACCAAGGACCCGGTGCCGGATGCATCGTTGTCGGCGGCCGCGTTGGGCGTGTTGCCTTCCCGCTGGACGATGTTCGGGTCATCGGCCGAGCGCACGACCTGCGTGTCGATGGACGTGGCCGGTTGGCCGGTCGGCTGCAGCCGTTCGGCGGAAGAACGATTGCGGTCGGCCGTGCCCGAGTTCACCACGGGGGTGTCGTCCGTCCGGGCGCTCTGCTGTGGCGCACCGTCGGATGTCATCGACGCGCTCCGGCCTTCGTAGGTGGCCTGAGCTTCGTCCAGCGACCTGGTGCGAGCCGCGAGTGCGTCCGACAGGCAGACCGCCGTCGTGGGGCCAGGGGCGGCCTCGCATTTGGCGGTCGCGTTCGTGTAGACGCTCTGTGCTTCGTTCTGAGCGTTGGTGTAGGTGGACCTGCTCGCAGCGGTCGGGCTTTCGGTGCCTTGCTGCGCGAGGGCTGCGTTGCCGGCGCCGGCGAAGAGCGCCGTGACGACGAGGGAGATGAGGGTGCGGTTCATGTGGATGATTCCTTTCGATGTGGCTGTGGGGTCCGGAGATCCGCGCTGTGCTTGTCCATAGCCCGATTCCACGGCAGTGATTCGGTCCGGGCCGGTCTGCGAGGGTTGCCTCGCGCTGCGACATCCGGATCACCAAAGTCAAAGGTACGCGGCCGTCGAGGCGCTGTATGTCTGCCGGCGAACATCCGTGGCTATATGGAAAGACCATCGTCGATAGGGGCAGCGCCATGAGAAAAGGGCAGACCGAGGTCTGCCCTTTTCGCATGAGGCGGTGACGGTGCTCCCTAGAGTGCACCGCGCCGCGTCACGGTCTGTCGCTTACTTGGATTCGAGCTTCACCTTCGACGCGTTCCCTGATTGCGTGGCGTCGTTGGCGCCCAGGTCATCGGCGCCGGTGCGGCTGCGACGTCCTTCGTTGTTGCCATCGGTCGCGCTCCCCGCGAGGCCGTCGCGGCGCTCCTGCTCGGCTTTCTCGCGGCACGTGGCCTTTGTGGTGCCCGAGGTGGCATTGCACTTGGCCATGGCCATCTTGTACTGGGCCTGCGTCGCCGCGTCAGCTGCCTTCTTGTCACCCTTGCTGTCCGACGAATTGCCGGAGGTCTGGTTGCTCTGGTTGCCGGACGTGGTCCCCGACGCCTTGTTTCCCGGGCTGCCGGACGTGTTGTCCGAAGTCTGGCTGCTCTGGCCGCTGGACGTGTTGCCAGACGGCTGGTTGCCTTGGCTGCCGGCCGCATTTCCGGAAGTCTGGTTGTTCTGGCCGCTCGACGTGTTGCCCGAGGTCTTGGCACCCTGGTTTCCAGACGCGTCACCCGATGTCTGGTTGCCCGATGTCGTACCCGATGTCTGGTTGCCCTGGCCACCCGACGTGTTTCCCACCGTCTTGTCACCCTTGGTGGTCGCCGCGGCGCCGGACGGCTGGTTGGTCTTGCTGCTCGATGCATTGCCCGCGCTCTGGCTGCCCGTGGCGTCGCCCGCCTTCGCCCGCGGCGTCTCGACGCCGGTCGCGCTGTGCGTGGTGCCACCGGATTCCTGCATCCCGCTCGGCGCACTGGGCGCTCCGCCTCCGGCGGCTGTGCTGCCCGGCTCCGGATTGTCAGGGGCGTTGCCCGATTTCACGAGCGGCGGTTCGGACGTGGAACCGGCCTGACCGGACTTCTGCTTCTGGTCGGTGGAACTGTCGGAGGACTTCGCCGCGACCTTGCCTTCGAAGGTGGACTTCGCTTCCGCGAGCGCCTTCGTGCGGACGGCCTGAGCTTCCGAGAGGCACGATGCCTTCGATGCGCTGGCGCCGGAATCGCACTTCCAGGTGGAGTTCATGTACGTGGTCTGCGCCTTGTCCTGGGCCGCGGTGTAGGCGGACTGACGGGCGGCATCCGGGGCTTCGGTGCCCTGCTGGGCCAGGGCTGCGTTGCCGCCACCGGCGAAGAGCGCCGTGACGAAGATGGAGATGAGGGAGCGGTTCATGGGGTTGGTTCCTTTCGACGTGACTATGGGTTCCGGAGATCGGTGCGGTGCGTGTGCACGACCCGATTCCATGGCAGTGATCCGTTCCGGATGCCCATGCGGCGAGAGCTGCCTCGCGACATGCCATCCGGATCACCAGTGGCCACCATAGGGTCCAAAGGAAACGCTGTATGTCTGCCAGCGAACAGGTGTGGCGAGGGTGTTTCGAAGGGGTATCGAGTGTGGAAGGAACCGGGGCAGGGCGCGGCGGGGGCGATTCCATCGCGGGAACCGGCCATCGATGAACCCCGGAGGGCCGCTCAGCGCCCGGCTGGCTCGTCCGGCAGCAGGCGGTCGTATTCCGCGCGGACGACGCCGTAGCACTCGCAACTGCGCTTCTCGACGGCGAACCGGTCCAGGACCGTGATGTGGCCGCGTCGATAGCTGATGAGGCCCGCGCGCTGCAGGGCGAGCGCCGCCTCCGTGACGCCCTCGCGGCGGACGCCCAGCATGTGCGCGATCATTTCCTGCGTGACGATCAGCTCGTTGCCGGGTCGGCGATCGAGACTGAGCAGCAGCCAGCGGCAGAGCTGCTGGTCGATGGTGTGGTGGCGGTTGCACACGGCGATCTGGGCCATCTGCGCGATCAGCGCCTGCGTGTACTTCAGGAGTGCTAGACGGACGGTGCCGGACTGCGAGAACTCTTCGCGGAGCACGGCCCCCGGCATGCGGAAGCCCTCGCCGGCGCTCTGCACCACTGCGCGACTCGGGGTGGAACCGCCGCCCATGAAGAGCGAGATGCCGACGATGCCCTCGCGGCCCACCGCGGCCACCTCGGCCGACGCGCCGCTCTCGGTCACGTAGAGCAGCGACACCACGGCCGTGGTCGGGAAGTACGCATGGTTCACCGTCGCCCCGGGCTCGTAAAGCACCTGTCCGAGCGACATCGCGACGGGTTCCAGGTGGCTCTCCCAGCGCTTCAGGTCGGCGGCGGGAAGCGACGCGATGATGCCGTTGCCCTGCGGGTCCGGAGCGCCCGGCTTGGATGCGTTCAGTGCGTCATGCGACGGCGACGACGCGCCGGACGACGTGCCCGTGCCGGGGCGATCGTCGCTGGTGGTTGGCGACATCGGACTCATGCGCCCTGGTCCGCACCGGGCGCAGACCCCGATGGCGGATCAGCGGAAAGGGAATCCGTGCCATCGATCGCCAGTGGCAGCGTCATCACGAGCTGGCTGCCGCGATTGGCTCCCGCGCTGTAGGCGACGAGCGTGCCGCCGTGGACCCGCGTCAACGCCCGTGCGATCGTCAGGCCGATCCCGAGGCCGAGCCCGTCGAGGCTCAGCGTGTGCGTGTCCTGCACGAAGGGCTCGAACACGTAGGGGAGCATCTGCGGTGTCACGCCGAGCCCGTTGTCGGCGACCGTGAGCACGAGCGACTCGGGCGTCGTCACCACCGACAGGCGGATCCGACCGCCGTTGTGCGTGTGCCTGGAAGCGTTGTCGAGGAGGTTGCCGATGATCTGTTCGAGGCGCGCGGCATCGCCATCCACCGCGAGAGGGCCCGCGGGCAGGTGCAGGTCGAATCGCTGATCGCGGAGTTCGAACATCGATCGGTGCCCGTCCGCCGCCGCGTGAACGATGCTGGCGAAGTCCAGGCGCGCGCGCTCGAGCACCAGCGGATTCTTCTCGACGATCGAGGCGTCGACGACCTTGTCGACGATGCGGGTCATCTCGACGATCTGCTTCTCGACGATGCCTTCCACCAGCGGCAGCAGAGGTTTCTGCGGATGGTCGTTCGGGCCGCGCCCGAGCATGGCGCTGGCAATGCGGATGGGGGCGGCCGGATCGAGCAGCTCCGCCGCGACCTGCTTCATGAATTCGGTCTGCTGCTGCCGCGCCAGCTCGGCGGCGGCCTGCAGTTCCTGCGCATCGATCACTGCGATGACCAGCTTCTCGTTGGCCTCGCGCAGGCGGGCGTGCGTCGAGTCGGGGCCCACGAGGGCGGGTCCGCGGATCGCGAGAAACGGCGCTTCGATCGCTTCCGGGGCCCTCTTCAGGCTCGCGTCGTAGATCATCACGCCGCCGGGCTGGCGCCGCTTGGATTCGTACATGGCGGCGTCGGCACGCGAGAGGAGGGTCTCGAAATCCTCGCCGTGATCGGGATGAATGGCGATGCCCACGCTGGCCGTCACGCGCACGGCGTGGCCGTCGATCTCGGCGTCGGCGCTGATGGCCGCGACGAGCTTCTCGGCCACCGTGCTGGCGTCCTCCGGCCGCGTGAGTTCGGCCAGCAGGATCACGAACTCGTCGCCGCCGTGGCGGCTCACGGTATCCACTTCCCGCACGACCGAGAGCATCCGCTCGGCGGTCAGACGGAGTACCTGGTCGCCGAAGGCGTGGCCGTAGGTATCGTTGAGCGGCTTGAAGCCGTCGAGGTCCAGGAACAGAAGCGCGAACTGGGCGCCCCGCCGCTTGGTGTTCGCCGTCGCCTGCACGAACCGATCGAGCAGGGTCGTACGGTTGGGAAGGCCGGTGAGAGGGTCCTGGGCGGTGGACTCCGCGGCGAGCGCGAGGGCTTTGGCAGCGGCCTCGGATGCCACCTGGTTGTTGATCGCAGCGACCACGAGCTGTTCGTTCACCTCGACGAGCCGCGCAGCATCGAGGCCCTCCAGACGACTTTCGGCATGCACGACGTCCTGCAGCAGGCGCACGAGCAGCGCCTGCACGGCCTCGACCTGGACGCCCAGCTTCGCCAGTTTCGCCTCGGCGTGCTCGACGCCGGTATCCGGCGCTGCGGGAGGCAGTGTCACGGGTTCGGCACCAGGCCGACGGGCTCAGTCGGCATCGACCGGACCCGCCGGGACGTCCGACAGGGGCTTCCGCGTGGGTCGACCACCGAGCAACCCCTCCTGGTCGGGAAGCGTGGCCCCCATCTCGATGCCGCCGCTGCCGATGGTGTACTGGCGCAGTTCGTTGGAATGCCCGCTCGCACGCACTTTCACGACCGCCATCACCCGCAGCAGCTGGCTGTCGACCTCGATGTAGCGCTGGACGACGATGGCGTCGGTGAGAAACGCGGCGCCGTACGGGCTGAAGCGCAGATCGGTGTAGCGGTCCTCCAGCTCGGAGGTCATCAGCACCGTCACGCCGGCCCGCGCGAGGGCGGTCACGAGCCCCAGCAGCGATTCGCGGAAGTCGGCGCGGAACGTGGGCGCCAGGCCCAGTTCGAAGCCGGTGAGCGAGTCGAGCACGACCCGAGTGGCGCCGAGCCGCTTCACCTCGGTGAGGATCAGAAGCAGGATCTCGTCGATCGACAGGTCCGGCTGCCGGCTGTCGATCAGCCCCACCTTGCCGGAAGCGATGAGATTGCCGAGCGTCTGGTCGCGGAACCGGTTCGGGTGCTGCTCGAAGGCGGCCACCACGCCGGTCTCGCCGCCGCGGACCCCTTCGGCGAGGAACGAGGCGGCGAGGATGCTCTTCCCGGAGCCCGATGGGCCGGCCACCAGCAGCGAGTAGCCGCGCGGCAGGCCGCCACCCAGCATCTCGTCGAGCACGGGCACGCCCAGGCGCGCGCGGCCTTCGCGGGCAATGGAATCCACCGCGTGCACCTCGGTCGCGACCGCGTTCGCCGGCGCGAAGAGGCGCACGCCGGTGTGGTCGATGCGGAAGGTGTGGAGGCCGGGCAGCGTCGGCTGGCCGCGCATCTTCATGATCTCCAGCTTCCGCACCATCGAGTTGCGCTGGACGCTCTGGCGCAGCCAGATGAGACCATCGGCCACCGTGAAGACGGGGTTCGCGTCGACTTCGTTGAAGTACTCGCCGATCAGGAACGTGGTCGCCTGCCAGCTCGTCATGAGCATGCCGAGCTGCTGGACGAACAACTGCAGGCTCGTCGCTGGCCGGTTGCCGTTCTCGTTCGCCACCACCACCGAGCGGAACGAATCGACGAAGACGAGCCCCGGGTTGTGCGTTGCGACTTCATCGACGATGCGGGCGAGCACGCGGTCGAGGTCTCCGCCCACCGCTTCTTCCGACAGGTTGACGAACCGGATGCGATGGTTCACTGCGGCGTTGTCGAAGAAGTCGAACTGCTGCTGATACCGCAACATCTTCAGCGGCGGTTCGCCGAGCACCGTGAAGTAGATCGCGGGGCGCTCGGGCGTGGCGAGCGCGAACATGATCTGGTGGGCGAGCGTGGTCTTGCCGCAGCCGGGCTGACCGGCAATCAGGTTGAACGAGAACTCGGGGAGACCGCCGCCCAGCACTTCGTCGAGGCCTGGCACGCGGGTGGCGAGCCGGTTGATGCTTACTTTCGTACTCATGAGGAGGTTTCCTGCTCCGGCGGGACGCCCGAGGGTTGGGTCCAGACAGCGCAAAGCAGCTGGTCGGTCAGTGATGGCCCGACCAGACTGGCGAGCAACTCGTGGAAGGTGACGAACAGCACGATCCCCCCGGCCACTGCGATCTCGGGCGCCTGGCGGAGGAGCGTTGATTTCAGCGCGGAGGCGTCCACCGCGGCCAGCGCGCCCTGGTGACCATCGCCGAGCCATGCGAACTCACGCGTGGCGACCTTGAGGCTGCGGTTGAAGAGCGCGGCGACGCCGCGATAGCCGATGATCGGGTGCAGGGCCTGATTGATCTCGAGCCAGATGACAACGATTGCATCGGCCACCCGCTCGGCGTCGGCGTCGGCCTGCCCGCCGACCCGCCGGGTGAGCGTTTCGAGCCATCGATGCACTGTGGGACTCTCGATTGGCATCTCGGAAGACTGACCTCGAAAGTTGGAACTGAAGAATACGCCTGGCGGTGCGCAAAAGCCCGCAAGGAACGGACGATATTTCGGCGGTGCCGAACCACCCATGGCGCGCAGACGCGCTCTGTGCGCTACCCCACATGGCCGGATGTACGATCGGGCCCCATCACCACTTTCCAGGGATGCCCCTCGCCATGCACAACTTCAGCGCGTCGCTGCGCATCACGAAATCCGCCATCCGCACCGAGCAGGGGGTGGTCGCCGCACAGCATCGGCGCGCCGCCGAGGTGGGGGCGAAAGTGCTCGCCGACGGGGGCGATGCCGTCGATGCCGCGATCGCGACGTCGTTCGCGCTCGGGGTGCTCGAGCCCTGGATGAGCGGCATCGGTGGCGGTGGCGCGATGGTGCTGTACCGCGCGAAGGCGAAGCGGACTTCCGTGGTGGACTTCGGGATGCGGTCCCCGGAGTCGCTCGACCTCGCGGACTTCCCTCTGAGCGGCGCGGGCCGGGCGTCGGATCTCTTCCCGTGGGCGCAGGTCGTGGGCGATCGCAACATCCATGGTCCCCTCGCGATCGCGGTGCCAGGTGTTGTGGACGGCATGCGGGTCGCGCACGAGCGGCACGCCCGGATGCCCTGGCGCGATCTGCTCGCGCCGGCCATCCGCCTGGCGGACGAAGGGCTGCTCGTGGACGGCGTCACCTCCCAGCACATCGCATCTGCCGCGCCGGACCTGCGCCGATACGCCGGCGCCAGCGAGGCCTATCTCGCGGATGGGTTGCCGCCCGTGCCAGCGTGGTCGGCGCGCACCGAGGTACGCCTGCCTCAGCAGAAACTCGCGGCGACATTGCGGCGCCTCGCCGACGCAGGCCCGCGCGATCTCTACGACGGTGAACTCGCGCGGGCCGTCGCCGGGGAGATCGGCGCGCTCGGCGGGCGGTTGTCGGCGGCGGATCTCGCGGCCTATCGGGCCCGCGAAGTGGAGCCGCTGATGATCGACTACCGCGGCGCCCGCGTCGCCGCGACACCGGAACTCACCGCCGGCCCGACGCTCGCGCACGTGCTCCACCTGCTTTCGGAGCGCCTGGTGCCCCGTGGTGGGCCGGACGCCGACGCCTACGCCGCCTATGCCGGCGCGCTCCAGGAGGCGTACCGCGTCCGGCTGTCGCGGATGGGCGATCAGGACGGTGCGCGGGCGCCGGCCTGCACCACGCACTTCTGCGTGGTCGACCGCGAGGGGAACATCGCGTCGGTCACGCAGACGCTGCTGTCGATCTTCGGCTCGCGCGTGAGCCTGCCCGACACCGGCGTGCTGATGAACAACGGGATCATGTGGTTCGATCCGGAGCAGGGGAATCCGAACTCCCTCGCACCGGGCAAGCGCTGCCTCACCAACTACTGCCCGATCGTGGTGGAGCACGGCAGCCGGCGCTTCGCGCTCGGCGCGTCCGGCGGGCGGCGCATCCTGCCGGCCGTCGCGCAGATCCTGTCGTTCGTGGTGGACTACGGCGACGCGCTCGACACGGCGTTCCAGCGCCCCCGCATCGATGCGAGCGAAGACGTGTTGGTGATAGGCGACGAAGCGCTCCCGGCGGCGGTGCAGGCGTCGCTGGCCGCGCGCTTCGAGTTCATCGCACAGCATCGCCTCACGACCCCGATGAAGTTCGCGTGCCCGACGGCGGTGCTGCGGGCCGGCACTGTGAACAGCGGCGCGACGGAGCTGGGCGTTCCTTGGGCGGATGCCGTGGCGGGGTGAGGCGTCGGGCAGCCAGCGGCGGATCGCGGCGGCGATCCGGATTGAACCGCCACGCGGTCTCCAGGCATTCACGGCACGAACGACGACGGGCGCCGCCCGCGAAGAGATCGGACCCCAGGAGACCAGAGCCATGACCCTCGCGCGCCCCGGTGCCGTTGCCATCTGCATGACCCTCGCCCTCGGGACCCTCGTTCCGGGAAGATCGGCCGACGCCATCCCGCTCACGCCGATTCCGAAAGGGGACATCGCCATCCGGCTCGACCCCATCGCCACCGGACTCGCGGCGCCGGCCTACGCGATCAGCGCGCCCGGCGATCTCGACAGGCTGTTCGTCGTCGAGCAATCGGGTCTGCTGCGCGTCATCGACGGCGGCGTCCTCCAGCCTGGAAACGCGCTCGATATCCGCAGCCTCGTGGCGCCCCCGCTCATCCCCGCCAACGCGAACGACGAACGCGGCTTCCTCGGCCTCGCGTTCAGCCCGGGTTTCGACGATCCGGCGAGCCACGGCTATCGCACGCTCTACACGTACAACAGCCAGGTCATTCCACCCGGCACGTCGCCCACCTACGCTGCGCCGAACGGCGCAGACCAGAACTACAAGAATGTCATCAACGAGTGGAAGATGAGTGCGGCGAACCCGCTCGTGGTCGACCCCGATTCGCGCCGCGAAATCATCTCGTTCGGCAAGAACGCCGGCAATCACAACGGGGGAACGATCGCGTTCGGCCCCGATGGGTATCTGTACCTCGGGCTCGGCGATGGCGGCAACGCCAACGATGTCGGTCCGAGCCACATCGAGCCCGGCGGCAATGCCCAGAACCTCTCGACGCCGCTCGGGAAGATGCTGCGCATCGACCCCGCGGATCCGGCGCTCACCGCGGGCAGCATGGATCCCGCGAGCGGGAACGGCGAGTACCGCATCCCCACGACGAATCCCTTCCAGGCAGCGGGGCAGGTGACCGAGATCTACGCGCTCGGATTCCGCAATCCGTACCGTTTCAGCTTCGATGCGCTGTCCGGGGATCTCATCGTCGCGGACGTGGGGCAGCGGACCATCGAGGAGATCAACCGCGTGGTCCTCGGCGGCAACTATGGCTGGGCGGTCAAGGAGGGCGACTTTCTGTTCGACCGCGCCACCGGGCAGGTGACCGTGCACTCACCTGGTGACCCGGCCGGGCTGATCGATCCGATCACGGGCACGCTCGGCACGCTGCAGTACGACCACGGTGACGGCATCTCCATCACGGGTGGCTTCGTGTATCGCGGCAGCGACATTCCCGAACTGGTCGGCAAGTACGTCTTCGGCGATCTCGCGCTGCGCAACCTGCCGCCCAGGGCGGACGGCCGGCTCTTCCACGCGGACCTCGTGACGGGCGAGATCGAGGAGTTCCTGCTGCCGCAATTCGCGAACGGCGTGCTGCCCGACGGCCTCACCGTGCACGGGTTCGGTCAGGACGGGACGGGCGAGTTGTACGCGCTCGTGACGAACACGCCGGCCAACGGGACGGGCGGCATCGTCTACCGCATCGCGCCGATCCCGGAACCATCGACGGTGGTGCTGATGCTGCTCGGCGTGGCGGGTCTCGGTGTCCGGGTCCATCGCCGGCGCGGACGCCCTGCCTGACCACGCCGACCGCGCGCGACCCCATGGCATGATCGCCCCACGGCGCCCGTCCGAGGCGCCGATCCCGGCGGAGACAAGTCATGCGAGTCGCAAACAAGGTGGCCCTCATCACGGGCGGTGCCCACGGCATGGGCGAGGCGATGGTCCGGTTGTTCGCGCGCGAGGGCGCGAAGGTGGTGGTGGCCGACATTCTGGAAGCGGAGGGCAGGGCGCTCGCGGCGGACATCGTCGCCGGTGGCGGCGATGCACTCTTCGTGAAGCTCGACGTGGCCGACGAGGCCCAGTGGGAGGCCGCGATCGCCGCGGTCACCGATCGCTTCGAGCGCATCGACATCCTGGTGAACAACGCCGGCATCAGCGGTGCCGTGCCGGACCGCCTGTCGACCGAACACTACGACCGCCTGATGGCCGTGAATGCCCGCGGCGCCTTCCTCGGCGTGAAGCACGCGATCCCCGAACTGCGGAAGGCGGGCGGCGGATCCATCGTGAACGTCTCGTCGGTGTCGGGGCTGGTGGGCCAGACCTTCGTGCACATGGGCTACAACGCCGCCAAGGCCGCGATCCACGTGATGACCAAGTCGGCGGCCGTGCAGTTCGCCATCCACGGCATCCGCGTGAACTCCGTGCACCCGGGCTACATGCCGCCGATGCGCACGTCGATCAGCACGGCCGACCCGGCGCAGCGCGCTGCGATGATGCAGGCCGTACCGATGGGGCGGACTGGTCGGCCCGAGGAAGTGGCCTACGCGGTTCTGTTCCTCGCGTCCGATGAGGCGTCGTACATCACGGGCACCGAACTCGTCGTGGACGGGGGCTTGCTGGCGCAGTGACGTTCCGGCCGCCGGCCGCGCGGGTTCCTCCTCCCGGCGCGGTCGACAATGTTCCGTCTGACCGCGTCAACCGGTCCGAGGACGGAAACGGACATGCCCCTGCCGGAGTCACCCGGCAGGAGATAGTCACGACCTCGAGGCAGGAGGCTCCGCCCGGGTCAGGGCGACGGCCACTTCTTGCTGGCGCTCGTGGCGACTTCCTTGACGTCACCCGCCGCCTTCTGCGCCTTTCCGTTCACCTGCTTCTTGATTCCCTTGATCTGCTGCGCGTCGCTGTCGACCAGCTTTCCTGCGGCCTGCTGCACCTTTCCGGCCGCATCCTTCAGCGTTCCCTTGACCTGATCCTTGTTCATCGTTTCACCTCGCGTTGCAGTTGAAAGTCATCGAGGCCATCGCGTGAAGCGATCGCGCTCATTCCGCGCCGTAGGGCGTGCCGTAGAACTTGTGGACGCCGCTTGCCCACGATTTGTCCGACATCGACGGCCAATGGTCCTGGTCGAAGCCCGGCGCCTCGTGCAGGGCTTCCTTCATGACATCGAGGGTGAAGCGCTTGTTCGCCGTGTCGAGTTCAAGTGCAGCCCAGGGCACTGCGAACAGCTTGTCTCCCATGCCCAGCACACCCCCGAACGACAGCACTGCGTACTCGATCCGGCCCGAGGACATGTCGATCATGAATTCCTTGATGTCGCCCAGATCCTCGCCTTCCGAGTTGTAGACGTCGTTGCCGATGAGCGTGTCGGCGCCCATCAGTGCGGGGCCAGGTCCTGAGTCCCTGTTCGCGTACATCCCGAAGTTGTCGCGCGTCACGTAGTTGGTTTCCATGTTCGTTCCTTTGATCTGGTGCGTGGGTTGGGACTTCGCTGCCCCAGGGCGTTGGCGTGGTGGCTTCGAATCCAATGGGAGGGGGGTAGGGTGCATAGGGTGGATGGCCTTTGTCCCGACCCCCAGTGAACAGACTATGGGGAGCAACGGATGGCGGTCTGTGCGCGAACGAACCCGGGATGCGACGCGACGTACGGCATCTGAGGAACTTGGTTCCGCGCCCTGCGAACCGTCACGGGGTCTTCGCTGCGCCAGCGGCAGCGCCACCGAGGGCGCCGGCGACGGCACCCACTGCGGCGCCTACCACGACCCCGGCCGGGCCGGCGACCACCACGCCGATCGATGCCCCCGCCGCAGCGCCGGCGATTGCGCCGCCGCCCACGAACGCCGAACCGGCCTCGCGCTCCGCCTCCTCGCGGTCGAGCGGCACCTGCGCTGAAAGTTTCGGGTCCTGCGATGGAATGCCGTGGCCGGGACGGGCCTGGTCGGCAAGGTCTTCGTCCGCACGTTTGGTTTCGGGCGGTGCAGTGGTGTCGGGGTTCATGCGCGTCTCCTTGGTGAGATGGGCGGAGCACGAGCATCGCGCCGCCATCCGATGAGCCAAGGTAGTGCCGTCAGGCGAGCGGGTCTGTGCGGCAGCCGACCGTCTCTCGCCAGCATGCAGACGCAGTTCGCCATGCACGGTACCCGCACGTCTCACGCAGGAACCGGTCCCCGCGTGTGCGCTGACGAACAGATCTAGATGTGGTGCTCCGCTACAAAGGACTTCTTCAGGTGACCGCACCTCGCGAGCCCCGATCGTCGGTGGCCTCGTAGTGGTTGCCTGCCGTGGATCCGTCCGAACAACCTCACAAGGAATTCCAACATGCAATCACGCAAGCACTACTGGATGACGCTCGGAGCGATCGGCCTGTCGATCTCACTGCAAGGGCAAGCCCAGGAGACCAGCCAGTCCTCGCCCGAATCGATGAACACGCAAGCCCCGTCCACCACGACACGGTGGAGCGACAACGAAACGTCGCGGCGCCAATCGTGGCTTCCCATGACTTCGTACGGATACGCCGGCGCGAACGTCGGCGTGACCTCGTTGAATCTCCCGGGCTGCTCACCGGGCGTCTACTGCGACGATTCGGGCAACGGCTTCAAGGTGTACACGGGCGGCATGATTTCCCGCGTGTTCGGTGTCGAGGCCACCTACGTGCAGCTCCTTGGCGTGGATCGCAACGGTGGCGATGCACGTGCGAAAGGCGTCAACGTGGGCCTGGTCGCGAATCTGCCCGTCACCGATCGCGTGAACCTGTTCGCCAAGGTCGGCGCGATCTATGGCTGGACGAGGACGGGATCGTCGGTCGCGGGAGCGCCGAGTGGCGACAACAGCGACCTCAACTGGAGCTATGGCGCCGGTGCCCAGGTCGACCTGGCAGGCAACTGGGGTGTTCGTGTGGATTGGGACGTCTACCGCATGAAGTTCGCGAGCGGTGTGACGAATGCGTCCCTCTATTCGGTCGGCCTCGTGTACAAGTTCTAGGGAGACCCGCGGGGACGCGACGCTGCGAATTGGCAATCGCGTCCCTACGGCTCGCGGTTGCCCGGGGTGTGTGGGGGAGCGGGGCCCCCGGGATTTGCGGTGTATCGAACAGCACGTCGCGTCGAGCGGCAGGCGATCGCTCCGCTGCCGGATTGCGAACGTTGCAATCAGCCCGCGTCGCCCGCCTTGCGACGTTCCACGAGCGGCACCACATCCGTGATCGGCAGCCGCTTGCGGTCGGGTTCGACGGCCGTGAGCGGCGTCGTCTCGCGCAGCGTCTCGTGGCAGCGCCGCGTGAGGTCCTGATAGCTGCGCGTCCCCTCGGCTTTCCAGCCGATCTCCTGGTCCGATAGTTCGCGGACGATCTTCGCGGGCACGCCGGCCACCAGCGTGCGCGGCGGCACGACCATGCCCGCCTTCACGAAGGCGCACGCGGCGACCATCGCGGACTCGCCGACGACGGCGTTGTCCATCACCACCGCGTTCATCCCGACCAGTGCATTGCGACCGATG
The DNA here is from genome assembly GCA_001464895.1 of Betaproteobacteria bacterium Ga0077532. Classification (GTDB taxonomy): domain Bacteria; phylum Pseudomonadota; class Gammaproteobacteria; order Burkholderiales. Next base: position 133,812 of record LNEE01000013.1, read on the forward strand.
CGGGCGCCGTGGATCACGGCGCCGTGACCGATGTGACCGTCGACCTCGATGACGGTGTCGGTCCCCGGGAAGCCGTGCATGACGCAGTTGTCCTGCAGGTTCGATCCCGCCTCCATCACCAGTCGGCCGAAGTCGCCGCGCAGGCTCGCGCCGGGGCCCACGTAGCAGTCCGGTCCGACGATGACATCCCCGATGAGCACGGCCGTCGGATGCACGAAGGCCGTGGGGTCCACCACCGGCCGGAGGCCGTCGATCTCGTAGCAGGGCATGGTGCGTTCCCCGTCAGGCGTGCTGGCGACGCTGGACGACACGGAACCGGTCCGTGACGAACGCCGCGTCGGTGTACGACGCGTTGGCCGACGGGTTCGCACCGGTCGCGTGGAAGTCCGAGAAGCCGGCCGACTGGTTGACGTACACGTTCCCCGTGAGATTGATCGAGAGCGCGACGCCCGCCCGCAGGCTCGCTTCGATCATCGCGTCGACCACCTCGGGTTTCGTGGAGTAGAGGCCCAGCGTGATCGCGCCCTTTTCGTTCACGACGCGCTCGGCGAGCGACGCGAGGTGCGCGGCGTCGTGCACCTTCACGACGAAGCTGATGGGGCCGAAGCGTTCCTCCATCCACGCGCCTTCGCTGGCTGCTTCGCAGGCGAGCAGCACCGGCGTGCGCACGGCGGCCGTGGGGAAGTCGGGATTCACGAGCGCGCGCGACGCGAGCACCACGCGGCCCCAGTTGGGCGCGTCGTCGATGCGGCGGAGCGTGGCCTCGGACTGGATGGCCCCCAGAACACCGCACGCCATGGCCGGGTCCGCGAGCAGCTTCGAGATCGCGGCACCGAGGTCTTCGGCCACCTGTTCGAACGGGATGCGGCCCTCGGGCGTGTCGATGCCGTCGGCCGGCACGAGGATCGCCTGTGTCGTCGTGCACATCTGCCCGGAGTAGAGCGACAGCGTGAACGCGAGGTTGCGCATCATTGCGGCGTAGGCGTCGGTGGATTCGATCGCGACGACGTTGACGCCCGCCATCTCGGCGTAGAGCCGTGCCTGCCGTGCGTGCTCGGCGAGCCACTGGCCGAAAGCGTTGCTGCCGGTGAAATCGATGGTGCGCACCGCGTGGTCGGTGGCGAGGCGCTGCGTGACTGCCGGGTCGGTGCTCACGCAAAGCGAGCAGAGGTCCGGCGGCAGGCCGTTCTCGGCGAGCACTTCGCGGACGATGCGCACCGAGATCGCCGCCGGCAGGATCGCGTTCGGGTGAGGCTTCACGATCACCGGGTTGCCGGTCGCGAGCGAAGCGAAGAGGCCGGGGTACGTGTTCCACGTGGGGAACGTACTGCAGCCGATCACGAGCGCGATGCCGCGCCCCACGACCTCGAAGTGCTTGTGCATCACGATCGGCGGGTTCTTGCCCTGGGGCTTCTCCCACACGGCGTCGCCGACCACTGCGGTGGTCTCGCGCCACGCCATCGCGACGGCTTCCAGACCGCGGTCCTGGGCGTGGGGGCCGCCGGCCTGGAAGGCCATGGCGAAACTCTGGCCCGTGGTGAGCGACACCGCGTGTGTGATCTCGAAGCTGTGGCGGTTGAGGCGCGCCAGCACTTCGAGCAGCACGCCGGCGCGACCGTCAGGACCGAGTTTCCGCCACGCGGGGGATGCGGCGATGGCGGCATCGAGCAGGGCGCGCGGGTCGTTCACGGGGTAGCTGACGTCGAGGGTCTTGCCGAAGGGCGAGTGCTCGGGGGCGACGGTGCCGGTCTCGCCCGGCTGTCCGAGGTCGAAGCGCTTGCCGAGCAGGGCCTCGAAGGCCACGCGACCTTCCTCCGCGGCGGTCTCGCCGTAGTTCTTCGGGCTGCCCACCTCGGGGTAGGGGCTCCAGAAGCCGCGGGTGCGCAGCGCCTCGACGGCGCGTTCGAGGGTGGGGCGGTGCTGTTCGAACAGGGGGTGGCTCATCGGGGCTCCGTCGCGCCGCCGTCGCGGGGGCGGCGCGCTTGTGTTCAGGGGAAACCGACGTTACATTTGATCGACCGGTCGGTCAACGAATGACCGGATCGACCTCCCCGGAACGACTGATGACAACCTACGACTGCATCCGCTACGAGGCGGCCGACGGCGTCGCGACACTCACGCTGAACCGCCCCGACCGACTCAACAGCTTCACGGTCGCCATGCACGTGGAGGTGCGCGAGGCGCTGGCCCGGGCCCGCGACGACGACGCCGTCCGTGCCCTCGTGCTCACCGGGGCGGGGCGTGGCTTCTGCGCCGGCCAGGATCTCGGCGACCGGGCGGTGAAGCCGGGCGGCGAGCGTCCGGACCTCGGGCACTCGATCGAGACGTTCTATCGTCCGCTCGTCACCGCACTGCGCGACATGCCGAAGCCTGTGATCTGCGCCGTCAACGGCGTGGCAGCGGGCGCTGGCGCCAACATCGCACTCGCCTGCGATGTCGTGGTGGCGGCACGATCGGCCACCTTCATCCAGGCGTTCTGCAAGCTCGGGCTCATCCCCGACTCCGGCGGTACCTTCTTCCTGACCCGCTCGCTCGGCGCGCCGCGCGCCATGGGCCTCGCCCTCTTCGGCGACAAGCTGCCGGCCGAGCAGGCGGCGCAATGGGGGCTCATCTGGAAGTGCGTCGACGACGCCGAGCTGATGCCCGCCGTGCAGGCGATGGCCGCGCAACTGGCCCAGGGGCCGACGCTCGGCTACGCGCGCACCAAGCAGGCGATCCAGGCGGCCGAGCGCCATGCCCTCGATGCGCAGTTCGAGCTGGAGCGCGAACTGCAGCGCGAACTCGGCTACACCCACGACTACCTGGAGGGCGTGACGGCCTTCTCGGAAAAGCGCGCACCGCGCTTCACAGGCAGGTGACGACCATGGCTGAACCTCTGTTTCCCGGGACCATCGTCTCGGTCGTCGGTGCAGGCACCATGGGCAGCGGCATCGCCCACGTGGCAGCCCGTGCCGGCCATCTGGTGGTGCTGTTCGATGCGCAGCCCGAAGCGCTCGACCGCGCGCGGAAGGCCATCGCGAAGGATCTCGCGTTCCTCGTGTCGAAGCAGCGCCTCGATGCGGCCGAGGCCGAGGCCATCCTCGGGCGCATCACGATGGCGTCCGACCTCGCGGCCACCGCCCGGTCGGCACTCGTGATCGAGGCGATCGCCGAGGACCGCGCCGCCAAGCGGTCGCTCTTCGCGGCGCTGGAGGCCATCGTCGCGGACGACTGCATCCTCGCCACCAACACGTCGTCGATCTCGATCACCGACATCGCCGCGGGCCTGCGCCTGCCGGGCCGCGTGGTCGGCATGCACTTCTTCAACCCCGCACCACGCATGGCGCTCGTGGAGGTCGTCGACGGTCTGCAGACCGATCCGCAGGTGGCCGAGACGCTGATCGCGACCTGCAAGGTCTGGGGCAAGACGCCGGTCCGCGCGAAGTCGACACCCGGCTTCATCGTGAATCGCGTGGCGCGCCCCTACTACGGCGAGTCGATGCGCACGCTCGCCGAGGGCGCCACCGACCCCGCGACGCTCGACGCCGTCCTGCGCGACTGCGGCGCGTTCCCGATGGGCCCGTGCGAGCTGATGGATCTCATCGGGCTCGACGTGAACCTGATGGTGTCGCGCTCGGTGTTCGAGGCGCTGGGCGGGGATCGCCGCTACGCGCCGTCGCTCGTGCAGCAGGAACTCGTGCGCGCAGGGCGCCATGGCCGCAAGACTGGGTACGGCTTCCACCGCTACGGTGAAGGCGTCGCGGCGCCCGTTCCGACCGTCGAACCGCCGCGTGGCCCCGTGCCTCCGACGTCGTCCCATCCGCACCTCGGGCTGCTGGAGCCGCTCGTGAAGCGCATCGTCGCCGGTGGCGTGGAGGTCCAGCACGTCACCAGCGACGACAGGTCTCACCTCCACCTGCAGGCCGGCGCGGCGCGCTTGATGCTCGGCGATGGCCGGACGGCAACGCAGCGCGCCGTGGAGGAAGGTGACCCCGATCTCGTGCTGATCGACCTCGCGGCCGATTTCGCGCGTACGCCCCGCGTGGTCCTCGCCCGCGCGGACCAGTGCAGCGACGCCGCATGGCGCGATGCGGTCGCGACGTTCCAGGCTGGCGGCATCGATGTCGTCCGCATCGACGACATCGCCGGGATGATCGTGATCCGGACCGTCGCGATGCTCGTCAACGAGGCCGCCGACGTCGTCACGCAGGGCATCGCGACCGTCGAGGATGTCGACACCGCCATGCGCCTCGGGACGGGCTGGACCGTTCCGCCGTTCGACTGGGCCGATCGCATGGGCGCGAAGTGGGTCGCGATGGTGCTCGATCATCTGCGGAACCACTACGGCGAGGAGCGTTACCGGGTCGCGCCCGCGCTGCAGCGGCGCCGCTGGTCGGGAGGGAAGTTCCATGCCTGAGCCGCGCGATCCTCAGGCGGTCGCCGATCACGTCGGCCGCGCGATGCTCGCAGGCGACGCCGCGTCGTCCGGGCTCGGCATGCAGGTGGAAGCGATGGGTCCGGGTACCGCGCGGATGTCGATGCGCGTGCAGCCGCACATGCTGAACGGCTTCCGCATCTGCCACGGCGGCTACATCACGCTGCTCGCGGATTCGACGTTCGCGTTCGCGTGCAACAGCTACAACCAGCTCACCGTGGCGGCGGGGATCACCGTCGACTTCCTGGCGCCCGCGCAGCCGGACGACCTTCTCACCGCCGAGGCCAGGGAGATCTCGCGGGCCGGCAGCACGGGCCTGTACGACGTGCAGGTGCGCAACCAGGCCGGCACGCTGATCGCCACGCTGCGTGGGCGCTCCCATCGACTGAAAGACCGAACGACGGTGCCCGAATGAGCAACGACACGACGCTGCGGAGACCCCCATGCCGGTGAAGTCGCCCGCGCCGGGGGATCTCGAACCGATCGAGCGCGCGAGCCGTGACGAGCTGGCGGCGCTGCAGTTCTCCCGCCTGCGCTGGAGCCTGCGGCACACCTACGACAACGTCGCGCCCTACCGCGCGAAGTGCGAGGCGGCCGGGGTGCATCCGGATGACCTTCGCACGCTCGCCGACCTCGCGAAGTTTCCGTTCACCACGAAGCAGGATCTCCGCGATCACTATCCGTTCGGCCTCTTCGCGGTGCCGCGGGAGCGCGTCGTGCGCGTCCATGCGTCGAGCGGCACGACGGGCAAGCCCACCGTCGTGGGCTACACGCAGCGCGACATCGACACGTGGGCGGATCTCGTCGCGCGCTCCATCCGCGCATCGGGTGGACGCCCCGGCGACATCCTCCACGTGGCCTACGGCTACGGCCTCTTCACCGGTGGGCTCGGGGCGCACTACGGCGCCGAACGCCTGGGCTGCACGGTCATCCCGATGTCGGGGGGGCAGACCGAGAAGCAGGTGCAGCTCATCACCGACTTCCGGCCCGACATCATCATGGTCACACCGTCGTACATGCTGACCTTGATCGACGAGATGGAGCGGCAGGGGCTCGACCCGGCCGCGTCGTCGCTGTCGGTGGGCATCTTCGGCGCGGAGCCCTGGACCGACGCGATGCGCGAGGCGATCGAACGCCGCGGCGGTCTCGACGCGGTGGACATCTACGGGCTCTCGGAAGTGATGGGGCCCGGCGTCGCGAACGAGTGCATCGAATCGAAGGACGGCCCGGTGGTGTGGGAAGACCACTTCTACCCGGAGATCATCGATCCCTCCACGGGCGCGGTGCTGCCGGACGGCGAACAGGGCGAACTGGTGTTCACGTCGCTCACGAAGGAGGCGCTGCCGGTCATCCGCTATCGCACGCGCGACCTCACGCGGCTGCTGCCGCCCACGGCGCGTTCGATGCGGCGCATGGGGCGCATCACGGGCCGGTCCGACGACATGCTGATCATCCGCGGCGTGAACGTCTTTCCTTCGCAGGTCGAGGAACTCATCTGCCGCCGGTCGCAACTCGCGCCGCAATACCTGCTGGTGGTCACGCGCGACGGGCACCTCGATGCGCTGACGGTGCAGGTGGAACTGGAGGCCACGGCCGATCGTGCGGAGGCGCATCGCGCGAGGCTCGCGGGGGAACTCGCGCACGACATCAAGGCACTGATCGGCGTCACCGCCGCAGTGGAGGTGCTGTTGCCGTTCGCTCTCGAACGCGTGACGGTGGGCAAGGCGAAGCGGGTGCTCGATCGCCGGCCGAGGTCGTAGACGGAACACGGAGTCACGCATGTACACACAAGCCATGGATGTACCGATGCCGAAGGACGGCGACGCGCCTGCGTTGCACGCCGTCACGGCACAGTCCGCCGACTACCAGGCGGAGTTCGACGCGAAGCTCGCCCGAGGCGACTTCATCGAGGCGAAGGACTGGATGCCCGACGGCTATCGGAAGACGCTCGTGCGGCAGATCTCGCAGCACGCGCACTCCGAGATCGTCGGCATGCTCCCCGAGGGCAACTGGATCACGCGGGCGCCGACCCTGAAGCGGAAGGCCATCCTGCTCGCGAAGGTGCAGGACGAGGGTGGCCACGGTCTGTATCTGTACGCGGCGGCCGAGACGCTCGGCGTCTCGCGCGACGACCTGCTCGATGCGCTGCACACGGGCCGCGCCAAGTACTCGTCGATCTTCAACTACCCGACGCTCTCGTGGGCGGACGTGGGCGTCATCGGCTGGCTCGTCGACGGCGCGGCGATCATGAACCAGATCCCGCTCTGCCGTTGCTCGTACGGGCCGTACGCCCGCGCCATGATCCGCATCTGCAAGGAGGAGAGCTTCCATCAGCGGCAGGGCTTCGACCTCCTGCTGACCATGATGCAGGGCACGGCGGCCCAGCGCGAGATGGTGCAGGAGTCCGTGAATCGCTGGTGGTGGCCGTCGCTGATGATGTTCGGCCCGCACGACGGGCAGTCGCAGCACGGCGCCCAGAATGCGCGGTGGGGCATCAAGCGCATCTCCAACGACGATCTGCGCCAGAAGTTCGTCGACGCGACGGTGCCGCAGGCGCAGGTGCTCGGCGTCACGCTGCCGGATCCCGAACTGCGCTGGAACGAGACCCGCGGCCACTGGGATTTCGGGGCCATCGACTGGAGCGAGTTCGAGGCCGTGCTCGCCGGTCACGGCCCGTGCAATCGCGAGCGCCTCGCCGAACGCGTGCGTGCCCACGACGACGGGCGCTGGGTGCGCGAGGCCGCACTGGCCCACGCCGCGAAGCGTGCCGCCCGCGCGCAGGCGGCCTGATTTACGCCACCCCTGATCTCCGCAGACGAATCCCTCGAGACGACGCACATGAGCACCGACAGGAAGGAATGGCCGCTGTGGGAAGTGTTCATCCGCAGCCGCAACGGGCTGGACCACAAGCACTGCGGGAGCGTGCATGCACCCGACGACCGGCTCGCGCTGCAGATGGCGCGCGACGTGTACACGCGCCGGATGGAAGGCGTGAGCATCTGGGTGGTTCGCGCCGATCACATCATCGCGTCGGACCCGGATGCGAAGCCCGAGATGTTCGATCCCGCGGCCGACAAGATCTACCGGCATCCGACGTTCTACAAGCTGCCGGACGAGGTGGATCACATGTGAGGCCCTGGGGGGCCGTCGCCTCGTCCCTGGAGGCTGGCCCCGGTTCCGCACTTCCACCCCACCGCTCCCAGTTCCCCGGTCAATCATGTCTGTCCACTTCGACTATCTCCTCCGCCTCGCCGACACCTCGCTCATCCTCGGGCAGCGCCTTTCGGAATGGTGCGGCCACGGTCCCGTGCTGGAGGAGGATCTCGCGCTGACCAACGTCGCGCTCGATTGCATCGGGCAGGCGCGCCTGCTGTTGTCGCACGCGGCGGATGTGGAGGGGCAGGGGCGCGACGAGGATCAGCTCGCCTTCCTCCGCGACGACGGGCGCTACCGCAATCTCACGATCGTCGAACTGCCGAACGGCGACTTCGGTGCGACGGTCGTTCGCAATCTTCTCGTCAACGCTTGGCAGGCGCAGGTCTGGGCGTCGCTCGCGGATTCCACCGATCGTGCATTGGCGGCGATCGCCGAGAAGAGCGCGAAGGAGACGCGCTACCACGTGACGCACGCGGCCGACTGGACGATCCGACTGGGTGACGGCACGGACGAATCGCACGGCCGCATGCAGTCCGCGCTCGACCGCCTCTGGCCGTACACGGCCGAGTTCTTCGTCGTCGATGCACTGGACGAGGCGGTCGCGGCAGCCGGCATCGCGCCGCTGTGCAGAACGCTGGAAGCCGCGTGGATGGCCACGGTGGTGCCGGTGTTCGAGGAGGCCACGCTCACGGTGCCAGGCCGTTCGCCTTTCCGTTCGCGCGGCAAGACGGGCGTGCACACGGAGCATCTCGGTCATCTGCTCGCCGGCATGCAGCACCTGCAGCGCGCGTATCCGGGCGGGCAGTGGTGACGGCACTCGCGCTCTCGGTGGAGGATGTCATGCGCGTCCTCGAGTCGGTGCCCGATCCGGAGATTCCCGTCGTGTCGGTGTGCGGCCTCGGGATCATCCGCGACGTCGCCATCGAGGGTGATGGCGTGCGCGTCGTGGTGACGCCCACGTACTCCGGATGCCCCGCGACCGAGGTGATCGCGGCGTCCATCCGCGAGGCCCTCGTCGCGGCGGGGGCAGGGGACGTCCACATCGAGACCCGCCTCTCGCCGGCATGGACCACCGACTGGATCACACCCGCCGCACGCGCGAGCCTTTCCGCCTACGGCATCGTGCCGCCGGGCGAGCGCCCCACCGATGGCGCGCAGCCCATCCGCCTCGTGGCGCGGTCGGTGAGTTGTCCGCGCTGTGGCGGGCGACCGACGACGCAGCTCTCGGCGTTCGGCGCCACCGCCTGCAAGGCGCTGTACCGCTGCGAGGTCTGCCGCGAGCCGTTCGAAGTGTTCAAGGAAATCTGACCCGGGTGCATCGCCCGGACGCGCCCTGTGAGAGACGCATGACCCCGAGATTCCATGCCCTGACGATCGCCGACGTGCGGCGCGAATGCGACGACGCCGTGAGCCTCGCGTTCCGCGTCCCCGCCGAGCTGGCGGACGACTATCGCTTCACCGCCGGCCAGCACGTCACACTGCGCGCCGTGGTGGGCGGCGAGGAACTGCGCCGCAGCTACTCGATCTGCGCCGGCGTCGACGACGGGGAACTCCGCGTCGCGATCCGTCGCGTCCCCGGCGGTCGTTTCTCCACATGGGCGGAAGCATCGCTGCGAGCTGGCGACACGATCGACGTGATGACTCCCGACGGCCGCTTCGGCGTCGCGCCGGAGGCGTCGCACTCGCGTCACTACGCGGCCTTTGCCGCGGGCAGCGGCATCACGCCGATCCTGTCCCTTGCACGCACGCTCCTCGCGCGGGAGCCGGCCAGCCGGTTCACTCTGGTCTACGGCAACCGCGGCGTCGCGAGCACCATGTTCCTCGAAGCGCTGGAGGATCTGAAGGACCGCCATCTCGGTCGCTTCGTGCTCATCACGGTCTTCAGCCGCGAATCGCAGGACGTCGACCTCTTCAACGGCCGTCTCGACGGTGACAAGGTACGCGTGCTCGCGGACACGCTGCTGCCCGTCGACGACATCGACGCCGCCTTCGTGTGCGGGCCGGGCGGGATGATCGACAGCGTGGCCTCGGCGCTGACGGCGCTGGGGCTTCCTGCCGATCGCCTGCACCTCGAGCGATTCGGTGAACCGGTCGACGCGTCGGCGGCGCGTCCGGTGGACGAGATCCGGGCATCGGCCCAGGTGGTGGTGGTCCTCGACGGCGTGCGCCGCGAGGTGCCGTTCGCCGCGGACGACGCATCGATTCTCGATGCCGCCGTGCGCCAGGGGCTGGATCTGCCGTACTCGTGCAAGGGCGGCATGTGCTGCACCTGCCGGTGCCGCGTGCTGGAGGGCGAGGTCACGATGCAGAAGAACTACAGCCTGGACGCGGCCGACGTGGCCGCGGGCTTCGTGCTCGGTTGTCAGGCGCGGCCGGTGGGCGGGCGGGTCGTCGTCAGCTACGACGACCGCTGACGCGCGACGCGATGGCCAGACCCCGGGCGGCGACCTTCGAACTGCAGCGCGCGAGCATCCTGAATGCGGCGGCGGAACTCTTCGCCGAGGAGGGCTTCCGCGGCGCCTCGATGGCGCAGGTCGCGAAGGCGTGCGGGGTCTCGAAGCCGCTGCTCTACCACTACTACCGCGACAAGGAGCATCTGCTCTTCGATATCGCGGACGCGCACATGGACCGGCTGCTCGCCATCGTCGGCGAGGTGGAGGCGCGGCACCTGGAGCCGGAAGCGCACCTGCGGCTGCTCATCGGCCGTCTCATGACCGAGTACGAGCATGCACAGTCCCGCCATCGGGTGCTGGTGCAGGACGTGAAGTTTCTGGGTGACGAGGAGCGGGAGGCGATCGTCGCGAAGCAGCGGGCCGTGGTCGATGCCGTGGCGCAGATCATCGGATCCCTCGGACCGCGATGGTCGCGCCGGGTGCATCGGGTGCCGCTTGCGATGCTGCTCTTCGGCATGGTCAACTGGAGCTTCACCTGGCTCCGCGCGGACGGCCCTCTCACCTACGGCGACATGGCCGAGATCGCGACCGAGCTGTTCCTCCGCGGTGTGCTCGGACCGGCAGTCCGGGTGCCTCGCAGGCCCGCACGGCCGCAGGCCGCCTGAGGCCCGCGTCCCTGCCCGGTCCGCGCGCCAACCGGGCCTTCATTCACGCATCCGGACCGTCACGCCCGCGCCAGGCGGGGCGCTGCGAGACATCTCGAAAGGAACCATCACCATGAGCGACAGCACGCTGACAGGCACCGTCCGCGAGGTCACGCACGCATTCCTGCGGCACCACGGGATGACCACGGTCTTCGGCAACCCAGGCTCCACCGAGATGAAGTTCTTCCGCGACTGGCCGGCCGACTTCCGCTACGTGCTGGGCCTCCAGGAGTCGTGCGCCGTCGCCATGGCCGACGGCTACGCGCAGCACACGCGCCGCGCCGCCTTCGTGAACCTGCACTCGGCCGCGGGCGTCGGTCATGCCCTCGGCAGCATCTTCACCGCGTACCGCAACCACACGCCACTCGTCATCACGGCGGGTCAGCAGACGCGGGCGATGTTCCCCACCGATCCGTACCTCTACGCGGCGGAGGCTGCCGACTTTCCGAAGCCGTACGTGAAGTGGAGCGTCGAGCCGGCGCGTGCGGAGGACGTCCCCGCGGCGATCCAGCGTGCCTGGCATCTGGCGATGCAGCGGCCGCGCGGCCCCGTGTTCGTGTCGGTGCCGGAGGACGACTGGGACATGCCCGCGTCGCCGATCACGCTTCGCGGCGTCGACTACGACACCGTCCCGTCCCCTGCGGCCATCGAGGCGCTCGCGGTGGCGCTGCGCGAAGCACGGTCGCCCGCCATCGTGGTTGGCGCGGCTGTCGATCAGGACGGTGCATGGGACGACACGATCCGGCTCGCGGAACGCCTCGGTGCGCCGGTGTGGGCCAGCCCCATGTCGGGCCGGTGCGGATTCCCGGAGAACCATCCGCTGTTCGCCGGCTTCCTGCCGCCGTTGCGTCAGCCGGTCGCGGATCGACTCGCGGCTCACGATCTGGTGCTGGTACTGGGCGCCCCGGTGTTCACCTATCACGTGCACACGGGGGGCGAGTTCCTCCGGTCGGGCACGCGGCTCGTGCTCGTCACCGACGACCCGGTGCACGCGGCGCGCGCGCCGGTGGGCGACTGTCTCACCGGAAGCATCCGCCTCACGGTGCAGCATCTGCTCGGGACCATCGGCCGTGGGGCGCCTGCTCTGCAGACGGGCCGGGCGGCGTGCCCGGCGCCGGCGGCGACACACCCGATGAGCGGCGAGTACCTGATGGCCGCGGTCGCGCGGCGGATGCCGAAGGATGCCGTGCTGGTCGAGGAGGCGCCGACCCATCGGAACGCGTTGCACGATCATCTCCCCGTGACGACGTCCGGCGGCTTCTATGCGGGGTCCAGCGGCGGACTCGGCTGGGCGATCGCGGCGGCGGTCGGGGTCGGACTGGCGGAGCCGAAGCGGAAGGTGATCTGCATCGTGGGCGACGGGTCCGCGCTCTTTGCCATACAGAGCCTCTGGACGGCCGTGCAGCACCGCTTGCCCATCGCCTTCGTGATCTTCGACAACACCGGCTACGGCGCGCTGAAGAGCTTCGCGTCGACGATGCAGATCGGCGACCCGCCCGGGGTGGATCTGCCGGGCGTCGGTTTCGTGGACATCGCCCGCGGGTTCGGGTGCGCTGCCGTACGCGTGGATTCCCATGAGGCGCTGGACGCGGCCCTTGTCGAAGCCTTTGCTGCCGACCATTGCTGCCTGGTCGATGTCGCGCTGGACCCGGGGACGAAGCGGCTCTACTGACGGAAAGCCGCGCGCGGCGCGGGACGCGGCGCCCCGGCGGCGCTCAGGTCAGGGGCCATCGTGCCGTTACCGACGCGACCCCGACAAAGAAAGCGCCGCGCTTTGCCACACCTTTCGCCAACCCCTGTTCCAACAGGCCATTTCCGCAGCCAGTACGGCCTGCCGCTGCTCGTGCTCGTGATCTGCGTGCTCTGCGTGGCGTTCGCACGGCATCGACAGATGGAGGGCGCGCGCGCTGTCGACCGCGAGCGGATGGAGCGGCGGGCGGATGCCTTCGCAGTGAAACTTCGCGAACGCCTCCGCGCGTACGAACAGGTGCTGCGCGGCGCAGCAGGCGTCTTCGCGGTCACGCCCACGGTCACGCGCGACAACTGGCGCAGGTACGTCAGCCGGCAGGAGCTCGAACGGACGTACCCGGGCATCCTTGCCGTCGGATACGCGCCGCGCGTCGGCGCAGACGATCTCGCGGCCCATGAGACGAGGCTCCGCAACGAAGGATTCGACGACTACGCCGTTCGCCCGGCCGGCGTGCGCCCGGAGTCGTTCCCGATCGAGTTCGTCGAGCCGTTCACGGCCCGCAATCTGCGCGCGTTCGGCTACGACATGTTCTCGGAGACGCGTCGACGCGAAGCGATGACTCTGGCGCGCGATTCGGCGTTGCCTGCGCTCACGGGACGCGTGACTCTTCTGCAGGACGATACCGGCCGCCACATCCCGAGCTTCCTCCTCTACGTCCCCATCTATCGCGGGGGCGAGGCGCCACTCACCGTCGCCGAGCGCCGGAAGCGGATCTCGGGATTCGTCTACAGCGCCTACTTCGCTTCCGAGCTTTTCTCGCACCTGGTCGACTGGGAGCGCGATGGTATCGTCGTCCGCGTCCACGATGGCGCCCCGGGGAACAGCGACGGCTTTCTCTACGCATCGGCGAATGCGGGCCTGCCGACGGCTTCCGAAGGGGTTGACCAGCTCGGGATCGTCCGGTGGATCGATGTGGGCGGGAGGAGGCTCTCCGTCCAGTTGCACCGCACCGCCGGCGCGACAGCTGGCCCATGGTGGTCGGCCATGGAGGTCTGGCTGGGTCTCGTCGTCAGTCTGCTCCTTGCCGGCGTGGTGTTGCTGGCGACGCAGACCCGTCGCCGGGCCGAGGCGCTCGCGGAGGCGCGCACCGAGGAACTCCAGCGTCGCACCGGGGAACTGGAATCGAGTCGGAATCTGCTGGATGCCGTGATCCAGTCGGTGCCGGTCGTGGTGTCGGTGAAGGACACGGCGTTCCGGATCGCACTCATCAACTCGGAGTCGGAGCGGTTCCACGGCGTCAAGGATTCCGAGTATCTCGGCAAGACCGACTACGAACTGTTTCCTCCGGAGCAGGCCGAGCGCATCCGCGCGCAGGACCTCGCAGTGCTGGCCTCAGGCGTGCCGATCTCGATCGAGGAGCCATTCGTATCCGCCAGTGGCGCACCGCGCTGGGTCATCAAGCGCAAGGTGGTGGTTCAGCTGCCTGACGCCGGACGCGGTGTCATGACCACGCTCTACGACATCACGGACCGCCGCCTCAGCGAAATGGCGCTGCGCGAGAGCGAGGCGCGCTGGTCCTCGGTGTTCGAGACCGCGGGCGAGGGGATTCTCGTCATCGACGAGCACGGGCTCATCGAATCGGTGAACGGCGCTGCGTGCGCCATCTTCGGTTACGAGCGGTCGGAGATCGTCGGCATGGACGTGCGCCGACTGATCGCCGAGGAAGACCGCGGCGTCCTGGATGGCGGGTCGGACGAGGGTGTCCGATCGCGCGTCACGGGGTTGCGTCGCGCAGGCGCGTCGGTCGCGCTCGAGTGGTCGCTCGGTGAGTTCCGCCTGGGGAGTCGCACCATGCGCACGGCGATCGTGAGCGATCTCTCGGCGCTGGTCCGCCAGCAGGCGATCTCCCGGCGGACGGAGGAGGTGGCGAACGTCGGGGGATGGGAGCTCGACTTCGCGACGGGCCAGCTCTTCTGGACCGAGCAGACGTTCCGGATCCACGGCATTGCGCCCGACGAACCCGAACCTGACCTGTCCGCGGCGATCGCGTTCTACGCGCCCGAGGCGCAACGCCGCATACGGGAGGCGATCGCCCGGAGCATCTCCCATGGGGAGTCGTGGGATCTCACGCTGGAGCTGCGGCCCCGCGGTGGTGGAAGTACCTGGGTGCGGACCGTCGGTCAGGTACACGTCCGGGACGGGCATCCGGTGCGGGCCTACGGTGCGTTCCAGGATGTCACCCTCCTGAAGCAGGCCGAGGACGAGATCCGCCGGCATCGCGACAACCTCCAGGAGACGGTGGAGGCCCGCACCGCCGAGCTGCGGCTCGCGAAGGAGAGCGCCGAGCGGGCCAACATGGCGAAGTCGGACTTCCTCGCCAACATGTCGCACGAGCTTCGCACTCCGATGCACGCGGTGCTGTCGTTCGCCAGGCTCGGCCTCGCGAAGACGTCGGCCGAGTCGAGCGAGACCGCACTGTCGCGGCGGTACTTCGGACGCGTCCTGGAAAGCGGCGAGCGCCTGCTGCGGCTCGTCGACGATCTCCTCGATCTCTCGAAGCTCGAAGCCGGGCGCATGAACTACGACTTCGCAGCCCACGATCTGGCGGACGTCGCCGCGGGAGCCGTCGCCGAGATGGAGGCGATGGCGCGACAGCGGGACGTCCGGCTCGATTGCGTGGCGCCTTCCGGACCATGCCGGGCCCGCATCGACCGATACCGGATGGGTCAGGTCTTGCGCAACCTGCTTTCGAACGCGCTCCGGTACACGCCTCCCGGTCGGTGTGTGCGGGTCGAGATCCAACCCGTGTCGGAGCCTGCCCGGCAAGGGGGCGTTCCGGAGCGCCGTCTGGCCCTGCGCGTCGTCGACGAAGGCGTCGGGATTCCCGATGGCGAACTCGAATCGATCTTCGAGAAGTTCGTCCAGAGCAGCAAGACCAGGAGCGGCGCCGGTGGCACCGGCCTCGGTCTGCCCATCTGCCGCGAGATCGTGCAGGCGCATGGGGGCGAGATCTTCGCCGGCCACGCCCGGGGCGGTGGTGCAGTCCTGACCGTGATGCTGCCGCTCTTGGAGCGGGTCGCTGCGCCGGATCGTCCGGTCGAAACCGAGCTGGTTTAGCGCGCGGGGCGCCGTGGCGCGCGTGCCATGGTGTCCGCGTGGTCCTCCATGCGTCGCGGGTATCATCCGCCACCCCCGAACTGCAGCCCTCCTCGATGTCCTCCATTCCTGCGCCCGCCAACGATGCGATGCCTGCCGGCGATCGGCCGGTGGGTATCTTCGATTCCGGCGTGGGCGGCCTGTCGGTGTGGCGCGAGATCGTCCGGGCGCTGCCCATGGAAGCCACGTGCTACCTCGCCGATCAGGCCCATGTGCCGTACGGGCCCCGCGACGAGCGCGAGCTGCGACGCTTCTGCGAGGCCATCGGTCACTTCCTGATCGACGCCGGCTGCAAGGCGATCGTCGTGGCGTGCAACACGGCATCCGCCGCGGCACTCCGCCATCTTCGCGACACCTTTCCGCATCTGCCCATCCTCGGCATGGAGCCGGCCGTGAAGCCGGCGGCACTGCTTTCGAAGTCGGGCGTCGTCGGCATCATGGCGACACCGGCGACATTCGCCGGTCGGCTCTTCCGCGCGACGGCGGGACGCCACGCCGCCCACGTGACGCTCGTGAACCAGGTCTGCGACGGACTCGCGGAAAGCGTGGAGCGGGGCGAGACCGACGGCCCGGCGGCCGAGGCACTGCTGCGGCGGTTCATCGCGCCGATGCTCGCAGCCGGTGCCGACACCATCGTGCTGGCCTGCACGCACTATCCGTTCGCGATGGAGGCCATCCGGCGGATCGCCGGACCGGGGGTTTCAGTGATCGATCCGGCGCCGGCGGTGGCACGTCATCTGGGATCCGTGCTCGGAGCCGCCGGACTGCTGCGCGCCGCAGGTGAACCACCCCAACACCGCTTCTTCACGACCGGGCGGCCCGCCGATCTCGCGGACGCCATCGATCGTTGGTGCGGAAGCCGTCCCGCGGTGAACACGCTCGAGTGGCAGGGCGAACGCCTCGTCTCGAGTGTGGCGGTGGAAGCGCGCAGGCCGTCGAAGTCTCCTTGATCCGTCAGGCCGGGTGAACGGCGCGCCAGTGGAGCGCCCCCTGCACCCCGCGCCCCGCTGCACCGCACGATGGCGGGCCGCGCATTTCGGCGCAAGATCGGGCCGTCGCCAGCAGAGCGACGATCGGATCTCGGAAGATTCGTCTCAAGGGACCCTCGCCGAGGTTCGAAAACAGCCATGAACTCGATCGACACGGAGGAGTTCACGATGATGCGAACCGGTCTCGCCGCGATGCTCGCGGCTGCAAGCTTCGGCCTTGCCGTCACCGCGGGTGCCCACGAGTTGTCACTCGGGGAATGCCAGGAAGCCCGCGACTTCATCCGCAATGCGGCGCTGTCGCGCGACAGCGGACTGTCCCGATCCGAGTTCATGGGGCGGTTCGACGAAGACGTCGCGCTGATCCGCTTCTACCCCCCGGACCTGCGATGGTTCGTTCAGGACGACGATGACGAACGTCTCCTGCGGTCCGCGGCGGAGCAGGTGTTCGACGAGCCCGACGAACCCGAGCGTCACGGGGATGCGTTCCTCGGCGCCTGCTACGGGATGGTCGCGGACCTCACGCCGAAGTAGGCGGCCTCCGGTGGCGCCTCAGAATTTCCCGAGGTGCTTGCCGGAGTCGAGCATCAGGCACTCGCCGGTCACGACGCGGGCGCCTTCGATCAGCCACACGACGGCGTCGGCGACGTCGTCGGCGGTGGCTGTGGTCGCGAGCGGCACGCTCTGCTCGTACCCGGCCTTGAGCTTCGCGTAGCCGTCGTCGTCGAACCGGTCTCTGTGCCAGCGGGTATCGATCAGGCCCGGACACACGGCGTTCACGCGGATGGCCGGCGCCAGGGCCCGTGCGAGCGACAGCGTGATCGCGTTCAACGCCCCCTTCGAGGCCACGTAGGCCACGGAGGACCCGATGCCGAGCACGCCGGCGATGGACGAGATGTTCACGACCGCGCCAGCGCCCTGGGCCTGCATCGTCGGCGTGCACGCGCGGATCATCTGGTACGCACCGATCACGTTCACCGCGTAGATCCGCTGGAAGTCGTCGGCACTGAGCGCTTCCAGTTTCGCGGCGTTGGCGAACTTCGTGATGCCAGCGCTGTTCACGAGCGCATCGATGCGCCCCCACTGATCGATGGCTGCCTGCGCCAGTGCGCGGCAATCGGCATCCTCGGCGACATTGCCTTGGACCGCGATGGCTTCCCCGCCGGCCGCTTCGCAGACGGCGACTGTCTCGAGGGCCTCGGTCTCGCTGCGGCTGTAGTTCACCACGACCCGCCAGCCCTTCGCGGCGAGTTGGCGGGCGCAGGCGGCACCCGTTCCGGTGCCGCCTCCGGTGATGATGCAGACCTGCCTTTCGCGCATCGGGTCGGTCATCGTGCCTCCGGCGTGTCGAGGCTCAGCGCGTGACGGGCTTGTAGCGCATCCGCTTCGGACGGGCGCCTTCCTCGCCGAGACGCCTCTTCTTGTCGGCTTCGTACTCCTGGTAGTTGCCGTTGAAGAAGGTCCACTGCGAATCGCCCTCGGCCGCGAGGATGTGCGTCGCGATCCGGTCGAGGAACCAGCGGTCGTGCGAGATCACCAGCACGCTGCCGGCGAACTCCAGCATCGCGTCTTCCAGGGCGCGGAGGGTTTCCACGTCGAGGTCGTTGGACGGCTCGTCCAGCAACAGGACGTTGCCGCCCGCGAGGAGCGTCTTTGAGAGATGCAGCCGGCCGCGTTCACCGCCGGACAGCGTGCCGACGTGCTTCTGCTGGTCGGCGCCCTTGAAGTTGAAGCGGCCGATGTAGGCGCGCGACTGCATCTCGAAGCGGCCGACGGTGAGGATGTCGCGGCCGCCGGAGACCTCCTCCCAGACCGTCTTGGTGCCGTCCAGCGCGTCGCGGCTCTGGTCGACGAACGCGAGCTGGACGGTGTGGCCGAGAACGATCTCGCCGCTGTCGGGCTGTTCCTTGCCCATGATCATGCGGAAGAGCGTGGACTTGCCGGCGCCGTTCGGGCCGATGATCCCGACGATGGCGCCGGGCGGGATCGAGAAGCTCAGGTTCTCGATCAGCATCCGGTCACCGTAGGACTTGGTGACGTCGTGGAACTCGATGACCTTGTCGCCCAGGCGCTCGGCCACGGGGATGAAGATCTCCTGGGTCTCGTTGCGCTTCTGGTAGTCGTAGGACGACAGCTCCTCGAAGCGCTGGATGCGCGCCTTGCTCTTCGCCTGCCGGCCCTTCGGGTTCTGGCGGACCCACTCCAGTTCCTTCTTGATGGCCTTCTGGCGGGCGGATTCGGTGTTCTCCTCCTGCTTCAGCCGGCCTTCCTTCTGCTCGAGCCAGGAGCTGTAGTTGCCCTTCCACGGGATGCCCTGGCCGCGGTCGAGTTCGAGAATCCACTCGGCGGCGTTGTCGAGGAAGTAGCGGTCGTGGGTCACGGCCACCACGGTGCCGGGGAACTTGTGCAGGAAGTGTTCGAGCCAGTCGACGCTCTCGGCGTCGAGGTGGTTGGTCGGCTCGTCGAGCAGGAGCATGTCGGGGCGCTCCAGCAGCAGACGGCACAGGGCCACGCGGCGCTTCTCGCCCCCGGACAGGTTGCCGACGACGGCATCCCACGGCGGCAGGCGGAGGGCATCCGCGGCGATCTCCAGCTGATGGTCGGTGTCGCTGCCGCCGGCGGCGAGGATGGCCTCGTACTTCGCCTGGTCGGCCGCGAGCTGGTCGAAGTCGGCGTCGGGTTCGGCGTAGGCAGCGTAGATCTCGTCCAGCTTGCGCTTGGCTTCGTTGACCTCGCTCAGGCCCTGCTCGACGGCCTCGCGCACGGTGGAGGCGGGGTCCATCTGCGGTTCCTGGGGCAGGTAGCCGATCTTGATGCCGGGCATCGGTGTGGCTTCGCCCTCGATGTCCTTGTCGACACCCGCCATGATCTTCAGGATCGTCGACTTGCCCGCGCCGTTCAGGCCGAGCACGCCGATCTTGGCGCCGGGGAAGAAGGAAAGGGAGATGTCCTTGAGGATCTGACGCTTGGGCGGGACGATCTTGCCCACGCGATTCATGGTGAAGACGTACTGGGCCATGGGTTTTCCGGAGTCTGGGAGACGGGCGCGGGATCGGCGAGGATGCACGATGCGCGGGAGGCGCGGGAGTATGCCTCAGCTCGCTTCCGGAGGGCATCCGGACCTGGAAAAAAAACGCGCCCCGGAGGGCGCGTCTGCTGACGACGGGGCGTCGAATGCGAGGGGAACGACGCCGGGTGCGTTCACACGTAGAGTCGGAACTCCAGGTTCGTCTCGTCTATGTCGTCCGCGCCACCCGGCTTCCCGCCGATGTGCGAGGCGCCTGCGAGCAGGACGAACAACCAGGTGATGATGAGGCCGGCGGCCAGGGTTCTAGAGGTCATGCGGTTTCTCCAATCGGAATTCGTCGACGCGTCGGGCGGTCACGCCCTATCGACGGCGGACGGAGAAACTTTACGTTCTGCGAGTTTTTGGATCGGCGCCGTCGGTTCGGGCCCCGCCAAGATGACGATTCAGCGCGGTGCGTGCCGCGAGTGCGACATCGGATGCCGTGATGCCCACGACGCCGCCCAGGGTCCCGGCGCAGTCGTCCGCCGCCGTGCCGTGCAGCCAGACCCCGGCACGCAGGGCGACGGCGGGATCCGCTCCCTGGGCGAGGAGGGCGCCGACGATGCCGCAGAGCACGTCGCCCATCCCGGCGGCCGCCATGCCGGGGTTTCCGGTCGTGTTGATGGCCCAGCGGCCGTCGGGCGCGGCGACGATGCTCCCGGCGCCCTTCAGCACGACGTCGGCACGGAATCGGGCGGCCAGGGAAAGGGCCGAGCCGACGCGGTCGCGTTGAACGTCCGGCGTCGAGACGCCCAGGAGGCGGCCTGCTTCGGCGGGGTGGGGCGTGAGGATGGTCGCCTGTGTCCGGTCGGCGACCCGGCGGGCCCGCTCGCTCGAGGCCGCCACGAGGTTGAGCGCATCCGCGTCGAGGAGCAGGGGGATCGTCATCGCCACGCAATGGTCGAGGCGGGCGGCGGCTTCGGTGGATTGCCCCAGCCCGGGTCCGACCACGATGCAGGCGGCGCGGTCGAGGTCGGGATCGGGAAAGGCCGGGCGGAACATGAGTTCGGGATGCAGCGGGTCGAGCGGCGTGGCGTCGTCCAGCAGGCTGGCGAGCACCCGGCCCGCGCCGCAGAGAAGTCCGGCCCTCGCCGCGAGGAAGGCCGCCCCCACCATGCCCCTCGCGCCCCCGAGGATCCATAGGTCGCCATGGGATCCCTTGTGGCTGTTGCGACGTCGGGGGACGAGGACCGATGCTGCATCGATCGCGTCGATCAGTGTTCCCGTGGGCGGCGCGATGGCGGCCGCGTCGAGCCCGAGATCGGCGATCTCGATCGTCCCGCAGTGGTCGGGGCCGTCCAGCGTGTGGAGACCGGGCTTCGTGGCGATGAACGTGATCGTGCGCGTGGCGCCGATCGCGATCCCGAGGATCCGCCCCGTGTCGGCATCGAGGCCGGACGGGATGTCGAGCGCCAGCACCGGGCGTCCGCTGGCGTTCACGTGGGCCACGAGGTCGGCGTACGGGCCGGCGAGGTCGCGCTGCAGGCCGATCCCGAAGAGGCCATCGACGATCAGGTCGTGCGTGATGGTGCCGGGCGGGGTGGCCGTGGGCGTGATGCCGGCGTCGCGCAGCGCAGCGAGTGCCTGCGCGGCGTCGGGAGGGAGGCGGGTCTCCTCTCCGATGAACACGACGTCCACGGCGTGCCCCCAACGGGTGAGGTGGCGGGCGACCACGAACGCGTCGCCGCCGTTGTTACCGGGCCCGGCGAGCACCAGCACGCGGTCGTTCGGGCCAAGCATCCGCCTCGCACATTCGGCGGCTGCGAGTCCGGCCCGTTCCATGAGCGCGGGGGCCGGCTGCGCAGCGAAGGCGGCCGTCTCGATGCGGCGGATGTTGGCGGTGGCGTAGACGGGCGTGAGCATGCGCGGCAGTGTACCGGCTCGATATCCCCGGTCGCAGGGGGGCGGTGGCTATAATCGGGCTTCGAGGATCACCTAATCCGACATGACACAAATCCTCCGCATGCAGGGGCGCAACGCCCTTTCGAGTTTCCGTCTCCTGAAAATGCTGCGTCTCCTCCGCACGATCGAACCGTCGATCAGTGCGTTCGACGCGTGCTATTGGCATTTCGCGGAGGTCTCGCGACCGCTCGCGGGCGGCGAGGTATCCCGCCTCCAGCGGCTGCTGACCTATGGGCCCTCGGCGCGCCCGACGCTCACGTCCGGCCACAACTGGCTCGTGATCCCGCGGTTCGGGACCATCTCCCCGTGGTCGTCCAAGGCCACCAACATCGCGCGGAACTGCGGACTCGACGCCGTCCTACGGCTGGAACGCGGCATCGCCTACACGGTGCTGATCACCAAGCCGATGCCCCCCGAGCGGATCACCGCCCTGAAAGCGCGCCTGCACGACCGCATGACCGAGATCGTGCTCGACGACATCGAACGTGCCGACAAGCTCTTCCAGCACGTGCGGGCCAAGCCCCTTGCCACCGTCGATGTGCTGGCCGGCGGGCGCGACGCCCTGGTCGCCGCCGACGCCGCGCTGGGCCTCGCGCTCTCGCCCGACGAGATCGACTACCTGCTCGAGTCGTTCCGCGCCGAGGCGCGCAATCCCACCGACGTCGAGCTGATGATGTTCGCCCAGGCGAACTCCGAGCATTGCCGGCACAAGATCTTCAATGCGTCCTGGACCATCGACGGCGCGCCGCAGCCGCATTCTCTTTTCCAGATGATCCGGCACACGCACGCGACGCATCCCGAGCACACGGTCGTCGCGTACTCGGACAACGCGGCGGTGATGGAGGGGGCGGAGGTGGCGCGCTTCCGCCCCGACGCCGATGGCGTGTATCGCAGCCGCAGCGAAGCGACCCACATCCTGATGAAGGTCGAGACGCACAATCACCCGACCGCGATCGCGCCGTATCCCGGTGCCGCCACCGGCGCAGGGGGCGAGATCCGCGACGAAGGCGCCACCGGCCGCGGTGCGAAGCCGAAGGCGGGCCTCACCGGGTTCACCACCTCGCACCTGCGCATCCCCGGTCGCCTGCAACCGTGGGAGAGCTTCGATCCGGGCCGCCCCGGCCGCATCGCCTCGCCGCTCGACATCATGATCGAGGGCCCCATCGGTGGTGCCGCGTTCAACAACGAGTTCGGGCGTCCCAACCTGACCGGTTACTTCCGCACCTACGAGCAGCAGGCGCACGGGCGCGTCTACGGCTACCACAAGCCGATCATGATCGCGGGCGGTCTCGGCAGCATCCGCGCCGATCAGGTCGAGAAGTTTCCGCTGCCGCCGGGCACGGCGCTCGTGCAGCTCGGCGGACCCGGCATGCTGATCGGCCTCGGCGGTGGTGCGGCCTCCAGCATGGCCACCGGGGCCAACACCGAGTCCCTCGATTTCGACTCCGTCCAACGCGGCAACGCCGAGATCCAGCGGCGCTGCCAGGAAGTCATCGATCGCTGCTGGGCGCTGGGCGAGGAAAGCCCGATCCTCTCGATCCACGACGTCGGGGCCGGTGGTCTATCGAATGCGCTGCCCGAACTCGTGCACGGCGCCGACCGCGGCGCGGTCTTCGATCTGCGCAAGGTGCCTTCCGAGGAACCTGGCATGACGCCGCTGCAGATCTGGTGCAACGAGTCCCAGGAGCGATACGTCCTCGCGGTCCGCGCCGACCGCCTGCCGGTGTTCGAGGAGATCTGCGCGCGGGAGCGCTGTCCGTTCGCCGTCGTGGGTTCGGCCACCGAGGAGACGCGGCTCATCGTCGAGGACCCGAAGTTCCGCAATCGCCCGGTCGACATGGACCTCGGCGTGCTGCTCGGCAAGCCGCCCAAGATGCATCGCGACGCCATCCGCGAAGCGCGCAAGGGAAGCCCCTTCGCGACGGCAGGCGTCACGCTGTCCGATGCGCTGGAGCGCGTGCTGCGGTTCCCGGCGGTGGCGAGCAAGGCTTTTCTCATCACCATCGGTGACCGCTCCGTCGGAGGCCTCACGGCCCGCGATCAGATGGTGGGGCGCTGGCAGGTCCCGGTGGCCGATCTCGCGGTCACGCTCATGGGCTTCGAGGGGTACGAAGGCGAAGCGATGGCCATGGGCGAGCGCACGCCCATCGCCGTGCTCGACGGTCCGGCCTCCGGTCGCATGGCTGTCGGCGAGGCGCTGACCAACATCGCTGCCGCGCGCATCGGGTCGATCTCGCGGGTGAAGCTGTCCGCCAACTGGATGGCGGCCGCAGGTCAGCCCGGCGAGGACGCTGCGCTGTTCGACACCGTGAAGGCCGTGGGTCTGGAGTTGTGTCCGGCGCTTGGCGTGAGCATCCCGGTGGGCAAGGACAGCCTGTCGATGCGTACCACCTGGCAGACGGCGTCCGGCGACAGCCAGCAGGTCACGGCGCCGCTCTCGCTCATCGTCACGGCGTTCGCGCGGGTGGAGGATGCCCGCGGGACGCTGACACCGGAACTGCAGCGCGTCGCGGAGGACACGCGTCTCCTGATCGTGGACCTCGGTGCCGGCCGCAACCGCCTCGCGGGATCCGTCCTCGCCCAGGTGTACGACGCGCTCGGCGAGACCGTGCCCGATGTCGACGATGCCGCCCGGCTGCGCGCGTTCTTCGAGACCGTTCAGTCGCTGAACGCCGAGGGGCGCGTGCTCGCGTATCACGACCGCTCCGATGGTGGTCTGGCGATCACGCTCGCGGAGATGATGTTCGCCACGCGGGTCGGTCTCAATGTCGAGATCGGCGCGCTCACGGCGAATGGCGGCGCGATCGCCGCGCTCTTCAGCGAGGAACTCGGTGCGGTGCTGCAGGTGCACGCCGATCAACTGGCTTCTGTTGTCGACGCGTTCCGCTCGGCGGGCCTCGCGGACTGCGTCCACGAGATCGGCACGGTGAACCGCGAGGGCTACCTGCGCGTGTTCGAGCGCGGGGAGGAGATCCTCACGGTGTCGGGCCCGGTGATGCAGAAGGCGTGGACCGAGGTGAGTCACGCCATCCAGAAGCTTCGCGACAATCCGGGATGTGCGGACGACGAACTCGCCCGTATCGACGACCTCGAGGATCCCGGCCTTCACGCGCATCTGACGTTCGACGCGGCCGAGGACATCGCGGCGCCGTTCATCGCCACCGGCGCCCGTCCGCGCGTCGCGATCCTGCGGGAGCAGGGCGTGAACGGGCAGATGGAGATGGCGGCGGCATTCCATCGCGCCGGGTTCGAGGCGGTGGACGTGCACATGAGCGACATCCTCGGCGCGCGGACGAAGCTGTCGGGGTTCCGCGGCCTGGCCGCCTGTGGCGGTTTCTCGTACGGCGACGTGCTCGGCGCGGGCGAGGGCTGGGCGAAGTCGATTCTTTTCCACAGCCGTGCGCACGACGAGTTCGAGGGGTTCTTCGCCCGCGAGGACACCTTCGGGCTGGGCGTGTGCAACGGCTGCCAGATGATGAGCAACCTGCACGATCTCATCCCTGGCGCGCGCGACTGGCCGCACTTCGTCCGCAATTCGTCAGAGCAGTTCGAGGCACGCGTCGCGATGGTCGAGGTGATGCCGTCGCCGTCGATCTTCCTGTCGGGGATGGCCGGGAGCCGCATCCCGGTCGTGGTTTCGCACGGGGAAGGGCGGGCGGAGTTCGCGACGCCGGCGACCCGTCGGGCAGCGCGGCCGCTGTACGCACTCTGCTACACCGACAACCGTGGTGCGGTGACCGAGGCGTACCCCATGAATCCGAACGGGTCACCGGAGGGCGTCGCGGGGCTGACGACGCCGGACGGCCGGTTCACGATCATGATGCCGCACCCCGAACGCGTGCACCGCACCGTGCAGATGTCGTGGCACCCGGAAGGCTGGGGCGAGGATTCACCATGGATGCGCATGTTCCGGAACGCGCGTCGCTGGGTGGGGTGAGTCCGGCGGGCGGCATGTCCGACCACCAATGAAAAAGGGCAGCCTAGGCTGCCCTTTTCTCATGCGCTTCCATTGCCACGGAAGCGCTGCCTACACGGCGATCACTCCACCGTCGCGGCCTGCCGCAGACTGTCCACCAACTCGTCGCGCTGACGGCCGAGCACCTGCTTCTGGACCTGATCCTTCACATCCTCGAAGGCCGGGAACTGAGGCGAGCGGACATCGTCCATGCGGATGATGTGGTAGCCGTACTGGGTCTTCACGAGGCCGCTCGTCTGGCCCTTCTCGAGCGTCTTCATCGCGTCGGCGAAGGGCTTCACCAGGTTCGCGCCGTCGGTCCAGTCGAGTTCACCGCCCTTGGCCTTCGAGCCGGTGTCCTCGGACTTCTTCTTCGCGAGATCCTCGAACTTCGCACCCTTCTTCAATTGCGCGAGGACGGCCTTCGCGTCGGCTTCCTTCTTGATCAGGATGTGGCGGGCCTTGTACTCGCGGGCGTTCGGGTCGAATTGCTCAGCCTTGATCTTGTCGTACTCGGCCTTCAGGTCGGCTTCGGTCGGCTCGTTGGACCGCAGGTAGTCTTCGAGGAACGCGTTCACCAGCACCTGCTGCTTCGCGAGGTCCATCTGGACCTGATACTCGACCGACTTGTCGAGACCCTTGCGCACGGCTTCCTGCGTAATGATCTCGCGGGTGATGAGCGCTTCACGGAGTTGCTTGCGGCTCTCCGGCGTCTCCTTCTGGCCCTGACCCGACTGGGCCTGCATCCTGGATACGAAATCGAAGCGCGCCTGCGGGATCGGGACACCGTTCACGATGGCGAGGGTGCTGCCGGACTCCTCGGCATTGCACGCGCCGAGGAAAGCGATACCGCAAAGGCTGAGGGCCGCGAGCGCGGAGGGCTTGACGAAACGCATGAGTGGATCCTTCCGATGGTCTGACGGGTGGTCGCCGCGCCCCTTGCCGGTGGGCTCGGGACCGCCCCTCGCCGGTAGGCTCGGGACATTTGGTCGGCGCATCGTTCTTCAGCCGGGGGCGGATGGTTCCGCCTCATCCGGGGCGTGGGCATCGATGGCCAGCGCATGAATGCGCGCGGGCATCAAATCGCGCAGCGGATCATACACCAGCCTATGACGGGCGATCCTGCTCAGCCCGATGAAGCGGGGGGAGACGATGACCACCTGAAAGTGCCCGCCGCCGCTCTCCGCCGCACCTGCGTGGCCGGCATGGTCCGCACTGTCGTCGAACACTTCGAGGCTCTCCGGATCGAGCACCAGCAGCCGCGCGCGGATCTCGTCTGCCAGCGATGTCATGGGAGCACCTGCACGAAGGGTTTCACCGTGACGCGGGCGAACACGCCCTGGGTCACATAGGGGTCAGCGTGGATCCACGCGGTGGCGGCTTCCAGCGATTCGAACTCCGCGACGATGAGGCTGCCGCTCATGCCCGCAGGGCCGGGGTCTGGCGCGTCGATCGCCGGGAACGGGCCCGCGAGGACCACGCGGCCCGCCGAGACGAGTTCACGCATCCGTTCCAGATGGGCAGGGCGCGCCGCGACGCGCATCGGCAGGCTGTCGGGAACGTCTTCGGCGACGATGGCGTAGAGCATGGCTATTTCTTCTCTTCCTGATCGATGTAGCGGGACAGGACCACGCCTTGAGCGAGCGCGAACACGACCATCAGACCCATGCCACCGAAGAGCTTGAACTTCACCCACGCCGACTCCGAGAAATTGAAGGCGACGTAGAGGTTCAGCACGCCCATGAACAGGAAGAAACCGACCCAGCTGAGGTTGAGGCGTACCCAGAGACGATCGGGCAGCTCGATCTGCCCCTGGGTCATCGCCTGGATCAGGTTTCGTTTGAAGGCGAGGGCCGACACGAGGAGCGTCACGCCGAACGCCCAGTAGAGAACCGTGGGCTTCCATTTGATGAAGGTCGGATCGCGGAAGGCGAGGGTCAGGCCGCCCATCACCACGATGATGCCGAGGCTGATCCAGAGCATCTTGTCGACCTTCTTGCCGCGCATTAGCAACCAGCCCACCTGTCCGATGGTCGCGACGATCGCGCAGAGGGTCGCGAGGAGGATGGGCGCCTGCTTCGCGGGCAGGTCCGTCCCGAGTCCGAGACCGCCGAGCAGTGTCGCCGTGAGTGCGGCCGTGGCGTCGGGCGAGCGTTCGCCGAGCGAGTAGGCGGCGAAGAAGATGAAGACCGGGATGAGGTCGAATAGGAACTTCATGGCGGGGGCGGGGAAAGGGGACTGCCGATTATGGGGGGGCGCACAGGGGCTGTCCACGCACGCGCCGACCGCGATGCGCGGGCTACACTCGCCCCTTTTTCGACGAATCCCTACGGAGGAAAACCCATGTCGATGGTGAAGCTCACCGAGTACGAGGATGCGAGCCCGGAGGTGAAGGCCGTGTTCGACGACATCATGGCGACGCGCAAGGTGGACTGGATCAACAACATCTGGAAGGCGCTCGCCGCACACCCGCCGACGCTGAAGCGCATCTGGGAGCAGGTGAAGGACGTCATGGGGCCCGGTGGTCGACTCGACCCGCTCACGAAGGAACTCATCTACGTGGCGGTGAGCATGACCAACAACTGCGAGTACTGCATCCAGTCGCACACCGCCTCGGCCCGCAAGAAAGGCATGGACGACGAGATCTTCGGCGAGCTGGCCGCCATCGTCGCGCTCGCGAACCAGACCAACCGCCTCGCGATCGCCTACCAGATCGACGTGGACGATGCCTTCAAGCCGAAGTTCGACTGACCCATGAACGAACCCCTCCCACCATCCGCTGCAGTCCTCGACGATCTCCTGCGCACCCGGTTCAGCTGCCGCGCCTATCGGCCCGATCCCGTGCCTCGGGCTGTGATCGAGGCGGCACTCGGCACGGCACTCCGCACGCCCTCCTGGTGCAACACGCAGCCGTGGCAGGTCGATGTGCTTTCCGGTGCCGCCCTCCAGGCGTTCACGACGGAGCTTCACGCCACCCTCGCCGCCGATGCCCCGGCGAATGCGGACTTTCCCTTCCCCGCTGCGTACGTCGGTGATTACCGCGAGCGCCGCAAGGTGTGCGGCGTGCAGCTTTACCAGGCGCTCGGCATTGCGCGTGAAGATCGGGCCCGCGCCCGCGAGCAGTCGCTCGAGAACTACCGCTGCTTCGGCGCGCCCCACGCGGCGATCGTCACCACCGACGCCTCACTCGGCTTCTACGGCGGTGTCGACTGCGGACTGTTCCTCATGAGCTTCCTCCTGGCGCTGCAGGCGCAGGGCGTCGACAGCATCCCGCAGGCGGCCCTGGCGTCACACCCGGATGTCGTGCGCCGGCACATCCCGCTTGCCGACGATCGACGTGTCGTGTTCGGTGTCTCGTTCGGCTACGGAGATCACGCGCAGCCGGTGAACGGGTACCGCACCGCCCGCGTCGGGCTTGCCGAAGCCGTCCGCTTCCTAGAATGACGGGCGCGGAGCGGGCGCCGGCCATCGACGCCGTCCTCTTCGACCTCGGCGGCGTGCTCATCGACTGGAATCCCCGCCACGTGTATCGAGAGCACTTCGGCCGCGACGGGGCGGCCATGGAGGCCTTCCTCGACAGCGTCGTGCCGATGACGTGGAACCACGAAATGGATGCCGGGAAGCCCTTCGACGACGCGGTGCGTGAGCGGCAGTTGCTGTTTCCCGAGCACGCAGACCTGATCGCCCTGTGGCGCGACCGGTGGCCGGACATGCTCGGCGGACCCATCGAGCCGACGGTGGGGTTGCTGCGGGAGCTGCGAGGCGCAGGACGGCGACTCCTCGCGCTGACGAACTGGTCTGCCGAAACCTTCCCGGTGGCGCGCGCCCGCTATGGGTTCCTCGACTGGTTCGAGTCCATCTTCGTCTCCGGCGAGGAACGTCTTGCGAAGCCCGATCCGCGCTTCTTCGAGCTGGCGATTGCGCGGGCTGCGCTGGTGCCATCGCGGACGCTTTTCATCGACGACAACGTGGCGAACATTGGAACGGCGGCAGCCATGGGGTTCGACACGCATCGCTTCGTCGAACCTGAAGGCCTGCGAAGCGCATTGGTCGAGCGGCGGTTGCTGTCCGGCGCGTGAGTCACAGCCCATATCCGCGCCCGGAGTCCACTGAGGTCATCACAACCCCCGTGGGTCGGGCACTGCCCGACGCCCTCGCGCCTGGATTCGCCGCTGTGCCCAAGCTCACGCCGCGTCGAGCGATGCTCGACCCACGAAGGGCCCTCGTCACTGGATGCATCGACGCTGGAAGCAATCCCGTGGGTCGGGCACTGCCCGACGCCCGCGTTCCTGGATTCATCGCTGTGCCCAAGCTCACGCAGCGTCGAGCGATGCTCGACCCACGAAGGGCCCTCGTCACTGGATGCGTCGACGCTGGAAGGAATCCCGTGGGTCGGGTACTGCCCGACGCCAGCGCGCCTGGATTCGCCACTGTGCCCATGCCATCGCCGCGTCGAGCGATGCTCGACCCACGAAGGGCCCCCGCCACTGGATGCGTCGACGCTGAAAACAACCCCCGTGGGTCGGGCACTGCCCGACGCCCGCGCGCCTGGATTCGCCGCTGCGCCCAAGCTCACGCCGCGTCGAGCGATGCTCGTCCCACGAAGGGCCCCCGCCACTGGATGCATCGACGCTGAAAACAACCCCCGTGGGTCGGGCACTGCCCGACGCCCATGCAGGTACCTCGCCGCGTTCGCTCCGATCCGTCGGGCTCGCCGTGATTGCGCCCGATGTGCCCCGCACGCGAGAATCCCGATTCACCGGCGAACGCAGGCATGTCACCCGACGCGCGCGCCGGCCCCCCGCATTCCCATCGAGAGGCTGCCATGGCATTCCAGGACTATCCCGTAGACACGCTGATGAACATCACCGCGCGTCCGGAGATCGTCTTCGTGCGCGGAGAAGGTTCGTGGCTGGAAGACCACACGGGGCGACGCTATCTCGACTTCGTCCAGGGCTGGGCGGTCAACTGTCTCGGGCATTCACCCGCCGTGGTCGTGGAAGCCCTGGAACGCCAGGCGCGCAAGCTCATCAATCCGAGTCCCGCGTTCTACAACGAGGAGTCGATCGCACTCGCGGCGCGCCTCGTGCGGCTGTCGTGCTTCCAGCGCGTGTTCTTCGCGAACAGCGGCGCCGAGGCCAACGAGGGTGCCATCAAGCTCGCGCGGCGCTGGGGTCGGAAGTTCCGCAGCGGCGCGTACGAAATCATCACGTTCGACCGGTCCTTCCACGGCCGCACCATCGCGACCATGTCGGCGTCGGGCAAGCCCGGCTGGGACACGCTCTTTGCCCCGCAGGTGCCCGGCTTCCCGAAGGCGATCCTGAACGACATCGAGTCCGTGGAGCGGCTCATCGGGCCCAAGACGGTGGCCGTGATGCTGGAGCCCGTGCAGGGCGAGGCGGGCGTGTATCCGGCAGATCTGGAGTTCATGCAGGCGCTGCGCGAACTCACGCGCGAGCGGCATCTGCTGCTGATCTGCGACGAGGTGCAGACGGGTGTTGGCCGCACCGGGACGCTCTTCGCGTACCAGCAGTACGGCATCGAGCCGGACATCATGACGCTCGGCAAGGGCATTGGCGGTGGCGTCCCGCTCGCAGCCCTGCTGGCGCGCGAGGCCGTGAGCGTCTTCGAGCACGGTGATCAGGGCGGTACGTACAACGGCAACCCGCTGATGTGCGCGGTAGGCAGCGCCGTGATCGATGCGGTCTCGAAGCCCGAGTTCCTCGGGAACGTGCGGGCCACCGGTGACTATCTGGCGGGCCGCCTCACCGATCTCTCGAATCGGTTGGGGCTGAAGGGGGATCGCGGTCGCGGCCTGCTGCGTGCGCTGGATCTCGGCGCCGATCTTGGCGCCCGCATCGTGGAACTGGCCCGCAACGACAGCCTGCTCATCAACTCCCCGCGGCCAGCGACGCTGCGCTTCATGTCGTCGCTGAACGTGACGCGCGGCGAGATCGATCTGATGGTGGAAGGCGTGGAACGGGCGATCGGCAAGGCGCGCGGCTGACGGCCCCCGCCTGGCGGGAAGGGCGCTAGCAACAACACGGGCGGCGCCGGAGCACCGCCCGTGGGTTGCGATCAAGCCGCGGCGAGCAGCTCCCGCAGCACGTAGGGCAGGATGCCCCCGTGGCGGTAGTAGTCCACCTCGATCGCGGTGTCGATGCGCAGCTTCACCTTGACCTTCTTCTCGGTGCCGTCCTTGCGACGGATGACGAGCGTGGCGTCCTGCTGCGGCTCGATGTTGTCCCCCAGGAGGATGTCGTAGGTCTCTTCTCCGGTGATGCCGAGAGATTCGACCGAATCCTTGCCGAGGAACTGCAACGGCAGCACGCCCATGCCCACCAGGTTCGAACGATGGATCCGCTCGAAGCTGCGTGCGATGACGGCCTTCACGCCGAGCAGCTGCGTGCCCTTCGCTGCCCAGTCGCGCGACGATCCCGTGCCGTACTCCTCGCCACCGAACACGACGGTGGGCGTGGCCTCCGCGATGTAGGTCATTGCCGCGTCGTAGATCGACAGTTCCTTGCCCGAAGGTTGGTGCAGCGTCACCCCGCCTTCGACGCGCGAGCCGTCGGCCTTCGCGGGAAGCATCAGGTTCTTGATCCGGACGTTCGCGAACGTGCCGCGCATCATCACTTCGTGATTGCCGCGGCGCGAGCCGTAGCTGTTGAAGTCGACCTTGCCGACCTTGTGATCGACGAGCCACTTGCCGGCCGGTGAGGAGTCCTTGATGGAGCCCGCGGGCGAGATGTGGTCGGTAGTGATGGAGTCGCCGAAGACACCGAGCGCGCGGGCGTTCTTGATGCCAGAGGCCCCAGCGGCGGCCGGTTCCATCGAGAAGCCGTCGAAGAAGGGCGGCCGTGCGATGTACGTGGACGTCGGCCAGTTGTAGACCTGACCGGTCACGCCTTCGACCTTCTCCCAGAGTTCACCCGGGTTGCCCTTCACCTGGCCGTAGTTCTTCTTGAACGCGGACGGGTTCATGGCGTACTTCATCAGCTTCCAGACTTCCTCGCTCGACGGCCAGATGTCGCCGATGAAGACGTCGCGGCCCTTCTTGTCCTTGCCGAGCGGCTCCGTCATCAGATCCTTCTGGACGTTGCCGGCCAGCGCGTATGCGACGACCAGGGGCGGGGAGGCCAGGAAGTTCGCTTTCAGGTTCGGGTGGATCCGCGCCTCGAAGTTGCGGTTGCCGGAGAGCACGGCGGCGCAGATGAGGTCGTTCTTGGTGATCGCCTCGTTGATCTCGGGCGTGAGGTCACCGGCGTTGCCGATACAGGTCGTGCAGCCGTACGCGGCGACGCTGAAGCCGAGCTGTTCCAGGTAGGGCAGCAGGCCGGCCTTGCCGAGGTACTCGGTGACGATGCGCGAGCCGGGGGCAAGCGACGTCTTGATGTGCGGTGCGACCTTCAGACCCTTCTGGACGGCCTTCTTCGCGAGCAGGCCGGCGGCGAGCAGCACGCCGGGGTTCGACGTGTTCGTGCAGGACGTGATGGCCGCGATCAGGACGTCGCCGTTGCGGATCTCGACGCCATCACCGGCGGCAAAGCTTTGACCGATCTTGTCCGCCGGCTGGTTGAAGCCGTTCTCGCCCGTGGGCTTGGAGAACAGCTCGACGAACTTCTCCTTCACATGGCCGATCTCGATGCGGTCCTGCGGGCGCTTCGGGCCAGCGAGTGACGGCGCGACGGTCGAGAGGTCGAGCACCAGCGTCTTGGTGTAGTCGATCTCGCCGGCCTTCGGCACGCCGAACATCTTCTGCGCCTTGAAGTAGGCGGCGAAGGCGTCGATCTCGGCCTTCGTGCGGCCCGTGCCCTCGAAGTACTCGATGGTCTTGTCGTCGACCGGGAAGAAGCCCATGGTCGCGCCGTACTCGGGCGCCATGTTGGCGATGGTCGCGCGGTCGGGGAGGGCGAGGGTCGTGGTGCCGGCGCCGAAGAACTCGACGAACTTGCCCACCACCTTCTCCTTGCGGAGCATCTCGGTGATCGTCAGCACGAGGTCGGTGGCAGTCACGCCTTCACGCAGGCGACCCTTCAGCTCGACACCGACGACGTCAGGCGTCAGGAAGTACACGGGTTGGCCCAGCATGCCGGCTTCCGCCTCGATGCCGCCCACGCCCCAGCCCACCACGCCGATGCCGTTGATCATGGTCGTGTGGCTGTCTGTGCCGACCAGCGTGTCGGGGTAGTACACGCCATCCTTCGCGTGGACGCCGCGCGCCAGGTACTCGAGGTTCACCTGGTGGACGATGCCGAAGCCGGGCGGCACGACGCCGAACGTGTCGAACGCCTGCATGCCCCACTTCATGAATTCGTAGCGCTCGCGGTTCCGCTGGAACTCGAGCTTCATGTTCAGATCGAGGGAGTCCTTGCCGCCGTAGTGATCGATCATCACCGAGTGGTCGACCACGAGATCCACCGGCACGAGCGGCTCGATGGTCTTCGGGTCCTTGCCCATCGCTTCGGCCACGTTGCGCATGGCGGCGAGGTCGGCGAGCAACGGCACACCGGTGAAGTCCTGCAACACCACGCGGGCGACGACGAACGGGATCTCCTCGACGCGGTCCGCGACGGGCTTCCACCCGGCCAGTTGCCGCACGTGCTCTTCCGTCACCTTCTTGCCGTCACAGTTGCGCAGGACGGATTCGAGGACGATGCGGATCGACACGGGCAGGCGGGAGATCTTCCCCAGGCCTGCCTTCTCCAGCGCGGGCAGCGAGTAGTACTTGCCGGTCTTCTTGCCGACCGCGAACTCTTTCAGCGACTTGAACAGGTTGTGGCTCATGGGGCTTCTTCTCCGATTCCGATGGCGCCACGCGCCCGGCGTCCCGGGGCGCGTGGCGCGGTTGCTTAGATGACGAACAGGTCGGTGAACTCGTGCACCGGCGTGGCTGCGAGCTTCTTCGCGTCCATGCACAGGTCGAGGATCGTGGCCTGCTGCTTCGTGGGGAACTTCCGCGCGAGGTTGGTCTTGAACTTCTCGACCAGCACGGGCATGCCTTCCTTGCGACGACGCTTGTGGCCGATCGGGTACTCGCACACGATCTCCTTCAGCTTCTTGCCGTCGTTGAACTCCACCGTGAGGGCATTGGCGATCGATCGCTTCTCGGGGTCGTGGTAGTCCTTCGTGAACGCCTTGTCTTCCACGCAGACGATCTTGTCGCGCAGCTTGTCGATGCGCGGGTCCTTCGCGACGGCGTCCTCGTAGTCCTCGGCGGTCAGTCGACCGAAGAGGATGGGCACCGCCACCATGTACTGGATGCAGTGGTCGCGGTCCGCCGGGTTGTTCAGCGGGCCCTTCTTGTCGATGATCCGGATGCAGGCCTCGTGAGTGCGGATCGTGATCTTCTTGATGTCCGCAGCGGTCTTGCCGGCCTTCGCGAGCTGGTCGTGGATCTGCATCGCGCATTCCACGGCCGTCTGCGAATGGAACTCGGCGGGGAACGAGATCTTGAACAGCACGTTCTCCATTACATAGCTGCCGTACGGGCGCTGGAACTTGAAGGCATTGCCCTTGAACAGCACGTCGTAGAAGCCCCAGCCCTTGGCCGACAGCACCGACGGGTAGCCCATCTCGCCGGTCTTCGCGATGAGTGCGAGGCGCACGGCGCGGGACGTCGCGTCACCGGCGGCCCAGCTCTTGCGCGAGCCCGTGTTGGGGGTGTGACGATACGTGCGCAGCGCCTGGCCATCGACCCACGCGAGCGACACCGCATTGATGATCTCGTCACGCGTGAGACCGAGCATCTGCGCGACGACGGCGGTGGAGGCGACCTTCACGAGCACCACGTGATCGAGGCCGACCTTGTTGAAACTGTTCTCGAGCGCGATGCAACCCTGGATCTCGTGGGCCTTGATCATCGCGGTGAGGACGTCCTGCATCGTCAGCGGCTTCTTGCCGGCGGCGACGGCGTTGCGCGAGAGCCAGTCGGCCGTCGCGAGGATGCCGCCAAGGTTGTCGGACGGGTGACCCCATTCCGCGGCGAGCCACGTGTCGTTGAAGTCGAGCCAGCGGATCATCGCGCCGATGTTGAACGCGGCCTGGATCGGGTCGAGCTGGAACTGGGTGCCGGGCACCTTCGCGCCGTTCGGCACGACGGTGCCGGGGACGACCGGTCCGAGGAGCTTCGTGCACGCGGGATACTCGAGGGCTTCGAGACCGCAGCCGAGCGTGTCGATCAGGCAGTAGCGGGCCGTCTCGTAGGCGGTCTTGCTGGTGACCTTGTATTTGGTGACGTAGTCGACGATGTCGGTCAGGACCTTGTCGGGTTTCGGACGAACGTTCGAGATGTGTGCGGACATGTGTGTTGTCTCTCAGTGACGAAGTGGGGGCGGCGAGGTCACCCGCGGGCCGGCGCTGCCGGGGCCGCGGGCTGCCGGGGCATTACTTGCGGCGCTCCAGCGGCACCCACTTCAGGTTCTCGGGGCCGTTGTAGTTCGCGCTCGGACGGATGATCTTGCCGTCGATGCGCTGTTCGATGACGTGGGCACACCAACCGGACGTGCGCGAGATCACGAAGAGCGGCGTGAACATCGCGGTCGGCACACCCATCATGTGATACGACACGGCGCTGAACCAGTCGAGGTTCGGGAACATCTTCTTCTCGCGCCACATCACGGCTTCGAGGCGGTCGGCGATGTCGAAGAGCTTGGTGTCCTTCGCTTCCTTCGACAGGCGATGCGCGACGTCCTTGATGACCTTGTTGCGCGGGTCGGCGATCGTGTACACGGGGTGACCGAAGCCGATCACGATCTCCTTGTTCTGCACGCGGCGGACGATGTCGGCCTCGGCTTCATCGGGGTTCGCGTAGCGTCCCTGCACATCGAAGGCCACTTCGTTGGCGCCGCCGTGCTTCGGACCGCGCAGGGCGCCGATGGCACCGGCGATCGACGAGTACATGTCCGACCCCGTGCCGGCGATCACGCGGGCGGCGAACGTCGAGGCGTTGAACTCGTGCTCGGCGTAGAGGTTGAGCGATGTCTGCATCGCGCGCTCCCACGTGGCCGACGGCGGCTTGCCGTGGAGCATGTGCAGGAAGTGCCCGGCGATCGTGTCGTCGTCGGTCTCGGTGTCGATGCGCCGGCCGTTGTGGCTCCAGTGGTACCAGTACAGCAGGATGGAACCGAAGCTCGCCATCAGGCGGTCGGCGATGTCGCGCGCGCCCGGCGTGTTGTGGTCGTCCTTCTCCGGCAGCAGCGTGCCGAGCACGGAGGCGCCGGTACGCATCACGTCCATCGGGTGCGCGGAGGCGGGGATCCACTCCAGCACGGCCTTCAGGTTCGTCGGCAGGCCGCGCAGGCGCTTCAGTTTCTGCTTGTAGGCGGACAGCTCGGAGATGTTCGGCAGGTGACCATGCACCAGCAGATAGGCGATCTCCTCGAAGGTCGCGTCGTCCGCGAAGTCGAGGATGTCGTAGCCGCGATAGTGCAGGTCGTTGCCGGTACGGCCGACGGTGCAGAGCGCGGTGTTGCCGGCAGCGACGCCGGAGAGTGCAACGGACTTCTTGGGCTTCGGTCCGGTCTGGACGGCTTCTGTCATGGGGATCCTCTCCTGGTGATGAGGCCGGTCAGGCCTGCTTCTTCCGAGCGAACAGCTCGTCGAGCTTCTTCTCGTAGTCGTGATAGCCGAGGTAGTCGTAAAGGTCGGCGCGGGTCTGCATGGTGTCCACGACGGCCTTCTGGGTGCCATCGGCGCGCAGATGCTGGTAGACGTTGAGCGCCGCCTGGTTCATGGCGCGGAAGGCCGACAGCGGGTACAGCACCATCGCCACGTTGGCGGTGCGCAGTTCGTCGACGGTGAAGAGCGGCGTCGAGCCGAACTCGGTGATGTTCGCGAGGATGGGCACCTTCACGGCGTCGGCGAACTGCTTGTACATCGAGAGTTCGGTCATCGCCTCGGGGAAGATCGCATCGGCACCCGCTTCGACGCACGCGCACGCACGGTCGATCGCGGACTGCAGCCCTTCCACGGCGAGGGCGTCGGTACGGGCCATGATGACGAAGCTCGAATCCGTCTTCGCGTCGGCGGCGGCCTTCACGCGATCGACCATTTCCTCGAGCGTCACGAGTTCCTTGCCGGGGCGGTGGCCGCAGCGCTTCGCGCCCACCTGGTCTTCGATGTGCATCGCGCCTGCGCCGAACTTGATGAGCGACTTCGTGGTGCGGGCGATGTTGAAGGCGCTGGAGCCGAACCCCGTGTCGACGTCCACCAGCAGCGGCAGGTCGCAGACGTCGGTGATCCTGCGGATGTCGGTGAGGACGTCATCGAGATTGCTGATGCCGAGGTCAGGCAGACCGAGGGAGCCCGCGGCGACGCCGCCACCGGAGAGGTAGATCGCGCGGAAGCCGCTGCGCTGGGCGAGGCGGGCGTGATACGCATTGATCGCGCCGACGATCTGGAGCGGCTTCTCCTGTTCGAGTGCCAGGCGGAATCGCGCGCCGGGAGTGATGGGGGTCGTCATCGTGGGCTCCTTCCCATGGGGGAGTTCGCAGTTGGAGGGGACGCCCCGATTGCCTCGGGTCGAGTCGGGGACTCGATCTTGCCAGTCGTGCGGCTTGCTGGCAGCGGGACGCCGGGGGATCGAGTGCTGTCCCGCGGAGGTGTGGCGCCGTCGGGGCGTGATCCCCGGGCGGGGACGAATGTGGCGCCCGGGCCGGCGAGGCACCCGGGGTCGCCTGTTTGCACGGGCTCGGGCCGCGTGCACATCGGACTAGGCAAGCCTCAGCCCAGGAGGTGCGAGACGCCCTGGCGCTCTTCCTCGAGCTCCGCGAGGGTCGCATCCATCTTCTGGCGGCTGAAGGCGTCGATCTCCAGGCCTTCCACCACCTTGTACTTGCCACCGTTGCAGGTGACCGGGAACCCGTACATGACGTCCTTGGGGATGCCGTACCAGCCATCCGACGGAATGCCCATCGTCACCCAGCGATCGCCCGTACCCAGGGCCCAATCGCGCATGTGGTCGATGGCGGCATTGGCGGCCGAAGCCGCGGACGACAGGCCGCGCGCCTCGATGATGGCTGCACCGCGCTTTCCGACGGTCGGGATGAACGTGTCGCGATACCACGGTTCGTCATTGACGGCCGCCGGCGCCGGCTGGCCGCCGATCGACGCGAAGCGGTAGTCGGGGTACATCGTGGGGGAGTGGTTGCCCCAGACGATCATCTTCTCGATGGCATCGACCGGGCGTGCGGTCTTCGTGGCGAGCTGCGAGAGGGCGCGGTTGTGGTCGAGGCGGAGCATGGCGGTGAAGTTCTCGCGCGGCAGTTCGGGCGCGCTCTTCATCGCGATGTAGGCGTTGGTATTGGCCGGGTTGCCGACCACGAGCACCTTCACGTTGCGGCTGGCAACCGCATTCAGGGCCTTGCCCTGGGCGGTGAAGATCTGGGCGTTGGCGGCGAGGAGATCCTTGCGCTCCATGCCCGGGCCACGCGGACGGGCGCCGACGAGGAGGGCGTAGTCGATGCCGGCGAAGGCGGTCATGGGGTCGCCGTGGGCGCTCATGCCTGCGAGCAGCGGGAAGGCGCAGTCCTCCAGTTCCATCATGACGCCCTTCAGCGCCTTCTGCGCCTTCTCGTCGGGGATTTCCAGGAGTTGCAGGATCACCGGCTGATCGCGGCCGAGCATTTCACCACTGGCGATGCGGAACAGCAGGCTGTAGCCGATCTGGCCGGCAGCGCCGGTGACTGCGATTCTGACGGGGGATTTCATGAGCGCGGGCTCCTGGAAGGAAGACGAAGAATCTGATTCGATTTCGGTCGCCGCAGCGTCCTCCGCCAGGTTGTCTGCCGCCCTGCGGAAGGCACAGAGAACCAAGCCTGGCGCACGAATGGGCCAAGATCATACGAAGTGGCGCTGCGGCGTGTCAATTCAAGTCTTATATCTTATGACTGATAGTGGTTGGTGTGGACCAGATCCGATCGGATGTGCTAAAAAGCGCGCCCATGAAGGTCGCCGCCACCCCTGCGTATCAGCCGCTCTATCGGCAGATCAAGCTGCTTCTTACGGAGCGGCTCGAGTTCGGGGAATGGAAACCCGGAGAGCCCATCCCCAGCGAGATCGACCTGGCGCACCGCTTCAGCGTGAGCCAGGGCACGGTGCGCAAGGCGGTCAACGAACTTGCCCAAGAGAAGGTGCTGGTGCGTCGCCAGGGGCGCGGCACTTTCGTTGCGACCCATGCGAACGAGCACACCCAGCTCGGATTCCTGCGCATCGGGCCGGACGACGGGGACGTCGAGACCCTCAAGGCCGAACTCATCGACTGCCGGCGTGTCAAGGCGGATGCCGCCGGCGCGCGTCTGCTCGATATCGAGACCGGAGCGCCGGTCATGCGCCTGCGCAGGTCTCTCGCCATCAACGATCAACGCGTCATCTACGAAGAAGCCCGCGTGCCGGCCGACATGTTCCCCGGGTTGGATTCGGTGCTGCTCGAGCAGCATCGCTGCATGCTCTACAGCATGTACGAGTCCGCATTCCAGGTGAAGATCGTCGCCGCCGAGGAAAAGCTCAAGGCGGTCGCCGCCGATGACGATACTGCTTCAGTTCTGGGAATCACGGTCGGGTCGCCGCTGCTGCTGATGGTACGCGTCGCCTATACTTACGGCCGCAAACCCGTGGAGTTGCGACGCAGTCTCTGCAACACCACGGCATACCACTACGCCAACGATATCAGTTGACGTCCTGGACGAACCCTCCTGTCCAATCTGCCATGAATCGCGCAAGCACCCGAAACCGACCCAAGCATCTCGATCTCGTCAAGATCCGACTCCCCGTTCCTGGCGTCGTCTCCATCCTCCACCGGATCAGCGGCGCGGGGCTCTTCCTGATGCTGCCCTTCCTGCTGTACCTGCTGCAGCTCAGTCTGCAGGCACCGGATACCTATGTCGTCTTTCGCAGCATCTTTGCCAATCCGCTCGTGAAGCTTCTGCTGATCGGCCTGCTCTGGGCGTTCCTGCACCATTTCTGCGCCGGCATCCGATATCTCGTTCTCGACATGCACATCGGAACGGAACTCACCTCGGCGCGGTCATCGAGTTATGCGGTGCTCGCAGTGAGCCTCGTGATGACCGTCCTTCTGGGAGCCTGGCTATGGTGAAGCGTATCCCTGTCGGCGCCCACTACGGGTTGCGCGACTGGCTGGTCCAGCGCGTGACGGCTGTGGTGATGGCCTCCTACTCGATCCTGATGTTCCTGGTGGTGCTGGTCCAGCGGCCCAGCCACTACGGCGCCTGGAAGTCTCTGTTCACGAGCCAGCCGATGCGGCTCGCGAGCCTGTTGTTCCTGCTGTCGATCTTCTGGCATGCGTGGATCGGGGTCCGTGACATTCTCATGGACTACGTGAAGCCCACGGGCGTGCGTCTGGCAATGCAGGTCGGGGTGGTCCTGCTCCTCGCCGCGTACTCGTTGTGGTCGGTTCAGATTCTCTGGAGCATTCAGTGATGTCCCTTCCCACCCGCAAGTTTGATGCGGTCGTCGTGGGTGCCGGCGGTGCCGGCATGCGCGCGGCCCTGCAGTTGTCCGAGGCCGGCCTCAAGGTCGCCGTGTTGTCCAAGGTGTTCCCCACGCGGTCCCACACGGTGGCGGCCCAGGGCGGGATCGGTGCGTCGCTCGGCAACATGGGCGAGGACAACTGGCTCTGGCACATGTACGACACCATCAAGGGGTCGGACTACCTGGGCGACCAGGACGCCATCGAGTTCCTCTGCCGCATGGCGCCCCAGGCGGTCTACGACCTCGAGCACTACGGGATGCCGTTCGATCGGAACGAAGACGGCACCGTGTATCAGCGGCCGTTCGGCGGGCACTCGTCCAACTTCGGTGAGCGCCCGGTACAGCGCTCGGTCTGCGCGGCCGACCGGACCGGCCACGCGATGCTCCACACGCTCTACCAGCGCAACGTCCGCGCGAACACCGTCTTCTTCGTCGAATGGATGGCGCTCGACCTGATCCGCGATGCGTCGGGCCAGGTGCTCGGCGTGACGGCGATGGAGATGGAGACGGGCGAGACCTGGATCTTCCAGGCGCGCGCGACACTCTTCGCCACTGGCGGTGCCGGACGTATCTATGCCGCCTCGACCAACGCGTTCATCAATACCGGCGACGGTCTCGGCATGGCGGCGCGCGCCGGCATTCCGCTGGAGGACATGGAGTTCTGGCAGTTCCATCCGACCGGCGTGGCCGGGGCGGGTGTGCTGATCACCGAGGGCGTGCGCGGCGAGGGCGGCTACCTGCTCAACAAGGATGGTGAGCGCTTCATGGAGCGCTACGCGCCCAACATGAAGGACCTCGCAAGCCGCGACGTCGTGGCGCGCGCGATGGCCACCGAGATCAAGGAAGGTCGGGGCTGCGGCAAGGACGCCGACTACATCCTCCTGAAGCTCGATCACATCGGTGTCGACAAGATCGAGAAGAAGCTCCCGGGCATCCGCGAGATCGCGAAGAAATTCGCCAACGTCGACCCGGTGAAGGACCCCATCCCCGTCGTCCCGACCTGTCACTACCAGATGGGCGGCATCCCCACCAACTACCACGGTGAAGTGGTCGTGCCCGGGAACGGCAAGGACAACAACGTGGTGCCGGGCTTCTACGCCGCGGGCGAGGTGGCCTGTGCTTCGGTGCACGGTGCAAACCGCCTCGGTACCAATTCGCTCACCGACCTGCTCGTGTTCGGCAAGGCCTCCGGCGACAGCGTGATCAGGTATCTGAAGGAGAACCCCGGTCACAAGGATCTCCCTGCCGATGCCGCCGACTACACGATGTCGCGTCTGTCGCGTCTCGATTCCCAGACGGGTGGCGAGAATGTCTTCGAAGTGGGTGCCGCCATGCGCCGGACGATGCAGGCGCACTGTGGCGTGTTCCGCTTCCCGGATCTGCTGACCGATGGCGTGAAGAAGATCCGCGAGATCTCCGAGCGCGCGGCGCGGACCGAAATCAAGGACAAGAGCA
Source organism: Betaproteobacteria bacterium Ga0077532 (assembly GCA_001464895.1). Taxonomy (GTDB): domain Bacteria; phylum Pseudomonadota; class Gammaproteobacteria; order Burkholderiales. Next base: position 176,179 of record LNEE01000013.1, read on the forward strand.
AGACCTTCAACACGGCCCGTATCGAGGCGCTCGAACTGGACAACCTCATCGAGGTGGCCCGCTCGACGATGATCTGCGCCGACGCCCGGCAGGAAAGCCGCGGTGCCCACGATCGCGCGGACTACCCGAAGCGCGACGACGTCACCTGGCTGAAGCACACGCTCTGGTACAAGGACAGCGATCGTCTGGAGTACAAGGCGGTCAACCTGAAGCCGCTGACGGCGGAGAGCTTCGAACCGAAGGTGCGCAGCTACTAGATCGGCGGGCAGGGAACAAGGAAGCGTCCCTCGCCAACCCGATGCGGCGAGGCTGACCACAGCAACATAGAGGCGAACATGCGATTCAGGATCTACCGCTACGACCCGGAGCAGGACCAGAAGCCGTACATGAAGGAGTACGACGTCGCGCTGGAACCGTCCGACCGGATGCTGCTCGACGCGCTTGTGCGCATCAAGGCCTCCGACGACAGCCTGTCCCTGCGCCGTTCGTGCCGCGAAGGGGTTTGTGGGTCCGACGCGATGAACATCAACGGCAAGAACGGTCTCGCTTGCATCACGCCGCTCGTCGAACTGAAGGAGCCCGTCGAACTGCGGCCGTTGCCGGGTCTGCCGGTGATCCGCGATCTGATCGTCGACATGTCGCAGTTCTTCAAGCAGTACCACTCGATCAAGCCCTATCTTCAGAACTCGGACCCGTTGCCCGAGAAGGAGCGGTTGCAGTCGCCTACCGATCGAGAAGAACTCGACGGCCTGTACGAGTGCATCCTCTGCGCCTGCTGTTCCACCTCCTGCCCCTCCTTCTGGTGGAACCCGGACAAGTTCGTGGGCCCGGCGGGTCTCCTTGCCGCCTACCGCTTCATCGCGGACTCCCGCGATCAGGCCACGAACGATCGTCTGGACGATCTCGAAGATCCTTACCGCCTGTTCCGCTGCCATTCGATCATGAACTGCGTGGATGTCTGCCCGAAGGGTCTGAATCCCACGCGGGCGATCGGGCGGATCAAGGAGATCATGATCAAGCGGATGGTATGAGGCCCGCCTCCCGGGTAAGGGCAACTTCCTGCGGTGGTCCCTACGGGCCGTCCGCAGATGCTCGCGTCGGGCCACTGCCGTGAGCGACTTCGACCGCGTCCGCTGGCACTGCCGGCGCGGCCTGCTGGAACTCGACATCATCCTGACCCGATTCCTCGAATCGGGTTATCCGCGATTGAGCGAAGCGCAGCGCACGGTTTTCTCAGGTCTTCTCGAATATGCCGATAACGACCTGTGGGATTTCGTGTCGGGCCGCAACTCGAGTGCGGACGCGGCCGAGGAAGAAGTGCTGAATCTGCTCAGGGAGACATGATCGCCCTGTGTTTGATGCAGAGCAGCAATGCTGTTGGAAACTCCATACAATGTAACGGTCATCGAGAACGGAGCGAGCAATGAGCAGCGAGCACAAGGGCGTACCGAATGGCCTACCCTCGGGCCTACACAAGGCGACCGTGAGTTTCAGCGACGGCACACCGTCCATCGAACTCCCGATCCTGCAGGGTGCATCCGGCCCCGAGGTGATCGACATTCGCAAGCTTTACGGTCAGACGGGCAAGTTCACGTATGACCCTGGCTTCCTCTCCACCGCATCCTGCAATTCGTCGATCACCTACATCGATGGCGACAAGGGCGAGCTGCTGTACCGCGGCTATCCCATCGACCAGCTCGCGACCCACTGCGATTTTCTCGAGACCTGCTACCTGATCCTGTACGGTGAGTTGCCCACGCCGGATCAGAAGGCCGATTTCGATCACCGCGTCACGCACCACACGATGGTGCACGAGCAGCTCCAATTCTTCCTGCGCGGTTTCCGCCGGGATGCGCATCCGATGGCCGTGCTGATGGGCCTGGCCGGGGCGCTGTCCGCGTTCTATCCGGATTCGATGAATCTGAACGATCCCCACCAGCGCGAGATCTCGGCCATTCGCCTCATCGCGAAGATGCCGACCCTCGTTGCGATGGCATACAAGTACAACGTCGGCGAGCCGTTCATCTACCCGCAGAACTCGTTGTCGTACTCGGCCAACTTCATGCGGATGATGTTCGCGACACCTTGCGAGGAGTACAAGGTCAACGACGTGCTGGTGCGCGCCATGGACCGCATCTTCATCCTCCACGCAGACCACGAACAGAACGCGTCGACCTCGACCGTCCGCCTTTGCGCGTCGTCCGGCACCAACCCGTTCGCGGCCATCGCAGCGGGCGTCGCTTGCCTCTGGGGTCCGGCCCACGGCGGTGCGAACGAAGCCTGCCTCACCATGCTGAACGAGATCCAGGCGAACGGCGGCGTGGCGAAGATCGGCGAGTTCATCGCGAACGTGAAGGACAAGAACTCGACCGTGCGCCTGATGGGGTTCGGTCACCGCGTCTACAAGAACTACGACCCGCGCGCGAAGCTGATGCGCGACACCTGCCATGAGGTCCTGAACGAACTGGGACTGCAGGACGATCCGCTCTTCAAGCTCGCCATGTCGCTTGAGAAGATCGCCCTCGAGGACGAGTACTTCGTCTCGCGCAAGCTCTACCCGAACGTCGACTTCTACTCGGGCATCGTCCAGCGCGCGATCGGCATTCCGGTCCAGCTCTTCACGGCCATCTTCGCACTGGCCCGCACGGTGGGCTGGATCGCGCAACTCAATGAAATGATCACGGATCCCGAGTACAAGATTGGCCGCCCACGCCAGCTCTACCAGGGGGCGATCGCCCGGACGGTGACGCCGATCACCCAACGGGGCTGACGGGCGGTTGCGAGGGAGCGGGGCGGTTCCATCGCCCGCTCCCGCTCCCGACCGGCAGGGCGTGCTGCCTCGGGACGACTTCGAATCCACAGAGCGGGTGCCGCGGCGTGACCGGAGAGTGCCCCAAGGAGGACGCAGCATGATGAAGGATCTGATGGCCGGTTCGTACCTCTCCGGAGGCAATGCCGCCTACATCGACGAGTTGTACGAAGCCTATCTCCAGGGCGCAGAAACGGTGGCGCCGGAGTGGAAGAAGTATTTCGATCAGATCCAGGTCCTCCCCGGTCCGCGCGATGTGCCCCACGAGCCCGTGCGCGAGCTGATCGCGCGCATCGCCCGGGAGCGCGGTGCCGGCCGCCCGCAGATCGCCCCGGCAGAACTCGCCGAACTGGGTCGCAAGCAGGCCGCCGTCTTCCAGCTCATCAGTTCCTATCGCTTTCTGGGCGTGCGACACGCCAACCTCGATCCGCTGAAGCGATTCGAGAAGCCCGAGGTCCCAGAACTCGAGCCCGGCTTCCACGACCTCGACGAAGCGGACCTCGAACGCGTGTTCGACACCGGCACGCTGGTCGGTCCGCGGCAGGCCACACTCCGCGACATCATCCAGTCGCTGAAGGAGACGTACTGCGGGACGATCGGTCTCGAGTACATGTACATCACCGACACTGCCCAGAAGCGTTGGCTCCAGGAGCGGTTCGAAGGCGTGCGCTCCCGTCCCAGCTACGGTCCCGACTACAAGCGGCACATCCTCGAACGCCTTACCGCGGCCGAGATCCTCGAGAAATACCTGCACACCCGGTACGTCGGCCAGAAGCGTTTCTCGCTGGAAGGCGGCGACAGCCTGATTCCCCTGCTCGACAACCTGCTGCAGCGCGCGGGCGAGCGAGGCGTCCAGGAACTCGTGATCGGCATGGCCCACCGCGGTCGCCTGAACGTGCTGGTCAACACGCTGGGCAAACTGCCTGCGGATCTCTTCTCCGAGTTCGAAGGCAAGCACGCCGGTGAACTGCCTGCCGGTGACGTGAAGTACCACCAGGGCTTCTCGTCCGATGTGATGACTCCGGGCGGTCCGATGCACGTGACGCTCGCATTCAACCCGTCGCACCTCGAGATCGTGAACCCCGTTGTCGAAGGCTCCGTGCGGGCACGCCAGCATCGCCGTCGTGATCGCGAAGGTCGCCAGGTGATGCCGGTGCTGATCCACGGCGACGCTGCGTTCATCGGGCAGGGCGTGGTGATGGAGACGATGAACCTCTCGCAGACGCGCGGTTACGGCACGGGCGGTACGGTCCACATCATCGTGAACAACCAGATCGGATTCACGACCTCTGACCCGCGCGACACCCGCTCGACGATCTACTGCACCGACGTCGCGAAGATGATCGAGGCGCCGGTTCTCCACGTGAACGGTGACGACCCCGAGGCGGTGATCTTCGCCATCGAGGCCGCGATGGACTTCCGCGCGGAGTTCCAGAAAGACGTGGTGGTGGATCTCGTCTGCTTCCGCAAGCTCGGTCACAACGAGCAGGACGAGCCCATGGTCACGCAGCCGCTGATGTACAAGATCATCTCGGCGCATCCCGGCACCCGGAAGCTGTACGCCGACAAGCTGCTGGCCGAAGGCATCATCCGCGAGGGCGAAGCCGATCAACTCGTGGCCGATTTCCGTGCGGCGCTGGACGCGGGTCATCACACCAACAAGAGCATCATCTACAACTATCGCCCGCCGTTCCAGGTGGACTGGTCGCCGTACACGGGCGCCGCCTGGAACGACGACGCGAACACCGGCTTGCCGATGGCTGAACTGAGTCAGCTCGCCGAGCGGCTCACGACGGTACCGGCGCATTTCAAGCTGCACTCGCGCGTCGACAAGGTCGTGGCGGATCGTCGCCAGATGGGCCTGGGCAAGCTGCCGCTCGACTGGGGCATGGCAGAGAACCTCGCCTACGCCGCGTTGCTGAAGCAGGGCTTCGGGGTTCGCCTGTCCGGGCAGGACAGCGGACGCGGCACCTTCTTCCATCGGCACGCCGTCTTCCACGATCAGAACCGTGAACGTTGGGATGCCGGTACCTATCTGCCGCTCCAGCACATCACCGAGAACCAGCCCGACTTCCTCGTCATCGACTCCACGTTGTCGGAAGAAGCCGTTCTCGGTTTCGAGTACGGCTACGCGACTGCCTCGCCGGGAGAGCTGGTGATCTGGGAGGCGCAGTTCGGTGACTTCACGAACGGCGCCCAGGTCGTGATCGACCAGTTCATCGCGTCCGGCGAAGTGAAATGGGGCCGGCTGTGCGGCCTCGTGATGATGCTGCCGCACGGCTACGAGGGTCAGGGCCCTGAGCACTCGTCGGCACGTCTCGAGCGCTTCCTCCAGCTTTGCGCCGACTACAACATGCAGGTTGTCGTGCCATCCACGCCGGCGCAGATGTTCCACCTCCTGCGTCGCCAGATGATCCGCCCGTATCGCCGGCCGCTCGTCATCATGAGCCCCAAGAGCATGCTGCGGCACAAGGAGTCGGTGTCGTCGCTGGAGGATCTCGCGGATGGCCGTTTCCTCCCGGTCATCCCCGAGGTGGATGCGCTCGACCCGAAGGAAGTGAAGCAGGTCGTCTTCTGCAGCGGGAAGGTCTTCTACGACGTGGTGGCGACGCGCCGCGAGCGCGGTATCCGTGACATCGCTGTCGTTCGCATCGAGCAGCTCTATCCCTTCCCGCACGATGCCTTCAAGGCGGAGATCGCGCGCTACCCCAACGCGACCGACATCGTCTGGTGTCAGGAAGAGCCCGGCAACCAGGGCGCATGGCACCGGATCCAGCATTACCTGCTGCGGCACATGCGCCCGAAGCAGAAGCTGCGCTACGCACTTCGCGCCTCGAGCGCGTCGCCGGCCGGCGGTTACCTCGCGCTCCACAACCAGCGTCAGAAGGCGGTGGTGGACGCGGCATTGAAGACAGGCGGTTGAAGTACCGAGGCGGCCCCCACAAGAATCCTCGTACGAGTTGACGGACACACGGAGTAGCCATGCTCATCGAAGTGAAGGTTCCGGCGCTGTCGGAATCGGTCGCGGAAGCGACCCTGGTCGCCTGGCACAAACGCCAGGGCGAATTCGTCCAACGGGACGAGAATCTCGTCGACATCGAGACCGACAAGGTCGTGATGGAACTGCCCGCACCCGGTGATGGCGTGCTGTCGGTGATCGTCAAGGCCGACGGCGCCACCGTTGTTGCCGGCGAGGTGATCGCCCGGATCGACACCGAAGGGAAGGCCGGTGCCAAGAGCGCAGCGCCTGCTGCTACAGCGGCGCCAGCGGCAGCCGCCGAACCCGTCAAGGCTGCGAAGCCTGCGAAGGCCGAAACGGCTGGCGAGGTGATCGCGATGCCTGCGGCGAAGAAGATCGCTGCCGACCACGGGGTCGACGTTGCATCGGTGCAGGGTACCGGGCGAGGCGGCCGCGTCACGAAGGAAGACGTCGTTGCCGTGGTACAGGGGCGCACGGCCGCGCCGGCACGTCCCGCAGGGCGGGCCGATGTGCAGATGCCCTCGCCGGTCGATGTCGATGCGCTGCTGGGTGATCGCCCCGAGAAGCGCGTCCCGATGTCGCGTCTGCGTCAGCGGGTGGCGGAGCGTCTGGTGCAGTCGCAGCAGACGGCGGCCATCCTCACGACCTTCAACGAAGTGAACATGCAGGGTGTGATCGACCTGCGCAACCGGTTCAAGGATCGCTTCGAGAAGGAGCATGGCGTGAAGCTGGGCTTCATGTCGTTCTTCGTGAAGGCTGCCATCGCCGCGCTGAAGAAGTACCCGGTGCTGAATGCCTCCGTCGACGGCACCGACATCGTGTACCACGGCTACTTCGATATCGGCATCGCCGTGGGCAGCCCCCGGGGTCTCGTGGTGCCCGTCATCCGCAATGCCGACCAGCTCTCGCTGGCCGACATCGAGAAGCAGATCACCGAGTTCGGCAAGCGCGCGCAGGACGGCAAGCTGACGATCGAAGAACTCACCGGCGGCACCTTCTCCATCTCGAACGGCGGCGTCTTCGGCTCGATGCTCTCCACGCCCATCATCAACCCGCCGCAAAGCGCGATCCTCGGTATCCATGCCACGAAGGATCGGCCCGTGGTGGAGAACGGTCAGATCGTCATCCGTCCGATGAACTACCTGGCGATGTCGTACGACCACCGGATCATCGACGGTCGCGAGGCGGTGCTGGGCTTGGTCGCGATGAAGGACGCGCTGGAGGATCCTGCGCGTCTGCTGCTCGACGTCTGACCGCATCCGGGCCCGCCAATGCGGGCCCCGGAGGCCGCCGGTGCCTTGTGGGTTCGACCCCGCGGCACCGCCGGTTCCTGATCCGGAGGTGGTGCAGCGCATCGCCTTCCCCAGGGACCCCGCGCAAGGGGCCCAAGGGTTCAAAGATTCGAAGATTCGAGGAGACTGACCATGGCAAAGACCTACGACGTGGCTGTGATCGGCGCCGGCCCCGGCGGTTACGTGGCGGCCATTCGCGCAGCACAGCTCGGCCTCACCACCGTGTGCATCGACGCCTGGAAGAACGCGAAGGGCAAGCCCAGCCTGGGTGGTACGTGCCTGAACGTGGGTTGCATCCCCTCCAAGGCGCTGCTCGAATCGTCCGAGAACTACGAGCGTGCGCAGCACAAGTTCGCCGATCACGGGATCGAGGTCACAGGTCTGTCGCTCGACATCGGCAAGATGCAGGCGCGCAAGTCGAAGATCGTCGACACGTTCACCACGGGCATCTCGCTGCTCTTCAAGAAGAACAAGGTCGATTCCATGCACGGCATGGGGCGGTTCCTCGGGACCGGTGACGGCGGCTACCGTATCGAGGTGGCGGGCGAAGGCGCGCCGGAGGTAATCGAGGCGAAACACGTCGTGATCGCCACCGGTTCCCTGCCGCGGCCGATGCCCGGCGTGACCGTCGACAACAAGATCGTGTGCGACAACATCGGCGCGCTCTCTTTCGGGGAAGTGCCGAAGCGCCTCGGCGTGATCGGCGCGGGCGTGATCGGTGTCGAGATGGGCAGTGTCTGGCGCCGCCTCGGTGCGGACGTCACGATCCTCGAAGCGCTGCCCACGTTCCTCGCGGCCGCCGACGAGCAGGTCGCGAAGGAGGCCTTCCGCCAGTTCACCGGTCCGCTGGGCGTGAAGATCTACACCGGCGCGAAGGTCTCGTCGGTGACGACGGGCAAGTCGTCCGTCACGGTCGAGTATTCCGATCGCGAGGGTGTCCGCCACGTGACGGAGTTCGATCGGCTGGTCGTCGCGATCGGTCGCATCCCGAACACCGCGGGCCTCAACGCAGAAGCGGTGGGGCTCAAGCTCGACGAGCGTGGCTACGTCGAAGTCGACAGTCACTGCGCCACGAATCTCCCGAACGTGTACGCCGTCGGCGATGCCGTCCGCGGTCCGATGCTTGCGCACAAGTCGTCCGAAGAAGGGGTGGCCGTCGCGGAGACGATCGCCGGGCAGGCGGGGCATGTGAATCTCGACACCATTCCGTGGGTCATCTACACGGCACCCGAGATCGCCTGGGTCGGCCGCACCGAGCAGGAACTGAAGGCGGCCGGCGTTGCGTACAACGCAGGACAGTTCCCGTTCATCGCGTCGGGCCGTGCCCGTGCGCTTGGCGAGACAGCCGGGTTCGTGAAGATGCTGGCCGACGCCACGACCGATCGCATCCTCGGCGTGCACATCATCGGACCGTTTGCCTCCGAGCTGATCGGCGAGGCCGTCGTCGCGATGGAGTTCGGTGCGACGAGCGAGGACATCGCCCGCATCGTCCACGCGCATCCGTCGCTGTCGGAGGCTGTGCACGAAGCGGCGCTCGGCGTCGGCAAGCGCGCCATTCACATCTGATCCCGGAGTCGCCGTCACGTGTCGACCGCCAGTGTGGTGCCGAAGTCTCCGACGGGGGCCGGCACTGTGTCTTCGCTGACGGCCCTCCTGCAGTCCCGCGCCGCCGCGCTGGGCTTCACTCTCGACGAAGCCCAGCTGGCGGTCGTCACGCATCTCGAACGCATCGAGTCCGATCTCGAGCGGCGCGCGGAACGCCAGCGCGGATGGCGCAGCCTGTTCGCCTCGCGCGAGCGGCCGCGCGGACTCTACCTATGGGGCGGAGTGGGGCGCGGCAAGAGCTTCATCATGGACGGTTTCTTCGAGTTCTCGGCCTCACCGGGAAAGCGGCGCGTACATTTCCACCGATTCATGCGGGAGATCCACGCGTCGCTCCGCGATCTGCAGGGTCAGAGTGATCCGCTGCCGCGCGTGGCAGCCGCCGTCGCAGCCGAAACGCGTCTTCTCTGCCTCGACGAGTTTCAGGTGATGGACATCGGCGACGCGATGATCCTGGGCAATCTACTCGAGGCGCTGGTGGAGGAGGGCGTGACGGTCATCACCACCTCCAACACGCCGCCGGGCCGGCTCTACGAGCACGGGCTCCAGCGCGACAACTTCATGCCGGCCATCCGTCTCCTGGAGAGCGAATTCGAGGTCGTGAAGATGGATCGCGGCGTCGACTACCGGCAAGTGACGCTCGAGCGGGCTGGCACATGGCACGTCCCCCCGGGCCCCGAGGCTGACCGGGCCCTCGCCGACATGTTCCTGCACATCGCGGGTGAGGCCGGCAAGCCTGCGACGCAGACGATCGAGGGCCGCGCCATCGAGGCCCGTGCGAGTGTCGGTGGTGTCGCGTGGTTCAACTTCGATGCCCTCTGCGACGGCCCGCGCGCCCAGGCGGACTACATCGAACTCGCGCGGCGGCACCACACGGTGTTCCTGTCCGGGCTGCCGAAGTTCGATGCCCGCGGGCAGTCCGATCGCATCCGCCGGTTCACGTGGCTGATCGACGAGTTCTACGATCGCCGTGTGAAGCTCATCGTTTCCGCCGAGGGCGATCCGGCCGCGCTATATTCGGCGGTGAGCGTCACGCCGGAGCAGGAACGCACGATGAGCCGGCTCATCGAGATGCAGACGCATCGATACCTCGGCGAGCCGCACCAGGGTTGATCCCCGCCTCGCCCGGCCACTCGGTCACCCCGAGGCCACCCCGAACACGACGACACAGGAGATCCATCGCATGGCGAGCTTCAAGGCCCTTCGCATCTTCAACGAGGACGGCAAGGTGGCCAGCCGCTTCGTGGACATGACCGTCGACGAGCTGGATCCGGGCGAGGTGGTGATCCGCAACGAGTTCTCGAGCATCAACTACAAGGACGCACTCGCGGCCACCGGTGCCGGAAAGATCATCCGTCGCTTCCCGTGCGTGGGCGGCATCGACGGCGCCGGCGTCGTCGAGTCGTCGACGGACCCGGCCTTCAAGCCCGGCGACCGCGTGATCGCGAACAGCTACGACGTAGGCGTCGCGCACGACGGCGGGTACGCGGGCTACATGCGCATCCCTTCCGCGTGGCTCGTGCCGCTGCCCGACGGGCTCACCACCTTCGAAGCGATGGCCCTCGGCGTCGCCGGCTTCACGGCGGGGCTCGCCGTGGTGCGCATGGAGGCCAATGGTCTCGCGCCCGGCAACGGGCCGGTGATCGTCAACGGCGCGACGGGTGGCGTGGGCTCCGTGGCCATCGATATCCTTGCGCGCCGTGGCTATCGCGTCGTGGCGCTGACCGGAAAGGCTGCCGAGGCCGACTACCTGAAATCGATCGGCGCCGCGGAAGTGATGCTGCGTTCCGACCTCGATCTCGCGAAGATCCGTCCGCTCGACAAGTCGCTCTGGGCCGGTGCCGTCGACAACCTCGGCGGTGACGTACTCTCGTGGATGGCGAGCACGATGCAGATCGGCGGGACGATCGCCTCGATCGGACTGGCCGCGAGCCACGAGTTCAAGACGACGGTGATGCCCTTCATCCTCCGTGGGGTCACGCTCTGCGGCGTGGACTCCGTGAACTGCCCGATGCCGCTGCGGCGTGAGGTCTGGCGTCGCCTCGCGACGGACCTGAAGCCTGTGCACCTCGCGACGATGACGCGGACCATTTCGCTCGACGATCTGCCCGCTGCGTTCGATGCCTTCGTGAAGGGGGCGGTGAAGGGCAGGACGGTGGTGAAGGTCTCGTAGGCGCCAGCCGCCTCGCGAATACACATCACGATGTCGGCGTCCGCCGGGCGCACGCATCGGCAGTCAGGGGAGAACCATCGTGGGTGATGTCTACCGCAGTTTCCATCGCCGTTCCATCGAGGACCGCGACGGCTTCTGGCGCGAGCAGGCGCAGCTCGTCCACTGGGAGAAGCCGTTCACCCAGGTGGTCGACTATTCCCGCCCGCCGTTCGCGAAGTGGTTCGTCGGCGGCGAGACGAATCTCTGCCACAACGCGATTGATCGGCATCTCGCGGCGCGCGGTGACCAGCCGGCGCTCGTCTTCATCTCGACCGAAACCGACACCGAAGTCACGTATTCCTTCCGCGACCTGCACGCCGAAGTGAACCGCTGTGCCGCGATGATGCGGTCGCTCGGCGTGGGCAAGGGAGATCGCGTGCTGCTCTACATGCCGATGATCGCCGAGGCCGCCTTCGCGATGCTCGCGTGTGCGCGCATCGGTGCGATCCACTCCGTCGTGTTCGGTGGTTTCGCCTCGCACAGCCTCGCGAACCGCATCGAGGACGCGCAGCCGAAGCTGATCGTGTCGGCGGATGCCGGGATGCGTGCCGGAAAGGTGGTGAAGTACAAGCCGCTGCTCGACGAAGCGATCACACTGTCAGCGCACAAGCCCGAGGCGGTGCTGATGGTGGATCGCGGGCTCGACCTCACCATGACCCGCGTAGCCGGTCGCGATCACGACTGGGCAACGTTGCGTGCGGTGCACCTCGACGCCCGGGTGCCGGTCACGTGGCTGGAGTCGAACGAGCCGTCGTACATCCTCTACACGTCAGGTACCACCGGGAAGCCCAAGGGCGTGCAACGCGATGTCGGCGGCTACGCGGTGGCGCTTGCGGCGTCGATGAAGCACATCTACCAGGGCGCCCCGGGAGAGACGATGTTCACGACGTCCGACATCGGCTGGGTCGTCGGGCACTCGTACATCATCTACGGGCCGCTGATCGCGGGTATGACCACGATCCTGTACGAGGGCGTGCCCGTCAGGCCGGACGCTGGCATCTGGTGGAAGATCGCACAGGACCATCGCGTCACAGTGATGTTCTCCGCGCCCACCGCGATCCGCGTGTTGAAGAAGCAGGATCCGTCGTTCATCACGAAGTACGACCTTTCGGCGCTCCGGCACCTGTTCCTCGCGGGCGAGCCGCTCGACGAACCCACGCACCGCTGGATCACGGACGTCCTCCGGAAGCCCGTGATCGACCACTACTGGCAGACCGAGACGGGCTGGCCGATGCTGACCAGCGTGCCCGGTGTCGAGCAGACGCCGATCAAGCTTGGCAGCCCGTCGTTTCCCGCTTACGGCTTCGACGTGCGCCTGTTCCGCGAGGACGGCACCGAGGCCGGCCACGACGAGAAGGCGGTCCTGGGCGTGGTGCCGCCTCTGCCGCCGGGCTGCCTCTCGACGGTGTGGGGCGACGACGATCGCTTCGTGAAGACCTACTTCTCGATGTTCCACGACCGGCCGGTGTACTCGTCGTTCGACTGGGGTATCCGGGATGCCGAGGGCTACTACAGCATCCTCGGCCGCACGGACGACGTCATCAACGTCGCGGGCCATCGTCTGGGCACCCGTGAGATCGAGGAAGCCGTCCAGGGCCATGCGGGCATCGCCGAGGTGGCGGTGGTGGGGGTTGCGGATACGCTGAAGGGGCAGATCCCGCTCGCGTTCGCCGTCCCGAAGGATGCCTCCCTGATCGCGACGGCCGAGGGCAGGGCTTCGCTCGAGAAGGAGGTCCTGGCCACGGTGGACGCGCAACTCGGCGCCATCGCGCGCCCATCGCGCGTGCACTTCGTGACCACGCTCCCGAAGACCCGCAGCGGCAAGCTGCTGCGACGGAGCATCCAGGCGCTCGCCGAAGGGCGCGACCCTGGTGACCTCACCACGCTCGAGGATGCGGGCGCCCTCGACCAGGTACGGCTCGCCGTGACAGGGCACTGAGCAGCGATTCCCCGATGTTGCCTTCCAGAAACGAAACAGCCTCTCCGCGGAGAGGCTGTTTCGTTGGTGCCGACCGATGATCGCGGCGTCACGCGCTCATTCGCTGCTGCTGCCCCGGGGCTTGCGCTTGTTGCGAGGATCTTCCTCGGGGTGGACGTACTCGATGGCCGAGGGGCCCATCCCCTTCTCTTCGATCACGACCGCCGTGCGCGCCCAGCCGTAGTACGGCTGGCCCGCTTCCTTCGTGAGCACGTCGCCGACCTTGTGTTCGTTCATGTCCCGCCAGTTGTAGCTCTCGCCATTGGCGAACCAGTAGATGCCCTTGATGACGGTGACTTCGCGGGTGTCCGGATACCGGTGCGCGGACCACTTCATGCCCGACGGTGCGCGATATCGCACCACGTACGGGCCTTCCTTGGAGGGATCTCCGGAGACGATCGCCATCTCCATGGGGCGCGGATAGCCCGTGACGAACTTCCATTCGAGTTGCTGATCGTCCGCCGCGCGTGCGGCCGGGATGGCGGCAAGAGCGAACAGGACGACGGCGGCGGTGCGGGAAAGGGATTGAAGCATGCTGGGAAACTCCTCCTTGGACGGTCTGCCTCTGTGCCGGCACACGGGTACCGGATGTGCATCTCTCTGGTGCTGGCAGGCTGCGGGCCCGCCGATTATGGCACGGCCGTTCAGCCTCGGACGACCCGAGCGCAGAGTCCGCTGGGCCCGGAAAAGTTCGACCCGGACAGGAAAAATTCCTCGTGGATCGCAAGTCCCGGCCCGGCGGGGCAGGACGGCACGTCAGCGCTTCCGGGGGTCATCATCCGCGTGCACGTACTCCATCCCGGTGGGGCCGACACCCTGCTCCTGCACGATCACGTCTGTGACGGCATAGCTGTAATGCGGCGCGTTGGGGCCCGTGACGTAGAAGCTGCCCTCGGGGTACTCGGTCGCTGCCGCCACGTCGTAGTCCTCGTCGACCGCGGACCGGTACGTCCCCTGCAGCACAGTGACGAGCCGCTCGTCCGGATGGCGATGGGACCAGAGCTTCGTGCCTGCAGGCATGCGCGCCCGGAAGATGTACGGGCCCGGCTTCGAAGGGTCGCCGTACACCGTCGCGAGTTGGATGTCCTTCGGGAGGATCGGGAAGTTCGCCCAGCGGAGGTCGGCGGGGAACACGTTCAGCATCGGCGGATGGTCGCTGTGCGCCAGCGGGGATGCGGCGACGACGAGACCAAAGCCGAAGGCGGCTGCAAGACGGGTCGGGATCATGGGGTGGGCACCTCGGAAGCGAATCGCGAGCCGATGCTAGCACGCAGCTCGGACGCACCATGCGTCCGCGACGGGCTGCATTGAGGCACCATCCGCGCATCGTCAACGAGCGCATGTGGAGACCGGATGTTCTGGTTCGGAAAGTTCGTGGCCGCGCTGCTGCTGCCACCCACCGGGCCGTTGCTGATCGCGCTGGGCGGGCTTGTCTGGATGCCGCGCCGACCGCGCCTCGGCCGCGCGCTCGCCTATGCTGGAACGGTCGGGCTCCTGGTCCTTTCGCTCCCGATCGTCGGGGCGATGCTTGCCGCGGCGGTGGCCGACGGGGCAGCGCTACCCCCTGGCGAGCCCGTGAAGGCCGATGCGATCGTCGTCCTGGGGGCAGGCAGCCGCGGGTACGCTCCCGAGTACGGCGCGGATGCCCCGACGACCCTCGGGCTCGAACGGATCCGCTATGGCGCCTGGCTGGCGAAGGCACTCGCCTTGCCGGTGGCCGTTTCGGGAGGCGTCGTCTACGACGGCGATCCGGAAGCGCAGGTGATGGCGGCAGCCCTCGGGCGCGAGTTCGGCGTTTTCCCGAAGTGGATCGAACCCCGGTCGCGCAACACGCACGAGAACGCGGTGAACCTCGCCGCGATGCTGCTCCCTGAAGGCGTGACCCGGGTCGTGGTCGTGACCCACGGGGTCGACATGCGCCGGGCGCGCCGGGAATTGCAGGCCGCCGGGTTCGAGGTACGCATGGCGCCGACCGTCGTGCCGACATGGCAGGTCGACGGCTTCGCGGATTTCGTCCCTGGCATCTCCGCGCTGCGGGGCAGCACGCTCGCACTCTACGAAATGCTCGGCAATCTCCGCGCGACGCTGGCCGGGATTCCCTGACGCCGCTCAGCCCCCGGCGTCCGCCCGCGTGAACGCGCTGCCGATCCGTTCTCGCAGCCACACGTTCGCCGGGTCGGTGTCCGTACTCGCGTGCCAGTACAGATAGGCGTCGAGACTGGGCCCGTCCAGCGGCAGCGGCAGCACGCGATTGTCGAAATCCCGGTTGGTGATCCGCGCCTGCCGCTCCGGCATCGTGAGCACGAGATCGGTCCGGCTGACCACGCGGCAGGCGGCGAAGTACTGCTGGCATCGCATCCGGATCGTGCGCTGATGGCCCAGACGGGACAGGGCGGCATCCTCCAGCCCCATCCCGCGGCGACGGGCGCTCACCAGGACGTGATCGAGCTTCAGGTAGGTTTCGAGGTCGAGCGCGGCACCGATGCCAGGATGCTCGCGTCTTGCGACCACGACCAGGCGATCCGACGAGAGCCGGACGTGGCGCACGGCGTCCGGCACGGGCAGCAGGACGTCGAGCGCGACGTCGAGCGCCCCCGAGGCGAGGTCCGCCTCCACCCGACGGCGATCCACCCGGACGGCGGCGACGCTGACGCCGGGTGCCGCGCCGAGAACCTCCTGCATGAGCGCCGGGAGCACTGCGGGTTCCATCACCGCCCGGAGGCCGATCGTGAAGCGTTTGCGGCTCGTGGCGGGGTCGAAGCGCTCCAGCCCGGCGAATGCCGCATCCAGGGTGCGCAGGGATTCACGCACGGGCTCCAGGAGGCGGCGCGCGAAGGGCGTGGGCACCATCGTGTTGCCCTGGCGGACGAAGAGCGGGTCGTCGAAGGTCTCGCGGAGCCGGGCCAGCGCGTGGCTGATCGCCGGCTGCGACAGATGCAGCTTCTCCGCCGCGCGCGTGATCCCGCCCTCGGCGTGGATCGTCTCCAGCACCACCAGGAGGTTCAGGTCGATCCGCGCGAGATTCGGGCCGGTCATGGGCGCCCATTCGGAGAGTTCATTGGATCGATTGTCGCCGCCGGCCTACGCTTGTCGCAATCCTCGGTGACCTCACCGGGGCATCGAGCCGGTCGCACAACGGGAGGCAAGCCGTGGAATTCAGCTATTCGCAGAAGTCGAAGGACCTCATGGCGCGTGTCAGCGCCTTCATGGACGAGCACATCTATCCCAACGAGGCACGCTTCGACGAGGAAGTGAACACCGGCGATCGCTGGCAGCCCACCGAGATCATCGACATCCTGAAGGAGAAGGCCCGCTGGGCCGGCCTCTGGAACCTGTTCCTGCCGGAATCCGCCGATGGCGCGGGTCTCACCAACCTCGAGTACGCGCCGTTGGCCGAGATCATGGGCCGCGTGAAGTGGGCGTCCGAAGTCTTCAATTGCAGCGCACCCGACACCGGCAACATGGAAGTGCTGGCGCGCTACGGCAACGATGCCCAGAAGGCACGCTGGCTGAAACCGCTGCTTGCCGGCGAGATCCGCTCGGCCTTCGCGATGACCGAGCCCGGGGTCGCCTCCAGCGACGCCACGAACATCGAATCCCGCATCGTGCGGGACGGCGACGACTACGTGCTGAACGGGCGCAAGTGGTGGACCTCCGGCGCGAACGATCCGCGCTGCAAGGTCCTCATCTTCATGGGCAAGAGCGACCCCGACAACGCCGATCGTCACAAGCAGCAGACCATGCTCGTCGTGCCCATGAACACGCCGGGCGTGAAGGTGCTGCGCCACCTGCCGGTCTTCGGCTACGACGATGCGCCGCATGGTCATGCCGAGGTCGACTTCAAGGACGTCCGCGTGTCGGTCGCCGACAGCCTGCTGCTGGGCGAGGGCCGCGGTTTCGAGATCGCACAGGGCCGTCTCGGACCGGGCCGCATCCACCACTGCATGCGCCTGATCGGCGTCGCGGAACGGGCGCTCGAGAAGATGTGCCAGCGCACGTTGACGCGCGTGACCTTCGGCAAGCCGGTGGCCGAACAGACCGTCACGCTGGAACGCATCGCCGAGGCCCGCATCCGCATCGACCAGACCCGTCTCCTGGTGTTGAACGCCGCGTGGCTGATGGACACCGTGGGCAACAAGGCGGCGCGGAAGGAGATCGCGATGATCAAGGTGGCTGCCGCCACCATGGCGTGCGACGTCGTCGACTGGGCGATCCAGGCGCACGGCGGATGCGGCGTCACGGAGGACTCCGGTCTGCCGCATCTCTACGCCAGCTCACGCACGCTGCGGATCGCGGATGGTCCCGACGAGGTCCACCGCAACCAGATCGGGAAGATGGAGCTGGCGCGGCACAAGGCGGGGCATCGGTAGGCGCGGACGGCTGCTGTAGGAGCGGGCCATGCCCGCGAAAGCGACGATTTCGGTTGAGACGCTTCCTTGCATCGACCGCTTTCGGGGCCATGGGCCCCTCCTACCAGGTCATCGCCCGCGCCTCCACGGTCGCAGGCGGACTGTGTTGCTGACCCACTCTGATGCAAGAACCGGCATGAACACACCTGTCCGCAAATTCCAGATCCGCAACCCCCGCTTCGCTGAAGACCTCCAGTCCGGCCTCGCCACCATGCCCATCGTGCACGCGCTGGGCTTGCGTTTCGTGCGGATCGAACCGGGCGAGGTCGAGGTCGAGATGCCGTTCGCGGATCAATGGAGCTTCCGCCCCGGGCAGTTCCAGGCAACGCCGATGTTCGCGGTGGCGGACTTCGCGGCCGTGTGCGCCGCAGGTACGTTGATCCCCGAAGGCTGGAGCATGTCCACCGTCGACGTCACGCTGAAGATCGTCGGGCCTGCGATGGCCGGTCCGCTGCGTGCCGTGGGTCGTGTCTTGAAATCCGGCAAGCTGCTCACCGTCTCCGAAGCCTCGGTGTATGCCTTCGACGGTCGGGGCGAGTCGCTCTGCGCCACCGCGCTCGTGAGTGGGCGGAATCTGCCCCCGGCCTGAGCGGCGTCTCAGCCGCCGGGCATCCCCACCAGGACCACCATCCCCAGCACCGCGAAGATCCCTGCCGCCACGGCGTGCACGAGCTTCACGGGCAGACGACCGGCGAGGCGGTCCCCGAGCAGCACGGCCGGCACGTTCGCGATCATCATCCCGAGGGTCGTGCCAGCGACCACGGCGATGATGTCCGGAAAGCGGGCAGCGAGCGCCACGGTGGCGACCTGAGTCTTGTCGCCCATCTCCGCCAGGAAGAACGCGACGAGCGTCGTGACGAAGGCGCTGCCGTGCGTCGATGGCGTGTCGTCTTCGTCCAGCTTGTCGGGGATCAGCATCCAGCCGGCCATCGCGATGAACGACATGCCCAGAGTCCAGCGCAGCGCGGTGGGGCCGACGGTCGTTGCGATCCAGCCGCCCACGAAGGCTGCGAGCGCATGGTTCACGAGCGTCGCGACGAGGATGCCGGCGATGATCGGAACCGGACGGCGCAGGCGTGCGGCGAGGACGAGCGACAGCAATTGCGTCTTGTCGCCGATCTCGGCGAGCGCGACGAGACCCGTCGAGACGAGGAAGGCTTCCATCAGAAGGGTGAGGCGCGCGGGTCACAGGGGCGTGGCGAAACCCCGCGCGCCGGCGGCATCACCCCATGATCTTCCGCAGCACGTGCCGGTGATTGCGGACGAAGGGCCTCACTTCGGTGGGCCAGCGCCCCTGGTCCACGGCCTTCGCCCAGGCGTCGCTCACGAGCACCTCGGCGCTTTCCAGTTCGTACATGGCGCTGTAGCGCGGTTCGCCTTCCACCTGGATACGCTTGCGCGTCCCGGCGATCGCGAGTTCGAGCGGCTCGTTCGTGCAGCGCACTGCCGACAGCACTCCAGGGACCTTCAGCAGCAGCGGTATGTGCTCGGTGTCGTAGACCTCGTTGAACAGGGCTTCCTTCTCGGGCGCCACATCCATGCTGGCGATGAACAGGTAGCGAGCATTCGGGTGCATCGTTCTCTCCTCGGGAATGGCCGGTCGGATCGCCGGTGGGTCACTTCGAAAGATGCGCGGCCACGATGTCGTGCGACCGGAGGGCGACGCCTGGCGTGATGCCGAGCGCCACCGCCAGCGCATTCGCATGGCTGACGACGCCGTCGTCCAGTGTGCTCTGCGAGAAGCCGATGCAGGCGGAATCGTGCGAAACGGTGCAGGCGGCGAGACCCTCGGCCTCCAGCATGTCGAGGGCGGCGATGCCCGCACGGTGCCTGCCGATCCCGGCATCGTTGAAGACGCTGAGCAGCGGCCGGGCAGCGATCGCGTACCGCGCGGAACTGACGCCGCCGTGGGAGCCGCTCACCGCGATGCAGCTGGCGTCGGCGTCGGTCAGCTCCGTGATCGAGTCGACGAGGCGAAGCGAGGTGCCGCGCGGTGCCATGCCCGTTGGCTGTCCCGCCGCCACCTCAGATCGACAGATGGCCGCGTACGGCTTCGGACGTCACGCCGCCCGGGGGGATCTCGGCGGTGATGCGGCCCTTCTCCATCACGTAGCAACGCTCGCTGATTGCGAGGATCGTGTCTAGGTTCTGTTCCACGAAGAGGATGGTCGTGCCGAGTTCGTTGCGGATGGACTTCAGCGCCTCGCAGATCATCTGGACGATGGAGGGCTGGATGCCTTCCGAGGGTTCGTCCAGCAGCATGAGCGCCGGATTCCCGATGAGGGCCCGGCCGATCGCGAGCTGCTGCTGCTCGCCCCCGGACATCGTGCCGGCGAGCTGGTTGCGCCGCTCCGCGAGCCGCGGAAAGTACTGATACACGAGATCGGGCTGCTTCTTGCCCTTGGGCCCGCCGATCAGTTCGCCGACGGTGAGGTTCTCGGCCACGGTCATGCGCGGGAACACTTCGCGGCCCTGCGGGATGTAGCCGATGCCGAGCCGTGCGAAGGCATCCGCCGGTTGACCGGTGAGGTCCTGACCCAGCACGCGGATGGAGCCTGCAGTGGCGCGCAGCAGGCCGATGAGACAACGCATCGTGGTGGTCTTGCCGACCCCGTTGCGACCGATCAGGCCGACGATCTCGCCCTTGCCGATCTTGATGTCGACGCCCTGAAGGATCGGGGTCGCGCCGTAGTTCGCCCACAGGCCGGAGACGGCGAGGACGGGATCAGAGGTGCTCATGGGTCTTTCCCAGGTAGATCTCGGCGACGCGTTCGTCGGCGAGGATCTCTTTGATCGAGCCGCGGGCGAACACCTTGCCGAAGTGCAGGACGGTCACGCGTTGCGCGATCTGGCGGACGAAGGCCATGTCGTGCTCCACCACCAGGATGGTCATGCCGAGCCCGTTCAACTGCTGGATCAGCTCGCCGGTGCGGAAGGTCTCTTCCGGGGACATGCCCGCCGTGGGCTCGTCCATCAACATGAGTTTCGGTTTCAGCGCGAGCGCCATGCCGATCTCGAGCCACTGCTGCTGGCCGTGGGACAGCACACCAGCGGGCTTGGCGGCGTCGGCGGCGAGATCGAGGAGGGTGAGCAGGCGTTCCTCCTCGCGGGCGAGTTCGGCCTTCGTCACGTGATGCTGGAGCGCGATGTGCAGGTTCTGCCGCACGGGCAGTTCCTTGAACACGCTCGGCGTCTGCATCTTGATGCTCATGCCGCGCTTCACGCGTTGGTACGGGCGCTCCTCGGTGACGTTCTCGCCGCGGAACTTGATGTGGCCCGCGGTCGGCGGATACGTGCCGATGATCAGCTTGAAGAGCGTGCTCTTGCCGGCGCCGTTGGGGCCGATCAGACAGTGGATCTCACCCTCGGTCACCGAGAGGTCCACGCCCGAAACGGCTGCGAGGCCACCGAAGGTCTTCGAAAGTGCCGTGGTCTGCAGAAGCTCTGCCATGGCTCAGGAACCCGTGTTGGACGATGTGGCGTTGCCGGCGCCGCGGCCGCGGAACAGACGACCGATCGTGCGGGCGATGCCGATCACGAAGCCCTGCGGCGCGATCATCACCGTCGCGAGCAGCATGCCGCCCATCAACACCAGGGCCGCCTGCTGGCTGTAGACCGTGATCGTCTGGAACGCGTAGAGGATCAGGAACGAACCGACGAGGGTGGCAGTGATGTCGCCGCGCCCAGAGAACGCCACCCAGACGATGGGCATCGCGGCGGCCGGGAGGCCGATGCTGCCCGGCGTGATGAACTGTCCCCACGAGGTGTAGAGCACGCCGCTCAGCCCCGCCAGCGACGACCCGACGATGAACGTGATGAGCTGATACTTTCGCACGTCGTAGCCCAGAAGCTCCGCACGCTGCGGGTCTTCGCGGATGGCGACGATCACGTTGCCGAAGCGCGAGTTGAGGAGGATGCGCAGCCCGAGGTACACGACGACGATGAGCGCGATCGCCAAGTAGTAGAGGCTCGCGCCTTCGAAGTAGAGCGTCTCGTCGTCGAACCAGGGGATGTTGAGCGGATCCATGCCCTTCATCCCGTTGAAGCCGTTGAGGCGCGCTTCACCGATGGCCCACTCCGGACCCGCGGTCTGCCCGAGGAAGAAGGCGAGCACCAGCGTCGCGGACAGCGTCACGATGCCGAAGAACACGCCGCCTACGCGCCCCCAGATCATGAAGTAGCCGAGCACGAGGGCGCTCAATCCGGCAAGAACGACGGCGAGGACCAAGGCCAGCACCGTCATGGTTCCACCGCCCAGGACGATCGCGAGCACACCGTACGAGTAGCCGGCGATGCCGAAGAAGAAGGTCTGCCCGAACGAGAGCATTCCGCAGTAGCCCCACATGAGGCACAGCCCCATGGCCATGAAGACCCAGATCAGGAAGTACGCGAAGTTTCCGACGTCGTACGAATCCGCGAACATCGGGTAGACGAGGGCACCTGCGAGCACCGCGAGGAAGGACATCCAGAAGGGCCAGCCGTTGCCGACCGTTTGCGCGCCATTGACGAGCCTCAACATTGGGGGGGCTTCCGTTGCGTTCAGCGTTGCTTGCGGGTGAGGAAACCGGATATGCCCTCGGGCAGGATCCGGATGATGAGGATCACGGCGATCAGCATCCCGATCTGACCGATGATCTGGCCGTGCCAGGCGTTCAGCGTCGTGCGCACGGCGGCGAGCAGGATGCCCGCGGGCGCGGTGCCCAGCAGCACGTTCGACCCGCCCACGACGACGGTGACGAAGCTCTCGACGATGAACGTGGCGCCCATCGTGGGTATCAGCGTCATCGTCGGCGCGTAGAGCGCGCCGCAGAGGCCGGCGAGGCCTGCACCGATGCCGAAGCTGAGCGCGTAGACGCGGCCGACGGGCACGCCGAGGGCCCGGGCCATCTTGGCGTTCTGCATCGTGGCTCTGGCGTGCACGCCGAACTTCGTCCGCATGAAGATGATGTACACGAATCCGAGGGCGGCGAGGGCGCCCGCGAACAGTACGAGACGGTAGACGGAGAACGTGTAGTCGCCGACGGCGAAGCTGCCGGGCGGTGTGCCGATGCCCGCCACTGAAGAGCCCACGAGGATCAGCATGCCCTGCGTCACGACGAGGCTGAGGCCCCAGGTCGCCAGCAGCGAATCGAGGGGGCGCGTGTAGAACTTGCGCACGATGGCCATCTCGACGATCACGCCGATGATGCCGGCCGCGAGTGTCCCGCAGAGTTGCGCGAGCGGCAGGGGGAAACCGGCGTGGACCAGGCCCACGGTCACGTAGGCGCCGCACATGATGAATTCGCCGTGCGCCATGTTGATGACGCCCATCATGCCGAACACGATGGCCAGGCCGGCGGCGGAAAGTATCAGGAACGCGAAGACGTCCGCGAACTGATACAGCACTGAAAAGATCTCGGCGATGATGCGCTCCGCTATCGGTCGTTCATTCGATGCACGATGTGTCCGCGTGCACGGAGGATGAAGAGTCGGGCACCTCAGGTGCCGGGCTCGCCGATGTGTGACGGCTTGCCCGACAACCCGGGGTGACCCGGACCACGGCAGCTCCGATGTGCTCAGAGGCTGCCGCGGTCCCCGGCATCACTTCTTCGGAAGGTCGCTGGGGGTGTACTGCTTCTTGTCGTTCTTCTTGGTCAGATCGCAACCGATCGACGCAAGCCAGTACGGCTGGATGACGCCGTAGTCCTTCACGACCTTCACGGCATGCTTCTCATCGACGGCGATGAGGCGCATGCGGTGGGAGGTGTGCTGGCTCTTCGGGTCGATGCAGATCTCGCCTTCGGGCGCATTGATGCAGGCCTTGCCCGTTGCGATGACCTTGCGGAGGTCGGCGAGCTTCGTCGACTTCGCGCCTTCGACCAGCATCTTGTACTGGTAGATCGCGTTGTAGGCGTTGTAGCCCATGTCGTTGATGTAGGTCTCGTTCGGGAACTTGGCGTGCCAGCGCTTCTTGAAATCTTCCGCTTCCGGCGTGTCGATCTCTTCGAACCAGTTGGCGACGGCCTGCATCCGGTTCAGCGCGGGCGGGGCGAAGCGCTTGTGCTCGAAGCCCAGCATGATCTTGATCGACGAGCCCATCGGCAGGTTCAGCTTGGCGGCTGCGGCCTGTTCGAAGAAGGAGTCCTGCGCGGCGCCGACGTTGATCGTCAGGATCCAGTCGGGCTTGGCCTTCTGGATGTTCTGGATGGTCTGTGCGAACTGGGAAACACCGAGCGGGATGAACTCTTCACCCACCACCGTGCCGCCTTGTTCCTTGACGATCATCCGGTTCCACTCGGCCGAGATCTGACCGAAGTTGTAGTCGGCCGCGATCACGTAAACCTTCTTGCCGAACTTCTCCATCATGTACGGGATCATGGT
This sequence comes from Betaproteobacteria bacterium Ga0077532, assembly GCA_001464895.1. GTDB lineage: Bacteria > Pseudomonadota > Gammaproteobacteria > Burkholderiales. The sequence goes on from LNEE01000013.1 coordinate 199,821, forward strand.
GGAGAACTGCTGCTCGGGCACCGCACCGTTGCTGATCATGCCGGCATCGCACACGCCACCCTCGTACTGGTTCGTGTAGATGTACGGGATGGTCGTGCGGTTCATGATCGGGCGGATGGCTTCGCGCGAGGCGGAGGTGATGCCACCGATCAGGACGTCGACCTTGTCCTTGCTCGTCAGGCGGCGCGCGAATTCCTGATAGCGCGCGTTGTCACCCTGGGGGTCCAGGTGGATCAGCTCGATCTGCCGGCCCATGATGCCGCCGGCCTTGTTGATCTCTTCGACCGCGAGGAGCGAACCGTTCAGCTTCGGCTTGCCGAGGACGGCGAGGTCGCCGGAGATGTCTTCCAGCAGGCCGATCTTGATCGGGTCGGCTGCGAAGGTCGGGGCGGTGAGCGCGGCCGTGACCGACAGCGCACCCGCGATGATTGAAAGACGAGTTCGAAGTTTCATGTTCTGCTCCTGATGACTGTTGAACATCGGATTGTTCCCGCACCCCCGGTCCGGCGTGCCTGCCGAGGCAGAACCACCGGCGAAGGTGCGGTTGCTTCCTGCGGTTCGTTGAGCGCAGCCGGCCTCACCGATCCGGGTGCAAGCTTTACCGGCCTCAAAGCGCCGGGTGCCTGTTGAACCGGCCTCAAAGCGCCGGGTGCATGCGATGCCAGTCCGTCGCCTGCTGGTAGGCCCAGCCGGCGCGAACGAGCAGTTCTTCCTCGAAGTGGCGGGCCACGAACTGGAATGCGGTGGGGGTGTTCTGTGGCGTGAAGCCCCCGGGCAGCGTGATGGTCGGGCTGCCGGTCATGTCGAAGGGGCAGGTGTAGCGCAGCAGACCGGAGATGAGGTCCGCGTCTTCGGCGAGACCCGCCATCTGTGCGATGGTCGGCGATGCGACGGCGGTGGCGGGCACGAGCAGCAGATCGATGTTCTCGAACACGGCCTCGACACGTCCGCGGAAGTCGTTCCGCCGGAGCACGATCTTCTGGTAGTCGAGGCCGGACTGGCTGCGACCGAGTTCGATGAGGCCTGCGAGACCCGGGCCGTATTCGTCCTTGCGGGACGGATACGTCGCCTCGTGCGCGACGGCGGTCTCGACGCCGCACAGCGGGAACCAGTCGGCGATGACCTGCTCGGGATCGGGGAAGGTGACCTCACGGATGTCGCCACCGAGATCGGCGATCACCTTCAATGCCGCGGCGAGCGTCGACTTGACGCCCTCTTCGACGTTCGCGGAGTTCCACTTCGTGTCGACCCCGATACGCAGGCCTCGGAGGCCGCGCGTCATGCCGGCGAGGTAGTTCGGCACCGGCAAATGAACGGCGGTCGGGTCGTTGATGTCCGCACCCGCGATCACCGAAAGCATGGCGCCGGCGTCGGCGGCGCTGCGGGTCATGGGACCCAGATGGTCAAGAGTCGCCGCCAGCTCGAAGCAGCCGAAGCGGCTGACGCGACCCCACGTGGGCTTCAAGCCAGTGCAGCCGTTGGCCGCGGAGGGGAAGCGGATGGAACCACCCGTGTCGGAGCCGAGCGAGCCGTAGCAGAGGCCGGCCGCGGTGGCGACGCCGGAACCGCTCGACGATGCGCCGGACCAGTGGTCCTTGTTCCACGGGTTCACGGGCGGCGTGATCTTCGGATGGTGATCGGCATAGGCGCCTTCGGTGAGCTGCAGCTTGCCCAGGATCACGGCGCCCGCTTCACGGAGTTTCGCGACGACGGTGCCATCGCGGTCCGGGCGGAAATCCTTGTGGATGGTCATGCCGGCGGCCGTCGGGACGCCCTTGGTCCAGCAGAGATCCTTCACGGCGATCGGAACGCCGTGCAGCGGGCCGCGGATCGTGCCGCGGAGGATCTCCTCGTCGGCGCGGCGCGCATCGGCGAGGGCCGCATCGGCCATCAGGTGCGCGTAGCTCTTCAGCTGGGCATCGAGTTTCTGGATGCGTTCGAGTTGCGCGCGGGTGGCCTCGACCGACGAGATCTCCTTCGCCTGGATGCGCTTGCCGATGTCGAGCAGTTCGAGGTAGTGCCAGTTGTTGTCACTCATGTTCCGGTTCCTCCGTGCGCCATGCTTCGTGCGCGCGCTTCGGGCGCGTTGGCTGCAGGCGTTGTGTCGGGTGCAGGGGTTGGTCGCCGAGGTGCGGCCCGCGATGGGCAGGCCGCCTCGACGGCAGGTCAGGTCTTCAGGTACTTCTTGCTGATGGCGGCGCCGACCGTGTACTTGGGGTCGACGAAGTTGCCGAGGCGCACCTTTCCGCACTGGCTCAGCATCATGTAGGCGTCCCACTTGTCGAAGCCGTAGTCCTTGGCCATCCAGTAGACGAGTTCGCGGTACGCGATGCGGGTGGCGTCTTCCAGAGGACGCGTGCTGCCGATGGCCATGATCACTTCCTCGTTCTCGAGGCGTGGCCACTCGATGCTCCAGCCCTTGATCAGTTCGACGTGGATCGTGGTGACGGTCGCGTACTCGACGGCCACGCCGCATACCTCGCCGTCACCCTGGCAGGCGTGGGCGTCACCGATGAAGAGGCGGGCGCCCGGTGAGCGCACGGGCAGGTAGGTGATGCTGCCGGGCCCCATGTCGGGGAGGTCCATGTTCCCGCCGTGATTGTCCGGCGTGAGGGAGTTGATGGAGTCGATCTCCGGCGAGCAGCTGAGCGTGCCGATGTGCGGCTTGTAGGGCAGGGTGACGCGATCGCTCCAGTACACGAACTGCTCGTCGACGTTGATCTTGCGGACGATCTCGGGCAGCGGATCGTTCAGCGTCGCCGTGTAGTACGTGCCGGTCAGGCCGCCGAACTCGGGGATCATCGCGCACGTGCCACGGGGGTTCTCGCCGCGCGGCTTCATCGATTCGATGTAGACGGCGATCGTGTCGCCCTTTTCGGCGCCCTCGATCATGATCGGGCCGTTCTGGGGGTTCAGGAACGGCATCTTCAGGACCTTCGTGGGCATGTCGCGCTCGGTCTTGATCGCGCCCTCGAATGCGTCGCGCGTCTCGACCACCACGCGATCACCGGGCTTGATGGTCATCACCGGGTCTGAGTAGGGGCCCATCGTGTAGTGGTACTTGCCCTGTCTCGCCTCGTTCAGGTCGTGCGTCGTGCCGACCTTTCCCTTTGCGACACCGCGCGTGTACATGATGGATTCGGCAAGCCAGCTGCTCATGTCCGGACTCCTGCAACGAATAATGGTTGGGGGGCTCGCGCAAAGCATGGCATCCGTTCGCGCGATGCTCGAAAGCTGCCCCGAATACTGCATTTCCCTGGACTGCACCGCAAGAGTGCAATGGCATTCATATGTCTGATGTGAAGAGGTCCCAGGCTTCGTCCGCAACTGGGCGCAGAGATCGCGAATCGCCCCTGATCGCCGCGCTCCCGGCGGGGGACCTCGTTCCTCGGGACGCGGGCCGTCGTGGTCTGCATCCAACGGGCGAACCCTGGCGCAAAGATCAATAGGAAACGCGTCTCGTGTTTCATGTCAGGCGGGTCTGGATAGCAGGATCCCGGCCACGACTGCCTTTATCCGCGCTTTGTGCCGAAGGTTGCTGTTGCCGGCCCGGGAGACATCGATCAAGCAACGAGTGCGCGGATGTCTTTGTCCTTGCCCGCCATAGGCTTGTTGGAAGTCCGGCGCTGCGGATACCCCGACACTGCGCGAGTCGATCCCGACAGATCCCTGCCAAGGTGCACGCATCGACCGCGAGGGTGCGCACCCCATCGGGCGCCGGTGTGCACTGAGTCCGTGCGCCGCCCCGTCGCGGTGGGCTGCCCCGGGGCATGGAGCAGGACCTCCGCCCGCATTCGAGATCGGGCTCCGCGGGAGATCAGGACCGTACGTCGCGCGGACCGGTGAGCCCTGCATAGGTCTTCCGCAGCAGGTTCTTCTGGATCTTGCCCAGGGTGTTGCGCGGGAAGTCGTTCACGACGACCACGAACTTCAGCACCTCGCGATTGGCGAGGCGTGCCATCACTTGGCGGATCACCTGCTCGGGCACTGCCCGACGCCTGCGAACCTGGATCCGCCGAGGCGCCCAAGCCGACGTCGCGTCGAGCTGTAGCTCGACCCACGAAGGGCGCTCGCCACTGGATGCATCGACGCTGAGACCAACCCCCGTGGGTCGGGCACTGCCCGACGCCCGCGTTCCTGGATTCGCCGATGCGCCCAAGCCAGCGTAGCGTCGAGCAATGCTCGACCCACGAAGGCCCCTCGCCACGGGATGCATCGACGCTGAGAACACCCCCCGTGGGTCGGGCACCGCCCGACGCCCGCGTTCCATGATTCGCTGAGCCACCCGAGCCGACGTCGCGTCGAGCCATGGCTCGACCCACGAACGTCCCTCGCCACTGGCCCCCTCGGCGATGAACACAACCGCCCCCCGCCGAAACCTCACCACCGCTACCCATTGCCGCCGCCGCCGCTCCTGACTACCCTTCTGCGCCCGGCAATCGCCGGACGAGTCGGGAGAAGGTGCATGGATGGTGGCAGGCCAGCGGTGGTCCTCCTCAGCGGAGGCCTGGATTCGACGACGGTGCTCGCGATGGCGAAGGCGGCGGGGTTCGCGCCGTACGCCCTCAGCTTCCGGTACGGGCAGCGGCACGTGATCGAGCTGGAGGCGGCGCAGGCTGTCGCGGCTGCCATGGGCGCGGTACGCCACACGGTCGTCGACATCGATCTGCGGGTCTTCGGCGGGTCCGCCCTCACGGGCGACATCGCGGTGCCCAAGGGACGCACGGCCGCGGCGATGTCCGACGGGATCCCCGTCACGTACGTACCCGCCCGCAACACCATCTTCCTGAGCTTCGCGCTGGCCCTTGCCGAGACGGTCGGATCCAGCGACATCTTCATCGGGGTCAATGCGCTCGACTACTCCGGTTATCCCGATTGCCGGCCGGCGTACATCGACGCCTACGAGCAGATGGCCAATCTGGCGACCCGGGCAGGGGTCGAGGGGACGCAGCGGCTCGTCATCCATCGGCCGCTCATCGAGATGACCAAGGGGCAGATCATCCAGGCGGGCCTGCGCCTCGGAGTCGACTACGGCGGCACGACGAGCTGTTACGACCCCGGCGAGGACGGTCGTCCGTGCGGCGCGTGCGACTCGTGTCTGCTGCGGGCGAAGGGGTTCGCCGAGGCTGGCGTGGCTGATCCGTTGCTGGTGCGATTCGGGATGACCGCGTCGTGAGCGCCATCCGGACGCTCTACACCGCCGCGGCGACGTTCGAATCCGCGCGGCAACTCACCACGGCGCCGGAAGGTCATCGCGCCCGAAGACTGCACGGCCACGGATTCCTCGCAACCGTCCGCTGCGATCTGCCCGAAGGCTGGGCGACGTTCCCGGGCGGAGAGGTCGATGCCTTGAGGACCGCGCTGCAGGCGGGCGTTGCCCCGCTCGACTACCGCCATCTGAACGAGGTGCTCACCGACCCCACGGACGTGCAGCTCGCGCACTGGCTGCGCAGCAGGCTGGCAGCCCCGCATCTCGTGCAGGTCGGCGTGCGCAGTTCGGATCGCAGCGGCGTCGACATCGATGCCGACGGTCATCCCCACGCGTGGCGACGTTACGTATTCCAGTCGGCGCACGTGCTCCCCAACGTGCCGGAGGGGCACAAGTGCGGCCGGATGCACGGCCATGGTTTCGAGGCGATAGTGCACGTGCGCCGCGACGCTGCCGCGCGTGATGTCGGTCTGGACCACGACCGTATCGATGCCGCCTGGGCACCCCTGCACGCGATGCTCGACCACGCCTGCCTCAACAACCTCGAGGGATTGTCGAATCCGACGAGCGAGATGCTGTCGAGCTGGCTGTGGTCACGCCTCGCGCCGACGCTGCCCGGCCTTTCGTGGGTCACGGTGTACGAGACGGGTTCGTGCGGCGCGATGTTCGACGGATCGCAGTACCGCATCTGGAAGGAGTTCACCCTGGACAGCGCCCGCCGCCTCTCCCGTGCGCCCGACGGCAACCCGCTGCGGCGGCTCCACGGCCACACGTACACGCTGCGCCTGCACCTGTCGGCCCCGCTCGACGCCGTGATGGGATGGACCGTCGACTTCGGCGACGTGAAGGCCCTCTTCAAGCCGATCTTCCGGTCGCTGGATCACAGGCCGCTGCACGAGATGACCGGGATCGACGACGCCGACACCGGCAGCCTCGCGCGGTGGATCCTGCAGACGACACGGCAGCAGCTTCCGGCGCTCGATCGCGTGGACCTCCACGAAACACCCGGTTGTGGCGCCATCGCGTTCCATGGCGACGCCTTGCCGGCGATGCCGGTCTGACCATGGCGTACACCGTCAAGGAGATCTACTACACGCTGCAGGGCGAGGGCGGGCAGGCCGGTCGTGCCGCCGTGTTCTGCCGCTTCACCGGCTGCAATCTCTGGTCGGGGCGCGAGGAGGACCGGGCGAAGGCCGTGTGCACGTTCTGCGACACGGACTTCGTCGGGACGGATGGTCCCGGGGGCGGTCGATTCGCCACGGCGGAGGAACTCGCGCAGGCCGTCGCTTCCCATTGGCCGAAGCCGATCACGGGTCGCCCGCTCGTGGTCTGCACCGGCGGCGAACCGCTGCTGCAGCTCGACGAGCCGCTGGTGGCGGCGCTCCACGCCCTCGGGTTCGAGGTCGCCGTCGAGACGAACGGCACGCAGACGGCGCCCCCCGGACTCGACTGGATCTGCGTGAGTCCGAAGGCCGCTGCCGAGGTCGTGCTCACGCGGGGGACGGAACTGAAGCTCGTGTTTCCTCAGCCCGAGGCGATGCCGGAGCGCTTCGAGTCCCTGGCGTTCCAGCACTTCTTCCTGCAGCCGATGGACGGACCCGATGCGAAGCACAACACTGCGCTCGCGATCGCGTACTGCCTCGCCCACCCGCAATGGCGGTTGAGCGTGCAGACCCACAAGGTGGTCGGGATCGCCTGACGCGGGGAGGGCGCCGACGCCGGCACCGCGGGCTCAAGGGCCGTCGAAGAGATCCAGATTCCGTGCCGTCGGGCCCGCCTTCGGCAACGGCGCCGGCTCGCCGCGGAACTCGCCCGGCGTCGGCCCGGCGAGCAGGTCGTCGGTGACCGTCGCGTCGCCGCGCATCCAGGCATCCCATGCTGCCGGTGGCACGATCACCAGGGATCGCTTCTCGTCGCCGGGCTTGTGGAACCGCGCCATCAGGGGGTGCGCGTCGGCGTTCACGGTGAGCATCGAGAACGAATGGAGGCGCGGTCCGCCGGGTGCCTGCCAGGTGTCCCAGATCGCGCCAGCCGTGAAGGGGCGGGCATCGGAGCGACCGATCGACCAGCGCACGGCGCGCCCCGATTCGTAGTTCGGCTCGAAGAACGATTGCATCGGCACGAGGCAGAACTGGCGCCTCCGCCATGGCGTGCGGAAGCTCGGCTTCTCGGCCACCGTCTCGGTGCGGGCGTTGTACGTCTGCTTCGCGACGGCCGTGCTCTTCGCCCAATGGGGCACGAGGCCGAACATCGCTTCCCGCCAGACCCACCCACCGACGTCCTCCTGGTCGACCGGGGTCGACAGGAAGATGGGCGCCGCCTGGCCCGCGAAGATCTCAGGGGCGTATTCGAAGGTGGGGGGCTCGAGATCGAAGTGCACCCGGATGGACTCGCGGGTGGCGGGGCGATAGTTCACGCACATGGCGCGATTCTGCCCGATGGGCGTGCAGGATGGCACGGCGCGCCGCGAATCGCCGGCGGATGGGTCTGGTCGGAGGAGTGCGGAGGAAGCAACGGACCGTGCGTCCGTGTTCCCAGGGATGCGCGATCATCGGGCGGCGGTCGCGAAAGGGGTTTACCGGCGCGCGCCGGTCGCGGACCATGGCAGCATGCGTCCGATACGAGCGGTTCAATGGGCACGGAATCGGGTCGTAAAAGGCGGTTCGTGGTCCAAGCACCGCGGGAGGAAGCTTGTCCAAAACCCCAGGGAGCCCGCAGCCCCCCCATTCGCCGTCGACGGCACTGCCGATGGCTTTCCGCGCCGCTGCTTCCTGGATCGTCCTCGTCGCATCGCTGCTGGTCGCCGTCGGTCTCTGGTTCCACGAAAGGGATCAGGGGGCGCGGATCAGGCAGGCGCGCGCAGATGCCCTATCCGCCGACGCCTACCACCGACTTCAGCAGCGCCTCGCCGCCATCGACCAGTGGCTGATCGCCGCTGCGGCATTCGCTGCCGATGTCCCCGGCGGCGGTGCGGATCCGTGGAACCGTTTCGTGCAAAGGCTTGCGCGTGACGGTGCCGTCGGCGATGTCGCCGAGGTTGTCGGAATGGCCGTCGCGGCGGCACCGGTGCCGTCGTCTATGGAGCGATACCGTGTTCTTCGCGTGGCCCTTGCCGGGTCTGGTGTCGCACCGGGTCCGCTGCTCCCCGAGATCGTCGCCGGGCCTGCGGATCGACGCGCGATCGAACGTGCCATCGCATCGGGTCGACCGGCTTACGCCCGCGCCGATCGCGCTGCGTTGGCGGCGTCGGGAGTCTCCGGCGATGGCGCAGTCCCCACACTCATGATCTACGTGCCGGTGCCTGGGCACGCAACCGGCACCTCGGCGCCGGACCGATCCGCCGGTATCGTCTTCGCGAGGGTGCGGGCCGTGGCGCTCGTGCCGGAGGCCGGCTCGCATGCAGCACCCGTCCCGATCCGGCTCTCGATCACCGACGCAGACGATCCGCCATCCGGCGGGCGGCCTGTCGAAGCAGACCGCCCGCGACGCGACGGTCTGCAGCGCGGGGGCCTCGGGTTCCATCTCGACGTCTCGGCGCCGTCTCTCGATGCGGACGGGAAGTCGGACACCGGGGCGGCCATGCTGGCGACCGGGGTCGCAGGCGCGTTCATCCTTTTCGGACTGCTGCGCTTTCTGGAGCGCCCCGCATCGGCGGGCGCCCAGTTCCCGGACACCCAGCCGATGGTTGCCCCGCCGGGCGAGAACCCGGAGGCGGACGCCCGGCTCCTCGGCGACCTTCTCGAAGCCGTCCCTGTACCCACGGGCGTCAAGGACGCGAACCATCGTTACATCGTGGTGAACGATGCCATGTGCCGCTGGATGGGACGTTCGCGCGAGGCACTGCTCGGCCAGGACGACTTCGCCGGCTACGAGAGCGAAGTGGCGAAGTGGAATCGCGAGCGGGATCGACTCGCGATGGCCCAGGCCGGTGTGGTGCGATACGACGTCAGCGGCATCGGCGCCGACGGCGGGCCGGCTGTCGGCATCGCGGAGAAGGTGGCGGTGCGCCGCCGCGACGGCTCGGTCTACATCGTGACCGCCGTCCTCGACGTTACCCGGCATCGCCGGCTGGAGGAGGCTCTGGAGGACAGCCGGTATCTTCTGGACGCCGTGCTGAACGCGTTGCCGTTCTCCGTCGTCGCCAAGAGCCGGCAGCGCGGCTACATCATGGCCAACGACGCGCACCTGGCCCGCAACGGCCGCACGCGCCAGGAGTTCCTGGGCAAGCGCGATGCGGATCTCTACCCGCCGGCCAGCGCGGCGCGCTACGAGGCCCAGGATGCGGCGGTGTTCGACAGCGGCAAGGCCATGGCGGTCGAGGAGAACTTCACCGAGCCGGACGGCATCGAGTACCGGATCTACAAGACCAAGACGCCGGTCGCAATGCGGGATGGCGACACGATCCTTGTCGTGTCGAGCCAGGACATCACCGCGCGCCACCAGATGGAAGAGGCGATCAGGACCAGTCATCGATTCCTCGACGCCTTGCTCGACGCGCTGCCGCACCCCGTGTTCGTGAAGGACCGGGCGCATCGCATCGTAAGAGTCAACCGGGCGGGGGCCCACTGGCACGGCCTGCCGAAAGAAAGAATCGAAGGCCGTCGCGACGAGGAGCTGATCGGGCCGGAGCTGGCCCGGTCAGCCTACGCCGAGGACGAGCAGGCGTTTGCCGCGGCGGGCGAGTCGTTCTCGTTCACGGTACAGGGCCGTCTGCCGAACGCGCCGCCGTGGACGCTCGTCAGCAAGACCGCGGTCGATCTGGGCGACGGTGACCTGCATCTCATCGGCATGTACACGCCCATCGACGAACTCAAGGAAGCGCAGCGCCGGGCGGAGCAGGGTGAGCGCTTTCTGGCGCGGATGCTCGATGCGCTGCCAGTGGCGTTCGTCGCGAAGGACGAGGCGGGGCGCTGGGTGCTCGTCAACCAGTTCTTCCTCGACCAGATCGGCCGCAGTCGCGACGACGTGATCGGCCGCGGCGACGTCGAGATCTTCGGTGCGGAGCGCGGCGGCGCCTACCTTGCGCAGCACCTGCTCGCGTTGACGGGTGATCCAAGTGTGATGGAGGAACCGCTCGAGCTCGCGTCCGGAGGCATCCGCTGGGTGATGAAGTTCAAGCGCGCCGTCGTCGATCCCGAGGAACGACGCCTCGTCATCACCGTCGGCATCGACATCACGGCGAGACGCGAGGCGGAGATGGCCGCGGAACGCGGTCGGCAGTTCGTCGATGCGGTGATCAACGCGGTACCGATACCGATCACGGTCAAGAACCGGGAACACCGCTGGGTGATGGTCAACGACGCTGCCGCCCGCGGCCTCGGCAAGCAGCGCAGCGAGCTGATCGGGCTGAGCGATGGGGATCTGCACTCGGACGAGTACCAGCGGCGCGCCTGGGCGGAGGACGACGAGGCACTGCGTTCCGGCGAGCCGCTGGTCCGCGAAGTGGAGGTGCCGTTTCCCGGTGGCATCACGCGGTGGCTGCTGAAGACCAAGGTCGGTACGCACCTGGGCGATGGTTCGGCCTACATCGTGACGGCGAACGTCGATGTCACCGAATCGCGCGCGGCCCGCGAGGCCCTGCGACGGCATCGCGATGAGCTGGAACAGATTGTGGGCGAACGCACGGCCGAACTTGTGGAGGCGCGCGACCTGGCCGAGGCCGCGAACCGCGCGAAGTCGGAGTTCCTCGCCAACATGTCGCACGAACTGCGCACGCCCATGCACGCCATCCTGTCGTTCTCGCAACTCGGGATGGAGAAGGCGGCCCTGGAGGGTTTCCCCGTCGCCAAGATCGCCAAGTACCTGGAGAACATCCACCGCAGCGGCGCGCGGCTGCTCCGGGTGCTGAACGACGTGCTCGATCTCTCGAAGCTCGAGGCAGGGCAGATGCAGTACGAGTTCCGATCGTGCTTGCTCGCTGAGATCGTCGACACGGTGGTCGCGGAGATCGCGGTGCTTGCGCGGGCGTCGGACGTGCGCATCCTCGTTGCCGCGGATGACATGGGTACGACGGCTTGGTGCGATCAGGGGCGGATGGGGCAGGTCGTGCGCAATCTTTTGGCCAACGCAGTGAAGTTCTCGCCCCGGGGCGGGACCGTGCGAGTGTCGATCGGACTGGCGCCGACCGATCTGGGGGATGGCGGTGAGGGACCGATGGCGCTGCTCGCGGTGGTCGACGAGGGCATCGGTATACCGGCGGACGAACTCGACGCGGTCTTCGACAAGTTCGTCCAGAGCAGCAAGACGAAGAGCGGTGCGGGCGGCACAGGCCTCGGCCTGGCGATCTGCCGCGAGATCATGCAGCAGCATCGCGGGCGGATCTGGGCGAAAAACAATCCGTCAGGCGGCGCGTGCTTCTCGCTGACGCTGCCCGTCAGCGCGCCGACGGAGGATGTGGGCGATCCGCCTGCGTGCGCCGAGAAGTCGGCGTGAAGCCAGCCCTCGTGCCCGGCGATGTGCTCAGCGATAGGCCAGTTGGAGAATCTTTCCGGCGTCGTCGATGCTCAGCAGCGCGTGGCCGGCAGTCGTGTCCCGTTTCTCGCCCAGCGCCTCGCGCAGGACGTGTGCGAAGGCGTCCTGCGCGCTGTCGCGCACGGTGACCTGATACGCCACCCGGTTGCCGGTATCGATGGTCTCGCAGGCGATCGCAGGCATCGCTGCCGCCAGGCCGTAGGCGGCGAGGAGTCTCGTCAGCGCGAGATGGATCTGCACGGAGTGGTAGGACATGTGGCACCTCCCAAGTGGCCAGCTTCGATCGTGTTCTCGATCGTTCGCCTGGGCCCTGACCCGCGGTTTAACCCCAGAGTTCCGCAAGTGGTCATCGGGTTCTCAAGCGTTTGCACGAGGCATGTCCGAGGTGTCGTCGTCAGGCGTCAGAGTGGGTCCGTGCCCATGGTGGCGCGGGCCGCCGAACGCGACACGTGAGTGTACGGGCGCTGGATGACAGGCGTGCGACATGGGCGCGGGATCCGTTCGCAGTTGGGCAAGTGGTGGTTGTCGGGGGTCGGCTGCAGCTCTAGCCACGAAGAACCTCGCCACTGAATGGCTCAGCGATGGAAACAACCCCCGTGGGTCGAGCTTCGCTCGACGCCCGCGTTCCTGGATGCGTTGCTGCGCCCAAGCCATCCCCGCGTCGAGCGGGGCTCGACCCACG
>LNEE01000014.1 GCA_001464895.1 Betaproteobacteria bacterium Ga0077532
GCGATCCCGTCGATCACCGAGATGATGTCCGCGATCTTCTTGCTGCTCTCCGAGATCTCGCCCATCGTGTTCACCACCTGCTGCACCACCGCCCCGCCGCGCACCGCCACGTCCGCCGTCCCCACCACCAACTGGTTCGCCTGGCGCGCGTTCTCCGCGTTCTGCTTCACCGTCGAGGTCAGCTCTTCCATCGAACTCGCCGTCTCTTCCAGGCTCGAGGCCTGTTCTTCCGTGCGGCCCGAAAGGTCCGTGTTGCCCGCCGCGATCTCCTTCGAGGCCGTCGTGATGGATTCCACCGATTCCTGCACCTGGCCGATCAGTTCGCGCAGCTTCTGGGTCGAACTGTTGGTATCCGTCTGCAGCTGCGCGAACTGGCCTTCGAAATCACCGGTGACCGTCTGCGTGAGGTCCCCCTGGGCGAGGGACTGCGTGACGCGACTCACTTCGTTCAACCCGGTCTCGGACGCCTGGAGCACGCGGTTCAGGCCTTCCACCATCGAACGCAGGAAGCCTTGCTTGCCTTCGAGGGACATTCGAACGGTGAAGTCACCGGCGGCCGCCGCAGTCACTGCGCTCGCGATCTCCTCCTCGGCCACGACCTCCTGGGTGCGATCCATCCACTCGAGCACGGTACCGATGCGCGCACCGGCCCCGTCGACGATCGGGCTGGCGGCCAGCGCGAAGGTCATGCCGCCGAGCTTGATCTGCGTCTTGTGCGTCCCCTGCAGCGTGGCAAGCATGTTCCGCTGATGCGACGGGTTCTTGTGGAAGATATCGAAGCTCGACCCGAGCATGTCGTTCACCGACGTCAACGCGGGCAGCTCGCGGCGGAGATCGGTCTCGTTCCGGCGCATCATCTCGGTGACGGCGCGGTTCATGAAGAGGATCCTGCCGTCGGGATCGGCGACCATCACGTTCGTGCTGGTGCCTTCCAGCGCCTGCTTGATCCGCTCGTTCTCGGTCGCCTTGCGGGTCGCTTCCTCGAAGTCGGCATTGACCTTGGAGTACAGCGCCCGGAAGGCCGTCACCACGTCGCCGAGTTCGTCCGAGCGATCGGAGTCGACCTGCAGGTTGGTGTTGCCGGCGGTGATCTCGCGCATCTGCCCCGCCAGCTTCAGCATCGGCGGAACGATGTTCCGATAGAGCATGAATCCGAAGAAGCACGCAGCGACCGCGGCCGCCACTGCGATCGAGACGACCAGAATACGACGCTGCTCGTAGAGTGCCTCGGCGGCGTCGTAGTCCTGCTTTGCCGTGTCGATCTGGAGATCGATGAGCTGGCTGATCTTGCCGCCGATAGGATCCACCGCGGCGTACAGCGGGCCGTCGAAGCCGTCCAGGCGCCCCTTCAGGAGACCGCTCTTTCCCTTGAGCTCGGACTCGAACGCCTCGACCGCCTTGTCGACGTCGGCGAACGTGCGTTGCACCTCATCAGCGATGACCTTTTCCGCGGGAACCATCGTCGTGGACGCGTAGCTCGTCCACTGGGCCTTGATCACGTCGCGCGCTTCGTGCACGGCCTTCAGCGCCTCTTCGGCTGTCAGCAGCCCGGCGTTGGCCTTGTTGGCAGCGTCGATGATGTTGACCGCATAGGCGTCCGCGACCTGCTTCAACTGCTTGAGGGGAACGACCCGGTCCTGATAGACCGTATGGAGGCTTGCATTCGTCGCGCCCATCCCCTCGAGACCGAAGAATCCGATGACGGACATGGCTCCGATCAGAACCAGCGCCAGCAAGGCAAACCTCGCCCGGATCGACAGATTTCGCATTCGCTTCCCCTTCTTCGACGATTCAGTTTGGTGCTGGGCATCCCGCACTGACGCGACTCCGTCGCGTCCCGCCCAACACGATCGTTGCTGCGACTGGCAGGTACCGATCGGCTCTCAGGCTGCTTCGATGTATTCCCGCCGCGTGGTCGCAGCGCGGACCAGATGGCCTGCGTCCAGGATCATCGCCACGCGGCCATCACCCATGATGGTCGCCGCGGAAATGCCCGGGACTTTCCGGTAGTTGCTCTCGATGCTCTTGATCACCACCTGGTGCTGACCGACCAGTTCGTCGACGAACATCGCGACGCGGGACCCCTCAGCCTCGAGGATCACCATGATTCCCTGATGGAACGCTTCGACCCTGGGTCGGACGCCCATGGCCTCGTGCAGGCGAATGACCGGGAGATAGTCGCCGCGCACCTTGAGCACGACCCCCTGCCCGGAGATGGTCTTGATGTCCGTCGCCGCCGGTTGAAGCGACTCGACGATGAATCCGAGCGGAAGGATGTAAAGCTCCTGCCCGACCGCCACCGACATGCCGTCCAGGATGGCGAGGGTGAGAGGCAGGCGGATGGATACGGTGCAGCCCTTGCCGAGCTGACTGGCGATCTCGACACGGCCCCCGAGCGCATGAATGTTCCGGCGCACGACGTCCATGCCCACGCCCCGTCCGGACACATCGGTGACCACCTCGGCCGTGGAGAATCCCGGTTCGAAGATGAGCGAGAAGACATCGCCGTCGCTCATGTCGTCCGAGACGGACATGCCTCGGCTCTTTGCCTTGGCGAGGATCTTGTCGCGGTTGAGGCCGCGCCCATCGTCCACCACCTGGATGACGATGTTGCCGCCCTGGTGGTACGCACGCAGCGCGATGGTGCCGACGGCGGGCTTTCCGCTCGCCTCGCGCTCCTCACGGGTCTCGAGGCCATGATCGAGGCTGTTGCGCAGCAGGTGCGTCAGCGGATCGGCAATCTTCTCGATCACGCCCTTGTCCAGTTCGGTCTGCTCGCCGACGAGCTTGAGATCCACCTGCTTGTCGAGTTTGGATGCGAGGTCACGCACGAGACGCGGGAAGCGGCTGAAGACGAACGCGATCGGCATCATGCGGATCGACATCACCGCTTCCTGCAGATCGCGCGAGTTGCGTTCGAGCTGTGCGACGCCATTCATGAGCGTCTCGCTCAGCGCGCCTTCGGTCCGCCCGACGGCCTGCGCGAGCATCGACTGCGTGATGACGAGTTCGCCGACGAGATTGATCAGCTGATCCACCTTCTCGACGCTCACACGGATCGAGCTGTCGGCCGCAGCACCCGCAGCCGGCGCGGCCACGGTCTTGTCGTTCTGCCGGCGTCCCGCGCGGGTCCCCGCTTCGGCAGGGCCGTCGGACTCGCGGCGCCCGGGCGACCTCACCAAACTGGCCGGGTCGTTCGATGCACTCCCAGAGTCTGCCGAAGGCGTCCCTGGTGCGTCGTCGAAGAACCCGAAGCCGGCTGGCACTTCAGCCGCGGTGGTTGCAGCCGGCTCGAAGAGACCATAGCCGGGATCGACCGCCGGTGCGCCGGGGGCCTCATCGAAGAATCCGAATCCGCTTGCCGCCTCGGGAGCGCCCGCGGCGTCATCGAAGAACCCGAATCCATCGCCGCCCGATGACTCCGTCGGGAGACCCGGTGCGTCGCCGACGCGTTCGACTGCAATCCGGTCGGCGGGCAATACGTAACCGATCATGTCGCGCAGTTCAGCGGCTTCGGCCGAGGTGTCGAGCCGAAGCTCCCAGGCGCCGGATCGTCCCGACTCCGGGCGCTGGACCACGAGAAGCGATCCCAGGCTGCCGAGTTCCTCGAGCACGTTGTCCATGCCGGATTCGCCGGCGGCGCCCTCGAGCTTGATGACGAAGCGGCTTCGTGGCGTGACGACCACAGCCGCCGGTGTCGCCATCGGCGCGGACGCGCCCTTGGTGCCCTCGTCCATGCACGCGAACTCCGTCAGGCGTGCTCGGACATCCGTCTCGATGCTGTCGTCCGCAGGCGTGCCGGACTGATGCGCTGCGAGCAGGCGTCCGATGACGTCCTTCGCGTCGAGCAGCGCGTCGATCATGCCCGACGTGATACCAAGCTCGCCCTTGCGCAGGCGGTCGAGCAGCGTCTCCATCACATGGGTGAAGTCCGCCATGTCGTTGAACCCGAAGGTCCCGGCTCCACCCTTGATCGAATGGGCGGCCCGGAAGATCGCGTTGAGATCCTCCGGATCGGGGGCCGCCACATCGAGCGCCAGCAGCACCTTCTCGATGGTCGCGAGATGCTCCTGCGTCTCGTCGAAGAACACCTGGGTGAACTGCGCCATGTCGAAGCTCATCGCACGCTCCCGTCTGATTTTTCTTGGATGTTCCGGTTCAGCCGATGACCTTCTTCACGACCTCGAGCAGCTTGGGCGGATCGAAGGGCTTCACGAGCCAGCCGGTGGCGCCCGCCGCCTTGCCCTTGGCCTTCATTTCGTCCGACGACTCGGTGGTGAGGATGAGGATGGGTGCCGTCTTGTACTCGGCCAGGCCGCGCAGGTTCTTCACGAGCGTGAGACCGTCCATCTTCGGCATGTTCTGGTCGGTCAGGATCAGGTTCACGCGGCGGGACTTGGCCTTGTCCAGCCCATCCTGTCCGTCCACTGCCTCGACCACTTCGTAGCCCGCGCTCTTCAGCGTGAAGGCCACCATGTTCCGGATGGACGGTGAATCGTCCACCGCCAGGATCGTCTTCGACATGTCTCAGTTCTCCAAGAATCGATTCAAAACAGTTCCACATCGCCGACGGCCATGGCCTGCTGGCGTACCGGCGTTCGATCGATGACTTCGCGCGCGTCTGCGACGAGTCGTTCCAGTTCCTGCACATGCCCCTCGATGCGACCGGCATCCCGCCCGTCCCGCAGACAAGTCGCCATCGTCCCAGCGCCTTCCAGCACCGCTTTCAGTGCATTCGCCCGGCGCCTGGCATGCGTCACCAGCTGCCCCGCCAGGTCTTGGAACTGCAAGTTGGTCACCGCGGCATTGGCGCGCGCTTCCACGGCAAGCGCGATCTTTCCGACCTCGAGTGCAGCTTTCGACATCACGTCGTTGGAGCGCGACAGTTCGACGAGCGCATCTTCCACATTGGTTTTCGCCGACAGGGCCGTCACCATGTCCTGCGAGGCCATCGAGTTGATCAGGGTGTCCGCCTCGCGGATGTCGGCTGCGACGGTGTGCATGCGCGTCCGGATCTGGCTGCTGAAGTTCGTCGTGCGATTCGAGAGGTTTCGTACTTCGTCGGCGACGACCGCGAACCCCCGGCCGGTCTCGCCGGCGCGGGCAGCCTCGATGGCGGCGTTGAGCGCCAGGAGGTTGGTCTGCTTGGAGATGGCGTCGATCTCGCCGAGGATGCTGCTGACGTGCGTGACCTGTTCCGAGATGCGCTCCATCTGCTCGACGAGCTGCATCGCGTTCTTGCTGCCCTCGATGATCTTCTCGACGTAGTCCTGCAACGTGCGGGAAGTCCCCGCGACGAAGGTGACGAAAAGGTCGGAGCCTTCACCGGTGACGATGGTGTCGAAGATGGCCTGCTGCCGGCGCACGTCGGTGGAGATCGCGTTGAAAGCCTCGATCAGCGTCGGCGCCGCATCGGAGATGAGCCCGTCGATCCGGCGCAGTTCGTCGTCGGCACCGTCGGCGAGGACCATGCCCCCGGCGACGGCATCGAGTGCAAGCACAGCCTCGGAAGCGGCCGCCGGCTCCGCGCGCTGCAGGCGCGCAGCGGATTCTCGCCTCGCGATGCCGTGGTAGTGGAACGCGAGCCACGCCAACGGCGCCGCGGTACCCAACCCGGCGAATACGATGCCGGCGCCGACGCCGAATGCGGACACCGGCCAGGCAAGTGCCAGGAAGGCGAGCGCGACGAACGCGACGATCCAGGGGGTGCTGGTCGCGAGCGGCTGGTCCTTGGGTTGTGCGGTCATGGTTCCTCGTGAGTCATTGGAACGAAGGACCGTGCCCGCCCGAAGGTCGCACTGCCACTACGTTCAGGGGGTCTTAACGGAACCACCCTCCTGAACTTTATGGAGCTTCTTCCCACAGCCGACCGCTGTCAGCAGCGACGAACCTCCCCGACACCGGGCACATCGCGCAGGACGGTCATGACCCGCGCGAGCTGTTCGCCACCCGCGACGTCGACTGTTATCCGGAGTCGCTGTCGCAAACCATGGGTCACTGTCCGGGCAGCCCGCACGGCCACCTTCTCGCGAGAGAGGATGTCGGCGGCGTCGCGAAGGAGGGTGTCCTCGGTGCCGCCCTGGAGTTCGATGTCCACCGTGAAGCGGGCATCCGGGCGATCCGCCCCCCATTGGACGTCGACCTGTCGATCCACCGGGAGCTGGCGGACATTCGGGCAGGTGGCCCGATGGATGGAGACTCCGCGGCCACGTGTCACGAATCCGATGATCGGATCAGGAGGCGCCGGCTTGCAGCATCGCGACAGCTGGGTCAGCAGTCGGTCGACCCCGACCACGAGCACGCCGCCGGTGCGTCCCGTGGCGGGCGGCGCGTCGGCATCCCGCACGGGATCCCGGCGCACCGGATCGGGTGCGGGCGCGCCGCGAAGCGCGGTATGGAGCGTCCGCGTCCCGACATCGCCGCGCCCGACCGCAGCCAGCATGTCGTCCACCTTGCCGTGGCCGAGCGCCCCCGCGAGCGCTTCCAGCGGTGGCAGCGCCACCCCGAGCCGCTGCGCCTCCTTTTCGAGCACCGTGCGGCCCTGGGCTGTCGCCTGTTCGAGATTCTGGCTGTTGAACCACTGGCGGACCTTCGCGCGCGCTCGCTGGCTCCGAAGGTAGCCCAGCGCGCTGTTCAGCCAGTCACGGCTCGGGCCGCCCTCCTTCGCCGCAATGATCTCGACCCGCTGCCCGGTCGCGAGCGGCTGGTTCAGCGGGACGATGGCGCCGTTCACCTTCGCGCCGCGACAGCGATGGCCGAGGTCGGAATGGACGTGATACGCGAAGTCGACGGGCGTGGCCCCGCGCGGCATGTCGATCACCCGACCCTGCGGCGTGAGCACGTAAACGGTGTCCTGGAACAGCTCGGTGCGGAACGACTCGGCAAGCTCGCCGGAATCGGCATCGCCCAACCGCCAGTCGAGGACCTGCCGCAACCAGGCGATGCGCTCCTCGAATCCGAGATCCCGGCGCCCACCCTCCTTGTAGCGCCAGTGCGCCGCGATGCCCAGCTCGTTCGCCTGGTGCATCTCGTGGGTGCGGATCTGCACTTCCAGCACCTTGTCGCCGGGGCCGATCACCGCCGTGTGCAGCGAGCGGTAGCTGTTGGCCTTCGGCTTCGCGATGTAGTCGTCGAACTCCCGCGGGAATGGCGTCCAAAGGTTGTGCACGATCCCGAGCGCGGCGTAACAGTCCTTCACGTCGTCGACCAGCACGCGCACCGCGCGCACGTCGAAGACGTCGGCGAGCCCGAGATCCTTGCGCTGCATCTTCTTCCAGATGCTGTAGATGTGCTTAGGGCGGCCCGTGACCTCGCCCTTCAATCCGGCGGCCGCCAGTTCGTCGCGCAGACGCGTCGTGACCGCGGCGATGAAGGTCTCGCGGTCGGCGCGCTTCTCGTCGAGGTCGCGGGCGATCTGCCGGTAGGTCTCGGGATCGCGGCAGCGGAACGCGAGGTCCTCCAACTCCCACTTCACCTGCCAGACGCCCAGACGGTTGGCCAGCGGCGCGAGGAGTTCGAAGGTCTCGTGGGCGGCGCTTTCGCGTTCGGCGTCGCTTCCCGCTCGAACGATCCAGCGCATCCAGCCAAGGTGTTCCGCAAGGCGGAGCAGCACGACCCGTGCATCCTGGGCCATCGCGAGCAGCATCTTCCGCAACTGCTCGAGCTGGTGGGCGTGATCGGGCGCGCGTCGCGCGTTCGCGGCCTCCGGCAGGAGGGCCTGTGTCTCGCGCATGCGGCGGGCGCCGTCCATGAGCGCGGCGACGCCTTGCCCCCAACGTTCGGAGACCAGATCGCGTTCGCCGAGGTCGACGTCCCCGCCGAGCAGCAGCGCCGCCACGATTGCCTCCGCATCCAGTCGAAGCTCGGCGAGAATGCCCGCTGCATCGAGCGCGATGCGGGAGCGGTGTTCCGCGGCGCCGGCCACGACGGCAAGGGCATCGGACAGGCGAGCCTCGTCCGCGACATCGATCCGGGCGCCGGCAGTGCGCCAGGCGGAGAGGGCGCCAGCGGCATCGGTTGCCGCGGGCTGTGACTGCACGATCATGAGACTCCCTGTCGTTCGCCCCGAATCCGGAAGGGCTTCATCGTCGATGCCAATAGCGCGCGTGCCGCGGGTGCCACGGCTCCATCCGGACCGGCTCGCCGTCCAGGGAGAACGATACCGCGCCATCGCGAAACGTCGGCATCAGCGTCGTTCCCGCCGCGGCGTATCGGGCCGAGACGTCCGGATGGGGATGGCCGAATCGATTCCGATAACCCGCCGTCACGACGACGTAGGCCGGGCGCACAGCGGCGACGAACGCTGCCGTGGACGACGTCCGGCTGCCGTGATGGGGCGCGACGAGCACGTCTGCGGAGAGATCGGCGCCACCGGCCAGCAGCGCACGTTCGGAATCGGCCTCCACATCCGCCGGAATCAGCACCGCGCGTCCGCCCGCACTCACCCGCAGCACGCAACTCCTCGCATTGTCGCGCATCGACCGCGCCGACGGCTGCCGGGCGGGATGGAGCATCTCGAAGGTCACTCCGCTCCAGACCCAGCGCTGCCCCGCCAAGCACGGTCCGACCCGCTTCGCGCCGGAAAGTGCAGCGTGCGGTTGCACGAGCGATGTCAGGACCGCACCGACGGGTACCCGTGACAGCACGGAGGCGGCGCCACCCGTGTGGTCGCGATCGTCGTGACTGACGACCATGACGTCGATGGACCGCACGCCGCTGCCACGCAGGAAAGGGATGATGGTCCTCGACCCGCTGTCCGCGTCGCCCGACCAGGCAGGGCCGGTGTCGAAGAGCAGCGTCCCGGTCGCCGTACGGACGACCACGGCAAGCCCCTGCCCGACGTCGAGTACGGTGATCCGTGCCGTGCCGGGCGCCGGCATCCAGACCGGTGGAAGCAGCAGCGGCAGGAAAGCGAGCAGGCCGAGCCAGCGGGACGGCAGACCACGGGGCAGCAGCATCCAGGCGGCACCGGCGAGCGCCAGCATCACCGTCCATGTCGGCGGCGCCGCCTGCGTCCACCGTGCGCCCGGGATCTGACCCACGAGCGCCAATCCATCCACCGTCCAGGCCATGACCGTGTGGGCGAGATGGAGCGGCCAATCCATCGGCAGCAGCATGCCCGCCAACGCGAGCGGCACGACCACCAACCCGACCAGCGGAATCGCGAAGGCGTTGGCGACGGGCGCCACGAGGGAGACCTGCTGGAACAGGACGAGCATGGCGGGGGCAAGACCTGCGAACAGGATCCACTGCGTGCGCGTCCAGGCAGTGATCCATGCCCAGCGGCCACCCGTCTGGCCAGTGAAGGCCATCAGCAGCGCGACCGCACCGAACGACAACCAGAAGCCCGGCGAGATCACGGCCATCGGATCGAGTACGACCACCAGCACGAGGGCCACCGCCAGCACCTGTGCTCCGTCGGTGAAGACCCGCAGCCATCCGGCCAGCGTGACGACCGCCAGCATCCATAGCGTGCGCTGGGCAGGCACCGCGAAACCGGAGAGAAGCACGTAGACCAGCGCCGTGGCGAAGCCCGCGACGCGCGCGACATCGTCGGCGGGATGCTGCACTGCCATCGCCGGCAGGCGGCGCCAGATCCGCAGGACCACCCCGTGCACGAGCGCCGCGAGCATCGTGATGTGCAGACCCGAGATGCTCATCAGGTGATTCACGCCTGTCAGCGTGAAGAGGTCCCACTGGCTTACGGGGATGGCGCGCTGCTCGCCCACGGCAAGCGCGACGATGACGCCCGCGTAGGGCGCGTCGGCGAGCGCGGCGAGGATCCGGGCCCGGAGCGCGCCGCGTGTCCGGTCGATCCACGCGCCGGGCGACCCGCTGGCGAAGCCCTCGCGTACGACCGGGGTGCGGTCGTTCACGTACCCGGTTGCACGGATCCCCTGCTCGAACAACCAGCCCTCGCTGTCGAAGCCATGCGGATTGCGCGCCCCGTGGGGTCGCTTGAGCCGGACGGTCATCACCACGCGCTCGCCTGGCGCGACGGGCGACGGCCCGGTCTCACGGGCGTCGCGGGGGCGGTACCACCCGAGAAGCAGCCGCCCCGGCACGTGGGCATCCGGAGTCAGCAAGCGCTCCACCCGGAATGCGAACCGCCAGCCATGCTCGCCCGGAACAGGCAACCCTTCCACGACGCCTGCCACGCGGAGGTCGCGCCCTTCGTCGGCGGAAGGCAGGCCGTCCGACAGCTTCACAGCCGCCACCGTCGCCGCGAGGAAGAACCCGGTGAGCCCCCATGCCGCGAGCTTGGCAACATCCGCGATGAGACGCAGGGGCGCCGGTCGGGTGCCGCGCCAATGCACGGCGGCAAGGACGGGAGCGAGGATCAGGAAGGCCGCGGACAGCGGCGGAAGCGTCGCCTGCTGCTGCAGCCACCACGCACCGGCGACGAATGCACAG
Organism: Betaproteobacteria bacterium Ga0077532; assembly: GCA_001464895.1. Taxonomy (GTDB): domain Bacteria; phylum Pseudomonadota; class Gammaproteobacteria; order Burkholderiales. Next base: position 10,414 of record LNEE01000014.1, read on the forward strand.
GCTTGCAGCATGGGCGGGTGCCTGACCTAGGGCCCACGACCACGGGGACGCGGCGCGGGCCGGTTGGGATCACCGCCCGCGATAGGGACGGCGGCTCAGCCGGTCAGGACGCCGTCGGTGATGCGCAGCGTGCGATCCATGCGCGCGGCGATATCGGGGTCGTGGGTGACGATGACGAGGCTGGTCTTCAGATCGCGGTTGAGTTCGAGCATCAGCTCGAGCACGCCCTCGGCGTTGCGGCGATCCAGGTTGCCCGTGGGTTCGTCCGCGAGAAGACAGTCGGGCTGGCTCACCAGCGCCCGCCCGAGGGCGGCCCGCTGGCGTTCGCCGCCGGAGAGTTCCCCCGGCAGGTGGGCGAGACGCGCTCCGAGACCGACCCGCTCCAGCATCGCCCGCGCCGCCCCGAAGGCTTCGCGTTCCGGCATGCGACGGATGATGAGCGGCATGGCGACGTTCTCCAGCGCGGAGAACTCGGGTAGCAGATGATGGAACTGGTAGACGAACCCGAGGTGCCGGTTACGCAGTTCGCCGAGCACGCGCGCCGAGAGGCCTTCGATCTTCTGCCCCATCAGTTCGACGGTCCCGACGGTCGGAGCATCGAGCCCGCCCAGCAGGTGTAGCAGCGTGCTCTTGCCCGAGCCCGAGGCCCCGACGATCGCCACGCGTTCGCCGACGCCGATCTCGAGATCCACGGACCGCAGGACTTCCACGGGCGCCAGGCCTTCGGCATAGGTGCGGCCGAGCGAGCGGCAGCGGATGACGGGCGTGCTCATGGCGTCACTCGTAGCGCAGCGCGGCGGCTGGCTCGAGCCGCGACGCACGGTAGCTGGGATAGAGCGTCGCGAGCAGCGACAGTCCGAAGGACACACCGGCGATCACGAAGACGTCGTCCCATTGCAGGTCGGACGGCAGATCGCTGATGTAGTAGACGTCCTTCGCAAGGAACTGGACGCTGAAGGTGCGCTCGATGAAGGGCACCACGACATCGATGTTGAGGGCGAGCAGCACGCCGGCCACCGTCCCGACGATCGTACCGATGCAGCCGATCAGAGCGCCCTGCACGATGAAGATCTTCATGATGGAACCGGGCGACGCGCCGAGCGTGCGCAGGATCGCGATGTCCGCCTGCTTGTCGGTGACGGCCATGACGAGCGTCGACACGATGTTGAACGCGGCCACGGCGACGATCAGCGTGAGGATGATGAACATCACCCGCTTCTCGATCTGCACGGCACGGAAGAAGTTCGCGTGGCTGCGGGTCCAGTCCGTCACGAAGACGTCGGCGGGCAGCGTCGACGAAAGTTCGCGGCCCACGCGCGGCGCCGCGTAGAGATCCTTCAACTTGAGCCGCACACCGGTGACCTTGTCCTCCAGGCGGTAGAGGCGCTGTGCATCGGCGAGATGCAGCAGTGCCAGACCGGAGTCGTACTCGTACATCCCGACCTCGAAGATGCCCACCACCCGGAACTGCTTCACCCGCGGCAGCACGCCCGCGGCCGTGACCTGCCCCTGGGGCGCGATGACTGTCACCTTCTCGTCCATGCGTACGCCGAGGTTGCGCGCCAGCTCTTTGCCCAGCACGATTCCGAATTCGCCCGGCTTCAGCGCGTCGAGACTGCCCTGCTTCATGCTGCGGCCGATGTCGGCGACCTGGTCCTCCATCTGCGGGACCACCCCGCGAATGATCGAACCCTGCACCGTCTGCTGGAACGACAGCAGGCCCTGCGCGTGGATGTACGGGGCGGCAGCCATCACCTCGGGATTCGCTTTCGCGATATCCGCGACGGTGGCCCAGCCCGCGAGCCCGCCCTCGAAAGCCGAGAGCTGCACGTGCGAGGCGACCCCGAGGATGCGGGCGCGGAGTTCCTTCTGGAATCCGTTCATCACGGACAGGACCACGATGAGCGCGGCGACCCCCAGGGCAATGCCCGCCATGGAGGTCATGGAAATGAAGGAGATGAAGTGATTGCGCCGTTTCGCCCGCGTGTAGCGCAGACCGACGAAATACTCGAAAGGAAGCAAGTGCGCCTCAGACCAGCAGTGGATCCCTATTCTGGCAGACAGCCGGTGCCGGCGTCATGTGCCGTGACCACGTGGATGCATGGTCGCAGCGGAGCATGCCGGCCATGACCGACCGCGCAGTGCACCTCCTCCTGCCGGCCCTGCGCTGGCCCGACGCCCGCGATCCGCGCGTGTACGAGGGGCTGTCCGTCCCCATCCTGGAACGGCTGCTCGGCCGGGGCGAGCGCCGATCGCTCGACGCAACGTCCCCGGAAGCATGGCTCGCGGAGCGGCATGGCTACAGCGCCGCACCACCGTTCGCGGCGCTCGCCGTGTTGGGCGCCGGTATCGATCCGGGCAATGCCTGCTGGACGGCAGTGGACCCCGTCCACCTGCGCCCGCAGGGGGCGGAGCTTTTCCTCACCGGTGGCCGGCACCTCGGAATCACGACGGACGAAGCGACGGCCTGTGTCGCTGCGCTCGACCGGTTCTTCGCCGAGGACAACATGCGCTTCCGGCAGCTGACACCGGACCGGTGGGTCGCCACGGGAGCCGACGCTCTGCCCGCACAGACCGCCCCGCCATCGCTGGCCCACGGCCGCAGCGTCGATGCCCTGCTGCCGACCGGCGAGGGCGCCCGCCTCTGGACGCAGCGCTTCAACGAGGCGCAGATGGTCCTCCACCCGCTCCCCATCAACGAAGCACGCGAGGCACGCGGCCGGCTGGCCATCAACAGCGTCTGGTTCTGGGGTGGGGGTGTGGCTGCGCCACCACCGATGCGGCCCTTCACGGCAGTGCACGCCGATTCCCTGGAAGCACGCGGACTCGCGAAGGCGAGCGGCGCGTCGACCGGACCGGCGCCGACGGATCCCTCCGCCTGCCTGGCGGCGGCGCGGTCCGGCGCCGTGCTCTGCTGGATCGACGACGGGATAGACGATGCGGCCCATGGCGACGTCGCCGCGTGGCAGACGGCCCTTGGCCGCCTGGATCGGGACTTCCTGGCTCCGGCAGAGCAAGCCCTGCGGGCGGCGCAGATCGACAGACTGGAGATCATCGTCCCGGCCGGGCGCGACGGTTTCACCGTGACCGTCACCCGGGGGGCCCTGCGCCGCTTCTGGCGACGCCGGCAGCGACTGCAGGCGTCAGCGGCGTAGCCCGGTGGTCGCTACCGTCCGCCGTCGGCGACGCGCAACCCTTCGGTGAGGGCCGACAGCTCGGCAGCGAGGGCCTCGAGCCTGGCGACCGTTGCGTTGTTGCGCTCGGCGGCCGCGTTGTTCTCGTCCGCCATGGTCGCAATGCGTTCCACGTTCCGCGAGATCTCGATGCCGGCTGCGCTCTGCTCGTCCATCGCGCGCGAGATCTCGCCGGCCTTGTCGAGCGATTCGCCCGCCGCGCCGCGGATCTCCGACAGAGCGTTCACTGCCTCACGCACCAGGCGCACGCCTTCCTCGACCCGCTCGGAGCCGGAGCGCATGCCGGTGACGGCGCCGTCGGTCTCCTTCTGGATCGCGTTGATCATTTCGGCGATCTCCAGCGTCGCCTGGCTGGTGCGTTCGGCCAGCTTGCGCACCTCGTCGGCGACGACGGCGAAGCCGCGCCCCTGCTCGCCGGCCCGCGCCGCCTCGATCGCCGCGTTGAGCGCCAGCAGGTTGGTCTGGTCGGCGATGTCCTTGATGACCTTCACCACCTGGCTGATCTCTTCCGAACGGCGACTCAGCATCCCGATGGACTGGGCGGTGTCGCGCACGGCTGTGGCAATGGCCATGGTCTCCTCGGCCGCGCGCGCCGCGACCGCTTCACCGTGGGCGGACAGATCATCCGTACGCTTGGACAGCCCCTGCGAATCGCGCGCATTGGCAGCGACGCAGTCGAGGCTCACGGTGACCTCCTCCAGGGCTGCGGCGACGCGCGACGCCGCATCGCTCTGTTCCTGGGATCCGTGACGCACCTGCGCCGACTCGTCCTGCACCGCGCGGACGGCCTCCTTGACGCTGCCCGTGGCCTGTTTCAGGCGGGCGATGATCCCGGCGATCTGGTCCGCCATGCCGTTGAAAGCCGCGGCGAGTTCGCCCACCTCGTCACGACTGGTCACCGGGACGCGCACGGTGAGGTCGCCGCTACCGAGGCGTCCGGCGTCGGCGGCGAGACGTTCCAGCGGACTCAGCTTGCGACGGAGCACCATGTAGGTTGCGATGCATCCCACCACGAGCACCGCGACGCCGAGCAGCAACAGCACGTTGCGAAGCGCAACCGCCTCGGCGCGCAGTTCGTCGACGGAGATGCTCGCCCCCACGACCCGCTGCCAGGGCGCGAACCGCGTCACGACGTACATCCGGTCGCCGGCCACGACGGTTCCCTCGCCGGCATCGAGCGCAGCCCGGTATCCCTCCAGGCCGGCACCGTCCTGAAGAACATTGCGTCCCTTGTCGTCCCGATGGACGATCAGCTTGCCGCGACCCTCGCCCTGCGAGTCGTCGATGACGAAGAAGAGCCCGCCCTCGCCGATGCGGGTCTCGTCGATCTGCTTGACCAGCTGCGCCACGGTTTCGGTGATGTCGAAGCCGACGTAGAGGATGGCCACCGTGACCCCGCGCGAATCGACGACGGGAGAGTAACGACTCATGTACACATGCCCGAAGAGATCCGCGCGGCCGAGGTACGGTTGCCCCTTCATGAGCGGCTCGTAGGCGGGGTGCGCCTTCCCGAGCATCGTGCCCATCGCGCGGGACCCGTCCTCCTTGCGAAGGGAGGTGGTGACCCGCATGAAATCGTCACCCGTCCGCACGAAGATGGTGGCAGCGCCGTTGGTCAGTCGGCTGAAACTGTCGACCACACTGAAATCGAGATTCAGAATCTGTCCGCCGGCGTACACCGACGGCACCGATCTGTCGCCGATCTGGACCGGGCGGCTCTCGTCGACCCGGATCGGCCCGGGCAGCATGCCGCTGAAGACGCCCGACAGGCGGTCCGCGCCGCTCCTGGCGGTGGCGTCCATGATCGCGAGCTGACCGGTGAGGAGAACGACCCGCGCCTGGAGATCCTCGCGCCAGACCCGGTCGAAGCTCCCCGCGGCGCGGTAGTACGACAGGAATGAGAACGCGGTGATGCCGACGAAAAACACGGCACACGCGATGACCGCCACCTGGGTGGCGATGCTGGTTCGTTGTCTGGACAAGGTGGACCTCCGGGCTTCGCACGGGCATTCCGAAATGGATCTGCCGGGGGGCTCCCGCGATGCTGGCGGTGTTGCGGGGCATGGGTGATATCGTCGCGGCATGAATCACCTTGAGCCCGGTCTCGCGCACCGTCATCGCGCCCGCGCCGCATGAGCGCCCTCTTCCACGTACGGCCAGTGCCCGACGCCGCCCTCGCCGATCTCGTCGCCGGCGGCATGCACCCGGTAATGGCCCGCCTCGCAGCCGGCCGCGGGATCGCCTCCCCTGACGAACTCGACACCGCGCTCGGCGCACTCCACGCCCCATCGTTGCTCCTGAACGCCGATGCCATGGCGGTCGTGCTGGCCGACGCCATCCGCGACGGCCGCCGGCTCCTCATCGTGGGGGACTACGACGCCGACGGCGCGACGGCGTCGGCCGTCGGCTGGCTGGCCCTGTCGCGGTTCGGGGCGAAGGTCGAGACGCTGGTGCCCAACCGTTTCGAATACGGTTACGGCCTGACCCCGGAGATCGTCCGCGTGGCAGCGGAACGGCGCCCCGACGCGATCATCACCGTCGACAACGGGATCGCCAGTCACGACGGCATCGACGAGGCACGGCGGCTGGGTATCCCGGTGCTGGTCACGGACCACCATCTGCCGGGCAGCACCCTGCCGGCGGCCGAAGTGATCGTGAATCCCAACCAGCCGAACTGCCCGTTTCCGAGCAAGAGCCTCGCGGGCGTGGGCGTCATGTTCTACGTGATGCTCGCGCTGCGCGCCGAACTGCGGAAGCGCGGCGCCTTCGCCTCGCGCGCCGAACCGAACCTCGCCGAACTGCTCGACCTCGTCGCGCTCGGCACGGTCGCCGACGTCGTCAAGCTCGATCGCAACAATCGCGTGCTCGTGGCGCAGGGCTTGAAGCGCATCCGCGCCGGCACCGCCCGGCCGGGCATCCTCGCCCTGCTGAAGGCAGCGGGGCGCGATCCGACCCGGGCTTCGCCGTACGACCTCGGGTTCGTCGCCGGCCCCCGCCTCAACGCCGCGGGCCGACTGGAGGACATGGCGCAGGGCATCGCCTGCCTCGTCGCGGATGATCCCGGCGAGGCTGCGCGGCTCGCTGCCAGTCTGGACGCCCTGAACCGCGAACGCCGCGAGATCGAAGCCGGGATGCAGGCGTCCGCCCTCGCGAGCCTGGAAGGTGCGGACCCTGGCGCCGGATGCAGCATCGTGATGCACGACCCGGATTGGCACCAGGGCGTCATCGGGCTGCTCGCCTCGCGCCTGCGGGAGCGGTTCCACCGACCGACGATCTGCCTGGCGGAAGGCCCGGACGGCGCATTGAAGGGGTCGGGCCGATCTATACCGGCGCTCCACCTGCGCGATGCGCTGGACCTCGTGGACCGTCGCCATCCCGGCCTGCTCATCCGGTTCGGCGGCCACGCCGCGGCCGCCGGGGTGAGCCTGCGACGGGAGGACGTCGGGCGATTCCGCGACGCCTTCGAATCCGTGGTGGCCGGGCTCGTCACGCCCGCCGATCTCGCCCGCACCGTCGACACCGACGGCAGGCTGGACGACGCCGACCTGCGCCTCGAAGTCGCCGATCTCCTCGCCGGCCAGGTCTGGGGTCAGGGCTTCCCGCCACCGCTCTTCGAGGACGAGTTCGAAGTCCGCGACCAGCGCATCGTCGGTGGCAGGCATCTCAAGCTCAGACTCCGCCGCAGTGGTGGCGGCAGCGAACTCGCGGCGATGCGATTCGGGGAGGTGGGCCCCCTGCCCTCGCACATCCGGGCGGCGTATCGGATCGAGGCCAACGAATGGAACGGCGCCCGCACGCTGCAACTCATGGTGGAGCACTGGCAGGCACCGGAATGAAGACCGCACCGCACATCGGCCGTGCCCCGAGAGGATCGAGCGGGTAGAATTCGGCCCCTTTGCCACCTCGCCGGAACACGCACGCATGGACGCCGAACGCCAGAACGCCATCTCCCTCAGGATCGAAGACCTGGGCCAGCGCACCGCCGAACTCCGGAGGTATCTTTGACTTCGATGCCAAGAAGGGTCGGCTCGAAGAGGTAGTGCGGCTGTCGGAGGACCCCGGTGTCTGGAACGACCAGAAGCGGGCGCTGGAGCTGGGCAAGGAACGCAAGGCCCTGGAGGACGTCGTCGTCTCGATCGAGAGCATCGAGACGCAGCTTACGGACAGTCGCGAGTTGTTCGACCTCGCGAAGTCCGACGCAGACGACGAGACACTCGAGGCGGTCGAATCCGATGCGGCCGCGACCGAGAAGCTGGTGGCGGCCCTCGAATTCCGCCGCATGTTCTCGAACCCGATGGACCCGAACAACTGCTTCCTCGACATCCAGACGGGCGCCGGCGGCACCGAGGCGCAGGACTGGGCGTCGATGCTCGAACGCATGTACCTGAAGTTCTGCGAGCGCAAGGGCTTCAGCGTCGAGCTGCTGGAGGAATCGGAAGGCGACGTCGCCGGCATCAAGAGCGCGACGCTCAAGGTGAGCGGGGAGTACGCCTTTGGGACGCTGCGCACCGAGACCGGCGTGCATCGCCTGGTGCGGAAATCCCCGTTCGACTCGAACGCGCGCCGGCACACCTCGTTCGCCAGCGTTTTCGTGTATCCCGAGGTGGACGACTCCATCGAGGTCGAGATCAATCCGGCGGACCTCCGCGTCGACACCTTCCGCGCGAGCGGTGCCGGCGGTCAGCACATCAACAAGACCGACTCCGCCATCCGGATCACGCACGAGCCCACGGGCATCGTCGTCCAGTGTCAGGCCGACCGCTCGCAGCACCGCAACCGCGCCGAGGCCATGCTCATGCTGAAGGCCCGCCTGTTCGAGCTCGAGATGCGCAAGCGCAACGAGGAGAAGCAGGCCCTGGAGGATTCCAAGACCGACATCGGCTGGGGTCATCAGATCCGCTCGTACGTGCTCGACCAGTCGCGCATCAAGGACCTGCGGACCAACGTGGAAGTGGGCAACACCCAGGCCGTGCTGGACGGCGATCTGGACGACTTCATCTCCGCGAGCCTCAAACAGGGCGTCTGAGCGCGCCGCTCGCGGTGCGCGAATTCTGGGGCGCCCGCAGCGCCCCGCCCTCTCCCAGCCCCTAGACCCCAGTCCCTAGACCCTAGTCCAAAGACCATGACCGACGCGCCCACGCCCCAACCTGTCGACACGAACCAGATCATCGCCGAGCGCCGCGCAAAGCTGAACGCGCTGCGTGCGCATGGCCCTGCGTTCCCCAACGATTTCCGGCGCGCGGATCTCGCGGCGGACCTGCATCGCACCGGCGAAGGCCGCACGAACGAAGACCTCGAGGCGAATCCCGTGTCCGTGTGCCTCGCAGGCCGGATGATGCTGAAACGGGTGATGGGCAAGGCGAGCTTCGCGACGCTGCAGGACATGTCGGGCCGCATCCAGATCTACGTCACGAACGATGTCACCGGCGTGGAATTGCACGACGCCTTCAAACACTGGGATCTCGGCGACATCCTCGGTGCCGAGGGAACCCTCTTCCGCACCCGCACCGGCGAACTCACGGTGAAGGTGACCGGCCTTCGGATACTGTCGAAGTCGCTGCGGCCGCTGCCCGAGAAGTTCCACGGCCTCACAGACCAGGAACAGAAGTACCGCCAGCGCTACGTGGACCTCATCACGAATCCTGACTCGCGCGCCGTGTTCGTGAAGCGCTCGCAGATCGTGCAGGCCATCCGCGAGTTCTACGTGGGCCGCGGCTATCTGGAAGTCGAGACGCCGATGATGCACCCCATCCCGGGCGGTGCGGCGGCGCGTCCGTTCGTCACGCACCACAACGCGCTCGATATGGAGCTGTACCTGCGCATCGCGCCGGAGCTGTACCTGAAACGCCTCGTGGTGGGCGGCTTCGAGAAGGTGTTCGAGATCAACCGCAACTTCCGGAACGAAGGGATCTCGACGCGTCACAACCCCGAATTCACGATGCTCGAGTTCTACGAGGCCTACCAGGACTACCGGTACCTCATGGACCTCACGGAAGATCTGCTGCGCACCGTCGCCCAGCGCGTGCTCGGCACGACCTTGGTCACCTATCAGGGCGCGCAGATCGATCTCGGGAAGCCCTTCGACCGGCTCACGATGGCCGAGGCGATCCATCAGTACCACCCGCAGCACACCCTCGACGATCTCGCGAAGCCCGAGTATCTGCGTCGCGCGCTGGACGCATTCCAGGTCGAGGTGTTCCCCACCGACGGCGTGGGCCTGCTCCAGCTGAAACTCTTCGAGAAGACGACGGAGGACAAGCTGATCCAGCCGACCTTCATCGTGGCGCACCCGACCGACGTCTCACCGCTCGCCCGCGCCAACGACGCCGATCCGAGCATCACGGATCGCTTCGAGCTGTTCATCACGGGTCGCGAGATCGCCAACGGCTTCTCCGAGCTGAACGACCCCGAAGACCAGGCCGCACGGTTCGCCGAGCAGGCGAAGGCCAAGGAGGCGGGAGACGAGGAAGCGATGTACTTCGACGCCGACTACCTGCGCGCGCTGGAGTACGGCCTGCCGCCGACGGCGGGCGAAGGCATCGGCATCGACCGCCTGGTGATGCTGCTCACGGACAGCCCGAGCATTCGCGACGTGATCCTGTTCCCGCATCTGCGACGGGAGGATTGAGCGAGGGAGCGGTCGGTTGACGCGCTTCCACGGCATCCACCACTTTCGGGGCCATGGGCCCCTCCTGCAAGACCTTCGCTTCCATGGCGTGACGCGGACGCACGACCTGTAGGAGCGGGCCATGCCCGCGAAAGCGTGGATTCCGGTTGGGGCCCTTCTTCGAACCCCAACCGAAGGCAATCAAACCTGCGCCGCAGGTAACTCCAACTGTCTCACTGCTTCGAGGGCGAGGTCGGTCAATCCCTCGCCCTTCCCCGTCTCCACGTGCGCGATGATCTCGCGCCGCATGCGCGGGTCCCAGAACCTGGTGATGTGCGTCGCGATGCCGCTCACTGCTTCGGCGTGATCGGGTTCCGCCTGGAAGAAGCGGGCAATGTCGTTCGCCATGTGGACGAGGCGTTCGATCTCCATGGGGCGTTGTCGTCCTATTCGATGAGGCGATGGGCGCACGAATACACGGAATGCCGGCCGGGACGTGCGAACCCGACGAGCGTGAGATTGGCAGCCTGCGCCATCTCGACAGCGAGGGCTGTGGGTGCGGAGACCGCCACCAGCATCGGCGCGCCGAAAATGGCGGCCTTGTGGACCATCTCGTAGCTGGCCCGGCTCGTCACGAAAACGAACCCGCTCGAAGGATCGACCTTCGCCTTCACGAGCGCACCGATCAATTTGTCGAGCGCGTTGTGTCGACCGACATCCTCGCGAATGGTCTGCACCGCGCCGGCTTGATCGATCCACGCGGCCGCATGTACGGCGCCGGTGAGACGGTTGAGCGCCTGTGCCGCTTCCACCGCCGCGACCGAGGCCTGCAGCGCGGCAATCCGGAACGACCCGTCGCCAGCGACCGGCGGCGCCGCACGCACTGCGTCTTCGAGCATGCGTTCACCGCAGAGTCCGCAGCCGGTGCGGCCTGCCACAGCGCGTTCGCGATGGGCGACCGCATCGGCACGCGACTTCGGGACGCTGACGTAGATGGAGAATCCGCGCGTTTCGGCCACGACCTCCACGCCCTGGAACTCGCCCGCGTCGGTCACAACACCTTCGGTCAGGCAGAAGCCCAGCGCGAGGTCTTCGAGGTCCGACGGCGATGCCAGCATCACGGCGAAGGGGCGACCGTTCACCACGAACGCGCACGGCACCTCCACCGCCACGGCATCCTCGACGGCGACCGGCGCGCCCCGCCATTGCGACACCGGCACACGCTCGAACGCCGCCGCGGCTTCATGCGGATCGGGCCCGTTGGTCTCCGGCAGGTCAGCAGCCTTTCGGAGCGGGCCCACGACCTGTGCCGCGCCGGTGATCGTCAGGCCCCCACGCTGTCGCGCTTGGCGAGCAGATCCGCCTGCGTCTCGCTGAACTCGCGGAAGCGCCGCTGCCATTCGGACGGCTGCGTGACCGGCTCCACCTGCACCGCCGTCACCTTGTACTCGGGGCAGTTCGTGGCCCAGTCGGAGTTGTCGGTCGTGATCACGTTCGCGCCCGACTCGGGGAAGTGGAACGTCGTGTAGACGACCCCGGGCTGCATGCGCTCGGTGACCTTGGCGCGCAGTACCGTCTCGCCCGCGCGGCTGCGGATGCCGACCCAGTCGCCCTCGCGGATGCCCCGCGTCTCGGCATCGCTCGGATGGATCTCGAGGCGGTCCTCGTCGTGCCACACCGAGTTCGCGGTGCGGCGCGTCTGGGCGCCCACGTTGTACTGGCTGAGAATGCGGCCGGTCGTCAGGATCAGCGGGAACTTGCGGCTCGTGCGCTCCTCGGTCGGCACGTACTCCGTGATCACGAACTTGCCCAGCCCGCGCACGAACGCGTCGATGTGCATGGTCGGCGTACCCTCGGGCGCCTCGTCGTTGCAGGGCCACTGGATGCTGCCCAGCGCATCGAGCTTCTCGTAGCTGACGCCGTGGAAGGTGGGCGTGAGGCGCGCGATCTCGTCCATGATCTCGGACGGATGCTTGTAGGGCATCGGATAGCCCAGTGCCTCCGCGAGCATCACCGTGACCTCCCAGTCTTCCTTCCCCGCGAGCGGCGGCGTGACCTTGCGAACCGGCGAAATGCGGCGTTCCGCGTTGGTGAACGTCCCGTTCTTTTCCAGGAAGGACGAGCCGGGCAGGAATACGTGCGCGAACTTCGCCGTCTCGTTCAGGAAGAGGTCCTGCACGACCACGCACTCCATCGCCTCCAGCGCCGCCGTCACGTGCTGCGTGTCGGGGTCGGACTGGGCGATGTCCTCGCCCTCGATGTAGATGCCGCGGAAGCTGCCGTCGAGCGCGGCGTCGAGCATGTTGGGGATGCGCAGGCCGGGTTCGGGTTCCAGCTTCACGCCCCACGCGCCCTCGAAGAGCGCACGCGTGACACCGTCGGAGACATGACGATAGCCGGGCAGTTCGTGCGGGAAGGACCCCATGTCGCACGCACCCTGCACGTTGTTCTGACCGCGCAGCGGGTTCACGCCGACGCCTTCACGGCCGATGTTGCCGGTGGCCATCGCGAGGTTCGCGATGCCCATCACCATGGTCGACCCCTGGCTGTGCTCGGTGACCCCCAGGCCGTAGTAGATCGCTCCGTTGCCGCCGGTGGCGAAGAGTCGCGCGGCGCCGCGCACGAGGTCCGCAGGCACACCGGTGTCGGCTTCCAGCGCCTCGGGAGAGTTGCGCTCCTGCGAGATGAAGTCGCGCCACTTCGCGTAGTCCTTCGCCTCGCAGCGCTCGGCCACGAAGTCGGCGGCTTCGAGCCCCTCGGTGATGATGACGTGCGCCAGGGAGTTCACCAGGGCGACGTTCGTCCCCGGCCGCAGCTTGAGGTGGTACGACGCCTGCACGTGCGGACCGTCGACGAGATCGATGGTGCGGGGGTCGGCGACGATGAGCTTCGCCCCCTCGCGGATACGACGTTTCAGGCGCGACGCGAACACCGGGTGACCATCGGTCGGATTCGCCCCGATGATGATGATGACGTCCGCCTTCATCACGGAGTCGAACGCCTGCGTGCCGGCGGACTCGCCCAGCGTCGTCTTCAGCCCGTAGCCGGTGGGCGAGTGGCAGACGCGCGCGCAGGTGTCGACGTTGTTGTTGCCGAACGCGGCACGCACCAGCTTCTGCACCAGGTACGTTTCCTCGTTCGTGCAGCGCGACGACGTGATGCCACCCACGGCGCCACGACCGTGCTGTGCCTGGATGCGCTTGAACTCGGAGGCTGCGTAGCCGATGGCCTCCTCCCAGCTCACCGCCTTCCACGGATCGGTGATCTTGGCGCGGATCATCGGCGTGGTGATGCGGTCGGGATGCGTGGCGTAGCCGAACGCGAAGCGACCCTTGACGCACGAGTGGCCGCGGTTCGCCTTGCCGTCCTTGTGCGGGATCATCCGCACGACGTCGTTGCCCTTCATCTCCGCGCGGAACGAGCAGCCCACGCCACAGTACGCGCAGGTCGTGATCACGGAGTGCTCGGGCTGGCCCTGGTCGATGACCGACTTCTCCATGAGCGTGGCCGTCGGGCAAGCCTGCACGCAGGCGCCGCAGCTCACGCACTCGGAGTCCATGAAGTCCTCCTTCTGCCCTGGTGACACCATCGATGCGAAGCCGCGTCCGTCGATGGTGAGCGCGAAGGTGCCCTGGGTCTCCTCGCACGCGCGGACGCAGCGGGAGCACACGATGCACTTCGAGGGGTCGAACGTGAAGTACGGGTTGGAGGTGTCCTTCGCCTGGTTCAGATGGTTCTCGCCGTCGTACCCGTAGCGCACTTCCCGCAGACCCACGGCGCCGGCCATGTCCTGCAGTTCGCAATTGCCGTTCGCGGCGCAGGTGAGGCAGTCGAGCGGGTGATCGGAGATGTACAGCTCCATCACGCCGCGGCGCAGCTTCGCGAGGGCCGTGGTCTGCGTGTGCACCACCATGCCCTCGGCCACCGGCGTCGTGCACGAGGCGGGATAGCCCTTCCGCCCCTCGATCTCCACGAGACACAGCCGACAGGAGCCGAACGGCTCGAGACTGTCGGTCGCACAGAGCTTCGGGATCGAGATGCCGGCCTCGGCTGCGGCGCGGAGCACGGAGGTGCCCTCGGGCACGGTGACAGCGATGCCGTCCACTTCGAGATCCACCATGCGCTCCGATACCCGCGCCGGTGTGCCGAGATCCTTCCAACGGATGGTGCTGATCATGATGTCCTCCTCCTTGCGGCGGCCGTCAGGCCGCAGCCGCCAGCCCATCTGGGCCGAGTCCGAAGTCCTGCGGGAAGTGCTTGAGGGCACTCATGACAGGGAATGGCGTCATGCCGCCCAGCGCGCAGAGCGAGCCAGACAGCATCGTGTTGCAGAGATCCTCGAGGATGGCCAGCTGCGCACCGCGATCGCGGCCCTCGATGATGCGATCGATCGTCTCCACGCCACGCGTCGAGCCGATGCGGCACGGGGTGCACTTGCCGCACGACTCGATGGCGCAGAATTCCATCGCGTAGCGGGCCATGCGCGCCATGTCGACGGTGTCGTCGAACACGACGATGCCGCCGTGCCCCACCATCGCGCCGATGGACGCATAGGCCTCGTAGTCGAGCGGCACGTCGAACTGCGATTCGGGGATGTAGGCACCGAGCGGCCCGCCCACCTGCACCGTGCGGATCGGCCGACCGCTGGCCGAACCCCCGCCGAAGTCGTAGAGCAGTTCGTTGAGCGTCACGCCGAACGCCTTCTCGACGAGGCCACCCTGCTTGATGTTGCCGGCGAGCTGGATCGGCAGCGTGCCGCGCGACCGGCCGCGGCCGTAGTCGCGATAGAACGTCGCGCCGCGATCGAAGATGATCGGGATCGACGCAAACGTGATGACGTTGTTGAGCACGGTCGGCTTGCCGAACAGACCGCTGATCGCCGGCACCGGGGGCTTGAAGCGCACCATGCCCCGCTTGCCCTCCAGGCTCTCGAGCAGGGAGGTCTCCTCGCCGCAGATGTAGGCCCCCGCGCCGCGCCGCACGTGCAGCTCGAAGCGTCGACCGGAACCGAGCACGTCGTCGCCCAGCACGCCCACGCTGCGCGCGGTCTCGATGGCGGCCATCAGAGCGCGTTCGGCGTACGGATACTCGGAGCGCAGGTAGATGTACCCAACGGTGGCACCGGTGGCGATGCCCGCGATGGCCATCCCCTCGATCAGCACGAAGGGATCGTCCTCCATCACCATCCGGTCGGAGAAGGTTCCCGAATCACCCTCGTCGGCATTGCACACCACGTACTTCTGATCCGCGGCGGTGTCGAGCACGGTCTTCCACTTGATGCCCGTGGGGAATGCCGCGCCACCGCGTCCGCGGAGCCCGGACTCCGTGACGGCCGCCACGGCATCCGCCCCGGTCATCGCAAGTGCGGCCCGCAGGCCTCGGCTGCCGCCATGGGCCACGTACTCGCTCCACGACAGCGGATCGGTGACACCGGCGCGCGCGAAGCACAGACGCTCCTGCTTCGCGAGCCATGGATACGCATCGACGGGACCGATGCACAGCGGATGCGGAGCGCCCCGATCGAAACCGGCGTCGAAGAGTTTCGGTACGTCGGCAACGGTCACGGGGCCGTAGCCCACCCGCCCCGCTGGCGTCTCCACTTCGACGAGGGGTTCGAGCCAGAGCATCCCGCGCGAGCCGTTGCGGATCACGGCGACGGGAATCGCGCGACGCGTCGCCTCGTCCGCGATCGCCTTCGCGACGGCGTCGGCACCCACGGAGACCGCGCTGGAATCGCGGGGGACGAAGATGCGGACGGTCATCGCGCACCTCCCGCGACGCCCACGTGCTCGTCAACGAGGGCGGCGGTATCGATGATTTCGTCGAGGACCGCTTCGGTCACGCGGCCCCGCAGTGCGCCGTCGACCATCACGGCCGGTGCGCAGGCGCAGTTGCCCAGGCAGTAGACGGCCTCCAGGCTGACGGCGCCATCGGCCGTAGTGCCGTGGAAATCGATGCCGAGCCGTTCCCGCAGACGTGCGACGAGTCGCTCGGCGCCTATCGACTGACACGCCTCCGCACGGCAGACCTGGATCACGTGGCGCCCGGGTGGGGCACTGCGGAAGTGGTGATAGAAGCTTATGACGCCGTGGACTTCCGCCCGCGAGAGCGCGAGCGCCTTGGCGATGGTGGGAACGGCCTCCGGCGGGACATAGCCCAGGTCGTCCTGAATGGCATGCAGCATCGGCAGCAGCGCTCCCGGGAGATCCCGGCACCGCGCGACTGCTTCCTGGACGCGCTGGAGCTGCGTCTCTTGCATCGCGAATCCTCCTGATGGGTCGGACGGCCATGCACCTCCCGACCCGGTCAGGTCGACGAGGCAACGCCCAGGGTTATGCACAACACAGCATATGCACTTCCCTGATGGCCTTGATTACGTATACCGTAACGGTCGTCCATTCCGGACTCAATATGCGGAACCGTGCATATGAACCGAATTTCCGTCAAACCCACGTGGGTTGTCGAGAACGAAGCGGGCACCCGCCTGGGTTCCGAGCTGTTCGGGATGCTCTCGGCCCTCCACGACACAGGCAAGCTCACGGAAGCTGCTGCACGACTCGGAATCTCGTATCGGCATGCCTGGAACCTCCTCGAGGGCTGGAACGGTTTCTTCGGCGTGCCGCTCGTACGTTTCGAGCGCGGCAAGGGGACCACGCTCACGATGCTCGGCGAGAAGTTGCTCTGGGCGGAGCAGCGCGCGAGCGCCCGACTGGGTCCGCAGATGGAGTCCCTGGCCTCGGAACTGAACCTCGAGATCAACCGGCTCGTGGCCACCGCAGCCTCGACGATCCGGGTCCATGCGAGCCACGGCTTCGCCGTCGCGCGCCTCCCCGATCTCCTGCGGGAGAGCTCCCACATCCAGCTGGATCTCCGTTACCTCGGCAGCGTCGAGTCCCTCGCATCGCTGACGCGCGGCGAATGCGACCTCGCAGGGTTCCACGTCCCGGAAGGTCATCTGGGCACCCAGGCCCTCGCGCGGTACGCCCGCTGGCTCCAGCCGGCGAAGCAGCGCCTCATCCACCTCGTCACGCGTACCCAGGGTCTCTTCGTGGCGCGGGGCAATCCCAAGGGGATCCTCAGCCTCGCTGACCTCGCCCGGGACGACATCACCTTCGTGAACCGCCAGAAGGGCGCGGGCACCCGGCTCCTGCTCGACCAGCTGCTGGACGACGCCGGGGTCGAGCGCGACGACATCCACGGCTATCGCACCGAGGAGTTCACCCACGCCGCCGTGGCCGCCTTCGTCGCGAGCGGGATGGCCGATGTCGCCTTCGGCGTCGAGCCGCCGGCGCGACAGTTCCGCCTCGACTTCGTGCCGATCGCCAAGGAACAGTACTTCCTGCTGACCCTCGTGCGGACGCTCGAGCGACCCGAGATCCGCGACCTTCTCACTCTCCTGCGCGGCGAGCAGTTCGAAGCGCTCGTGGCCGATCTGCCGGGGTACGCCGCGCCGCACGCCGGCGAGGTCACCACCATCGCCGAAGTGTTCCCGGACTTCGACACGGTCGCCGCACCCGGCTGACCCCGTCGCCCCGGTGAGAGGACGACGCGATGCTGCATCGCACCCTCGACAAGTGGTGCACACCGACGCGCTGGCATCGATAATCCGGCCGCGCCCGGAACGGCATCGGGATCGCACCGACGAGCATCGAACGAACGCGAAGCCCGCATTTCCGGGCATGCGAGGGGGGAAGCGCATGAGCATGGCAAAGGGATTTCGCCTGCCCGATCTGCCGGTGAAGTCGCGCCGGGACTGTCGGTGATGGGTGCGATGTTCGACCTGCGGCCCTCCGGCACAGGCACCGGCGCCGAACTCCACGGCCTCGACCTGTCGCAGGCGATCGACGACGTCGCGTTCGAGGCCATCCGCGACGCCCTCCACGAACATCGCGTCCTGGCGATCCGGGCACAACGATTGGAAGCGCCGAGGTTTCTCGACTTCGCGCGGCGCTTCGGCCGCCCGGAGCCCCATGTACTCGACCAGTACCACCATCCGAAGCTGCCGGAGATCCTGATCCTGTCGAACGTCCGTCGCGACGGGCAACCCATCGGCCTCGCGGACGGCGGCACCTACTGGCACACCGACTACTCGTATCTCGACGTCCCCGCCCTGGCCACCCTCCTCTACTCGATCACGGTGCCCAAGGCGGGCGGCGATACCCTGTTCGCCGACCAGGCCCGCGCCTACGACGACCTGCCCGAACACACGAAGGCCCGCATCGAGCCCCTCGTCGGGCTGCACCTCTACGGCGATCGCGACGACCGCGACCCTGCGTCGCGCGAGAAGGCCCCTCCGCTGGGCGAAGCGCAGATCGAGAAGCGCGACATCCGCGTCGTCCGGCACCCGCTCGTGCGACGGCATCCGGTCACTGGCCGCAAGGCCCTCTATGCCGTGTCGGGAAGTTCCATCGGGATAGACGGCATGGACGACGCCGAGGCCCTCGATCTGCTGAGATCCCTCGCCGCGCATTCCACCCAGCCCCGGTACCAGCACCGCGTGAAGTACGGTGTCGGCGACGTCGTGATCTGGGACAACGCCGCCATGCTCCACAGCGCCACCCTCACGGATCCCGACGATCCGCGGACGCTGCTGCGGGTCACCACCAAGGAAGCCGTCTCGCAGCATCTGCACACCTGCCCCTGACGGCCCGGGCAGTTCCAGCGAAGAACACACCACGCGGCGCGCGCCGACGATGGATGGGGGGAGGACACGGATGGATGCGAAACAGCGCCGGGTCATCATGGCGGCGGCCGTAGGTTCGGCACTCGAGTGGTACGACTTCTTCATCTACGGGACCGCCGCGGCCCTGGTCTTCGGGGACCTGTTCTTTCCCGATCTCGACCCGACAGTGGGCACGCTCGCGTCGCTCGCGACCTTCGGTGTCGGCTTCGCGGCTCGACCGATCGGCGGCATCGTGTTCGGTCACATCGGCGACAAGCTCGGCCGCAAGCCGGTCCTCGTCATCACGCTGCTGATGGTCGGCGGCGGCACCTTCCTGATCGGTCTTCTGCCGACCTATCACAGCATCGGCCTGCTCGCGCCTGTGCTGCTCGTGCTGCTGCGACTCGTGCAGGGCTTCGGGGCCGGAGCGGAGTACGGCGGTGCCGTCATCATGGCCGTGGAGTACGCGCCGGAGGGCAAGCGCGGGCTCTTCGGAAGCTGGGCCCCGATCGGCGTCACGGTCGGCAACCTCCTCGCCGCGGGCGTGTTCGCCGTCTGCTCCTCATTGCCCAAGGAGGCGTTCCTCGCTTGGGGCTGGCGCATCCCGTTCCTGCTCAGCATCGTGCTCGTGCTGGTGGGCTTCTACATCCGCGCGAAGGTCACCGAGACCCCGGTGTTCCAGGAAGCCGTCGCCAGGCGCAAGCCACTCAAATCGCCAGCGCTGGAGGCCCTGCGCCGCTATCCGAAGGAGATGGCCGTGGTGGTCGGCGCCCGACTCGCCGAGAACGGCCTGGGCTATCTCTTCCCTGTGTTCGGTCTCAGCTATCTCACGAAGACCCTCGGCGTACCGAAGGGGACGGCGCTCACCGGCATCATGATCGCGCACGGTCTGTCGCTCCTCACCATCCCGCTCTTCTCGGCGTTGTCCGACCGCATCGGCCGGCGACCGGTCTACATCGGGGCCGCCCTCTTCGGCGCCGCGTACGCCTTCCCGTTCTTCATGCTCATCGACACCAAGGACCCGTTGATCATCTCGCTCGCGTTCATCCCCGCGATCTCGATCTCGGTATCCGGCATGTTCGGTCCACAGGCGGCGTACTTCGCGGAGTTGTTCGGGGCCCGGCTGCGCTTCAGCGGCTTCGCGCTCGCGCGCGAACTCGGCTCGATCCTCGCCGGCGGCGTGGCACCCTTCCTGGCGGCATGGCTCGTTCTGCAGATGGACGGCGCGCCGTGGGGCGTGGCGATCTACATCATCGTGATGGCGCTCATCACGGCCTTCGCCGTGTACCACGGGCCCGAGACGTACCGCATCGACCTGCACACCGACAACGCCCCACCGGAGGCGGAGACGCGGTGAGGTTGGCTTTGTAGGAGGGGCCATGGGCCCCTCCTACAGGGATGGTGGATGCGCCACCGACCGTGGGATCGGCCACGCTTTTTGTAGGAGCGGGCCATGCCCGCGAGAGCGTCGAATTCGGTTGGAGCGTTTCCTTGCATCCACCGTATTCGGTGGCCATGGGCCCCTCCCTACCGGGCATCACCCGCTGCCGCCTCAAGCCGCCCGTAGCGCGTCCACGATCTTCATCCGCGCCGCCTGCGACGCCGGCAGCAAGCCGCCGAGCAGGCCCATCCCGATCGCGAATGCCAGGGACGACGCGATGATCCCGGGCGTCAGCTCGAAGCGGAACGCGATCTCCGCGAACGACTGCCAGTTCATCGTCGAGATGCTGAAGAACTGCATGAGCGAAGCCCCGGCCAGACCGATGGCGCCGCCGACCGCACCGAGGAGCAGTGCCTCGACGAGGAACGCGGCGAGGATGCTCTGCCGCTGGAATCCGAGCGCCCGCAGCGTGCCGATCTCCGCGGTGCGATTGGCCACCGACGCGTACATGGTGATCATCGCGCCGATGATCGCGCCTACGGAGAAGATGATCGAGAGCGTCAGGCCGAGGATGCGGATGAAGCGTGCCAGGGTCTCCGACTGTTCCGCGTAGAACACGCGCTCGCGCTTCACCTCCACCGTGAGCCGCGGATCGTCCTCCAGCCGCGCCTTCAGGGCGTCGAAGGCGGCGGGGTCGCGCAGCCGCATCACGAGGGACGAGAACATCGTGCGGCGGAACGACTGCATCAGCGTCTCGGCATCGCCCCAGATCTCGGAGTCGAAGCCGCTGCCGCCGGCGTCCACACGCCCCACGATGCGCCACTCGCGCATGCCGAACCGCAGGCTGTCGCCGACGCCGACGCCCTCGAAGCGCTCCGCGATGCTGCGCCCCACGACGATCTCGGCCGTCCCAGGCCGGAACGCCCGCCCTTCGATGAGGCGCACCTGCGGGCGCAACGCGAAGCCCGCTTCGCCGACGCCCCGGATGACGACGTTCGATGCGCCCCCGCCGCGCTTCTGCAGAGAGATGAGCACGACGGTCTCCTTCGACGAGAGCCGCGCGCCTTCGCCCCCCACCGCGACCTCCGGCTGACTCTCGGCCACGGCCGCCTGCACGCGATCGACCCCGCTCTGCACCTCGGTGCCCGCCGAGCGGCGGATGACGACGACGGCGTCGTCGCTGCCCGTCGACACCAGCGTGGATCGCAGGCCCTGCTCGAGCATGAGCACCGTCGCGAACACGAAGACGACGAGCGCCATGCCCCCCGTCGTCAGCGCGGTGGTGAGGCGTCGCGCCCAGAGATTGCGCAGGCAGTAGGAGAACGGGATCTTCATCGGTCTGCCGATTCGGTGCGCGTTGTCCGGCCGCAGCGCGCCGCGCATCTCAACTCGCGCCGTGCAACGAAGTCGGTGTTCACGCCACCGCCCTCAGTCCGTCGGCGATGCGCACGTTGCCCGCCCGCACTGCCGGCACCACCCCTGCCACGAGCCCCACGAACACGGAGCAGGCGATCTGCAGCAGGACCGTCCCGGTGGAGACGTGGAAGATGGGGAACAACGAACCCATTGCCTGACCGAACGCCTCGGCGACGGGGAACGTGAGCGCGATGCCGAGCGCGCCGCCGACCATCGCCATGAAGACCGACTCACCGAAGACGAGACCGCCGACGCGCCACGGCTGGAACCCCAGCGCCTTCAGCGTCGCGTACTCCGGCAGACGCTCGCGCGCGCTCATCGCCATCGTGTTCGCCATCACGGCCATGATGATGAAGATGACGAGGTACGAGACGATGCGGATGGCGACGACGATCGCCTCCGTCATCGCGACGAACCCGAGCTGGAACGACTTCTCGGTCTCGGTGAGCGTCTCGGCGAGGGAGTTGCGGAACTGGGCATCGACGAGTTCGGAGATCTCCGCGGCGCGATCCGGCGCATCGATGCCGAGGATGTAGATGCCCACGGTGTCCGCACGCCGCGGCATCTGTCGCTTCACGGTCTCGTTGAGGTACTGCCAGTGGAAGATGAACTGGTTGGTGTCCGTCTTCGCCTCGCGCCCGTCGTAGATCCCGCGCACCACGAACTCCCAGTTGCCGGCGTAGATCGTCCCGCGCAGCGGCACGGTGTCGCCGATCTGCCAGCCGTAGCGGTCGGCAAGTTTCCGGCCGACGATCGCGCCCTTCCGGTCGCGCATGAAGGCCTTGTACTGGGCATCGTCGAGGATGAACTCGGGGTACAGCGAGAAGTAGGTCTCGCCGTCCACCGCGAACTGCGGAAAGAAGTTCTTGGGTGTCACGTAGACGCCGCCGAACCAGTTGCTGGTCGTCACGGTGGAGACGCCGTCGATCTGTCGGAGGCGTTCCCGGTAGGTGATCGGCAACGGAAAGACGAGGGAAATCGAACTGCGCGTGATGAGCCGCGTGGACGACGCCCCCTCCGCGCCCGCGTACCAGGCATCCACGACCGTCGAGAGCAGCCCGAACGCGAGGATCGCCACGAGCAGACCGAGCAGCGTCAGCGCCGTGCGGAGCTTGTGGCGCAGGGTGTTGCGGGAGACGAGGCGAAGGAACATGGGTGTCGGGAAACGAGGGAGGGAGGGCTGGAGCGGAAGGCTAGCGCCCGGCCCCTGCCCCCCGCTCGATCGCCCCCTTCTCCAACTGCACGATCGAGTGCGCTGCCTCGGCGGCGCGCTGGTCGTGCGTGACCATGATGATCGTCTTGCCCAGCTCGGTGTTCAGGCGCTCCATGAGGTTCAGGATCTCGCCCGCCGAGACGCGGTCTAGGTCGCCGGTGGGTTCGTCGGCGACGAGGAGGGTCGGATCGGTCACGATGGCGCGGGCAATGGCCACGCGCTGCTGCTGTCCGCCGGACAGTTCGGACGGATAGTGGCTGGAGCGGTCGGCGAGGCCCACCATCGACAGCGTGAGTTCGGCGCGCTCGCGGCGCTCCCGGCGGCCGAGGTCGGCGAGCAGCAGCGGCAGTTCCACGTTCTCCAGCGCCGTCAGCACCGGCATCAGGTTGTAGAACTGGAAGATGAAGCCCACGTGATGGGCGCGCCACTCCGCGAGGGCCGACTGCGACAGGCGGGTGATGTCGACACCGTTCACGCGGAGCGTCCCGCTGTCGGGCTTGTCGATGCCCGCGATCAGGTTGAGCAGCGTGCTCTTGCCGGAGCCGGACGGCCCCATGAGCGCCAGGAAGTCGCCCGGAAAGATGTCGAGGTCGAGGCCGGAGAGCACGGCCACGGACTGGCCGCCGCGCTGGTACGACTTCGCGAGGCCGCGGATCTCGACGACCGGCGTGCGGGGTTCCGCGGTACTCACTTGGCGAGCGGCTTCACGGCCGCGCCGTCGGCGAGCTTGTCACCGGGTTTCAGCACCACCTTGTCTCCCGCCGAGACACCGCGCGTGAGTTCGACGAGGTCACCGATCCGGGCCCCCGTGACCACCGGCATCGACTTCGCGATGCCGTCCTTCACGACGAACACGACATCCGCCCCACCCCGCTTCACGACGGCCGCCGGATTCACCGCCACCCGCGGCTCGCGCTCGGCGTCGGTGACCTCGCGCGAGAGGAACGTCACCTTGGCGCTCATCTCCGGCAGGATGCGGGGATCGGGATCGCGGAAACGGATCTTGGTCATCACCGTCGCCTTCGCGCGATCGACCGTCGGCACCATCCGGGCAACGACACCCCGGAAGCGACGATCGGGCAGCGCATCGAGCTGGATCTCGACCGCCTGGTCGACCATCACCTTCGAGAGGCTCGCCTCGGAGACGTCGGCCTCGACCTCCAGCGTCGCCATGTCGGCCATGGTGACGACGGCCCCCTTCGCATCGAGCGCCGACGAGAACGGCGTCACGACGTCCCCGATGTTCGCGCTCTTGGTCAGCACCACGCCGTCGAACGGCGCGCGGATGAGCGTCTGCTCCACGCCCACCTCGGCAGCGCGGAGGTTCGCCTCCGCCACCGAGATCGCGGCCTCCTGCGAGCGCAGTACCGCGCGCGCCTTGTCGACCCGGGCCACCGCGGTGTCGTGGGCCGATTCGGAGATGAAGTTCTGGCGCAGGAGATCGGTGGCACGGCGCTGCTCGCGCACGGCGTCCGCCAGCTCCACCTTCACCTGGTCGCGGTTCGCGCGGGCGACCTTGAGGTTGGCCCCGGCCTGGTCGCGGGCCGCGGCGACGTCACGGTTCTCCAACCGTGCGATCACGTCGCCCTGCTTCACGCGGCTACCCTCGGCGACACCCAGCCATTCGAGCCGGCCGGTGGCCTTGGACGCCACGGCCGCCTTGCGCTGGGCGACGACGTACCCGGTGGACGTGAGCACCGAGACCGCCTGCCAGGGGTACGCGGTCGTCACGGACGCCTGCTCCACCTCGACGGGCGCCTCGCGGATCCGCTGCGCCACCATCGCGCCCCCGGCGAGCACCGCCGCGATGACCACGGCCCACACCACGAGGCGGCGCGCACCCCTGCGTCGGCGCGTCGCCGCCGCGACTGCAGGCGTCCGGGACAGGGTCAGACGGGAAAGATCAGGTTCCTCCAAGCGCATTCTCCAGTGCGGCCGAAGCCGGTTCACCCGCCATTGTCACGAAAAAGGCCTCGTGCGAGGCCTCTTCTTCGTGGCGATCCACGCGGGGGCATTCCCCCTCAGAAGGAGGACTCGCGCTCCGGCGTCGCCGAGATCTTGTGGATCGAAAGGTCGGCGCCCTCGAACTCGGCCTCGGCATCCAGCCGGATGCCGACGAGCGCCTTGAGCCCACCGTACACGAGCGCTCCGCCGACGACCGCCACGACGACACCCGTCACCGTGCCCACCAACTGCGCGCCGATGCTGACGCCACCCAGCCCGCCGAGTGCCTTCGCACCGAAGATTCCCGCAGCGATACCGCCCCAGGCGCCGCACAGTCCGTGCAGCGGCCACACGCCGAGGACATCGTCGATGCGCCACCGGTTCTGCACGACCGGGAAAAGACCGACGAAGAGACCGCCGGCAACCGCCCCGGTCACCAGCGCCCCCACGGGATGCATGAGATCCGAGCCCGCACAGACCGCCACGAGACCGGCGAGCGGACCGTTGTGCACGAAGCCCGGATCGTTCCGCCCGAGGAAGAGCGCGACGAGCGTTCCGCCGACCATGGCCATGAGGGAGTTCACCGCGACGAGACCGCTGATGTTTTCCAGGGTCTGGGCCGACATCACGTTGAAGCCGAACCAGCCCACCGTCAGGATCCACGCACCCAGCGCGAGGAACGGGATGCTGGAAGGCGGGTGGGACGACACCCCGCCGTCCTTCCGATACCGCCCCTGCCGGGGCCCCAGCAGCACCACCGCCATCAGTCCGATCCAGCCACCCACCGCGTGGACGACCACGGACCCTGCGAAATCGTGGAAGGCGAAGCCGAACGTGGCCGTGATCCAGTCCTGCACGCCGAACCGGTTGTTCCAGGCGATTCCCTCGAAGAACGGGTAGACCAGACCCACGAGGATCGCCGTCGCGGCGAGCTGCGGATGGAATCGCGCCCGCTCCGCGATGCCGCCGGACACGATGGCCGGGATCGCCGCGGCGAACGTGAGAAGGAAGAAGAACTTGGTCAGTTCGTAGCCACTGCCCTGCACGAGGCCCTCGGCCCCGGTGAGGAAGCTGGTGCCGTAGGCGACGCCGTAGCCGACGAAGAAGTAGGCGATGGTCGACATGGAGAAATCCGCGAGGATCTTCACCAGTGCGTTGACCTGGTTCTTGCCCCGGACCGTGCCGAGTTCGAGAAAGGCGAAGCCGGCGTGCATGGCGAGCACCATGATGGCGCCGAGTAGCACGAACAGCACGTCCTGATGGCGTGCAGCCTCCATGGGGAGATCCTCCAATGAGCAGTATTTTTGGTATGGGTCCTGCGGGCCGGTCCGTGTCCGGCGGGCCGTATGATGCCGCAAGGGTCGGGGGCTGACTGCACGCGCACCCACATGGTGCAGCGACCCTTCGGAACGGTCCCCACCACCGCGGAAAACAGGGACAATGGCGGCTTCGATCCCTCGCATTCCATGGACATCGCGACCCCCACGACACCCGCCCCGGATCGCCGGCTCACCCTCCAGGAAGTCCTCGACGACTTGGTGGCCGACGCTCTGGTCACGGCCGAAGCCGCCCGCGACCTGCTCGCGAAACAGCCAGCCCGCCGCGTCGCCGTCCACCCGCTGGTGCTGGTGGCCGACCAGAAGTGGCGCGATCCGCGCAATCCCAAGAAGGTGCTGACGCTCGAGCCGCTCACCGAGTGGCTGGCCGGCAAGGTGGGCCTCGACTACCTGCACGTCGACCCCTTCAAGATCGACTTCGCGGCGGTCACGAAGGTGATGTCCAATGCCTACGCCACCCGGTTCCGCATCCTGCCGGTGCAGGTCACCGCCCGGGAATGCGTGATCGCCACGTGCGAACCGTTCGTGCGCGAGTGGGAGAAGGAACTGTCCCGCGCACTGCGACTCGAGATCCGGCGGGTGGTCGCGAACCCGACGGACATCGACGCCTTCCTGGTGGAGTTCTACAACCTGGCCCGCTCGGTCCAGGGCGCCCAGCAGCAGAAGAAGGGCGAGCTGAACGACATCACCAACTTCGAGCAGCTCGTGCAGCTCGGCAGTCGCGGGCAGGTGGACGCCAACGACCGCCACATCGTCCACATCGTCGACTGGATCTTCCAGTACGCCTTCGAGCAGCGCGCGAGCGACATCCACATGGAGCCCCGCCGCGACACCGGCAACGTCCGGTTCCGCATCGATGGCGTGCTGCATCAGGTCTACCAGATTCCCACGCCGGTCATGGCCGCCATGACGAGCCGGATCAAGATCCTCGGCCGCATGGACGTCGTCGAGAAGCGCCGCCCGCAGGACGGCCGGATCAAGACCCTCACCCCCGACGGCCAGGAGGTCGAACTGCGCCTCTCGACGATGCCGACCGCCTTCGGCGAGAAGCTCGTGATGCGGATCTTCAACCCGGACGTGATCGTGAAGGACTACCGGGAACTCGGGTTCTCGGAGGACGACCAGACCCGCTGGACGCGCATGACGGGCCAGCCGAACGGGATCGTGCTGGTGACGGGCCCGACCGGATCCGGCAAGACGACCACGCTCTACTCGACGCTGAAGCTGCTCGCGAAACCCGACGTCAACGTGTGCACCATCGAGGACCCCATCGAGATGGTGGAGCCGGCGTTCAACCAGATGCAGGTGCAGCACGGCATCGGCCTCGACTTCGCCGCCGGCGTGCGGACCCTGCTGCGCCAGGACCCGGACATCATCATGGTGGGTGAGATCCGCGATCTCGAAACCGCCGAGATGGCGATCCAGGCCGCGCTCACGGGTCACCTGGTGCTCTCGACGCTCCACACGAACGACGCACCCTCGGCCGTGACGCGTCTGCTCGACATCGGCGTCCCGCCCTACCTCCTGCACTCGACGATCCTCGGCGTGATGGCGCAGCGCCTGGTCCGCACCCTCTGCCCCCACTGCCGCGAGACGGTGCCGGTGGACGACGAGACCTGGAAGATGCTGATCAACCCGTGGCAGTCCGAACGTCCGAAGCAGGTCTGGGCGGCGCGCGGTTGCCTCGAATGCCGCATGACCGGCTACCTCGGCCGGGTGGGCATCTACGAGATCATGCTGATGAGCCCGGAGCAGCGGAAGTTCGTGACGGCCGAGATGGATCTCGCCGATGTCCGCGAACAGGCTTACCGGGACGGCATGAAGCCGCTCCGGATCAGCGGTGCGCTGAAGGTGGCCCAGGGCGTCACCACGATCGACGAAGTTCTCAAGGCAGCCCCGCCGTTGTCGGGGGATCGACGCCGCCGGACTGCGCCCTCGGCGTAGGCCCCGTTGTGAAAGAGGTGCGTGCCATGACGCCAACGAATCCGCCCGTCGCAAGAAGCCCGGTCGTCACCACGTGGTTCGCCGCGGCGGTGGTGCTGCTTGCGGGTGGTGCAGGCCAGCTGCTCGACCATCTCGGCGGCGCGCCGCTGCCGTTCGCCCCCGCACTGGGCGTGGCCGGTGCCGTACTCGTCCTGCGCGGCTGGAGCCACTGGCCTGGCGTCGCCATCGCCCTCGGGCTGCTCGCGCTCGCCTCGGAAGGCGCCGTCCGGCCGGGGCTCATTGCAGGTCTCGCGGAGGTCGGCGCCGCCTCCGTGGCAGCCCTGCTCGTCCGCCGACTGCTGGTCGCGGACCGCTCCGCCTCGACGCAGCGCGTTCTGGCCACCATGGCTGCCGCGGTCGTGCTGCCGGCCCTGCTGCCCGGCATTGCCACGGTCATCCTCCATACGTTCCCGGACGGCGTCCGTGCCTGGTGCGGCGGCTTCATCGGCCTCCTCGCGACGCTCCCGGCGGCGTTTGCATGGCAGGCGATCGCCACGCGGGGGTCGTCCAGAGGGAACGAAGCACCGGCCGAGGCACCGTCGCCGGATATCCGCGGATCCCGCGTCTACCTGCACACGATCATCGACGCCATCCCGAGCCCGGTGCTCGTGAAGGACGCCGCGCATCGCTACGTCGCGGTCAACGATGCGTTCGAGCGATTCTTCAGGCGCACTTCCGACCTGATCCTGGGCCGGACCGACCGGGATTTCTTCGACAAGAAGGACGCCGACTTCTTCATCGGCACCGACGTCCGCGCCCTGTCCGGCGAGGCCGACGTCCACTACGAGTATCCGTACCGCATCCAGGACGAGACCGTCTGGATGATGGTGCAGAAGACGCGCATGGCGGGCCCGGACGGGACGCCCTTCATCCTGCTGATCATGATCGACGTCACCGCGCGCCGCGCCGCCGAGGAGAAGGTCCGCGCCAACGAGCAACGCTTCCGCGGACTCACGGCGATGTCGGCCGACTGGTACTGGGAGCAGGATGCCGAGTTGCGATTCACGTACATCTCCCCGACGGCGGAGGGACGCGCCGTCGCCGAGCCCGCGGACCTCATCGGCAGGACGCGCTTCGACGACCACTTCGAGTGGGAATCCCCCACTGCCGAGCAGGCGCATCGGGAGATCACTGCCGCCCGCAAGCCCTTCCGAGATCTCGTGGTCCGCGGCCGGAAGACGGGCCGCTGGGGGCTGTCGAGCGGCGACCCGGTATTCGACGACGCGGGCGACTTCATCGGTTATCGCGGCGTGGGGCGCGACATCACCGACCTCAAACGCGTCGAGGAACAGCTCCGCCGCAGCGAGGCGCGGTTCCGCGACTTCGCCGAAGCCGCCGGCGAATTCGTCTGGGAGACCGATGCCGAGCGGCGCTACACCTTCCTCTCGCCCAAGGTGAAGAACGTCCTCGAGTACAGCGACCGAGACCTCATCGGGCGGCGCGTCGCCGAGCTGATGCCGGCGGGCGAGGCCGAGCGCGTGGAGCGCTGGCTCGAGGAGAACACCGAGGCCGACGGCGCGTTCCGCGATCTCGAACACATGGTCCTCACCCGCTCGGGCAACACGGTCTGGATCATGGTGAATGCGGTCGCGGTGCGAGACGCCGCCGGGGCCGTGATCGGGCATCGGGGCACCGTGCGCGACGTCACCGATCGCAAGCAGGCCGAGGAGCGCATCAGCCAGCTCGCCACGCGCGATCCACTCACGGGGCTGCCGAATCGCCTGCTGCTCCACGACCGTCTCGAACAGGCGCTCGTGAACGCGCGGCGCAGCCGCGAGTCGGTGGCGCTGATGTTCCTCGACCTCGACCGATTCAAGAACATCAACGACTCGCTGGGCCACCACGTCGGTGACCTGCTGCTGAAGGAGGTCGCCGCGCGCGTCCAGGGCTGCCTGCGCAAGGGTGACACCCTCTCGCGGCTGGGTGGCGACGAGTTCGTCGTGACCGTCGAGGGGCTGCAGCACGCGGAGGACGCCGCGCAGGTGGCGCGCAAGATTCTCAACTCGCTGGCACGCCCGATGGAGATCGCCGGGAACACGCTGACCACATCGTGCTCCGTCGGCATCAGCATCTTCCCGGCGGACGGCGACGACTCGGCCACGTTGATGAAGAACGCCGACACCGCGATGTACCACGCGAAGGAGAAGGGCCGCCGCAACTACCAGTTCTTCTCGCGCGAGATGAACATCCGGGCCGTCGAGCGCCACGATCTCGAGACCGCGCTGCGCCTCGCGCTCGACCACGACGAGTTCGTGCTGCACTACCAGCCGCAAGTGGACATCGCGTCGAGCAAGGTGATCGGCGTCGAGGCACTGCTGCGCTGGCAACACCCGCGCAAGGGCCTCGTGGCGCCGTCGATGTTCATGGATGTCGCCGAGGAGACCGGGCTCATCGAAGCGATCGGTTTGTGGGCCCTCCGGGCCGCGTGCGAGCAGAACAAGCGTTGGCAGGAGGCCGGCCTCCCGCCGCTGCGCATGGCCGTCAACATCTCTGCCCGCCAGTTCGACCAGCCACGCGAGTTCGCGAAATCCTTGAACCGCATCCTCGCCATGACCGGCCTCGATCCGTCGTGGCTGGAACTCGAGATGACGGAGTCCGTGCTCTGGAAGACAGCCGACGAGAGCATCCAGGTCCTTCGCAAGCTCGGGAAGAACGGCACGCGCATCGCGGTCGACGATTTCGGGACGGGGTACTCGTCCCTCGCGTACCTGAACCAGCTGCCCATTCACACGCTGAAGATCGACCGCTCGTTCGTGCGCGAGCTGGGCTCGAACAAGGAGAGCGACGTCATCGTCGCCACGATCATCGGCATGGCACACGGCCTCAAGCTGCGCGTCACCGCCGAGGGCGTCGACAACCTCGCGCAACTGGCGATGCTGAAGCGCCTCGGCTGCGACGAGCACCAGGGGTTCCTGTTCAGCAAACCCCTGCCCCCCGAGGAAATCGTGCGGCGCTACCTGGCGCCGCGCCAGCTGAACTTCGGCGGGTGAAGGTACCTGGCCTCGGCGCCCCCTGCGAGGGCAGCACAAGACGCCGAGGCGTTCCCATCTGCCCTGTGAGCCGGCACTTCTAGGTCCGCTTCCGCGCCACCACGGTCCCGACGACGCACGCGCCCAGCAACGCCAGAACGCCCGGCTCTGGTGTCTGGTGCGCCGGGACGGGCGTGTAGTCGTAGACAATCGATGCCCCGCAGGCCGCCTGCGTCGCCTGATCCACCGCGACGTTGCCGCCGCCCCCTGCGATGCTGATGCCGCTCAACGATTCGCAACTGACGCTGAACGTACCGACGCCCACGAAAAGAGACGACGGCGGAAGCGGGTTCACCGACATGGCATCCACGAGCGGCCCGAAAAAGGCCGTGTCTCCGGATGCGATGTTGACAAAGCCTGTCGCGTTCGTGAGCGAGATCACCGGATTCACCAGCAGCGCGCCGAGGCCGACCAGGGAGGACGAGAAGAACAGGTCCGTCGAAACGGCAGCGCTCACCAATTGGTCCTGCACGGCCGTGTTGGTGAGCGACAGCGTCGTCTCGTTCCTACCGGAGAGCGTCAGGATCACCGAGTTCAGTATGCCGAGGGACGGATCGAACAGTCCGAGGTTGCCGGTCTGATTGAGTTCGGTGAGTTCGAGAGGGTTGGAGAAATCGAACCCGAGGGTAGCTGCCGGGGCGACACCCGGAATGGCGATGACGGCAGCAGCGATCGCGGTCATGAGGCTGCGTCGGATCATGGGTCTGACTCCTGGAAATGGATGCTTCACGCCGACGTTTCGGTCCCGCATCGAGGCGGGATCCGGCCACGATCCCCGGCGCGCGCTGTGGATGCATGGTCGGCACGGAGCATCCTGCAAAGCCGGGCGTCCCTCCGTGCGGTATCGCTCATTTGCGCGGGGCGGCGCCCCCCTCGCGATCAGCCTCTCGGCGGCGAAGCTGCTTCGCGATGAAGCGCCAGGCCAAACCCGAGACGTCCGGCCCCCGTGCATCGCTGAAGGGCAGCCCGGCAGGCCCTCCGCTCCATGCGTGGTCCAACCCATCGATCTCGACGAGGGAGGCGACGAGGCGCCCTTCGCGCGTGAAGTCGGAAATGTTCATGGAATGGCGCCTGCCACGCCGCACGGTCCGCGGGGTGCTGGCTCGCGCGCCTGCGGCCTCTGCCCAGATCAGCGCAGCCGCACGGCCATTGCTCGGGGCGACGACCCGGTCGGCACATCCCTGGATCACAAGGAGCGGCGGCCAGTCGGCGGCCATCACAGCGGGCGACACGTCCAGTGGACGCGTGCACTGTCCACCGCGCATCGCGGCCAGCGCGGATCGGGGAGATGTAGCCGTCCCCGGCGGAATGCCCGAGTGCATCACCAGCGCCAGGAATCGGTGTGGATGCAGCGTCACGAGAAGCGCGGCCATGCTGGCACCCGCGGACATTCCGGCGAGGGCGACGCGCGAGAGGTCCGCAGGATGCGCCCGGCACACCTGATCGATCGCTGACAGGATCGAGGCTGCCTCCCGGGCGGCGCGTCCGTTGGCGGTGTCGAACCAGTTCCAGCAGGCCCTGGGATTCGCCAGTCTCCCCTGCTCGGGGTACAGAACAACGAAACGCTCGCGGATCGCTATGCGGTTCATCCGGGTGCTGGCGGCGAATGTGGTGGCGTCCTGAAGACATCCGTGCAGCATGACGACCAGCGGCAGGCTCTCCCCTTCCTTCAAGCCCTCGGGGCAGAACAGTCGATAGCGGCGCGGACCATGAACTCCGACGGCGATCCCGGACGTCCAGTGCCCGAGGTCGGTCGCCGGCTTCCGAACGCGAGCCGAGGAAGACTTCGCGCTCCTGACGGCTCGCTGTCCGGACCGGACGACGAGCCTCGTCATCGACGCCATGGTTTTCGCGATCACCCGCGCCCACGAGGACGCACGACGACGTCTCACGCGCGGCCGTCGGGTACGGCGCGGGCAGTGTGCTTCTGGTGGTGCGACGACGGCTGTCGGCGCGTGTCCGTTCGATTCAATGACTTCATCGGCCTCGTCTCGCCTGCGACCGCAAGCATCGCCGGTGAGCGTCGGAAAAACCGTGCGCTATCGAACGCGACTACACGACGGCTTGGCGTCGGAACCTGCGGTCGTCGGACCGTGCCTCGCAACCGCTACCGCGTCAGCTCCCGCATCGCCTGTTCGAGGCCCGAGAGCGTGAGCGGATACATGCGGTCGCCCATCAGCTGCTTCGTCATCCGCACGGACTCGTAGTAGTCCCAGCGGTCCTCGGGCTGCGGATTGATCCACACGGCCTTCGGGTAGACATCGAGGATGCGCTGAAGCCAGACGGCGCCGGCCTCCTCGTTGTGGTGCTCGACCGACCCGCCGGGATACGCGATCTCGTACGGGCTCATCGTGGCGTCGCCCACGATGATCACCTTGTAGTCGTGCGGATAGGTGTGCATCAGGGGGAACGTGCCGTACCGCTCGCTGTTGCGGCGGCGGTTATCCTTCCACACGCTCTCGTACAGGAAGTTGTGGAAGTAGAAGTACTCGAGGTGCTTGAACTCGCTGCGCGCGGCCGAGAACAGTTCCTCGCAGACGCGCACGTGGTCGTCCATGGAGCCGCCCACGTCGAGGAACAGCAGCACCTTCACGGCGTTGTGGCGCTCGGGGACCATCCGGATGTCGAGCCAACCCGCGTTGCGCGCGGTGGAACGGATGGTGTCGTCGAGGTCGAGCTCCTCGGCAGCACCCTCGCGCGCAAACCTGCGCAGGCGGCGCAGCGCCACCTTGATGTTGCGGGTGCCGATCTCGACATCGTCGTCGAGATTGCGGAACTGCCGCTCGTCCCACACCTTCACGGCGCTGCGGTTGCGGCCACCCTCCTGGCCGATGCGTACACCCTCGGGGTTGAATCCGTACGCGCCGAACGGCGAGGTGCCCGCGGTGCCGATCCACTTCGACCCACCCTGATGCCGCCCTTTCTGCTCGTCGAGCCGCTGCTTCAGCGTCTCCATGAGCTTCTCCCAGCCGCCCAGCGATTCGACGAGTTTCTTGTCCTCGTCGGACAGCAGCAGCTCCGCCTGCTTCTTCAGCCAGTCCTCGGGGATCATTGCCAGCAGCCCGTCCGGCAGTGCCGCGATGCCCTTGAAGTACGACGCGAACACGCGGTCGAACTTGTCGTAGTGGGACTCGTCCTTCACGAGACAGGCGCGCGCGAGGTAGTAGAAGCCTTCGACGCGGTAGTCGGCGAGCCCGGCCTGCATGGCCTCCAGGAGCGTGAGGTACTCGCGCACGGAGACCGGCACGCCGCCGGTTTTCAGTTCGAGGAAGAAGTCGGTGAGCATGGCGTCAGGACGATGGGCTCGGTGTCTGCATTCCAGGGACCGCTCAGGCGGCAGCGTCGATCGCCTGCCAGACGACCACGGTGTACCAGCCACGCTCGTCGGTGAAGTGGCACTGCACGTCGAAGCCGCTCTCACGGGCCATGGCGTCGATCATGCCCTGGCTGTACTTCTGCGACTGCTCCGTGTAGATCGTCTCGCCGGCCTGGAAGGCGAAGTCGCACGCGAGCCGCCGGCTGTGCACGATCTGACGCCGGCGGCTCACGATGAAGCTGCGCGCTGCGCCGTCGAGCGGGGAGTAGGTCGCGTAGTGGCTGAACTGGTCGAGGTCGAAGTCCATGCCGAGTTCCCGATTGAGCCGCGTCAGCAGGTTCATGTTGAAGCGTGCCGTCACGCCTTCGGGATCGTCGTACGCCGCGCGGATCACGTGTGGATCCTTCTTCAGGTCGAGGCCCAGCACGAGCGCGTCGCCCGGACGCAGGTGGGCGCGCATCCGCCGCAGCAGCGCGATGGCACCGTCGTGCGTCTGGTTGCCCAGGTTGCTGCCGAGGAACATCGCGACCTGCCGACGCCCGGGATCCGTGGCGGGCCAGTTCAGGAAGTAGTCACCACAGAGCGGCTGCACCGGAAAGCCCGGCAGGTGCTCGGCAAAGCGCTGCGACAGCTGCTCGAGCGCATGGGACGAGATGTCCATGGGCTTGAACACGCACTGCGCACCGCGCCGCGCGAGAGCCTCGCAGAGCGACAGCGACTTCTCGCCATCGCCGCTGCCGAGTTCGATGAGGTCCACGGGTCGCGCGTCCGGGGCGATCCGCCGCGCCAGTTCGTCACCACGGCCGCGGAGGATGGCGTGCTCCGTGCGCGTGAGGTAGTACGAGTCGAGCGCCATGATCTCCTGGAAGAGGCGCGAACCCTCGTCGTCGTAGAACCAGGCGGACGACAGCGCCTTCTGCGGCGCGCTCAGGCCCTCGACGACCGCCCGTGCAAACGCTTCGTCGAGGGGTTCATCGGTCGCGCCGTCGGGCGCCCGGGACGCCACGGAGGACGACACGTGGTAGCGGACCCGGCTCACGATGTCGGCCCGCCATCGCGTGCCGGCCGGATCCCCGTGTACTGCCAGCGCAGCGGTGCGTGGAAGAAATTCCGGTACGTGAACCGCGCGTGACCGGGGGGCGTCGCGTACGAGGCGCCGCGCAGGACCTTCTGGTTCACCATGAACTTCCCGTTGTACTCGCCCACCGCACCCGCGGCCTTCCGGAATCCCGGATACGGCAGGTAGGCGCTCTCGGTCCACTCCCATCGACGGCCCCACGGAATCGAAGTCGCCAGGGCCTCCCATTCGAACTCCGTCGGCAACCGCCATCCGGCCCACTGGCAGAAGGCGTAGGCCTCGTAGTAGCTGACGTGCGTGACCGGGGCCTGGGGCGCCAGCGGCTGAAGTCCGGCGAGCGTGTAGTGCAGCCACTCTCCGGGATGGTCGGGATGCGGGATCCAGTAGAGGGGCGCGCGACGCGGCTGGGCGCGGATCCAGTCCCAGCCCTCGGCATGCCAATGCTCGAAGCGTTCATAGCCACCGTCGGCCATGAACGCAAGGTATTCGGCATTCGTGACGAGCGCGGCGCGCAGTTCGACGGGCGGCACGAGCACGGCATGGCGCGGCCCTTCGTTGTCGAACGCGAACGCATCGCCGGCATGGCCGATCTCGAATGCACCGCCGGGCCATCGCACCCAGGCGTCGGAGACCGGCCCGGGCCCGGCGTGCTCCTGCGCCACCTCCACGGCGCCGACCGATCGGGGGTCGTACTCGGGGGCTAGAGGATTCACGCCGAGGATGAACTTGATGTCGGTGAGCAGCAGTTCCTGATGCTGCTCCTCGTGCTGGAGACCCAGTTCGATCAAGGTCGCCAGTTCGGGGGACAGCGGCGCCGCCAGCAGCTCACCCATGGCGGCGTCGACATGGGCGCGATAGGCCAGCACCTCCGCAACCGTCGGGCGGCTGAGATCGCCGCGCTGCACGCGTTGCACGCGCTCGCCCACGGTCTCGTAGTAGCTGTTGAAGACGAACCCGAAGCGCTCGTGGAAGACGCGATAGCCCGGCAGGTTGGGCTGCAGGATCATCGCCTCGAAGAACCACGCCGTGTGCCCGAGATGCCACTTGGGTGGGCTCACGTCCCCCACGGGCTGGGGAACGTGGTCCTCGATGGCGAGCGGAGCGCACAGGCGCTCGGTGCGCTGGCGCACGTCGCGGTACCGCCTCGTCGTGGCATCGGGGGCGGCCATCTGCGTTGCGTTATCGGGCATCGCGCCGCCGCCTCAATCCGTCACCTTCACGCCGCGCCAGAAGGCGACACGACCGGCCACGGCTTCGGCCCCCGCCTTGGGCTCCGGGTAATACCAGGCGGCATCGGCATTGATCGCGTCGCCGACCTTCAGGCTGAAGTAGCTCGCCCGCCCCTTCCAACCGCAGAAGGTATGCGTTGCGCTGTCGATCACGTGGTTGCGGTCGAGTGACGTCATGGGGAAGTAGGCGTTGCCCTCGACCTCCACGATGTCGTCGCTCTCGGCGATGACGGTGCCGTTCCATTGCGCTTTCATGGCTGCTCCTCGAACAAGATGGGACGAATGGGGGCGGCGCAGGCCCCGAAGACCCGGTTGGTAACGCCCGGGGCGGAATCGTTCCCGGTCCCGCCAGCACGCCCCCCACAGTGTCCCGGCGCCTCCGCGCCTGGCGACGCCTCCGCGCTTCTCAGCGTCCGCGCTTGTTCATGAACACGAGCCGCTCGAAGAGATGCACGTCCTGCTCGTTCTTGATGAGCGCGCCGTGCAGCGGCGGGACGATCTTCCCGGAATCCTGGGTGTGCAGCGCCTCGGGCGGGATGTCCTCGGCGACGAGCAGCTTGATCCAGTCGAGCAACTCAGACGTCGAGGGCTTCTTCTTGAGGCCAGGGACGTCGCGGATCTCGAAGAAGGCCGTCAGCGCGTTGCGCAGCATGTCCTGCTTGATGGCGGGATGGTGGACCGCGACGATGCGCTCCATGGTGTCGCGGTCGGGGAACTTGATGTAGTGGAAGAAGCAGCGGCGCAGGAAGGCGTCGGGCAGCTCCTTCTCGTTGTTCGACGTGATGATGATGAGCGGGCGGTGCCGCGCCCGCACGAGCTTCTGCGTCTCGTAGACGAAGAACTCCATGCGATCGAGTTCGCGCAGCAGGTCGTTCGGGAACTCGATGTCGGCCTTGTCGATCTCGTCGATCAGCAGCACGGCCGGTGACTCCGACTCGAAGGCCTCCCACACCGGACCGCGCTTGATGTAGTTCGCGATGTCCTCGACCCGGTTGTCGCCCAGCTGGGAGTCGCGCAGGCGCGAGACGGCGTCGTACTCGTACAGGCCCTGCTGCGCCTTGCCCGTGGACTTCACGTGCCACTGATGCAGCGGCCGGCCCAGCGCCGTCGCGACCTCCTGCGCCAGCATGGTCTTTCCGGTGCCCGGCTCGCCCTTGATGAGCAGCGGCCGTTGCAGGGTGATGGCGGCATTCACCGCCATCATGAGGTCTTCGGTGGCGACGTAGCTGTCGGTGCCGGTGAAGCGCATGGGGATCTCGTGCCGTGGTTCGGGGGAGGGTCGAGGGTACACGATCGGCCGCATCGCCCGCCATCGCGGGCGGCGCGGCGCGCAATGCCGGATAATCGCGCCCTTCCTCGAGAGGCCGGAGATCCGCCATGCCCAAGTTCAACGCCAACCTGTCCATGATGTTCAACGAGGTGCCGTTCCTCGAGCGCTTCGGCGCGGCGGCCCGGGCGGGGTTCAAGGGCGTCGAGTTCCTGTTCCCGTACGACTTCACGCCGGCGCAGATCGGCGAACAGTTGGAGAAGCACAAGCTCGCGATGGTGCTCTTCAACATGCCGCCCGGAGACTTCGCGGCGGGCGATCGCGGCACGGCCTGCGACCCCGCACGATTCGGCGAATTCCAGGACGGCGTCGGCAAGGCCCTCGAGTACGCGAAAGTGCTGGGCGTGAAGCAGCTGCACGTGATGGCCGGCCTGAAGCCCCGCGGGCTGAACGAGGAGACGATGCGCGAGGCCTATCTCGCGAGCCTGCGGTTCGCTGCAGCCGAGACCGCGAAGCTCGGCATCGACGTGCTGATCGAGGCAATCAACACCCGCGACATCCCCGGCTTCTACCTGAACACGTCGGACCAGGCGATCGACATCCTCCACTACGCCGGCGCGCCCAACATCAAGTTCCAGTACGACATCTACCACATGCAGATCATGGAGGGCGACCTCGCCCCCACGATCGCGAAGCACCTCGCCAAGATCGGCCACATGCAACTCGCAGACACCCCCGGGCGCCACGAGCCGGGCACGGGCGAGATCAACTACGACTTCCTGTTCGGCCACATCGACCGCATCGGCTACCAGGGCTGGATCGGCTGCGAGTACCGTCCCGCGGGCAGGACCGAGGATGGGCTGGGCTGGATGGCGCGCTGGCGCTGAAAGCCTCGCGGCACGACGATCCCGTGACCGGCCGTACGTGGCTGCCGCACGCCGTGCTCGCGATCGGCGTGCTGGTGGTGGCCTCGGCCTCCATCCTCATCCGGTACGCGATGCAGGACGGCGCCGGTCCGCTCGCCATCGCGGCGCTTCGGCTTGCGATCGCCTCGGTCGTCCTGGCGCCGTTCGCGTGGGGTCGGGTCCGCAATGATCTCCCCAGACTCTCGGGCATCGACCGGACGCTGCTCATCGTCTGCGGGGTCGTGCTGGCGCTGCATTTCGCCACGTGGATCAGCTCGCTCGCGTACACGTCGGTCGCCAGCAGCGCGGTGCTGGTGACGACGAACCCGGTGTGGGTCGGCCTCCTCTCCTGGCTGGTGCTGCGCGAGCGGCCCGGCAACGTGATGATCGGCGGCATCGCGCTCGCCATGGCCGGCAGCGCACTGGTGTTCGGCGCGCAGGGGCCTGCCTCGGGTACCGCGCCGGCCCCGCTGCTGGGCAACGCGCTCGCGCTCGCCGGGGCGCTGGCCGCGTCGATCTACCTGCTGCTCGGACGGCGTCTGCGCGACCGGCTCTCC
This sequence comes from Betaproteobacteria bacterium Ga0077532, assembly GCA_001464895.1. Classification (GTDB taxonomy): domain Bacteria; phylum Pseudomonadota; class Gammaproteobacteria; order Burkholderiales. The sequence goes on from LNEE01000014.1 coordinate 49,532, forward strand.
CTCCTCGCCTATGTCTGGACCGTCTACGCCGTCGCGGCGGTCGCGCTTCTCGCGATGGCAGTCGCGGCCGGCGAGAACCTCGTCCTGCCGGTCGCCGCGCTCGGCTTCGTGACGGCGCTGGCATTGGGCCCGCAGCTCGTCGGGCACACGGCCTTCAACTATGCGGTTCGCCATCTGCCGGCACCAGTGGTCGCGGTGGCGATCCTGGGCGAACCGCTGGGCTCCGCCCTTCTCGCGTGGCTGCTGTTCGACGAGACCGTGGGTACCGGTCAGTTGGCCGGGTTCGGGGTGCTGCTGGCGGGCATCCTGCTGTCCGTGCTGGCCGATGCGCGTCCGACGGTGCCGGCGACCTCTGCGGACAAGTAAACTCCACCCTCCTCCGATCGCCTCCGGACGCCCCGCCCGCCATGGCCCTCCCTCCCCGACAACTTCTCCGGCAGATGTTCGATGCCGCCGTCGCCTCCGCGCTGCCGGACCGCTGCGTCCCGCCATTCCTGCCCAAGCCGCCAAAAGGCCGGACCATCGTTGTGGGTGCAGGCAAGGCGTCGGCCGCCATGGCCAAGGCCGTCGAGGACCACTGGACGGGCGGTCCGCTCGAAGGTCTCGTGGTGACGCGATACGGTCATCGCGTGCCGACGCGCAGCATCGAGATCGTCGAGGCCGCGCATCCCGTGCCCGACCTCGCGGGGCGCGAGGCGGCGGAACGGATCCTGAACATGGTGAAGGGGCTCACCGCCGACGACCTCGTCCTGTGCCTGATCTCCGGCGGCGGTTCGGCGCTGCTGGCGCTCCCCGGCGAGGGCCTCACCCTCCACGACAAGCAAGCGATCAATCGGCGGCTGCTGGAATGCGGCGCCAACATCACCGAGATGAACTGCGTCCGGAAGCATCTCTCCGCGATCAAGGGCGGGCGGCTCGCGGCCGCGGCGGCACCCGCGAAGGTCGTGACGCTCACGATCTCGGACGTCCCAGGCGACGACCCCGCGGTGATCGCCTCGGGGCCGACGGTGCCGGACGCCACAACGTACGCAGACGCGCTCGCGGTGCTCGACAAGTACGGCATCACCGAGCCCGCCGCCGTGATGGCGCACCTGCGGGCAGCGCCCGACGAGACGCCGAAGCCCGGCGATCCGCGCTTGTCGCACTGCGAGACCCACATGATCGCCGCGCCCCAGATGGCGCTCGAAGCTGCCGCAGCCGTCGCACGGGCGAACGGCGTCACGCCGCTCATCCTGGGCGATGCCATCGAGGGCGAATCCCGCGAGGTCGCGATGGTCCATGCGGGTATCGCGCGGCAGGTGCTGCGTCACGGGCAGCCGGTGAAGGCGCCCTGCGTGCTGCTGTCCGGTGGCGAGACGACCGTCACGATCCGCGGGAAGGGTCGCGGCGGACGCAACGTGGAATTCCTGCTGGCACTGGCCGTAGCCCTCGACGGGGTACCGCGGGTCCACGCGATGGCCGGTGACACCGACGGTATCGACGGTGCCGAGGAAACCGCCGGCGCGCTGCTGGACCCCACGACGATCGCACGCGCGGCCGCCAACGGTGTCCACGCGAAGGCCTGCCTCGCGAACAACGACGGCCACGGCTTCTTCGAGGTGGCCGGCGACACGGTGGTGACCGGCCCCACCCTCACGAACGTCAACGATTTCCGCGCCATTCTCATCGAGGGCTGACCATGGGCAAGCCAGAAGCCATCTCCGCCATTCCCGCCGTGGACAGCCACGCGCTCATTTCGCGTCTGCGCGCCGTGCTGCCGGCGCCTTGCCTGCTCGCGCTCCCGGAAGAGACCAAGCCGTACGAGTGCGACGGCCTCTCCGCCTTCCGTGAGGTCCCGCTCGCCGTGGCGCTGCCCGAGGACGAGGCGCAGGTCGCCGCAGTGCTGAAGGTGTGCCACGAGATGCGGGTCCCGGTGGTGGCGCGCGGTGCCGGCACCGGATTGTCGGGCGGGGCACTGCCGAATCCGCAGGGCGTGACGCTCGGCCTCTCGAAGATGAAGCGCATCCTGCACATCGACCCGCTCGCGCGGACCGCCCGCGTGCAGCCCGGCGTGCGCAACCTCGCCATCTCAGAGGCCGCGGCGCCGCTGGGCCTGTACTACGCGCCGGATCCTTCGAGCCAGATCGCGTGCTCCATCGGCGGCAACATCGCCGAGAACTCCGGCGGCGTGCACTGCCTCAAGTACGGTCTCACGGTGCACAACATCCTGAAGCTGCGCGTCGTGACGATCGAGGGCGAGATCCTCGAACTCGGCGGCGAAGGCCTCGACGCCGCGGGCTACGACCTCATGGCGCTGATGACGGGCTCCGAGGGCCTGCTCGGCGTCGTCACCGAGATCACCGTCAAACTCCTGCCGAAGCCGCAACTGGCGCGCGTGGTCCTCGCGGCCTTCGACTCGCTCGAAAAAGCCGGCAACGCGGTGGCGAACATCATCGGCGCCGGGATCATCCCTGCCGGTCTCGAGATGATGGACAAGCTTGCGACCCGCGCGGTCGAGCAGTTCGTGCACGCGGGCTATCCGCTCGATGCCGAAGCGATCCTGCTCTGCGAATCCGACGGGACGCCGGAAGAGGTCGCCGCCGAGATCGAGCGCATGGAAGCCGTGATGCGCGCGAGCGGCGCAACCCAGATCCGCCTCTCGAAGGACGAAGCCGAGCGCCTGCGTTTCTGGTCGGGCCGCAAGGCCGCGTTCCCCGCCGTGGGCCGTCTGATGCCCGACTACTACTGCATGGACGGCACGATCCCGAAGCGGAAGCTCGCCGAGGTCCTGAAGGGCATCGCGCAGCTCTCCGAGGAGTTCGGGCTCGGCTGCCCCAACGTGTTCCACGCCGGTGACGGCAACCTGCACCCGCTCATCATGTTCGACGCCAACGTGCCCGGCCAGGCCGAGCACGCCGCGAAGTTCGGATCGCGCATCCTGAAGCTCTGCATCGAGGCGGGCGGCACGATCACCGGCGAGCACGGCGTGGGTGTCGAGAAGATCGGCGAGATGTGCGAGCAGTTCACGCCGGACGCGCTCGAGACCTTCCACTCGGTGAAGGCCGCTTTCGACACCCACGGGCTGCTGAACCCCGGCAAGGCGGTGCCCACGCTGCACCGCTGCGCCGAGTACGGGCAGATGCACGTGGCCCGCGGGAAGGAAGCGTTCCCCGACCTGCCGCGCTTCTGAGCGCAACCCGACACCGCACGGACCCACCGCAACTCTCATGATCGAACAGTTCCAGGACACCATCCGCGCCGCCGTCTCGGCCGGACGACCACTGCGCATCCGCGGTGGCGGCACGAAAGACTTCTATGGCGTGAGCCTCCAGGGCGACATCCTGGACACGCGGGGACATGCAGGCATCGTCGACTACGAGCCCTCCGAACTCGTGATGACCGTGCGCAGCGGGACACCGCTCGCGGAGGTCGAGTCGACCCTCGCCGAAGGCGGCCAGATGCTCGCATTCGAACCGCCGCGGTTCGGGGCCGGGTCCACCATCGGCGGCGTGGTCGCATCGGGCTTCTCGGGCCCCCGTCGTGCAGCGACCGGATCCGCCCGCGACTATGTGCTTGGCGTGCGTGTGCTCGACAGCGCGGGTCGCGACCTTTCGTTCGGCGGGCAGGTGATGAAGAACGTGGCGGGGTACGACCTCTCGCGCTTCGTCGCCGGTTCGTTCGGAACGCTCGCGCTCGTCACCGAGGTTTCGCTGAAGGTGCTGCCGAAGCCCGAGGTCGAGACGACCCTCGCGTTCGCCATGGACGAGTCCGCGGCGATCGAGGCGCTGAACCGCTGGGCGGGACAACCGCTGCCGCTGTCGGCCGCGTTCCATCTCGACGGAAAGCTGGCGGTGCGGCTCTCCGGCGCGGGAGCGGCGGTCACCGCGGCGAAGGCACGCATGGGCGGCGAGGTGATGGCCGACGACGCAGCCTTCTGGACCGCAGTGCGCGACCAGACCCACCCGTTCTTCGCGGAGCCCGCAACGCTGTGGCGGCTGTCGATCCGCTCGACCGCGCCGGCGCTCGGGCTCGGCCCGCAGGCCATCGAATGGAACGGGAGCCTGCGCTGGGTGGCGGCAACGCTGCCGGCGGAGCGGGTCCACGCCGCAGCGAAAGCCGCCGGCGGCCATGCCACGCTGTATCGCGGTGGCGACCGCAGTGCGGGCATCCAGCACCTGGCGCCCGGCGTGCTGGCGCTGCACCAACGATTGAAGAAGGCGCTCGACCCGGCCGGCGTCTTCGGCCCGGGCCGCATGCACCCGGCGTTCTGACAGCCCCTCCCCCAACGACACCGGGACGCGCCCTTCGTCGCGCGCCCCCTGCCCGGACATCATGGAAACCCACCTCGCCGATTTCATCAAGGACACGCCCGAGGGCCAGGAGGCCGAGGCCATCCTGCGCCGCTGCGTGCACTGCGGCTTCTGCACCGCCACCTGTCCCACGTATCAACTGCTGGGCGACGAACTCGACGGCCCGCGCGGCCGCATCTACCTCATCAAGCAGGTGCTCGAAGGTTCGCCAGCCACGGAGTCGACGCAACTGCATCTCGACCGCTGTCTGACCTGCCGATCGTGCGAAACCACCTGCCCGTCGGGCGTGGAGTACGGGAAGCTCGTGGACATCGGCCGCAAGATCGTCGACGACCAGGTCGGTCGCCCGGCGATGGAGGGCGTTAAGCGCAAGGCCATGGCCACGGTGTTCTCGTCGCCGACGCTGTTCTCCCCGGCACTCGCCGCCGGTCGTGCCTTCGGTGGGCTGCTACCCGAGGCGCTGCGGAAGAAGATCCCGGCAGCGCAGCGCGCCGATGCCTGGCCCGCCCCGACGAATGCCCGTCGGATGGTGGTGCTCGAAGGCTGCGTGCAGCCGTCGCTCTCGCCGAACATCAATGCCGCCACGGCCCGCGTGCTCGACCGGATCGGCATCTCGCTCGTGAAGGCGCCCCAGGCCGGTTGCTGCGGCGCGGTCGCCTTCCACATGAACTACCAGGACGACGGCCGCGACCACATGCGTCGCAATGTGGATGCATGGCTGCCGCTGCTGGACGGCGGCGCCGAGACGATCGTTATGACGGCAAGTGGTTGCGGCTCGACGGTGAAGGAGTACGGCCACCATCTCGCGCACGACGCAACCTACGCGCCGCGCGCCGAGCGCATCTCGAAGGCCACGCGCGACCTCACCGAAGTGCTCGCGGCGGAGAGCGACAAGCTGGTGGCGATGCTCGAAAAGGCAGTGGCCGGCAAGCCGCGGCGCAAACTGGCATTCCATTCGCCCTGCTCGCTGCAGCACGGGCAGCAGATCCGCGGCAAGGCCGAAGCCCTGCTGACCGCTGCGGGGTACGATCTCACGCCGGTGCCGGATGGACACCTATGCTGCGGCTCCGCGGGCACGTATTCGCTGCTGCAACCCGAGTTGTCACAGCAACTGCTCGCCAACAAGGTGCAGGCGCTGGAGAGCGGCGGCCCCGAGGGTGTCGCGACGGCGAACATCGGGTGCCTCACGCACATCCAGACCGGCATGAAGCAGCCGGTGAGGCACTGGGTGGAGTGGATCGACGAGCGGATGTGATTTCGTCGGCGATGCAGGTCGAGCTTCGCTCGACGCCCGCGTTCCTGGATTCGCCCTTGTACCCAAGCCATCGCTGCGTCGAGCGATGCTCGACCCACGAAGGGGCCTTTGCTACAGGACGCCTCAGCGCTGAAAACATCCCCCGTGGGTCGGGCTTCGCCCGACGCCCGTGTTCCTGGATTCGCCGAAGTGCCCAAGCCATCGCTGCGTC
>LNEE01000015.1 GCA_001464895.1 Betaproteobacteria bacterium Ga0077532
CTGAAAACATCCCCCGTGGGTCGGGCTTCGCCCGACGCCCGTGTTCCTGGATTCGCCGAAGTGCCCAAGCCATCGCTGCGTCGAGCGATGCTCGACCGACGAAGGGGCCTTTGCTACAGGATGCCTCAGCGCTGAAAACATCCCCCGTGGGTCGGGCTTCGCCCGACGCCCGAGTTCCTGGATTCGCCGAAGTGCCCAAGCCCACACCGCGTCGAGCCATGGCTCGACCCACGATTCAGGGACTGGACATCACCCGCGTGCAACCTGCTACTGCTGTTCCGCCTCCCGCCGCTTCTGCTCGGACCGCAGGTAGGCCACCAACGCGATGATCTCGTCGCGGGAATAGACCTCGCCGAAGGCGCCCATCGGAGTCCCAGGGATTCCGTCGGCGATGTTCTTCACCAGCTGAGCGTTGGTTCCCCCGCGCTTGTAGCGTCCGCAAACGATGCAGGGCGCCCGCGCGCCCTTGCCGCCGCTGCCGTGGCAGAACCCCCCGCATTTCGCGCTGTACTTCTCCTTTCCCAGTTCCACCGCAGTGGGATCGTCCACCGGAACGGCGAGATCCCCCGGAACATCCTCCGCCCGGAGTGCCCCCGAGAAGAGCACGGTACAGAGAACAGCGAGGGTGGCGATCAGCACGCGCCACGGCGTGTTCAGGCTGGCGTTCGAAGACTTCATGGAATTTCCTCTTGGTGAATTCGTCGGAGTGGCGGCGGCTCATCGCCCTGGCCTCCACCCATTGTCAAAACGTACGGACCGTGAGGGACACGGCACCGCGATGCGGTCTAGTTGAGTGTTCGTGCGCCCTCCGCGCCGGCAACGGAAAGATCGACCTGCGGCAACTCCAGCACGAGATCCCATTCGGCCTTTGCCACCGCCTGCTGCAGAAGCTTCATGAGCCCATGCAACAGGCTTTCACTGAGGGTGAGGTGCGCCCCCTGCCCGTCGGCGGGAAGGAGAGCGATCAGCGTGCGGCCGTCGGGCTCGCGGCGGGCCTGGATCCGGGTGACGAGCAGCGGTTCAGGGCCCAGGGGCTGGGCTCGCGGGGCCACCTCGGGCGGTTCGGTTTCCTGGCGCGAGAACTTCACCTCGCGGAGGGCCTTCTCGTGCTCGAACTGCAGCACAGCCGTCCGGGCTTCGGGGGTGGGCTGGCGCTGGATCTCGGGCTTCCATTCCGCCATCTTCTGCATGGCAATCCAGAACCGCTTCACGCAACGTCGCGTGAGCCAGAGCCGCACTTCGGCGGCGCCGTGGATCAGGATGAACATGAGCAGTCGGTCCTGCTCCATGTCGAACTCGATGCGGATGCGTTCCAGCTTCACGGCGGCGTCCGGGTGGGTGTCCCGATCGATTCTATCCCGCCCGGTCGCGGGACATCGCGGCATCTGCCGCGCGCCGGTACACTCCCAAGAGCCGATCGGCGTCGGACTGCGGCGTCGCCATCCACGAGGTTCACGCATGAATGTCGTTCCGCCACGTCATGCCCTGCTGCGGCAGGCCTGCCGGATGCTCGCCGCCGCCACGCTGGTGGCGGGTTGCAGTTCCGACAACGCAATCTTCGAGCAGTACCGGAAAGCTGCGGTGCAGGCCGAAGCCGACGGCAGCGGCACCAATGCCGAGGCCTACTACCTTTCGGCATTGCACCGTGCCCGTACGTCGATGGGCAAGGCCGAGCAGTCGGATGCGCTCTATCAGCTCGGCGTCTTCTACCGCCGGGGAGCGCGCTTCGGGGAAGCCGCCAAAGCGCTGACCGAATCGCTCGACCTCGCGGCGGATGCCCGGATCGCGGATCCGATCGCCATCAGCCGTCGTCGCGTCGAGCTGGCGCGCTCGCTCGCAGCGCTCAACCGGTGGCCTGAAGGCACGGCGACGCTACGGCCTGTGATCGACCACATCGGCCTGTTCCCGGCAGGCGAGCAGGGCGAGATCCGCGAGTTGCTGGCGGTCTACCGGGCCCGACTCGCCTCCCTCGGGGCCGACCCGTCCCTCCTGCCGGAATAGCCGACGGAACGCGAAAAAAAAGGGCCGGATCCGTACGGATCCAGCCCTGGCAGAGAGAGGAGTGACGAACACCCGGGGGTACTGCATCAGGCCTGCCGGTCACTCGGCGCCCCGGGTCTTCGCGGTGAAGCAAGCTACGGGACGTAATGTAGTGCCCTGGAACGACCCATCACAGGCGCCATCGACTCGGTCAGGGGCGGGAATAATTCCCGATCCTTTCGAGCCGCTTCATTGGCCGTGACCGCCTTCCATGCCGGGAATGTCGCCGGTCAGGAATCCATGCGACAGGGCCATGCGGACCACCTGGGCGGCGGTCGCCACGTCGAGCTTCTGACGGATGCTCGACTGGTAGTTCGCCACGGTCTTGTACGAGAGCGACAGGATCTTCGCGATCTCGGCCACCGCGTGCCCCGCGACGAGCAATCGGAACACCTCGAACTCGCGGGCGGAAAGTGCATTCAGCGGGTGCTGGCCACCGGGCATCATCTGGACAGCCAACTCCTGCGCCATCTTGTGACTGATGTAGAGCTTGCCCTCGGCCACCAGGCGGACGGCATCGACCAGGACTTCCGGAGCGCTCGACTTGGTGACATAGCCGCGGGCACCGGCCTGCAGCGCGCGCGAAGAGAAAACAACGTCCTCGTGCATGCTGAACATCAGGACCCGGGCTTCGGGCTCGCGGGCAAGGATGCGCCGCGCGGCTTCGATCCCGCCGATGCCGGGAAGACTGATGTCCATGACGACGACGCGAGGTTTGCACTCCGAGAAGAGGCGATAGGCCTCCTCGCCGGTGCTGGCCTCGGCGATCACCTGAAGATCGTCGGTCCTTTCGAGAAGTCGTCGATAGCCCTCACGGACGACGGCGTGATCGTCCACGAGAAGGACGGTTGTACGAGCAGATTCAGCCATTCGGGGCTCGCTTGCCAATGGTTCGGCACAGGCAGGGATGACCGCCCGCGCACCGCCTCGGAGAAACCGAGGCTGGGATCCTCAACGAAGCGCGGCCCGGTCCGACACGTGGATCGTGCCGAACCGGGCCGCGTCACTGCCGGATCAACGACGGATCATCAGGCGCTGCGGCGACGCTTCGCCATCACGCCCAGCAGACCCAGACCACCCAGCAGCATTGCGTAGGTCGACGGTTCCGGAATCGGCGCCGTGGTGGGTGCATAGCCGGCCAGGAAGAACGATTCCTGGGTCTGACCTTCCTCCCCGCCCTGCCACAGGCGGATCACGCCATCCTTGAGAGCGAAGTCCGGCGCGTCGGTCTTGATGAGGTAAAGGCCGGTATTCGGGTTGCCCTCCTCCACGTTCAGATCCGAGCGGAAATCCACCCAGTCCGGGCTGAAGACGTCAGCACCCTGCTTGAGACCGGTCGAAGTCCGAGCTGCCGAGTACATCCGTAGATCGGTGTCGTTCGTGAACGCCCAGGCGGCCGCCGCGCTGAAACCCGTGAAACCACCGCGGAAGATGTCGTTGATCTCGCCGTCGTCGTCCAGGGTCAGGCGACTGCCGAACACGAGCTTGCTGTCCGTGCTGTCGCGGAACACGTAGTCATAGAAATCGCCGACCACCTGACCGCCGAGCATGACGTCCGACACGCGCGACGCCAGGAGCGTGAACGAAACCGGGAAATCGTAGGTGTTGAAACCGTCTGCATCGGTGGCGATGACCGGGCCCGAGGGGATGATGAACCGGTCCACGTTCTGATTCGCAGCGCCGCTCAGGCGCAACGTGCCGCTTGTAGGCAACTCGACGAAACTGCCTGCCTGCGCAGCCGTCGCAACGACCATGAGGGCCGCCGCTAGCAACGTCTTCTGAAACTTCATCTTCTAGTCTCCTTGCTGGTTACTGCCTGAACGGCCCATGCCTTCGGGCCGGGAATGGACCCCCTTGCGCATCAGTTCACACTGCCGCGCGGCGGGGAAAGGGAAAACGTGACGCCGACCCAAAGCGCACGCGGCGCCCCTGGGCCGATGAACTGCGAATGGGTCCAGTCGAAACTGTTGTAGTTGAAACCGTTGGCATCCCGTGCGCCCCAACGGGACGGCGCGAAGGGGTTCAGACCGAGATCACCCGCGGTGGCGTAGCGGCGATCGAACACGTTGTCGATCCTGGCGAACAGGCTCCACTGGTCGGTCGCCCGATACGTGGCGATGAAGTTGAAGAAGGCGTAGCCGCCGGTCCGCCCCTGTCCGATGAAGGCACGGCCCGGGTCCACGGTGATTGTCGGATCGTTCCGCGCAGTCACGGCAGACCCATCGGAATCGGTACCGCCGGGCGAGTGGTCGTTGTTCTCGTTGCCGCGGGAATACGAGAAGCCGTGGGCGATCATCGTCAGACCGAGGTTCCACCGTTCGGTGAGGTCGGCTGACCAGTTGAGCCTCAGCGTGTCCCTCGGCAGCCCGGGGATGCGGTCACCCGGTTCCACATTGAACTCGGCCACCTGGCCGACAGCCGTGTTGGCACTGCTGTTCGATTCGTTGACGAGGCGGGCCGTGCTCTCGAAGGTCGCCTGCATGTGCGTGTAAGCCGCGCGCACGGTATGCGCACCCCACACGCCGGTCATGCCGACCTCGACGCCCTGGCGGCGGGTCCGGCCGAAGGTATCGAACACGCCACGATTGCGACGCCCGAGCGAGACGAACAGGATGTCGTCGTGCAGATCGGTGCGGAACACGCTCGTGTTCCAGTTGATGTTGCCGGTGTCGTTCCGTCCACGGATGCCGAACTCGACGCTGCGCGAACGCACCTGGGGGAGGAATGGGTCGTTGGTGAGCGCCGTCGGCACCGAACAGCCGGGCAGCAGACCACGGTTCTGGCTCCCGAATTCGGCCTCCAGCTGGCGATCACGAGCACATCCCAACTCGATGATCGACGGTACGCGGCTGCCGCGGCTGACATTCGCGAACAGGTTGGTCGTCTCCGTCGGCAGGATCGATGCACCGAACGAAGGATTGAAGCTCTCGTAGACGTAGTCCCCCGAACTGCACCAGTAGCGCGCCCGGGTATCGTTGTTCTCCGCGCCGCAGCGCTCCCTGAATCGACGTGCAAGCGCATCGGTGAACTGGTACAGCGGAATCGGACGATCCGAGATCAACGAGTTCTGCACGCGGGTCCGGTTGTACCGGCCACCGAGCGTCAAGTTGACCGTGGGCGTGGGCGACCAGATGCCCATCAGGAATACGCCCGTCGTAGCGCTGTGCCCGGAGAGATTGTTGCGGACGACGTCGTTGGAAAGCGCCGTCAGACCTGTGGTTGCCGCGGAGGCGGGATCCAGGTAGACCTCCCGCCCTTCGCCGATCCAGCCGAGACGCTGACGTTGACTGAAGCCGACATCGGAGCGGTCATAGGTGATACCACCGACGATCTGCCCGGTCTCACCCACCTTGCTGAGCTGGAACGAGGTCCCACGGGCCAGCTGGTCGGCCGCCCCGTAGTTGAAAACGCCGTTCGGCGTGACGCCGGGGCAACCGGTGGCGTCGATCTCGGTGGCCCCATCCGGCGCGAACGACGTCGTCACGGACGGTGGGCACGGGTCGGTCCGGCTGCCGTTGGCCGCCTGGCTCCATTCGTCCCAGAAATCACCGCCGGCCGAGCGCTGGGAGATCTGACGGCGGTACACGACCATCGACGCCGTCAGCGTGTCCGAGAGGCTGTAGCCCGCGTGGAAATTGATGTGCGTGAGCTGGTTGCGCGATTCGTCGGGCGACGTGAAGACCGATGTGGGGCTCTGGTTGTAGAGTTCCACCGGCACCATGCCGTTGCCCACCAAACGATTGTCGGCATGGATGCCGGTGAGGCCAGCCTCGAGGCGCCCGACCTTGAGGGAGGCCTTGGCAAAGCCCTGCTTGATCGACGAAGGGGAGTTCACCCGCCATCCCCGCTCGTCGATGCTGTTCAGCGCAAGGAACCCCGCAATCGGCCCATTGCTGCCGCCCACCGAGGCCTGCGCCTGCTGTCGCCCCCAACTGCCGGTGAGATATCGGGCCTCGATCCCTGCGTCGGTGAATCCCGACTTCGTGTTGATCGACAGTGCGCCGCCCAACGTATTCAACCCGAACAGAGGATTGGACCCGGGTAGAAGGTCCATCCGGCGGATCGCGTTGTTCGGAATGAGGTCCCAGTTCACGATGTCACCGAAGGGCTCGTTGACGCGCACGCCGTCCACGTAGACCGACAAGCCCTGGGGCGTGCCGATGAGCGGGGAAGCCGAGAAACCGCGGAAGTTGAGATCCTGCTGGAACGAGTTGCCCTGGTAGTCGTTCACGGTCACCGACTGCATGTTCGTGTTCATGAAGTCGGTGAGGCTGACGGCGCGGGAGTCCGCGAGATCCTTGGCCGTTGCGCTCTGAACGTTCGTGCTCATCTGCTCCCGTTCGATGACGATGCCGGGTAACGGGGTGACGATGCGCGGTGCCGTCACCCGCACCGTCGGCGCCACGAGTCCGGTGCCATTCGGCACTGCTCCCGCAGAACCATCCTGTGCCGTTGCCGGCAGGATGCCCGCACCCCCGATGGAACACACAGCGGCGGCGCCCATGGCGATCCGTCGCACTGCACGCCGCCCCCCTCGCGCAACAAACCACCGCGCTCCCGCGTAGGGGCACGGCGCCTCCTCATCTTCTTCCCGGTGCATCACACGCCGATGTCGTTGTTGTTGTCGGTCGCCCGGTCCCAGGCATCGTCGCGCCCCTCGATGGGGTCGTCGGCGTGGTCTCGCTGCCCGTATTGAATGGACCGGATGGCATGGGCGATCGCGCATATGCAGACGGATCACCCGTACCTGAAGGCTAGGGGGGTGGCACGAGGCGACGTTAGGGAAAGATTCCCGGATGAACCGGGAGAGCTTCAGGAAGGGACCACGGAGAATTGGGCGTCATGCGCGTTCGCCGACCGACATCCGCCCAGCGCCACAGGGGAGACCCCGCGTTGGGCGCCCTCGCCGACCGAACGCAAGAGGGCGCGAAGATTACGGGCGCCAGGGCCCTGGCCTCAGAGGCAGGAGCCTCCGATCGGGCGCGGCGCCCATGGCTGTCGCATTCGCGGCACACCGCGTAGAGCGGACGGCGTGGCTGAAACTTCGTGCGGTCGACTACCCGCCGTTCACGACCGTCTCCGCGGCGGGATGGTCCGGCGAGAGCAGGCCATGCGTCATGGCCATGCGGACCACCTGCGCGGTGTTGGAGACGTCCAGCTTCTGGCGAATGTTCCACTGGTGATTCGCGACGGTCTTGTACGAGAGCGAGAGGATCTTCGCGATCTCCCCGATCGCGTGACCGGCCACGAGCAGTCGGAACACCTCGAACTCCCGCGGTGACAGCCCCTGCAGCGGATTCTCGTGGCCCGGGAGCATCTGGACCGCCAGTTCCTGGGCCATGTCGTGGCTGATGAAGAGCTTGCCGGCTGCAACGAGCCTGACGGCCTCCACCAGGACTTCCGGAGCGCTCGCCTTGGTGACGTAGCCACGCGCACCGGTCTGCAACGCGCGGGACGAGAACACGACGTCCTCGTGCATGCTGAACATCAGGACCCGCGCCGTCGGCTCGCGAGTGAGGATCCGGCGCGCGACCTCGATCCCGCCGATGCCCGGGAGCGTGATGTCCATCACCACCACATCCGGAGCGTGATCGCAGAAGAAGCGGTAGGCCTCCTCGCCGTTGCGCGCCTCCGCGACCACCACGATGTCCGGCGTGCCTTCCAGCAGGCGCCGATACCCTTCACGCACCACGGCGTGATCGTCCACCAGCAGCACTTTTGTCTTGTTGGCCATGCTCATGCTCCCGCGTCGGTCACAGGTACCCGCGCACATACGCGGGTGCCGTGACCGGGACCGCCCTCCACCCAGAAACGGCCGCCGAGCGCGTCGATGCGCTCGCGCAGCCCCACCAGTCCGAGCCCGCCCTTGGGCTCCAGACTGTCGAATCCAGCACCGTTGTCGGACACCTGCACCGAGACCTCCCCCGCACGCCGATCGTGCGTCACGCGGATGTCGACCTGCGATGCGCTCGCATGCTTGGTGACGTTCGTCAGGCACTCCTGGACCATCCGGTACAGGGTGATGTTCACGGCCTCGCCGAGGTTTTCGGGCAGTTCTTCAGCTTCGAAACGGCATGCGATACCGGCGTGGCGACGCTGCCACTGATCAACCGAATACTGAAGGGCCGACACGACCCCCAGCTCGTCGAGGGCGACCGGACGCAGGCGCCGCATCAACTCGCGCGCGACGTCGTACACATGATTCGTCAACTCGACGATCGCCTGGGCCGTCGCCTTGACTTCGGCCGGCATGTCCGGACGGTCGCGGATGGAAACCGCGTCGATCTTGAGAGCGTTCAGCCACTGGCCCATCTCGTCGTGGAGTTCGCGGGCGATGTGCTTGCGCTCGGCCTCGAGCATGTCGATGCCACGCTGCGCCAGTTGCCGGTTCTCGTCGAGCGCTTTCGCAAGCGCCGTCCGCACGAGTTCCAGTGCTGTGACGTCGGTGAAGAACCCATGCATTTCGACCCGCCCCCCTGGCCGTCGCCGACTCGACAGGCGCGCGATCGCGGACACCTCGGCGGCATCCCCCCGTCGGAGCCGGAGACCGGACGACGCAATGCTCTCGCCGCGTGCCAGCGCGTCACGATGGCGGATCCAGAGATCGGGATCCGCGTAGAAATCGCCGATGCAACGCCCGATCGCGTCGTTCGGATCGGTGAATCCCAGAATCCGCGCCAGTTCCGGGTTCGCGAGCCCGATCACGCCGTCGATCGTCGCCAGGAGGTTGCCGGAGAGGTCCTCGTGAAAGAGCTCCCGATAGTGGGCCTGCTGCTCGTTCAGTTCCTGCTGCGCCTGAAGGCGCAACTCCATCTCCCTCGCCGCATGCCGTGAGCGCCTCCAGGAGAACCATCCCAGGCCCGCCACCAGCACGAGGATCGCCGCGGGCAGTTCGTCGAGCTGGTATCGCTCGAACGGCGTGAGCCACCCACCAATCCCCTCGGACAGCTCGAAGAGCCCGGCCAGCAGAAACGTGATGACCGTCACCGAAAAGACGAAAGCGAGATCTCGCCAAGCGCCTGCACCGCTCGTGGCCCGCCGGCCGGCCCACCCGTCGATCGTCGTCTCCAATTTCGCTCCGTCCACTTCGTGCATCCGTCGAACGCGGCGCGTGTGCCACGGCATCGGGTTTTATACCGAAAGCCCAGGGGGGTCACAAGGACGGTTTCCCCTCGGCACGAATGGGAGTTTCTCCCTGCCACGGCGCGACCGGCGACCCACGGGACCCATGCGATACTCGGCGCCCTCGCGAAGGACGATGTCGTCCGGGATGATCGCGACGCGTTGCCCCGTTTGGCAGGTTCGCGGATCCCGCGGAGCTGCAATCCCAGCCAGTCCCACCCATCACACGGAGATCTTGCGCGTGATCACGAAGACCCTCGCAGCCACACTCGCCAGCGCACTGTTCCTCGCGGCCCATGTCGGTGCCGCTCCCTTCGCGTACGTCCCGAACGAGAAGTCGGGCACCCTCAGCGTCATCGACACCGACACGGACACGGTCGTCCGCACGATTCCCGCCGGGGACAAGCCACGGGGCTTGGCGGTGAGTCCGGATGGACGGAAGGCATATGTGAGCGATCAGCCCAAGAACGCTCTCGCCGTTGTCGACATCGAAGCGGGCAAGGTCGCAGAACTCATCGACCTCGGCGAGTCGCCCGAAGGTGTCGCCATCTCCCCGGACGGCCGCTACGTCGTCGCCGCCGTCGAGGTCAGCAACTCGGTGGCGTTCGTGGACACGGCCACCGGCAAGCGCGTCTTCTCGATCAAGGTCAAGGGGAAGAACCCCGAGCACGCGATCTTCTCCCCGGACAGCCGCTGGATGGTGGCGAGCGCCGAGGAAGCCGACCAGATCGACATCGTGGACGTGAACACCCGCAAGCAGGTGGCCCAGGTCCAGGTGGGCAGCCGCCCGCGCGGCATGGCGTTCACACCGGACGGCAGCCGTTTGTACGTGGCATGCGAACTCGCCAATACGACCTACGCCATCGACTGGGCCACGCGGACCGTCGTCGCCAAGATCGCCACGGGGAACTACTCGAACGGCGTGACGATGCACCCCGACGGTAAGCGCGTGTACGTCTCCAACGGCAAGGACGCCAACGTGTCGGTCATCGACACGGCATCGAACGCCGTCGTGGCGACCATCCCGGTGGGCAAGCGCCCCTGGAACATGGCGATCACCCCTGACGGCGCCAAGTTGTATGTCGCGAACGGCCGGTCCAATTCGGTCTCGGTGATCGACACCGCCACCAACAAGAAAGTGAAGGACATCGCGGTCGGGGAGATGCCCTGGGGTGTCGTGATCCACTGAGTGCCATGACGCCGCTCCGGCGTGGCCTGCCGCCGGAGCGTATCCTCCGGCTTCGCAGTCCATCACGTCGGAGAGGCGCTTGATCGAGGCTGTCATTCGCGGGGCGCTGCGACAGCGGGTCGTCGTGGTGGTGGTCGCCTGCATCCTTCTCGTCGCCGGGCTCGCGTCCGTACGCAAGTTGTCGGTGGATGCATTCCCGGACGTCACCAACGTCCAGGTGCAGATTGCCACCGAGGCACTGGGTCGTTCGCCGCAGGAGATCGAACGCGCCGTCACCGTGCCGGTGGAGATCGCGATGACGGGCCTGCCCGGGTTGGTGGAGATGCGGTCGCTGAATCGCCCGTCGCTCTCGCTGATCACGCTCGTCTTCACCGAGCAGTCCGATCTCTATCTCGCCCGCCAGATGGTCACGGAGCGCCTCATCGAGGTACGCGACCGCCTGCCCGAGGGCGTGACGCCGCAGTTGGGGCCAGTCTCGTCCGTTCTGGGCGAGGTCTACCAGTACACGCTGGAGCATCCCGACGACGGCAAGCGCGCCCTCACCAGGGAGGAGCTCACGCAGCGGCGCACCCTGCAGGACTGGGTGGTGCGCCCGTATCTGCGATCGATCCCCGGCGTTGCCGAGATCAACTCGACCGGCGGGTATGTGAAGCAGTACCAAGTAGTACTGGATCCGGATCGACTCAGCCACTTCAGCATCACCCCTGCCAACGTCTACGAGGCGCTCCGGCGAAACAACACGAACTTCGGCGGCGGCGTGCTCGCGCACCATGCGGATCAGTATCTGATCCGCGGACTGGGCCTCGTGAGATCCGTCGGAGACATCGGTGCCATCGTGTTGAAGGAGGTCTCGACGACGCCGGTGCTGATCCGCGACGTGGCGGAGGTCCGCATCTGGCATCAGCCACGATTCGGCGCGATGGTGAAGAACGGGGTCACGGAGAGCGTCGGCGGCATCGTGATGATGCTCGCCGGCGAGAACGCGAAGGCGGTGGTGGCGCGGGTGAAGACGCGGGTCGCCGCGCTGAACGCGAGCGGCGCGATACCCGACGGCCTGCGGATCGTGCCGTACTACGATCGATCGGAACTCGTCGATGCCGCGCTGGGCACGGTGGTGAAGGTCCTGATCGAGGGGATCATCCTCGTCGTGATCGTCCTGTTCCTGTTTCTCGGAGACGTGCGGTCGTCGCTCATCGTGGTGGCCACACTCGTGCTGACACCGCTGGTGACATTCATCGTGATGAACCGCGTGGGACTCTCCGCCAACCTGATGTCGCTCGGCGGGCTCGCCATCGCGATCGGACTGATGGTGGACGGCTCGGTGGTCGTGGTCGAGAACGCATTCAGCCATCTCGGGCGCGCGGAAAGCGCGATCGGCAGCCGCTCGGCCACGATCCTGCGTTCGACCATGGAAGTCGCAACGCCGGTGCTGTTCGGCGTGAGCATCATCATTCTCGTTTTCCTGCCTCTCATGACGCTGGAGGGCATGGAGGGAAAGATGTTCGCGCCGCTCGCCTTCACGATCGCGATCGCGCTCGCGATCTCGCTGCTACTGTCGCTCACGCTGTCGCCCGCTCTCGCCCGCTATCTCCTGAAGGGCGGCGCCGACCACGACACCCGGGTCATCGCCCTGGTGAAGCTCGGCTACCGTCCGCTGCTCACGTGGGTGCTCGGCAACAGCCGGAAGACGGTCGCCATCTCGGTCGCGCTGTTCGTCGGCACGCTTGCCCTGTTCCCGTTCCTCGGCACCTCGTTCATACCGGAGATGAAGGAGGGGTCGGTCTCCCCGAACATCATGCGAGCGCCGAGCATTTCGCTCGATGAATCGGTGCGCATGGAACAGGAGGCCATGCGCAGGATGATGGAGATCCCCGGCGTCAAGATGGCGGTGTCGCGGATCGGTCGCGGCGAGTCACCCGCGGACCCGGCAGGCCCCAACGAGGCAGACCCCATCGTGACGCTGACGCCGCGCAGCGAGTGGCCGGAAGGCTGGACCCAGGACGACATCGCCCAGCGCATGCGCGAACGACTGGCGGATCTCCCGGGCGTGCAGATCGTGATGGCCCAGCCGATCTCCGACCGCGTGGACGAGATGGTGACGGGTGTGCGTTCGGACGTCGCCGTGAAGGTTTTCGGCCCGGACATGGAGGAGCTGCGCCTCCTCGCAGAACAGATCGCAGCGATCGCCGCGCGGGTACGCGGGGCGCAGGATTTCCGGATCGAGAAAGTGTCCGGTCAGCAGTACCTGCAGATCGAGGTGAACCGCCAGGCCATCGCCCGGCACGGCTTCAATGTGACGGACATCCGCGACTTCGTGGAGATCGCGGTGGGTGGGAAGACCGCGACGGACGTCTTCGAGGGCGAGTGGCGATTCCCTGCCTCGGTGCGACTGCCCGCCGAGTTTCGCGACGATGCAGCCGCCATCGAGGACATGCTCCTCATCTCGTCGCGCGGCACCCGCGTGCATCTGCGGGACCTGGCGCAAATCCAGGTGATCGAGGGTCCGGCACAGATCTCGCGCGAAGGCGGAAAGCGGCGGATCGTCGTGGGGATGAACGTCGCCGGCCGAGATCTCGGAGGTTTCGTGGCGGAACTCCAGAAGGACATCGCCGCACGGCTGCCGTTGCCACCGGGCTATTCGCTCGAATGGGGGGGGCAGTTCCAGAACATGGAAAAGGCGATGTCGCACCTGATGCTCATCGTCCCGGCCACGATCGCCGCAATCTTCTTCCTTCTCTTCCTGCTGTTCCGCTCGCTGCGGTACGCGGCCCTCATCATCACGGTGCTGCCCTTCGCGTCGATCGGCGGCGTGATCGCACTTTTCGTGACCGGCGAGTACCTCTCCGTCCCTGCCTCGGTGGGCTTCATCGCCCTATGGGGCATCGCCGTACTGAACGGCATCGTTCTCGTGTCGTATATCACTTCCCTGCGGTCCGAAGGCCGGACGGTGAACGAGGCGATCATCGAAGGGACCGGCGCCCGCCTGCGCCCCGTGCTGATGACGGCGACCGTCGCGATGCTGGGCCTCATCCCGTTCCTCTTCGCCACGGGACCGGGATCCGAAGTCCAGCGCCCCCTTGCCATCGTGGTCATCGGCGGTCTGATCACCTCCACCCTCCTCACTCTCGTGGTGCTCCCCGCGCTGTATGCGCTGATCGAAGCCCGCGCACGGCCCGTCGACGATCGCGCGCCGGACTGACGTTGCCTGGAGATTCCGCCGCCGCAGCCCGTCACCGCTGTCGATGCGCCTTACAAAGGCGAGTCCCATCGAACGACGAGACATCAAAAATTCTTCCATAACAACAGATTTTAGAAATGGCACGGATTCCGCTTACCGACCCAAGCTCTCGGAATGAAAGATTCCCGATACGTCAGCCACGGAATACCTCGGAGTTCGCACTGTCATGATCCACACCAAGTTCCTCACCGCCGCCTTTGCCGTCGCCGCGACGCTCTCCTTCGCCGGCCCGTCCCACGCGATCACGATCTCGAACCTCGCCGTGTTCAACACCGGCGTGGACGCCTCCGGCAATCCGCTGCCTGGCGGCGCAATCGACCCGCATTACACGCTGATCCAGAGCCCGGATGCCACGTATGACGGCCCGGAAGCCTTCGTGACCAACAGCGGCTTCCCCATCGGCCCCTGGACTGCCAATTCGTCCATATCGAAGTGGATCAGCCCACGCGCCGACGCAGGCAACAACAACGCAACCGGCCAGTACACCTACCGGACCACCGTCGATCTCACCGGGTTCGACCCGTCCACAGCCGTCATCGTCGGTCGCTGGATGTCCGACAACAACGGGCTGGACATCCTCGTGAACGGCAACGGGACGGGCAACACCACGCTGTTCGAGTCGTTCCGCCTCGGCTATGCGGATTTCACGCTGGACGACTACTTCGTATCGGGTATCAACACGATCGACTTCGTCGTGTTCAACGGCACCGCCGCCCTCAATCCCACCGGACTTCGCGTCGAGATGACCGGATCGGCCCTGCCGATCCCCGAACCGGGCACGTGGGCCATGGTGGCCATCGGCCTGGGTTTGGTAGGACTGGGCACCTCCCGCCGTCAGAGCCGCCGGATCGGGAGCTGACAGCACCTATACAGGTGACGAGGAATTACCGTCACCGTCGGGCAGCATTGCACGAACGCCCCGCTTCCACAGCGGGGCGTTTTCGTTTCAGCGATGAAATGCGTCGCCAACTCCGCCGTCAATGTCCGGTTGCCATGCCCGGTCGCGGGCGTGTCAGAATGGGTCGGCCCTGCTCCGACCCGAGGGTCCACTCCGGCACCGCCACTGCATGACTTCCGCACTTCCGCATCCAGACTCGAACGTAGCGCCGCCTCCGCCCGCCATCCGGATCCTCGCCGTGCTGGTCTGCGCAGCGCTGCTCAGCGGCTGCGGGGCGCTGCGAAGCTACCGCGCCGAGATGGACAAGGTCATAGAGCGCACCGCGGGCGGTGACTTGTCCGGCGCGATCTCCGTACTCGAGAAGCAGAACACGTCCGACGACAAGGACCTGCTCTTCCACATGGAACTTGGGGAGTTGAAACGACTTTCGAACGACTTCACGGGCAGTTTCGAGTCGTTCCGCAAGGCGGACGCCGAGGTCCTCGCGTGGGAAGCGGCCGTCAAGCTCGATCCGACCAGGGCCGTCGGACAGACTGGAAGCTTCCTGTTGAACGATCGCGTCCGAACATACGAAGGCTCGGACTACGAGAAGGTGCTCATCACCACGCGTATGGCGATGGACCACCTGGCCCTCGGCGACTGGGACAAGGCGCGCGTCGAGATCAAGCGCACGCACGAGCGCGAGGCGCTGATTGTCGAGGTCAGAGCACGGGAGTACCAGAAGTTGCGCGAGGAAGCCGCGGGCAAGTCTGCCCAGGTGAGCTTTCGCGAGATCAACGGATACCCCGTGGAATCCATCGCGACGCCGGAGGCCAACGCGCTGCGCAACGGCTACCAGAATGCCCTCTCCCACTACCTCGCCGGTTTCGTCTACGAGGCGCTGGGCGAACCCAGCCTCGCCGCGCCTGGATATCGCACGGCCATCGAGCTGCGTCCTGGGGAGTCGGCGTTGGACGATGCACTTGGCGGGCTCGATGCGCGCACCGGCGCACCCGACGACGCCCTTTGCGACACGCTCTTCGTCATCGAGACGGGTGCCATCCCCGGCCGGCAGTCCCGCAGCTTCAGCCTGCCGATTCCGATCCCCGCCTACGGCGCCTTCACCTTCGTGCAGGTCTCCTTCCCTGTCCTGCCCCCGGCCCCGTTCGGCTACCAGGCACCGGACATCCAGATCGGCGGCTTCGACACCCTTCCGACGGCACACATCCTCGACCTCGACGCCATGGCCAGACGGGCGCTGCAGGACGACATGCCGGGAATCATGTTTCGCGCCTTCGTTCGCTCTGCCACGAAAGCCGTGGCGCAGTACCAGCTTCAGAGGCAGATGGCCCAGCAGCGCAACCGGGATGATGCCCTCGGTGCCGCCATCGCGTTGCTCGCGCTCCAGATCGGCGGTGCGGTCGTGGAACAGGCGGACGAGCGCGGCTGGCGGACCCTGCCCGCGCAGGTCACGATCGCGCGCGCTCGCCTGCCACGCGGATCGCACCCCGTGAGCGTCCGTTCCGACAACGGATCGGCGCGGTTCGACGTCAACCTCACCGCCAGCCACGCGCTGGTCTCGGTCCGCCTGCTGCGCGGGCACGCGTTCGTCGCGCCCCCGGGCATGCCCGGTGGAACCCCGGCACCGGAACTTCCATCGGCCGAAAGCGCCGGAGAACCGGGCGACCTCGGCATGTATGCTCACGTACGAGTCATCGACCTTCCCTCTTCCCCCCGCTCCTGGAGGACACTGCAATGAAAGCATCAACCGTCGTCGCCGTAACCCTTGCCGCGCTGTTCGTGACCGGCTGCGGGACGAAGAAAGGTTTCGAGAAGCCGGGCTTCGCCTTCGGATGCCCGATCGGCGACACGAAGATCTCGACCATGGGCGATCTGGTGCGCGCGAAAGTAGCGAAGGAAGGCGGACAGAATCCGGACGTCGAACTCGAGGAGATCCGGTGCACGACGACCGGGGACCTCCTCAAGGTCGACGTCGTCGTGTTCAACGACGAGAGCGATGTCGAGCGCCTCATGTACAAGTTCCGCTGGTCGGATGCCGAAGGGATGCGCGCCGCTGACGAGGAAACCTGGAAGCCGCTGCTGATGTACGGCAACTCGCGCCAGACCGTCACCGCCATCGCCCCGAATCCCAAGGCACGCGATTTCAAGTTCATCGTGATGGGTCAGGAGTGACCCGCCCCCTCGGACCCAGGAGAAGCACACCCATGACCCGGACCCTATCCACCAGCCCCGCCCGCCTGGCCACCCTGCTCATCCTTGCCACCGCCATCGGCCTCGCCGGATGCGCAGGACCGAAGACCCGCTACGGCGACGCCGGATCCGTCGAGACGGTGACCAACCAGTTCGGCTCCACCGACCTTCAGATGCTGGCCGAACAGATGACCCAGTCGATGCTCCAGGCGCCAGTGATCGCCAGCGGCAACCTCCCGATCGTCACCACGCAGGAAGTGAAGAACAAGACCAGCGAGTACATCGACACGCGCGCCATCACGAACCGCATGCGCTCCTCACTCCAGAAGAGCGGGCGCGTTCGATTTGCCGTGGACCAGGCCGAGATGCAGAGGCAGCTCGACGAGCTGAAGCGCCAGCAGGGTGAGCAGTACGACCAGGACAAGGCCGTGCAGCAGGGCAAGATGGTCGGCGCCGGTTACCGGGTCACCGGCGAGATCACCTCCATCGTGAAGGAGACGAAGAACGTGAAGGATGTGTACTACCAGCTCTTCATGAGTCTGACGAACATCCAGACCGGCATCGAGGAATGGAGCGAGACCAAGGACATCCGCAAGACCACCGAGCGCTGAGCACGATCCGACGAATGAAGGGGCGGCCCCCACGGGCTGCCCTTTCCGTTTTCCGCGCGCCCAGCGACAAGACACCCTCGCACCCCACACCATGAACGACGACACCACGGCGCTCGAGCGCCTCGCCGGTCTGACCGCCCGCGCGGAGGCCGGCGACACCCAGGCCATGTTCGATCTCGGCCTTCTGCACGATCTGCCGGAGAAGCCCGGCGCGCCGCTGGATCTCCAGAAGGCACGCGACTGGTACTCGCGCGCTGCCGACGCAGGGCACGCCTGGGCGCAGTTCGCCCTCGGACACATGTACGACCGCGCAGAGGCCGGACCGCGAAACCACCTGGCGGCGCGACGCTGGTACGAGGCCGCGGCCCGCCAGGGAGTCTCGGAGGCGCAGATGCAGTTCGCCCGGATGCTCCAGGCGGGTCTCGGCGGCCCCGCAGATCCTGTCGAAGCCGCCTCCTGGTACGAACGGGCCGCGCACCAGGGTCATGAGGTTGCCGCAACGCACCTGGCCCTCATGCATCTCTCCCGAGAGGTCCCCGAGTCCGATCTCCAGAAGGCGCTCAGCCTGCTGGAATTCGCGGCCGACAAGCTCGACGGACTGGCACACCTGGTCCTCGCCGACATCCACATGAACGGCCTGGCAGGGGAACGGCACGGTGGGCTCGCCCTGGTGCACTACTGCGTGGCGACCCTCCTGCTGCCCTCCGGCACCGACGCCGACCGTGCGCTAGACGCGAAGGAAGCGCTGATCGCACGCCAGCCGCATCTGCGCGAGGAGTACGAGGGACAGGCTCGGGCCTTCGTCGCGGAGCGCTCGCCCCGGGGTCCCGACGGCATGCCTGCCCCGCCAGGCTCTGCCGCACTGCAATAGCGCGGGGCTATACTCGATTGGGAGATCCGATCGACAAAGAAGGGAGTGATTCGATGCAGATGTGGATGCGCAAGCTCGCCTGTGCAGCGCTCGCCGCAGTGCTCCTGCCGGGCATCGCCCTGGCGGCCGAGACCAAGGCGGAAGAGGACGCCGACCGGCGGTCCGCTGCCGAACGGGTCGCGAAGTCCCACGACGAGGCCCTGATCATCGGGGCAGCCCGTCTGATCACGAAGCAGCTGTCCCTCACCCTCGCCCGCGACCTGCTCGCTGCATGGGGCAAGGAGGCAGGCGCCGGCGCCGCCTGGAAGGAGGGTGTGCCCGAATGGGCGGAGGCCGAGGCTTTGCTGCTTCAGGAGACGGTCGATGCGCCGATGGCCCTCCTGGCCCAGGAAACATGGGTCAAGGACATCCGGACGGAATACGTCTCCACCACGTTCGCCGGCGAGGACTCCGACACGATCGCCAACCACTTCGCGAGTGAATCCGGCAAGGCGCAGCTCGCGATGATGGACTGGTTCATGGGCGAGATGACGCTCTTCAACTACACGTACTCGGGCCGCTTCAAATACGACCTGAAGGGCGCCGAGGGCGAGCTGAAGGCGCTGCAGAAGGCGGCGCAGGCCCGCATCCCCGAGAAAGACAATGAATTGGAGTTCTCGACGAAATACCGGGAAGCATTCCAGTTCGTCGCCTGCAGTCCCGAGAGCCGGTATTGCGTAGGCCCTCGGTACTCGAAGCTCATCGCGATCCCGCTCCAGGGCGCGATCATCCGACACATCGATGCCGTGGGTCTGCAGATCAAGGCAGCGATGGAAACGCGCCGAGAGGCGGTCCGACCGTTCATCGACGCCTTCCGCGCGCGCTCCTGATGCGCCGCGTCCTCATCGTGATGGGCGCCTTCGGTGCAGCGGCGATCAGCGGCTGCGCGGGTCCCGGTGGCGTCTACGAGGGTGCCCGACAGAGCAACGACGCCCTGAGGACCCCTACGGAGCGCGCCACGCAGCCCAGCCAGCCGTACGAGGAATACGAGAAGCAACGCCCCGGCAAGGGCTCCTGAGCGTTCATCGGCATCCCTGTGACAGATCGCGTTGTCCGCTGGTGGGCGTCCGTCGGACTGCTGGGTGCGGCACTCAGTCTCGGCACCGGGCACGTCTGCGCGCGGTTCGCCTTCGGGCACGGCGTGGGCATCATGACCGCCGCGACATTCCGCGCGCTGTGCGCGAGCGCGATTCTGTTGTGCCTGTTGAGATGGCGACGCGCGCCGCTCCGTGTGTCCCGTTCCGCCTTCCGCGGGATTCTCCTTCTCGGTCTCGGCGTCGTCGTCCAGACGCTGCTCATCCAGGTGGCAGTCAAACGTCTCCCGGTGACGCTCGCGATCCTCGTCTTCTACACGTACCCCTTTCTCACGGCGATCGCATCGGCGGCGCTCGGCGAGCATCGCCTCACCCGAGCCCGTACGGCGTCCCTCGCGGCGGCCTTCTGCGGGCTCGCGCTGGTGCTGGGCGTGAATCCCGACCGCGTGGACCTCCCGGGCCTGGCCGCGGCGGCTGGCGCCTCGCTGGCATTCACCGGCATTCTCGTCATGACGCCCCGACTCGCTCCGGGTGTCGCCGCCCCGCTCCGTACCTTCCTGATGATGAGCACCGCGGCGACCATCTTCGGCGGGTCAGCCATCGCGGCGGGCGCCCTGACGCTTCCGACGGACGGCCCCGCCTGGCAGGGATTGGCCGGCCTCGCAATCTTCTATGCGGCGGGGGTCGTCCTGCTCTTCCTGCTGCTGCCATCCGTGGGCGCCGCGTCGGCTGCGGTGATGCTGAACCTGGAGCCGGTCGCGGTGGCAGGCATTGCGGGACTCGCGCTGGGGGAACACCTCGGTCCGTGGCAATGGGTCGGCGCGCTCGTGGTCGTCGGGGCCATCGTCCACGACCGACTGCGCGCCCCGGGACCTTGAAGCGCTCCCCGCACCCGACTGCACAACGAGGTCCGTCTCGCTGGGCAACCCGGAGATCGCCGTCAGAACAACTCCACCTCGTTGTCCACCTTCTCCTTGAGTTCGACGTCGCCGCTCTTCACGAGCGCCTCGTGACAGACCACGCGGTTCCTCCCGTGCTGCTTCGCGTAATAGAGGGCTTCGTCCGCGCGCCCGAAGGCGCCGAATGGCGTGTCGTCCGGCGACACCCTCGTGTAGCCGACGCTCACGGTGACCCGACCGACCTGCGGAAAGGGGAAGTTCTCGACCGAAGCCCGAAAGCGTTCTGCGGCCGCCTCCGCGCCGAGCGCATCCGTCGGTGCCAGGAGCACGACGAACTCCTCGCCGCCGAAGCGGAACAGGACGTCGTGGGGTCGGAACACCGATCGCATGAATCTCGCCATGAGAAGAAGCACCTCGTCCCCGAAGAGATGCCCGAACCGGTCGTTGATGCGCTTGAAGTAGTCGATGTCGACCACGAGCAGCCATGGCGCTTCGCCAGGCAGCGACACCCGGCGATGGCCGATGAACTCGATCTCGCGGTCCGCATAGATGGCCATCCCCTGTCGGGAGACGCGCCGCACGAAGATGTCGTCGAACGTGCGGCGGTTGAGCAGGCCGGTCAGTGTGTCGTGTTCGCTGTAGTCGAGGAGCGAGAGGTGATTGCGGTAGATCCGCAGCAGGCCGGCCACCACGAGGTCCTGCGACTCGCTCAAGTCCGCGGCAGACTCGATCTCCAGCAGCCCGACCGGCTCCCGTTCCGACGTGACGGGATAGACATGCCTCCGTGCCCCCGTCCCGGGGACGGACAGTCGCAACGGCAGTTGCGATTCGAAGCAGGTCGAGAATCCCTCGTGGTGGTCGATGCGTGGCAGCATCTCGGGCTCGACCGCCGGGTCCGACATGGCAACGACCTGTCCGCTTTCGAGCCCCGCCATGAGTCGGACGCGCGCCCCGTGGTTGTGGGGGATCACCTTCCAGAGCGCGATGCGCTGCGCGTCGAGCAGGCCGAACAAAACCTCCGCGACCGTCACCTCGAGGAGGTCACGATCGCGCTGGCCGGTCATGTCGGCTACGGCAGAAATGAGAAGAGACATTGGATTCCGTGTCTTCCGGGGCAGATTCTGGAATCCGTCCGACGGGACGAACAGCCTAACGGCGCGCAGTGGGGCCACTTGAGCTGCAAGCACGACGCGATCGATCGGAAAGGCCCGAAAGTGGAACCTGTGGCGACGGAGGGAGTCCCTGATGCTGCCTTCGGCCTTGGCGGAACCCACGGTCCGCGACACAACATTCCTCACGGGAAAGGCTGATGCCAGCCATCCGTGATCCAATCGACGCCATGCATCCAGCCCGCCGAGTGCCAACCCGCCCCGCCAACAACACGGCCACGCTCGCGACTGCTGCCGTCACCGCGCTCCTCAGCGGTGGGCTGGCAATGGCGGCGCCCGGAGACCCGTTCGATACGGCATCAGGTCATCCGGCCACGCCTGCTCATGCGTGGGGCGGGACGATGGCAACGTCCCTCTGCAATGCGGGGCCGCTGCCGGATGCCATCGCCCTGGTCGATGCACTCGATCGCGCGCTGTGCGCCAACCCGCAGACCCGCCAGACCTGGGCCGCCGCCCGCGCCGCAGCCGCTGACGTTGGCGTCGCCCGGAGTGCGTACCTGCCGAACGTCACAGGCACCCTGGGCGTGCAGCGCTCCAACGCGCGCAACACGATCGCACCGGGTAATCGGGATCTTGCCACCGGCAGCCTGTCGTTCAACTACCTGCTGCTCGATGCCGGCGGACGCGATGCGGCACTCGATCAGGCTCGCGACGCGCTCCTGGCCGCCGACTGGACCCACGATGCGACACTGCAGGCCGTCCTGCAGTCCACCACCGATGCCTACTTCGGCCTGTTCGCCGCCGAGGAAGCCGTGGCCGCCGCCATCGCTGCCACGCGCGCGAGTCAGCAGAGTCTCGACGCCGCCCGCGGTCGGCAGGCCGCCGGCGCGGCCACGCGGGCCGATGTCCTGCAGGCTCAGACCGCGATGTCGCAAGCCCGACTGACCCAGACCCAGGCCGAAGGCGACGCCGCAGCGGCTCGCGGCGTGCTCGCGAATCGCATGGGCCTCCCCGCCAGCCGACTGTTGAAGATCACTCCGCCGGCGGACCTCGAAGCGCGGCGCCTCGCCGAAGCCGCCGTCGATCGTCTCATCGACGCGGCACTCCTGCGGCGCCCGGACATCCTCGCCGCAGACGCGCAGGTACGGTCCGCCGAAGCATCCGTGCGGGTGCAGGAGTCCGCGAGCCAGCCCTCCGTATCGGCCACGGGAAATCTTTCCGGCACCTCGGTGAATCCTGGCCTCGAAACACGGACCGGTGTGGTCGGTCTCTCGCTCACGGTCCCGATCTTCACCGGCTACCAGCTCAGCTATCGGATCCGCGCGGCCCAGGAGCGCGTCGAACAACGGCTCGCCGATCGCGATCGGCTGCGCAACGACGTGGGCCTCGAGGTCTGGCAGGCCTATCAGACCGTGCGCACGCAGGGCGAGTCCTTGGGGGCGGCCGCCGACCTCGTCGCGAGTGCCACCGAATCCTACGAACTCGCGCTGGGCCGCTACCGTGCAGGCGCCGGCACCTTGGCCGACTTGATGAACGCGCAGAGCGCGCTGGCCTCGGCCAATCTGCAACGCATCCAGGCCCGCTTTCGCTGGAACGTGGCGAAGGTCACGCTCGCGAAGGCAGTGGGAACCCTCGACATGACGCTGTTCACCGACGTCCGCCACGCGCGCGGACCGAACCCCGGGGAAACGAAACCATGAAATGGACACGGGTCGCCGTCCAGCTCGCCGTGGTGGCCGCGCTGGGTGCGGCCGCTTTCTACGGCTGGCGCACCTGGCAGACATCGCAGGTGAAGACGCTCGACGAGCGCTATCAGTTCGAGGAGGTCACGCGCGGTCCGATCACGCAGACCGTCACCGCCAACGGCACCCTGAACCCCGTGGCGCTCGTGAACGTCGGCACGCAGGTTTCCGGGACGGTCCAGCGCATGTACGCCGACTTCAACTCGAAAGTCGAGGAAGGTCAGATCCTGCTCGAACTGGATCCGACCCTATTCCGCGCTGCCGTCGAACAAAGCAGTGGCAACGTCGCCAACGCCACGGCCGCGCTGGAGTTCGCCAGGGTGAACGAGGCGCGGATCCGGGAGTTGCTGCGCCAGGACTACGTGCCGCAGCAGGATCTCGACCAAGCGATCCAGACCCGGAAGTCCGCCGAGGCCCAGCTGCGCGCAGCGCGGGGCCAACTCGCGCGCGACAAGGCCAATCTCGATTTCAGCGTGATCCGGTCGCCGGTCTCCGGCACCGTCGTTGCCCGCTCGGTGGACCTGGGGCAGACCGTCGCGGCGAGCTTCCAGACGCCGACGCTCTTCCAGATCGCGCAGGACCTCGCGAGCATGCAGATCGACACCAACGTCGCCGAGGCAGACATCGGTCGCGTGCGTACCGACCAGGCCGTCAAATTCACCGTCGACGCCTTTCCCGGCCGCAACTTCGAAGGCACGGTGCGGCAGATCCGCCTGAGCCCGATCATCCAGCAGAACGTCGTCACCTATAACGTCGTCGTGGGCGTCGACAACCGGGATCTCGTGCTGATGCCGGGGATGACCGCCTACATCGCCGTTCAGGTCGATCAGCGGGACGACACCCTGCTCGTGCCGGCGGCCGCGCTCCGGTTCCGTCCGAAGGAAACCGCACCGGGCGGCAAGCCGCCGGGCACCGGGACGAAGCCTGGCGCGAAACCCGACGAGAAGGCGAAGGCAGGCGGCAGCAGCCGTGGCCCCGGGGCGCGCGTGTTCGTCGCCCGAGGCGAGGAACTGGTACCCATCTCGGTGACGACCGGCCTGGCAGACAACCGGACGGTGGAGATCACGTCCGGTGAACTGAAAGTCGGTGATCGCGTGGCCGTGCAGGCGCGGCTCGCGGAAGGCGCCTCGGGTGGCAGCAGCCGCCCGATGAGAGCGTTCTGATGGCAGGGGCGACCACCGACGCGATCGTGCGCGTCGAGGCACTGCACAAACAGTACGAGACGGCTGCCGGTCCGCAACCGGTGCTCCGCGACGTGAACCTGACGATCCTGCCGGGCGAGTTCGTCGCCATCATGGGGCCGTCGGGTTCGGGCAAATCCACGTTCATGAACATCCTCGGCTGTCTCGACACCCCCACCTCGGGCCACTACTCGCTGGATGGGCACGACACGTCCCGGCTGGACGGCGACGCCCTCGCCAGGTTGCGCAACCGCTTCATCGGGTTCGTGTTCCAGGGGTTCAACCTGCTGCCGCGTGCCAGTCTCGCCGAGAACGTCGCCCTGCCCCTCGTGTACGGCGGCGTCCCGCGCGCCGAGCGCGAATCGCGCGCGCGGGACCTCCTCGGCAAGGTCGGGTTGCCTGGCCTCGAAGCCCGCCGCCCGAGTCAGATCTCCGGGGGCCAGCAACAGCGGGTGGCCATCGCCCGCGCGCTCGCGAATCGCCCGCGACTGCTGCTGGCCGACGAACCGACCGGCAATCTCGATACCGCCACGAGCCAGGAGATCATGCGCATCTTCACGGCGCTCAACGAGGAGGACGGCATCACCATCGTGCTCGTCACCCACGAGGCGGACGTCGCGGCCTACGCGGACCGGCGCGTGACCTTCGTGGACGGACGCATCGTCGAGGACGAGCGCGCCGGCCGGACGATTGCCGCCGAGGCGGCAACGCGATGATCCTCGCGATCCTCCGCGAATCCTGGCTCGCCATGGGCGCCAACAAGCTGCGTACGTTTCTCACGATGCTCGGGATGGTGATCGGGGTGGGCGCCGTGATCCTGATGCTCGCGATCGGCCAGGGGGCGCAGGTCGTGGTGAAGCAGACCATCGCGACGCTGGGCTCGAATCTTTTCTTCGTGATGTCGAGCTTCTCGACGACGAGCGGCGTCCGATCGGGCACGGGCAGCGCGCCGACGCTCACGATCAACGATGCGAACGCGGTGCAGGAACTGGCGACGGTGATGGATGTGGCGCCCCTGCAGCCCGGCTCGGCGCAAGTGGTCTACGGCGCGACGAACTGGAACACCCAGGTGTACGGCACGACGCCGAGCTATCTGACGCTGCGCGAATGGCAGATCGATCGCGGCGAACCCCTCTCGGAGGCGGACCTCCGCACCGCGGCACGCGTCGCGATCCTCGGTCACACCGTGGCGGACCGGCTGTTCGGCGACGACGACCCCATCGGCCAGACGATCCGCATCCGCAACGCCCCCTTCATCGTGACCGGCACGCTGGCGCCGAAGGGCCAGAGCTTCGACGGCCGCGACCAGGACGACACGGTCATCGTCCCGTTCACCACCGCACAACGAAAGATCTTCGGCAGCCAGTTCCCGAACAGCGTACGGATGATGCTCGTGAAGGGCGCGAGCGAAGCCGCGATGCCGCAGGCGGAACAGGACATGACCGCGCTGCTCCGCGAGCGCCACCGCATCCAGGAGGGTCAGGAGCCCGACTTCATCATCCGGAACATGAGCGCCGCCGCCCAAGCCCAGGCGCAGGCGACGAAGGTGATGTCGACACTGCTGGGCGCCGTCGCGTGCGTGTCACTCGTGGTGGGCGGGATCGGCATCATGAACATCATGCTGGTGTCGGTGACGGAGCGGACGCGCGAGATCGGCATCCGCATGGCCATCGGGGCGCGCCGGCGCGACATCCTCACGCAGTTTCTCGCGGAGGCGATCATCGTGTCGGTGCTGGGCTGCGTGCTGGGTGTGGCGCTCGGCGTCGGCATCGCCATGGCCGCATCGAGCGCCACGGGCGTCTACGCCGAGGTCACGACGTGGTCGGTGGTGTTGTCGTTCGCCGTGGCCGCCGCGATCGGCGTGTTCTTCGGGTTCTATCCGGCGCGCAAGGCCGCGAACCTGAAGCCCATCGAGGCGCTGCGCTACCAGTAGCGTGCCGGCGGGACCGGGCGGCCGGCATCAGGCATCACCGTGCTGACGGAGCGCCCACTGGGCGATCGCCGAAACCAGCTCCGGCGCATCACCGATCGCGGGCGTGACGCGGATGTCGACACCGGGATGCCGCGCACGGATGTCCGCCAGCAGCACCGGGAGATCCTTCTTGAGATGGCCGCCCTGGGCGAGGAAGAGCGGCACGAGCGTGATCCGGTCGAACCCGTCCGTGGTCATCGCCGCGACGGCGTCGGCGAGCGACGGCGCCATGAACTCCAGGAACGCCAGCTCGACCCGCAGACCCGGGCTTGCCTCGCGGATCCGCGCCGCGATGGCCCGGAGGGGCCCCGCCCATCCGGGGTCCCGGGCACCGTGCGCGAAGAGGACGATGCCTGTGCGGGGCATCGCAGCCGCCGATGCACTCATCGCACGCCGGCGCGGGCGGCGCCCACGCCCACCGCGGCATCCGCTGCTGCCAGCAGTTCGCCGTAAACGGCACCGACGAGGACCAGGACGGGTCCGGTGGCCTCGTCCAGCGGAAGCGCTGCGAGGTCACCCAAGGTCGTGACGAATCGCCGCGTATCCGGCAGCGATGCGTTCTCGACCACCACGACCGGCGTGGACAGCGCCCGCCCTTCGGCGTGAAGCGCGCGAACGGTCTCGCCCCGCGTGCCAGCGGCCATGTACAGGACCGTCGTGTCCGCCCGGCCGGCCGCCACTGCCCAGTCCGAGGACTCCTCGCCCGGCCCGATGCGCGGCGTCGCGAACGTCACGCTGCGACTCATGCCTCGCCGGGTCAGCGAGACTCCGAGGTCTGCCGAGGCCGCGAGCGCCGCGGTGATCCCCGGGACCACCTCGAACGGCACGCCCGCAGCGACCAGACCGTCGATCTCCTCCTGGGCACGACCGAAGAGCATCGGATCGCCCCCCTTCAGGCGGACGATGACTTCGTGATGGGTCGCGGCCTCGACGAGGTGCGAGTTGATGAACCGCTGGTCCGTGGAGACGTGGCCGGCGCGCTTGCCGACCGGGACGAGCTTCGCGCGCCGCGCCAGGGCGAGCGTGCCCGGATGCACGAGCGCGTCGTGGAAGACGATGTCCGCGCGGGCCAGGAGATCGGCCGCCCGCAGCGTGAGCAGATCGGGCGCGCCGGGGCCGGCCCCCACGAGCCAGACCTTGCCGACGATCCGGCGTGATGCATTGGAGGTTGTCATGGATCAGGCGACCAAACCGGCGGCGACGGTGGCGTTGGTGGCCTCGTCGATCACGATGAAGCTGCCGGCGGCGGCGTTGTCGCGATAGGGCGCGAACGCGAGCGGCTGTGCGGTCCGGACGCCGATGCTGCCGATGTCGTTGAGTCGCAGCGTGTCGGTCTCTTCGACGCCGAGCGAGTTCACGTCGATGCGGAACTTCGGACGATCGAACATCGCCCTCACCGTCTGCGTGCCGTGCTTGATGAGATACCGCCGCTGACGCTCGAAGGGCTCGTCGGCGAACCAGCAGAGCGTCGCCTCGAACTCGCGGGAAACCGTGAGCGCGTGCCCGGTGGTCGCGATGACATCCCCGCGCGACACGTCGAGCTGGTCGTCCAGCACGATCGTCACCGACTGCCCGGCGTGGGCGCGGTCGAGTTCGCCATCGAGCGTGCGCACCGAGCGCACCTTAGACGTCCGCCCCGACGGCAGCACCGTCACGGCATCTCCGGGAGCGACGTGTCCGGCCTCGATGCGACCGGCGTACCCGCGGGCCCCTTCGACACCGCTGTCGCCCGGCCGTGCGACCCACTGCACGGGAAAGAACAGCGGCCCGGCCTCGGCACCGCGACCTACATCTGCCGACTCGAGCAGGTCCAGCAGCGTCGGCCCCTGATACCACGGCAGGCGATCGCCACGGTCCACCACCATGTCGCCGTTCAGCGCCGACAGCGGGATCGCGTCGATGCGCCCGATGCCGAGATCCTTCGCGAAGTCGTTGAAGGCAGCGACGATGTCGCGGAACACGCGCTCGTCGTATTCGACGAGGTCCATCTTGTTGACGGCCAGCACCACGTGCGGAATCCGCAGCAGGCTCGCGATGTAGGCATGGCGCCGCGACTGCGGCAGCAGCCCTTTCCGCGCATCGACGAGGACGATCGCGAGATCGGCGGTGGACGCGCCCGTCACCATGTTGCGCGTGTACTGCTCGTGCCCCGGCGTGTCGGCGATGATGAACTTGCGCGACGGCGTGGCGAAGTAGCGGTACGCGACGTCGATCGTGATGCCCTGCTCGCGCTCGGCCATCAGGCCATCGGTCAGGAGCGACAGATCGACCGCGGTCTGGCCGCGCCCCTTCGACGTGCGTTCGATGGACGCGAGCTGGTCCTCGAAGATGGCCTTGGTGTCGTAGAGCAGGCGCCCGATGAGCGTGCTCTTGCCGTCGTCGACGCTACCCGCGGTGGAAAAGCGGAGCACGCCCGTGTCGACGGGCGGAATTCTTTCGATGGCGGACATCAGAAGTAGCCCTCCTTCTTTCTCAGTTCCATGGACGCGTCGGAGGTCTGGTCGTCCATGCGGGTCGCGCCGCGCTCGGTGATGCGCGTCACGGCCGTCTCGTCGATGATCTCGTGCGCGTTGCGCGCCGGCGACTCCACCGGGCACGTGCAGGTCATGTCCCCCACGGTGCGGAAACGCACGGTCACACGCTCGACCGTCTCGCCTGTCCGCGGCTGCACGAGATCCGAAACGGGCAGCAGCCCACCGGGGCGCCGAACCACCTCACGCTCGTGGGCGTAGTAGATGTGCGGGACTTCGAGACCTTCGCGCGCGATGTACTGCCACACGTCCAGCTCGGTCCAGTTGCTGATCGGGAACACGCGCATGTTCTCGCCGGGATGGACTCTGGTGTTGTACAGGCTCCACAGTTCGGGCCGCTGGTTCTTCGGGTCCCATTGCCCGAACTCGTCGCGGAACGAGAACACGCGCTCCTTCGCACGCGCCTTCTCTTCGTCGCGGCGCGCACCGCCGATGCAGGCATCGAAGCCGTGCTCGGCGATGGTCTCCAGCAGCGTCACCGACTGATGCCGGTTGCGACTCTCGTCCGGCGT
The DNA here is from genome assembly GCA_001464895.1 of Betaproteobacteria bacterium Ga0077532. Classification (GTDB taxonomy): domain Bacteria; phylum Pseudomonadota; class Gammaproteobacteria; order Burkholderiales. The sequence goes on from LNEE01000015.1 coordinate 29,179, forward strand.
GCGCAGTCGGATGCGGCCGGCCCGGATGGCGTCCTCGAGATGGCCGACGATCAGACGCTCGCCCAGCTCGGCCACGCGCTTGTCGCGGAAGGCGATGACTTCCGGGAAGTTGTGGCCGGTATCGATGTGCACCAGCGGGAACGGGAAGCGGCCCGGCCGGAAGGCCTTCTCGGCAAGACGCAGCAGCACGATGGAATCCTTGCCGCCAGAGAACAGGAGCGCGGGTTTGCGACATTCAGCCGCCACTTCGCGGAGGATGTGGATGGCCTCCGACTCGAGCCAGTCGAGGTGTCCGAGACGGGGCGACGCGAGGTTGAGATCAGCGTTCAAGGGCAATCTCCGAAACGGGTGTGGTCGCCACGTGCAGGCCGCATTCCTTGCTGTCGCTGCTTTCCCACCACCAGCGACCGGCACGGACGTCCTCGCCCGGACGGATCGCCCGCGTGCAGGGGTCGCAGCCGATCGACGGGTAGCCGCGATCGTGCAGCGGATTGTAGGGGACGGCCGCACCGCGAAGGTAAGTCCAGACATCGTCCTCCGACCAGTCGGCCAGCGGGTTGAACTTCTCGATCCCGTGCACGGCGTCGTGCTCGCGCCACGGCAGATCGGTGCGGGTGACGGCCTGCGCGCGGCGAAGCCCGGTCACCCATGCCTGCTGTCCGGAAAGGGCGCGCGCGAGGGGTTCCACCTTGCGGATGGCGCAGCATCGCTTGCGCAGATCGACGCTCTCGTAGAAGGCGTTGGCGCCGTGTTCACGCACGTAGGCGTCGACGCTCTCCTCCACCGGACGGAACACCTCGATGTCGTGGCCGTAGTGGACCTTCACGCGACCGATCAGTCCGACGGTGTCGGCATGGAGGCGACCCGTGTCGAGCGTGAAGATCCGCACCGGCAGCCGCTCGCGCAGGATGATGTCGGTGAGGACCATGTCCTCGGCGCCGAGACTCGACGCCAGCGAGACGCGCGGGAACTCGCGGGCGATCGCGTCGAGTCGCGCCAGCACTTCCTCACGGCGCGCAGCGATGGTGTTCGCGGCCGTCATCGCGGCACCTCCGTCACCTGCCCGCGCGCGACCCGGCGGAAGGCTGGCAGCGGCGGTTCCCAGGAATTCTGATACGGCTCCGAGAACGTCGTTAGCAGCCGGAGCGCATCGCGGATGTCCTTGTCTGCCCGGACCGCATAGGCATCGAAGCCCACGCGGCGCAGATAGTCGAGCTGGTCCGGCAGGACGTCGCCGATGGCCCGCAGTTCGCCGCGATATCCGTATCGGGTGCGCAGCAGATGTCCGATGGAGTATCCACGGCCATCGGTGAACTTCGGGAAGTCGACGGCCACGACCGGCAGTCGATCGAGCGAGTCACGGAGCGTTGCAGGATCCTCGTGGGGCGCGATCCAGACACCGACGTCGCTCCGTGATGCGATCACGTCGGCCTGGCCCAGCCAGATCGCGAGCGGCACGAGGACGTGGCCCGCAGGGACCGCAGGGGACGTCCCGGCCTCGGGACGATGGATCTGCCACGTGTCCGCGACGACACGGTCGCGGAGGATGATCTCAGACATCGACGGCCTCCTCGGCACGTTGCACGGCAGCCACCGGGGTGGCGTAGACGCGGGTCTTGAACGGGGCGATGCCGGTGCGTTCGACGACATCGATGAAGCGCTCACCGTCGGCGCGCAGTTCGAGATAGGTCTCGATGAGGCGCGCGATGACCTCGGGCATGGCGTCCGCGGCGAACGACGGGCCGATCACCTTGCCGATGGCACTGCGGCCGCGGCCGGCGGAGGAACCGTCGGCGCCCCCGATCGACACCTGGTACCACTCGGCCCCGTCCTTGTCGACGCCGAGGATGCCGATGTGGCCGGCGTGATGGTGGCCGCAGGAGTTCATGCAACCCGAGATGTTGAGATTGATCTCGCCGATGTCGTGCAGGTAGTCGAGATCGTCGAAGCGGCGCTGCACGGCCTCGGCGATGGGAATCGACTTCGCGTTGGCGAGCGAGCAGAAGTCGCCCCCCGGGCAGCAGATGATGTCCGTCAGCAACCCCTGGTTCGCCGTGGCGAGGCCGTGGGCGCGGGCCTCCTGCCAGAGCTCGTGGAGATCGGAGAGGCGCACGTCGGGCAGGATCACGTTCTGTTCGTGCGACACGCGCAGCTCGCCGAAGCCGAAGCGCTCGGCCCAGTCGGCGATGCGGTTCATCTGGTCGGCGGTCACGTCACCGGGCGGCACTCCGGTGGGTTTGAGCGACAGCACCACTGCGCGATAGCCCGGCACGCGATGGGGACGCACGGCCCGGCCGGCCCAGCGGCGGAATGGCACGTCGTCCGCGAGGCGGGCCTCATGCGCCGCGTCCACCGACGGCAGCGTGGCGTGGACCGGTGCCACGAAATACGCCGCGACACGGTCGTACTCCTCGCGGGTCAGCAGCCCGGCGCCGTCTTTCAGATGTACCCACTCCTCCTCCACCTGCCGCGCGAACTCGTCGGGCCCGAGCGCCTTCACGAGGATCTTGATCCGCGCCTTGTACATGTTGTCGCGGCGGCCGTGGCGGTTGTAGACCCGGAGGATCGCCTCGACGTAGGTGAGCGTGTGCTCCCAGGGCAGATCCTGTCGGATGACGACGCCGACGATGGGTGTGCGACCCATGCCGCCACCCACGAGCACGCGTACACGGATCCCGCCCGCGGCGTCCTTCTCGAGGTAGAGGCCGATGTCGTGGAAGGCCGTCGCGGCACGGTCCTCGGCGGCGGCACTCACGGCGATCTTGAACTTCCGCGGCAAAAAGGCGAATTCGGGGTGGAACGTGGACCACTGACGAAGAATCTCGGCCATGGGCCGCGGATCGAGGATCTCGTCGGGTGCAATGCCGGCGAACTCGTCGGAGGTGATGTTTCGCACGCAGTTGCCGCTCGTCTGGATGGCGTGCATCTCGACCGAGGCGAGGTCCGCGAGGATGTCACCGGTGTCCTCGAGACGGGGCCAGTTGTACTGGATGTTCTGACGCGTCGTGAAGTGCGCATAGCCACGGTCGTACTTCCGCGCGATGGTCGCGAGCATCCGCAACTGGGTGGATGACAGCAGTCCGTAGGGGATCGCGACGCGGAGCATCGGCGCGTGCTTCTGGATGTAGAGCCCGTTCTGCAGCCGCAGCGGCCGGAATTCGTCTTCCGACAACGTCCCTGCCTGAAAGCGGCGCAACTGATCGCGGTATTGCGCGACGCGCTCCGCGACGATGGTCCGGTCGATCTGATCGTATACGTACATGCCTGCCAGTTCCCCGATGTCGAATGCGTTGCCAGCCGCGGCGTGCGCCACGACGGCGTGTGAAAAGGTGGCGTCGTGGCGACCGTCTACAGGACGAGCTTGCCGCCCACGAGGATGAGGAGCGATGCCAGCGCCGGCCTCAACCACTGCTCCGGCACACGGCTGCTCAGGTGACTTCCGATGTAGATGCCGGGCAGGGATCCCAGGAGCAGGGCCCCGAGGAGGGGGATGTCAACCGTGCCCATGGCGAAGTGTCCAAGCCCCGCCACCGCCGTCAGTGGCACCGCGTGCGCGATGTCGCTGCCGACGATCCGCACCGTCGCCATGGCCGGAAAGAGCCAGAAGAGTGCGGTCACGCCCAGCGCCCCGGCGCCGACCGAACTGAGCGAGACCAGCACGCCGATGATTGCGCCGGTGAGCGCGGTGGCCCGGTAGGCATGGCGCTCGCGCCAGCGCCGCGCGCCTTCCCCCGTACGGGCCAGTTTCACCAGTCGCTCCTTGAACAGGAGCGCGATCGCCGTGAGGATCACCGCCACGCCCAGCGAGCCGGTGATGAGACCGGAAGAGACCCGCCCCTCGACGCCGATCATGTGAAGGATCCCGACCGTGACGAGCGCCGCGGGCACACTGCCGCTCGCGAGAGCACCGACCAGTTTCCAGTCGACGTGCCCCTTCCGCGAATGCACGACGGCACCCGCGCTCTTCGTGATCGAGGCGTACAGCAGGTCGGTACCCACGGCGGTGGCGGGATTGATCCCGAACACGAGCACGAGCAGCGGCGTCATCAGCGACCCGCCACCCACACCGGTCAGCCCGACGATGAAGCCGACGGCGAGGCCGGATACCGTATATGCGATCTGCACTCGCGCCCCCGAGAGGTTCCGGGCCCGTCGTCGGGTACCGGGCGTCCGAGATTGCTCTCTCGCACACCCGGCGGATTCTAGGACGACGACCTTATCGCTCTAACAACGACTTTCGAAGAAGCTAAGTCGCGTTGTCGATAAGCCAGGGACGCAACCGCACGACCCTCAGGCGATCCGCTTCTGGAAATCCCGCGGACGGAAGCCCATGAGGTAGAGGGCGCCGAAGTAGACCACGGCACCGAGCACGACGATGCCTGTGAGCTTGAGTACGCGGGCCATCGCGCCACCGGTGACCCAGGCGTCCGGGCCGCCCGCGGCGATGGCGATCGCGATGCCCATCGCGACGACGGCGACCCCGAGCCTTCCGAGGAAGCCTGTCCAGCCTTCGCCCGGCAGGTAGATGCCGGCCCGGCGGAGGGATACGTACAGCAGCCCCGCATTGATGCAGGCTCCGAGCCCGATGGCCAGCGCCAGGCCCGCATGCCCGAGCAACCCGACGAAGACGAGGTTGAGCAGTTGTGTGGCAGCGAGCGTGACGAGTCCGATCTTCACCGGCGTCCGGATGTTCTGTCGGGCGTAGAACCCGGGCGCCAGAACCTTCACCAGGATGAGACCGACAAGTCCGATGCTGTAGGCCATGAGCGCGCGGCGCGTCATCTCGACATCGTGGGCGCCGAATGCACCGTGCTGGAACAAGGTCGCGACGAGGGGCACCGCAAGCACCGCCATGGCGACCGCTGCCGGCACGGCGAGAAGCAGCGTGAGCCGCAGACCCCAGTCGAGCAGCTTCGAATACTCCTCGGCACCGTCCCGCGCGAAGGTCTTGGCAAGGCTGGGCAGAAGAATCGTCCCGAGGGCGACGCCCAGGATCCCGGTGGGGAACTCCATCAGCCGGTCGGCGTAGTAGAGCCACGAGACGGAGCCCGTGACGAGGAAGGACGCGAAGATCCCGTTGATGAGGAGCGAGATCTGCCCGATCGACACGCCGAAGATGGCCGGGCCCATGAGCTTGAGTACGCGCCAGACGCCCTCGTCCCGCAGAGCCAGCCGCGGCCGCGGCAGCATGCCGATGCGGCGGAGGAAGGGCAGCTGGAAGACGAGCTGGAGCACGCCGCCAAGAAGAACGGCCCAGGCGAGCGCCATCACCGGCGGATCGAAGTACGGCACCAGGAACAGCGCGAAGCCGATGAACGACAGGTTCAGCAGCGTGGGCGTGAAGGCCGGGATGGAGAAGCGGCTCCAGGTGTTGAGAATGGCCCCGGCCAGCGACGAGAGCGAGATGAACAGGATGTACGGGAACGTGACGCGCAGCAGGGCGACGGTGGTGTCGAACTTAGCCGGGCTGGCGGCGAATCCCGGCGCACTGAGATACACGATGACCGGTGCCGCGAGAATGCCCACGATCGTGACCACCAGAAGCACCAGAGCAAGGAGCGTCGCGACGTGGTCGACGAGGTCCCGGGTGGCGTCGTCGCCGCGCCGGCTCCGATACTCGGCCAGCACCGGCACGAAGGCCTGCGAGAACGCGCCCTCGGCGAAGATCCGCCGCAGCAGGTTGGGAAGCTTGAAGGCGACGAAGAAGGCGTCGGTGGCAATCCCCGCCCCGAACACCCTGGCGATGGCGGCATCCCGGACGAACCCCAGGATGCGGGACAACAGGGTCATACTGCTGACGGTCGCCAGCGCCTTGAGGAGATTCATCGGGGCAGGAACGGATGCGGGGCGGGCGGGTGCGGAGAGCCGCGGGAGGATCCTCGGGAAGCCCCGTCGGCGGGCACGTGCCCCGCCCCAATTCGGGACCTCGGCAGATGCGCGCCGATCACTCGGGCGTGCCTTGCGCCACCGGGAAAAGGCGGCTAGTATCGCCCACTTTCACGAAAATCTCCCGAGGAATCGAAGTTCATGGCCAATTCGGCACAAGCCCGCAAGCGCGCACGCCAGTCCGAGACGCGGCGCCAACAGAACACTGCCCTGCGCTCCGAAGTGCGCACGGCGGTGAAGAAAGTGCGCAAGGCCATCCTGGCAGGCGACAAGGCCGCAGCGAAGACGATCTTCCAGGAAGCGCAGTCCACCATCGATGCCATCTCCCGCAAGGGTGTGTTCCACGCGAACACCGCCTCCCGTGTGAAGAGCCGCCTCTCAGGCGCCGTGAAGGCGATGGTGTAACACCAGCGTCGCGACGGGTGGCCCTCGAAGCGGGACCCCTTCGACAGTAGCGCCGCGACAGCAACGCCGCCGATGCCCAGCATGGCGGCGTTTTTCATCCGCGAACGCAACGCCGTCGATGCACAGCATCGCGGCGTTTTTCGTTTGTGCGCCTGGAATCATCGGCGGCCTGAGTCCTCAGCTGTCGAACGGGACTCGCCGGCAGGCGATGCATGAATCACCCGCTGCGGAGTGCAAATGCCCAAGCCAACGAGCCGAATCCTGGTGGTGAACGACGCGCCAAAGGCGCTCGCTTCCATCGTCCGGGGCCTCAACGCGGCAGCCCGCAGCCTCGATAATCCGTTCGGCCTTGCGGCCATCGGGGTCGCCAGCGCCTCGGAGGCCATCGCCGCCATCGAAGCGGACGGCGACATCCAGGCCGCGCTGGTCGACGATCGCCTCTACGACCTCGACGACGCCGGCGCCGACACCTCCCTCTCCGCCGTGGAACTGGTCCGGCGGATCAATGCGCTGCGGCCCGAGGTGGACGTCTTCATCCTGATCGACCGGGCGCAGGAGGACGAGGTGGTGGACAGCCTCTTCACGGAAACCGTGGACGGCTACTTCTACCGGGAGGAGCACGATCCGAGGGGCATGTTCCGCATCATCCAGGCCGCGCTGGCGGAGCGCGCCCGGACCCCGTTCTTCGATGCGCTCCGCAGCTACGTGCTGATGGCCAAGGATGCCTGGCACACGCCGGGACACTCCTCCGGCGACAGCCTGCGCGACAGCCCCTGGGTGGCGGAATTCCACGAGTTCATGGGAGAGCACGCCTTCGACGCCGACCTGTCGGTCTCGGTCCCGATGCTGGACTCCCTGCTCGAGCCCCGCGGCGTGATCGCCGACGCCCAGAAGCTGGCTGCGCGGGCGTTCGGCGCCCGGCGCACGTACTTCTCGACGAACGGCACGTCCACCGGCAACAAGATCATCTTCCAGACCCTGCTGTCGCCGGGCGACAAGCTGCTGCTCGACCGCAACTGCCACAAGTCCGTCCACCACGGCGTCGTGCTTTCGGGCGCGCGACCGGTCTACCTCGACGCTTCGGTCAATCCGCTCTACGGGCTCTACGGACCCGTCCCGAAGGCGACGCTTCTCGGCGCCATCGAGGCGCACCCCGATGCCACGGCGCTGATCCTCACGTCGTGCACGTACGACGGGCTGCGCTACGACTTGCCGCCGATCATCGCGGCCGCCCACGCGAAGGGCATCAAGGTGATCATCGACGAGGCCTGGTACGGCTTCGCACGGTTCCATCCCGCCTTCCGCCCGACGGCGCTCGAGGCCGGTGCCGACTACGCGACGCAGAGCACGCACAAGGTGCTTTCCGCGTTCTCCCAGGCCTCGATGATCCACGTGAACGACCCCGATTTCGACGAGCACGGGTTCCGCGAGAACTTCATGATGCACACGTCCACGAGCCCGCAGTACGCGATGATCGCGAGCCTCGACGTGGCCAGGAAGCAGGCGTCTCTCGAGGGGTTCCGCCTGTTGTCGCGCACGCTGGCCCTGGCCGCCGATCTGCGGCAGCAGCTGAATGCGACGGGCGTGTTCCGCGCACTCGCGCTCGAGGATCTCATCTCGCCCGCACTGGCGGACGATGGCATACAGCTCGACCCGACGAAGATCACCGTCGACATCGCCGGCTGCGGCCATACGTCCGACGAACTGCAGCGTGAGCTCTTCGATCGCTTCGGCATCCAGGTCGAGAAATCGACCTTCCGGACGGTGTCGCTGCTGTTGACCATCGGCACCACGCGCAGCAAGGTCTCGCGCCTCTACGATGCCTTCATGCGGATCGCGCGGGAACGCCGGCCGCCGCTCGCCCCGCGCCGGCTGCCGGATCTGCCGCGCTTCGGCGGCCTTCGCCTGCTGCCCCGCGACGCGTTCTACACCGAGGGCGAGCGCCTGCCGCTACTGGACGATCTGGACAGACTCGACGCCGCGCTCGTGGGACGCGTCGCCGCCGATGCCGTCGTGCCCTACCCTCCGGGCATCCCGGTGGTGGTTCCGGGGCAGGTCATCACGGCGGACCTCCTCGCCTATCTCGCGGGCCTGCTGCGGTCGCCGCGACGGGAGGAGATCCACGGCCTGGTCACCGTCGGACACCGGGCCTGCCTGCGCGTGGTCACCCGCGGGGAGGAAGCGGCACTCCAGCCACTGGCCACCTGAGCACGCCCTGCCCCATCTTCCCCTTGCGTCGATGGAAGGAACGGGCAAAATACCGTGTGAAATCATCCCGGACACGGCGGCACAAGAGCCGCCGTATTTTTTTCCCGCGCCCATCCCGGGGCGCCGCCTGTCGAGACCACTGAGACCACTGCCAGCAATGCCAGGACCGTCCCCGATGCACCGCCTCCCGACGAAGCAGCAGCGCCACCCCACGATGGCATCGGACCGCGCGTGCAGAGACATCCGGACGCCGATCCCGCCCAGACTCCCCGCCGAGGCGCAGCCGGTCTTCCCGCGCCTCTCCGCCTTCACCCGCACGTTCGTGCGCAGCCAGGAACCCGCTGCCGTGGCCGGCTGATGCCAGGCCACGGGGCGATGCCACCCATGTCGACCCCGAAGCATTTTCTTCAATTCAAGGATCTGACCCGCGAGGAATTCGATCACGTCTTCGCGCGGACCCGGATCATCAAGGATCGCTATCAGCGCTACGAGCGCTACTGGCCGCTCACCGACCGAACTCTGGTGATGATCTTCGAGAAGGCCTCCACGCGGACCCGCCTGTCCTTCGAGGCTGGGATGCACCAGCTGGGGGGCAGCGCGATCTACCTGAACACCCGCGACACCCAGTTGGGCCGTGGCGAACCCGTCGAGGACGCAGCGCAGGTGATGTCCCGCATGTGCGACGCGGTGATGATCCGCACATTCGAGCAGGAGATCATCGAGCGCTTCGCGCGCCATTCGCGCGTTCCCGTGATCAACGGGCTCACGAACGAGTACCACCCCTGCCAGATCATGGCCGACATCTACACGTTCATCGAGCACCGCGGCGATATCCGCGGGAAGACCGTCGCCTGGATCGGCGACTCGAACAACGTCTGCAACACGTGGTTGCAGGCCGCGGAACTGCTGGACTTCAACGTCCACGTCTCCACACCGCCGGGTTACGAGGTCGAACCCGAGCGCGCCGGTCTCTACGGGACCGATCACTACGAGCAGTTCGGCGACCCGATGGATGCCGCCCGCAATGCCGACCTGGTGACCACCGACGTCTGGACGAGCATGGGATTCGAGGCCGAGAACGAGGAGCGCTGCCGCGACTTCCACGACTGGCAGGTCGACGCCGACATGATGCGCGTCGCGAAACCCGGCGCACTGTTCATGCACTGTCTGCCGGCGCACCGCGGCGAGGAGGTCACCGCCGAAGTGATCGACGGCCCCCACAGCGTCGTCTGGGATGAAGCCGGCAACCGCATGCACACGCAGAAGGCGCTGCTCGAGTACCTGCTGCTCGGAAAGATCGACAGCTGAGACACGCGCCACCTGGCAGCCCATGACCCCCGAGTCCGTTTCACAATCTGCAGTGCAGCTCGATCCGCATGACTGGCGCAAGACCAGCCGCGGGCCCCAGGGAGGTCCATTCCATGATTCCCGGAGATACGGCATGAACTCGACACTCACACGCACCCTCGCCGCGTTGGCCATCGCGCTGACCGCATTCACCGCCCATGCGGCGGACGACGACGAGAAGACCATCACCGACCAGAACGGCTGCCGCGTCGTGAACCCGGCGCCGCGCGCCGAGGAGACCGTCACCTGGACCGGCGCCTGCCGGGATGGCTACACCGAAGGCAAGGGCGTCCTGCAGTGGTACCAGTCCGGCATCGCCGACGAGAAGTACGAAGGCGAGATGGCCCGCGGGTACGCCGAAGGCGTCGGAGTGATGACGCACACGGACGGCGGACGCTACGAAGGCGAATGGAAGGCCAGCCGCCAGGAAGGCGAAGGCAGCTACTTCGCGCCGGACGGCAGCGTGTACAAGGGCGGCTGGAAGAACGGCAAGCCCCACGGGTTCGGCAGCTATCGCACCCCGGAGGGCAAGGTGCTCCGCGGCCAGTGGATCGACGGCGACTTCCAGCGCGAAGAGAAGAACGACCCCAGCAAGACCTGATTCCCCGGGGGTGGACGCATCCAGACTGCACGCGGACGCATTCCCCGCCGCCGTCGATCTGCCGCGCGCCCCCGACCGTTTTCACTCCCATCGAGACCCATCGACATGAGCGCCATCAAGAAAGTCGTGCTCGCCTATTCGGGCGGGCTGGACACCTCCGTGATCCTGAAGTGGCTCCAGGACGTCTACCAGTGCGAGGTGGTGACGTTCACCGCCGACATCGGCCAGGGCGAAGAGGTGGAACCCGCCCGCAAGAAGGCGATCGCGCTCGGCATCAAGAAGGAGAACATCTTCATCGAGGATCTCCGCGAGGAGTTCGTCCGCGACTTCGTGTTCCCGATGTTCCGCGCCAACACCGTGTACGAGGGCGAGTACCTGCTGGGCACGTCGATCGCGCGGCCGCTGATCGCGAAGAACATGGTGCAGATCGCCCGCAAGGTGGGCGCCGACGCGATCTCGCACGGCGCCACGGGCAAGGGCAATGACCAGGTCCGCTTCGAGCTGGGTGCCTATGCACTGATGCCAAACGTGAAGGTCATCGCGCCGTGGCGAGAGTGGGATCTCCTCTCGCGCGACAAGCTGCTCGCCTACGCCGACAAGCACCGCATCCCGGTCGACTTCAAGAAGCGCAAGGGCGGCGGCGCGCCCTACTCGATGGACGCCAACCTCCTGCACATCTCGTACGAGGGCGGGATCCTTGAGGATCCGGATTTCGCCCCCGAAGATTCCATGTGGCGATTGACGGTCTCCCCGGAGAAGGCACCGGCGAAGCCCCAGATCATCGAGCTGGGCTACGAGAAAGGCGACATCGTCTCCATCGACGGCAAGCGCCTGTCGCCGGCCAACGTGCTCGCGACGCTCAACACGATCGGCGGTCGCCACGGCATCGGGCGCCTCGACATGGTCGAGAACCGCTACGTCGGCATGAAGTCCCGCGGGTGCTACGAGACCCCCGGTGGCACGATCATGCTGAAGGCGCACCGCGCGATCGAATCCATCACGATGGACCGCGAGGTGCTGTCGCTGAAGGATGACCTCATGCCCCGCTACGCCCGCATGATCTACAACGGCTACTGGTACAGCCCGGAGCGCGAGCTGCTCCAGCAGCTGATCGATGCCTCGCAGGCGCGCGTCAACGGCCTCGTCCGGCTGAAGCTCTACAAGGGCACGATCATGTGCGTGGGCCGCTCGTCGAAGGACTCCCTCTTCGACATGCGCATCTCCACGTTCGACGACGACGGCGGCGCCTACAACCAGGCCGACGCCGGTGGATTCATCAAGCTGAACGCACTGCGGATGCGCATCGCCGCCAACCGTCGGAGCCCGACGCGGACGTCCGCAGCGAAGAAGGCTGCGCCGAAGAAAGCAGCGCCCGCCGCGACGCCCAAGGCCGCTTCCGTCAAGCCCAAGGCCGCTGCCGTCAAGCCCAAGGCCGCCGTCGCGAAGAAGCCTGCCGCAAAGCGCACCACCTCCCGCTAGGAATCGTCATGGACAAGTTCGACAACGTCACGGTCGTCAAGAAAGCCAACATCTATTTCGACGGGAAGTGCGTGAGCCACAACGTCGTGTTCGCCGACGGCACGCGCAAGAGTGTCGGCGTGATCTTCCCGAGCACGCTCACCTTCAACACCGGTGCCCCCGAGATCATGGAACTGAACGGTGGCCGCTGCCGTGTGAAGCTGCCCGGCGCCACCGAGTGGAAGACGTTCGGCGCCGGCGAGCAGTTCAGCGTGCCGGGCAACGCGTCGTTCGAGATCGAGACCCTCGAGACGCTCGACTACGTCTGCCACTTCGGCTGATGACCACGATCGCCGTCGTGCGCAAGAAGGGGGTGGTCGCCATCGCTGGCGACACCCTCACGAAGTGGGGTCCGGCGAAGGAGTCCGCCGAGTACGTGGTGAACCACACGAAGATCCTGCGGGTGGGTGACAGCCTGCTCGCGGTGACGGGGAACGCGACGTTCAAGCACATCGTCGACGACTACTTCGGGAGCTTCGACACCCCGCCCGCCCTCGATTCCGTGGGGGACATCTTCCGCACCTGGAACCGGATGCACGGCGAGTTCAAGGAGCGCTACTTCCTGCAGGCCGAGGAGGACAAGGAAGACGCCATCGAGTCCACGCGGCTCGATGTGCTGATCGCCAACCCGCACGGCATCTTCGGTGTGTCGGGTCAGCGCACGGTGCAGGAGTTCTCGCGGTTCTATGCATACGGGAGCGGCGGCGACTACGCCCTCGGGGCGCTGTGGACGGTGTATGGTCGCGACGATCTCGACGCCGAGGCCGTCGCCCGCCACGGCATCCTCGCAGCCATCGAGTTCGACGACGGCACCGGCGCCCCCGTGGAGTCGTTCACCATCCCGCTGGCGGCGGGCCACTGATCCACCGCTTCATCCCAAAGGAGGAAAGCCCATGCCTTCTTTCGACATCGTGTCCGAAGTGGACACGCAGGAACTCCGCAACGCCGTCGACCAGACGAACAAGGAAGTCGGCAATCGGTTCGACTTCAAGGGCTCCGATGCCCGCGTCGAGCTGGCCGAGAACGTGATCACCGCATTCGCGGACGACGACTTCAAGCTCTCGCAGGTGCGGGACGTCCTCACGACCAAGCTTGCGAAGCGCGCCGTCGATGTACGCAGCCTGAAGTACGAAACGCCCGAGAAGATCAGCGGCGGCAAGCTGAAGCAGGTCATCACGGTGCGCACCGGCGTCGAGACGGAACTCGCGAAGAAGATCGTCCGCCTGCTGAAGGACAGCAAGATGAAGGTCCAGGCATCGATCCAGGGCGATGCCGTTCGCGTCTCGGGCGCCAAGCGAGACACGCTGCAGGAAGCCATCGCGCTGGTGAAATCGTCCATCACCGACTTCCCGCTGCAGTACGAGAACTTCCGCGAGTGATCCGATGCCCGCGCGCGGGCGGGTGGCCGGGTCAGTACAGGCCGGGTATCAAGCGGGACGATGTCTTGCAGTACGCGGCGTAGCCATCGAAGTGCCCGGCCAGCAGACGCTCTTCGTGCCGCAGCTTGGTCAAGAGCACGGCCGCGAGCGCTGCGAAGCCGATCGCCCGCCAGTCGGGCGGGACCGCGATCCAGGCTGGCCCGACCACCAGCAGGATCGCCGCGTACATGGGATGGCGCACCCACCGGTAAGGCCCCCAGGTGACAAGCGTCGAGTGCCCGGTCGGATCGGGCGCGATGCGGAAGAGGCGACGCTGTGCCGCGGTCATCACGACGAAAGCCCACGCGGCGATGGCAAGACCGCCGAGCTGCAGGAAGATCCCGATGACGTGGGGGGAAACGCGCGGCCCCGCCACGAGCCAAATCGCGAGCAGCGCGAACTGCGCGGCAACCAGCAAGCGCCCTCGCGAGCCATCGCTCGCCATCAGCGGCGCAATCCCTCTATCCAGCGGTCGTAGAGTCGCCCTGCCACCTCGTGCAGGGCCGCCACGTGCCGGGCAGCCTCCCGCTGCATCTCGTCGGCCTGCTGCACGGCCGGGCCGGGGCTGGCCACGATCTCATCGACTCCGTGCTCGCACCAGGTGGCGATCAGCCGCTCCGTCATCTCCACGTGGCACTGCATGCCGAGATGGGGGCCGATCGCGAAGCCCTGATTGCCGCAGTACTGGCTCGCCATGATCCGGGTCGCTCCTGGCGGCAGCGAGAAGGTCTCGCCGTGCCAGTGGAACGAGAGAAAGGACTTCGTTTCCGCACCGAACCATGTCCGCGCGACCGGGTTGTCCTCCACCTTGATCTCGCCCCAGCCGATCTCCTTGGTCGGGTTGCTGGTCACCACGCCGCCGAGGGCTTTCGACATCAGCTGCCCGCCCAGGCAGTGGCCGAGCACCGGGACGTTCGCGGCGGCGGCATCCCGGATCAGCGCGAGCACTGGAGGAATCCACGGGAGGTCGTCGTTCACGCTCATGGGCCCGCCCATGAAGACGAGGCCGGCGTAATCCGTCGACGAGACCGGGATGGCATCCCCCGCGTCGATCGCGATCAGTTTCCAAGGTACATTTCGGGCATCGAGGTGCTCGGCGAAGTAGCCTGGACCTTCCGTGGGGGAGTGGCGAAATATGGCGACGGGTTTCATGGCGGCGAAGTCGGGTTGGCTGGGGAAACGCGGTTCGATGGCGAAGGCTATTGCAGTCGCGCTCGCAAGTCTCGTTCCTTTGACGTCGGCCCTCGCGGTACAGATCGAGGTCGCCGGCCTCTTCAACGGCAAGGCCATCGTGATCATCGACGGCGGGCGACCGAAAACCCTGGCCAACGGCGAGAGCATCGGCACCGTGAAGCTGATATCGGCCACCTCCGAGATCGCCACGTTCGAGATCGACGGCAAGCGCCGCCAGCTGGGCATGGGGTCGCAGTCCTTCGGCGGCAACTTCGAGACGGGCAAACGCCCCACCGTGGTGCTCAACGCGGACCATGGCGGCCACTACATGGCGGAAGGATCGATCAACGGAATGCCGATCCGCTTCCTCGTCGACACCGGGGCAACGATGGTGTCGCTCGGTACCAGCGACGCCCGGCGGCTGGGTATCGACTTCACGCGCGGCGAACGCGGCATCAGCAACACCGCCAACGGCGCGGCCGTCGTCTACCGCGTGAAGCTCGACTCGGTGAAGGTGGGCGGGATCGTGCAAAACAACGTCGATGCGTTGGTACACGCCAGCAACGACATGCCCTTCGCGCTCCTCGGCATGAGTTTCCTGAACCGGCTGGACCTGCGGAACCAGGGTTCGCAACTCACGATGACACTGCGGTACTGATGTCGATGGCCCCGGCAGGGACGCCGGGGCGGAAGCCTCAGGCGACGCGCTTGTCGCGCTCGATGAGGGCGTAGGCCGAGTGGTTGTGAATCGACTCGAAGTTCTCGGACTCCACCACGTAGGCCAGGACCCGATCGTCGTTGTTCAGCACCGTCGCGACGTCGCGCACCAGGTCTTCCACGAACTTGGGATTGTCGTAGGCGCGCTCGGTGACGTACTTCTCGTCGGGTCGCTTCAGGAGGCCATACAGCTCGCAGGACGCCTGGTCCTCGGCGATCCGCACGAGATCCTCGATCCAGACGAAGCCCTCGGTCGTCGCGGTGATCGTCACGTGGGAACGCTGGTTGTGCGCACCGTAGTCGGAGATCTTCTTGGAGCACGGACACAGGCTCGTCACGGGCACCACGACCTTCATCGTGAAGCGGTACTCGCCCTCGACGATATCACCCACGAAGGTCACCTCGTAGTCGAGCAGGCTCTTCACACCCGACACCGGCGCCGCCTTGTTCACGAAGTACGGGAAGGTCATCTCCACATGGCCCGACTGCGCCTCCAGGCGCTCGACCATGTGACGCAGCATCGGCTCGAACGATTCGACGGAGATCTCGCCCTCGTGGACGTTCAGGATCTCCACGAAACGCGACATGTGCGTGCCCTTGAAGTTGTGAGGCAGATGCACGTACATGTTGAAGTGGGCGACGGTGTGTTGCACGCCACCGTTGCGATCGCGCACACGCACCGGATGGCGGATCGACTTGATGCCTACCCGATCTATGGCGATGCGCCTGGTGTCCGCGCTGCTCTGCACATCGGGGATGACGATCTGTTCCGGCTTGTTCATCGGGCATGGTCCTCTCGTGGGCGGCGACGTCGGAGGCATGTCCCCGATCGGCCGGAGGTTATCGGTGCGCGGTACCGGGGTGGATTCGCGCGCCGGATGTCGCTGTCGCGGGTTGCAACGCGATGCGACATGTCTGCGGCGATTATAGACGCGCGCCGAATCGACTAACGATGAAGCCGGGCCTGCACCGAGCGCGTGATCCCGTCCGCGTCGAGGCCGCAGCGCACGAGGAGCAACGCGTGGTCGCCGTGCTCGACGAAGGCGTCCGGCAGTCCGAGATGCAAGGTCGGTCGCGCGAGACGGCTGCGCGACAGCGACTCCGCCACCGCGCTGCCGGCACCACCGTCGGTGACGTTTTCCTCGACCGTCACGATGAGATCGTGGGTCGCGGCGAGTTCGGCGATCAGCGCGTCGTCTATCGGCTTCACGAAGCGCATGTTCACGACCGTCGCATCGAGGGCTTCGCCCGCGGCGAGCGCCGGCGTCACCATCGACCCGAATGCCAGGATCGCGACGCGCGAACCGCGACGACGAACGTGGGCCTTGCCGAGCGGCAGGGCTGTCATTTCCTTCGCGGGCACCGTTCCCGGTCCGCTGCCGCGCGGGTAGCGGACGGCGGCCGGCGCTCCGAGCGAGAACGCCGTGAAGAGCATCTGCCGGCATTCGTCTTCGTCGGCCGGCGCCATCACCACCATGTTCGGCAGGCATCGGAGGAACGACAGATCGAAGGCGCCGTGGTGGGTCGGGCCGTCGGCCCCGACGAGGCCGCCACGATCGAGCGCGAACACCACCGGCAGGTTCTGCAGGCAGACGTCGTGGATCAGCTGGTCGTAGCCGCGCTGCAGAAAGGTCGAATAGATCGCAACGACCGGCCGCATGCCTTCGCAGGCCATGCCGGCAGCGAAGGTCACCGCGTGCTGTTCGGCGATGCCGACGTCGAAGTAGCGCTTCGGATGCTCCTGCGAGAACCGAACGAGGCCGGAGCCCTCCCGCATGGCAGGCGTGATGCCGACCAGACGCGGATCGCGCTCTGCCATGTCGCAGAGCCAGTCGCCGAAGACCTGCGTGTAGGTGGGCTTCCCCGGAGGCTTGGCGACGATGCCCACGGCGGGATCGAACTTCGACACGCCGTGGTAGAGGATCGGATCGTCCTCGGCCGCCTTCATGCCCTTGCCCTTGCGCGTCACGACGTGCAGGAACTGCGGGCCATCGAGCTTCCGGATGTTCTTCATCGTCGACACGAGGACGTCGAGGTCGTGACCGTCGATGGGGCCGATGTAGTTGAACCCGAACTCCTCGAAGAGCGTGCCGGGGGTGACCATCCCCTTCACGTGCTCCTCTGCACGCCTCGCGAGTTCCAGCGCTGGCGGAACGACCCGCAGAACGCGCTCGCCTGCCTTGCGGGCCGCCGTGTACAGGCCGCCGGAGAGCAGCTTCGCGAGGTAGTTGTTCAGCGCACCCACGTTCTCGCTGATCGACATGTCGTTGTCGTTCAGCACGACGAGGACGTTCGCGTCGGTGGCCCCGGCATTGTTCAGCGCTTCGAAGGCCATCCCCGCGGTCATCGCGCCGTCGCCGATCACGGCCACGCAATGCTGCCGGCGACCCGCGAGCCGAGCTGCCATCGCCATGCCGAGCGCAGCACTGATCGACGTGCTGGAGTGCGCGGTCCCGAAGGTGTCGTACGGGCTCTCCTCCCGACGCGGGAAGCCTGCGATGCCCCCGAGCTGTCGCAGGGTCGACATGGCCACACGCCGCCCGGTGAGGATCTTGTGCGCGTAGGTCTGGTGGCCGACGTCCCACACGATGCGATCGGCTGGAGTCTCGAACACGTGGTGCAGGGCCACCGTGAGTTCCACGGTGCCGAGGTTCGACGACAGGTGGCCGCCCGTGGCTGCGACGGATTCGATGATGAACTGACGAAGCTCCGTCGCCAGCTGCGCAAGGCGACGGCGGTCGAGTCGACGGACGTCCGCAGGCGTCTCGATGGTCTCCAGCAGCGGGTACGCAGTCATCGGTCGCGCGCCACGACGTACCTTGCGATCTGCCGCAGCCGCTCGCCGCGCTCCGCAACGATGTCGAGGGAGGCGAGCGCATCCGCGAGAAGCTCGTCCGCGAAGCCCTTCGCCTGCGAGATGCCCATCGCGCTCACGAAAGTCGGCTTGTCGGCGTCGGCATCCTTGCCGGCTGTCTTGCCGAGCGTCTCGGTGGACGCCGTGGCATCGAGGATGTCGTCCACCACCTGGAAGGCGAGCCCCACGAACTTCGCGTAACGGCCGAGCCCGGCGATCTCCGCGTCGGACGGATTGCCGCACCGGGCGCCGAGCAGGACGGCCACGAGAATGAGCGCGCCGGTCTTGTGACCGTGCATGAACTCGAGTTCGGGGACCGAGAGTGTCTTCCCCTGACTGTCGAGATCGACGGCCTGCCCGCCCGCCATGCCGCGAGAGCCCGAGGCGCGGGCCAGCATGCCGACCATCTGGCGCTCGACCCGAGGATCGTCGGCAATCGATCCGTCGGCGATCACCTCGAAGGCGAGGCTCTGCAGGCTGTCGCCGACCAGCATGGCGGTGGCCTCATCGTACTGGACGTGCACCGTGGGCCTGCCCCGTCGGAGCACATCGTCGTCCATGCACGGAAGGTCGTCGTGGACGAGCGAGTAGGCGTGAATGAGTTCGACGGCCGCAGCAACGCGATCGACGCGTGCGGGATCAGCACCGACGGCCTCCCCGGCCGCGTAGGCCAGCAACGGACGGACGCGCTTGCCGCCCCCGAGGACGGCGTAGCGCATGGCCTCGTGGAGCCGGGTCGGGGCAATGGCGGGTGATGGCAACAGGGCGGCGAGGAACTGCTCGATGCGATCCTGGCGGGCCTGCATCCAGCCTGCGAGATCGTTCATCGCATGACCTCCCGTGCCATGACCGCTCGTCGAATTCCCGCCCGCGGCCGGATCAGTCGTCGTCATCGGTGCCGGGAAGGGCGCGGAGCGTCTCCCCCTCCAGGATGCGGATCTGCTGCTGGGCATCTTCGAGCATGCCCTGACAGTACTTCAGAAGCTCGGCCCCACGACGATAGGCCGCAAGCGAAGCCTCCAGCGTGAGCTGGCTGCCCTCCATTGCGGCAACCACGCCTTCGAGCTCGGCAAGGGCGGCTTCGAAGCTCGGAGGCGCCTTCGATTCAGGGGCTTTCGCCATGGGCACTCTGAGCCACGGAAAGGGCCGGAATCTACCGCATGCGAAGACGGAGGGTCAACGGAGTTTTCGCCTTGCTGCAGAGCGTCAACAAGTCCTTGCCCCGGGGTGCGGGGTGGGGGAAAATCCGTGCCTTGTCAAGGCACAAGGTTCCGACGCTGAAGATCCAGTGTCGCGCAGCGCTCCCTGTGTTGCGACCCGGGCCGTTGCCGCGCATTTCGCGGGCGGCTTTTTGTTTTTTCGCGAGCCCGCTGGCGAAGTTGTGGCGGTCAGTTCTTTTCGATGGCCCGCCTACGGAAACTTCGCGGACGGTTTTTTCTTAGGGCCCATTGCCGCGATTCGTAAAGCGATCGCGCCGGGGCCGCAGTCTCTCGAGCATCCCGATGCTCTCGCAGTTCAACCCGGAATGGGGGTGGCACACACATCATGACTGACCTGGCCAATCTTTCCGCCCTGACCAAGACGCCGACGCAGCTGCCGGTCGACTGGTACTTCGAGCGGGGGATACACGAGCTGGAAATGAAACTGTTCTTCGAGCGCGGCCCCGGCTACGTGGGGCACGAACTGATGGTGCCGGATGCCGGCAACTACCACACGCTCGAATGGATGGGCCATGGCAAGACGCTGTTCCGCAACGACCAGGGCGTCGAACTGCTGAGCAATGTCTGCCGCCACCGCCAGGCCATCATGCTGAAGGGCCGCGGCCGGACGGAGCACATCATCTGCCCCCTCCACCGCTGGACGTACGACACGACGGGCAAGCTGCTGGGGGCGCCGCACTTCCCGGGCAACCCGTGCCTCGACCTCGCGAAGTCGCCGTTGCAGAACTGGAACGGCCTGCTGTTCTCGGGGCAGCGTGACATCGCCCGCGACCTCGCCAGCGCCGCCCTGCACCGCGACTTCGATTTCTCGGGCTACCTGTACCACAGCACCCGCATCGACGAGTACCCGGTCAACTGGAAGACGTTCATCGAGGTGTATCTCGAGGATTACCACGTGGTCCCCTTCCACCCCGGTCTCGGCCAGTTCGTCGACTGCGAGGGGCTGCAGTGGGAGTTCGGCGACTGGTACAGCGTCCAGACCGTCGGTGTGTTCCAGAACCTCGGCAAGCCCGGTTCGGCCGTCTACCGGCGCTGGCACGAGCAGATCCTGAAGTACTACGGCGGCGCGACGCCTCCGCAGGGCGCGATCTGGCTCACCTACTACCCGAACATCATGGTGGAGTGGTACCCGCACGTGCTGGTGATCTCGACCATCGTGCCGCGGGGCCCCGAGGCCTGCACCAACATCGTGGAGTTCTACTACCCCGAGGACATCGCGCTCTTCGAGCCGGAATTCGTGGAGGCGGAACAGGCGGCCTACGCCGAGACCGCGGTGGAAGACGAAGAGATCTGCGTCCGGATGCAGGAGGGGCGCAAGGCCCTCTGGTTGCGGGGCGAGAACGAGATCGGGCCGTATCAGTCGCCCATGGAGGATGGCATGGTGCACTTCCACGAGTTCATCCGGCGCCACCTGGAGCCGGCGCTGCGGTAGCGGCTCCGACGGCGATCCACAGGGGGGCGCCTTCGCGATGCCTCGCCTCCCTGAGGCCTGTTCGCACTACAGACACCCGCGGGTGTCCGTCGTGTGAACAGGCTCTAGTTCTGCTCCAGTTCCAGCGTCCGCTCCGCGTAAGCCTCTAGGATGCACGGTACGTCGGTGCAGCCATCGCGCACCTTTGCCTCGAATGCCCGCTGCTGATCGCGCATCTCGGCCCGGCGCTCGTCGGTACTGAGCCGCCGATAAGCCATGAAGAAGGCCACGGTCATCTGCTCGCGCGCATCGCTGACCCGGTCGTTCGAGCAGATGAGCCGCTCGGCCGGCGTCTTCGGCCGGCTGCAGTCCTCGGCCGACGCATTCCCTGCCGCCACGACTGCGAGCGCCAGCACCGCCAGGATCCGCACCATCGTCATCGCATCACTCCCTCGTCGCGCTCCCCTCGACCGTGGATGAACACACCGGGCACCCCTGCCCGGTCCATGGACCCGTCAACGGCCCACGAATTCCTCGATGGCACCCATCACCTGCGCCGGGCGCTCGTGGATGACCCAGTGCGAGGCATCGGGGATGCGCACCACACGCAGATCATCCACCACTTCGCCGAGCCCCTCCAGGTTCCCCGGCAGCAACGCGTGGTCGCGCTCTCCCCAGATCACGAGCGTCGGGACCTTGACACGAAACATCTCCGGATCGAGCACCGGCAGCGGCGCATCGGGCTCCGGTGGATGCAGCGGCGAGGCGCGGTACCACTGGAGCATCCCGGTCAGCGCGCCTGGGCGGGACCACGCCTCGACGTAGGCCGCGAGCGTGGCAGCGTCCCCGGGACCGCCATTGGCGGCCCATTGATCGAAGCTCATGGTGCGCAGACGCCGGAAGTCGCCCTCCGACATCACGCGCTCGGCCTTGGCCTGCCGGAAGAGGGTCATGTAGGCACTCGCGGTCACCTGGGCCTCGCTCGTGGCCAGTTCGCGCCCGAACGTCACGGCATGGGGCGCATTCACGATCACCAGCTTCTCGACGCGTTCCGGATGCCACGCGGCGACGTTCCACGCGATGGCGCCGCCCCAGTCGTGGGCCACGAGGATGCATCGCTCGTGACCGAGGGCCTCGATGAGCTGGACGATGTCCTGCACGAGCGCCTTCGCACGGTAGTGCTTCGTGCCCTCGGGCTTCGTCGAGAGGTTGTAGCCACGCTGGTCGGGCGCGACGGCATGGAACCGGTCACCGAACTTCTCCAGCGCCCCGCGCCACATGAACCAGGCCTCGGGGAATCCGTGGAGGAAGAGCATCAGCGGCCCGCCGCCCGCCTCGGCCACGTGCAGCCGCTGTCCGTTCGGAAGGTCGATGTCGCGTTCGGAGATCATGGGGGCGTCCTCCGCGTTCGTCACTGCATCATGTCCACGACGACTTCGCACCGGTCGGTGCACCCGCCGTGGGTGATCACGGGGAAAGGCTTCGCGTTGGTGAACCGCGTGCGGTCACCTTCGTAGATGCGCACGAGCAGCGTGTACGTGTGCGTCGGATCGATGTTCGCCGGGTCGTACCGCAGCGAGAACGGGATGGGCACCTGCCCCGGACGGCGGATCTCCTGCTCGTCGAGGATCTCCGGCACCGGAAGACCGGGCCGCGAGACGTCCTGCAGCCAGATCTTCACGATGGCATCGGGCATCAGCGCGATGCGCTGCCGGTAGGTGACGGTGCCCGTGAGCGCCGTGCCATCGACGGGCTTCGCGGCGCCAGCGGCCTTGCCGTGGTCATGATCGGCGGCCGGGCCGTGGTCGTGGTCGCCGGTCGCCGCACAACCGACCGCGAGCAGCGCGGCGCACAGCATCGCCAGCGTTCGCACGGATCGCGGACTTCCATCGTTTCGCATGCGGCGACTCCCAGGATCGGTCATTCGAAGTCGGAGCGCAGGATGCGCTTCACGTAGCGCAGCGCGGCGAGGCGTTCGATGCGCTCCCGCCATTGCGGCGCCGCGGTGTGCCCGATGGCGAGGATCTGCTCGGTCGTGCAGCCGGAGCGCCCGGGCACCGTCGGGAAAAGCTGCAGGGACGGGTCGATGACCCGCACCTGCGTGATGTAGTCCTTCCGGGACGGGATGCAGAACTCGTAGGCCACTCGACGCTTGCCGCCCGGCGGCCCTTCGAGGCCGCGATCATCGATCTCGGTCATCTCGAACTCGATCTTCTCGCGCTCCTGCCGATACGCGTCGGCCGTGCAGCCGGCGGCGATCATGGCCACCACCAGCAGCGCGAGACCGGAAGCGCGCACGGGGAACGTCATGCGACGAGCCGCGCGCCATCCAGGCGCGGCACCACCGAGAGCACTGAGGGCCGCGCGGCGTACTCGACCTCATGAACGAGATCGCGCTCCTGCATCATCCGTCCGACGCGGGAACGCATCAGCGTGTCGAGCAGGGTCCCGCCGCGATAGAGCTGATGGCATGCGAGCGCGGCGTCGGAGAGATCGTGCATGCCCGCATAGCGGGCCGCGAAGAGGTCGACGAAGAAACCGGCGCCCATCATGTCTTCCAGGTTCGCGTTCCCTGCCGAGCCCGAGCAGACGATGATCACCGTCTCGCCGGGATGCGACGTGCAGACCCGTTCCACGAGCGCCTCGCCGTTCAGAACGGCACCGGCGTAGAGGTGGGCGGCGCCCATGGACTTCTGGATGGCGACCGTGCCGTTGGTCGTGGAGTACACGACGGTCTTCCCCGCGATCCCGTAGTCGACCAGCGCGAGCGGCGCCGGCGGGGCGAATCCGGGGATGGTCTCGGCGTACAGCTCGCCGGACGCCACGAAACTGTTCTCGGGCAGCTCGGCCGCCTGCGCCCGTGCGCCCCATTCGTCGAGCGTCGGGATCACCGATGTCGCCCCGTTCGCCAGCGCCGCGACGATGGTCGATGTGGCGAAGAGAATGTCGAGGACGACGACGACCTTGCCCTCGATGCGCAATCCGTCGAGGTCTTCCTTGCGAAACACCACATGGACCTTGGGTCCGAAGCGAGCAGCCAATCGAGTGTCTTCCAGGGGAGCGTTGCTGGTGGGTCGGACGGATGTCAGCCGGCGGCCGGCGCGGGCCCGGGATTCCGCACCCCGAACATGCCGTAGCCCTCCATGGTCATCACCGGCTCGTCGTGCTGGTTGTAGACCTCCCAGCGCGACTTCACGATGCCGACCTCGGGCTTGCTCTTCGAGGTGCGCGCCTCGAGGATGGTTCGCGTCGCGCGGATCGTGTCGCCGGGGCGCACGGGCTTCAACCACTTCACGTTGTCGACCCCCGGGGAGCCGAGGCTCGCGGAGTCGAGCAGATAGTTGTCGCACATCATCCGCATCACGAGCGACACGGTGTGCCAGCCGCTCGCGATGAGCCCGCCGAACGGGCCGGTGGCCGCAGCCGCCGGGTCCACGTGGAACGGCTGCGGATCGAACTGCGTCGCAAAGGCGATGATCTCGTCCTGCGCGAGCGTGCGACGACCCATCTCGACGGTGTCGCCGACGATGAAGTCCTCGAAGTAGTACTTGGGCATGGCGGGTGATCCTGAGAGAGAAATGGCAACCGGCCTCACTGACCGGGCTTGGGGTCGTAGCGGTACCAGCCGCGCCCGGCCTTCTTGCCGTTGTAGCCGGCCTTCACCATCTGCTTCAGCAGCGGGCGCGGACGGAAGCGCTCGCCGTAGGCATCGAAAAGGATCTCCTGGGCCTGCAGCGACAGGCTGTTGCTCACGGCGTCGTTCAACTCGAAGGGCCCGACCGGATGACCGAGGCCCAGCTTGCACGCGACGTCGATCTCCTCGGGCGTGCACACGCCCTCCTCCACCAGCCGGATCGCCTCGATCATGAAGACGTGGAGCATCCGGTTCACCACGAAACCCACGACGTCCTTCACGCGGATCGGCGCCTTGCCGATGTCGCGGCAGAAATCCATCACCACGCCCACCGTGCCGTCGCCCGTGTCGAGACCGGGGATCACCTCCACGAGGCGCATGCGCGACACGGGCGAGAAGTAGTGGGTGCCGATGAAGCGGGCGCGGCGCGCGGGCGAGACGTACGACGCGAGCGTCGTGATGGAGATGGTCGACGTGTTGCTCGCGATGAACGTGTCGGGACGGCAGATCGCATCTAGCTGGCGGAACACGTTCGCCTTCACCTCCTCGTTCTCGAACACCGCCTCGGTGACGAGATCGCTGTCGGCATGGGCCGCGAGATCCACGGACGTGCGGATGCGCGCCAACGCATCGGCGCCCTGTTCCTCCGTGTAGAAGCTGCGCCGCACGCCCTTCTCGACCACCTTGGCGAGATTCGCGACGGCGCGATCGAGCGCGTCCTGCGTCGTGTCGGAGAGGATCACTTCCTTGCCACCGAGCGCACACACCAGCGCGATCTCCGAGCCCATGAGGCCGGCGCCGATCACTCCCACCTTGTCGATCATGTCGTTTCCTTCAGTACGGTTTCGTCGGACGGCCGCAGGCGATCAGAGCTGCTTCCAGCGCGAGCGCGGCTTGGCGAGGATCGGCTCCGCAGGCGTCTGCGCTGCAGTCGCGAAGCGATCCAGATGGTGGTCGGCATCGCCATACTGCGTGTCGATCGCGGCAAGGCGCTTCACGAAGTGCCCGACCGCGAGTTCGTCGGTCATGCCCATGCCGCCGTGCAGCTGGATGGCCTGCTGACCCACGAAGCGGCCGCTGCGACCGATGAGTTCCTTCGCGGCGGACACCGCGCGGCGCCGCTCGACGACGTCGGGATCGTCCACCTTCACGGCGGCCAGCAGTGCCATCGATTTCGCCTGCTCGCAGTGCATCACCATGTCGACCATCCGGTGCTGCAGCGTCTGGAAGCGGCCGATCGGCACGCCGAACTGCTTGCGCGTCTTGAGGTACTCGAGCGTCGCGGCGTTCAGCGCTTCCATCACGCCCACGGCCTCGGCACAGAGCGCAGCGATCGCGCGGTCCACCGTGAGTTCGATGACCGGCAGCGCGTGGCCATCGACGCCGATCAGGGAGTCGTGGCTGACCTGCACGTTGTCGAGCGTGATCTCGGCGGCGCGCATGCCGTCGTACGTGGGGTACTCGCGCCCGCCGACGCCGTCCTCGCCGGGATTCACGAAGAAGAGGCTGATGCCCTCGCGATCACCGGGTTCGCCACTTGTACGCGCGGACACGATGAGGAGGTCGGCCACGGCGCCGTGCAGCACCACGGACTTCGCACCGTTCAGGATCCAGAACCCGCCGTCCTGTCGCGCGGTGGTCTGCACGTGATTCAGGTCGTAGCGTCCGCCCGGTTCGTTGAAGGCGCAGGCGAGCCGCATCGACCCGTCCATGATGAGCGGCAGCAGGTAGTCCTTCTGGTCCTTCGTGCCGACCGCGCCAACACAGCTCGCGGCCATCACGACCGTCCCGAGATACGGCTCGACGGACAGATGCCGGCCCAGGGCCTCCATCACGATCATCGTTTCGACGCCGCCACCGCCGAATCCGCCGGCGTCGGCCGCGACCGGCACGCCGAGCAGGCCGAGTGCCGCCATGCCCTCCCATACGGTCGGGCTGTAGCCGATGCGCGAGGCGACGATCTCGCGACGCTGTTCGAACGTGTAGTTCTTCTCGAGGAAGCGCCCGATGGCGTCCTGCAGCATCTGCTGCTCTTCCGTGTAGTCGAAGTCCATGGCGTGGTTCCGGTGGAGCGTGTTGTGGATGGCGGATCGTCGACGCGGGCGACCGGGGTCGCCGCGTCACCCGTCGTGGTCAGAGTCCGAGGATCGCCTGCGAGATGATGTTCCGCTGGATCTCGTTCGAACCGCCGTAAATCGTGACCTTCCGCATGTTGAAGTACCTGGCGGCGAGTGGCCCTGCGTACTCGGGTCCCACCCTTTCGCCCAACCAGTGGTTGCTCCACTGCGCCGGCAGATAAGGCAGCGCATAGGGGCCGACGGCCTCCATCATCAGTTCCGACAGGGCCTGCTGGATCTCGGTGCCCTTGATCTTCAGGATCGACGCCTCCGGACCCGGCGCCTTGCCCGCGCTCTCGGCGGCCAGCACGCGCAGCACCGTGATCTCGAGGGCCATCAGGTCGATCTCGACGCGCGAGATCTTGTCGCGGAAGCGCACGTTGTCGATGAGCGGGCGTCCACCGTCTGACTCCTTCGCGGCGATGGCCTTGAGGAACGCCAGTTCACGCTTCGAGCGCGAGACGCCGGCGATGTTCGTCCGCTCGTGCGACAGGAGGAACTTGGCGTACGTCCAGCCGCGGCCTTCCTCGCCGACGAGGTTCTCCACCGGCACCTTGACGTCCTCGAACCAGACCTCGTTCACCTCGTGCGCGCCGTCCAGCGTGATGATCGGGCGCACGGTGATGCCCGGGCTGTGCATGTCGATCAGCAGGAACGAGATCCCCTCCTGCTTCTTGCCGGTGGTGGAGGTGCGCACCAGACAGAAGATCATGTCCGCGTGCTGCGCCAGCGTGGTCCAGGTCTTCTGGCCGTTCACGACGTAGTGGTCGCCTTCACGCACGGCGCGGGTCTGCAGCGATGCGAGGTCGGAACCGGAACCGGGCTCGGAGTACCCCTGGCACCACCAGTCCTCCGACGACAGGATGCGCGGGAGGTACCGCGCCTTCTGTTCCGGCGATCCGAACGTGTAGATGACCGGGCCGACCATGTGGAGCCCGAACGAGATGAGCGGCGGGGCGCCGGCGGCGGCGCATTCCTCTTCGAGGATGTGTCGGCGCACGGCGTCCCATCCGCAGCCGCCGAACTCGACGGGCCAGTGCGGCGCGATCCAGCCCTTCTCGAAGAGGATCCGCTGCCAGGTCAGGTAGTCGGCCTTGTCGAGATGCTTGTGTTCGATGACTTTCCGGGAAACTTCGTGCGGCAGGCTCGCGCGTACGAAGGCGCGGACCTCGTCGCGGAACGCGAGCTGCTCGGGGGTGTAGTTCAGATCCATGATGCGTAGCCTCAGACGTGCGCCAGCCGGAATCCGGAGCGCGGGAAATGCACGTTGACCTCGCCCACCACGGGGTCCGTGCGACGGATGACGATACGCTGGGCGCTCATTGCGACCAGACGGCCGGCCACGGCATCCTTGCCGTAGTCGTCGGCGGCGACGGTCACTGCGACACCCGGCGAGAGGCCGTCGGGCGACTCGGGATGCGCCAGGGTGACGTCGGCGGGTGCGGCGTCCTTCGCGATCGCGAGGGCGGCCTTCGGGTCGAGGTCGGTGGGTGTGCCGTGACCGAGCGCCGCCATACGGTCCATCCAGGCGACGACCTGAGGCATGTCATCCATCGGACGCAGATCCGCAGCACGATTCCGGAGCATCCAGAGCGGTGCGTAGAAACAGAAATCGACGTACGTGGGTGCGGCGCCGTCGAGGAACAGGCGGCCATCGTCCAGCGCGTGCTCGATCCAGAAGAGATGGCTGCGGACCTGGCTGCGCAGGTACGGCTGGTCGGCCTTGAATCGATCGAGATCGATCATCCCGTCGGAGAAGCGGTACCGGTCTTCCTTCAGGTCGGCCGGGATGCTGTCGGCGGCCGTCCCGAAGACGACGCCGACGATCTCGAGGAACAACCGGCTGTCGGCCCAGGCACCCATGATGGCGAGGCGCCCGCCATGACCACCGGGGAAGAGCGCGGGGCCGGGGAAGCGCCGCTCGAGTTCGCGGGCAATGCACGCGCTGTCGCAGAAGATGTCGGCGCCGAACTGCATCACGGGCGTCTTGCGATAGCCCCCGGTCAGCGGCATCAGATCGGGCTTCGGCAACACCCGGGGAATCGTCACAGACTGCCACGCCACCCCCTTGAACCCCAACATGAGCCGGACCTTCTCGGCGAAGGGCGAATTCGGGTAGTGGTGCAGGATCGGACTGGCACGTCGTGCGTCGGACACCGGGGCTTCGGACATCTGGGCTCTCCTCTGGACTGCTTGGCAACGATCGGATTCCGGCACTACGCCGGAGACCGCTGGAGGGATGTCTGGCGCGCGGGAGGACACGACGGCGGGGGCCATCACTCTAAGGGAAAGGGGCCCGCCGCTCAATCGAGGACACCCCGTCCGGGGCCTCCCCATTCGCGGTGCGAGGGCTATACTCGCGAGGTGCCCAGCCCGGCCGCCGACGCAGTCTGCGCAGCCCCGGGCGTTCCATCATCCCCTGCCGGAGCCCTGCCGATGAACATTCGCGACCTGATCCCGACCTCACTGCAGGATCTCAACATGGATCCGCTGTGGCTGCCCTTCACCTCGAATCGGCAGTTCAAGGAACAGCCCCGTCTCCTGGTGTCGGCGAAAGACATGCACTACACGGCGCTCGATGGCCGCCAGATCCTCGACGGCATCGCCGGTCTCTGGGCGGTGAATGCGGGCCACTGCCGGGCGCCGATCGTCGATGCCATCAAACGCCAGGCCGAGAACGTCGACTATGTGACCGGCTTCCAGATGCATCATCCCGCCGCTTTCGTTGCTGCCGAGCGCCTCGTGCGCATCACCCCGAAGGGCATGGGCCACGCCTTCTTCGTGAACTCGGGATCCGAGGCCGTCGACACGGCGCTGAAGATGGCGCTCGCCTACCACCGCGCCCGCGGCGAAGGCACCCGCACCCGGTTCATCGGGCGCGAGCGCGGCTACCACGGCGTGGGCTTCGGCGGCATCTCGGTCGGCGGGATGGTCGCGAACCGCCGGACCTTCTCTGGTGCGCTCCTGCCCTCGGTGGATCACCTTCCCCACACGCATCTCCCCCAGGCCAATGCGTACTCCCGCGGGCAACCGGAGCACGGCGCGAACCTCGCCGATGCGCTGGAGCAACTGGTCGCGCTGCACGACGCCTCGAACATCGCGGCGGTGATCGTCGAACCGGTGGCCGGCTCGACGGGCGTGCTGGTCCCGCCGAAGGGCTACCTCGACCGCCTGCGAGAGATCTGCACGAAGCACGGCATCCTGCTGATCTTCGACGAAGTCATCACGGGCTTCGGCCGCACCGGCAAGGCCTTCGCCTCGCAGACCTTCAACGTGACGCCCGACATGATCGTGTGCGCGAAGGCCCTGACCAACGCCGCCGTCCCGATGGGTGCGGTCGTGGTGAAGAACGAGATCTACGATACGTTCATGACCGGCCCGGCGAACGCCATCGAGTTCTATCACGGCTACACGTACTCCGGTCACCCACTGGCCGCAGCGGCCGCGATCGCGACGCTGGACCTCTTCGAATCCGAGGCCCTGTTCGAGCGCGCGGCATCGCTGGCGCCCTACTGGGAGAACGCGGTCCACTCGCTGAAGGGTCTGCCGCACGTGGTCGACATCCGCAACATTGGTCTCGTGGCGGGTATCGAGCTGGAACCGATTCCCGGCAAGCCGACGGCGCGCGCCTTCGAGGCGTTCCTCCGTGCATACGAGAAGGGCGTGCTGATCCGTACCACCGGCGACACGATCGCGCTGTCGCCGCCGCTCATCATCGAGAAGGCACAGATCGATCGGATCTTCGAGACGATCTCCGACATCCTGAAGACGCTGCCCTGACAGTCCGGAGATTCTTCCCACAGTTGTTATCCAAGCGCGGGGCCTCGATGCCCCGCGCGCCGTTTCAGGCCGCCACCATCGCTCCAGGAAGCACCGCATGAAACTCGTCATCGCCCAGCTGCAGCACGAAACCAACACGTTCTCGCCGGTCCCCACGCCCTGGGAGTCGTTCGGTGGTTCGGATGGCCCCTACCTGGGCCGCGCGGCCTTTGATGCCATGCACGGCACGCGCCTGCCCATGGCCGCCTTCATCCATCTAGCAGAAGCCGCCGGGGCAGAGATCGTCACGCCGTACGCCGCGTGGGCGAACCCGAGCGGCCCCGTGGACGGCGCTGCCTTCGACCGCTTCTGCGACCTGCTCTGTGAGGCAGTGGCGAAGGGATGCGACGGCGTATGCCTCGATCTCCACGGCGCGATGGTCGTGGCCGATCGCACGGACGACGGCGAGGGGACGCTGCTCGAACGCCTGCGTCAGGTCGCGCCGCACGTGCCGGTGGCGGTGTCACTGGACCTGCACGCGAATGTGACCGAGCACATGGTCAACCTCGCCACGATCGTGACCGGTTACAAGACCTATCCGCACGTGGACCAGTACGAATCCGGACATCTTGCGGGCACGCTGCTGCTGCGGACGCTGCGCGGGGAGATCAAGCCGGTGATGGCCTGGGGCAATCGGCCGTTGCTGTCGCAGACCCTCAAGCAGAACACCAACGAGGGGCCGAACCAGGCATTCGTGGAAGCCGCGCGCGAAGGTGAGCGGAACGGTCTCCTGGCTGCGACGGCCTTCAGTGGCTTCCAGCAGGCGGACATCCGCGACGCGGGCATCAGCGTCGTCACGGTGGCCGACGGCGACGCCGCCAAGGCGCGCACCGAGTGCGAGCGCATCCTCGACGTCGCGTGGGCGCGGAAGGAAGAATTCATCTACCGCGGTGAACCCTTGGAGACCGCGCTGCTTCGCGCGAAGAAGACCGCAGACGCGGTCGGCGGACCGGTGCTCCTGCTCGATCATGCTGACAACTGCGCGTCGGGCGCGAACCAGGACACCATGTTCGTGCTCCGCGAAGCGCTGCGACTCGGTCTGAAAGGCATCGCCGTGGGTCCCGTGCGCGATCCCGAAGCGGTGGCTGCGATGATCGCCGCCGGCGTGGGTGCCAGCATCACGCTGGACGTGGGCGGCAAGATGGACATGCCCGCGATCGGACGGAAAGGCGAACCGCTCCGACTGACCGGCGTCGTCCGCGCGATCACCGATGGCGAGTACACCGTGACGGGCCCGCAGTTCACCGGGATGCGCTGCCACATGGGACGCACCGCCGTGCTCGACACCGGCGACGCCGAGATCGTGATCATCGAACGCAACCAGGAACCGTGGGACCGTGGCGTTTTCACGAGCGTCGGCATCGATCCGACGACGAAGCGATTCCTCCTGCTGAAGTCGCGCATGTACTTCCGGCCGGTCTTCCTGCCCATCGCGAAGGATCACGTGTTCTGCGACGCCCCCGGCGTGGGCACATCCGACTGGACGGCGTTCGAGTACCGCAAACTGCGCCGCCCGATCTATCCGCTCGACGAGTTCGCGGCGGGCCACCGCTGAGTCAGCGGACGTTCGACCACGATCCTCCCAACGGTGCCCCATGACGAGTCCCCGGCCCGGCACCATCGCATCCGTGGAGCAACTGCGCGCCCTCGTCGGCGAACCGCTCCCCGTCGTCGAGCGCAAGTTCCACACTCGCCTGAACGCCGCCGCCCGGGATTTCATCGGCAAGGCTCCGCTGGCCTTCCTGGCCACGGCCGATGCCGAGGGTCGGCCCTGCGTCTCGCCGAAGGGTGACCATCCCGCCGTCGCAATCGTCGAGAGCGATACCGTCCTGCTGCTACCGGAGCGCAAGGGCAACCGTCTCGTGTACTCGCTGCAGAACATCCTCGCCAACCCGGCGGTCGAGCTGATCTTCGTGGCGCCACGCACGGGCGAAACGCTACGCATCCAGGGACGTGCCACGCTCGTCGACGATCCGGAACTCTGCGCTCACCTACACAGCAAGGGACGGCCAGCGCTGCTGGTCACGCGGATCGAAGTGACGAAGTGCTACTTCCACTGCGCGAAGTCACTGCTGAGATCCGGCGTGTGGGAGCCAGCGTCGTGGGGCGACGAGATTCGCGTGTCGTTCGGCGACGAGATCGCCGAGGAAGGCGGACTGGATCCGTCCGAGGTACAGGATTTCGATGCCGGGGTGAGCGAGCGCTACCGGCAAGACGTCTGATCGCATGCCTGCGCAGCGCCTCCGCGAGGCTCCGGAAAAGAAAATGCCGCGGCATCTCTGCCGCGGCATGCGCGCGTGAGCGGACCTATTACTTGACTGCAGCTTCGGCGGTGCGGGACTTCACCAAGCCGTTCGCGGCAAGCTCCGACTTCATGCCGTAGGTCACGGACTTGGCTTCATAGGCGGCCGAGCGGGCCTCGAGGGCGGTCGACATGGCAGACGCAACCTCGCCCTTCACACCTGAGGCCGCGGCAGCGGACTCGAGAGAGAACACCTCTGCGTTCTTGGCCGACGTCACGGCGGAATCGCTGTTGCGCTTCGTGCTCTCGGCGAGCTGCTGCATTTCCTTGAAGTGCGTTTGCGCATTGAGAGCGGACGCTTCGGCCATGCTGGCCGAGTGCAGCGCGATCTCGGAGCGCTCGAAGGAGGCGTTGGAACGCTGCATGGCTTCCGCGGCCGCCGAGCGGGCATCTTCGCTGGCCTTCGCAGCGACGTTCGAAGCCGCGGAGGCCTCTTCGGTTCGCACGCGGGCTTCGGCGAGATCATCCGCAGCCTTCTTCGCCGCTTCGCTGGCATTGGCGGCGCTGGTTGCCGATTCATCCGTAGCCTTGCGGGCCGTCACGAGCGCTTCTTCGGATGCCTTCTTCGCAGCGGTGCTCGCCGCCGACGCCGCCGACGCCGTGGACGCCGCGTTCGCAGCGATGGACCGCGCCTGCTCGGACGTGCTGGTTGCCGAGGAGGCAGCCAGCTTGATGTCGGCCAGTTCCTGCTTCACCTGCTTCAGATCGACATGGCTGGCGCATCCGGTGGCCATGGCGAGGGCAATCACGGAGAGGAACGGCTTGCCGAAACGCTGGACGGTCTTTTTCATCTCATCAACTCCTGGGTTCACGATGGGTGGAATCCATCTGATTGTTGTTGGCCGAGAGCGGGCGGGCCCGCTGCGCCTTCGTGGTCACACCATGCGTTTTGCAGCCGCAACGTGCCATCCTGGTTTCAGCACGGCGTGGTGCAACAGCCCCATCATCGGAACCGCCGTGGCCGACTTTAGGACTTTCAACCAGCACAGTGAGTCCTGCCGGACGTCATGGGCACGACAGAGGAACATCGGACGCAACAAATGCGGACGGCCGCCCGAAGGCGGCCGTCCGATGGCTTGTCCTGCCCGGCAGGGACGGGGTCAACCCAACGGCACCGGCACGTAGAAGCGCATGGCGTTGCGCTGCACGAGCAGTGCCACGCGATCGCGCGACTTCCCGACGGCGCTGTTCAGCGTGTCGATCGAGTCGATCGGCTCGCTGTTCAGCGCGATGATGACGTCGCCGGGGCGGATGCCGGCCTTGGCGGCTGCACCGTCCGCGCGCTCCACGAGGACGCCGTGCGGAGCCTGCAGGCGATCGCGTTCGTGGGGAGAAATCGGCCGGACGGTCAAGCCGAGTTGCGACGGCTTCGACGGCGCCTCGACCGCGGCGACCTTCTCGACCGGCGTCTCGCCCAATTTCACCAACGTCTCGCGGCTCTTGCCGTCGCGCCAGATCTCCAGCTTCACATCGGCACCGGGGCGCCCCTCACCGATCATGCGCGGGAGGTCGATGGACTGCTCGACCTTGCGGCCGTTGACGCCGAGGATGACATCGCCCACCTTGAGACCTGCGCCATCGGCCGGCCCGCCCTTCTCGATGCCCGACACCAGCGCACCCCGCGCACGGTCCAGCCCGAAAGTCGCCGCGAGTTCCTTGTCGACCTGCTGGATGGTGACGCCGATGCGGCCGCGCTGCACCTTGCCGAACTGGAGCAGGTCGTCCTTCACCTTCATTGCGACATCGATCGGGATCGCGAAGGAGAGCCCCATGTATCCGCCGGTGCGGCTGTAGATCTGGGAGTTCACACCGACGACTTCACCGGCAAGATTGAAGAGCGGCCCGCCGGAGTTGCCCGGATTCACGGCTACGTCGGTCTGGATGAACGGCACGTAGGAATCACTCGGAAGGCTGCGGGACTTCGCCGAGACGATACCGGCCGTCACGGTGTTCTCGAATCCGAACGGCGATCCGATGGCCGCCACCCAGTTGCCGACACGCACGCTGTCGGGTGACCCAATGCGAACGGTGGGCAACCCCGTCGCGTCGATCTTGAGCAAGGCGACATCCGTCCGGGAGTCGATGCCGATGACCTTCGCGGGGAAGTCCCGGCGATCGGTGAGACGCACGACGACCTGATCGGAGTCCTTCACCACGTGCGCGTTGGTGAGCACATAGCCGTCCGCGCTCACGATGAATCCAGACCCCACGCCAGAGGGCGTCGGCATATCGTTCTCCGGGCCTGGCTGACCGGGCTGCGGTATGAAACGGCGGAACAGTTCGGGGACGGGCGGCTCGCTGGAAGGGCCGCCTTGGAGACCTCCCGCGCGTACTGTCCGGGTCACACTGATGTTGACGACCGCGGGGCCCTGGCTGTCCACGAGTGCAGTGAAGTCGGGCAACGCAGCGAGCGGTGTGGAAGGTGATTTTGCGGGTTCGGCCCCGGCCTTCTCGCCGGCAACGGCGTGCGATTCGGCGACGATCATCTGATGGGCGCCGAACTGGGCGGCGAACAGGCCGGCTGCGAATGCAACGGCCACGGCGGAAGCAAGAATGGACTTCTTCATCGATCACCCCTGGTCACAGCAAGAAAGACCGCGGTTAGAACAACGGACTTTCGCGGTGGTTCCACGGCCCGCCCGTGACTCGCATCGACGCCCGCGCAGCCGCCGCCGTGCCTGCGACTCCCTGACCACCCGACCGCTCTGTTACCCTCGTGGACATGGCGCGGAAACTCTTCACGAACGCCCGGGTCGTCTCACCCGAGGAGGTGTTTCTCGGCACGGTCGAATGGCATGCGGGACGCATCGTGCGCGTCGAGATCGGTGCGACCAGCGTGCCCGGCGCGGAAGATCTCGCTGGCGACTACCTGCTGCCCGGTCTCGTGAAGCCCGCCGGACTGAGGTTGCATCCGATGCCGCGCGGCGGCGAGGGCATCGCGGCGCTGGTCGAGTCGGATCTCGTCGCAGCCGCCCACGGCATCACCACCATCTTCGACACGTTCGACATTCCCGACCACGCCGATGCAGTCGCGTGGGCCGGCATCACGGGCTGCCTCGACTGGCTTGATGACGGCGCAGCGCGTGGTGCCCTGCGCTGCCACCACGGCATCCGCTGGCGCGTCTCCGAGGCCTGCGCCGGGAACATCCCCGCGGCGTTCGCGATGCTGCCGCGGCGGCGGAACGCGCGGCTGGTCACGCTCTCGGTCGACGCGCTCGCCGGGGTCCAGGACATCTCGGACCTGGCAAGAGCCCATGGACTGATCGTCGTCGCGACGGACGTCCGCTCCCCGGCCGATATGTCACTCTGCCTCGTGCGTGAAGTGGTTCATCTCCAGAACCCTGCCCTGGGCGTGGCGGATCGCGACGGGCTCTCGCGGCTCCATGACCTCACACCATGGCCCGCAGGCGCGCTGCGGCGTCCGTACCCGTCTGAACGTCTCGGAGCGGCCGACGCGATCGACACGATCGCCGCACTCGATCTGTTGTACATCCCGTTTCAACTCCGGGACAGCGATGCCTGGCCCCTTCCCTTGTCCGTCGCTGCCGTGAGCGCCAGGGCTGCACGGTTCGCCGGCATCAGCGACCGCGGCGCCATCGTCGTCGGCCAGCGCGCCGATTTCGTTCGCGTCCGCGAGGTGGGCGGCGTCCCGGTGCCGATCTCCACGTGGCGCGGAGGCGAGCGGATCGCCTGATCGCGCGCGCTGTCGCCCTCGCTTACATCGCCCCGCTCTCTCGATCGCACAAGCACCAACAAATCTTTCCATCTCATGCGGTTACGAATGCTGGCACAGGCCGTGCAACCCAGCCTGGCATTCCCGGGGGGCAGGAGACCTCAACCACTCAGATGGAACTCCGGGATACGAAATTGCCGGGATGGAGACCTACGGAAGCGAAGCCGAGCAAGACACGGAGACCGGCTAACAAGAACACCTTCCGCCACCGGCAGCACATCAGCAGGACGACCCCGCCATAGAGCGGGGTTATTTTTTCCACGTGCTCTTCCAACTGCTTCTCGACCTGCTTTGCCACCTACGCTGCACCGCACGTCCGCTACGGGCTACGGCTCCGTCCCGGGTGGCAATTCCACGGCATCGCCCGTGAGAGAATCCGCCGTCGCCCTCCTCCCCCGACGCGCTTGAACACTCCCGATTCGCACCGCTTCTGCGTGGCTCCGATGCTCGACCTCACGGACCGCCACGCCCGCCGCTTCCTGCGTTGTCTCAGCCGCCGCGCCCGGCTCTACACCGAGATGATCACCACGGGGGCGTTGCTGTTCGGCGACACGAATCGGTTCCTCGCCTTCGATCCGTCCGAGCATCCGGTGGCACTACAGTTAGGCGGGTCGGAACCGCAGGACCTCGCCCGATGCGCCCGCCTCGCTGCGGATGCCGGTTACGACGAAGTGAACCTCAACGTCGGATGTCCGAGCGACCGCGTGCAGAACGGCCGCTTCGGTGCCTGCCTGATGGCAGAGCCCGCGCGCGTCGCAGAGGGCGTCGCCGCGATGCGGGCTGCTTCTTCGTTGCCCGTCACCGTCAAGACCCGCATCGGCATCGACCGGGACGAATCGCCGGAACGCCTGTACACCCTGGTCGAAGCTATCGCCGCAGCGGGCTGCGAGACCGTGATCGTGCATGCGCGAAACGCGTGGCTGGACGGCCTCTCGCCCAAGGAGAATCGCGAGATCCCGCCCCTGCGCTACGAGGTGGTCCATGCCCTGAAGCGGGCCCGGCCCGAACTCAATATCGTGATCAACGGCGGGATCACCACGCTCGATGCCTGCGAAGCGCAGCTCGCGCACGTGGACGGCGTGATGCTGGGCCGCGAGGCCTACTACAACCCGTGGATCCTCGCCGGCGTAGACGAACGCCTCTACGGCGAGGCGCCGGGCGTGAAGTCCCGCGGAGACGCGGTGCGGGCCTACCTTCCCTACGTGCGGAAGGAGGTCGAGGCGGGCACCCCCCTGCAGGCGATCACCCGCCACCTGCTCGCCCTCGCTCTCGGGCTGCCCGGGGCTCGGGCCTGGCGACGCACCCTGAGCGAGGAGGCACGCCTGCCCGGCGCGGGCGCCGACCTCCTCGAAGCTGCGCTCGAACGGTTGGAATCCGCCGCACTGCCTCCGCGCGAAGTCGCAGCCGCTTAGCGGGTGGAAAAGCAACGGGCCCGCCGGCGTCGGCCGGCGGGCCCGTCAATTCGTGCTTCGTCTTCAGCGCTTGCGGATCAGCGCAGCCGATCCAGCAACGAAATCTTGCGCGTCTCGCCATCGTCGACGATCGGCGATGCATCCCGGGGATCCACCACCGCGACCACCGTGTCCGGCGCGGGAATGATCGTCGAGAAGGTGTTCTCCGGGGTGAGGCGGACGCTGACCATGTCCCCGCGCTCGACGATCACGCCGCGATCGAGTCGGGCGCTCATGAAGGTGCGTCCATCCTCCAGCGGCACGCGCAGCCGCACGTTGGCCCAGGCCGGACCGTCTGCTTCCGGATTCGCGATTCGGCGATCCACCAGCACGCCCGGCAGCGCCTCGACGAAGACCCCTTCGACCTTGCCGACGACCTCCCGCTGCGGAGCCCCACCCGTGGAAGCGCATCCTTGCGCGACGACCACCACAGCCGCCGCAACCCACCACTTGAACGTACCGACCACGAGAACCTCCACCGGAGACACCGGGACCGGACGCGCGTCGAGACATTCGAAACCGCGGGCATCCGCTCCACCAGCCCGACGACTGCGGGCGAGGCCGGCTAACGACGAAACCTATCGAAACTTGAGATTTTCGAAGGCCCGTAACGATTGTTGTCCGATCCACGACAAGTCGTGCGGGGCCGGGCAGGCGGCATTGCATCGAGTGGCGGGAAAACCGACGGGAGGCGCCCTCCGGCACGGGTGCTCCTGAGATAATCGGCGCCTCCCAGCCACCCCGCAGCGCGCAACCCGATGAAACTGCAGCAGCTCCGTACCCTGGTCGAAGTGGCCCGTCAGAGCCTGAACCTGTCCCGGGCAGCCCAGACGCTGCACATCTCACAGCCCGCGCTCTCGAAGCAGATCCTCCAGCTCGAGGACGAACTCGGTGTGAAGATTTTCGTGCGGAACGGCAAGCGCTTCGTCGACGTGACGGCCCCGGGCCGGGAGATCCTCTCCATCGCAGAGCGGATCCTCCTCGAGGCGCGCAACATGAAGGAGGTGACGGCGGAGTTCCACCAGGAGACCGCCGGGTCACTGACGATGGCGACGACGCACACACAGGCGCGCTATGCGCTGCCGCCGGTGGTCCGGCGCTTCATGAAGCAGTATCCGCAGGTGCGGCTCTCGCTCCGCCAGGGCAGCCCCACGCAGATCGCCGAGCAGGTGATCCACGGACAGGCGGACCTCGCCATCGCCACCGAAGCGCTCGACATGTACGACCAGCTGGTGATGCTGCCCTGCTACGAGTGGAACCGCTGCGTGGTCGTGCCGCCGGAACACCCGCTGCTCGCCATGAAGCGCATCACGCTGGAGGCGATGGTCAAGTACCCGATCATCACCTACGACTTCGCGTTCACCGGCCGCTCCACGATGCAGCACGCGTTCGAGGCCCGCGGTCTCACCCCCGACATCGTGCTCACCGCCATCGACGCGGACGTCATCAAGACCTACGTCGAGCTGGGTCTCGGCATCGGGATCATCGCGCAGATGGCGTTCGACCCGAAGCGCGACCGCGGCCTCCAGGCCATCGACGCGAGTCACCTCTTCGAACCGAACACCACCCGCATAGGCATCCGGCGCGGCACCTACCTGCGCGCCTTCGTCTACGACTTCATCGAGATGTTCGCGCCCCACCTGACCCGCCCGGTGGTCGACGCGGCCATGGCAGCCGCCTCGGCGCGCGCATGACCTTCCTCGCCGTCATCGCGGGCCTCGTCCTCGGCGGGATGGTCGGGGACATCTTCGGTGGCGACGACGAGATGTTCCTCGGTGCGATCGCGGGCGGCATCATCGCGTGGCTGATTCGCCGGAAGTCGAAGACCCCGGCCGCCGACGCCCGCGTCGAAGCGCTCGAGAACCGCGTCCGCGAACTCGACGACGCCGTCGGGCTGCTCCGGGCGCGGTTGCAGCGACTCGAAGGGAGGCCGGCGGAATCGGTCGCGGGTCAGACGCCCAACATCGCCCAATCGGCGACGGCGCCGGACACGGTGATCGCCGACGCCCCGCCCGCCCCCCTCGTCACTGCGCCCGGATCCGACACCGCGGACGTCCCGGCAACACCTGCCCCCGCCGCCGAAGCCGAGACACCCGCGCTCTCGGACACCTGGGGCGCGCCACCTGCGACCACGCCCGCCTGGATCACGGGCACGCTCGCGTGGTTCACCGGCGGCAACACAGTCGTGCGGGTCGGCATCGTCGTGCTCTTCTTCGGCGTGGCCTTCCTGCTGAAGTTCGCCTACGACCACTCCAAGCTGCCGCCCGAGTTCCGCGTCGGTGGCGCGATGCTCGGCGGCATCGTCCTCGCCGTGGTTGGCTGGAAACTCCGCGACAGGCGCCCCGGCTACGCCCTCGCGCTGCAGGGTGGCGCGGTGGGGGTCATGTATCTCGCGGTGTTCTCGGCGCTGCGCCTCTACGCCCTCGTGCCGCCGGGGTTCGCGTTCGCGCTTCTGGCGATGATCGCCGCGTTCTCGGCAGCGCTCGCGCTGCTGCAGAACGCCCAGAGCCTGGCCGTGCTCGGTGTTGCAGGCGGATTCCTCGCCCCGGTGCTGGCCTCGACGGGCACCGGGAGTCACGTCGCACTCTTCGGCTACTACGCCGTGCTGAACGCCGGCATCGTCGCGATCGCCTCGCGCCGCGCCTGGCGCCCGCTGAACCTCACGGGGTTCGCGTTCACGTTCGTGATCAGCGCCCTGTGGGGCGCACGCGCGTGGCGGCCGGACCTGTGGGCGACCACGCAGCCCTTTCTCGCGCTCTTCTTCCTGATGTACCTCGCGATCCCGACGTTCTTCTCGCGGCATGCGGAGGCCCGCGGCGATCGTGCACTCGACGGCACGCTGGTGTTCGGCCTGCCGATCGTCGCGTTCGGGCTCCAGGCGCGCATCGTCTCGGGGTTCGAGTACGGCGCGGCATTGAGCGCGCTCGTCACCGCCGCGATCTACGTGCTCGCCGCGCGCCATGTGCTCGAGCGCGACGGTGACGACCGTTCGCTCCTCGTGACGTCTTTCGCGTCGCTGGCACTGCTCTTCGCGACGCTCACGATTCCGCTCGCGCTCGACGCCCGCTGGACGTCCGCCGCGTGGGCGCTCGAGGGTGCCGCGCTCGTGTGGATCGGCCTGCGCCAGAGCCGCCTGCTGCCGCGCGTTGCCGGCTACGCGCTGCAACTGGCCGCAGCGGTCACGTTCGCTGCCGGTCCGCACGGCGTGGCCGACGGCTTTCCGATCGCGAACCGCGACTTCCTGGGCTTCCTGTTCCTCGCGTTCGCCGCCGGATTCTCGGCGCGGCAGCTGCATCGATACGCGACATCGGCGAAGCCGTGGGAGGCCGCCGTCGGCGCGGGCGCCCTGCTCTACGGCCTGGTCTGGTGGCTCGCCGGCGGCGTGCACGAGATCGAGACGCAGGCTCCGGATGCCTGGCAGGCACAGCTCGACCTCGTCTTCTTCGGGCTCACGTGCGCAGGTCTGCAGGCACTCGGCGGCCGCCTCGCATGGCCGGCCGCGCGGCAACTCGCGCTCCTGCACCTGCCGCTCGCGGTCGTCGCGTTCATGGCGCAGGCGCACGACTACCACCATCCTTTCGGCCATCTCGGCTTCGTCGCATGGCCGGCGGCGTTCGCCCTGCACCTCTGGATCCTGCGCCGCCACGAGGCCGAAGCGTCGCGGGTGGTGCCTTGGCTGCACGCCGCGACGCTGTGGCTCGCCGTGCCGGTGGCGAGCTGGGAGCTGGACTGGCTCGTTCGGCGCGTCACCGACAATCCCGTCGACTGGACCCTCGCTGCCACCATGGTGCCGTCCATCGCCGTGCTCACCGGTCTTGCGCAGATGGGCACGCGCGTCGCGTGGCCGGTGATGGCGCACGCGCGATCGTGGTTCCTGCACGGGGCCGGCGTCGTGGCGACCGTCCTCCTCGCGTACGTCGCGCTCGCGGCGTTCGAGGGGCGCGGGATCACCGAACCGCTGCCCTACGTGCCGCTGCTGAATCCCCTCGATCTCGCGAGCGCCGCTGCCCTGCTGGCTGTGTTCCTGTGGCTGCGGGCGCTCGGCGCGCTGGGGCTGGACACGATGTTCTCGGGGGCGTCCTGGCTGCGGTTCGGCGTGCCGGGTGCGGTCGCGTTCGTCGCGGCCAACGGCATGCTGCTGCGCGCCCTGCACCAATACGCCGGCGTCACGATCACGTTCCCCGAGGTGCTGGACTCGCGCCTTGCGCAGGCCGCGTTCTCGATCTTCTGGACCGCGCTCGCCGCGACGGTCATGGTGTCCGCGCACCGCGGCGGACATCGCGCGCTGTGGATGACCGGCGCCGGACTGCTCGGGGCCACGGTCGCGAAGCTCTTCCTCGTCGATCTCTCCGGTGCGGGCACCGTGGAGCGCATCGTGTCGTTCATCGGCGTGGGTCTGCTCATGCTCGCCATCGGCTGGTTCTCGCCCGTCCCGCCGAAACGCCCGGAGGCTTCCGCTTGAAACGTCTGTCCATCGCGCTTGTCGTCGCGCTCTCGCTTCCCGTTGCCGCGGAAGAAATCGCCCCCGGCAGCTTCGCCTACGGCACCCTGGTCGACACGGAAGGCGGGGAGCCGCTCCATGCCGTGCGCCTGCCCGGCGCCGTCTACCAGCGGAGCACGCGCGGAGATCTCGCCGACCTGCGCGTGTTCAACGCTGCCGCCCAGCCGGTGCCATTCGCGATCCGCGCGGCGCCGGTCCCGACAGCGACCCCGCCCGCGGGCGTCGTTCTCCCGGTCTTCCCGCTGCCAGGCGCCACGTCCGGAACGGCGGACGCGCCGCTCCACGTCCGCATCGAGAGCGGCGGCGCGCTCGTCGCCATCGACCGCGGCCGCACACCTGATACAGGGTCCGCCGGCACGTATCTCGTCGATGCGTCGGCGCTGCGCACGCCAGTCGCTGCGCTGGAACTCGCCTTCGAGGGCACCGCGCCGCTGGTGGCACGCGTCGACGTCGCGGTCTCGGACGACCTCCGCAGCTTCCGGACGGTGAACGCCGGCGCGCCTCTCCTGCGGACGCAGCTCGGCGGCGAGTCGCTGTCGCAAATGCGCGTGGAACTCGGGGGCGTGCAGGCGAAGTACTTCCGCATCCATGCGTCCGCGGGGACCCTGGGCGCAGCGCTCGATCGCGTCACCGCCATCCCGCCGACCGAGGCGGCCACCGCGCCGCGCGAGCATCTCGTCGCCGTGAACGGCAAGGCGGACGGCAAGGCCTTCGTCTACGAACTCGATGGCGCGTATCCCGCCGATCGCGTGAGCGTCGACCCCGTGGAGGACAACGCCGTCCTGCCGTTCGAGATCGACGGCCGCGATGTGGCAGGCGGCGACTGGGTGCGGCTCGGCGGCGGCACCGC
This sequence comes from Betaproteobacteria bacterium Ga0077532, assembly GCA_001464895.1. Taxonomy (GTDB): domain Bacteria; phylum Pseudomonadota; class Gammaproteobacteria; order Burkholderiales. Next base: position 72,344 of record LNEE01000015.1, read on the forward strand.
GTATCGCTTGAAGCAGGGCGACGTCACGATCTCGAGCCCCGCCATTCCGGTGCGGACCGGCGCATGGCGTGCGTGGCGCGTGCGCATCACCGGCAACGCCACTGCCGGCAAGCCGCCGCGGTTGCGGTTGGAGTGGATCCCCGCGGAGGTCGTCTTCGCAGCGCAGGGCGCGGGCCCGTTCATGCTCGCGTACGGCAGCGGCAGCGTGCAGACCTCCGGCGCGCTGCCGATCGCCACGCTGATCCCGGGCTACGGCACCGACAAGGCAGTGGAACCCGCGATCGCGACCGCAGGGACCAACGTCCAGCTCGCCGGCCCGCAGGCGCTGAAGCCCACGGCCGACCTGCGGCAATGGGGACTCTGGGCTGTCATGGGGGCCGGGGCGCTGGCCCTGGGGCTGATGGCGTCCCGGCTGCTGCGGCAGGGCCGACCGGGGACGACTCCCCGGCGATGACCCTGCCGGCTCGCGTCGGTCAGTCCTTCGCGAGCAGATGCATGAGCGAGCAGGTGTCCCACCGGCCGCCGCCGCGCGCCTGCACCTGCGCGTAGAACTGATCGATCAGCGCGGTGCCGGGCAGGCGCGCCCCGTTGCGCTTCGCCTCGTCGAGCACGATGCCGAGATCCTTGCGCATCCAGTCCACCGCGAAACCGAAGCCGTCGAACTTGACCTCGTTCGCGGCCTTCCAGCGGTTCTCCATCTGCCACGACTGGGCGGCGCCCTTCGAGATCACGGCGATGACCTTCTCGACGTCGAGGCCCGACTTCTTCGCGAAGTTGATGCCCTCGGCGAGCCCCTGGAGTACGCCCGCGATGCAGATCTGGTTGACCATCTTGCAGAGCTGCCCGGCGCCCGGCGTGCCGATCAGCACGCAGCTCTTCGCGTAGATGTCGAGCACCGGCTTCGCCCGTTCGAACACGGCATCCTCGCCGCCGCACATGATCCCGAGCTGGCCGTTCACGGCGCCCGCCTGACCGCCGGACACCGGCGCGTCGATGAACTCGATCCCCTTCGCCTTGCACGCCGCGTGCAGCTCGCGCGCGAGTTCGGCCGAGGCCGTGGTGTGATCGACGAGCACCGTGCCGGGCTTCATGCCGGCGAGTGCGCCGTTGTCGCCGTAGACCACCGACCGGACGTCGTCGTCATTGCCGACGCACATCATCACCATCTCGGCGCCGGTCGCTGCGTCCTTCGGCGTGGGCGCACTCTTCCCGCCGTACTCGCCCGCCCACTGGGCCGACTTCGCCGGCGTGCGGTTGAACACCGTGACGTCGTGCCCGCCCTTCTTCACCAGATGGCCAGCCATCGGATAACCCATCACGCCCATGCCCAGGAATGCCAGCTTCGCCATCGTGTCGTCTCCTACCGGTGGTGGATCCGCGCGCGCAGGAAGCGGGCACGGAGAATCGAATCGGTGACGCGCGGTCGCAACTGCGCGTCGGGCGGATTGTCGCAGTCCGGGCCCCACCCCGCCACCGCCCACCGATCCGCATCCGCCTTGGCTACACTGGGACGGGAGCAACTCTGCCGCAGTCGTTTCGAGAACCCATGGACCCAGCCCCGCTGCCCCGCCTGATCGCCGCACTCCGTGACCCGGCGCGCTATCCGCATCCGGCGGACGCGATCGAGGTGATCGAGACCCACATCTCCGTGGTCGTTCTGGCGGGTGACTTCGCCTACAAGCTGAAGAAGCCGGTCGACTTCGGCTTCCTCGACTTCCGCACGCTGGCAGACCGCCGACGATTCTGCGAAGAGGAAGTGCGCATCAACCGCCGCACGGCGCCCCAGCTCTACCTCGACGTCGTCGCGCTGCGCGGGTCGGTCGACGACCCACGATTCGACGGCGCGGACACGATCATCGAGTACGCCGTCCGCATGCGACGCTTCCCCGACGATGCGCTCCTCGTGCATCGCGTTGCGCGCAGCGATCTGGACGACGCCATGGCGCAGACGCTCGGCACGGAGATCGCGAACTTCCACGTCGGCGTCGCCCGGGCGGACGCTGCGAGCGCGTTCGGCGACCCGGACCACGTGCTCGCATCGGCGGCGCAGAACTTCTCGCAGATGCTGGCACTCCCCATCGACCCGCCCACGCGCGACCGACTTTCGTGGCTCCACGACTGGACCGGGCGCGAGTTCGACCGCCTCCGCGCTGCCATGGAAGCCCGGAGACGCGACGGCTTCGTGCGCGAGTGCCACGGCGACCTCCACCTCGGCAACATTGCGTGGATCGACGGCGCGCCGGTGCTGTTCGACGCCATCGAGTTCAACGCCGACCTGCGCTGGATCGACGTCATGAGCGACCTCGCGTTCGTCCTCATGGACCTGCTCGATCACGACCTGGCACCGCTGGCCGCACACTGCCTCGATGCGTACCTGGCGGCGAACGGCGACTTCGGGGGCGTGGCGCTCCTGCGCTTCCACATCGTCTACCGCGCCATGGTGCGGGCGAAGATCGCCGCGCTCCGTGCGCATCAATCGGGCGTGTCGGCGGACGACCAGTCCCGCCTCGGCGACGAATGCAGCGGATACCTCGACCTCGCCCGGCGCGTGGCCGACGACCGCCGCCCGTCACTCATCCTGACGCACGGCATTTCGGGAACGGGCAAGAGCGTCGTGGCCGGCGCCCTGATGGCAAGGATCGGCGCGATCCGCGTGCGGTCGGACGTCGAACGCAAACGGCTGCACGGACTCGCTGCGACAGCCCGAAGCGGCTCCGCGACCGATGCGGGCCTCTACACCGCCACCGCGAGCGAAGCGACGTACGAACACCTGCTCGGCGTCGCGCGCACGGCGCTGGAGGCGGGCTGGCCGGTCATCATCGACGCGGCGTTCCTGCGGCAGGCCGACCGCGCCCGCTTCCTCTCACTCGCCGAGTCAATGGCCGTGCCGTTCGCCATCGCGGCCTGTCGAGCACCGGAGGCCACGCTGCGGGATCGCATCGTCCGCCGCGCGCGAGTGGGCACGGACCCGTCCGAAGCCGGCCTCGACGTGCTCGCACGGCAGATCGCCACCGCGGAGCCGCTGACGGACACCGAGCAGCGATGGGCCGTGGATGTCGACACGACCCAGGACGATCTGACGGATGCTCTCGGGCGGATCGCGGCGAGACTCCATCCGTAAGACACCGCGGGGCACTGAACCCGCCGGCGCCGCTGCGCCCTCCCGTCACATCTGCCGGAACAGATGCGCGTAGGCCCGACTGACGGCGACCGTCGCCTCCACGCTGCGCAGCCGGATCGACAAGCGCCCTGTCAGCTCGCGGCCCACGCGATCGATGGCGCTGACCCGGACGATCGTGTTCCGGTGCACGCGCCAGAAGAGCTTCGGATCGAGGCCCGCTTCGAGATCCTTCAACGGCAGGCGCATCACCCATTCGCGCTCTGCCGTCCGCACGAGCGTGTACTTGTCGGACGACTGGAAGAGGACGACATCCGCAACGGGCACGAACCGGATCTCGTCTCGCTCAGACACCTGCAGCCACTGCAGGAAATCCGCGCCCGTGGGCAGCGCCTGCAGGCGCTTCAGCGTGTCACCGAGATCGGCGACGGGCTCGTGCAGTCGCGACCGCAGGCGCTCGACCGTACGCGTCAGCCGCCCGGGTTCGGCCGGCTTCAGCAGGTAGTCGATGGCACCGCTCTCGAAGGCCTCCACGGCGAATCGATCGTAGGCCGTGACGAACACCACGTGGCACGCGGCGCCCATGCGGCGCGCCACTTCGAGGCCGGTGATCCCCGGCATCTGGATGTCGAGGAACGCGATGTCCGGCCGGTGCAGACCGATCTGCGCGAGCGCGTCGATGCCGTCCCGCGCGACGGCCGCGATCCGCAGATCGGGCCATGCATCGGCCAGCAGGCGCTGCAGTTCCGCGGCCAGCGCGGGCTCGTCCTCGGCGATCACGGCGACCGGCGCGCGGCTCATCGATCGCCCCTCATGCCGGCACCCGCACGGTGGCGCGCACGCCGTGGGGCATGACCGGCGCGAGCATCACATCGGCGCGCGGGCCATGGATCGCGGCAAGCCGCGCGCGGACGTTCGCGATGCCCACACCGGGCACTGCCGCCGTGTCCAGGCCGACGCCGGTGTCGATCACGTCGATCACGAGATCGTCGCCGTCCCGACGCACGGCGACGCGGATCTCGCCCCCGGCGGGCCGCGGACCGAGGCCGTGCTGGAGCGCGTTCTCCACGAACGGTTGCAGCGTGAGCGGCGGGAGCGCGGCGGCAGCGAGCTCGGGGGGCAGATCGATATCCCAGCGCAGGCGGTCGCCCATGCGGATCGCCATGATCTCGAGATAGCGACGCACCATCTCCAGCTCCTCGCCCACCGTGCCGCCACCGGCGCGCGTGCGATCGAGCGACCCGCGCAGATAGCCGGTGAAGCTCGTCAGCATGCGCTTCGCCGTCGCCGGGTCGCTGTCGATCAGGCCCGCCACGTTCGAGAGCGTGTTGAAGAGGAAATGCGGTTCGATCTGCGCCTGCAGCGCCTTCAGTTCCGCCTCGGCGCGGCGGCGATCGGCCTCTGCCGCATCGAGCGCACTCTGCTGCAGCGCCGCCTCTTTTTCGGCGATGGTCACGCGCGAGTAGAAGAAGTACGAAATGGCCACGCCGAAGATGAGGGACCCCACGAGCGACCCGGGCAGGAGCCCTGCGGCGGTCTTGTCGGTGCCGGTGAGCGCGGGCACGAGGAAGTAACCGATGGTGGTGCCGACGATCGAACCGACCGGCACCGCCACCGCCATCGTGCGTCCGTCGGGCTTGTAGGCGCCGCGCAGGCGGATCATCACCTGCGAGCAGGCGAAGATGGACAGGCCGATGGCCTGCGAGTAGATGAAGCTCTGCGCGAAACCCTGCGTGAGCATCGCCGCGAACAACACCGCGATGGCCGTGTTGAACGCCGCGACGATCAGCACGTCGTGGTGCCATGAGCCCTGCATGGCTGCAGGTATCGCGTTGGATGTCGAGAAGGACCGGCGAACGGGCATGGTCACGAAGTCACGGAAGCGCGCATGGGAGGATGCGTCGTCCGCGGGACGATCTCAGAAAAACACCTGCGCCGCCAGATACGCCACGGTGCGGTCGGGCAGGAGCCCGGCGGCGGAATCCCCCGGCCCGCCGAACCGGCGCACGCCTAGGTCCCAGCGCACGCGGTCGAACTGGCGCGTGACCGTGGCCGTGACCACCGAGCCGCCATCGACCGGCGTGAAGAGTGCGTCCAGCGCGGCGTCCCATTGATCCCCTGTGTACGAGAGTCGTACGAGGACGTTCTCGCGGACCAGGTTCGGCCGCTCGAAGTAGCGCAGATTCCAGGCGAGATTGCCGCGTACCGCGCGATCCGGCGCCCCGGGCGCGCCGAGCAGCGCATCCTGCTGCTCCGCGAGCCGGGCGAGTGCCTGCCACTGTTCGCGCGTGTAGGCCGTGCCGTCGTACCACGCTTCCAGCATGACGCCGAAGCCCGACGTGCCGGTCCACGTGCCGCCGACGGCGGCCTGCCAGGCGCGACCGTGCTGGACCTCGTAGAGCGGATACGCCGTGGACAGCAACGCGCCACCGGATTCCGTGAGACGGTTCACCCACCGCTCGTGCCGCTGTGCCACGAGCACGCTTCCGTACCACTGGATCGCGTCGTTCACCACGTGGTTCACGCCGCCGCCGAGCTGCAGACGCTGCCGCTCGCCGAAGCGCGCAACGGCATGCAGGTCGGTGCTGCCGCTCTGCCGGAACCAGCGCACGGCCACCGATTCGTCGTCGCGGATCTCGCGCCCCTTGCCGTTCGTGGGGTTCGCGTACATCACCGTCCACGCGGATGACTCGGTGAAGTGCTCCCAGGCGATCGCGGGGATGCCCTCCAGAGTGAACTGGTACAACAGTCGACGATCCTGCTGCTGCACGACGTCCAGCGGCCGGAAGCCGAAGCCCACGCCCCAGCCGGCGATCTTCTTGCCCACCGTGAACGACTGCCCGAAGAGCGGCGCGTCGACGTACAACTCGTTCAGGATGCCCTCGTGGCGCGGTTCGAGGCCTTCGAGCGCGGTGGTCCGCAGCGTGCCGGTGTAGGACACCGCCCGCACCTTGCCGCGCGCCTCGACCTCGGCACGCAGACGATCGCGCCCGAAGTCCGTGAGCACCGCCGATTCGCGCAACGGGCCGTCGGACCGCAGCGCGCGGACCTCCGGCACGACCCGCACGACCGCGGAGAACTCGCCCTCCGCCACCGCTGCCACCGATACGATCGACGAGATGAGGCCGGCGCAGAGGCGCGCGGCCGTGTGCCGCTTCATTCACGGATCTCGCTGCGGGAGAGGAACATCGGGTTGAAGTACTCGTCGGGCAGCGCCTTCGGCTTGCGCGACACGTATCGGACGAGGGTCTCGCGGTTGGTCTGGATCTGATCGACGAGCCGCATCACCGTCACCTGCCGCCGACCGTCCAGCATGTCGAGCTGGAAGAAGGCCTGCTTCGCGAGCTTGTCGGAGGCCACGTAGAGATCGGCGCGGACGGGCTCGCCGCTGCCCTTGGCCACGTACAGCTCGATGCGCGCATAGCTCACGCCCGCCCGCGTCGCTTCGAGATGCAGCCGCACGCACGGCCTGCCGTCCACCGTCTCCTCGCCGACCACGGTGCCGGCGTAGTCCTCCGCCCACGTCATCGTCGCGATGTCTCCGGTGGACGCGTCGCCGAGCAGCTTCTGCTGCGGCGTCACCCGGATCGGCCGGCCGGTGCCCGGCATCAGCAGGAAGAAGTCGTCGCCCGTCATCAGCATCTTCTGGCCAACCTCGGCCGGCGACTTGAAGAGCACGATCGAGCGGCGTCCCGGCTTCAGGAACACCGTGTAGCGGCGCTCCTTGTCGAGCTGGCCGCCCTTCATCACCTGCACCTGCGTGTCGACGACCATGGCATCGGCCGTGATGCGGAAGTTGTCGGCCTCCTTCAGCATCGCCTTCACGTCGGCGCCGAAGACCGGCAGGGTGGCGAGTGCGAGCCAGGCGCCCGCGATGAGTTTCCTATACATGGGTGAGTGCCTCGACGATGGACTTGCGGACCGCCTGCCGGCTCATGAGCCAGGCGGCGATGGTGGATGCGATCACGACCGTGACGACCGCGACGGTGTAGAGGGAACCGTCGACGTTGATGTTGAGCGGGTAGCCGACCGAGCGTCCGGGCGGCGGCGGCATCTCGAGCCCCGCCACGAGCGAGAGTCCCGCCACGCCCACGGCGACGAGCACGCCGAGCAACGCGCCGGCCGAGCCGATCACCCAGCCCTCCATCGCGAAGACGCGCGTGATCTGCGCGGGCAGCGTGCCGAGGGCGCGCAGCGTTCCGATCTCCCGGGTACGCTCGACCACCGCCATCGCCATCGTGTTGGAGACGGCGAAGAGGACGATGACGACCATGATGGCGCCGAGCAGTCCGAAGATCCGGTTGTAGAGCGCGCGCACCGCCACGTAGTAGTAGGCCTGGTCTTCCCAGGTGCGGACGGCGCGATCCGGATGCTTCGCGAGGATCTGGTCGCGCATCGGCCCGGTGCTGTCGATGCGATCGAGGTAGATGGAGAGTTCGCTCGCCCGATCGGTGAGGAGCAGCTTCTGGGCGGTCTCGATGGTCACGTAGATCGCGCGCTTGTCGATCTCCGGCACGCCGAGGCTGAAGATGCCGCGCACCGTGACGTCGAGCGCGTTCAGGCTGCCCTGCGTGGTCGTCGAGAGCAGCGTGAGCACCGTCCCCGGCGTCGCATTCAACTGCTTCGCGAGTTGCGCTCCCACCATCACTTCGAGCGGTGCATCCGGACCGTCGGGGGGCGCCAGCACCTGGCCATCGAGGATCTTCAGGAATGGCCCCTTCACCTGGAACTCGCCGCGGGCATCCACGCCGGTGCCGATGAACACGGACGACTTGTCGCCGTTGCTGAGCAATCCGGAGAACTGCAGCCGGGGCAGCGCGACCCGCACGCGGTCGTCCCGCTCCAGCTCCTGCTTCAGCGCCTTGTAGTCGGGCAGGCCCAGGGCGAGCGGCGTGTCCTCCTCCCGGTCGAAGTAGTCGCGCTGCGCGAGCACGAGATGACCGGTGTCGCGCGCTGCCGACTCGCGCAGCGACTGGTACGTGTACAGCGCGAAACCGCCGCCGATCAGGATGGCCGCGGTGCCGACAGCAGTGATGACGATCGTGATGAGCGCGCGGCGGCGGTTGCGTCCGACGTTCTTGAAGGCGAGCAGGAGCCACTTCATTGCAGCACTCCGTCAACCAGGCGCACGACCCGGTCGCAGTGGTCGGAGACTCGCGGATCGTGCGTCGCGATGATGCAGGTGGTGCCCTCGTCGCGCGCCAGGGCGCGCATCAGATCCACGACCTGCGCGGCGTTGACCGAATCGAGGTTGGCGGTGGGCTCGTCGGCGATGACGACCCGCGCCGATTTCACGAGGGCGCGGGCGATGGCGACGCGCTGGCGCTGACCACCGGAGAGCTCGTCGGGCCGGCGCTTCGCGAAGGCTTCGAGCCCGACGCGGGCGAGCGTGCGGTTCACGCGGTCCTTGCGCTCCGCCTCGGGCATGCCCTGCAGGAACAGCGGGAACTCGACGTTCTCGAACACGCTCATCACGGGCACGAGATTGAAGTTCTGGAACACGAAGCCCAGGCGTTCCCGGCGCAGCACGGTGAGCTGGTCGCTGTCGAGACCGGAGACGTCGACGTTGTCCAGCGTGATCCTCCCGCTGTCGGCGCGATCGAGCAGACCGCAGAGGTTGAGCAGCGTGCTCTTGCCGCTGCCCGAGGGCCCGGTGAGCGCGACGAAATCGCCCGCATCGATCACGAGGTTCACGTCGCGCAGGGCCGGCACCGGATTGCCACCCATCACGTAGGCCTTCGAGACCCCCGAGATCGTCACCGCCGCGGTACGCATGGTCGGGGCGTTCACGATTTGTAGGCCTTCAGACGGGCCTTCACTTCGGCGACGTCGGGGCCTTGCGGATCCATCTCGAGCGCACGCTGCAGACTCGCGATCTCGTCGGCGCGCCGCTTCTCCTGCTTCGCGACCATCGCGGCCTGGTAGTGGAATCGCCCCTGCAGCGCAGGAGGCAGCGTGGCGAAGGCGGGATTCCGCAGGGACTCCTCGACCACGCGTTTGCCTGCGTCGAACCGGTGGAACATGTCTGGGAGCTTCAGGAACGTCGACGCCGCCACGAGGCGCGTCTCCATGCCGACGGAGATGCCGCCGAGCAGTTCGCGGTCCTTCTCCGGCGAGAGCTGCCCGAGCGCCTTGTCGATCTGCGCGAGGCCGTCCTCGACGTACCGCAATTTGTTCCAGGGCATCAGCGCTTCGCGACCCTGCAGCGTGAGGCACGTGCCCCAGAAGGCTCGCAGCAGCACGTGGTCCGGCTCGCCCTCGTGCAGTTGCTTGAACTGCTCGGACGCCGTCTTCACGGCGCTGCCGTCGCCGGCCACGGCTTTCGCGAAAACGGCGCGTGCCCGGGCCACGGCCTCGGGGTCGGCGGCGTGGCCGCCGGTGGCGGCAGTGATCGCCAGCGCGAGGCCCATGGCCAGTTGGCGGATGGTGTGGCGGTACATGGTGGCTCCTTGTGTCGATGACCTGGGAGCCACGTTACCCGGCCATCTCCGGCCAGGCGCGGGGCCTGCGACGAACGGCAGGCGGTGCGGACGAACTGCAGGAACCGCGGACGGAATGCGGGTCCGGTGTGGCGGCTACAGCGGCAAGGCGGCCACCCGGCGTTCGATCTCTTCCATCATGCGGCGGTAGCCGGGCCCGTCCACGCCGCCGAAGCGCGCGACGAAGTCGGCCTCGGGCATGAACTCCGGGAGATCTGCCGTGGGCGGGAGGATGTCGGACTCCCGTATCCCGGCCGCCACGCGCGCCTGCAGGGCCGCCGCACCGGCCACGGCAGCCGACCGTTCGCCGAAGCGCGTACCGGCGCGGTCGGCGGCGATGTCGTTGAACGAGAACCCGCTGCCCCCGCGGGAATCCTCGATCTCCTTGTAGAGCCCGACGGCGTCGGCGAGGGCCGTCCCTGCCAACGCAGCGAGGGCCGCGGAGACCATGAAATGCTTGGGGAAGTCATCGCGGCCGGCGAGCGTCACGGCGCGGGACGGCACCCTCGCCCAGGCAGCGGCCTCGGGCTCCAAGAGTGCCAGCGGCTTCCCGATCACATGCATGGTGAGGACGACGATCGCCGCCTGGTTCTCCGCCACGGGATCGCCGGTGGCCGAACGTTCGGCAGCGAGTGCCATCAGCGGTGGCAGGAGGTCCGTCAGCGACACCTGCCTGCCCGGGACAGCCGCCAGCCTCTCCTGGTAGGCGCGGAGGCGCTCGCGCTGGCCGGTGGGCATCGCGCCCGCGCGCACACGGTCGGGCAGATCGTCGCTCCAGTCGTACAGGACGGTGAGCCCCGTCGGCGCGAACCGGATCCCCCGCAGTGCTTCGAGTCCGGCCTCCACTTCGGCACGGGTGCGCAGCCAGGCCAGCAGTCGCTCGCCGGCGTAGCTGGCGACGAATCCGGGCAGCGGCACCTTCCCCACGCGCAGCGCGGTCACAGTCGGCAGACCGGGCGTCGCGGCCAGTTCCGCCTGCAGATTGAGCCAGGCGCCGAGCGGGTTCGCCGGCAACGGTACGGAAAGCGACACCGTCGCGGTCCCGCTTCCGAGCCCCACGCGTGCGCTGCCGCGGGCGACGCGGCTGGCCAGGTAGTTGGCCGCGAGATCGGTGTCGGCCGTCGAGAGCGTCATCGATGCGAGCGCCCCGTTGCGCATCCTCGACGGATGATGACCCTCGACGATCCGCACCGCGCGCGCCACCTCGTCGGGCCCGATCACGACTTCGCGGGCCACCCGTGGCGCATCCTCCACGGCAGCCCCGGCGAGCGCGAGGGCACCGCCCACCACGAGGACGACGAGCAGCAACAGGACGACGAGGAAGGCGCGCATGCGGGGAATCCCGGGGATCGGACGGCGAAGGCGCCTGCCCGCAAGCAAGCGCCGCACCGCGACACCCCGGTCAGCCGCGGATGACCAGGGTGACCTCGAAATCCCCGCGCACGATGTTGAGCGTGACGGGTCGGGGGCTCGCGCGCAGTTGCGAACCGAGTTCCTCGACGGTGCGGATCTTCCGGCGATTCACACCGACGATGATGTCGCCCGCCCGGAGGCCGGTCTGCCAGGCCGGGCTCGCCTGCTCCACCTCGACGACCGCGACGGCCTCGGGGCGGCCGTTTCGCGCGAGGGTGCCGAACCGCCCTCCCACCAGTTCCGCCACGCTCTGGCGTCCGGAGAGCAGCCCGGTGTGCGGAGGATCGATCGTCACCTTCGCATTGACCACCTTGCCATCGCGGAGAACGCGCAGCTCGACGACGTCCCCCACCGGCACGAGCCCCAACTGGTTGCGGAGATCAGCGGACCCGCGCACGGGTCGCCCGTTGATCGCCGTGACGACGTCCCCGCGCTTCAGGCCCGCCTTCTCGGCCGGGGCGGCGGCCGCGACGTCGACGAGCATCGCGCCTTCGTTCACGGGCACGCCCAGGGCACGGGCCAGTTCCGGGGTGACGTCCTGCGCCGTGGCGCCGAACCGCCCGCGTCGCACCTCGCCGAACCGGGCGAGCTGCATGACGACCTTCTCGACCATGGCGCTCGGCACCGCGAAGCCGATGCCGACGTTGCCACCGCCCGGGCCGATGATCGCCGTGTTAATGCCGATGAGTTCACCGCGCAGGCTGACCAGCGCCCCGCCGGAGTTGCCGGGGTTGATGGAAGCGTCGGTCTGGATGAAGTCTTCGTACCCGTCGATGTGGAGACCCGTGCGGCCCAGCGCGCTCACGATGCCGGAGGTCACGGTCTGACCGATGCCGAACGGGTTGCCGATCGCGAGCACGTAGTCGCCGACCGCGAGGTCGTCGGAATCGCCGAAGCGCAGCGCGGTGAGGTTCGTCGGATCGATCTGGAGTAGCGCGATGTCGGTGCCGGCATCGGAGCCGACGAGCTTCGCGGGAAACTGGCGGCGGTCCTTCAGCGTGACCAGGATCTCCCGCGCATGACGCACCACGTGATGGTTCGTGACCACGTAGCCCTTCTGCGCGTCGACGATGACGCCCGATCCGGCGCTCGTCTGCGGCTGCTGGCGCTCCGGAAGATTGAAGAACCGCCGGAAGTACGGGTCCTGCATGAGCGGGCTCTGCGGCGCACCGCTCACCGTGAGCACCGCGATATTCACCACGGCCGGCGTGACGGACTTCAGCAGGGGCGCGAGCGTCGGGATCTTTCCGTCGGCCCCGATCGGCGCCACACCGGCCCCGACGGGTGCGGCGGCCAGGAGCAGGCTCATCACGCCCACGAGCGCCGCGACCGTCCGCACCGCGAGGCCAGCCATCGCGTCGGGAACCGACACGCCGAAGACCGACGCACCGGTCCGCACGACGGGCCTCACGCGTGGGCGGCGGTCCGGGAGACCGCCGCGGGATGCGCCTGGAAGAACGCCGCGACGGCATCGGCGAAGGCCGCCATGTCGTCGCGGGTCACGTCGAGGTGCGTGACCATGCGGATGACGGGGCCCAGCGAGATCTGCATACCGCGCTCGGCCAGCCATGCCTTCAACTGCGGGCCGGCCGCCATGGGGACGGTCATGAACACCATGTTCGTCTGCACGAGGGCGGGATCCACCTGCACTCCGGGGATCGCGACGAGACGCTCGGCGAGGAAGCGCGCGTTCTCGTGGTCCTCGGCGAGACGATCGATGTGATGTTCCAGGGCGTACAGGCCCGCCGCTGCCATCACGCCGGCCTGCCGCATGCCGCCGCCCAGCACCTTCCGCCAGCGCCGCGCGCGGGCCACGAGGGTCTTCGAACCCGCGAGCACCGAGCCCACCGGAGCACCCAACCCCTTCGACAGGCACACGGACACCGAGTCGAAATCCTGCACGACCTCGCGGACAGGCCGCTGGAGCTTCACGACCGCGTTGAACAGTCGTGCGCCATCGAGATGCACGCCGAGCCCGTGGCTGCGCGCCAGCGCGGCCGCCTGCGCGACGTAGGCCATGGGCAGGACCTTCCCGCCGATGGTGTTCTCGAGCGCAAGCAGCCGCGTGCGCGCGAAGTGCGCGTCGTCGGGCTTCACCGCAGCCGCGATGCGATCGAGGCTCAGCGAACCGTCGGGCTCGTTGTCGATGGGCTGGGGCTGGATGCTGCCGAGGACGGCGGCGCCGCCACCCTCGTACTTGTACGTGTGGGCCTGCTGCCCGACGATGTACTCGTCGCCGCGCTCGCAGTGCGACATGAGCCCGATGAGGTTGCTCTGCGTGCCCGTGGCCACGTAGATCGCGGCTTCCTTGCCGAGCATGTCGGCAACGACGGCCTCGAGGCGGTTGACCGTGGGGTCCTCGCCGTAGACGTCGTCCCCGACGTCGGCAACCCCCATGGCGGCACGCATGCCGGGCGTGGGGCGGGTGACGGTATCGCTGCGAAGATCGATGGGCTTCATGGGCGTTCTCTCCACGGTTTCGGTGCTAGGACGCATCACGGATCCCGACGTGGCAACGTCGGCGCGCACAGCGCGTCCGGTGCGGATGGTACCGTCGCATCGCGTCGATGTGCGATCGATGCTCGTCCAGCTCCGGCTGAGTGACATGGAACGGCCATCCCATGCCGTTGTCCAGCGCCCGTGCTGCCTATAATCGCGGCCGCTTCCCAGTCCGGAGATCCTCCCAGATGCACCTGGCGCCCATGCGCCGGCCGCCATTGCGACCGTCCCCCGCCGCCTTCCGGTCCCTGCCGCTCGTCGCACTCCTGCTGCTGGTCGGCGGCTGCGCGCTGCCCGACCCCGGTCCGTCGCCGATGGTGTGCCCGTCGACGCCCGGCGGTTGCGCCGAAGAGGACGCCCCGTGGTATCGGCAGGACGTCACCGCGATGATCCCGCCACCGCCCGTCGAACCGCTCCCAACCCCGGACCCTGCCACCACGGCGGAGCCGGCAGGCAAGGAGACGGCGATCGGCGATCCGTTGGCGGACCCGTATGCGGCCGGGCCAGTGACGGAGCCGGTGGTTTCGAGCTTCGCCAGCCCCGAGAGGACGACCGACACCGTGGATACACGGTCGAGCGCAGGGACTGCACCCACAGAAGCAACGCCCCCCCGGACACCCGCAGCGGTGGCACGCAACGAACCATCGGGAGCGGCGGACACCCCCTCGGCCGCCAGCCCGTCCGACACCGTCGTGCGCCTGGCCTCCGACCGGCTCTTCGAACTGGGCGGCGCGACCCTGCAGCCGACCGGACGCCGGGCGTTGGACGCGCTCGCCGACCGGCTGCACGGCACGCCCTACACCCGCATCCGGGTGGTCGGCCACACCGACCGCTCCGGGAAGGCGGCGACCAATCTCAATCTGTCGCGGCAGCGCGCCCGGATCGTGCGCGACCACCTCGTGACCCGCGGCATTCCCTCGGAGGCGCTGGATCACGAGGGTCGGGGCTCGCGGGATGCGGTCGTCGACCCGGAGCGGTGCGGACGCCGGAAGGACGTCCGCATCCGATGCCTCGCCCCCGATCGACGCATCGACATCGTGATCACCCGGAGGCGTGCACCGTGAAACGCGGTCGACGATTGCCCATGCCGAGCCTGCAGGCCATCGCGATGGCCGGTGGCCTCGCGATGGTGACGCCCGCTGCCGTAGCCATCGACATCCCGTCGCTCATCGATCGCCTGGAGGCGCTGCGAACGCAGCACGGCATAGCAGGTGTTGGTCTGGTGATGGTGGCCGATGGCCACGTGCTGCACGAAGGCGGCCTCGGCACGGCAGACCGCGCCACGGGCCGACCGGCAGACGGTCGGACGCTCTGGCGGATAGGCTCGGTCACGAAATCGGTCACGGCCCTCGCCACGCTCGTCGCCGCGCGCGATCACGCGTTCGCGATCGACGATCCCGTGCGCCTGCTCGTGCCCGACGCCCCCTTCGAGAACCCCTGGGAGGCCACCGACCCGGTGCGCGTCGTCCACCTGCTCGAACACACCGCGGGGTTCCTCGACCTCACCCGGCCGGAGTTCGATTCGAGTGACCCGGCGCCGCTGTCGCTGGCCCAGGCGTTCGCGGTGGATCCGTCCTCGCGGACGGCCCGCTGGACGCCAGGCCGCTATTCGTCGTACTCGAACTCGGGTGCGGGGCTCGCGGCACTCGTCATCGAGCGTCGGACCGGACGATCCTTCGAGGACTTCGTGGCCACACGGATTCTCGGTCCGCTCGGCATGACGGAGACCGGGTTCTTTCCGGGGCCGTCAGGCCGCGACCGCCTCGCCGTCGGCTACGACCGCGATGGCGTCACGCCGATCCCCTACTGGCACACGCTGTACCGGGCCTTCGGCGGGCTGGACGCGAGCTTGGGCGACATGGGCCGGTACCTTGTATGGCTCGTCGACCCGTCCACCGTGCCGGTGCTCGCGCCGGAGATCGTCGCCAGGATGGCGAAGCCCCGCTCCACGCTGAGCAGCGCGATCGGCCTCGAGTACGGCTACGGCCTTGGCCTGTACGAATACCCGCACGACGGCATCGTCCTCACGGGTCACGGGGGGGATGCGGACGGTTATCTTTCGCGGCTGGGATTCCACCGCGACTCGCGCCGCGGTTACTTTCTCGTGATCAACGCGTACCACGGGGACGCGCTCTCGGCGATGCAGGGGGCCGTGGAGGACGCTCTCTTCGGAGACATCCCGCGGGTGCCGCCGCCGCCCGCGCATCCGATCGACGTCACGGCCCTGCAGCACCTCGCAGGCTGTTACGTGCCGATGACGCGCCGGTTCCCGAACGAGGATCCCCCGGAAGATCAACCCCTGAAGGTGCAGGTACAGGAAGGTCGCCTGATCACGGTGACCCCGGGCGGACTGCGGAAGACATTGATCCCGGTGACCGACCGCCTGTTCCGGCGGCAGGACGAACCAGTCGCGACGAGCGCCTTCGTGGATGACGCCGGAACGCTCATGCTCCAGGGGGACATGGGCAATCTGCGGCGGGAGCCCGATGGGCAGTGCGGGCGGTAGGGGCTCGCTAATCCCTCGCCTGCAACTGCCGCCACCAGATCCAGATGAGCTTCTGCGTGCTGGCGTCGAGGTGACCCGGCGCCGTGGCACCCGGGACGAGCCCGGCGCCGCTGCCGAGGGGTTGGGCTTCGATGTGAAGCTCCCGGCCACCTTCTCCGCCGGTGATTCGTTTCACGACGAAGGGCACGGCCGAGCCCTCGACCCCGAGATTCGCCTGGCCGGCCATGCCCTCGCGGACGAGCTTGAGGTCGGCCGGATCCACCCGAAGCCCGAGCCTGAGTCCGTCGAGAGGCGCCACGGCGAAGAGCTCCTCGGTGCCATCTACGTGACGCCTGGCACTGGTCGGACCGCTGCCGCCGGTGACGACACCGTCGACGGGGCTCGCGATCTGCGTTCGGGCGAGACGCTCCTCGAGGATCACGAGCCGGCTCTCGATCTCGCGCTGGCGCGCCGTCGCGGCTTCGCCACCACCCTCGGCACCGACGGCACGCGCCGCCTGCTGCACCTTCTCGCGCTCCGCCTGCAGGCGCAGGCGTTCCTGCTGCAACTCGCCGTCGTCCATGCGCGCGAGCACCTGCCCGCGCTTCACGACGTCCCCGACGCGGACGTAGACCTCCCCGACCCGCCCCTCGAACGGAGGCGGGAGCCGTCGCGCCGGCGTCGCCTCCACGACCGCCTCCACCGTCGCCTGATAGTCACCGGTGGCCCCCAGGGAAGCGAGCACCAGCGCAAGCAGGGCGACGAGAGCGATCTTCCACTTGAGCCTCACGGGACCGAACAGGCCTACGAGCATCCGTCGCTCGCGGGTCACGGGCGCCTGCCGGGTGACCGGGCTCTGCTCGATGAGCGGTGCCGCGACGTTGGCCACGGTCTGGATCAGCGCCAGTTCGTCCGCCGAGAAGGTCCCGCTGCGGCGCTCGCACAGCAACGCCCCCGCAGCTGGCGCCCCATCCGAATGAAGCGCCACGGCAAGCACGGTGACGGCGTCGTCCGCGGCATCGGCAGCCGGGTCGAGGGAGGTGAGACGCGCGACGCCCGGACCGTTCAGGAGATGGCGGATCAGCTGTTCGCGACGGACGTCATCCGCTGCGTCCATTTCGGTTTCCGGTCCCGCCCTGCCGGCCAGGGAGAGCACGTTGCGCCGCCATACCGACACTGTGACGAGCGTGTCCGGCAACTCCTCGGCGAGACCGACGGCGAGGGCATTGGCCACCGACACGACGTCGCGCGCCGCGGACGCGCGTTCGAGCACGCGCACCGCACCACCCGACCGTCGGGCAATGGTGCCGTCGGACACCCGCTCCGATTCGGAGAGGGCAGCCACGAGCCAGCCACCGCCCCAGAGAAGCTCCTCCATGGCCTGTTGAAGTTCCTGGGGCTGATTCGCGCCGGACTCCACGACGATGACCCAGTCCGGGCGGCCATCGGGACGCGCAACCACATGGAACGGACGCCCAACGGAACGCGCGAAGGGAATGCTCGTTCCCAGGCCTTGCGCAGCGGACGCCGACATCTGCGCGACGGACTCGCCCGCCGCGAGATTCCAGCTCGCCACCCGCTCCGGATCGCCACTGCCGGCGCCACGGCGGAACACCGACGCGGAAGACGCGGACGGAAGACGCGTTGCGAGCAATGCCAGCCACGCCTCGATACGGGGGACGGACTCCGCGGCTGACGAGCCTTCGGCCCAAGCACAAGAAAAAGCCGCCCGTCGGGCGGCTTTTTCTTCGAGGCTGAAGACGTCGGACGTGATGCTGAGCTCGTCGGACTTCTGACTCATGCAGTCACTCCAATCGGTGCGATGTCACCTCAGCTCTTCAGCTCGCCGTAGCGGTTCTCGTACTCCGCCATCAGTTTCTGCAGGAGATCCGTGAGGCGCTTGGCTGCAAACGGGCTGAGGATGATGCGGTGCCCCAACTCGATCTCGACTTCACCCGACATGCGGTCCCAGTTCTGATTGACACCGAAGTTGAGGACGACTTCCTCACGGGTGCTCGTGGCATTCACGAAGTTGCAGTACGTGCTCTTGAGCCCGGTCGTGTCCCACTTCACCTTGGGCATCTGGGGTTCTGCGGCCTTCGCGCCTTCTTCCGGTGCCTTTGCCATCTTCTTTCTCTCCTTGAGGGTGGACATCATCGCCCCGTTGCCGATCGGCTGGCGCGGGGGCGGCAAGCTTAAGCAGTGACCGGGCGGCGCAGACGGGCGCCGAAACCCACGAGGGCAAGCCCACCAGCCATCAGTGCCCAGGTACCGGGTTCGGGGATCGCCGTGATCGAAAGCACCTGGGAGGTCGACGCTGCGATCTCGCCATTGTCGTCGCCCGCCAGCACGAACGCCTCCAGATTCCAGTTGCTCACGGGAGCGCCAGCTGCCGCCACCAGCGTGAACCGCGCAAGCTGGCCGGAGCCCGGCACCTGCACGGGGATGGGTTCGAAGCCTTCGAAATTGAGGAAGGGCGCGGAGAGCGTCTTGAACTCGCTCGGGTCCGCCGCGGGACCGGTCACGATGGCAATCGGGAAGACGTCGGTGAAAAACGTCCCCACCTCGAAGTTCGTGATCCGGAACGGGCTCCCCGCCTCGAGGTCGATCAGTCGGGTCACGACGCCCGCCTCGATCACCCCGCCGAATCCGTCATCGGTCAGTTGGATGACGCCGCCGTCGATGGAGAACGCCGTAGGGAAGTCATCCGCCCAGTCCATGCCCGAGAAAGTCAGCTCGACATCGATGGAGATGGGCGCGTCGTTCATGTTCGAGAAGGACGAACCGCCGAGGGTGCTCAGTTGGATGTCCAGAGCGCTGGCCGGGGCGACGCTCGTCAGGCCGACCAGCAAGGCAGCTGCAGTGGAAGCGAGAGCACGAATGGTGAATTGCATGACAGGTCTCCTTGCGTTCATTGGAAATCGTGGCCCCCCGCGACGACGCTTGCAAGGAAAGACCCGCTCTCTCGTGCAGTCGAGGCTAACACAGCTGCCAGCCGTTACAAAGCTCCCGGAACGATAGGCTCGAAACCGTGAATTCGTGAGGTTTCTTTATCTTCCACCCGGCGGCGAATACACTCCCCTGGCTTCCCTTTCACCCGCGCTGCGACACTTCCGTGAAGCTGCTCATCAAGTCCATCGACAACGACGGCCGGCTTTCCCCGGTCGGTCGTCTGGTCACCACGCCCTGGAACATCATCGTTGCGGATCCGGCGGACGGCGACGCGTTCGCCCGCGCCATGTGGGACGCCGATGCGGTCGTGTCCATGAATTGGCCGGCGAGCTTCCCGCCAGGGCCAAGCCTGCGCCTCGTTCAGCTACCAGGTGCCGGGACTGACGACATCGATTTCGCGGCCATCCCGCCGACGGCCAGCGTCTGCAACGCCTTCGAGCACGAGATCGGGATCGCCGAGTACGTGCTCGGCGCGATGCTGGAATGGCAGATCGGCTTGAGGCGGATGGACGCTGCGATGCGGGAGCATCGATGGTGGGGCTCCTACCTGTGCGGGCCACGCCACGGCGATCTCTTCGGGCGCACACTGGCGATCGTGGGCTACGGGCGCATCGGTCGGGAGGTCGCGAAACGGGCCCACGCTTTCGGGATGCGCGTGATCGGCGTGAGCCGCACGCCTGGTCCTGGTGATGTCTGGTGCGAGAAGGTGTCCGCCATGGATGCGATGAACGAAGTGCTGGCGCAGGCGGATTTCGTCCTGGCCGCACTGCCGCTGGACGACGCCTCGCGCGGCGTGATCGGCGCCGCTGCTTTCGCTGCGATGCGCCCCGATGCCGTCCTGATCAACGTGGGCCGCGGTCCGACGGTCGATGAGGCCGCGCTGTACGCCGCCTGCCGGGACCGCCGGATCGGCGGTGCGGTCATCGACACGTGGTATTCGTATCCCCCGCAGGACGGCACAACGGCAGTGCCCGTGCATCGACCGTCGCGCTTCCCCTTCCACGAACTGGACAACGTCCTCATGACGCCACACGCGAGCGCATGGACCGATGCCCTGGCAGAACGCCGGTGCCGGGTGATCGCCGGCAATCTCGACCGGCTTGCCCGTGGGGAACCGCTCCTGAACGTCGTCCGTGCACCGCGCGCAACCCATACTTCATTGGAACCGACACGATGACCATGTCCGCAGACGCCGCACAGCGCGCCGCCCGCCTGCTCCTCGACACCTGGACGGCCGGTGGCCGGATCGCCGCCCTCCCCGACGACTGCCGTCCGCACGACGATGCCGCGGGCTTCGCGATCCAGCAGTCCATCCTAGCGCTCGCCGGCGACCGCCGCGCCGGCTGGAAGATCGCCGCGACGAGCAAGGCCGGGCAGGCGCACATCGGCGTCGACGGCCCCCTGCCCGGCACGCTGCTGGCGAGCCGGTTCCGGGACGCGCCGACCACCATTTCGCTGAAGGGCAACCAGATGCTCGTGGCCGAGGCGGAGTTCGCGTTCCGGATGGCGCGCACCCTGCCGCCGCGCACCGAACCGTACGGTGTCGCGGAAGTGCTCGATGCCGTCGGGACACTGCATCCCGCCATCGAGGTGCCCGACTCCCGCTACGACGACTTCGCGAAGGTCGGCGGCCCGCAGCTGCTTGCCGACAATGCCTGCGCATGCTGGTTCGCGCTCGGTACTGCGACGACCGCCGACTGGCGCAGCATCGATCTATCGAAGCATGGCGTGACAGCATTCGTCGACGGTCGCGAAGTCGCACAGGGCACCGGCGCCAACGTGCTGGGCGATCCGCGGGAGGCCCTCACGTGGCTCGCGAACAAGCTCTCGTCGCTCGGCACGGCTCTCTCAGCGGGGCAGGTGGTGACGACCGGCACCTGCGTCGTTCCGGTGGCCGTCGCCCCGGGTGAAACCGTCGCGGCAGACTTCGGCGTCCTCGGACGCATCGAAGTCCGCTTCGAGACCTGATCGGAAAGCCGGCGATCGTGAGCCAGGCGCGCATGCCCCGCTTCTCGGTGTACTACCCGCGCTCGTTCCTCAAGCTGATCATCGTCGGCTTCATATTGGTCGCCCTCCCCCTCATCCTCGCCATCGGCAACAACGCGCTCTCGATCCACGAGATCGCCGCCCGGGGCCAGCGCACGGTGCATCAGGCGATGCAGGCAACCGAAGGCAGCCGCCTGCTGATGGAACAGCTGACCGTGATGGAACGCAGCGTCCGGCAGGCGGGTGCGCTCGGCGACAGCGCGCTCCTCGAAGCCTACGAACACGCGCGGACGCGGTTCCTAGAGGGCGCCGAGCGCATGGCAAGCCTGAGTCTCGACGCCGAACAGATGCGGCAGCTCGCGCTGCTCCGGCTGCGCGAGACCGAACTTCACCGGGAGATCGAGGCCGCCGCGTCGAACCCCGACCGTCTCGAGCGGCTCATGCCGAGCTTCCGCGCGCTCGAGACCGTCTCCGAGCAGCTCTCCGAACTGGGCAACGGGGTCGTCGAACGCGAGGTCGCCGCCCTGCAGACGATGGCCGAGGGCGTGCAGCGCTTCGTTTTCTGGCAGCTCGCGGCGCTGGTGCCGGTGGCACTGCTGCTCGTGATCGCCGCCATCATCCTGATCTCGCGCCCCATCGCGCAGATCGACGCCGCCATCCGTCGCATGGGTGAAGGGAATTTCGTGACGCGCGTCGAGGTGAGCGGGCCGGAGGATCTCCAGCGCCTGGGGCGTCAACTCGACTGGATGCGTCTGCGCCTCGTCGAGCTGGAGGACGAGAAGCGCCGGTTCCTCCACCACGTGTCGCACGAACTGAAAACGCCGCTCGCTGCGCTGAAGGAGGGCACGAGTCTGCTGGACGAGCAGGTCGTCGGCACCCTCACGCCCGCGCAGAAGGAGATCGCCGCCATCCTCCGGCAGAACACGCAGCGCATGCAGGAACTGATCGAGGGCCTGCTCCATTACCAGGAGGCCCAGTTCCGCCGGCCTGCTCTCGCGCCGATGCAGGTGGCCCTCCCTGCCCTCATCGCCGCCGTGCTCCGCCAGCACCGGCTGACGATGGCGGCCAAGGGCATCCGTATCGCCGTCGACTGCCCGCCCGTCGAGGTGCACGGCGATCCCGAGAAGCTCGGTGCGGTCATGGGCAACCTGATTTCGAATGCCATCAAGTTCTCGCCCCACGAAGGCCACGTGAAGATCACCGTGACCGAAACGGGTGGGCGCGTGCGCATCGTCGTCGCCGACGAAGGGCCCGGCATTCCCCTCGAGGAGCGGGGTCAGGTGTTCGAACCCTTCTTCCAGGGCAGCACCGCGCACGACGGCCCGGTGAAGGGGACCGGCCTCGGCCTGTCCATCGTGCAGGAGTTCGTCATCGCCCACGGTGGGCGCGTCGACGTGCTGCCCTCCGAGAAGGGCACGCACATCGCCGTCGAACTGCCGCGCGACGCCTTGAAGCCGGACCCGAAGTCCGTGCCGAAACTGACGGCGAGGAAGGCCGCGTGAGCCGGACACCAGAGCGCAGTTTCGCCAGCCGGCTTGCAGGAGGCCTTCTGCTCGCGTTTGCACTCGGCGCCTGCCGTTCACCGGCGCCGGTCACCGAACACGATGTCCTGCCCGTCGAGACGCCGAAGCCGGTCTCCAAGAAGCCTCCGCTGGAATGCACGCCTGAAGTCATCGAGCTCGTCAGTGGCTCGGACGGGCTGCTTCAACAGCTCGCGTCCGTGCGGTCCAAGAACAGCGGTCAACTCAAGCAGGAATACGAGGACGCCAAGCGCGACTTCAGCGCCAACGGCGACGAGGCAGCGCGGCTGCGGTTCGCCGCCCTGCTCCTGATGCCCGGCACGCCCTTCCGCAACGAGGCCCAGGCAGCGCAACTGCTGGAACCCTACAGCCGCACCGACAACCGCGCACGCGCCGCGTATCGTGGGGTGGCGCAACTGCTCCTCAACCAGCTGGAGCAGGCCCGCCGACAGGATGCGACCGCGCAGGCCCAAGTGGCGAAACTGAAGGACGAACAGAAACGCACCGAGGAACTTCAGCGCAAGCTCGACGCGCTGAAGGACGTCGAGCGCGCGATGATCCAAAAAGACCAGGGAGCCAAACCGAAATGAGCGCCAACGCCGGAAAAGTACTCGTGGTCGACGACGACCCGGACATTCTGAGGCTCGTGTCTTTGCGCCTCGAGGCCGTCGGATTCGAAGTGATCACGGCCACCAGCGCCGAAGCCGCACTCGCGCGCCTCGGCGCCGCGCAGCCGAACGTGGTCGTGACCGACCTCCGCATGGGCGAGGTGGACGGCATGGAGCTGTTCGAGGAGATCCACCGCACCTACCCGGCCCTGCCCGTCATCATCCTCACGGCGCACGGCAGCATCCCCGATGCCGTCGCCGCCATGCGTCGCGGCGTCTTCGATTACCTGACCAAGCCCTTCGACGGCAAGGACCTCGTCGCGCTGATCACCCGGGCCGTCCAGCTGTCGTCGCCTTCGACGGGCGGGGCCGACGGTGATGCCTGGCGCGCCGGCATCGTGACGCACAACCAGGCGTTCGAAACCGTCCTCTCCCGGGCGCGGCTCGTGGCCGCGGGCGACGCGAGCGTACTGATCCGCGGCGAGAGCGGCACCGGCAAGGAATTGCTGGCGCTCGCCATCCACCGTGCGAGCCCGCGCCGCGATGGTCCTTTCATGGCCCTCAACTGCGGGGCGATCCCCGAGGCACTGCTCGAATCGGAACTCTTCGGGCATGTGCGCGGCGCCTTCACCGGCGCGGCGCGCGACCACACGGGCCTCTTCCAGAGCGCTGCCGGCGGCACGGTCTTCCTCGACGAGATCGGTGACATGCCGCTCTCCCTCCAGGTCAAGCTGCTGCGCGTGCTGCAGGAGAAAACCGTCCGGCCGCTCGGCGGCACGCGGGCCGTGCCGGTGGATGTGCGCATCGTGTCCGCCACCCACCGCGATCTCGAGGCCGGCATCCGCGATGGCCAGTTCCGCGAGGATCTCTATTACCGGCTCAACGTCGTCACCCTGGCCCTCCCGCCACTGCGCGAGCGGCGCGAGGACATCCCGCTGCTGGCGGGCCACTTCCTGTCCGTGATCGCATCGCGCTACGGCAAGAACGTGAGCGCGTTCTCGGCCGAGGCGCTGGCCATGCTGGTGCAGTACGACTGGCCCGGCAACGTGCGCGAACTCCTCAATGTCGTCGAGCAGGCGGTGGCGCTCGGGTCCGCGCCGGTGGTGAGTCCGTCACTGATCGAGAGCGCGCTGCGCGGCCCTTCCACCGAACTCCAGCCGTTCGAGAAGGCGCGGGGCCAGTTCGAACGCGACTACCTGTCGCGCCTGCTGAAGATGACGAACGGCAACGTGACGCACGCCGCCCGCCTCGCGCAGCGCAACCGCACAGAGTTCTACAAGCTCCTGCACCGGCATCATCTGCTGCCGGCGGAGTTCAAGAACCCGGTGTAGTCTTCAGCCACGATTGCTCATCGAAGGAATCCCGGATGCCCGCTTCGATTCGACGCCTGCTCGCCGCATTTCTGGTGATCTCCACCGGCGCCCTGCCGATGTCCGGCACGGCAGGAGCGGCCATGGTTCCCACGGGGGAAGCAGCGGCCCTGGAGGTCCCAGAGGCCACAGAGGCCGCAACTGCCCGTGGGGCTCGCGCTCGCCTCACCGCAGCGCTCGCCCGCCCCGAGTTGTCCGCCCAGCTGGTCGGACTGGGCCTCGCGCCCGACGAGGCGGCCAGCCGCGTCGCCGCGTTGGACGACACCACGGCCATCGAGGCCGCGACAGCTCTCGACCGCGTGCCCGCAGGTGCCGGTGGCTTCGGAATCGTCGTCTTCGTGTTCGCCGTCCTCATCCTCACCGATGTGATCGGCTTGACCCGGATCTTTCCCTTCACCCGCCGCTGACTGCAAAAGCGTGCGGGCTCGTTTCACATCACCGTCCCAGGAGACTCAGCCATGTTCCAGTCCGTCAAGAAATTCGTCGCCATCACATTGATCGCCACCACGACCCATCTCGGATTCGTGGGTGCCGTGCAGGCCGCCATGGTCGAAACCGGCGCCGCCGCGCCCGCGACCGCGTCCCGCCAGGCCGCCGTCGAAGCGGCGCGCACGCGCCTCGCCACCTTTCTCGAACGCACCGACGTGACGGAGCGGCTGGGTGCCATGGGCATCCGCGCGGACGAAGCGCGGGCGCGGGCCGATGCGCTGTCCGACAACGAAGTGCTCGCCGCGTCGGATCGTCTCGAGCAGATGCCCGCGGGCGGCGACGCGCTCGGTGCGATCATCGGTGCGGCATTGCTGGTGTTCATCGTGCTGCTGATCACCGACATCCTTGGCCTGACCAAGGTGTTCTCGTTCACCAAGCCGATGAAGCGCTGAAACTCGATCTTCCAGCCGCGGCCCCCGCCACCGCCCGACTATCGGGCGGGCGGCTGGCGGCAGGCCTGGCGCTGTGCGCGCTGCTGGCACTCGCCGGCTGCGCTTCACCCCGCCTCGCGCGGGAGGCTGACCTGCCCCGCCAGGTCGAGTTGACCGACACCCCCTACTTTCCACAGACAGAGCATCACTGCGGCCCCGCCGCCCTCGCCACCGTGCTTGCGCGGGCAGGGATGACGGCGTCGCCCGAGGATCTCGCCTCCCGGGTGTACCTCCCGGCCCGCAAGGGCAGTCTGCCGCTCGACATGCTGGGCGGCGCGCGCCGGGAAGGCGCGGTGGCGGCAACGATCTCCCCCGACCTGGACACATTGCTCTCCACCGTCCGTGACGGGCATCCGGTCGTGGTACTCCAGAACCTGGGACTCTCGTGGTATCCGGTGTGGCACTACGCAGTGGTGGTCGGACACGACCTCGATCGCCGCGAGGTCGTGCTTCGATCGGGGACGACGAAGCGTGAGGTGCTCCCACTGCGCACGTTCGACCTCACATGGGCGCGCAGCGGCCGATGGGCGATGGTGGTGATCCAGCCCGGCACGTCCCCACCGTCCGGGGTCCCGCGCGACGCCTACGCCGAAGCGACCCTCGCGCTGGAGCGTCTGCGCCTGATGCGCGAGGCCTACGCCGCCTACTCGGCGGGCGTCGTCCGATGGCCGGACGATCTCCAGCTCGCCATCGGGGCGGGCAACACCGCGTATTCGCTCGGCGATCTCGCCGCGGCCGAGTCCGCATTGCGGAGCGCCGTCGCGCATCACCCTGCCGCAGACGCTGCGCTCAACAACCTCGCACACGTGCTGATGGAGCGTGGCGCGCTCGACGAAGCCGAGACCACGGCGCTGCGCGCGGTTGCCGTCGGGGGCGCCCAGAAGGCGACGGCTGTCGGCACGCTCGACGAGATACGCAGCCGCCGCACCGCGCCGCGCTGAGCCGCAATCCGGCACCCCGCTGCCTGCAGCCTGACCCACATCACGTATCGCCGCATTGCCTGGCAGACCTTGCGGTTCCAGCGTTCGACGGGTTCGTGAGGGCGCTACGGACGCGTGCTCTTCCACTCCGTCGCGACCGCGATCATGCTCCCGGCTTTCCGCCGTCCATCGGCGGGCCGGAGATCCCCATGGAACCGAAACGGAACACCCGGTGCCCGCTGTGCGGCGCGGACAACGCCTGCGTCCCGGCGCACACGGGCGAGTTCGGAACGCCCTGCTGGTGCTTCAGCGCCACCATCGATCCGGCGGCGCTCGCGCAGGTGCCCGATGCACTGCGGGGCGAAGCCTGCCTGTGCGCTGCCTGCGCCGGGGTGGGTCCTCCGCGGACCGGGTAGCGGTTCCCTCGGCCCAGATGGCTTGCCGTCAGGCGGCCGACGCGCCCGCGACGCCGTGACCGAAGTCGACCTCCGCCCGGTCGCACGGCAGCACCACCCGGAACACGGCACCGCCGTCACGCGCGTTGTCGGCCCAGATCCTGCCGTTGTGCTGGTCCATGATCTCGCGACAGATCGCGAGCCCGAGACCGGTGCCACCGGCGCCCGAGCGCGTTGCGCTGCTCTGCACGAACTTGTCGAAGACGGCCTCGAGCTCCCCCTCGGGAATTCCGCTCCCCTCATCCGCCACGACGAGGAACGCGGCTGGCCTGGGCGGGGCACCCTCCCCGACCTCCGGGGAGGCCCAGTCGCCCAGCCCGACGCGAACATGCACGGCAAGCCCGGACGGCGTGAACTTCAGCGCGTTCGACAACAGATTGCGCACCACCTGCCCGACACGCGCCTGATCACACCAAGCCAGCACGGGAAGGGCGCCGTCTTCGACATCGACGGTCACACCTCGGTCCGCAGCGTAGGCAGCCAGTTCACCGACAATGGTGTCGACGATGCTGCGCAGGTCATGATGGCCGAACTCGTATTGCATGCGACCTGCCTCCAGCTTCGCGAGGTCGAGAAGATTGTTGAGCAGTGAGAGCAGCCGACCGCCGCTCTGCGAAATGCGCTGGAAGTAGCTGAGCAGCTTCGGCCCGTCGATTTCGGCCGTCGCGCTGCGCGCCTCGCCGAGACGCGAGAACGACAGGATCGCGTGCATGGGGGTGCGGAGCTCGTGGGACATGTTCGCGAGGAACTCGGACTTCGCCACGTTGGCAGCCTCCGCCACGTCCCGCGCTTGGCTCAGTTCGGCCGTCCTCGCCTGGACGAGTCCCTCCAGCGCGGCACGGTCCCGTTCCAGCACGCGCTCGGCCTCCTTGCGCTCTTCGATGTCGAAGAGGCATCCGATCAGATGCCGGGATCCGTCGTCCAGCGTCACGCACACCTTCCGCTTCAGCATCCAGCGCTCGGTCCCATCCGCCTGTACCACGGGCATCTCGCTGGAGAACGACGTGCCGGTCTTCAGCACCGCCTGGTCCTCATCCCACGCCCGCTGCGCATAGGCGGCCGGGAACACGTCGAAGTCGGTCAGCCCCAGACAATCAGCCGGTGTGCGTCCGAGGAGTCGCGCGGCGTCGGCGTTGATCCGGCTGAATCGGCACTGGTCGTCCTTCACGAAGACCGCGTAGGGCAGCGCATCGACGATCGCGTCGAGGAACTGGCGTGTGAGCTCCACGTCCCGGGAAGCGCGCTTCCATTCCGTCGCGTCGAATGCCGCGCAGACGAGGTATCGGCTGCCGCCGGGCATCTGCACGGCGACCTTCGACTTGACGAGCCATTCCGACGTCGCGTCAGCCCTGAGCGATGCATGATCGTACGTCTCGATCTTCCCGGAGGAGAGCGCCCGGGCATCCTGGCCGTCCAGCATCGCCGCCTTGTCGGGCGGATAGATGTCGCGATTGGTCCGACCGATCACGGCATCGCGATCGAGCCCCGCCATCCGGCAGAACGCATCGTTCGCGACCAGCCAGCGACCGGCGGCATCCTTGACGTAGACGCCTTGCGGAAGCCCGTTGATCAGCGCATCGAGGAATTCGGTCTGCTGTTCCAGCGCCTGTGCAAGCGCGCGGCGATCGTGGATATCCACCGCGAGCCCGAGGAAACCGCGATCGGCGGCACCGTCGCGGCGCGAGGCTTCCCCCTGCAATGACATCCAGCGATAGATGCCATCGTGGCGGCGAAGGCGGATCTCGCCGGTGAACGGCTCCCCACGCGCCAGTGCCTGCGCGAAGATCTCGGATAGTCCAGGCATGTCCTCAGGATGGACGAACGTCTCCCAGGCAGGCGGCACCCCGCCGATCGGCGACACACCGGCGTAGTCGGACCATGTCCGGTTGAGGAACGTGAGTTCCATGCGGGAATCCGCGGTCCAGATGATGAATGGCGCGGTATCGGCCAGTTCGCGGAAGCGGGAGCGGTAGCGGGCGGCCGCGCTTTCCAGGGTGGCGATGGTGGCGCGCTGCCGCCGCTGGGCCAGGAAGAGCAGTATGGAAAAGGCGCCTCCGATCACGCCAGCGCCGGTGAAGATCGTGGCCGCGTGCACCGTGCGCTCGCGCACCAGGAAGTCCGGGGGGGCTGTCACCTGCAACGTCCACGTGCCTCCGCCGTGCCGAAGTGGAAGGTCGATCGAGAGCCCGCGCCCATCGACGGCGTCATCGATCCTGCCCGCGTGGACGATTTCGGCACCGGGGATCTTCAGTCCGACGCCAAGAAGAGCCTCGGGTACGAGCAGCCCGTTGAGGATCTGCCTCAGCCGGATGGCCGTGACGACGACGCCGCGCACGCCGGGGTCGTCGGGCATTCCTGGCGCTGTGTGGTTCGGACGGAACACCGGCATGTAGGCGAGCACCGCCGGCTCGGTTTCACGGAGCCGCTCACCAGTTGTCCGGTTGATGATGTTGAGCGCGACCGGCGCACTGAACACGAGATCGCGGGAGGCCAGAGCGCGCTCAAGGAGCGCTCGGCGGGATGGGTCGGCGAATGCATCGAAGCCGAGCGGTGCCCGGACGGTCGGGCGATAGCTGATGTCCCGGAGCATCTTCAGCGGGAACATGAGGGCGTGGTCGCCCTTCGGCCAGACCTCGTAGTCCGGGTGGACCGCCCTCCGCTCCGCGAGGAAGGCCGGCTTGTCCCGGGATTCCAGTCGCTGCATGTATCCGATGCCGCTCGCCCCGAGGTGGGTGACATCCCGCAGGCCGAGGCTGTCGATGTACCGGTTCCAATCGGGCTCCGGCAGATCGGGATGGATGGTGAGCAGACCTGCAGCGCCACGCATGCCGTGCTCCGTCGCCATGAGCCGCTCGTCGAGCTGGTGGGCGAACTGGGCGGCGCGGACCTGGAACTGCCGGGCGATGGCCCAGTCCTGCCGGGCACTCAGATACCACCACACGCCGCCCGCACCCGCGAGACAGAGGATGACGGGGAGCAGCAGGAACAGGGGAAATGCCGCGGGATGCTGCCGGGCGGACATTGAAAGCCAGGGCTCCAGGACGGGAAGTCGACCACGGTGTGGGCAAGACACTTGACGGCGCCCGGCCGGACCACTGGAGTCCCGATCGGATAAAAAACCTGGACCACGTCGGGAGAGCCTCAGCCCACCGGTTGCCAGGCCCCGAACTCGTTCGCGAGAAACCGCTCCCCCTGTTCGAGGACGAAATAGCGGAACGCCTCCGCCGCCGGCGACAGCAGCTTGGACAGCGTGTTGACCACGTACCAGCGCCGCACGACCGGCATGTCCTCGACGTCCGGCACCGCGATCAACTGCGATCGCAGTTCGAGACCGATCGTGTGGAGCGACAGGAAGCTCACGCCCATGTCCGCCATGACCGCCTGCTTGATGGTCTCGTTGCTCGCCATCTCCATCTCGATGCGCGGCTCGATGCCGTGCGCGCGAAGGTACTGCTCGAGCGCGGCGCGGGTTCCGGAGCCGGGTTCGCGGATGATCATCCCGTAGCCCGCCAGGGTGCGCGCGGAAGCCGACTCCATGCGGGTGAGCGGATGACCGGGGGCGGTCACGATCACGTGTGGATGCGCGGCGAAAGGTTCGGCGCGGGTCGCGAGCTCCTGCGGCGGACGCCCCATCACGGCGAGGTCGACCTCGTTGCGCTTCATCTGCTCGACCAGTTGTTCGCGGTTGCCGACGGTGAGCCGCACCTCGATCCCCTGGTGTTCTTCCCGGAAGCTCGCGAGCAGCCGCGGCAGGAAGTACTTGGCCGTGCTGACCATGCCCAGGGTGAGGCGCCCGCTCTTCAGGCCGCGGAACTTCGCGACGGCATCCTCGGCATCCTTCAGCGTCGCAAGAATCCTCCGCGCGTAGACGAGGAAGTACTCGCCCGTGAGTGTCAGCACCACCCGGCGACCGTTGCGCTCGAAGAGGGGGAGCCCGACGTGCTGCTCGAGTTCCCGGATCTGCATCGACACGGCCGGCGGCGTGAGATGCAGCTCCTCCGCCGCCTTTCCGAAGCTCATGTGCTTCGCGGCGGAAGCGAAGACCCGGAGCTGCCGGATGGTCATGTTCTTCATCAGCAAACCTTATCTGAACGTGAAGAAGACCTGACTTTACCTTACCTACACCGGCACCTATCGTCCGTCGCATCCAAGACAACAACCGGGAGACAGCGATGACGAAGCCCGTCGACAGCGGCGTGATCACAGACGCGAAGCAGCGCTACGCCGCAGGCGTCCTGAAGTACAAGCAGATGGGCTACTGGCAGCCCGACTACGTGCCGAAGGACACGGACGTCATCGCCCTCTTCCGCATCACGCCCCAGGAAGGCGTCGATGCCGACGAAGCCGCCGCCGCGGTCGCGGGGGAATCCTCCACCGCCACGTGGACCGTGGTGTGGACCGACCGCCTGACCGACTGCGAGCTATATCGCGCCAAGGCCTACCGCGTCGACCAGGTGCCGAACACGGGCGCCGGCACGAGCACCCCCGCCCAGTACTTCGCCTGGATCGCGTACGACCTCGATCTCTTCGAGGAAGGCTCCATCGCCAACCTCACGGCGTCGATCATCGGCAACGTGTTCGGGTTCAAGGCCGTCAAGGCGCTTCGGCTGGAGGACATGCGGATCCCCGTCGCATACCTGAAGACCTTCCAGGGCCCGGCCACCGGCATCGTGGTCGAGCGCGAGCGCCTCGACAAGTTCGGCCGGCCGCTGCTCGGCGCGACCACCAAGCCGAAGCTCGGCCTCTCCGGCCGGAACTATGGCCGCGTGGTGTACGAGGCGCTGAAGGGTGGCCTCGACTTCGTGAAGGACGACGAGAACATCAACAGCCAGCCCTTCATGGGATGGCGCGACCGGTTCCTGTATTGCGTGGAGGCCGTCAACAAGGCCGCCGCTGCGACCGGCGAGGTGAAGGGCCACTACCTGAATGTGACCTCCGGCACGATGGAGGATATGTACGAGCGGGCCGAGTTCGCGCGGTCCCTGGGGTCCTGCATCATCATGATCGACCTGGTGATCGGCTACACCGCGATCCAGTCGATGGCGAAGTGGGCGCGGAAGAACGACATGATTCTCCACCTGCACCGGGCCGGGAACTCCACCTATTCGCGCCAGAAGAATCACGGGATGAACTTCCGCGTGATCTGCAAATGGATGCGCATGGCGGGCGTCGACCACATCCACGCCGGCACGGTGGTGGGCAAGCTCGAAGGCGATCCGCTGATGATCAAGGGCTTCTACGACACCCTGCGCGAGACGCACACCGACATGAGCCTGGAGCACGGCCTCTTCTTCGACCAGGACTGGGCTTCGCTGCGCCGCGTGATGCCGGTCGCTTCCGGCGGCATCCACGCCGGTCAGATGCACCAGCTGATCCACTATCTCGGTGAGGACGTCGTGCTCCAGTTCGGTGGCGGCACCATCGGGCACCCGCAGGGCATCCAGGCCGGCGCGACGGCGAACCGCGTCGCCCTCGAAGCGATGATCATGGCGCGCAACGAAGGCCGCGATTACCTCAACGAAGGTCCGCAGATCCTCCAGGAAGCGGCGCGCTGGTGCTCCCCGCTGAAAGCCGCCATCGACACCTGGGGCGACATCAGCTTTAACTACGAATCCACGGACACGGCCGACTTCGTGCCCACCGCGACGGCGAGCGCCTGAGCGCCCGCGCCCACCCGGAGACGACACCACCATGATGACGAACCCGCAGCAGCGCATCACGCAGGGGCAGTTCTCGTTCCTGCCCCCGCTCACCGACGCGCAGATCACCGCGCAGATCGAGTTCGCCCTGCGCCAGGGCTGGGCCGTGAGCGTGGAGTACACCGACGATCCGCATCCGCGCAACACGTACTGGGAGATGTACGGGAACCCGATGTTCGATCTGAAGGACCCGGCCGGGATCCTCATGGAGATCAACGCCTGCCGTCGCACCTTCCCCCAGCACTACATCCGCGTGATGGCCTTCGACTCCTCCCGCGGCTGGGAGACCCCGCGCATGTCGTACCTCGTGAATCGCCCCGACAAGGAGCCGGGCTTCCGGACCGTGCGGATGGAGACCGAAGGCCGGTCGATCCGCTACACCACCGAGCGGCTGCGCAGCGGCGACTGACCGCCGCCACGCCCCACCCGGAGAGCGCCGTGACCATGGATACCACCCCCCCACCACCCACCATCGACCTCGCCGCGATCCTGCGCGACACGCAGGTGCAGGAAGTCCTCGACGGACTCGATCGCGAGCTGGTGGGGCTGGCGCCCGTGAAGCGACGCATCCGCGAGATCGCCGCGTTCCTCGTCGTCACGCGCGCCCGGCAAAGCCTCGGCATCGAGGCCCAGGCGCCGAGCCTGCACATGTCGTTCACGGGCAACCCCGGCACGGGCAAGACCACCGTCGCGATGCGGATGGCGGAGATGCTCCATCGCCTCGGCTACGTGCGGAAGGGTCACGTCGTGAGCGTGACGCGCGACGACCTCGTGGGCCAGTACATCGGGCACACGGCGCCGAAGACGAAGGAGGTGCTGAAGAAGGCGATGGGCGGTGTGCTCTTCATCGACGAGGCCTACTACCTGTACCGGCCCGAGAACGAGCGCGACTACGGCCAGGAGGCCATCGAGATCCTCCTCCAGGTGATGGAGAACCATCGGGACGATCTCGTGGTGATCCTCGCCGGATACCGGGATCGCATGGCGACCTTCTTCCAGTCGAATCCGGGCATGAGTTCGCGCATCGCCCATCACATCGAGTTCCCCGACTACACGCCGGACGAACTGCTCGCGATCACCCGTTCCATGGTGGCGCACCAGAACTATCATCTGGACGACGAGGCCATGGCGACGATGCGCGAGTACATCGCGCATCGCATCACGCAGCCGCACTTCGCCAATGCCCGTTCCATGCGGAACGCCCTGGATCGCGCCCGTCTGCGTCAGGCGAACCGCCTGTTCGAGGCGGCCATGATCGGCGCCACCACCGACGCGGAGGCTCTGAAGACCATCACCGCTGCCGACATCCGCGCATCCCGGGTGTTCACGCAGGGCAACGCCACCGAGGACCAATAGCCGACGGAAAGACCGGACCACCGTCACCGCCATTCCACAACACAACGACAACGACGCGCTCGACGCGTCGGCGAGGAGACCACCCATGCATCTCGGACGCACGACCCTCCCCAAGTTCCTGACCGAGCAGTTGCGGGATCAGGAGGGACATTCCGAACTCGTCTCGCTGATCATGGACGTGGCGAGCGCGGTGAAGGCGGTGTCGGCGATGGTCGCGCGAGGGGCGCTCGGGGGCAGCCTCGACGTGCTCGCGAGCGCCAACGCATCCGGCGACACGCAGAAGCTCCTCGACGTCACGACGAACACCGCCTTCCTGCGCCACTGCGAATGGAGCGGCCTCGTCGCGGGCATGGTGTCCGAGGAGATGGACGACGCCTACGACATCCCCGAGCCCTACCAGCGCGGCACGTTCCTGCTCGTGTTCGACCCTCTGGACGGATCCTCGAACATCGACATCAACGTGTCGGTGGGCAGCATCTTCTCGGTACTCGAGTACGAGGGTACCGAGCCCCCGGTCGTCGCCGACTACCTGAAGCCGGGCACAGCCCAGGTCGCTGCAGGCTATGCGATGTACGGCCCCTCCACGCTGCTGGTGCTGACGGTCGGCAACGGCACGCACGCGTTCACGCTCGATCGCGAGGTCGGCGACTTCGTCCTCACGCAGCCCGGTCTGCGGGTCCCCGCCGACACGAGCGAGTTCGCGATCAATGCCTCCAACGAGCGCTTCTGGGAACCGCCGGTCCAGCGCTACGTGTCCGAATGCAAGGCCGGCGCGCACGGCATCCGCGCCCGCGACTTCAACATGCGCTGGATCGCCTCGATGGTGGCGGAGGTGCATCGCATCCTCGTGCGTGGCGGCGTGTTCATGTACCCGCGCGACACCAAGACACCGCTGCGTCCCGGCCGGCTGCGTCTGCTGTACGAGGCGAATCCGATGGCGATGCTGATCGAGCAGGCCGGCGGCGCGGCGACGACGGGGCGCAACCGCATGCTCGACGTCGCCCCGACCGAACTGCACCAGCGCGTCCCCGTGATCCTCGGATCGCGCAGCGAGGTCGAGCGCATCGAGCGCTATCACCGCGAGTACGACAGCGGCGAGGACCGCCCGTACGTATCGCCGCTCTTCAACGACCGGTCGCTCTATCGCGCCGAAGGCACGAGATGACTCCGTACGCCGCCCGCCCGATCGTGCCCCCTGCCACCCGCTCCTGACCCGACACCGCCATGTCCATCCGCCATCCGATCATCGCCGTCACGGGCTCCTCCGGTGCCGGCACCACCACGGTCATGAAGAGCTTCCAGCACATCTTCCGCCGCGAGGGCATCCGCGCGCAGGTGGTGGAGGGGGACTCCTTCCATCGCCTCGACCGCCTCGGCATGCGCCAGGCCATGAAGGACGCCGAGGCGGCCGGCAACCGCAACCTGAGCCACTTCGGTCCGGAATCGAATCTGCTCGCAGAACTCGAAGGGCTCTTCCGGACGTACTCGGGCTCCGGCCGCGGCCGTGTGCGTCGGTATCTGCACGACGCCGAGGAGGCCGCACCGTTCCAGCAGCCACCCGGCACCTTCACGGAATGGACCGAGGTCGAGGAAGGCACGGATCTCCTCTTCTACGAGGGCCTGCACGGCGGCTACACCGACGGCGCCGTCGACATCGCGCGCCACGTCGACCTCCTCGTCG
Source organism: Betaproteobacteria bacterium Ga0077532 (assembly GCA_001464895.1). Classification (GTDB taxonomy): domain Bacteria; phylum Pseudomonadota; class Gammaproteobacteria; order Burkholderiales. Next base: position 107,805 of record LNEE01000015.1, read on the forward strand.
GCGTCGTGCCGACCATCAACCTGGAGTGGATCCAGAAGCTGCACCGCGACAAGAACATGCGTGGCTACTCCCAGGAGGCCGTGGTCGACACCATCCTCCGCCGGATGCCGGACTACGTGAACCACATCTGCCCGCAGTTCGGCCGCACGCACGTGAACTTCCAGCGCGTGCCGACGGTGGACACCTCGAACCCGTTCATCGCGCGCGACATCCCGTCGGCCGACGAGAGCATGGTCGTGATCCGCTTCGCGAACCCCAAGGGCATCGACTTCCCCTATCTCCTTTCCATGCTCGACAAGTCGTTCATGTCGCGCCCGAACACCATCGTCTGCCCTGGCGGAAAGATGGGTCTCGCGATGCAGCTCATCTTCACGCCCATGATCCTGAGACTCATGGATCTCGCCCGGCGCAAACGCGCAGAGGGAACACACAATGCATGACTCGGACTGCGAAGCCGCCGGCGCATCCCTCCGCGCGACGGCGGACGCGTTGCGACTCCTCGTGATCGACGCGGCGGACGCCGCGCGCGTGAGCCTGCCCGCCATGGCGGTCCACATGGCGGGGGTCGCAACGGTGCTGTGGCGCCATCACCTCCGCCACAACCCCGCCGACCCGCAGTGGGGCAACCGCGACCGCTTCGTGCTCGCCAGCGAACACGCGAAGGTGATGCTGGACGCCCTCCAACACCTGAGCGGCTACGACGTGACGCTCGATGAGGTCCGGGGTCTGCGCAGACGTGCCGGTCCGCCACCGGACCACCCGCCTGTGGCGCAGATGCCGGACATCGCGACCACCACGGGCCCGGTCAGTCGCGGCCTCATGGACGCAGTCGGCATCGCGCTCGCGGAGCGGATGGCCGCCGGGCGATTCAATCGTTCCGATCTCGACGTCGTCGACCACCGCACCTATGCGATGGTCGACGGCGCCTGCCTGCGCGAGGACGCGAGCCGCGACGCCGGCACCCTCGCCGCCGACTGCCGGCTCGCCAAGCTCACGGTGCTGTCGGACGATACGGGCATCCCCCTCGATGGCGCCACGGCGCGCTGGTACCGCGACGACACCGTGGCCCGGTTTCGCGCCTACGGCTGGCACGTGGTCGGGCCCGTGGACAGCAACGCCCCTGGCGCCATCGACCGCGCGATCCGGCTGTCGCATGCTTCGCGGGACAGGCCGACGCTGATCATCTGCCGCACACGGCCGCTCCACCCGGCATCCGGACCGCGCGCCATGCGCGAAGCGCTCGGATGGCCGCACGGGCCCTTAGAGATTCCCGTGAGGATCCGTGCGCGATGGGACACCCGTGGCAGCGGCGCCCTCGCGCAGGCGGAGTGGCAGGCCCTGTTCGACGTCTGGTCCGCCCGGCATCCGGACGACGCCCTGGCCTTGTCCCGCTGGATGCGCGGCGAACACCCCGGTGATGCGATTGCGGCGGGACAGCCCATGGACGAAGCATCGCCACTCCGCGTGGATCCGGCGCCGCACTGGAGGACCCATGGCCCCATCCGTGAAGTCGCACCTGCCAGGCGCCCCGCCCACCGATCTGCCGGTGGTCCGGCATCGAATATCGTCGCGCTGCCAGGCATCGCGTAACCTCCCGCCCTTTCCGCAACGAGTCCCCGCCCATGGCCCTCATCTCCCTGCGACAGCTCCTCGACCACGCCGCCGAACACGACTACGGCCTGCCCGCCTTCAACGTCAACAACATGGAGCAGATCCAAGCGATCATGCAGGCGGCCGATGCATGCGACAGCCCGGTGATCCTGCAGGCCTCCGCAGGCGCCCGGAAGTACGCCGGCGAGCCGTTCCTCCGGCACATGGTCGAGGCGGCGATCGAGATGTATCCGCACATCCCCGTCTGCATGCACCAGGACCACGGCGCGTCGCCGGCGGTGTGTCTGCAGTCGATCCGCAGCGGGTTCTCCAGCGTGATGATGGACGGCTCCCTGGAAGAGGACATGAAGACCCCCGCGAGCTACGACTACAACGTCGACATCACGCGCCGGGTCGTCGAGATGGCTCACTCGGTGGGCGTCTCGGTCGAGGGTGAACTGGGCTGCCTGGGGAGCCTCGAGACCGGTACGGCGGGCGAAGAGGACGGCGTCGGAGCAGAGGGCGTTCTGGACCACGCGCAACTGCTGACGGATCCGGCGCAGGCCGTGGACTTCGTCGCACGCACCGGCGTCGATGCGCTCGCGATCGCCATCGGCACGAGCCATGGCGCGTACAAGTTTTCGCGCAAGCCCACCGGGGACATCCTCGCGATCGGCCGCATCCGCGAGATCCACGAGCGACTGCCGAACACCCACCTCGTGATGCACGGCTCCTCGTCCGTCCCGCAGGAGTGGCTCGCGGTGATCCGCCAGTACGGTGGCAACATCAAGGAGACCTACGGGGTCCCCGTGGAGGAGATCTGCGAGGGCATCCGTCACGGCGTGCGCAAGGTCAACATCGACACGGACATCCGCCTCGCGATGACGGGTGCCATGCGCAAGGCGATGGCCGAGAAGCCCGACGAGTTCGATCCGCGCGCCTTCTTCAAGGCCGCCGTCGCGGCAGCCCGCGACATCTGCAAGGCGCGCTTCGAGAGCTTCGGCTGCGCCGGCCAGGCGGCGAAGATCGATCCGCTGCCGCTCGACAAGATGGCCCAGCGCTACAAGACGCACTGAACATGACGCCACGCCGGGGCGACGCCGGCGAACCGCAAGGCCGGTCTGCGGCGTCCGCCCACTGGACGCCGCGGCCGGGCGCGAGGACACTCGGGAAAGCCCGGCTGCGCACCGCACGCCGGGTTCCGACTCCCCGACCCCACGCCCGGATGGATGCCATGGATCTCCACTTCCTCCCCGCTCATCGACTCGCGCGCCTGGTACGCGACCGCAAGATCGGTTGTCTCGAACTCCTGGACCTGCATCTCGAACGCGTGCAGCGCCACGACCCCGTCGTCAACGCCGTCGTGGTGCGTGACTTCGAACAGGCACGGGCGGACGCCAAGGCCGCGGACAACGCACTCGGCAGGGGCGAGGTCCGCGGTCCGTTGCACGGCGTCCCGATCACCGTGAAGGAATCCTTCGACGTCGCCGGCCTGCCCACCACCTGGGGCCGCCCCGACTTCGCGAAGAACATCGCAGCCGACGACGCCGAGGCAGTGATGCGTCTGCGCGACGCAGGTGCGGTGGTGTTCGGCAAGACCAACGTCCCCACCAACCTCGCCGACTGGCAGACCTTCAATGCGATCCACGGCACGACGCACAACCCGTGGGATCCCACACGGGTCCCGGGCGGGTCGTCCGGCGGCGCAGCCGCTGCGCTCGCAGCAGGCATGACAGCGCTCGAGACCGGCAGCGACATCGGCGGCTCGATCCGGAATCCGGCGCATTACTGCGGCGTCTACGGTCACAAGCCCACGTTCGGCATCTGCTCCACGCGGGGTCAGGCACTCCCCGGCTTCGATGTCCCGCAGGACATCTCCGTGATCGGACCGCTGGCCCGCAGCCCACGCGATCTCGAGATCGCGCTCGGCCTGCTCGCGGGGCCGGATCCGGTGGATCACGTCGGGTGGACGTTCCGTCTCCCGAAGGCCAACTTCATGGACGTCGACGAACTGCGCGTTGCGGTGATGCTCGACGCCCCCGTGGCCCCGGTGGACCGCGAAGTCTCGGACCGCATCTCGGAGGTCGCCCGCGCTCTGGCCCACGCCGGCGCCGATGTGAGCGACCGCGCCCGGCCAGCCATCGACCTGCTCGAATCGCATCGCACGTTCATCCGCCTGCTGCGCGGTGCCACGTGCGGTGCGCTGTCGGACGCCGTCTTCGCGGGCCAGGTGGAGCGGGCCGCCCGGGTATCCCCCGGCGACGACGACTACGAGGCGTGGATGCTGCGCGCCAACACGATGACGCACCGCGAATGGCATCACTGGGACGAGCAGCGCCTGCGTCTGCGGCGCGCCTGGGCGGAGTTCTTCGAGTTCTGGGATGTGCTGATCTGCCCGGCGGCCGCGAGTGCGGCGTTCCATCATGACCAGAAGGGCGAGCGCTGGGAGCGCATGATCCCGGTGAACGGCAAACCCCAGCCCAGCACGACGCAGATGTTCTGGGCCGGCCTGCCCGGCGTGGCGAACCTGCCGGCGACGGTGGCACCCGCCGGCCTCACGCGCGGGGGGTTGCCCGTGGGCGTCCAGATCATCGGGCCGCAGTTCGGCGATCTCAATTGCATCGCGGTGGCGAAGATCCTCGAGAAGGTCCACGGCGGGTTCGTGCCGCCGCCAGGGTACGAGTAGCGACGGCAAGCCCGCGGGGAGGCGGAAGCCGGTTCGTTGCCAGACAACGACCAGGGCGCCAATGGCCAGCGCCGCGTCGAGCTATAGCTCGACCCACGCACAACATCGCTACGAGATGCCTCGGCGCTGACAACATCCCCCGTGGGTCGGGCACT
>LNEE01000016.1 GCA_001464895.1 Betaproteobacteria bacterium Ga0077532
CGTGGATGCGCCATCGAACGTTGGAACGAGGCCAGGCTTTTGTAGGAGCGGGCCATGCCCGCGAGAGCGAATGTTCAGGTCGGGGCGCTTCTGCGGCATCAACCGCTTTCGGGGGCTTGGCACCCGCCTACGAGACCGTCGCGTCGATTGCATTCCAGGGGGCACCCCACCGTCGCAGCCACTTCATCCCAAATCCGACAGGCTCCGTGACGCGATCACTTGCTACCGTGCCCGGCATGCCCTTCGTGCATGTCGTGTCCAGCATGTCCGTCATGGCTGTCGTGACCATCCCCACCTCCGGTGGCCGAGTCCATGCCGCGAACTTCGGCATCCACCGTCTGCTTGACGATCCTGCCATCGGGCATCCGGAACGAGAGCGTGAGAGGGATCGTGCTGCCGGCTGCCAGCGGCCTGGCGGGATCGAAGAGCATGAAATGCATGCCTCCGGGGGAGAACGTGACCTTCTTGCCGGCAGGCAGCTTCACCGACTTCATCGCACGCATGCGCATCACGCCGCCATCCTGCGACATCTCGTGCATCTCGCCGCGCTTCGCCATCGGACTCTCGACGGCCACGAGCTGGACGGTCTTCTTCGCCTTCAGTTCAACGAACGCCCCCGCCACCGGCTGGCCCGCGACGGTCGCCTTGGCCCAGGCGTTGGTGACTTCCACCCCGGCCTCGTTGGCAGCCCACGCCAGACCGGCCCATGCGAAGCCCAGCAGGGCCAGGCCGAAGCGGCGTCCGTTTCTCGTTATCTGCATCTCGTCCATCTCCTGTCTGCGTATGTGTCGCAAGTGTCTCGCATGCGTCGCGCATGCAACCGATCAGTCCACCATTTTCACCGATCGCAGGAAGCATCGGCACTCGCCGCCTATAATTCGCGTTTTCCCGCGATCCCTCCTGATGAAGCAACTCCTCGCTCTCGTTCTCCTCGCCGCGTTCGCCATCGCGGACGCAGCTGCGCAGTCCACTTCCCCGCTGATTCCCGCCCCACCCTCGCTCGCCGCCCGCGCGTGGGTACTGCTCGATTGGCAGAGCCGCCAGGTGATCGTCGCCCGCGAGGCCGACAAGCGGGTCGAGCCCGCGTCGCTCACGAAGCTGATGACGGCCTACCTAGTGTTCGACGCCCTGAAGCAGAAGCGCATCACGCCCGACCAACTCGGCAAGGTATCGGATCGCGGTTACAAGGCGGAGGGCTCGCGCATGTTCCTCGACCCCCGGATCCCGGCCACGGTTGAGGACCTCCTCCGCGGGATGGTGGTTCAGTCGGGCAACGACGCCACCATCACGCTGGCCGAGATGGTGGCCGGCAGCGAGGATACCTTCGTCGACCTCATGAACCGCACGGCAAGCCGCATGGGCCTGGCGAACACGCACTTCGTGAATTCGACCGGGCTGCCCGACCCGCAGCACTACGCCACGGCCCGCGATCTCGCCACACTGGCGGCCAACGTCATCCGCGACTTCCCCGAGTACTTCCCGCTCTACTCGATGAAGGAGTTCCGCTACAACAACATCACCCAGTACAACCGCAACCGGCTGCTGGCGGTGGATCCGTACGTGGATGGCCTGAAGACGGGCTACACGGCGACCGCTGGCTATTGCCTGATCGCGACGGCGAAGCGCGATCCCCGCCGACTCGTCTCCGTCGTGCTCGGCACGGCCTCGGACATCGCGCGGGCCCAGGAGAGCCAGAAGCTCCTGAACTACGGCTTCCAGTTCTACGAGACGGTCCGTCTCTACGGCAAGGGACAGGCCGTCAGCACGCTGCGGGTGTACAAGGGCTCGACCGACGAGTTGAAGGCGGGCTTCCCCGAGGACTTCCATCTGTCGGTGCCGGTCGGCGCCTCGCCCCGGCTGAAGGCGACGCTCGAAAGCATGCAACCGCTGATCGCACCGGTGGAAGCCGGACAACGGGTCGGCACCCTCAAGGTGACCCTCGACGGCAAGCCCTTCGGCGAGTACCCGGTGCTCGCGCTCGAGAAGGTCGGGATCGCCAACATCTTCGGCCGTGGCCTCGACACGCTGCGCCTTCTTTTCAAGTGATCCTCGAGACACGGGGTCCGCGATGACGTGCTATCTGAACGGCCGATTCCTGCCCATCGAGGAAGCCAGCATTCCGGTGCTGGATCGCGGGTTCATCTACGGCGACGGGGTGTACGAGGTGATCCCGGTCTACGGCCGCGAGCCCTTCCACCTCGATCTGCATCTGGCCCGACTCGCACGCAGCCTCGCATCCGTCCGCATCGCGAACCCTTACGATGTCGCGGCATGGGAAAGCCTGATCCGTACGCTGATCGGACACCACGACGGCACCGAGCAGTCGATCTACCTGCAGGTGACTCGCGGCGTGGCGAAGCGCGATCACGCGTTCCCGAAGGACACCCCGCCGACGGTGTTCATGATGTCGAACCCGCTCGTCACGCCATCGCCGGCGCTCGTCGCGAGCGGTGTGGCGGCCGTCACCGCGACGGACAACCGCTGGTTCCGGTGCGACGTGAAATCGACGTCGCTCCTCGCGAACGTCCTGCTGCGCCAGTTCGCGGTGGACCACGGCGGCGCGGAAGCCGTGCTGCTGCGCGACGGGTTCCTGACCGAGGGATCGTCGAGCAACATCTTCGTGGTGCGCGATGGCGTCGTGGCGACACCGTCGCGCAGCCACCTCATGCTGATCGGCATCACACTCGACGTGGTCGCCGACATCGCGGTGGCGGCCGGCATCCCGTTCGAGATGCGCGACGTGCACGAGTCGGAGGTGCGCAGCGCCGATGAACTCTGGCTCGCCAGCTCGACCCGCGAAGTGCTCGCAATCACCACGCTGGATGGCCGACCGGTTGGAAACGGCGCGCCGGGCCCCATGTTCCATCGCCTGTACCGTCTCTTCCAGGACCACAAGCGGAAATGCATACCGTGACCGAGCCGACCCCGTCCCTCATCGAGTATCCGTCCGACTTCCCCATCAAGATCATGGGCCGGCAGTCCCCCGGGCTCGCGCAGTCCGTGGTGGAAATCGTCGTCCGCCACGCGCCGGACTTCGATCCGGCCAAGGTCGAGATGCGGGCGAGCAAGCAGAAGAACTACCTCTCCGTGACCTGCGTGATCCGAGCGACATCGCGCGAGCAGCTCGATGCCCTGTATCGCGACCTCTGCGACCATCCGCAGGTGGTCATGGTCCTCTGATGGACGGAACGGGCCACAGTGGCCCGCCATCGAGAGTCCGATGCTGATCCGCAGACTTGGCACCACCGACTTCGAAGCCACGTGGCGCGCCATGCAGCAATTCACCGAGTCGCGCTCCGCCGACACGCCCGACGAACTGTGGCTGACCGACCATCCGTCGGTGTACACGTTGGGCGTCGCCGGTCGTGAAGAGCATCTGCCGCGCGCGGGCACCGGGATCCCGGTGATCCGCACCGACCGCGGTGGTCAGGTGACGTGGCACGGCCCCGGGCAGATCGTGGTGTACGTGCTGGTGGATCTGAAACGCGCCGGTCGCACGGTGCGCGCCCTGGTGCGTACCCTCGAACAGGCAGTGGTGGACGTGCTCGCTGCGCACGGCATCCCGGCAATCGGCGATGAGGCGCGGCCCGGCGTATACGTCGACGGCGCGAAGATCGCTGCCCTGGGCCTCAAGGTGCGCCGCGGGTGCTCGTATCATGGGTTGTCGTTCAACGCGGACCCCGATCTTGGCGCGTTCGAGGCCATCGACCCCTGCGGCCATCCGGGGCTCGCCGTCACGAGCGCCCGGAACCTCGGCGTCGCCGCCCCCCTCGAAACTCTCGCCGAGGCACTGCTTGCACGCCTCGTTGCCCATCTCGAAGCACGTCCCACCTCCTGAGCCCGCCATGGACACCGACACGAAGCAGACCGGCGCCGCGAAGACCGCGCGCAACCCCATCAAGATCGTCCCGGTGGAACGGCTGAAGAAGCCCGACTGGATCCGCGTGAAGGTGCCGGCCTCGCCGCGCTTCGCCGAGGTGAAGGAGGCGCTGCGGAGCCACGGACTGGTCACCGTCTGCGAGGAGGCCTCCTGCCCGAACATCGGCGAGTGCTTCGGCAAAGGCACGGCGACCTTCATGATCCTCGGCGACGTGTGCACCCGGCGGTGTCCGTTCTGCGATGTGGCCCACGGCCGCCCGAAGCCGCCCGACGTCAACGAACCGGAGCAGCTCGCCGCCACCATCCGCGACATGAAGCTCCGCTACGTGGTGATCACCAGCGTGGACCGCGACGATCTCCGCGACGGTGGCGCCGGACACTTCGGCGACTGCATCCGCGCGGTCCGCCGCGAAAGCCCGGACATCGTGATCGAGGTTCTGGTGCCCGACTTCCGCGGCCGGCTGGAGAAGGCGCTCGACGTGCTGTCGGCGAACCCGCCCGACGTGATGAACCACAACCTCGAAACCGTGCCGCGCCTGTACAAGCAGGCCCGCCCGGGCGCCGACTACGCCAATTCGCTGCAGCTGCTGAAGGACTTCAAGACGCGCCATCCGTCCATCCCGACGAAGTCAGGACTCATGCTGGGCCTGGGCGAGACGGACGACGAGATCCTCGGCGTGATGCGCGATCTCCGTGCCCACGACGTGGACCTCCTGACGCTCGGTCAGTACCTCCAGCCGAGCGACGGACACCTGCCGGTGCTGCGGTACGTGGAACCCGCGCGCTTCGCGCAATTCGAGCAGGAGGCACTGGCCATGGGTTTCCGCCACGCCGCCTGCGGACCGATGGTCCGGTCCAGCTACCACGCCGATCGACAGGCGCAGGAGGCGGGCGTCGTTTGATGAGCGAGGGCGAGGGGCCAGGGGCGACGTCCCGGCCCTACCCCGCCGCCGCCAGCATCGCGTGCAGCAGCACGTTGCAGCCGGCTTCGAGATCCTGAGGGCTGGCGTTCTCGATCTCGTTGTGGGAGATCCCGTTCTCGCACGGCACGAAGATCATCGCCGTCGGCGCCAGTCTCGCGAGATACACCGCGTCGTGGCCGGCACCGCTCACGATGTCCATGTGGGGCAGACCGAGGCGGCCCGCGGCTTCGCGGACTGCATCCACCATACCGCGGTCGAAAGCGGTGGGAGCGAAGCGCGACACGTCTGCGATGGCCACCTCCAGGCGGCCCTCGGTCGCGACGCGTGCGAACTCGGTACGCAGCGCTTCCTCCATGGCATCGAGCCCGGCTGCATCCGCATGGCGGATGTCCACGGAGAAATTCACCTCGCCCGGCACGACGTTGATGCTGTTCGGCTTCACCCGCAGGTGACCCACCGTGCCGCGGCCGTGGGGCTGGTGCTGGAGCGCAATGCGGTTCACGGCCTCGACCATGCGCGCAGCGCCCAGCATGGCATCGCGGCGCAGGTGCATCGGCGTCGGCCCCGCGTGGGAATCCTGCCCTGAGACCGTGACCTGGAACCACCTGAGCCCCATGACGCCGGTCACGACACCGATCGTGTTCTTCGTGTCTTCCAGGACCGGACCCTGTTCGATGTGGGCCTCGAAGTACGCGCCGACCGGTCGCCCCCCGCAGGGCGCTGCGCCGGCGTAGCCGATCCGCTTCAGTTCGGCACCGACGGTGCGGCCATCGAGATCCGTCCGCCCCAGGGTCTGCTCCAGATCGAACACCCCTGCAAACACACCCGACCCCATCATCACCGGCTGGAATCGCGTGCCCTCCTCGTTCGTCCAGATGGCGAGCTCGACCGGCGCCGCGGTGCGGATGCCCTGGGCGTTCAGCGTGCGTACCACCTCCAGCGCCGCAAGGACGCCGTAGTTGCCGTCGAACCGCCCCCCGGAGGGCTGCGTGTCGATGTGGCTGCCGGACATCACCGGCGCGCGTGCGGGATCCGTCCCGTCTCGCCGCGCGAAGATGTTGCCGATGCGGTCGACGGTCACCGTGAGCCCCGCCTCACGGCACCAGCCGGTGACGAGGTCGCGACCGGCGCGGTCCTCGTCGGTGAGCGCGAGGCGCCGCACCCCGCCCTTGTCGGTGGCGCCGATACGGGCCAGTGCCATCAGGGAATCCCACAGTCGGGCACCGTCGATACGCGGGAGGTTAGTGGCTGTCATCGGTCGTTTCCTGGTCAGCGGGAGATGCGATTGCGTCCGCGCGCCTTGGCGCGGTAGAGGGCCTGATCGGCTGCGCGGAGCACGTGGTCGGGCCGGTTGAGGCGGGGGTCGCGCTCGGCAATGCCGATGCTGATGGTGACTTTCAGACCGTGGGCCGTGCGCCGACGTTGCTTCTTCGGGTCGGCGTCTGCCGTCGACGCGCCATCCGCCCGAAGGTACAGCACGTAGTCCGCGACGCCGACGCGCAACGCCTCGAGATGCGGCACGGCCTCGCGCGCGCTGCGGCCCGGAAACACGATCGCGAACTCCTCGCCGCCGTAGCGATAGGCGCGCGCCCCGCCGCCGACGTTCGAGAGGTGGACGGCGATCATCCGCAGCACCTGATCCCCCGTGTCGTGGCCATGGTCGTCGTTCACTCGCTTGAAGTGGTCGACATCGACCATCGCGATGGCAAACCGATCGGTCAGGGCCAGGAGCTTCTCCTCGAGCGCCCGCCGGGCCGGAAGCCCCGTCAGTTCGTCGAAGAACGCGAAGCGATGGGCGTCCTGCAGGACGCCGATGGCGATACCGAGCGCTGCCGTGGCCAGCAGCACCGGAAGCCCGTGCGGAACATCGATCATCCAGAAGCCGGTCGCCGTCGCAATCACCGCTGAGCAGAGGGCTGCATCGATGGCCGTGCGGCGGGACCACATCACGACGGCGGAGGCCAGGCCCGCAACGGCCACTGCACCGAGCACGAATGGCGGCAGGGCGTGCGCGCTGGAGGTCCAGGTCGCCGGCAGTTTTCCGAGCAGCACCTCCCAGAGCCCCTGGGACACCAGCCACGCGGCAAAGCCCACCTGCACGGCAACGAACAATGCCTGGCGAAGGGTGTGGCGCGAGAGCGCCCCTCGCTCGCGGAAAGCCGCGATGATCGCGATGTCGACCGGCACGAGCACGGCACCCAGCAGGAACGCGTGCGGGGAGACGAATGCCCGTGCCAGATGCAACGAGTAGACGAAAGCAAGACAGCAGGCAGCCATGACCGCCCGACCACGGTTGAACGGGATGGCCAATGCCACGGCCACGGCAATGCAGAGAAAGGGCCCGTATACCGGGATGCCAGCCAGCCCCGGTGGCAGGAACGGAATGAAGGCGAGCGCGCCCAGCCCGAGCAGATACAGCCCGAGCTGCACGAGACCGCTTCGCCAGCCCCGCTCACGTAACGGTGGCAGGGACCCCGGAACACCGGCGCGCCCCGATGCCGTCATTGCCTGCATGCACCACCTCCAGACTTGCTGTCCGGCAAGAACATAAAGGCGTTCCGGTTCGCCCGCCAGTGTCGGTTTTCGGCGACGCGGGAGCACCACTGAGGTGCGGGTCCGACAGGGATTCGCGCATCCTCCACCGGGGCTGCCAAGTTAGAATCTGCGGTTCTTGCGACCCCAATCCACCGAGAGGTTCCCCTTGAACGCACCCGCCACCGGCGCCGCTGTCGCCATCCAGGAATACCGCAATTTCATCGACGGACGCTGGCAGGCGGCGTCGGACGGCCGCACGGTCGACGTCCTGAGCCCCAGCGACGGCAAGGTCTTCGCTCGCATCGCGCGCGGAACCGCCGCCGACATCGACGCCGCCGTGGCCGCTGCCCGGCGCGCCTTCGAGACGGGCCCTTGGCCGAAGATGGCAGCCGTGGATCGCGGCCGGCTCATGATCAAGCTGGGGCTGAAGATCGCCGAGCACGCCGAGGAACTGGCCCAACTGGAGGCGGCCGACACCGGCAAGCCCATGAAACAGGCCCGCGCCGACATGGTCGCCGCCGCCCGGTACTTCGAGTTCTACGGCAGCGCCGCCGACAAGGTGCACGGCGAGGTCATCCCCTTTCTCGAGGGCTACATGGTCACCGTCGTGCGCGACCCCAAGGGCGTCACCGGTCACATCATTCCCTGGAACTACCCGGCCCAGATGTTCGGCCGGACCCTCGCCCCGGCCATCGCCATGGGCAACTGCGCGGTGCTCAAACCCGCCGAGGAGGCCTGCCTCACCCCGATCCGCCTCACGCAGCTCGCCGAGGAAGTGGGCTTTCCGCCAGGCGTGATCAACCTGGTGTGCGGGGTCGGCGAGGAAGCGGGTGCGGCACTCTCCGCGCATTCCGGCATCGATTTCCTGTCGTTCACCGGTTCGCCGGAGGTGGGCACCCTGGTGCAGATCGCCGCGGCGAAGAATCACATCGGCTGCACGCTGGAGCTGGGCGGCAAGTCTCCCCAGATCATCTTCGACGACGCCGACTTCGAGGCGGTCATCCCGGTCGTGGTCAACGCGATCGTGCAGAACGGCGGCCAGACCTGCTCGGCCGGCAGCCGGGTGCTGGTCCAGCGCAGCATCTACGACAGCCTGATGGCCCGCGTCGCCGAGCGGTTCGCGACGCTGCGGGTCGGCTCGGCCACCATGGACCTCGACTGCGGCCCGCTGATCAGCGCGCAACAGAAGAAGCGTGTCGAGGGGTTCATCTCCCAGGCGAAGGCCCAGGGGGTGAAAGTGCTGGCCGAGGCCACGATCGCGCCCGGCGTACCCGAGGGCGGCTTCTATGTCGCGCCGACCCTCTTCGGACCGGTGCCTCGGGACAACGCGCTCGCGTGCCAGGAAGTCTTCGGGCCCGTGTTGTCTGCGATCCCGTTCGAGGACGAGGCCGACGCGATCCAGCTCGCGAACAACACGGAGTTCGGTCTGGTGGCCGGCATCTGGAGCGGCAACGGCGCGCGGGCAATGCGCGTGGCGAAGGCCATGCGCTGCGGTCAGGTCTTCGTGAACGGCTATGGCGCCGGCGGTGGCATCGAGCTGCCCTTCGGCGGGGTGAAGAAAAGCGGCCACGGACGCGAGAAGGGTCTGGAGGCACTGCGGGAGTTCAGCCAGTCGAAGACGATCGTCTTCAAGCACGGCTGAGATCCGAAGCCCGGGCGTCTGCGGACGCCCGGCCGCAGCCCTGTCGGTTCAGCCCTGCGCGTCTGGCGGGCTTGCCGACGGGCCAACGGATTCGGGAGGATCCTTCGGCAGCATCACGTGCACCGCGGCGCCGCCGGTCCGGCGGTTCTCCGCCCAGATCCGCCCACGATGCTGCACGACGATCTCCCGGCAGATGGAAAGTCCCAGGCCGGTCCCTCCGGCCCCGCTCTTCGTCTTGCTGCTCTGGACGAACTTGTCGAAGATCGCCTCCAGTTCTGCTTCGGGAATGCCGGCGCCCTCGTCCGTCACCGACGCGATCACCATGACCGACCCGTCGACCGTGCGGGCCTCGAAGCGCAGCTCGACCGCACCGCCGGGGGGCGTGAACTTCAGGCCGTTCGAAGCCAGATTGCGCAGGACCTGCCCGATGCGCGCGGGATCACACCATGCGAGGAATCGCTCTTCAGTGCCAAGCACCTGGAGGCGCACGCTCCGCGCTGCCGCCATCTCGGCAAGCTCGCCCACAACATCGGCTGCGATCGACCGGACATCGTAACTGCCCATGTCGTAAGTCATCATCCCCGCTTCGAGCTTCGAGAGATCGAGCAGATCGTTCAAGAGGCGCAGCAGACGTTCGCCACTCGAGTCGATGCGTGCGAGATACTGGCTCACCTTGGGCAGCGGCGCGTTGCCGCCGGCGATGCGGTCCTGGCCGAGCTGCGCGAACGACAGGATGGCGTGCATCGGGGTCCGCAACTCGTGGGAGACGTTGGCGAGGAACTCAGACTTCGCGAGGTTGGCCTGCTCCGCAGCTTCCTTGGCGTGGATGAGTTCCAGGGTGCGGGACGTCACCATCTCCTGCAGATGATCGCGATGGTCTCGCAACTGCCGTTCGCTCTCGGTGAGCGACGCGACCAGAACCTCCCGACGCTGCAGCTCCATTCTCAGCCGCGACGTCAGCCAGACGATAACCAGCACCAGCACCAGCGCCAACGCGAATCCGCCGAAGGCGACCGCGCTGCGCTTCCAGGTCGCCAGAACGTCATCCTTGCTGAGGCCCACGAGCACCATCAGGGGCGTGCCCCGGACGCGGCGCGCCGTGTAGATGCGCTCGACGCCGTCCAGCGAACTCGTCAGCTCCCCGGTGAACACGCCGGCATCGCCCATCCGGGCAAGCATCTGAGGGGTCATGGGCAGCATCTTGCCGATCGCGTTCGTGTCGGCGGGAATGCGGACGATCAGATGGCCGTCCACATGCCGCAGGCTGAGGCGCCCACGGGGGCCCACGTCCACGCCGCTGAACACTTGCTCCAGCTTGCCCGGCTCGAGCGCGGCCACGACCACGCCCGCGAAGCGCCCGTCGGGGTCGGTGAGCCGGCGACTCAGCACCATGCCCCATCGGCCCGTGATGCGGCCCTTCATCATCTCGCTGATGTAGAGCCCGTTGTCGGCAACCACGTGGGTCCGGAAGTACTCACGATCGACGAAATAGTCGTCGGAGAGCTGGCCGGACGAGTGCAGGATCATCCGCCCCTGGGTGTCGAGAATGTAGATGGACCGCGTGTAGCTGCCGGCGGCCGTGTGCTCGCGGAGCAGTCGACCCAGTGCCTCGGCGTCAGGTCGCCGGCTCGGCGCGAGCTGCGACCACAGGGTCACGTAGGTGGAAAGCGCCCCATCGATGGCGACGAGGGAGTACGACGTCTGCCCTTCCAGCACGAGCGAGAGGTTGCGGGTCGTGACCTCTGCCGCCTCGATATCGCTCGCGCGCTTGGACCAGAGCACTGCCACGATGCTGCCGAACATCGCAAGCGCAAGGACCACTGAAAGCAGCAGGAGCAGCTGACGGCGCCGCGTCGAGAACGTACCAGTCTCCACACCGTCGGTCGGTGCAGGCAGGGCAGCAAGTTCATCGACTGCCATCGAACACATCGAAGAATTCCATCGAGTCCAGGGGAACGAGGGGTCGCGCCGCGATCGGGTCTGTCGGGATGACGCGCCGCGCTGACGCCCTCACGCGGCTCGGCCATCTTCGTAGGCACCAGGCCCGGTTTCAGGCCTGCAACGTGACTCGACCGGTAGCGGATCGAAGTCGGCGAGCTTGAGGCCGCGCCACCTGCCTCGACACCGGATCAGCCGACCCCGTGACATTGCTTGAACTTCTTGCCGCTCCCGCAGGGGCACGGATCGTTCCGGCCCACCTTCGGCCCATCCCGGCGCTGCGTGCCGGGCGTGCGGAGGTCGAACCAGTAGTCGTAGGCCTCCTGCACCGTGGCGCCCAGCGTGTTGCGGCATTCCTCCACGAGCTCCGCCTGCTGCTCGGCGCTCAGCCCGAGGGATTCCCGGAGTTCGTCGTCCTCCTCCAGACCACCCGCCAGCACGACGAAGGGCAGCAGCAGGTCGTCCACCGTCTCGGGATCGCCGGCATCCTCCCATCGGGGATCGGCAAGCCCGACGCCTTCGAGATAACCGTTCACCCAGGGCTGGACGTCGAGGGTGTCCTGATCGTCGGAACCCTCGGCGGGATACAGGTACAGCAGCAGCCCCTCGCCCTCGCCGAGCGCCAGCTGGACGTCGTCCATCAGGCGGTCGACCAGCTTCACCATCTCGGCAGCCTCGGCCACGGCATCCCAGTCGCGCTCGGAGCCGAGGGCCACGGGGAGCCACTTCGCCCGGGGCACCGGGATCGGCGCGCTCAACACGGCGGTGAGGAACCCCTGCATCGCATCGAGGGAGAACGGATTGGCGCCCTCCGGCGCGTCACCCAGCAGTGCTTCGAGGCGGTCGAGTTCGACATCGGTGATGGGGGAAGGCATGAACGGCTCCATGAGGAATTCCCCGCATCCTATCGAGGGTGCGGCAGTGCGGCAATTGGCCGCTGTCGGCGTACGCCGCACAAACGATCGTTGGCACCGTGCGCGCCGGTCTGGCATCGTCCGCGGACCCGCCCCGAAGGACTCCGCCATGGCCCGCCCGATCCTGCCCGAAGAATGCATCCATCCAGGCATCCGCGCCTACGTCGCCTCGAACCACGGAGACATCGTGCGGGAAGTGCAGAGCGCCATCGCGCAGCACGATGTCGTCGTGGTCGGCATGGCCCAGAACCCGTTCCCGCGGCTTGCGAGGCGCACCCTGGACAAGGCCGGCATCCCGCATCACGACCTGCAGTACGGCAGCTACTTCGGCGGATGGCGACGACGGAACGCGCTGAAGATGTGGACCGGCTGGCCCACCTTTCCGATGGTGTTCGTGAAAGGCATGCTGGTGGGCGGGGCGTCCGAACTGAATGCGCTGGCTGCGAGCGGGGAACTGCAGCGACTGCTGGCAGCGCCGCGATGATCGCACCGACGATGGAGTCGCTGCGCAACCGCCTGCGCGCGTTCGTCGCCGAGCGCGACTGGGACCAGTTCCATGCGCCCAAGAGCCTCGCGATGAGCGTCACCATCGAGGCCGCGGAGCTGGCGGAACACTTCCAGTGGCTGCAAACGGGCGCCCCGGAGGAACTGGCACCTGGGCAGACCGTGAAGATCGGCGAGGAGATGGCCGACGTGCTGCTCTACCTGATCCGCCTCGCAGACAAGCTGGACATCGACCTGCTCGCCGCCGCCGACCGCAAGCTCGACCTGAACGCGATCAAGTACCCGGTGGAGAAGGCGCGGGGACGGTCGACGAAGTACACGGAGTTGTAAGTAGGCAGGGATGAAGAGCCAGGGAGAACCACCGATGGTTCCCGTCGAAGCGCTTCCATGGCATCCACCGCTTTCGGGGGCATGGCCCCCTCCTACAAAGGCGGTGGATTCGTCACCGCCTGTCGGCGCTGACCACGCTTTTGTAGGAGCGGCCCATGGCCGCCTTTCGGGCCGGTGGCCCACGGCGGCTTGGCCGCAGGTCGTACCAACAAGGGGTGAGCCCCTTGTATATCCCCAGTTGATGCGCCTCCCGACGTGGGATCGGGCCAAGCTTTTGTAGGAGCGGCCCATGGCCGCGAAAGCGATGGTTCCCGTCGAAGCGCTTCCATGGCATCCAACGCTTTCGGGGGCATGGCCCCATGGCACTACCTTAAGCCCCCATAGCGAGATTTTCCCGTCTGGCGGCGTGCGCAACGCGGCGGAACTCCGGGTCGGGGACGGCTGTATGTCGAAAGCGCGAGGCCGCCAGACCTCTCTTCGTAGGGAGGCCGCGACGACTTTTCCCTTAAGGTAGTGCCATGGGGGCATGGCCCCCTCCTACAAGGGCGGTGGAGGCGCCACGAATCTCGGGAACAGGCGAGCTATTGTAGGAGCGGCCCATGGCCGCGAAAACGATGGCTCCGGTCGAAGCGCTTCCACAGCATCCACCGCTTTCGGGGGCATGGCCCCCTCCTACAAGGGCGGTGGAGGCGCCACCGGTGCTTATGAGCGGGGATGCGAAACACCTGACGGTGTTCTGACCTGATCCCCGAAATCCCAGCCCCCTCTCTCTGAAATCGCCCCTGCTACCCATCCGCCCGATGACACGCCGCCCGATGCCCCGGACCGAAGTCGCGCAGCACCGGTTCGCTCTCGGCGCAGGCGGCCGTGGCGATCGGGCAGCGCGTGCGGAAGCGACAGCCCGATGGCGGGTCGATGGGGCTCGGGAGATCGCCCTCCAGGCGGATGCGCTGGCGCGAGGCGCCGTCGGACGGATCGGGCCGCGGCACAGCCGACACGAGCGCCTGGGTGTACGGATGCCTGGGGCGCGTCCAGAGCGTCCGCCGGTCGGCGATCTCGACCATCTTGCCGAGATACATCACCGCGATGCGGTCCGACACGTGCTCGACGACCGACAGATCGTGCGAGATGAAGAGATAGGCGAGACCCAGTTCGCTGCGCAGATCGGTGAGCAGATTGATGACCTGTGCGCGGACGGACACATCGAGCGCCGACACGGGCTCGTCGCAGACGACGATTTGCGGCGACAGCGCGAGCGCCCGCGCGATCCCGATGCGCTGCCGCTGTCCGCCGGAGAATTCGTGCGGATGTCGCGCCGCGGCCTCCGGTCGAAGCCCCACTTTCTCCATGAGCCACGCCACGCGCTCGCGCCGTTCGCTGGCCGTGCCGCGGCCGTGCACGACGAGCGGCTCCTCCAGGATGCTGCCCACGGTCAGGCGCGGGTTCAGCGATGCGAACGGGTCCTGGAAGATCATCTGCATCTTCGGCCGCAGCGGCCGCAGTGCGCTGCGCGAGAGCGATCCGATGTCCTGCCCGTCGAGGCGGATCGATCCCGACGTCGCCGGCGCGAGCCGCAGCGCCGCCTTGCCGAGGGTGCTCTTGCCGCATCCCGACTCACCGACGAGGCCCACGGTCTCGCCGGGCATCACGTCGAGCGACACGCCATCGACCGCGCGCACCACGCCCCCGCGCGTGGGGAAGTGCACGCGCAGGTCGACGAGGGACAGGATCGGATCAGCCATCGACGGCGACCTCGATGCAGGCGACCTGGCGTCCGTCGCGACCGGCGATCAGGTCGGGTCGTACCGACTCGCAGCGCCCGGTGGCCTGTGGGCACCGCGGGCGGAAGGCGCAGCCCGCAGGCATGTCGGTGAGTGCGGGCACGAGACCGGGGATCTCGTTCAGCCGCGCCTCGCCGCCAGCGCCCGGACGTGGAATCGAGGCGAGCAGGCCACGCGTGTAAGGATGCTGCGGCTGCGCGAACAGTTGCGCCGTGGTGGCCTGCTCGACGATGCGACCCGCGTACATCACGGCGACACGCTGACTGTGCTGCGCAACGACGCCGAGGTCATGCGTGATGAGCAGCACCGCCATGCCGAGCCGCGCCTTGAGATCGTCGATGAGATCGAGGATCTGCGCCTGGATGGTGACGTCGAGGGCCGTCGTGGGTTCGTCGGCGATCAGCAATGCCGGCTCGCAGGCGAGCGCCATCGCGATCACCGCACGCTGACGCATCCCGCCCGAGAGCCGGTGCGGATACTCGTCCACGCGGCGTGCGGCCTCGGGGATCCCGACGAGGTTCAGCAGTTCGATGGCGCGCTCGCGCGCGGCGTGCCTCGAGACCGGCCGGTGCAGTCGTACCGCTTCGACGATCTGCTCCCCGATGGTGAACACCGGGTTCAGCGACGTCATCGGTTCCTGGAAGATCATCGCGATGCGATCACCGCGGAGGGCGCGCATCGCGGCGGCGTCGAGCTTCAGGAGGTCACGGCCCTCGAACCGGATCTCGCCGCCGACGATGCGGCCAGGCGGATCGGCCACGAGCCGCAGGATCGAGAACGCCGTCACCGACTTGCCGCAGCCGGACTCGCCGACCAACGCGAGGGTCTCGCCCGCCCGGATCGAGAACGACACGCCGTCGACGGCCTTCGCGACGCCGGCGCGGCCATGGAAGTGCGTCTGCAGATCACGCACCTCCAGCAGCGGGGCCGATGCGTCGGGCGCGGCACTCATCGGTTCCGAAGCCTCGGGTTCAATGCGTCGTTCAGGCCCTCGCCCACCAGGTTGATCGCGAGCACCGTGAGCAGGATCGCGATGCCCGGCAGCGTGCACACGTACCACGCCGACCGCAGCACCTCGCGGCCCGCACCGATGATCGTTCCCCAGCTCATCACGTTCGGATCGCCGAGCCCGAGGAACGCGAGGCCGGCCTCGGTGAGGATGGCGGTGGCGACCATCAGCGACCCGGTCACGATGATCGGCGCCGCAGCGTTCGGCAGACAGTGGCGGAGGATGATCCGGACGTCGCTCATGCCCATGGCCTCGCAGGCCAGCACGAACTCGCGGCTGCGGAGACCGAGAAACTCACCCCGCGTGAGACGCGCCACCGGCGGCCACGAGACGACACCGATGGCGAGGACGATGGTGGTGACCGAAGGCTCGAAGATCGCGACGAGCACGATGGCGAAGAGGAACGCGGGAATGGTCTGGAAGAGTTCCGTCAAACGCATGAGCGCGCGGTCGACATGGCCGCCGTAGTAGCCGGACAGGGCGCCGATGGTGACGCCCAGCAGCAGTGCCACGCTGGTTGCGACGAGCCCGATCAGCAGGCTCACGCGCGCGCCGTGGAAGATACCTGCGGCGAGATCGCGGCCCATCATGTCGGTGCCGAGCGCGTAGTCCGGGTTCGCGCCGGGCGCGAGATAGGGCTCGGCCACCATGTCCCACGGATCATCGGGGTAGAGGATCGGCGCAAGGATCGCCATGGCGAGTACGCCGAGCAGGATCATCGCGCCCGCGACGGCTGCGCGATTCCGGACGAAGAGGCGGAAGAAACTCTTCATCGCCGCGCCGCGCTCATGTCAGCTCGATGCGCGGATCGAGCCGCGCGTACAGCAGGTCGACGACGATGTTCGCGACGACCACCAGCACCGACGACAGCAGCAGGATGCCGAGCAGCAGGTTGTGGTCGCGCTGGAAGACCGCCTCGAAGGCCAGCCGGCCGAGACCGGGCCAGCCGAACACCGTCTCGACGAGCACCGAGCCGCCGAGCAGCGAACCCACCTGCAGGCCGAGCATCGTGACCATGGGCAGCAGCGCATTGCGGAGCACGTGGTGGAACGCCACGCGCGATTCACCGGCGCCCTTGGCGCGCGCCGTGGTGACGTAGTCCTGGCCGTACACCTCGAGCATCGATGCACGCATGAGCCGCGTGTACAGCGCGAGGTAGAAGAGCGCGAGCGTCACGGTGGGCAGCACCATGTGGCGCAGCACGTCGACCATGAGATCCCAGCCCGCGAGGTCCGCGCCGACCGTGAGCATCCCGCCCGACGGCAGCCACTGGAGGTGGACCGAGAAGAGCAGGATCAGCATGAGGCCGATCCAGAAGACCGGCGTCGCGTAGGCGAGCAACGCGACCACCGAAACGATGGCATCGAGCGGCCGCCGCACGTTACGCGCTGCGGTGACACCCAGCAGCACGCCCGCCGTGAACGCAATGCCGATGGCCCCCGCCATCAGCAGCAGCGTGGCGGGCAGCCGCGAAAGAATGAGGCTGGCCACGGGCATGTTGTGGCGGAACGAGTAGCCGAGGTCGAGCGTGGCCACGTTCGCCAGGTAACGACCCAGCTGCACCGGAACGGGCTGGTCGAGACCGAAACGCGTCCGCAGCTCGGCGACGTACTCCGGCGTCGCCCCGCCGGCTTCGCCGACGAGCACGTCGACGGCGTCACCGGGCGCCAGCTGCAACAGCAGGAAGTTGAATACGGCGATGCCCAGCACGATGGGAATCGCGCGCAGGAACCGACGGACGAGGAGACGGGCGATGCGGAGCACGGCGCGAGTGTAACAAGGCTCATCGTGCGAGCGACGGATCGCACTGACAGAGGGCATGGCGCGCCATTTCGGTGGACCGCCCGCACGCCCGCGTGGGAGATGACGCCGACTACAACGCCTCGCCGCAGACCGCCGCGAGGACAGCGTGGGTGACGACGCCGTGGTCGATGGGACCGAGCGTGGCCGGATCGGTGTCGGGCTTCGCCGGTTCGGCATGGTTCGGTTCGCCGCTGCCGTCATGGCTGGCGTAAAGCTTCAGCGAGCGCTGCTCCCACGTGCCGGCGGCGCAGTCGAACCACTCGACCGAACGCGCCGACTGGTGCGCCGGAACGACGGACTCGGGCCGTTCCGCGTAGTAGCTGGTCAGGACATCGGCGGAGCGGATCGTTCCGGTCCGCGCCGAGACACGGGCAACGAACACGTCCGCGATGGGCACGCTCTCGGCGGACACCGAGCCGGCTACGAATCGCCAGCCGGCCGCGACGATGGCTGGTGCGTGGCTCGAGCGGAACGCATTCATCTGTCGCGTCGCGCTGTCACGCCACTGCTGGAGGAAGTCCTGTGCGGATGCCCCGTTGGTCAATGCGAGACCGAGCGCGACGGCGATGAGGGAATGCTTCATTCGATGGTTTCACCATTGCCCCCGACGGGATGTCGGGAAGGCCCGGAGTGTACCCAACGAACGGGGCGGAGGCGGCACCGGAGTCAACGGCGCCGGCGTGTCTCGTACCCGACCTCGCAGTCGTCGTGCGCCTCGAGTTTGGTGATCTGCAGGTGGACGGACTGCACCTGCGGATAGCGAAGACAGAAGTCGACGATGCGCTCCGCCAGGGTCTCGAGCAGATTCACGTGCCCCTCGGCCAGGATGTCGAGAATGCCCTGGCGCAGGCGGTCGTAGTCGAGCACATCCGCGAGCTGATCGTGCCAGTCGAAGGGCGGCTGCAGATGGACACAGAGGTTGAAGCGCAGGCGCTGGTCGCCGACACGCTCGCGGTCGTAGACGCCGATATGGGCACGGGTCACGAAATTGCGGAGGAAGAGCGCGCGCAGATCACGCGCCTCGTCGGCACCCGGCGAGTTCGGTTGTATGTGCAGCAGCGGTTCCGTCAGGTCCATCGGTATCGGTATTCCTGTTCCGCCGGCACCCCCGGGACCGCGCGACGTCGGGATGCTACAGCATCATCCCCGACGCGACCGCTCCAGCCAGCCGCGACCCAGGGAACCTCCGATCGATTCGCACGATCGCGAATCGATCGGAGTCGCCCTACTTCTTCAACCACACCTTGGAGAACGACGAGTACACGCCTTCGCCGGACAACGTGTGGTCCTGCACCTTCTTGCTGGCGAGCGTGAAGAAGCGCACCTCGAAGAGATCGAGCACCGGGAGGTCGTCCTGCGCCATCACCTGCATGCTGTCGATCAGCGCGCGGCGCGCCTTCCGGTCGTGCTCGACCTGCGTGGCCTCGATCACACGGTCCATCTCGGGGTTCGAGTAGCCCGACGCGTTGGAGAACGGCACACCCTTCTTGATGTTCTTCGACCAGTAGATACGCTGGACGCCGATGGTGGGGTCGGGCAGCGCGTAGAAGAAGTTGCTCGACATGTCGAAGTCGTTGTCGGTGTACACGCGCTTCAGGAAGGCCGCGGTGTCCTGGCTGCGGATCTCGACGTCGATGCCGACCTTGCCCAGCGCCTGCTTGAGGTATTCGGCTGTGCGCTGGTAGTCGGCGCCGTAGGGGAGGTAATCGTGGATCAGCTTGAAGCGCTTGCCGCCGCCCGCGCGCGGGAAGCCTGCCTCGTCGAGCAGCGCCTCGGCGCGCTTCGGATCGAATGCGTACTTCGGGACATTGCCGTTGTAGAACTGCGTGAGCACCGACGGCACCGGCCCCGTGGCCGGCTTGCCGAAGCCGTACCAGACGGTCTTCACGACGAGGTTCTGGTCGATGGCGTGGGCGATGGCGTGGCGCACCCGCTTGTCCTGCAGGTACTTGTTCTTCAGGTTGAACTCGAGCAGGAAGATGGGGGCGAGGTACTCATAGCCCCGCGTCTCGACGTCGAACTTGCCGCTGGCCTCCAGTCGCTTCACGTCGCTGAGCGGCACCGGGCTGAACCCGCCCAGCAGCACCTCGCCGGTTTCGAACGCCGCGGAGCGCGCAGCGGCGTCGGGGATGATCCGCATCACGATCTTGTCGAGGTACGGGCGGCCCTTGTCCCAGTAGTTCGGATTCTTCTCGAGCAGGATGAAGTTGCCCTTCTGCCACTCCTTCAGGATGAAGGGGCCGGTGCCCACGGGCTTGCCGTTCGCCGGATTCTGCGCCATGTCCGTGCCGTCGTAGACGTGCTTCGGCAGCACCTGGGACTCGTAGCCGCTCAGGGCGGACATCATGTAGGGCGAGGCCTCCGACAGCTTGAAGATCGCGACGAGCGGCCCCGGCGTCTCGACGGCGGTCAGCTTCGCGAACGTGGATCGGCCGCGGGGATGCAGTTCCTTCCAGACCTTCATCGCCGAGAACTGGACATCGGCGGAGGTGAAGTCCCGTCCGTCGTGCCACTTCACGCCCTTGCGCAGGTTGAAGGTGATCGTCTTGCCGTCCGGGCTCACCTTCCACGATTCCGCGAGGACGGGCTTCGGCACCATGTCGAAATCGTAGGTGAGCAGCCCTTCGAGCATCTTCGTCGAGACGACGCCGATGGGACCCGCGGAGTTGAAGGCGGACACCAGCGTCGGCGGCTCGGGTTGCACGACCATCGTGAGCGTTCCGCCAGGGGTCGGTTGCTGTGCGTGACTCGCCGATGCGAGGACGGCAAGAGTGGTGAGGGCGCCGAGGGCGCCTCGCAGGAGCGACATCAGGGAATTCATGGTCGGGACATCCTCGATGGAGACCGTGGAGCGGATGCCTCGGATGGTACAAGAAGGCCTCTCCCCCGAGGGCACAGGCACCGGAATGGCGCGCCTCGCGGCAGGAACCACCACGGGCATGCGCGGTCCGTCCGTCCTCTCGGGCAAGGAAGGAGGATCCGGTGATCCAGGTGGTGTGGTTCAAGCGGGACCTCCGGTTGCAGGACCACGCCCCCCTCGCGCAGGCGGCGAAGGCCGGGCCGGTGCTGCCGCTGTACGCGTACGAGCCGGCAGTGCTCCTCGCACCCGACTGCGCGGCTCGCCACACCGCCTTCGCGAACGATTGCCTGCGGGAACTCGGCGATGGACTCGCGGCACTCGGCTCAC
Source organism: Betaproteobacteria bacterium Ga0077532 (assembly GCA_001464895.1). Taxonomy (GTDB): domain Bacteria; phylum Pseudomonadota; class Gammaproteobacteria; order Burkholderiales. The sequence goes on from LNEE01000016.1 coordinate 20,446, forward strand.
CGTTGATCCTTCGGCATGGCGACATGCCGATGGTGCTCGCAGACCTGCGTACGGAAGTCGGCCCGTTCGTGCTGTGGAGCCACGAGGAGACCGGCAACGCCGTCACCTTCGCCCGCGATCGTGCGGTGGCCGCGTGGTGCCGCGAGACCGGGACGACCTGGCTCGAGCTGCCGCAGCACGGCGTGGTTCGCGGGCTCCGCGACCGCGACCACTGGGCGGTGCGCTGGGACGCCCGGATGTCGGAGCCGATTCCTGCACTGCCAGGACGCTTGGCGGCACCATCGGTGCGCGTGGACAGCGTCGGACTCATGACGCCGGGCGCCCTCGGACAGCCTGACGACGATGCCCCGCAGCGGCAGCGCGGCGGACGCCTCGCCGGCGAAGCGCTGCTCGCGTCGTTTCTCGACGGCCGCGGCCTCGGGTATCGCACTGCGATGTCGAGCCCGCTCAGCGCGGCCGACGGCTGCTCGCGGCTCTCGACCCACTTCGCGTACGGCAGCGTCTCGATCCGCGAGACGGCACAGGCCGTATGGCGTCGCCGCACGGAATTGCAGGCGATGCCGGCCGAGGTGCGGCCGCGCGGAATGCTGACGGCGCTGAAGTCCTTCGAGTCGCGGCTCCACTGGCACTGCCACTTCATGCAGAAGCTGGAGTCCGAACCCGCGATCGAGTTCACCAACATGCACCGCGGGTTCGACGGCCTGCGCGAGTCGGCCTTCGATCCGGCGCGGTTCACCGCCTGGTGCCGCGGCGAGACCGGCCTGCCCATGGTCGACGCCTGCATGCGGATGCTGGCCGCGACCGGTTGGATCAACTTCCGCATGCGCGCGATGCTCACGAGCTTCGCGTCGTACCAGCTGTGGCTGCACTGGCGCGAGCCGGCGCTGCACCTCGCGCGACTCTTCACCGACTACGAGCCGGGCATCCACTATCCGCAGATCCAGATGCAGTCGGGCACCACGGGCATCAACACGATCCGCATGTACAACCCGATCAAGCAGGCGCGCGACCAGGACCCCGGCGGACGTTTCGTGCGGCATTGGATCCCCGCCCTCGCGCGCGTGCCGGAAGCGCACATCTTCGAGCCGTGGACGATGCCGGCCTCGGTGCAGCGCGAGGCGCACTGCGTCGTCGGCCGCGACTATCCGGCGCCGATCGTGGACAACGCCGAGGCGATGCGCGCGGCGCGCGAGCGGGTGTGGACGTTGAAGGCGCGGCGCGAGGTGCGCGAGACAGCGCAGGCGGTGTACGAGAAGCACGGCAGCCGGCATCCCGGCCGCGAGGGTACGCCGCGGCGAACCCGCGCGAAGCCTGCGACGGAGGCGCAGATGGCGTTCCCGTTCGAGGACCCATCGGGCTGACCGCCGGGCCTCCGAACTGGCGTGACATACTCGACCGGAGACGCCGTCGCGTGGCGCCACCTTCGATCAGGACGACTTCCCCATGACACGATCTTTCTCCCGCGCTGCCACGCGCCGCTGCACGCAGACGTTCCGCCACCTCGCGGGCATGGCGCTCCTGTGCCTCAGCACGGCGGCATTCGCGCAGGGATTGCCCACAACGTCGCCGGAGGATGTCGGTCTGTCGGCCGAGCGGCTCGACAAGCTCAGCCACTCGATGCGGGAGGAGGTGCGCGCAGGACGACTGCCCGGCGCCGTGGTGATGGTGGCGCGCCGTGGACGCCTCGCCTACGCGCAGGCCTTCGGGCGTCGCGACCCGGAGGACGGATCGACGATGACCACCGACAGCATCTTCCGCATCTACTCCATGACGAAGCCGCTGGTGTCCGTCGCCGCGATGCTGCTCGTGGAGGACGGCAAGTTGCAGCTCACGGACCCGGTGTCGAAGTTCCTCCCGGCGTTCGAGGCGCCGCAGGTGAGCGTGGCCCACGCCGACGCCGAGTTCGCCCGGATCACCTACAGCCGGACCACGGCGACGCGGCCGATGACCGTGCACGATCTGCTGCGCCACACGGCAGGGCTCGCGTATGGCGAGATCACCCAGAACGCGCCCGTGAAGAAGGCGCTCGAGGAGGCCGGCGTCTTCAAGCCGACCTCCGAGTTCGATGCGCGGGATCTCGCACCGGACGAGCAGACCGCTCGGCTCGCCAAGGTGCCGCTCGCGCATCAGCCGGGCACCGTGTGGGAGTACAGCCTTGCGTCGGACGTCCTGGGACGCGTTGTCGAGAAGGCGTCGGGCCAGCGGCTCGGGGACTTCCTGGCGGACCGCCTGTTCCGTCCCCTCGGCATGGCGGACACCGGGTTCGCGGTCCCGGAGACATCGCTCCCGCGTCTCGCCCAGCCCTTCGCCAAGGACCCCGGCACCGGACAACCGGTGCGCCTTGCGGACGTCTCGTCGCTGCCGGCCGCGGATTCCGGCGGTGCGGGCGCCGTGTCGACGGCCGCTGACTATCTGCGCTTCGGACAGATGCTGCTGGAAGGCGGCAAGCTGGGCGACACGCGGGTGCTGTCGCGTACGACCGTCGCACTGATGGCGTCGGACCATCTCGGCACCCGCATCGCGGTGCCGGTCACGCCGGGGGAGCTGCTGCTCGGGACCCCGGGCTACACCTTCGGCCTCGGCTTCGCGGTGCGCCAGGGCCAGGGTGTCGCGGGGGTGCACGGTTCGCCGGGGGAGTTCATGTGGGGCGGCTACGCGGGAACGTACTTCTGGGTGGATCCGCAGGAGGATCTCGTCGGCGTCTACATGAGCCAGGCGCCGGGCGCGATGCGCCAGCACTACCGGCGGCTGGTGAAGAACCTCGTGTACCAGGCGATCGTCGAGTAGCCCGCGCCATCGCGACGCCGCGCTCGGAGGTCCACCTGCCGGAATGCACTTCGCCGGTCGCACGCGAAGGGCGCGCGACCGGCGAAGAGGTTGCTGCAACGTGCGTCGTCAGACCTGCGGGTGCGCGCGCTCCAGTTTCGAGTACAGCTTGTTGAGGGCGTTGATGTAGGCCTTCGCCGAGGCCACGACGATGTCCGTATCGGCGCCGGCGCCGTTCACGATGCGGCCTTCCTTCTTCAGCCGCACGGTGACCTCGCCCTGCGCGTCGGTGCCGCCGGTGATGGCGTTCACCGAGAAGAGCTGCAGTTCGGCGCCGCTCCCGGCGATCGATTCGATGGCGCGGAACACGGCGTCCACGGGGCCGCTTCCCAGGGACTCCGCGTGCCGCTCGTGCGTGCCCTCCCCCATCACGACCGTCGCGGTGGGCGTCTCGCCCGTCTCGGAGTGCGTCTTCATGGAGACGAGCTTGTAGTGCTCCCCTTCATGGCTGCCGGCCTCCTCGGACACGAGCATCTGGAGGTCCTCGTCGAAGATCTCGGACTTGCGGTCGGCGAGATCCTTGAAGCGCGCGAAGGCGGCGTTCACGGCCTCCTCGCTGCCGAGTTCGATCCCGATCTCCTTCAGACGTGCGCGGAACGCATTGCGGCCGGACAGCTTGCCGAGCACGAGCTTGTTCTGCGACCAGCCGACATCCTCGGCACGCATGATCTCGTAGGTCTCGCGATTCTTGAGCACGCCGTCCTGGTGGATGCCGGACTCGTGGGCGAAGGCGTTGGCGCCGACGATCGCCTTGTTCGGCTGCACCGGGAACCCGGTGATGCCGGACACGAGCTTCGAGGCGGGGACGATCTGTGTGGCGTCGATGCGCGTCTCGCACGGGAAGAAGTCGCGGCGCGTGCGCACGGCCATCACGATCTCCTCCAACGACGCATTGCCGGCGCGCTCGCCGAGGCCGTTGATCGTGCATTCGACCTGCCGCGCCCCGTTCATCACGGCCGCGAGGGAGTTCGCAACGGCGAGCCCGAGGTCGTTGTGGCAGTGGACCGACCAGACGGCCTTGTCCGAGTTGGGAATGCGCTCCCGGAGCGTCCGGATGAGACCGCCGAACTGTTCGGGCATCGTGTAGCCGACGGTGTCGGGGACGTTGATGGTCGTGGCGCCGGCGTCGATCACGGCTTCGAGGATGCGGCAGAGGAAATCGATCTCGGACCGGCCGGCGTCCTCGGGGGAGAACTCCACGTCGTCGCGGAAGCCGCGGGCGAGCTTCACCGCCTTCACCGCCTGTTCCACCACCTGGTCCGGCGCCATCCGGAGCTTCTTCTCCATGTGGATGGGCGACGTCGCGATGAAGGTGTGGATGCGGCCTGCGTTGGCGTCCTTCAGGGCTTCGCCGGCGCGCCGGATGTCGTTGTCGTTCGCCCGCGCAAGGCCACAGACGATGGAGTCGCGGATGGTCCCCGCCACGGCCCGTACGGCCTCGAAGTCCCCGTTGGACGCCGCAGGAAAACCGGCCTCGATCACGTCGACGCGGAGCTTCTCCAGCTGGCGCGCGATGCGGATCTTCTCGTCGCGGGTCATGGAAGCGCCGGGGCTTTGTTCGCCGTCGCGCAACGTGGTGTCGAAAATGATGAGCTTGTCGGTCATGGTCCTCTCCTGGACGTGATCGCGCGTACCGGGGCTGACGCCGTCGCGGTGAGCACGCAACGCTACGAATGATCGCCGGACCGGTCAAGTCCGGGCGGGGGTTGCTTCAGCAGTAGGGGGTGGGTGTCAGTGCGCGCGGCCGCGCAGCAGCAGCAGCCCGGACGGCAGGAGGCCGACGAGGGAGGGGACGAAATATGGGCTGGCTGCGGAGTGCATTGCGCGAATATAAGGGGCATCCGCGAGGCGCGGCAACCCCTTTCTTGGATGCCCGGGCGCCGAGGGTCAGGCGTCCGTCGCGGGGGGCGGAGGATCCTTGGGCCGCCCCAACGAGGCGAGCAGCATCACGTAGCCGGACGCCGCGTAGGTCGCCGCGATGATGAAGAGGACCTCCGGCAGGTTGTCGGCCATCACGAAGAGCGCCACCACCCCGATGGCGATCAGGACGATCCCCCAGAACGGGATGCTCTTGCGGATGTTGATGTCCTTGCCGCTGTAGAAGCGGATGTTGCTCACCATCGTGAACGCCGCGAAGGCGGTGACAGCAACGGCGATCCAGTCGAGCTCCGGCCCGCGGTAGCGGAAGGTTTCGGCGGCCCAGACGAAGCCTGCGACGAGCGCCGCAGCGGCCGGACTCGGCAGCCCCTGGAAGTAGCGCTTGTCGACGATCCCGATGTTGGTGTTGAAGCGCGCGAGCCGCAAAGCCGCGCAGGCGCAGTAGGCGAAGGCTGCCGCCCAGCCGTACTTGCCCATCCCGCGCAACGCCCATTCGTAGATGACGAGCGCCGGGGCGGCGCCGAACGAGACCATGTCGGACAGCGAATCGAACTCCGCGCCGAAATCGCTCTGCGTGCGCGTGAGGCGCGCGACGCGGCCGTCGAGACCGTCGAGGACCATGGCCACGAAGATCGCGGCCGCGGCCACGGCGAACCGATTGTTCATCGCCTGCACGATCGCGTAGAAGCCGGCGAAGAGCGCGGCCGTCGTGATGGCGTTGGGCAGCCAGTAGATGCCCGGCCGGAACCTGCGACGGGCCATCCAGCGGCCGCGCACGTGCTCCTTGTCCATGGAGAATCTCCCGGAAATCGATCAGCCCGACTCTGCCAGAACGGTGAGCGCGGCGTAAACCGTGGGCCCAACGGGTGGGCGGCAGGTCATGCGGGGGGCTGCGGCGAAGCGGCCCGCGGAAATACTAGAGGGATGGTACAGCGGGCGGACGATGCGTCGCGCCGGAGAATCCCTGCCGGAACTCCGGTGCCCGCTCACGGGCACCGCAGCTTCCGACAGGGCGGACCCGGGATCAGTTGCGCGTGGTGTCGACCAGGCGGTTCTTCTTGATCCAGGGCATCATCTCGCGCAGCTTGCCGCCGACGCGTTCGATCTCGTGCTCACGGCCGATGCGGCGCATGGCACCCAGCTTCGTGGCGCCGGTCTGGTTCTCCAGCAGGAACTCCTGGGCGTACTGGCCCGTCTGGATCTCCTTCAGGATGCGACGCATCTCGTTCTTGGTTTCTTCGGTGATGATTCGCGGGCCGCGCGTGAAGTCACCGTACTCGGCGTTGTTCGAAATCGAGTAGCGCATGTTCGCGATGCCGCCCTCGTAGATCAGGTCGACGATGAGCTTCAGTTCGTGCAGGCACTCGAAGTACGCCATCTCGGGGGCGTAACCGGCTTCCACGAGCACTTCGAACCCGGCCTGGATCAGCGCCGTCGCGCCGCCGCACAGCACCACCTGCTCGCCGAAGAGGTCGGTCTCGGTCTCTTCGCGGAACGACGTCTCGATCACGCCGGCCTTGCCGCCGCCGATCGCGGATGCGTACGAGAGAGCGAGGTCGCGGGCCTTGCCGCTGGCGTCCTGGGCGATGGCGATGAGGCACGGCGTTCCGCCGCCCTGGGAGTAGGTCGCACGCACCGTGTGACCCGGCGCCTTCGGCGCGATCATGACCACGTCGATGTCCTTGCGGGGCGTGACCTGGCCGAAGTGGATGTTGAAGCCGTGGGCGAAACCGAGGACGCCGCCCTTCTTCATGTTCGGCTCGATGTCCTCGCGGTACACCTTGGCAATGTTCTCGTCGGGAAGCAGCATCATGACGAAGTCGGCTTCGCGCACGGCGTCGGCCACTTCCTTCACGTCGAGACCGGCATTGGCGGCCTTGTCCCAAGATGCGCCGCCCTTGCGCAGACCGACGGTGACCTTCACACCGGATTCATGCAGGTTGAGCGAGTGGGCGTGGCCCTGGGAGCCGTAGCCGACGATCGTGACCTTCTTGCCCTTGATGAGGGACAGGTCGGCGTCCTTGTCGTAGTAGACCTTCATGTGAGTTCTCCCTGATTCGATGATCCGTGGTCGTGCAGCCCGTCCGGTGCCGGCCAAGGCATCGCCGCGCTCCGGCGATGCCACTGCCCGACGTCAGTGCGACGGCTACACCCTGAGAATGCGATCTCCCCGGCCGATGCCGGAGGCTCCGGTGCGCACCGCCTCGAGAACCGCACCCTCTTCGAGCGCGTCGAGGAAGGCATCCAGCTTCTGGCCGGTGCCGGTGAGCTCGATGGTGTAGCTCTTGTCCGTGACGTCGATGATGCGGCCGCGGAAGATGTCCGCCATGCGCTTCATCTCTTCACGATCCTTGCCGGAGGCGCGCACCTTCACGAGCATGAGTTCGCGCTCGATGTGCTCGCCTTCCGAGAGGTCCACCACCTTGACCACGTCCACGAGCTTGTTGAGCTGCTTGGTGATCTGTTCGATCACATCGTCGGAGCCCGACGTGACGATCGTCATGCGGGACAGCGTCTCGTCCTCGGTGGGCGCGACGGTGAGGGATTCGATGTTGTAGCCGCGGGCGGAGAACAGGCCGGCGACGCGGGACAGGGCGCCCGACTCGTTCTCGAGCAGCAGGGAAATGATGTGTCTCATGGCGGATTCCGGGAAAGGGATGACTGCAGGCGGGCCGTGGTGAACGACGGGTCCGTCAGACGAGGATCATCTCGGAGAGGCCCTTGCCTCCCGGTACCATGGGGAACACGTTCTCGGTCTGGTCGGTGATGAAGTCCATGAACACGAGTTCGTTCTTGCGCGCGAAAGCCTCGCGGATCGCCGGTTCGATGTCCGCCGGCTTCTCGATCCGTATGCCCACGTGGCCGTAGCTTTCGGCGAGCTTCACGAAGTCGGGCAGGGCATCCATGTAGGACTCTGCATAGCGGTTGCCGTGGAAGAACTCCTGCCACTGACGCACCATGCCCATGTAGCGATTGTTCAGGTTCAGGATCTTGACGGGCATGCGGTACTGCTTGCAGGTCGAGAGTTCCTGGATGCACATCTGGATCGACGCCTCGCCGGTCACACAGGCGACCGGGGTGTCGGGGTGGGCGAGCAGTGCACCCATCGCGTAGGGCAGACCGACACCCATCGTGCCGAGGCCACCGGAATTCAACCAGCGGCGCGGCTTGTCGAAGCGGTAGAACTGCGCGGCCCACATCTGGTGCTGGCCGACGTCGGAGGTCACGATCGCGTCGCCGCCGGTCACCTCCCAGAGCTTCTCGATCACCATCTGCGGCTTGATGATCTCGCTGGTGCGGTCGTACTTCAGGCAGTCGCGGGCGCGCCACAGCTCGATCTGCGTCCACCACGACTTCAGGGCGGGCGCGTCGGGCTTCTGCGTGCCGGCAGCGATCTGGCGGCTCATCTCGGCGAGCACATCCTTCACGTCACCCACGATCGGGACGTCGACCTTCACGCGCTTGGAGATCGAGGACGGGTCCACGTCGATGTGGATGATCCGGCGGTCTTCCTGGAAGAAGTGCTTCGGGTTGCCGATCACGCGGTCGTCGAAGCGGGCGCCCACCGCGAGCAGCACGTCGCAGTGCTGCATCGCCATGTTGGCTTCGTACGTCCCGTGCATCCCGAGCATCCCCATGTACTGGGGGTCGGACGCCGGGAAACCACCGAGGCCCATCAGCGTGTTCGTACAGGGGAATCCGAGCGAGCGGACGAGCTGCGTCAACTCTGCGGCGGCCTCGCCGAGGACCACGCCGCCGCCCGCGTAGATCATGGGGCGCTTGGCTTCGAGCAGCAGATTCAGGGCCTTGCGGATCTGACCGCTGTGGCCCTTCACCACCGGGTTGTACGAGCGAAGCGAGACGGACGTCGGGTACACGTACTCGCACCGCGCCATCGTGATGTCCTTCGGGATGTCGACCACGACGGGGCCCGGGCGGCCGGTCGTGGCGATGTAGAAGGCTTTCTTGATGGTCGCCGCCAGGTCGTGCACGTCCTTCACGAGGAAGTTGTGCTTCACGCAGGGCCGCGTGATCCCGATCGAGTCGACTTCCTGGAAGGCGTCCTGCCCGATCGCGTGCGTCGGCACCTGGCCGGTGAGGATCACCATGGGGATGGAGTCCATGTACGCCGTCGCGATGCCGGTGACCGCGTTCGTGGCGCCGGGGCCGGAGGTGACGAGGACTACGCCGGGCTTCTGGCAGGCGCGGGCGTAACCATCAGCGGCGTGTACGGCGGCCTGTTCGTGCCGTACCAGAATGTGCTTCACCCGGTCCTGCTTGAACAGTTCGTCGTAGATGTGAAGCACTGCGCCGCCGGGATAGCCGAAGAGATACTCGACTCCCTCGTCCGCGAGGCATCGCACCGTGATTTCGGCGCCGGTCAGTTCCATGTCGTTCTCGATCAGCGACCTTTCGGTCGTTTGAAACCTTCGAAGGGAACTGCGGAAGATACCGGCAAAGTGCAAGACGGGTCAATTGAAGGGCGGCGCCTGCCAAACCCGCCCCGCCACGGGGCAGAACCCTCAGCGGTGGCGCCGCACCCAGTCGCGCCAGACCCTGTAGAGATCGGGGTCGCGCGCCGCCACGACGGACCGGCTCTCCCCTGGTCCGCCCCAGAAGTCCTCGCCGTCCAGCGTGCCGACGCTCCCGCCGGCCTCGGCGAGGATGAGGCTGCCTGCGGCGTAGTCCCAGGGTTTCTGGCCGCCGTGGAGGTAGAGATCGAGCCGACCTGCGGCCAGATAGCACCACTCCAATGTGGACGCGCCGAGATTGCGCTGGGAGTAGTACGGGGGATCGGCGACCAGGGCGGCGCCGAGGGTGCGCGGCAGGCGCTTGAAGTCCACGTTGGCGAACGCACCCTTCATCGACGGGACTTCGGTGCGGATGGGAAGCGGCTCGTCGCCGAGAAAAGCTCCTTGTCCGCGCACCGCCCAGAACATCTCGTCCGCCACGGGCGCGTAGATGGCGCCGAGGACGCTGCTCCCCTCGCGGATGAGGGCGACGGACACCGCGAAGTAGGGGACACCGTGGACGAAGTTGGACGTCCCGTCGATGGGGTCCACGCACCACAGGCCCGCCTGTCCGGCCTGCCACTGGATCGCCTGTTCCTCCGCGGTCATCTCCTCCCCGACGACCGGAAGGGGTTCGATGGCGCGGAGTCGCCGGACCAGCGCCTCCTGGGCGGCGACATCGGCTTCCGTGAGGATGCTGCCGTCGGCCTTGCGGCTGTGGGCAACCTTGCGATAGCGCGGCATGACCTCGTCGGCTGCGACGATGCGCACGGCGTCGCAGAGGGCGCGGGCGATGTCGCGATCGCGGGCGGTGGTGTCGGGAGGATTGCCGGAAGTACCGGAAGGCATCACGGAAGGCCGTCGGCAGAAAGGGGCTGGAGAAAGCCGGAAACGAATGACCAAGGGTGCGTCTGCGGGGCGCTGAGAAGGTCCCGAAAAGCCGTCGAATGGTAGCATGCGCCCGCCATGAAGCCGCCTCCCAACGCCAAGAACGGCGCCCGTTTTCACGTCCCCGAAACGCTTGGTCCCGGTGCCGAACGGGACCTCCCGGACGCCGCCGGCCATCACGCGACGCGGGTGCTCCGGCTCGGTATCGGCGACCCCGTTGTGCTCTTCGACGGAAACGGCGGGGAACACGACGCCGTGATCACGCGGATCCATCGCAACGAGGTCGCCGTCCGGGTCACCGGATTCCGCGACGTCGACCGCGAATCCCCGCTCGGCATCACCCTGGTGCAGGGCATCTCTTCAGGCGATCGCATGGACATCACGCTCCGGAAAGCCGTGGAACTGGGTGTCGGCGCCATCGTCCCGGTGGCCACCGAGCGCAGCGTCGTGAAGCTCCGCGACGAGCGGGCCGACCGGCGCCGCCAGCACTGGCAGGCCCTGGCGGTCGCGGCGTGCGAGCAGTGCGGCCGGAACACGGTGCCCCCGGTGGCCGAGCCCGCCGACTTCCGGACCTGGCTCGCAGCGCTCCCGAAGGACCCGGGGACGCAGACGCGGATCGCCCTCGCCGTCGGCGGCGAGGCGTCCCTTGCAGGCCTCCCGAAGCCCGACGGGGACGTGCTGCTGCTGGTCGGGCCGGAGGGTGGCCTCAGCCCCGAGGAAACGGCCCTCGCCGTCACCCGCGGATTCACACCGGTGCGCATGGGTCCGCGGATCCTCCGCACCGAGACCGCGGCCGTGGTCGCCATGGCGGCCATGCAGACGCTCTGGGGCGATCTGCAGTGAGCCTCCGCGTCGCATCAGCCCGACGTCACCGTTGACCTTCCGTCACTTACACTCCGCGGTCACGCAGCGCACACCTTCACCTCCGAAAATCTGCAATCGAGGACTCGCATGGACATAAAGAACAGCGTATTCATCGTCACCGGCGGTGGCTCCGGCCTGGGACAGGCCACGGTCGAGCTGATCGTCGCCGGCGGCGGCAAGGCCGTCATCGCCGACGTGAACCGGACCACCGGAGAAGCGCTCGCTGCGCAACTGGGCGGCGCGGTCCGCTTCGTCGAATGCGACGTGACCTCCGAGGAACACGGCAAGCGCGCGGTCGCCACAGCCGTTGAAGCGTTCGGCGGCGTGCACGGTCTCGTGAACTGCGCCGGCGTGGGCGTGCCCGGCAAGGTGCTGGGCCGGGACGGCCCCCTGCCGCTCGACAAGTTCTCCCGCATCGTCGCGATCAATCTGATCGGCACCTTCAACATGATCCGCCTCGCCGCCGAGGCGATGGCGGCCGGAGCGCCCAACGCAGCCGGCGAGCGTGGCGTCATCGTGAACACGGCCTCGGTCGCAGCCTTCGACGGTCAGATCGGCCAGCCCGCCTACGCGGCATCCAAGGCCGGCGTCGTCGGAATGACGCTGCCGATCGCCCGCGAGTTCGCCCGGACGGGCATCCGCGTCGTCACCATCGCACCCGGCCTCTTCGAGACGCCAATGATGGCGGGCCTGCCGCCCGAGGCGCAGCAGTCGCTGGCGGCCCAGGTGCCGTTCCCCTCCCGGCTGGGCAAGCCCGGCGAGTTCGCCGCGCTCGTCAAGCACATCGTCGAGAACGAGATGCTGAACGGCGAGACGATCCGCCTCGACGGCGCCATCCGGATGGCACCGAAGTAGGCCCCGTGACCCACCCGCGGAAGGACGATCCGATGGACGCGAAGACACTCGAGCACTTCGTTCCGTGGTTCCGTGCGGCGGCGCCCTACATCCACGCGTTCCGCGGGCGCACCTTCGTGATCGCCTTCGGCGGCGAGGTCGTGGCCGATGGCAAATTCGTGGACCTCACCCACGACTTCAACCTGCTCGCCGCGCTGGGCGTCCGGCTCGTCCTCGTGCACGGCGCCCGGCCGCAGATCGACGAGCGGCTCGAGCGGCGCCAGGCGGACATCCGGTACGTGCACGACATGCGGGTCACCGACGAAGCCACGCTCGCCGACGTGAAGGAGGCCAGCGGCCGCCTGCGTACGGAGATCGAGGCGCTGTTGTCGGTCGGCCTGCCGAACACGCCGATGGCGAACGCCGATATCCGGGTCTCGAGCGGCAATTTCGTCGTCGCCCGGCCGGTGGGCGTCATCGACGGCATCGACATGCAGTTCACCGGCGAGGTCCGCAAGGTGAACGCCGACGCCATCCGCCGCTGCCTGGACGACGGCGACCTCGTGTTGCTCTCGCCCCTAGGCTACTCCCCCACCGGCGAGATCTTCAACCTCACGCTCGAGGATGTCGCCGCGCAGACCGCCATCGCCCTGAAGGCGGACAAGCTGCTCTTCCTCATGGACGAGCCGGGTGTCGCGACCGGACGCCGCATGCGCCACGAGTTGACGGTGTCCGAGGCCGACGCCCTGATCGCCGGCAAGCGGGCGCTCAAGGGGGACAGCGGGATCTATCTGCCCTTCGCGACCCGCGCCTGCCGCGGCGGTGTGAAGCGCGTGCACCTCGTCTCGCGCCACGTGGACGGCGCGCTCCTGCTGGAACTCTTCACCCACTCCGGCGTGGGGACGATGGTCACGGAGGATCCCCTCGAACAGCTGCGGCAGGCCACGGTCGAGGACGTCGGCGGCATCGTCCGGCTCATCGAACCGCTGGAGGCGGACGGCACGCTGGTCAAGCGCTCCCGCGAGTTGCTCGAGATCGAGATCGACCGGTTCTACGTGCTGCAGCACGACGAACTGATCGTGGGCTGCGCCGCGCTCTATCCGTTCACGAAGGAGGGTGCGGCGGAGCTGGCATGTCTCGCCATCCATCCAGACCACCGGAACGGCGGCGCCGGCGAACGCCTGCTGCGGTCGGTGGAGGCTGCGGCGCGCAAGCGCCGCTTCGAGCGTCTGTTCGTGCTGACGACCCGCACCGCGCACTGGTTCGTGGAGCAGGGTTTCCGGGAGGTGCCGATCACGGAACTGCCCGAGGCCCGCAAGCAGGCCTACAACTTCCAGAGGCGCTCGAAGGTGCTGGTGAAGGCGCTTTGAAGCACCCGTCCCCGGCGGACGCCTTCGGTCGACGACGGGTGAGGTAGCGCACCGCGCGCCGCCCAGTCGTGGCGCACTGGCCGATCTCGCCGCCGCAAGTCACGCCGTCGCGCGCGGCCTATGGTCGCTCCATCACGTCGATGGAGGTTCGCACCATGCGTCATACCCTTCTCACCGCCTTGGTCCTTTCCCTGCTTTTCGTCGGCGACGTCGGCGCGGATCCGAAGGGGAAAGAGCCCCATCGTTGGCGCAACCCGAGCAGGTCCGTGCACGAATTCTCCGAGGGGATGGTGCTGAGCGGCCTCGTCTTCGGTCCCATCTCCGCGGTCGCATTGCCACTCTTCGCGGTCTCGGCAGTCGTCGCAGTGGGCGACTCGGTACGTGTTGTTGTGGTCGACAGTGTCGGGGCGGTGGTGGGGGTGCTTGAAGTGCCGAAGGAGCGTGCCGAGCGGGCCGCACTGAAGCCGGGAGATCCTGTACAGGTGACGGCAGACCCGCCCGGCCACACGATCTCGGCGAACGGCGTCATGCTCGCGTACGTACCCGGGGAGGCGAGCCGCGATCTGATCCATCGCGAGCCGTATTCCCCGAAATGACCGCATGCCCCGAGATGAGAATGCGCAACAGGCCGAGGACAGGCATTGCGCCACCGATGGCGCCGCGGATGGCGAGTGGGTTCTCGAGAAGATTCGCACACTGGCTCGGAATCTCGTTCGGAATCTGTCTTGCGCTCACCTCGGCACCGGCACCAGCCGGAACGGGATGTCATCAGCGCGCGCCTGAACCCGAAGAGCTCCGTGCCGCCGTGCAACTCGGGCATGCCGTCCGGGAAACCCTGGACTCGCTGGACGCGGAGGTGGCTGTGGTGGCTCGGGTCGGACAGGATCTCTCCCCCTGGGGCCTACGCTACTCGCACGCTGGCTTCGCTTGGCGGGATCATCCGGCCGGCCGCTGGCAGGTGGTGCACCTGCTGAACGAGTGCGGAACCGATCGATCCGCCCTGTATGTCGAGGGGATGGCCAACTTCTTCACCGACGTCGTCCGTCACGAGGCTAGCATCGTCGTGCCGCCCGCAGCCGTGGGACGCCGCCTCGCTGGTCTGCTCTCCTCGGGCGACGCCAACCGCCTGCACGAACCTCGCTACAGCATGCTGGCTTACGTCTTCTCCACGCGGTACCAGAATTCCAACCAATGGCTGCTCGAGGTCTACGCTGCCGCGGCACAGGGCGACGGCGACCTCGACCGGAACACCGCCCAGCGCTGGCTGAAGACCAGAGGGTTCGCGCCCATCACCGTCGAGGTGCCCGCATGGAAACGCCTGGGCGGTCGCTTGTTCCGGGCGAACATCGCCTTCGACGACCATCCCTTCGGCCGAAGGATGGCAGGGCAGATCGACACCACGACGGTCGATTCGATAGTGCGGTTCCTGGAGCGGCGCGGCGAAGTCTCCTCGTCGGCAGAAGTGTTCCTGCCCGGTGCCGAGGCCGGTCCTCGAATGGATTCGGCAACGAACAAATGACAGCGGCAGGTTCAGCCGGCTCTTCCTTGAGCGATCGACGCCATGCGGGACACGCCGGTTTACGCTGCACGACCCTTTCCGGATAATCGACTGACCTACCCGGCGCCGTTCGCGCGCCGTAGTCCGAAAGGATCATCCCATGGCCCGTATGGTCAATTGCATCAAGCTGAAGCGCGAAGCCGAAGCACTCGATTTCCCCCCCTATCCCGGCCCGATCGGCCAACGGATCTTCGAATCCGTCTCGAAGGAAGCCTGGAAGGCGTGGCTGGAGCACCAGAAGATGCTCGTGAACGAGAACCGGCTGACGCTTTCGGATCCGAAGGCGCGGAAGTACCTCGTCGAGCAGATGGAGCGCCACTTCTTCGGTGACGGGGCGGAGGCCGCCCAGGGGTACGTCCCGCCAGGTACCCGTTGACGGACCCTGCCGCGATGGCCGCCGATGGCTCCTCCGAAGTCCATGGTCTGGCGTCGGCCGGCAGCGCGTCGGCCGACACCGGGCGGCGGCTTTTCCTCAATCGCGAGCTGGGCCAGCTCGAGTTCAACCGGCGGGTGCTCGCCCAGGCCCGCGACGAGCGCATGCCGCTCCTCGAGCGCCTGCGCTTCCTGTGCATCGTCGGCAGCAACCTCGACGAGTTCTTCGAGATCCGCGTGGCTGGTCTCAAGGCGCAGATCGCGCTGGGGGCCGACAACCCCGGGCCTGACGGCATGCGCCCGCGCGAAGTTCTCGCGGAGGTCTCACTCCAGGTCCACGCGCTGATCCGCCAGCAGTACGAGATCTTCAACGACGAGATCCTCCCGGCCCTCGACGCACAGGGCGTGAAGTTCCTGCGGCGCCACGAATGGACCGATGCGCAGAAGGCCTGGATCCACACGCATTTCGTCGACGAGGTGATGCCGGTCCTGACCCCGCTCGGCCTGGACCCCGCGCATCCCTTCCCACGGCTCCTCAACAAGAGCCTGAACTTCGTGGTCGAGCTGTCCGGCAAGGACGCCTTCGGCCGGAAGTCGGGCATCGCGATCGTGCAGGCGCCCCGGGCCCTGCCGCGATTCATCCTGCTGCCGCCGGAGATCTCCGGCTGCGAGTACGGCTTCGTGTTCCTGTCGTCGATCCTGCACGCGCACGTCGACGAGTTGTTCTCGGGCATGGAGGTGAAGGGCTGCTTCCAGTTCCGGGTCACGCGGAACAGCGATCTCTTCGTCGACGAGGAGGAGATCAAGAACCTCCGCACCGCGCTGCAGGGCGAACTGCCCCAGCGGCACTTCGGCGACGCCGTCCGGCTGGAGGTGGCGGATCTCTGCCCGCAGCACATGTCGGACTTCCTTCTGCAACAGTTCGGCCTCACCCAGGATGATCTATACCGCGTCTCCGGGCCGGTGAACCTGGTGCGTCTCATGCAGGTGCCCGACCACGTCCGCCGTCCCGACCTCGTGTTCAAGCCGTTCATCGCCGGCATCCCGAGCCAGCTGGCGAAGCGCTCCGACATCTTCGCGGCGATCCGCAAGAGCGACATCCTCCTGCACCATCCCTACCAGTCGTTCAAGCCCGTCGTCTCGTTCATCGAGCAGGCCGCGAGCGATCCGAACGTCGTGGCGATCAAACAGACTGTCTACCGGACCGGCGCCAACTCCGAACTGATGCAGCACCTGATCACGGCGGCGCGCAACGGCAAGGCCGTGACAGTGATCGTCGAGCTGCTCGCCCGCTTCGACGAGGAAGCCAACATCAACTGGGCCTCGAAGCTCGAAGAGGTCGGTGCCCACGTGGTGTACGGCGTGGTGGGTCACAAGACGCACGCGAAGATGGCGATGGTCGTGCGGCGCGAGCAGGGCCGGCTCGAACGCTACGTCCACCTCGGCACCGGCAACTACCACTCGCGCACCGCGACGCTCTACACCGACTTCGGTCTCTTCACATGCAATGCCGAGATCACCGCGGACGTGAACAACACGTTCCTGCAGCTCACCGGCCTCGGCAAGGCGAGCGCGCACACGCATCTGTGGCAGGCGCCGTTCACGCTGCACCAGAAGCTGCTCGAAGCCATTGCGCACGAAGCCGAGGAAGCCCGCGCCGGACGGCCGGCGGGCATCACGGCGAAGATGAATGCGCTGCTCGAACCGGAGATCATCGAGCACCTCTATGCGGCCTCGCAGGCGGGCGTGAAGATCGACCTCATCGTGCGTGGCGTCTGCGCGTTGCGGCCCGGGATCCGTGGGCTGTCGGAGAACATCCGCGTGCGTTCGGTGATCGGCCGGTTCCTCGAACACAACCGCATCTTCCACTTCAAGTCGTCGGACTCCGTCCACCTCTCCAGCGCCGACTGGATGGATCGGAACTTCTTCCGTCGCATCGAGGTGTCGTTCCCCGTGCTCGACCCGAAGCTGAAGCGGCGCGTGCTGCTGGAAGGCCTGAAGATCTACCTCGACGACAACTCGCAGGCGTGGGAGATGGACAGCGATGGCCATTACCACCGCCGGCAACCCGGCAAGGGCCGCTCGCGCTGTGCGCAGATGGAACTCCTCGCCGAGCTCGCCACGCGCCCCGACGTGTCGCTCTGAGCGCCCCGGCGCCCCCACCGGCACCTGCGCCATGGCCACCGAGATCGAACTGAAACTCGCCATCGCACCGGACGACGTGCCGCGGCTGCGACGCAGCGAGTCCCTGAAGACGGCAGCGGGAGGCAAGCCGGTCACCCGCACGCTGCACAACATCTACTTCGACACCGCAGAGCGCGATCTCGCCCAGCGCGGCATGGCGCTCCGGCTCAGGAAGGCGGGCCGTCAGTGGATCCAGACCTTCAAGTGCGGTGGCGGCAGCGACGGTGGTCTTCACCTCCGCAGCGAGTTCGAGACCGTGGTGCGTTCACCGGTGCTCGACCTCACTGCGCTCGCCGCGACGCCCGCCGCCGCGCTCTTCGCCGACGCCGCGTTTCTCGCGCAGCTCGGGCCCGCCTTCGTGACCCGCTTCCGCCGCACCACATGGATCGTCGCACTGGCGCCAGGCGAGACGGCCGAGGTGGCGCTCGACCAGGGGCAGGTGACGGCAGGCACGGCTTCGACGCCCATCAGCGAGGTGGAGATCGAGCTTCTGGAAGGCGATCCGGCGCGCCTCTTCGACTTCGCCCAGCGCCTCCTCGTCGAGGTGCCGCTGCGGCTGGAGAACGTGACGAAGGCCGAGCGCGGATACCGCCTGCTGGCGCCCGTCGAGGCGGCGCCGGTGCGTGCATCGTCGGTGGTGCTGCAGGCCGACATGCGCGTGCCCCAGGCCTTCGCCACGGTGGCTCTCGGTTGCGTGCATCAGTTGCAGGCCAACGAGCGCGGCGTGCTCGAGAGCGACGACCCCGAATACATCCACCAGGCACGGGTGGCGCTGCGCCGTCTTCGTTCGGCGTTCGGGATCTTCCGCGACGCAATCCCGCGGGAACGATCAGCGGTGCTGGTGGAACGCCTGCGGACCCTCGGCAACGGGCTGGGCGGCGCCCGGGACTGGGACGTCTTCTCCACGGAGACCCTGCCGCCCGTCGAGGCGGCGATGCCTGGGTCTGCTGTGCTCGCCAGCGTTCGCAAAGCAGCCGACGAACGCCGCCTGCACGCGCGACGCATCGCCCAGGAAGCCATAGCCTCGACCTCCTACACGGCGCTCCTGCTCGATCTCGTGGCCATGCTGGTCGCGCTGGCGCGACCGGCAGAGCCCGTGTCCGATGCGAAGGAGGAGGCCCTGCCGAAGTTCGCCCGCGACGCCATCGCGAAGCGCGAGAAGCGCGTGCGGCGGGCGGGCAAGGCACTCGCGGTCACCGATCTTCCTGCCCTCCACGCACTTCGCATCGAAGCGAAGAAGCTTCGCTACGCGACCGAGTTCTTCCAGGCCCTGCTACCGCGGAAGGCGGTGAAAGCAGGCATCGCGAGCGCAGCGGACCTCCAGGAGATCCTCGGCCGTGTGAACGATGCTGCGGTCACGGGGGATCTTCTCGCAGCACTCAGGCAGGACGACGCGAACCTGTCACACGGCACCGGCATCGTGCTGGGTTGGACCCAGGCCCGCGCCTGCCTCGCGCTCGAACACTTCGACGCCGCGTGGGCGCGATTCGCGAAATCCCGCCGAGCCCGCTGACCCCATGACCATGCACCTCATCCTCTGGCGCCACGCCGAGGCCTTCGACACCACGCCGGACCTCGACCGCCGACTCACGCCGAAGGGACACAAGCAGGCAGCCGCGGTGGCGCGGTGGCTGTCGGAGCAACTGCCACGCGACGCGCGCATCATCGTGAGCCCTGCCGCCCGGGCGCAGGAGACCGCCCGCGCCCTCACAAAAGATTTCGAGACCGACCCGACCATCGCGCCGGGCGCCCAGCCGGAGTCGGTGCTGGCGGCTGCCGAATGGCCGGGGACCCGCGGCACGGTCGTCGTGGTGGGCCATCAACCCACGCTCGGTGCGGTGGCCGCGCTGCTGCTCTCGGGCAGCGCGATGCCGTGGAGCATCCGCAAGGGCGGTCTGTGGTGGCTCTCGCACCGGGTGCGAGGCGAGGACGCGCAGGTCGTGGTTCGCGCGGTGATGGCGGCAGATCTGCTTTAGGGACGCTCTGCTTCGCCTTCGCCCGGGATCGGCGCTCGATCCGTCTTCGATGTCCCGTAGTACCCTCCGGCGACGGGCACCATCCGGACAGAATCGGCCCGACACGGAGGAACCATCCATGCAGTTCACCGCATTCCGGCGCGGCGTCGCGCTCGCCTGGCGCGCCGGCCTCGCCCTGCTGCTCAGGCTCACCGGCACGGCAGGCGCCACCGCCGCCGACCTGCCCGCCCAGATCCGCTTCGTCGTCCCGCTCGCCGCCGGGAGCAGCCTCGATGGCCGGGCCCGCGTCATCGCCGAGGCCCTGGGAAGGCAGCTGAAGCGGCGCGTGATCGTCGAGAACCGACCCGGCGCCGGGGGCACGCTCGGGGCACAGGTCGTCGCTCGCGCGAAGCCCGACGGCGCGACGCTGCTGTTCAACAACAACAGCCAGGTGATCGCACCGCACATCTACAAGGAAGTGGGCTACGACCCCGTGAAGGACTTCGCGGTCGTTGCGGGAACAATGACGAGTCCGCTCGTCCTGCTCGCCCATCCGGGCGCGAAGCTCAACTCGCTGAAGGACTTCGTCGCGATGGCGAAGACTCAGGGCACCGGAGCCGTCTACGCGTCGAGCGGCACCGGCGGCGTGCTGCACATCGCGATGGAGCTGTTCCTGAAAGAGGCGGTCGTCGACCTGACGCACGTCTCGTATCGCGGCGACAGCGTGGCGCTCACGGACGTCCTCGCGGGCCGGGTGCCCGTGATGATGAGCGGCCTCCCCGTGGCGATCCCGCAAGTGAATGCCGGCAAGCTCCGCGCACTGGCGGTCACGGGTGCGCAACGGACATCTGCCTTTCCGGACGTGCCGACCGTCGCGGAGTCGGGCTACCCGAACTACGTGCTCGACGCCTGGACGGGTTTCTTCGCGCCTGCAGGCACGCCACCGGCAGTGATCGAACGGCTGCACCGCGAGATCACGGCGGCGATGGCGACCCCGATGGTGAAGGAGCACATGGCAGCCACCGGCGCGGAGTTCACGCCCGGTTCGCCGGCCGACTTCGCGAAGTTCCTCGCCCGCGAATCGGAACGCTACGGAAAGCTGGTGCGGCTGCTGGCGCTGAAGCCGGACTGACCGTCACCACCGACGACAACTGCCCGATGGGGGATGCAAACCCCTTCGGCGTGTCCGACCTCCTCTGCTAGTATCGATGCGCCGCAGCGATCCGTCGCTGCGGTTCGCATTTCCGGGGGCGGGCCGAGCACCAACGAAGCGCCTCCGGACGACAGAAGTCTCACCGGAGGTCCGGCCCGCACCGGCCCCACTTCACGAGCGCGCTGGCCGCGTGCCGTGACATCGCCTCACGCCGCTCACCATGTGGATCGTCCAGCTCGCACTGCGCCGCCCGTACACGTTCATCGTGCTCGCGCTGCTCGTGCTCATCGTCGGCCCGCTCAGCATCCTGCGGATGCCGACCGACATCTTCCCGAACATCAACATCCCCGTGGTCAGCGTCATCTGGCGCTACACCGGCCTGTCCACCCAGGAGATGGAAGGCCGGATCATCTCGAACTTCGAGCGGGCGATGTCGGCGACGGTCAACGACATCGAGCGCATCGAGTCGCAGACCTACAACGGCGTGGGGGTCGTGAAGGTGTTCTTCCATGGCGGCGCGAACATCCCGGCGTCGCTCGCGCAGATCACCGCCATCGCGCAGACGGTGATGGGCGGCTATCCGCAGGGCACGACGGCGCCGCTGATCCTCACGTACAACGCCTCGACCGTCCCGATCCTGCAGCTTGCGCTGTCGAGCCGCTCGCTCGGCGAACACGAGATCTTCGACCTCGCGAACAGCTTCATGCGCACGCAGCTCGCAACGGTCCAGGGCGCGGTCATGCCGTACCCCTACGGCGGCAAGTTCCGATCGGTGATGGTCGACATCGATTCGCGTGCACTGCAGGCGAAGCGCCTGACACCGCTCGATGTCGTCAACGCCATCAATGCGCAGAACCTCATCCTGCCCACGGGCTCCGCGAAGATCGGCGAGTTCGAATACAACGTCGGACTGAACGGCAGTCCGAAGACCATCGCGGAGCTGAACGATCTCCCGATCCGCACGACCAGCGCCGGGACCATCTACGTCCGCGACGTCGCGCAGGTCCACGACGGTTTCCAGCCGCAGACGAACATCGTCCGCCACGACGGGCAGCGGGCCGTGCTCGTGAACATCCTGAAGTACGGCACGGCGTCGACGCTCGACATCGTGAAGCGCGTGAAGGAGGAACTGCCGCGGATGAAGGACGGCCTGCCGCCCGATCTCGAGATCAGCACGGCCGTGGACCAGTCCGTCTTCGTGCGCGCCGCGGTCGACGGCGTCGTGCACGAGGCGATCCTGGCCGGCTGCCTCACCGCTCTCATGATCCTGCTCTTCCTGGGCAGCTGGCGCGGCACGCTCATCATCGCGGTGACGATCCCGCTGTCGATCCTGACATCGCTCATCGCACTCTCGGCGCTGGGCGAGACGATCAACATCATGACGCTGGGTGGCCTCGCGCTGGCGGTCGGGATCCTGGTGGACGATGCCACGGTCGCCATCGAGAACATCAGCCAGCACCTCGAGGCCGGGGAACCGCTCGACAAGGCGATCCTGGAAGGTGCCAGCCAGATCGCGATCCCGACCCTCGTGTCCACGCTCGCCATCTGCATCGTGTTCGTGCCGATGTTCATGCTGACCGGTGTCGCGAGATATCTGTTCGTCCCGCTCGCCGAAGCGGTGGTGTTCGCGATGCTGGCCTCGTACCTCTTCTCGCGCACACTGGTGCCGACGCTTGCGAAGTACCTGCTGCGCGCCGGCGTGCTGGATCACGGACATCCCCGACCGAGCCGCAACCCGTTCGTGCGCTTCCACCGCGCGTTCGAACGTGGCTTCGCCGGTGTGCGGGAGAGCTATCGCGCGACGCTCGAAGGCTGCCTCCGGCATCGCAAGCTCTTCATCGTGACCTTCGTCGCCGGCTGCGCAGTGTCGGTCGCGTTGCTGCCGTGGGTGGGCCGCGACTTCTTCCCTGCGGTCGATGCCGGCCAGTTCAAGCTGCACGTACGCGCGAAGACCGGGACGCGCATCGAGGAGATGGCGCGGATCTGCGACCTCGTGGAACAGGAGATCCGCCGGATCATCCCGCCGGACGAGGTCGCGACGATCCTCGACAACATCGGCCTGCCGCTGTCGGGCACGAACATGTCGTACAACATGTCGGGCACCCTGGGCGTGGCGGATGCCGACATCCAGGTGGCGCTCAAGCGCGGTCACGCGCCCACGGCGGAGTACGTGCGGCGACTGCGCGCCGAGCTGCCGGAGAAGTTCCCCGGGCTCATGTTCTACGTGCTGCCCTCGGACATCGTGAGCCAGATCCTGAACTTCGGCCTGCCGGCGCCCATCGACATCCAGATCGCGGGCCGCAACATCGAGGGCAATCGCGCGTTCGCCATCGAGATGATGGGCAAGCTCGCGCGCATCCCCGGGATTGCCGATCTCCGCATCCAGCAACCAGCCGACCAGCCGAAGCTGCAGGTCACCGTGGACCGCACGAAGGCGCAGCAGGCCGGACTCAATCAGATCGACATCGCGCGGAACGTGCTGATCACGCTGTCCGGCAGCTTGCAGACGAGCCCGACGTTCTGGCTGAACCCGAAGAACGGCGTGAGCTACAACATCATCACGCAGGTGCCGCAGCACAGCATCGATTCGCTGCAGTCGATCGCGTCCATCCCGGTGTCGGGTCACGGCTCGGACCGCCAGAACCTGCTGGGTGACTTCTCGACGATGACGCGCGAGTCCGAGCGTGCGGTGATCAGCCACTGGAACGTGCAGCCCGTGCTCGACATCTTCGGTGCGGTGCAGGGGCGCGATCTCGGCGGCGTGGCGGACGCCATCGACCGCATCGTGAAGGACAGCGAGAAGGACCTTCCCAAGGGGTCGAAACTCACGGTCCGCGGGCAGATCGAGACGATGACGTCCTCCTTCCGCGGCCTGATGCTGGGACTCGTGTTCGCGGTGGTGCTCGTCTACCTGCTCATGGTGGTGAACTTCCAGTCGTGGCTCGACCCCTTCATCATCATCACCGCCCTGCCCGCCGCACTCGCCGGCATCGTGTGGACCCTCTTCGCGACCGGCACCACCGTCAGCGTGCCGGCACTGACGGGCGCGATCATGGCGATGGGGATCGCGACGGCGAACAGCATTCTCGTGGTCAGTTTCGCCCGGGAGCAACTGCAGGCGGGTGCCGACGCGACGCAGGCGGCGATCGAGGCAGGCTTCGGCCGCTTCCGTCCGGTGCTCATGACCGCGCTCGCGATGATCATCGGCATGGTCCCCATGGCCCTGGGCCTCGGCGAAGGCGGTGAGCAGAACGCCCCGCTGGGCCGGGCCGTGATCGGCGGTCTTCTCTTCGCCACCGTTGCGACGCTGCTCTTCGTGCCCGTGGTGTTCGCGCTGATTCACGGCCATCTCGGGCGCTCCCGCCCGGCGCCGGTGGCCGATCTTCCGGCCGCGAGCCCCGTCTGACCGATTCGAGGAAAGAACCATGCAACCCACCGAATCCCGTCCCGAGAACACTGCCCGTCCAGGCGCACCGATCCAGGCGCGCCAGCGACGATTCCCGCGCCGCTGGCTGCTGATCGGACTGCTGGGCATCGGCGTGGCACTCACCGCCGTGTTCGGCATCCAGCCGCGCATCGAGGCCCGCGCCGCGCTCGAGCGAGAGACCGCGAACCGCAGCGCGATGGCCGTCTCCGTCATCCGCGCGAAGCCTGGGGACGCCACGCGCGACGTGGTGCTGCCAGGGAACATGCAGCCCTTCGTCTCCACGCCGATCCACGCGCGCACTTCCGGATACCTCGCCCGCTGGCATGCCGACATCGGACAGCAGGTGAAGGCCGGCGCCCTGCTGGCGGAGATCGACACGCCCGAGATCGACGACCAGTTGCGGCAGTCCCAGGCGGACCTCGCCCGGATGGAGGCGGACTACCAGCTCGCAGCGGCCACGGCGGCGCGCTGGGAGACACTGCTGAAGAGCGGTGCGGTCACCCGTCAGGCCGTGGAAGAACGCACCGGCGCAGCAGCGGAACGCCGGGCGGCTCTGGAGGCCGGACGCTTCCAGGTGGCCCGCCTGCGAAAGCTGCAGGGGTTCAAGCGCGTGATCGCGCCGTTCGATGGCGTGATCACAGCCCGCAACACCGACGTCGGCGCCTTGATCGAGGCAGGCAGCGGGACCGCAGGTCGCGAGCTGTTCCATCTCGCCGCCACGCACAAGCTGCGCGTGTTCGTGAACGTGCCGCAGATGTACGCCGCGGAAGCCCGTCCCGGCTTGGCCGCCGAACTGCTGCTGGCGGAATTCCCGGGGCGGACCTTCCCGGGAAAGCTCACGCGCAACACCCGGTCGATCGACGCGGGTTCGCGCACGCTGCTCGCCGAGGTGGAGGTCGACAACGCGTCGGGCGAGCTGCTCCCCGGAGGCTATGCGGAAGTGCGCCTGAAGCTGGACGCCGGTCAGCGGGCGCTGATGCTGCCCGTGAACGCGCTCCTGTTCCGTCCCGAGGGTGTGGTGGTGGGTGTCGCGAAAGCCGACCATCGCACCGCACTCGTGCCCGTCCAGCTGGGGCGGGACTTCGGCACGGAAGTGGAGGTGGTGTCCGGCCTCGACGGCTCGGAGGACGTCATCCTGAACCCGTCGGACTCGCTGGCGAACGGCGTCGAGGTGAAGGTGGTGCCGCAGGCGCCTGCGAAGAAAGCCGGCAGCTGAGTCGGCCTCAGGCCATCCGCACGCGGGCCCGGACGGCCACCTCGCGGCCCACCATCGCCGCGGACCCGACCCCCATCAGCAGCGCGAGCGCGGCACCCATGAAGACACCGCCGGGATGCCCGTGGTCCATCAGGGCACCGAACAGCGGCGACGACACCGCGAAGCCGAGATCCAGCCCCGAGTACACCGTCCCGTAGACGCGCCCCGTTGCACCGGGCGGTGATGCCCGCTTGATGAGCATGTCGCGCGACGGGCCGGCGAGGCCGGTGCCCGCACCCGCGAGGGCGGCCACGGCGATGGCCACATAGCCCGGCAACACACCTGACCCCACGAGCGCGAGCATCCCGGCCGCCGCCAGGAGGCACACGGCGATGAGCCGCTCCAGGCGCTCGGCCCGCCCGACGAGAAAGCCCCCGGCGATCATCCCGCCCGCACTGCAGAGCATGAAGCCCGTCACCACCAGCGCCGTCACGCCGAGCGGCAGCCCGTAGATCTGGTGAAGCGCCGGGCTGGCGAAGCTCTGGATGGCACTCATGGCCGCCGTGGACCAGAAGAAGAAGGAGAAGCAGAGCCAGACGGACGGCAGGCGGAGGAACGCGAGCGTGTGCTCGGGACGGGTCGGATGCCCGGCTGCAGCCCTGGTCTCGTGGGCCCAGGCCCCCTGGCGGTCGTCGATGGCATCGCGACGCGCGATGAGGATGACCAGCACGGCGAGCGCGACGAGCGACGCACCGAGGAGGGCGACTCGCCACGAGCCCGTGAGGGAGGTCAGACCGGCCAGGAACAGCGGTGCCACGGCCCAGCCGAGATTGCCGGAGATCCCGTGGATCGAGAACGCGTGACCCAGCCGCGGCGCGGAGACCCGCTTGTTCAGGATCGTGAAGTCGGCCGGATGGAACGGCGCGTTGCCGAGCCCTGCCAGGGCCGCCGCAAGCATGAGTCCGCCGTAACCCTGCGCCAGGGATCCCGCGAGCCCCGCCGCCACGAAGCAGCCCATCGCGAAGAACAGCACGGGGCGCGCACCGACGCGGTCCACGAGGAAGCCGGCGCTCGCCTGGCCCACGCCCGACACCACGAAGAACACCGTGATCAGCAGGCCGAGTTCCGAGTAGCTGAACCCGAAGTCGCTGATGAACCACGGGAACAGCGGCGCGAGCAGAAGGTGGAAGAAATGGGAGGTGCCGTGGGCGAGTCCCACGAGGGCAATGGTCTGGGCGTCTGCGCGCAGGGCCGGTGCGGGCGTCGCGCGCGCGGGGGAATCGGGGGGCATGGTCTTCATCGCCGCACTGTAGGCCCGTGGCGAAGGGCAGTGTTACGATGCTTCGACAAGTTCTATCGAGTTCCGGCCATCCGGATCCCGTCGACCCGAACACCTCGCACCACCGCCATGCGCCCGTCCGCCCGATCGCCCGTCCGCCTCGAAGCCGTCACGCCGCACCTCTTCCGCCCGGGGCCGGACCGCCCCGTCCGCGCCAAGGAAAGCCATCTGCGGGCCGACACCGAGGTCCTACCCCACGCGCACGCCTGGGCACAGCTCGCGACGTCCACCACGGGCGTCGTCCGCGTGACGGTCGAGCACGGGACGTTCATCGTGCCGCCGTCGCGGGCAGTCTGGATCCCGCCGGGTGTCGAGCATGCCGTGACGGTGGTGGAAGACAGCGACCTGCGTACGCTCTACTTCCATCAGCCCGGCGGCCGCTGCGGACCCGATGTCCCGCGCGACGCCGAGGCAGCCTGGCGTCACTGCCGAGTATTGGAGGTCTCGCCGCTGTTGCGCGCCCTCGTGGCAGCGCTCGATACCCGGGCCGACGCTCGCGATGCAGGCGAGCCGGCCCCGATGACCGACGAGGATCTCGACCGGGAGCGGCATCTGGGAGCGCTCGTGATGAGCGAAGTACGCGCGGCGAATCCGGTACCGCTCGGCGTGGACCTCCCTCGCGACAAGCGGCTGCGGTCACTCTGCGAGGCCGTGCTGACCGAGCCCACCCGTCACGCAACGCTGGAAGGCTGGGCCGCGGCCTCGGGGGCGAGCCCGCGGACGGTCGCTCGGCTCTTCCGGCAGGAACTGGGCACCACGTTCCTGCAGTGGCGTCAGCAGGTGCTGCTGGCGCGGGCACTCGCGATGGCAGCCCATCGGAAGCCCATCGGGCACATTGCCGCAGAACTGGGCTATGCAAGCGCCAGCGCCTTCACGGCCATGGTGACCCGCACGCTCGGCGCGCCACCGAGCCGGCTGTTCGGCACGCGTGGATAGGACGTCGCGGGTAGGACGGAGAGCCGTCGCGCAGGGAGACGCGCCAACCGGAACCGGCGCTTTCGCGGCCATGGGCCGCTCCTACAACAGCACGGCCATTCCCGAAGCAGGTGGCGCCTCGCCCCCCCTGTAGGAGGGGCCCATGGCCCCGAAAGCAGCGGGTGCAAGGAAACGCCTCAAACGAAACGAGCAGTCATGCGGGCACCCAGCCGCGGGCCGCCAGGGCCGAGAGGCAGGGCCCATGCGGCCCCTTCCTGTCATCACACCAGACCGAGCGTCTCCTCGACGCCGAGGTGCACGTTCATCGACTGGACCGCCGCCCCCGACGCTCCCTTGCCGAGATTGTCGAGACGCGCGATGACGATCACCTGCTCGTCGTTTCCGAACACGAAGAGGTCCACACGATTGGTGTCGTTGGAACCCTCCACGTCGAAGAAGCCGTTCACGCAGTTCGCGTCGTTGTCGAAGTCGGCGACCCGGATGAAGGGCTCGCCGGCGTAGTACCCGGCGAGGGCATCGCGAAGCGCCGCCGGGCCCATCGGTTTCGCGAGCCGCTTCGGGTCGAGAAACACCGTGACCGCAAGGCCCTTGTAGAACGGCCCGACGATCGGGGTGAAGATCGGCGCGTTCGCCAGCCCGCAGTGGACGCGCATCTCGGGGAGATGCTTGTGCGCAAGCTTCAGCGCGTAGGGCCGGGGCGCGTTCAGGGCGCCGGCTGCGGTGCCGTACTGCTCGATCATCTTCTTGCCCCCGCCGGAGTAACCGGTGATGGAATGGGCGGCAAGCGGATGATCGGGCGCGAGGATGCCCAGCGCCACGAGCGGCTTCACCGCGACGATGAACGCGGACGCGTGGCAGCCGGGATTGGCGATCCGCTTCGTGGCGCGCAGGCGGGCCCGCTGATCGGGGGCGAGTTCCGGCAGGCCGAACTCCCAACCGGGCGCGATGCGGTGCGCCGTGGACGCATCGATGATGCAGGTGCGCGGATTGTCGACGAGCGCGACGGACTCCACGGCCGCCGGATCTGGCAGGCAGAGGAAGGTCACGTCCGAGGCATTGATCAACTCGCGTCGCGCGACGACGTCCTTGCGCCGCGCGGGATCGATCTTGATCAGCGCGACGTCGCTGCGCCGCGTGAGGTACTCGTGGATGCGCAGACCGGTCGTGCCTTCCTGACCGTCAACGAAGACCTGGAACGTCATGGTGATCTCGTCCGGAAAAGTGGGAATCGGGGCGGGGAAGTGTGGTGCAACCCGCGCCACCGGTAAACCGCGCTGCCGCTAGCGGGCGCCGTGCCGCTGCACGAAATCGACGAGCAGACGGCTCACCGCCTCGGGTTGTTCCTGCTGTACCCAGTGGCCCGCGCCGGGTAGCAGCTGGCAGTCGACCATCTGCGTGCACACCTGACCCTGCATGCGCTCGAAGTCACCGGGCTTCTGGTAGACGCCCCAGTCGCTGGCGCCTGCGATGAAGGCCGACGGCACGTCGATCGTGCGGCCCGCGAATAGCTGGAGTTCGGCCCCCTGGCGGGCGCTGGTCCCGCATCGATACCACTGCAGACCGCCCTGGAAACCGACCCGGCCGTACTCCTCGCTGTAGACGCGCAATTCATCATCGGGCAACCACGCACATGCAGCGATCTGCGCGGCGGTCGGCATGTGCGGCGCAACGGTCGCAGCCATGTCCTGATCGAGATCCATCACGTAGTAGGTGGGCAGCTTCGCGAGTTCCGAGGCCATCCAGCCGCCGAGTCGGTACGGCTGGTTCTCTGGCCAGTCCGCACTCTTCATGTGGTAATAGGCGCGAAGGAAGGCATGCAACCCCTGCGGGCACTGACGCATGTCGGCGTCGGCCCGGCGCTCGGAGTAGTACCACTGGTAGTGCTTGCGCGGCCGGTCGAGCGCGGCGAGCGCGGCGTGCACGTCGGGGACGGTGGCTGGACTCCCCTGCCGATCGGTGTCGAAGGGCAGCGACGGCGGACCACCGAACGGTGCGCTCATGAGCACCACGGAACGGAAGATGTCGGGCCGCACGAGCGCCGACCACGCCGCCACGGGGGAGCCGAAATCGTGACCGATCACAGCGGCGACGTGGCGATAGCCAAGGGCCGAGATCAGCGCCATCGCATCGCGCACCATCTGCAGGATGCGGAAGGAATCGACGTCCCCGTCGTACTCGGCGCTCCACCCGGTCGTGCGTCCGTAACCGCGCTGGTCGGGCGCGACCACGTGGTAGCCCGCGTCCGCGAGGGGACGCATGACCTTGCGCCAGCTGTACGCGAGCTCCGGAAATCCGTGCAGCAACAGCACGCAGGGTCGCCCGGGCGTCTCGTGTCCCGCTTCGAGCATGTGGACATCGAGGCCGTTCACGCCGCGCACGAAGCGCGACCGCACACCGGCCGGCAGGATCGTCGAAGGAAAGGGCTGGTTCATGCGAGCCTCCGCAGGACGTCGGTACAAATGAAAACGGGCGCGTGGAACGCGCCCGTCGGCAGGGCGCTGCGTCGGGCAGATTGCCCGACGCAGCGCCGTCACACGCAGGAAACCGGTTACTTGGTTTCCTTTTCCATCAGCTTCTCGACCAGGCTGGCCGGCACTTCGGAGTAGTGATCGAACTCCATCGTGAACGTGCCGCGACCGCTCGTGGCAGAACGCAGGAAGTTGATGTAGCCGAACATCTCCGCCAGCGGCACGAAGCCCTGCACGAAGGCCTGCGTTCCCTTCTGGCCCTGGTCCGTCACTTGGCCACGACGACGGTTCACGTCGCCGATGATGTCGCCCAGGTAGTCGGCTTCGGTCACGACCTCGATCCGCATCACCGGCTCTAGCAGCTTCGGGCGGCTCATCTTGTGCGATTCGCGGAAGCAGCCACGACCGGCGATTTCGAACGCGAGCGCGGACGAGTCGACGTCGTGGAACTTGCCGTCGATCAGGCGCGCCTTGAAATCGAGCACTTCGTAGCCGGCCACCTGACCGCGCATGGCTTCCGTGCGGATCGCGTGTTCCACCGCGGGGATGAATTCACGCGGTACGCGACCACCCACGACTTCGTCGGCGAACTGGATGCCGCTGCCGGCCTCAAGGGGCTCGAACACCATCTTCACTTCGGCGAACTGGCCGGAACCGCCGGACTGCTTCTTGTGCGTGTAGGTGTGCTCGACCACGTTGCCGAAGGCTTCGCGGAAACTGACCTTGGGCTTGCCCATGTTGGCTTCGACGCCCAGCTCGGTACGCATGCGGTCGATCGTGACTTCGAGGTGCAGCTCGCCCATGCCGCGGAGCACCGTCTGGCCGGTGTCCTGGTCGACGTGGAGGCGCAGCGACGGATCGGCGCGCGCCATCTTGTAGAGGGCGGTGGACAGCTTGTCGATGTCGGCACGGGACTTCGGCTCGACCGCGACGCTGATGACGGGGTCGGGGAAGCGCATGCGCTCCAGCAGCACCGGATTGTCGAGATCGCACAGCGAGTCGCCGGTCTCGGTTTCCTTCATCGAGACGAAAGCGCAGATGTCACCGGCGCGGGCTTCCTCGATGTCCTTCGTGACGTTCGCCTGCACTTCCACGATGCGGCCGATGCGTTCCTTCTTGCCACGCGTCACGTTCATCAGCGTGTCGCCCTTCTTGATCACGCCCGAGTAGACGCGCACGAAAGTGAGCGTGCCGAACTGGTCGTTGATCACCTTGAAGGCGAGCGCGCGGGCCGGGGCGTCGTCCTTCACGTCCTGGTTGGCGATCGGCTTGCCGTCCGGGTCCACGAGGGAGATCCCGCCGTTCTCGCCGGGGAAGGGCATGTAGTCGACGACGGCGTCGAGCAGCTGCTGCACACCCTTGTTCTTGAAGGAGGAACCGCACAGCACCGGGACGATCTTGCCCGTCACCGTACCGTGACGGATGCACTTCTTCAGGGTGTCCATGTCCCACTCGCCGGTTTCGACGTAGTGCATGAACGCATCGTCGTCCATGGCGAGCGCGCCTTCGATCAACTCCTCGCGGAGCTTCGGAATGCGGTCGATCCAGTCGTTGTCGTAGCTGGCCGCAAACTTGAAGCGGGCCCGCACTTCCTCGAAGGGCAAGCTCTCCCACGGGGAGTCCTTGTCTTCTTCCTTCCAGACGTAGCCGAGGTTCGTCACCAGGTCGTACATCCCGACGAACTCGTCGTGGCTGCCGATCGGCACCTGCAGCAGGAGGGCGTTCGCGCCGAGGCGCTCGCGGATCCCGTTGACGGCCTTCTCGAAATTGGCGCCCATGCGGTCCATCTTGTTGATGTAGCACATGCGGGGCACGTTGTACTGGTTGGCCAGACGCCAGTTGGTTTCGGTCTGGGGTTCCACGCCGGCCACGCCGTCGAACACGACCACGGCGCCGTCGAGCACGCGCAGGCTGCGGTTCACCTCGATGGTGAAGTCCACGTGCCCCGGGGTGTCGATCACGTTGATCTGGTGACCCTTCCACTCGGTGGAAACGGCCGCGCTCTGGATGGTGATCCCGCGCTTGCGTTCCTGCTCGAGGTAGTCGGTGGTGGTGCTGCTCTTGCCGTCCTTCGTGTCGTGGACGTCGATGATCTGATGCTTGCGGCCAGTGTAGTAGAGCACCCGCTCGGTCGTGGTGGTCTTGCCCGCGTCGATGTGCGCGATGATGCCGATGTTGCGGTATAGCTCGAGCGCCTTCTGCCTGGCCATGATGTCGCCTCTTGAGGGAATAGATTCGCCATGATGGCGAAAAACCCGGGATTCTAGCCGGAGTTCGTTGCAGGTTTCCAGCGATCTTTGGATTCGATGACCCCGGCACCCCCGACGGCAGCTTTCCGGCACCCTGCCTGGGGCCCGGGAAACGCCGGTTGGCGAGCCCTCAGAGGTCGGCGTTGCCCGCGGCGTCGGTGATGGCGCGGCGGAGTGCCCGCGTGGCAGGCGAGAGGCCCCGGTCCAGCTCGGCCAACAGGAGGCGCTCGACGCGCGCACAGGTTTCCAGAGCCTCCCCGTGCCGCCCCTGGGCGGCGAGAGAGCGCATCAGGGCGCGATGGATGGGTTCGGCGAGCGGGTCGATGTCGAGGATGCGATGGCAGAGCGCGTCGCCCCGCCCTGCATCGGATCGCGCGACTGCGATGTCCGCCACCACTTCCGACACGCGCCGGAAACGCCCGTGGAGGCGCTCCCGGCGAGCGAGCACGCCGGGCCCGCCCTCGTTGGCGGGGAGGAAGTGGCCTCGGTACCGGCTGATGACCGGCTCGAAGGACTTCACGATCACCTCGGGAGATGCCCCTGCCGCGACCAGCGATTCGCATTCGGAGGCCGCCCGCTCGAACGCCCAGGTGTCGACCCAGACCAGCCGGGGATCGAGCGTGAGACGACCATCGACGAGCGTGATGCAGGCGTCCTCCCCGAGCAACTTCCTGAGCCGGTGCAACGTGGTCCCGAGCGCATTGGCCGCGGAATCACCGTCGCTCTGCGGCCAGAGAGCGCTGGCGACCCGGGCGGCGCCCACATCCCGGCCACCGAGGGCAAGGAGGGTCTCCAGCAACTCCATGGGCTTGCGCTGGGAACGCCCGGAGAAGCGCACCTCCACATCCCGGCAGAGGACGGTGAACCGGCCGAGTGCATGGATCCGGATGGGCCAGGGCCAGGCTTCGGACAGCGGACCGTCGGGCAGGAGCGCGCGCGTCCGGATGATGTCTCGCACCCAGGCGGGCTCGATGCCCGATGCGAGCGCCGCGCCGGCGAGCCGCGCTGTGACGGCGGGCGTCAGAAGCAGACCCCAGTTCGGGCAACCGTGCGCCCGCGCGCGCTGGATGCCGCTGCGCAGCGCGCCATCGGCCGTGGCGACATCCCCTGCGAGCAGGGCGACGAACGCCCGGACGAAGGCCCCGGTCTGCGTCAGCGCGCCGAGGCCAAGGGTGGCGGCGATCCCGTCGGCCTCCGCGAGGCAGGCCGCAGCCGCGTCGTGCGTTGCGCACTTGGCGAAAGTGATGGCGGCGAGCTGCAGGAAGGTGACCCGGGACGCCGTGGCATGCCCGCGGTCGAGGACATCGATCTCGGTCTCGACGCGGTTTCGTGCCGCCTCGGCATCGCCCCGGAGGAGCGCCGCGACCACACGGACACTGGCTTCCCGGTGACGGTGCGAGGCATCGGCACCGCAGCGACTCTCTGCCATCGACGCGACCGCGCGTTCCGCGAGGAGCGCATCGCCGGCGCCGGCCGCCAGACACGCAGTACACCAGCCCAGATCGGCCACCCAGGGTCCCGGGCCAGCCTCCGCCACCATGGACCGGAGCCGCTCGACCGCGAGCCTCGCGCCAGCGAAGTCAACGACGGCGCATAGGTGAAGCACCTCCAGCGCGACCCACACCACCCGAAGGCGTGGCGGGACCCCAGGCGCGGAAGCCAGCCCCTCGGAGAGGAGACGCACCCGGGCCTGTGCACGCACGTCCCCCTGCACCATGCACCGACGCCAGACGAAGCAACCCGCAGCGAGCCGCGCCAGCACGGGCCCCGGCGCGTCGAGCAACCGCCACGCGCGCTCGGCCAGAGGCGGCAGATGCGCGTGGTCCGGGCGGTACGTGGACAGGAC
Organism: Betaproteobacteria bacterium Ga0077532; assembly: GCA_001464895.1. GTDB lineage: Bacteria > Pseudomonadota > Gammaproteobacteria > Burkholderiales. The sequence goes on from LNEE01000016.1 coordinate 54,299, forward strand.
GGTCAGAGCGCCGTGCAGGAGAAGCTCGATCGCGGGTGGAAGCGCCGTCGTCGTGACCATCGAGAGGTGGCACGCCAGCCGGTCGAGCCAGACATCGAGAGCGTCGAACCCCGCGTGACGGGTATCGAGTGCGTCGAGGACCCCGCAGCAGGCGAAGAGTGCGCCGTCGGAAACGCCGGCGCGATCGAAGCCTTGCCACGCCCGCTCGAACGCCATCGACGCCTCGCGAGGATCAACCTCCCGGACGCAGAGACCCAGCCGGAACGTGAGCCACGGATCCTCCTCCACGCGGGCCGGTGGCAGTGCGCGCAGCCACCCGGCGAGCACCTCGCCCCTGCCGTCGGCGAGGAGTCCGTCCGCATGCCGATGCACCAGTTCGATCAGGCCATCCCAGTGCGCCGTTGCGATGAGCAGCGCAGCGGCGACATCGACCTGGCCGGAATCGGCCAGCAGGCGCGCGGCGGAGGCGTGCCCGGCATGGACCGCGGTGGAAGACCCGACGCCTTGCGCCGATTCCGCCACCAGCGCGGCTCGGACGAGAGGGTGCACCTCGTAGGCCCCGGGCCGCGCCCCTGACGCATAGACGAAGCCACTGTCACGCGAAAGCGCTTGGAGCCGCCGCGCAGCACCGGGGTCCCCGGTCAACGCCACCGCAGCGGAGTCCGTGACGATCGGCAGCAGTGCCGTGCGCGCAAGGAGCGATCGACACTCGGGCGGAAGCTTGTCGAGCACCTCGGTGGTCACATAGTCGATTGCAAGCTCGGGCACCATCTCGCCCGGCCGCGAGGCCCGCGCGAGTAGGAGCAGGCCGGCAGCCCAGCCGTCCGCGAGGCCCAAAATGCGGGACACCTCGTCGGACGACCGCACCCCCTCGCGATCCAGCAATGCCTGCGCATCCGTGACGTCCAGACGCAGCGCCGCATCGTCGATGACGATCAGCCGGTCACCCACGCGGAGCCGCGAGAACCCGGGCGGCGGCGGCCGGCGACTGCCCACGATGACGGTGACCCCGGCCGGCGCCGCATCGATGGCCTCCTGGATCACCGTCACGGCAAAGGCATCGGGAGGGAATTCGTGAATGTCGTCGAAGAACAGGATCGAGGGCGCGGGGAGGCGCGCCAGGAACGCTCCGAGCTGCCGACGCACGTCGAGCGGGTGTCCAGATGGAACGGTGATCGCGCCTTCGGGATTGGCCCCGGAACAAGCCCGCGCAAATGCGCCCAGGACGCTGTCGGGATCGGCACCCGGCAGCCCCGGTTCACAGGGAACGAGCCGCACACCCCGGGCGATCGCATAGGCATGGACCAGTGCCGTCTTGCCCGCTCCGGCGCGGGCCGCGATCCAGATGGCGGTGCCTGCGGCGCGGTGGATGTCGATCTGCGCGAAGAGCCCGGGGCGGGACATAAAGCTCCGTCCCGGGTACAAGCAGCCCCGACCCGGGTAAAGGCAGCCCCGTCCCGGGTCCGGGCGATCCGGGAGGCCCGAGGCCGCACGCGGCACCGGCGCCATGGACATGGCCCTGAATTCGTCCGCCGCGGCCCTGAACTCGTCCATGGACACGCCACAGCCCCCGTTCGACGGGAGCCTCCGAGGTCAACCGATGACGTCGGATTCTAGGGGTGGGAATAGGCTTTGGCGAGAAAGTCCTTTTCCACAACGATGCAGCCTTGCAAGGGTGCCGCGACGATCCAGTGCACGAGCCGTCGCGTCACCCGGCCAGGCGTCAGACCGGAGGCTCGGAGGGCTTGCGCAGCTTCACCGCCGCGGCGTTCCTGGCACGCATGCGGAGGTTCAGCACTTCGACCCCCATCGAAAAAGCCATCGCGAAATAGATGTAGCCCTTGGGAATGTGGAACCCGAGGCCGTCCGCCACGAGGGCGACACCGACGACGATCAGGAAGGCGAGTGCCAGGATCTTGATGGTCGGATGGCCGTCCACGAACTCGCCGATCGGGCGTGCGGCGAACAGCATGACGCCGACGGTGATAACGATCGCCGCGACCATCACCGCGATGTCGTCGACCATGCCCACCGCGGTGATGACCGAATCGAGCGAGAAGATGATGTCGATGACGGCAATCTGCGCGAGCACGCCGACGAACGAGGCGCCTGCAGCGGCCACGGTCGCGGTCTCCTGCTCGGTGCCTTCGAGGGAATTGTGGATCTCGTGGACGCTCTTCCAGAGCAGGAACAGTCCGCCCGCGAGCAGGATCATGTCGCGTCCCGAAATGCCTCGGTCGGCCACGGTCACGAGCGGGTCGGTCAGCTTCATGATCCACGCGAGCGAGAAGAGCAGACCCAGCCGCGTGACCATCGCCGCCATCAGGCCGAGGGTGCGTGCGAGGTTGCGCCGTTCCTCGGGAAGGCGCGCCACGAGGATCGAGATGAAGATGATGTTGTCGATCCCGAGAATGATCTCGATGCCCGCCAGCGTGGCGAGGGCCACCCACGCCTGTGGCTCTGCCAACCACCCGAACCAATCCATGTGTCTGCCATCTCCTGAGTGCTGATCGCTGATTGCGTGGCGCCGCGGCCGCGCTGGAAACACCGGGACCGCGATCGTGACGCGATTATGCGGGCAAGACTCCCGCCGCTTGAACAATCGACCGGCGGTCGATTAATATCCGACCCTTGGTTTGTTATCCAGAGGAGCCCCTGCATGCCCGCCCGCCCGCACCGCACCCGCGAGACGCCGCTCGCGACCGTCGCCGGTCAGCGCGCGCGCAGCGCCTCGGACAAGGGGACACGCCGACGCCATCTGCTGGACGCCGCCGAAGCCATGCTTGCGGAGCGACCCTACGAAAGCCTGACCACCGCCGAGGTCGCCGAGGCCGCCGGCCTGTCGAAGGCCTCGGCCTACACCTACTTCCCCTCCAAGGAGTCGCTGTTCCTCGCGCTCCTCGAACGCAGCCTCGAACGCTGGCTGACGTCGCTCGAGGCCGATCTCGGGCGGCGCGCCAGGACGCCCCGCGCGTTCGCACGGCGTCTGGGTGCATCCCTCGCGCCGGAGACCGGGCTGCGCGCACTCCTGGGACGCCTGCATTCCACCCTCGAATCGAATGTGCCCGACGAAGGAATCCTCGCGTTCAAACGCTTCCTCGCGACCATCGTCGACCGCGGCGGCGCACTCGTCGAGGCGGCCCTCCCGGCACTGCCTCGCGGCGCCGGACCGCGGGTCGTGCTCACCCTCCACGCCCTCGTGATCGGCGTGGGCAGCCTCTCGAGCCGCACCCCGAACGTCGATCGGGCGCTTGCTGCCGATCCGGCACTGGCACAGCGGTTCGAAGTGGATTTCGCGACCGAACTGACCGCCCTACTCGAAGTGATCCTCACCGGCTGGTGCACACGGCCGGTGACCGTCGAATCCTGACCGGCTGCACCACGGGCCGCCCCCCCTGGAGACTCCATGAAAACTCTCACCGTGAACGGTACGCCCCGCGAGGTGGACGCCGACGACGACACGCCGCTCCTCTGGGTGCTGCGCGACCAGCTCGGCCTCACCGGCTCGAAATTCGGATGCGGCGTCGGGCTGTGTGGCGCCTGCGTGGTCCACGTGGACGGGGCGCCGGTCCGCGCCTGTGTGCTGCCCCTGGAGGCCTGTGCCGGCCGCGCCGTCACGACCATAGAAGGCCTCGCCACCGACGGGCGACCGCACCCCCTGCAGACGGCCTGGATCGCGCACCAGGTGCCGCAGTGCGGCTACTGCCAGTCGGGAATGATCATGGCCGCCGCCGCCCTCCTCGCGGAGAAGCCGGTGCCTTCGGATGAAGACATCGAGGTCGCGATCACGAACCTCTGCCGCTGTGGCACCTACCCGCGCGTGCGTCGCGCGATCCGCGCGGTGGCCGACGGACACACGAACTCCTGAGACGACCAACATGAACCAGATCGAAGATTCCGCAGTGCGCAGTCCATGGCGTCGCAGGTTCCTGGTCGTCGGCACGCTGGCCGCCAGCGGCCTCGCGGTGGGACTCTGGCGCTTCTACCGCGAGGGCGACCGCCTGACCCCGCCACCCGGCCTGAAAGCGGGGGAAGGGAACGCGCTGCTGACCGCCTGGATCCAGGTCGGTACGGACGAATTGATCACGGTGCACGTCCCGCGGCAGGAGATGGGACAGGGCATCACGACGACGCTGCCGATGCTGGTGGCCGAAGAGATGGATGCTGATCCTGCGCAGATGCGATTCGTGCAGGCGCCTGTGGACCCTGTGTTCGCGAATGCGACGATGGTCGGCGACGGCGTGCCGTTCCGGCACGACGACGATGGCTGGCTCGCCCGCACCGCCCGGACGACGCAGACGCGTTTCGGCGCGCTGCTGGGTGTCCAGGGCACCGGCGGGAGCACCAGCGTGCGGGACGGATGGCTGCCGATGCGTCGGGCAGGCGCCACGGCGCGGGCGATGCTCGTCTCGGCGGCCGCGGAACGCTTCGGCGTGCCGGCCTCGGAATGTGTCGTCGAGAAAGGCGCGGTGAGTCATCCTGCATCCGGCAAGACCGCCTCGTTCGGCGCCCTTGCAGCGAGTGCGGGCCAGCGGCCGATTCCACGCGACGTGGCGCTGAAGACGCCGGCGCAATTTCGCATCCTGGGCACCTCACCACCTCGCATCGACATTCCATCCAAGACGGACGGCAGCGCCATCTTCGGATCGGATGTACGCCTGCCCGGCATGCGCCACGCGGTGCTCGTGCAGTGCCCAGTGTTCGGTGGGACGCTGAAGTCGTTCGACGCATCGGCGGCGCAGAAGATGCCCGGCGTGCGTGCCGTCCTCCCCTTGGCGAGGACGGCGACCTCAGCCGCTGCAGTGGCTGTCGTGGCCGACCACCACTGGCAGGCGCGCAAGGCACTCGCCGCCGTGACCGTCACCTGGGACGAAGGCCCGGCCGCCGGGCACGACACGACGATCCAGCGCGAGCGGTACCGCGCCCTGCTGCGCGACGGGGATGCGCGCGTGTACGACGAGGCTGGCGAGATCGAGAACGCGCTCGCCGCACCGCCCATCCTCGTCGACAGCGAGTACTTCGCACCGTATCTCGCCCACGCCACGATGGAACCGGTGAACGCCACCGCGATCGTGCGCCGCGACGGCACCTGCGAGGTCTGGGTGGGCAACCAGGCCCCGACGCTCGTGAAGTGGTTCGCAGCGCAGGCGGCCGGCGTCGACACGGATCGCGTCACCGTCCACACGCCGTATCTCGGTGGCGGCTTCGGCCGGCGCATCGAGATGGATGTCGTCCTGCAGGCGGTCACGCTCGCCCGATCGCTGCCGGACACCCCGGTCCAGCTCCTGTGGTCGCGCGAGGACGACATGCAGCACGACGTCTACCGCCCGATGGCCGCGGCGCGCATGCAGGCCGCCCTCGACTCGAGCGGCCGCGTGATCGGATGGGCGGCCCGGGTGGTGAGTCAGTCGTGCACCGGCGAGTTCTCCGCGCGGCTGCTGCCGGCCGCGGCGTCCGACGCCATGAAGGACAAGACCACCACCGAAGGCCTCTTCGACCTCCCCTACCGGTTGCCGAACCGGCGCACGTCGCACGTCCTGACCCACGAGCCGGTCCCGGTCGGCTACTGGCGCAGCGTGGGACACAGCCACAACGCATTCTTCGCCGAAAGCTTCGTCGACGAATGTGCGGCGGCCGCGAAGCGGGACCCGGTCGAGTTCCGCCGCGCGCTGCTGGCCGATGCGCCCCGCCATCGTCAGGTGCTCGAGGTGGCGGCAGCAAGGGCGGGCTGGGGTTCTCCACTGCCGGCGGGCACCGGACGCGGTGTGGCGCTCGCGGAGAGCTTCCACAGCATCGTCGCGCAAGTGGCGGAGGTGGAGATCGTCGACGGCCTCCCCGTCGTGCGGCGCGTGGTGTGCGCGATCGATTGCGGTTTCGCGCTGCACCCGGACACCGTCGTCGCGCAGATGGAGAGCGCCATCGTCTTCGGGCTGACGGCGGCGCTGCATGGCGAGATCACCACCAAGGACGGCCGCGTGCAGCAGGGCAACTTCGGCGACTATCCGTTGCTGCGGCTCGCGGACACCCCGGACATCGAAGTGCTGATCGTCAACTCGGGGGTCGAACACCTGGGCGGCGTCGGCGAGCCGGGCACCCCGCCCGTGGCGCCCGCGGTGTGCAATGCGATCTTCGCCGCGACGGGCAAACGCATCCGATCGCTGCCGATACGCGTTGCCTGATCATCGGAAGAGCGGGAGTGTCAGCAGGCTCTGGATGACGAAGGCGTTGGCGAAATCCACGAAGAACGCGCCGGCCAGCGAGATGGTGAGCAGCGCCCGCGGCGACGGCCCGTAGCGTGCGGAGATGTTGTCCATCGTCGCCATCGCCACGGGCATCGAGGCGATGCCGAAGCCGATGACGCCGCCGACGGTCACGGCCGCGTCGTAGGTGCGCCCCAGCCAACGGAAGAGCACGAAGACGCAGAACGCGCACGTGAGCATGATCTGGACGATGGAGATGATCGCGATCGGACCGGCGAGCCGGGCCACCGTCCAGAGCTGGATGCTCATCAGGCTCATCGCGAGGAACAGCTCCAGGGAAAGCTCGCCCAGATGTTCGACCGCCGGTTCGGAGATTCTCACGCGGAGCACATCCGCCACGTTGGTGACGACCATCGCCACCAGCATCGCGGTGAGGAACCCGGGCACGCCCGCCACGTGGGGCCGAAGCCAGTCGTTCACGTGGGTGCCCACGGCCACGCAGAGCGCCAGAAGGAGCATGGTGCCGAGGATCTCGTCGACACGGACATGCCGGCGCTCCTGGGGCTCGGCCGGGACGTTCCACAGCGGATGGGGTCGGTCGGGCGCGGCGGCCGAGCGCAGCCGGTGACGCTCGATGAGCCATCCTGTCACCGGCGCCGCGACGATCCCGCCCGCGATGAGCGCGAGGGTCGCGCACGCGAGCCCCACTTCCATGGCGCCGGCGACCCCCATGTCGGCCCCGATCTTTCCCCAGGCGGCCGCCGTCCCCGGCCCTCCGACGAAGGAGACACTTCCCGCCTGCAGCCCAAGGAAGGGGTGGAGGTCGAAACCCACGGCCAGGGCGATTCCAGCAGCGTTCTGCACGACCAGCAGCCCGACGGTGAAACCACACACGATCAGGAGCGGCCGCCCCCCTTGGAGGAGCAGTCGCAGCCGGCCGGTCAGGCCGATCGTCGCGAAGAAGGCGAGCAGCAGGACGTCCCGCAGGTCGGACGCGAAACGGATCTCGATGGCGCCCAGTTCCCGGAGTCCCAGGATGAGCAGCGCGCAGAGCACGCCACCCAGGACGGCATGCGGAACATTGCTGCGATCGAGCGCGGGGATGCGGCGTGCCAGCTCACGCCCGACGAAGAGCACGGCGAGCGCGACCAGGAGAGTGTCCAGCGGCGACACCGCGACGGCGTTCACCGGGCGTTCCCTCGCGTCTCGGATCGGCTCGCGCGGGCCGGTGCGATCGCCCCGGTCATTCGATGTTCGGGTCGGCCCCGATGTCCATGTCGTCCAGGGCGGGGATCGACAGATCGAACCCGATGCCACGCCACTCCTTGATCTCGCTCTTCAACGCGGCCGCCGTGAGCGGATACCGCTTCAGCCAGTCGGCCGGGAGTCGGATCTCGAAGCGCCGGTCCCGATGGGCCGCCTGGAGGACGGGGACGTCGACCGGGCTGCGGCTGCGATAGAAGAGGCAGGCGAGGCGCAGCGCCATCACGAGCGGCCAGTCGGCGCTGCTGGTGACGAGCGCCCGGACCTTCTCGAGGGTGCCGCGATGCGCGAGGACGAGCAGTGCGACGTGCGCCTGCTCCATCCGCGAGAAGCCGGGCATGTCGGCGTTGCCGAGGATGTAGGCGGAGTGCTTGTGATAGCCGGTGTGCGCGACCATGAGACCGAGCTCGTGCAGATGCGCCGCCCACGACAGCAACTGTCGGAGCGTCTCGTCGGTCGCCCGCCGGCCGTCGAGCGCCTCGAAGAGATCCTGCGCGAGGACGTCCACGCGCCGCGCCTGCTGGAGATCGACGTGGTAGCGCTTGGCGAACTGGCGCACCGTGGTGTCCCGCATGTCCTTGTGGTGCAGCCGACCCAGCATGTCGTACAGGATGCCCTGCCGCATCGCGCCGTTCGCCAGGATCATCTCCTCGACGTTCAGCTCGGCGAATAGGCCCGCCATGATGGCGAACCCGCCGGGCAGCACCTGCGCGCGATCGGCCTTGAGACCCAGGGTCGAGACGCGATCGACCTCGCCCACCTTGAGCAGCTGTGCCCGGAGCTTCTCGAGACCATCGGCCGTGATGGCGCCATCGCCCCAGCCATGAGCTGCGATCAGATCGGCGATCGCGCGTGCCGTGCCCGAGGAACCCACGGCCTGATGCCAGTGCCCGCTGGAGAACTCGTTCTCGATGGTCTGGATCTCGATGCGCGCGGCCAGCTCGGCCTGACGCATCGCGCCCTTAGTGATCCGCCCGTCACCGAAGTAGCGCATCGTGTAGCTGACGCAGCCCATGTACAGGCTCTCGAGCTTCTGCGGACGGTAGCCGGAGCCGATGATGAACTCGGTGGAACCGCCACCTATGTCGACCACCATGCGCTTGTCGGACGTGGGCGGGAGACTGTGGGAGACGCCGAGGTAGATGAGCCGCGCCTCCTCCTTGCCCGCGACGACCTCGATCGGGAACCCGAGCGCGTGCTCGGCGCGGATCAGGAAGTCGCGCGCGTTCTTCGCGACGCGCAGCGAGTTGGTGCCGACTGCCCGCACTGCCCCTGGCGGGAAGCCGCGCAGACGCTCGCCGAAGCGCTTGAGCGCGAGCAGCGCCCGCTGCTGGGCAGCATCGTCGATGCGCTTGTCGACAGTGAGCCCGGCGGCGAGGCGCACGACTTCGCGCAGGGAATCGAGGGGATAGATCTGGTCATCGACGACCCGACCCACCTGAAGCCGGAAGCTGTTGGACCCGAGGTCCACCGCGGCCACGACGTCGTGGGTCGCAGGGACGTCGCCGTGGGGGCGGGCCCTAGCGACCGCGCCGTCCGCCAAGCGGGGCTCCGAGGCGGGGGAGACACTGCGGAGCGCCGTCGGCGTCCGCGGGCTGGCTGCCTGCCATCAGTTGCTGATCTCGCGTTCGATCTCCTCGACGCTCACATGGCGGACATCCTTGCCCTTGACCATGTAGATGACGTACTCGGAGATGTTCTTGGAGTGGTCGCCGATACGCTCGATGGCCTTGGCGATGAACAGGATCTCGATGGAGGCGCTGATCGTGCGCGGGTCTTCCATCATGAAGGTGATGAGCTGCCGGACGATCCCGCGGAACTCGTCGTCCACGTGCTGATCCTGGCGCACGACCTCGGCAGACGCCGACAGGTCGAGACGGGCGAAGGCGTCGAGGGACTTGCGCAGCATCTCGGTGGCGATCCCGGACATGCGCCGGATCTCGGTGAAGCGCGGCTGCATCAGACGGTCCGAGGCTCCGATCAGCTTGGCCATCCGGGCGATCTTGGCGGCCTCGTCACCGATGCGCTCCAGGTCGGTGATGGTCTTCACGACGGTCATGATCATCCGCAGGTCGCCGGCGGCCGGCTGGCGGCGCGCGATGATCGTGCTGCAGTCCTCGTCGAGAGAGACCTCCATGCCGTTGACCCGATGGTCGTTCGCCTCGACCGAAGAGCAGAGGTCGAAGTCGCCCGTCACCAGCGCCTCCACCGCGAGCTTGATCTGCTCCTCCACGAGACCGCCCATCTGCAGCACGCGGGCACGGAGGGCTTCGAGTTCGGCATCGAACTGCTTGGAGGTGTGTTCGTTGATGCTCATCGGGGCGGACTCCGCAGGAAGCTGCGTTCGGCGTTTCGAGGGGGGAATAGCGTAGAGGATGCCTGTGACCGTTTCATGGCAGTGACACCGCACCCGGACGACGCCGGGTCTCGACGCCGTGCGCGCCACCGAGCAGGAGGACGTCCGCCGGGCGCCGCGCGAACAGACCGACCGTGACGACACCGGTGATGCCGTCGATGGTCGACTCCAGAGCGGCGGGATCGGGGATGTCGAGCCCATGCACGTCGAGGATGATGTTGCCGTTGTCGGTGGTGAACCCTTCCCGCAACCTCGGCTCGCCACCGAGAAGCCCGAGTTGCCTCGCCACGTGCGCCCGGGCCATCGGAATCACCTCGACCGGCAGAGGGAAACGTCCAAGGCGGTCCACCAGCTTGGACCCGTCGGCGATGCACACGAAGACCCGCGAGACCGCCGCGACTATCTTCTCGCGGGTGAGCGCTCCGCCGCCGCCCTTGATCATGGCGAGGCCGGGCGTGACCTCATCGGCGCCATCGACGTACACCGGCAGTTCCGTGACGCTGTTGAGATCGACCAGCGGGATGCCGAACGACGCGAGGCGCTTCGCCGAGGCTTCGGAACTCGCGACAGCGCCGGAGATCCTGCCGGGGTCGGCCCCGAGGGCGTCGATGAAAAGGTTCGCCGTGGAGCCCGTGCCGACACCGATCACGGCGCCAGCGGGGACGTGTTCGACCAAATACGCGACCGCGGCTTCCGCGACGGCCTTCTTCAACTGGTTCTGATCCATGAGTGCCCGCGGAAAGCGAGGCCTGTGCCATTCGTGTCGCAAGGATAGCCGCTCCCAGGTGGCGGCTCAACGAAGACCGGGGCGCAGCATGCTTTGCCCCGACGCGGGGCGCTGCTACCCTCTGCCCTTGTCGGTCCTTCCCGCGTCCCATGCCCACGGATTACCTCGCCAGCATCCTCAACGCCCGCGTCTACGACGTGGCCGTCGAGACCCCGCTCGAACCCGCCCCGCTGCTGTCGGCCCGCATCGGCAACACCGTGCTGCTGAAGCGCGAGGATCTGCAGCCGGTCTTCTCGTTCAAGATCCGGGGGGCCTACAACAAGATGGCCCGCCTTCCCCGCGCAGCCCTGGAACGCGGGGTCATCACGGCCTCTGCCGGCAACCACGCGCAGGGGGTCGCCCTCTCGGCCCGGCACCTGGGCTGTACGGCCGTCATCGTGATGCCCGTGACGACACCGCGGATCAAGGTCGACGCCGTGGCCGCACGCGGCGCCAAGGTCATCCTGGCGGGCGACTCCTACAGCGATGCCTACGCCACCGCACGCGCGCTTGCGAAGCAGGACCAGCTCACCTTCGTGCATCCGTACGACGACCCCGACGTGATCGCCGGCCAGGGCACGATCGGCATGGAGATCCTCCAGCGGCACGGTGGTCCGCTCGACGCCATCTTCGCGGCCGTGGGCGGCGGCGGGCTGATCGCCGGCGTCGGGAGCTACGTGAAGCGTGTCCGACCCGGCGTCCGGGTGATCGGTGTCCAGCCCGTCGACTCGGACGCGATGACGCAATCGCTGCAGGCGGGGCGGCGCGTCCGGCTCGACAACGTGGGCTTGTTCGCCGATGGCGTGGCCGTGAAGCAGGTCGGAACGGAGACCTTCCGGATCGCCCGGCAGGTCGTCGACGAGATGGTGCTCGTGGACACGGACGCCATCTGCGCGGCCATCAAGGATGTCTTCGAGGACACCCGCACGGTGCTGGAGCCTGCGGGGGCACTGGCCATCGCCGGTGCCAAGGCATGGGCGGAACGACACCGCGTGCGCGGGCGCACGCTCGCGACCATCGCCTGCGGCGCGAACATGAACTTCAACCGCCTGCGCTTCGTCGCAGAGCAGGCGGAGGTCGGCGAGCGCCGGGAGGCCGTCCTGGCGGTGACGATCCCCGAGCAGACCGGCAGCTTCAAGCGCTTCTGCACCCTGCTCGGCGCCCGCAACGTGACGGAATTCAACTATCGGATGGCGGATGCCGATGAAGCCCATGTGTTCGTGGGTGTCCAGGTCGAGGGCCGCACCGAGATCCGCCAGTTGGTGCGATCCCTCAACGAGGCAGGGCTCCGCGCACGCGACTTCAGCGACAACGAGATGGCCAAGCTCCACGTGCGCCACATGGTCGGCGGCCGGGCGCCGCAGGCCGAGCACGAAGTTCTCTACCGATTCGAGTTTCCCGAACGCCCCGGCGCGCTGATGCGCTTCCTGGATGCCATGAGCCACGACTGGAACATCAGCCTTTTCCACTATCGCAACCACGGCGCGGCCTACGGGCGCGTGCTCGCGGGGATCCAGGTCCCGCCGTCGGCGCGGGCCGCCTTCCGGCGCTTCCTGCGGGTGCTCGACTATCCCCACGTCGACGAGACCGCGAACCCGGCCTACCGGCTCTTCCTCTGATGCGTCACCTCTGGCCCCTGTTCGTCCTGATCTTCGTGAACACCGCCGCGGCGGCACCGGGCGACACCGAGTTCCTCACCGCACGCGAAGCTTTCCAGCGCGGCGCCCATGACCGCGTCGCGGAACTGGCCCCCGCCCTGCATACCCACCCGCTCATGCCGTACGTGGAGTGGTGGCAGCTGCGCAGCCGACTCGCGGAACTCCCCAGGGATGACGTCCGGCGTTTCCTCGACCGCAACGCGGGGCAGCTCGTGGCGAACCGCCTGCGCGCCGACTGGCTGAGGGCCCTCGCCCGCCAGCGGGACTGGGAGGCATTCGAGGCCGCGATGCCGCAGCTGGTGGACCCGGATACCGACATACGCTGCCTGCACTTCCAGAGCCGCCTCCAGCGCAACGACCGTGAGGCGCTCCGCGACGGCCGGGCGCTGTGGCTGACTGGTCGCGAATTGCCGGATGCCTGCACGCCCGTGTTCGATGCAGCCTTCGCGGCGGGCGTTCTCGACGAGGACGACGCCTGGGCGAGGGTGCGCCTCGCGTTCGCATCCGGGAACGCCACGCTCGCCCGCGCGGTCTCGCTGCGGGTCCCCGCAGTACGCCGCCCGGACGCGAAGCTGGTGGACGCCGCCACCCGGAACCCGCAGAAGTACCTCGACGCGAAGGCGCCGCTGCTGCGTCATCGCGGGGATCGGGAGGTGGTGCTCTACGCGCTCGGACGGCTGGCCGGGGGCGTCCCGCAGGGTGCGGCGCAGACCTGGCGGCGCATCGAGCCCCGCCTGCCGAAGGAGGATCGCGCGTTCGGGTGGAGCCTCCTCGCGACGGCTGCCGCCCGCAAGCATCTTCCCGAGGCCCAGACCTGGTTCCGCGAGGCCGGACCCGGCGTGGCCCTGGATGACGGGCAGAGCGAGTGGCGCGCGCGCGCAGCGCTGCGCGCCAAGGACTGGCCGGAACTCGCCTCGGCCATCGAGGCCATGCGCAGCGAGGTCCGTGACACGCCGGTGTGGCGCTACTGGCGGGCACGGGGGCTGCGCGAGCAGGGTCGCGAGATGGAGGCGGGCGCCATCTTCGCCGTGCTCGCGAACGACCACGGATTCCACGGCCTGCTCGCGCGGGAGGATCTCGGCCCGGCGGTGGGCGCCCCGCCCGAGAACTACAAGCCCAAGGAGGACGAGGTCCGCGCCGCTGCGCAGATCCCCGGATTCCAGCGGGCGCTCTCGTTCTATCGCATGGGGCTGCGCTACGAGGGCAACCTCGAGTGGATGTGGACCGTGCGCAGTCTCGACGACGTGCAGTTGTTGTCCGCCGCCGAGCTGGCGCGGCGCGAAGGCTGGTACGAGCGCGCCATCGCGACCGCGGATCGCACCAAGAAGCTGACCAACATGGAGCTGCGGTACCCGACGCCCTATCAGGATCTGCTTCGGGCATCGGCCCGCGAGTTCGACCTCGACGATGCGTGGGTCTACGGACTGATCCGCCAGGAGAGCCGCTTCACCGCCAGTGCCAAGTCGACCGTGGGGGCCTCGGGCTTGATGCAGGTGATGCCGGCCACCGCCCGATGGATCGCGGGCAAGCTCGGCCTCGCCGAGTGGCGCCATGCGGTCAGCGACGGCGCGGATGCGAACATCAGCTTCGGCACCTTCTACCTCAGGCACGTCCTGAATCGCCTCGATGGGAGTCCGGTGCTCGCCTCGGCCGCGTACAACGCGGGCCCCGGTCGCGCCCAGGGATGGCGGGCAACCTCGCCGATGGAGGGTGCGATCTACATCGACACCATCCCGTTCTCCGAGACGCGCGACTACGTCCGGAAGGTGATGGCCAACGCAACCCAGTACGCGCGCCTGCTCGGCCGCCCGCAGGACTCCCTCCGGACCCGCATCGGCACGGTCCCCGCCCGCGCAGGCGCGGGGCCGGTCGAGCAGTGAGACTCGCGGCAGGAGTGCCTGCCGGACGGGGATCCACCGCATACTTCGCGGGGTCGAAGGGTCGCCGCCCGGCACCGGATGTCTTCTCCAGCCATTCCTTCATCACTTCCGCGGTGCCCGATCGTCACCGCACCGGATTCTCGTCATGAAACTCGACACCGTCTGTCTCATCGGTGGCTCCGGATTCCTCGGCAGCCACGTCGCCCGCCAGCTCGCCGCCCGCGGCATCGAAGTGCGGATCCCCACCCGCGATCGGGAGCGCGCGAAGGACACCCTCATCCTGCTTCCCACCGCGGAGGTGGTGCGAGGTGACGTGCACGACACCGCCTTCCTGCGCCGGATGGTGACGGGCGTGGATGCGGTGGTGAATCTCGTGGGCGTCCTGCACGACGGCCGCGGGAACGGGTTCCAGCGGAACCACGTCGACCTGCCGAAGAGGATCGTGTCGGTCTGCCGCGATGCCGGTGTCGAACGCCTTGTGCACGTCAGCGCCGTGGGGGCGTCATCCAGCGCGCCCAGCCGCTATCTGCAATCGAAGGCGCAGGGTGAGGCGGAGATCAAGGCAGGGGCATCGCACGGCATCGCGACGACCGTCTTCCGCCCTTCGGTGGTCTTCGGCCCGGGGGACAGCTTCCTCTCGTTGTTCGCCGCGATGGTCCGGTGGTTCCCCGTACTGCCGCTCGCCTGCGCCCACGCGCGGTTCCAGCCGGTGTTCGTCGAGGACGTCGCCCGGGCGATCTCGATGGCCCTTGGCGCCAAGGCCACCCACGGCCAGACCTACGAGCTGTGCGGCCCGACCGTCTACACGTTGGGCGACCTCGTCCGCAACGTCGCGCATACGCTGGGCCTGCAGCGGACCGTGGTGCCGCTTCCCGGATCCCTCGGCATGTTGCAGGCGTTCGTCCTCGAGCACCTGCCCGGCCGGTTGATGACCCGTGACAACGTGCGCTCGATGCAGGTCGACAACGTCTGCGGCTGTTCCTTCCCCGAGGTCTTCGGCTTCGCGCCGACGCCGCTCGAAGCCGTCGCGCCGCTATACCTCGCCGACCGGACGTCGCGGGCGCGATACGACCGGTTCCGCTTCTTCGCGCGCCGCTGAGGCCACGCCCTTGAAGGTCTACGAGGTCGGCGGCGCCGTGCGCGACGGAATGCTCGGGCGTCCCGTCCAGGACCGCGACTATGTCGTCGTGGGTGCGACGCCGGAACAGATGGTCGAGCTGGGTTATCAACCGGTGGGCCGCGACTTCCCCGTGTTCCTGCATCCACGGACCCACGAGGAGTACGCCCTCGCGCGGACAGAACGCAAGAGCGGCCGGGGATACAAGGGTTTCACGGTGCAGGCGGCGCCGACGGTGTCGCTGGAGGAGGACCTCGCGCGCCGCGACCTCACCATAAATGCGATGGCGCGCGATGCTTCGGGCACCCTCATCGACCCGTTCGGCGGCGCGTCGGACCTGCGTCTCGGCGTGCTCCGACACGTGAGCCCGGCCTTCGAAGAGGACCCCGTTCGCATCCTGCGCGTCGCCCGATTCGCAGCCCGCTTCGGGTTCTCGGTCGCGGAGGACACCATGGCGTTGATGCGTCGCATGGTGGAGGTGGGCGAGGCGGATCACCTGGTGCCCGAGCGCGTGTGGCAGGAGATCGCGCGCGGGCTCATGGAAGACCGCCCGTCCGCGATGTTCGAGGTGCTCGCGGAATGCGGCGCCCTGGCCCGGGTCGCACCGGAGTGGGAGCATGCACTCGATCCGCGTCGCGATGCCGGCGCCCGGGCGCTGGCGGTGATCGACCGTGCGGCGGCGCATTCGGCACCGCTCACGGTGCGCTTCGCGCTGGGCGGGATGCGTGCCGGAGGCGCGGCCGGGTCGCTCTGCACGCGGCTGCGCACGCCCACCGATTGCCGCGATCTCGCCCTTCTCTGCGTTCGCGCGATGTCGCAGATCCGGATCGCTGACACGATGGATGCCGTGGAACGCGTCGATCTGCTCCAGGTGGCGGACGCCTGGCGGCGTCGGGCGCGGCTCGATGAACTGATCTGGGCCACGGCACTGGACGACGACGTGGCACGCGACGACTATCCACCGGCGGCGGCACTCTCGATGGCCTTCGACGCGACGCTTGCCGTGGACATGGCCTCTCTGGCGGCCGCCAGCGACGATCCGCGGCCGATCCCTGAACGTATCCGGGCAGCACGCATCGCCGCCGTGCAGTCCGCCATGGATGGCGGGGACTGAAAGGGATCCGATGAACGCAGCGCCTCCTACGTCCGGCCGTCCCAGACACCAGCATCTGCACCGACACCTGCACCGGAGAAATGCCGTGATCGACCTGTACACGTGGGGAACACCGAATGGCCGCAAGGTCTCCATCATGCTCGAGGAGTGCAGCCTGCCTTACCAGGCGCACGCGATCGATATCGGCAAGGGCGAGCAGTTCTCGGCCGAGTTCCTCGCGGTGTGTCCGAACGGAAAGATCCCCGCGATCCTCGATCCGGATGGTCCCGACGGCAAGCCGATGGCGCTCTTCGAGTCCGGTGCGATCCTCGTGTATCTCGCGGGCAAGTCCGGCCGGTTCCTGCCGGCCGACGACCGCGGGCGCTTCGAGGCGCTGCAATGGCTCATGTTCCAGATGGCCGGGGTCGGACCGATGTTCGGGCAGGTGCACCACTTCGTGCGCGCGGCACCCGAACCGGTCCCCTACGCGATCGAGCGCTACTCCAAGGAGACGAAGCGCCTCTACGGCGTCCTCGACAAGCAGCTGGGCGAGCGGGAATTCCTGGCGGGCGAGTACTCCATCGCGGACATCGCGACGTACCCCTGGGTCGCACGGCACGAATGGCACAAGGTGGATCTCGCGGACTTCCCGAACGTGAAGCGCTGGTTCGATGCGATCGGCGCACGTCCAGCGGTGGTCCGCGGCATGAAGGTCCCCTTCCTCAACTGAGGGACGGACAGCCCGCTCAAGTTGCGGGGGGGCGGGTCGTTCAGCATCGTGCCGCCACCCATCCCGGGTGGAGGCTCCCGACGCCTCTCGATCCATGCCCGACATCCCGCCCGCCTACATCGGCAAGTACCGCGTCCTGAGCGAACTGGGGCGCGGCGCCACCAGCACGGTCTACCTCGCCGAGGATGCCTTCCACCGGCGGGAGGTGGCGATCAAGGTCGTGAAAGCCGGACCGGCCACCGACTCGGAACTTCAGCGTCGCTACAAGCGGGTGTTCATCAACGAATCGTCGTTGGCGGGGCGTCTGTCGCACCCGCACATCGTCGCGATCTACGACGCGGCCGACGACGGCGAACAGACGTACATCGTGATGGAGCGTGTCGAAGGCGGCACCCTCGAGCAGTACGTCACCCCTGATGCGCTGCTGCCGCTCACGCGGCTCGTGGAGATCGTGTTCAAGGCGAGCGTCGCGCTGGACTACGCCCACCGCCACGGCGTGATCCATTGCGACATCAAGCCGGCGAACATCCTCATCCACGGGGACACCGACATCAAGATCTCGGACTTCGGGGCAGCCTATGTGGGAGCGGCGGAGCACACGTTCCTGACGGGGGTGGGGTCACCGGCGTACATGTCACCGGAGCAGATCCAGGATCGGCAGGTGACCCACCAGACCGACATCTACTCGCTGGGCGTGGTGATGTACCAGTTGCTGACCGGACGATTGCCGTTCTCCGGATCGAGCCGCGGCAGCCTGCTGTACCAGATCGTCAACATCGACCCGACACCGCCATCGAACCTGCGTCGGGGACTGACGACCGCGCTGGACCGCATCGTCCTCCGAGCCCTCGCGAAGAGCACGTCGGACCGCTACGGGACCTGGGCGGAGTTCAGCCGGGACCTGGCCCTCGCGTTCCGACATCTGTCGCTGCCCGACGAATCGACTTCCGACACGGAGAAGTTCTCCTCGCTCCGCGCGATCCCCATGTTCAGGGACTTCCGCGATGTCGAGCTTTGGGAACTGCTGCGCATCGCCGGATGGCGGCGGGTGCCCGTGGAGACGACGCTCCTGCGGGAGGGGGACCAGAGCGACATGCTCTACGTGCTGGTCGAGGGCGAGGCGAGCGTCACGCGGCGCGGCGTGAGGCTCGACAGCCTCGTGGCGGGGCAGTGCTTCGGGGAGATCCAGTACTTCGAGACGGTAGCAGGCCAGCGGAGCACGACGATCACGTCGACGCTGCCGTGTACGCTGCTGGAACTTCAGGCGGCGCACCTCCGCCAGTCGTCCGACGCACTCCAGATGCAGTTGAACCGCGCATTCATCCGGGTGCTGGTGAGCCGGCTCGAAGCGCGGGACCACCGCCTGATCCTGCAGGCAGGCGCCCAAGCCGCCTGAGGCGACCGGGCGGGACTGCCGTAGCCCAGGGTCCTGCTAGAGGGCTGCCTTGAGCAGGCGTCCCATCTCCGCCGGATTGCGGGTGACCGTGATGCCGCTGGCGGCCATCACTTCCAGCTTCTCGTCGGCCGTGCCCTTCCCACCGGAGATGATCGCGCCCGCGTGACCCATGCGCTTGCCGGGGGGGGCCGTGACGCCGGCGATGAACCCGACGATCGGCTTCTTCATGTGGTCCTTCGCCCAGCGCGCGGCCTCTTCCTCGTCGGACCCGCCGATCTCGCCGATCATCACGACCGCCTCGGTTTCCGGATCATCGTTGAAGAGACGCAGCACATCGATGTGCTTCAGGCCGTTGACAGGGTCCCCACCGATGCCCACGGCGGACGACTGACCAAGGCCCAGTTCCGTGAGCTGACCGACGGCTTCGTAAGTGAGCGTTCCCGAGCGGGACACGACACCGATGCGACCCTTGCGATGGATGTGGCCGGGCATGATGCCGATCTTGATCTCGTCGGGCGTGATGACGCCGGGGCAGTTCGGCCCCACGAGGATCGTCCGGCTGCCTGCCTTGCGCATGCGATCGCGTACTTCGATCATGTCGCGCACCGGGATGCCCTCGGTGATGCAGATCACGAGGTCCAGACCCGCTTCGACGGCCTCCCAGATCGCGGCCGCCGCACCCGCCGGCGGCACATAGATCACGGAGGCGTTCACGCCCGCGCGTTCCTTGGCCTCCTTCACCGACCCGTAGATCGGTGTGCCTTCGAAGTCCTGGCCGGCCTTGGAGGGATGCACGCCGGCCACGAAGCACGCAGCCCCGTTGGCGTAGTCGCGGCACATGCGTGTATGGAACTGCCCGGTCTTCCCGGTGATGCCCTGGGTCACGACCCGGGTGTCCTTGTTGATCAGGATCGACATGAGAACCCCTGTTTCAGCGCGAGGCGCAGGACGGGCGCCCGGAGGCGGCGTCCCGGCGCGTGGAGATCAGTGACCGCCGCGGGCCGCAGCGACGACGCGCTCGGCTGCTTCGGCCATGTTGTTGGCGGAGATGATCGGGAGGCCGGATTCGGCGAGGATCTTCTTGCCGAGATCCTCGTTGGTCCCCTTCATGCGCACGACCAGCGGGACAGCCAGCTTGACCTCTCGGGCCGCCGCGACCACGCCCTCGGCGATCGTGTCGCACTTCATGATGCCGCCGAAGATGTTCACCAGGATCGCCTTCAGCCCGGGGTTCCGCAGCATGATCTTGAAGGCCTCGGTGACCTTTTCCTTGTTGGCGCCACCGCCCACGTCGAGGAAGTTCGCCGGGTTGCCGCCGTAGAGCTTGATGGTGTCCATCGTCGCCATCGCTAGGCCTGCACCGTTCACGAGGCAACCGATGTCCCCGTCGAGGGAGATGTACGACAGGTCGAACCGCGAGGCTTCCACCTCGGCCGGGTCTTCCTCGTCGAGGTCGCGCATCGCGACGATCTCGGGATGGCGGAAGAGTGCGTTCGAGTCGAAGGTCATCTTCGCGTCGAGCGCGAGCACCTTGCCGTCGCCTGTGAGGATGAGCGGGTTGATCTCGGCGAGGGAAGCGTCGGTGTCCCAGAAGGCCTGATAGAGAGCCTTCAGGATGACGCGCGCTGCAGGAAGGGAGGCATCGGGGATGCCGATCTTGCGGGAGAGGTCATCCGCATCGGCGTCGGACAGCCCGAGGGCTGGATCGACGTACACCTTGTGGATCTTCTCCGGGGTGTGCTCGGCGACTTCCTCGATGTCCATCCCGCCTTCGCTGGAGGCCATCACACACACCCTCTGGGTGACGCGATCCACGACCATGCCCAGATACAGCTCGTTGCGGATGTCGGCGCCTTCCTCGATGAAGATCCGCCGCACTTTCTGGCCGGCCGGGCCGGTCTGGTGCGTGACGAGTTGCATCCCGAGGATCTTCGACGCCCAGTCGCGGACTTCGTCCAGCGACTTCGCCACCTTGACGCCGCCGCCCTTGCCCCGACCACCGGCATGGATCTGGGCTTTCACGACCCACACCTTGCCGCCGAGGTTGCGGGCAGCATCCACGGCCTCGTCGACCGTGAAACAGGGGGTTCCGCGGGGCGTTGCAACGCCGTATTTCCGCAGGATTTCCTTCGACTGATACTCGTGGAGTTTCATGGGAGTCAGATGGTTGGAGGCACCACGAACCGACGGTGCCGTGCATCAATGGAGGCGGCGAGTATAACCGAGGGTCCGTGCCGAAACGGGGCGCTCGACGTCGAAAAGTGGGCATTCCTCGACGCGCGGCGACCATGCGCAAGGCGACCCCGGTGTACCTCGGAAAACACGACGTGGTGGCGATCACACTCTGGTGTCGCCGGATACCGCAGACCGGATTCAGCTTCGGCCCACCCGATCATGCGACTGGCATTCCTGATGCTTTGAGTGGGGTATCCCCGCCGGCCCGCTGCGCTGAAGTCGAGCGCCCTCCGCCTCGCCAGGGACACCGTCTCCTCCCCCCCGGTCCCGAATCGGGGTCTCGAGGGCAGCCACTCGATCCTCCGCGGCTGCCCTCATTTTTTTCCAGTGCGCACAAATCTCGGTCTTGCAACCGGATCGCCTCATACCCATAATTAGCAGCCTAGTCGGGTGAGTGCTAACAGCGCCGCCCGCACCATCCCGAACAACTTGTTTCCCTCTAGGAGAGTCAACCATGAAGATTCGTCCCCTGCACGACCGAGTGATCGTCAAGCGGCTGGAGGAAGAGCGCAAGACCGCTTCCGGCATCGTGATCCCCGATACGGCAGCCGAGAAGCCCGACCAGGGCGAGATCATCGCCGTGGGCGGTGGCAAGGTTCAGGACGACGGCAAGGTCCGGCCGCTGGAGCTCAAGAAGGGCGACCGCGTGCTGTTCGGCAAGTACTCCGGTCAGACCGTGAAGGTCGACGGCGAGGAACTGCTGGTGATGCGCGAGGAAGACATCATGGGCGTGATCGAGGCCTGAGCGCCCCGCCCGCCTTCCTCCCCCTTACCCATTCAGGAGAAATACGAACATGGCAGCCAAAGAAGTCAAGTTTCACGATTCAGCCCGTCATCGCATCGTCGCCGGCGTGAACATCCTCGCCGATGCCGTGAAGGTCACCCTCGGCCCGAAGGGTCGCAACGTGGTTCTGGAGCGCTCGTTCGGCGCCCCGACCATCACGAAGGACGGTGTGTCTGTCGCCAAGGAAATCGAGCTGAAGGACAAGTTCGAGAACATGGGCGCGCAGATGGTCAAGGAAGTGGCTTCCAAGACCTCCGACATCGCCGGTGACGGCACGACGACCGCCACTGTGCTGGCCCAGGCCATCGTGCAGGAAGGCATGAAGTACGTGGCCGCCGGCATGAACCCGATGGACCTGAAGCGCGGCATCGACAAGGCCGTGACGGCCGTCGTGGAAGAGCTGAAGAAGCTCTCCAAGCCCTGCACGACCAGCAAGGAAATCGCCCAGGTCGGCTCCATCTCCGCGAACTCCGACGCCGTCATCGGCCAGAAGATCGCCGAGGCGATGGAGAAGGTCGGCAAGGAAGGCGTGATCACCGTCGAGGACGGCTCGGGCCTGGAAGACGAACTGGAAGTGGTCGAAGGCATGCAGTTCGATCGCGGCTACCTCTCGCCCTACTTCATCAACAACCCCGATCGTCAGATCGCTCTCCTCGACAACCCCTACGTCCTGCTGCACGACAAGAAGATCTCGAACATCCGCGATCTGCTGCCCGTGCTGGAACAGGTCGCCAAGGCCGGTCGTCCTCTGCTGATCATCGCCGAGGAAGTGGAAGGCGAGGCGCTCGCCACGCTGGTGGTGAACAACATCCGCGGCATCCTGAAGACCTGCGCCGTCAAGGCCCCGGGCTTCGGTGACCGTCGCAAGGCGATGCTGGAAGACATCGCGATCCTCACCGGCGGCACGGTGATCGCCGAGGAAGTGGGTCTGTCCCTCGAGAAGGCCACGCTGGCCGACCTGGGTCAGGCGAAGCGCATCGAGATCGGCAAGGAAGAAACGACGATCATCGACGGCGCCGGCGATGCCTCCGCGATCGAAGGCCGCGTGAAGACGATCCGCAAGCAGATCGACGAAGCGACGTCCGACTATGACCGTGAAAAGCTCCAGGAACGCGTGGCGAAGCTCGCCGGCGGCGTGGCGCTGATCAAGGTCGGTGCGGCGACGGAAGTCGAGATGAAGGAAAAGAAGGCCCGCGTCGAAGACGCACTGCACGCGACCCGTGCGGCCGTGGAAGAAGGCATCGTCTCCGGTGGTGGCGTGGCCCTGCTGCGTGCCCGCTCGACCGTCAAGGTCAAGGGTGACAACCACGATCAGGATGCCGGTATCAAGATCGTGATGCGTGCCCTGGAAGAGCCGATGCGCGCCATCGCCTACAACGCGGGCGCCGAACCCTCCGTCGTGATCAACAAGGTGCTCGAAGGCAAGGGCAACTACGGTTACAACGCGGCCAACGACACGTACGGCGATATGGTCGAGCAGGGCGTGCTGGACCCGACGAAGGTGACGCGCTGCGCCCTGCAGAACGCCGCCTCCGTGGCCGGCCTGATCCTGACGACCGATGCGATGGTCGCCGAACTGCCGAAGGATGACTCGGCTGGTGGCGGCGGTGGTGGTGGCATGGGTGGCATGGGCGGCATGGACATGTAATCCGGCTTCACGCCAGACGCAGTACCGAAGTAGCCAACGCCCCGCCTCGTGCGGGGCGTTGTCGTTTCCGCCGACGCGAAAGCGGCCGGAGGCGCGGCCGGCGTTCCCGTTGCTACACTGCCGACACCTTCCGATCGCCCAGCCTGATGGACCAGCCCAGCCGACCCATCGCCGCCGCCCTTGCCCCCGCCACCGTCGAGGATCTGCGAAGGCACGCGCCGTTCGATCGCATGGACCGGGACGATCTCGACTGGCTGGTGGTGCGGCTCTCGGTCGTCTACTTCGCGCCGGACGCTGTCGTGATGTCTCCCGATGACGGTATCGTCCAGTGGCTGTACGTCGTGAAGCAGGGCGCCGTTCCCGGGTTCTCGCCCGAAGACCTCGCACAGGGCAGTCCGCGCTGGCACCTGTCCGTGGGAGAGTGTTTTCCCCTTGGGGCACTGATCGCGAAGCGCCCTGTCACCAGTCGCTACCAGGCGGCGGGCGACGTCTTCTGCTACCGCCTGCCGGCGGAGGACTTCCACACCCTGCTTTCCCGCAGCGCGGCCTTCCGCGACTTCGCCACCCAGCGCCTTGCTGCCTTGCTGATCGAATCGCGGCGCGCGCAGTTGGCGGAGACGGCCACGGGAAGTCGGCAGCCGCTGGAACGCTCCCTCCGCGAGATGCTTCCAGAAACCACCGTCTACGCAACCCCGGACGAAAGCGTGCGCCTCGTCCTCGAACGCATGCGGTCGGGTCGCAGCGACTCGGCAGTGGTCGTCGACGACACCGGACGGGCTAGCGGCATCTTCACGCTCCGAGACCTTCGCGATCGCGTCGCACTGGCCGGCAAGGATGTCGCATCCGCGATCCGCGACGTGATGACGCCGGACCCGGTCGGCCTGCCCGCCGACACGATGGGATTCGAGGCCGCCCTCACCATGGCGGAGCGCGGCTTTCGTCACGTCGTGGTGACGGACAACGGGCGCGCGGCCGGGTGCCTTTCGGAGAGCGACCTCTTCGCGATGCAACGGATCGGAGTCCCGGCCGTCGCTGCCGAACTACGCTCGGCGCGCGATCTGACAGACCTCGTGCGCGCCAGCGGACGCATCGGCGAACTCGCCCGGGAACTGGCTCTCCAGGCCATGCCGGCGGAGCATCTCACCCGCCTGGTCGCCACCCTGAATGACGCCCTGACCCGGCGGGTCGTCGCGCTGGTGGCAGCCGATTGCGGCGTGGACCTCGACGACTTCTGCTGGCTCGCGTTCGGGTCCGAGGGACGCCACGAGCAGACGTTCTTGACCGACCAGGACAATGGCCTGCTGTTCCGGGACGTGGATCCCACGGAACGCGAAGCGCATCGCGCCGCATTGCTCGCGTTCGCCCGGCAGGTCAACGACGCGCTCGCCGCATGCGGTTTCCCGCTGTGCAAGGGACAGGTGATGGCGAGCAACCCGCGATGGTGCCTCTCGTTCCCGGAATGGCAGGCTGCCTTCGGCGCCTGGATGCACAAACCTGATGGCCCGGCGCTGCTGAACGCATCGATCTTTTTCGATCTGCGGCCGCTATGCGGCAACACCGCACTCGGGGCCGAACTCGCCCACTGGCTGTTCGCGGTCGCGGCGGGGGAGCCCGTCTTCCTGCGTCTTCTGGCGGAAACCGCGCTGCGCAACGAGCCACCGCTCGGCGTGATCCGCGATTTCGTGGTCGGGGATCACGACGGCCATGCCGACACGCTCGATATCAAGTTGAACGGCGCGACGCTCTTCGTCGACGCCGCCCGGGTATTGAGCCTGGCAAGCGGCGAAGCCGCCGCGGGCACAGCCGATCGGCTACGCGGCGTCGCGCGGCGGCGCCCGGCGGCCACAGCCGAGATCGAAGGCTGGCTGGACGCCTTCCATTTCGTGCAGCACGTACGCCTGGATCACCAGATGCGCTGCATCTCCGAAGGTCGCCCGGCAGACAATTACGTGTCACCCGACGCCCTCAATGCACTCGATCGCCGCATCCTCAAGGAAGCCCTGCGCCAGGCGCGCAAGCTCCAGGAACGCTTGCGGCTCGACTTCCGCCTGTGAGCTTCGGTCGCTGGTGGTCGCGGAAGACGGACTCGGATTCGGCGGTGGTCCGGGCCGCACGCGATCACTGGCGGCACATCGCCAAGCCGGAGGAACGCGCCCCGTTCAGCGCGCTTCGCTTCTCGGTGGTGGATACCGAGACCACGGGCCTGGACCCCTATCAGGCCGAGCTGCTCTCGATCGGCACCTGCCCGGTCGAGCGCGGCGCCATCGTGCTGACCGACAGTCTGGAGATCGCCGTCCGACCTCGGGCACCCAGCGGCCATGAAAATGTGCTCGTGCACGGCATCGGACACGCGCAGCAGGCCGCTGGCGATGCGCAGGCCGAAGCGCTGGGAAGCTGGCTGATCGCAGCCACCCCCGGCGTGCTGGTGGGCTATCACGCACTCTTCGACGCAACCGTCATCGCGCGCGCCGCGAGGGAATCGCTCGATGTGCGCCTGCCACTCGATTGGCTGGACATCGCGCTTCTGCTGCCCGCTCTCACTGCGGACCCGGCGTCACGTGCGGAAGTGCGTCCACTCGACTACTGGCTTCAGCGCTTCGAGATCGCGGCGACTGGGCGACATGGCGCAGCGGCAGATGCCTACGCCACCGCCCAACTCCTGCTCCTGGTCCTCCATCGGGCGCAGGTGCGCGGCATTCACGATGTTCGTGGTTTGCGCAGACTTCAGCAGGATCTGCTGAGCAAGCTCGCGAACCACGCGAGTGGAGGCACAGGCGCCTGATTTTCAGAGTGTTCTTTGACTTTTACACTGCCCCCTAATATCCTCGCCGAGCCCTTCGGGAGGGGCCTTGGGTGGTGCTGACGCAGCGGTTTGCGAGCCATCCGGGAGTGTTTTGCAGAGCGGTTTTCGGGTACGTCTGCCACGGCCGGATCACGGCATTGCGATGGCGTCCTTGTCGCGGTGCCTGCCGGCCACGAAGAGCCGCTCAACCTACAAGATCAGACTGAGGAGGATGCCGATGGCTGCCAAGCCAATGGACTGGATCGCAATCGACCAGGACCCGAGATTCCAGGCATTGCATGCGAAGAAGTCCCGCTTCCTGTGGGGCCTCATGATCTTCTCGATCATCTACTACTTCGCACTGCCGATCGGCGCTGCCTACTTCACCGACGTGTTCAAGATCAAGGTCTGGGGACCCATCAACGTCGGCATCCTGTTCGCGCTCTCCGAATTCGTGGTCGCGTGGGGCATCGCCTGGATCTACGCCCGGCGCGCCAATTCAGAGTTCGACGCCATGGCAACGGAACTGAACCGCGTCGCCCACACCCTCGGAGGCTCCAAGTGAACGTCGTGCGCTGGCTCTCCCCGTCAATTGCTGTTCCGCTGGCGGTCGCCGGCACATCGGCGTTCGCTGCCGACACGAGCGCCGTCTCCGACAAATTCCGCTGGCTCACCTTCGTCGTCTTCGGCGTGATCATCGGCTTGACGATGTATGTGACGTACCTCGCCGCCCGCCGGGTCAAGAGCGCGAGCCAGTTCTACGCTGCCGGGCGTTCGGTCACCGGCATCCAGAACGGATGGGCGATCGCCGGCGACTATCTGTCGGCTGCGTCTTTCCTGGGGATTGCCGGCCTGATCTCCCTCTACGGTTACGACGGTTTCATGTACTCCGTCGGCTGGCTGGTAGCGTACATCACGGTGCTACTGGTCATCGCCGAGCCGTGCCGCAACATCGGCAAGTACACCCTCGGTGACATCCTCGCCTTCCGGAACAACCCGAAGTCGGCCAAGACTGTGGCCGCGATTTCCACCATCACCGTCTCGATCTTCTACCTCACGGCCCAGATGGTCGGTGGCGGCGTGCTCGTGAAGACGCTCGTCGGCATCGACTACGAGATCTCGGTGATGGTCGTCGGTGTGCTGATGCTGGCCTACGTGTTGTTCGGCGGGATGGTCGCGACGACGTGGGTGCAGATCATCAAGGCCGTGCTGCTGGTGACGGCGTCGATCCTGCTCGTCGTGTTCACATGGGCGCCTTACGGATTCTCGCTTCCGGGCTTTCTGCAGGCCGCCGTGGATTCCGTGAACATCCAGGGGCAGGTCACGAAGCTGGTCGGAGATGCCGCCAAGAACATGACGCCGCAGGAACTCGGACAACGGTTCCTCGAGCCCGGCCTCTTCCTGAAGAACCCCATCGATCAGATTTCCCTGGGCATGGCGCTCGTGCTCGGCACCGCCGGCATGCCGCACATCCTCATGCGGTTCTTCACGGTGCCGACGGCCAAGGACGCGCGGGTCTCCGTGATCTGGGCCATGGGCATCATCGGCGGCTTCTACGTGCTGACCCTTTTCCTCGGTCTCGGATCTGCGATCAACGTGGGTCAGGCCGAGATCACCCGGATCGACAAGGGCGGCAACATGGCCGGCCCTCTGCTCGCCCAGTTCCTCGGCGGTGGTCCGGAGAGCATGCTCGGTAATCTGTTCCTCGCCTTTGTCGCCGCAGTCGCGTTCGCCACGATCGTCGCGGTGGTGGCAGGTCTGGTCCTCGCATCGGCCTCCGCGATGTCCCACGACATCTGGGTGGGCGTGGTCCGGGGCGAGAAAGCAACGCAGGACGAAGAGGTGCGTGCGGCGCGGATCTCGTCGATCCTGGTCGGCATCCTCGCGATCGCGATCGGCATCCTGGCCAAAGGTCAGAACGTCGCACACCTCGTGGCACTCGCGTTCGCGGTCGCGGCCTCTGGGAACTTGCCCTGCGTTCTGATGACGCTCTATTGGCGCAAGTGCAACACAGGAGGCATCGTCGCCGGGATGATTATCGGATCGCTCACGGCGATCGGTCTCGTGCTCGTCTCGCCCAACATGACCTATCCGTCGATAGTGCGCCCGGCGCAGGAGAAGATCATCCAGATTGCCGACGAGAAGATCGCCTCGCTGAACAGTGATCTCTCATCGGCAGCCCCCGAGGAACGGACGAAGATCGAGACGGCACTGGCGGCCCAGGAGAAGACACGTAAGGTCGCACTGGACACCATCGCCAAGCTGGGAGACGACACGACCAGCCTGGTCGGTCTGGAGAAGCCACTGTTCGAGCTGAAGAATCCCGGGCTCATCTCGATTCCGCTCGGTTTCCTCGCGGTCATCATCGGTTCGCTGCTCTACCGCGACAAGCGTGCGGACGACATGTGGGACGAGTTGTACGTGCGGCAGAACACGGGGATCAACGCAGAGGGCGCAACCGCGCACTGAGATTCCTGACGCACCGGGGGCGGGCTGCCGCGAACGCGCATCACTCCCCCTGAACCTCTGGAGTGAAGACCCCGTGACGTTTCGCGGGGTCTTTTCATTCCGGGCCTTCGACGATAGGCCCCAGGCCCCCTCGGGTGGCGATGTCGTGGACTTACAGACGATCACGACCCTCGTGGCTGTCCTGCCGTATCCGTCTGCTGTGAAAAGACCATTGCGCAGCTGTAGACGCCCCACTTGACCACTGCATCCCACGCCACATCGCTCGTGGGACTGCGGAACTCGGATCGGCGAGGCGCCTGAGGTGAACGCGTTGGCTCAGTGCGCCACCTCTTCGGGTCTGCAGGTACCGCACGCTGGTCGTCGACATCCTCAAAAAGAAAAAGCCCCATTCGATCGAACGGGGCCTTTCTCGCCGACAACTCTGCGTACCGGTCGAACTCGCGCGCGAGCAACTACACAGCGACTACTGACTACTCTCAGGCGACGGAGGCCTTGCGGCGACGGGAGGCTCCTGTAGCGCCAAGAACCGCCGCACCAATCAGGGACAGCGCGGCAGGTTCGGGCACGCGACCACCACCGGGCGGAGAACTCGGGCTGGCTGCAGCCACGGACATGAGCTTGAAGTAGTCGTTGCCGACGTTCAGCCCCGAGATGCTGGTGTCACCACCGCGCGTCGGGTTGTAGGCACTGATCATCCAGTACTTGGAAGTCACGGTGGCGGCACTCACGCCGTCCGCCGAACCGGTGGCGCCGTTGATCAGCCGCTGCGTCCCCGCAGTCAGGTTGGCCTCGTGCTCGACGTAAGACCAACCGGCAGCAGTAAGTTGGCCGTAGTTCAGGCCGGCCAGCGTCGGAGCGCCAGTACCCAGGTAGGCAGAAACGGTGATGTCGGCATCGTATCTGACCCAGCCGATGGTGACCCCCGTCAGCGCCACGGCTGTGTCGAACGAAAGCAAGATGGAGTCGTACACGGCTGCCGTGGACGCAATGGTGTTGTTGGTGCTCGACGAGTTCCGGAAGTTGTTGTCCATCGCGTGTTCGGGCGCGGTGCCCTCGCCGGAGTCCGCAGCAGACTGGTTCCGAACTCCGAGCCCGACAGTGCTTCCGTCAGAGTTGGAGTACACCATCACGGTGCCCGTCTGCAGCCCGGCCCCGGAGGTATTCGTGGTACTGGTCGTCAACCCAGCCGTATTTGCCCAAGCGGTAGCCACCACTTTCGGTGCGCCACCGCCATTCGGCGTGCACTGGACGAAATTACCAGCACTGGTCCCCGAACTCGTGCACGGCGCGTTGGCCGGCGGCGGCACATCGAAGGTCCAGGTAGTGGCCGCCTGCGCGGAGAACCCTGCCCCACTACCAATTGCCGCCAACGCGAGCCAAAGAATTTGCTTATTCAATTCGTATCCCCTGATGTCCAGTCTGCCTTGGCTGTCGAAGCCAGTGGCGTCGCTGATCAGCAACAGTCAGACCATGTGCGACGACTAGTTTTTAATCAGCAACTTGCGGGCGATCGCCTGGAATATCCCTCTCGGAACGTCAAGGGACTCGACACAAGTCACCGGAGGCCGAGCTTGCGTGCCAGCGCGTCGACCTCGGCTGCCTCGGGGAACGTCAGCGGTTTGCTCAAGACTTCCTTCAGTTCTGCGCGCGCTTCCGCAGTCTGGCCCGCACCAGCCAGGACAGCAGCGAGATGAAACCGGATCTCCGGGTTCCTGGAATCGCGCAGTCGCGCCTCCCGCAGATGGCGCAGTCCACTTTCGATCGCCCCCGTCTTGAACAACAGCCAACCCAGCGTATCCCGCGCAGCAGCATCCTCGGGGGCAACCTGGACGGCCTGCTCGGCGTACGTGATCGCCTTGGCCGAGTTGCCCTGCAGCGCCAGCGCATTGGCCAGATTGTTCAACACGATCGGATCCTTCGGACGGGATTTCAGCAGTGCCTCGAGGCGGCTGACCGCAGCCGGGTAGTTGCGGACCTTGAGGTAGCCTTCCGCCAGCGCGCGTGCGGAGACGACATCCCCGGGGTGCTTCGCCACCCAGGGTTCGAGAAACGCCACCGCTTGCGCCGGTGCGCCCGAGCGAATGTGGGCAGCAAAGACGCGCAGCGCGTGGTCGGTGTCTGCCGCCCTGGCAAAGGCGAGGCGATACTGGGAAACGGCATCGGGGAATCGTCCGGCTTGCAGGTGCAAGTCCCCGAGAACGCGATAACCGTCCGGTACCGAGGGGACATCTGCGATCAGCGCGCGCGCGCGTCGCTCCGCCGCTTCGACCTGCCCCTTCGCCATCTCGATTTCGGCCAGGAGCGCCCGGGAAGGCACATGCTCGGGACGCTCGGACAGCGCCTTGTCCAGACTGTATGCAGCGGCCGCGGAGTTTCCTGCGGCGAGATACAACTGAGCGATCTCGAATTGGCGGGTTGCGTCGAACTGGGCCACTCGCGTCATCCGCTGTAGTACGGACTGCGCACCGAGGTTATCCCCCGCCGCGAGCCGGGCTCGCACGCCCCGCGCCATCACGTCGTGGTTGTCGGCAGCGCGACTCTCGAGATCCCGCGCGAGATCGACAGCTTTCGTGGGCTCCTTCGCGGCGATGTAAGCGTCGATGAGGTCAAACGCCACGGGCAGAAACGCAGGGTCGGCGGCGCGCGCTTTCTCCAGCCACTCCACGGACGCGGCGGTGGCGCCGCGCCGCTGCTCGAGCTTCGCCAGCTCGTGCATGGCCTGAACGGATTTCGAGTCTGCCTTGAGGACGGCGGCGTACTTGGCGACCGCCTGCTCGAATCGACCCTCCCGGAGATCCAACTTTCCGAGATTGAGCTGAGCTGGCGCAAACCCCGGCGACGCCACCAATGCCTGTTCGAACGCCGCCCGGGCCCCATTGATATCTCCCGAGGACAGGCGCACGACGCCGAGCGTGTTCAGGTAGCCAGGATTCCCGGGTACTTTCTGGACCACCCGCTCCATGACCGCCACGGCTCGCTTCGAATCACCGGAGGCAAGGTACGCAGACGAAAGCGCCAACCCGACCCTCGGCTTTCCGGGGTCCTTCTCGAAGGCGATCCGTAGTTGCTGGATACCGGCGTCCCGCCGACCACCGCGGAGCAGACTGACGCCGTACGCGGTCTGTATCTCGAGGTTGTCCCCACGAAGCTGGAAAGCGCGCTCCAGCAGCTCCGCCCCGGCAAGGTTCCGGCCCTTACCCATGTAGGCCTCGCCCAGCAGGAGGAGGATCTGCGGATCGTTCGGCGCTTTCCGCTGCGCGGGTTCGAGAATCTTGATCGCGGAGACGAAATCGCGCTTTCCAAGAAAAATGGATCCGAGAAGCTTGTGCGCCGCCAGATCGCCCGGGGTCACCGTCAGGACAGCTTCGAGGTACGCGCGCGCACGCTCGTGCTCGTCGAGCCCGTGGAACACCAGGGCGGTGAGCATCAGCAGTTCGGGCGCACGGCGTTTCAGCACTTCGGGCGGCACCGGGGAAAGCACGCGCGCGGCCGCCGAGAGCGCGGCACGGGCACCTTCGCTGTCGCCCTTCTGGCCCAGATACACCGCCCTCAGATAGTTGCCGCGCGGCTCCGCGGACTGCTCACGCGCGAAATACTCGACATCCGTCGCGGCGCCGGCGTCGTCTCGATTGCCGATCGCGAGCGAGAGGCGTGCAACGCGCGCATCCGAGTAGCCCGGCTGGAGTTCGAGGGCTCGCGAGTAAGCGTCGATAGCGCCCTTCCGATCGCCGCTCTGCTGAGCGATCACGCCCTTCATGTACCAGACGGTCGGATCCGCAGGCGCCTCGGCAGCGGCTCGCCCCACCAATGCCAACGCCTCGGCGTGCAACCCCTTCTGCGCCGTCAGCTCCGCCAACGACAGCAGGGCTGTGACCGAACGGGGGTCGATGACGCGCGCGTCTTCGAAGTTCCGCTCGGCGGAACTCAGTTCGCCCAATGCCTTGTAGGCGTGACCGCGGAAGACGAGCAGTCTTGCCTTCGCAGGCCCCTGGAGAACATCGGGCGGCAGGCGGTCCAGCAGATCACGGGCCTTGCCCTGCGCCAGAAACACCTCGGCCAGCAAAAGTGCGATCTCTGACTTGTCGATGCCAAGCCGAAGTGCGCGCTCCAGGGCTTCCTGCGCCTGGTCGGGTTGCTGGTTCCTGAGGAATGCCTCGCCCAGGAGAGCATGCGCCGCGAGCAGATTGGCGTCCTGCTGCAAAGCGTTCTTGAGCTGGATGATCGCGCCTGCTGTATCACCCTTTGAGAGCCGCGTGCGCGCATCTTCGTAGAAGCGGGTGGTCCGATCATCGCCGGCGGCGGACGCCTCGGCAGACAGGACAAACATCGTGGCGATCACCAAGCTGGCCACGGTTCTGCTGTGCGACATTGGATGCTCTCTTTCCGTCAGGGCCCCGAACCGAATAACCGGTCGAGCACAGTCACCCTAACGATGACAGCAGGCCCGGCGTCCGTCGGGGGCATACGCAACGAACGCAGGACCATATGCGGGTTCTACTGGACCTTCTTGAGGTACTCCTTCGTGAACATCTTCTCGGGGAGATCCACCAGCCGCATGTCGTCGTAGTCCATCACCGACTTCGTGTCCGTCTTGACGCCATCGATCATGACCAGACGAGTCGGTCTTATCTTGCCGCCCAGCTGCCGGTAGTTCTCGTAGCTGCACGTCTTCAGCAGGCGATCGGAAATGGAGTAGAACTCCGCCTTGTACGGGGCGCTGCCGGATTGGCGGACCCAGTACTTCACCTTCTGATACGTGACGCTGCGATCGACGGCCGTCAGCTCCAACACGTGGTACGCCTCCTCACCGATCTTCTCGCTGCCGACGATCTTCGCCGTGTAATCGCCACTGAAGTTCGCCCGCGCGATGTCGCCATTGGAAACCACCCCCGTCAGGCGCTGCGCCAGCGACAGTCGTACCGGCTGCGAAACGTTGGGCACGAACAGCCACAGGTCGCGACCTTTCATCAGCAGGATCTGGCCACGTTCTGCAGCGGGCTTGGTGGTCTGGACGATGGTGTTCTCGTTCCCCTTGGAATACACGCGGAACTCGCGCTCTTCGGGTGAACCACCACCTTCGACCGATCGGATCCTGACGGCGACCTCGAACCCCCGAACGGGGAAACGAATCTCGTCGGCCTTTTGGAGTATCGCCTTCGCCTGGGCATCGTCGTCATCGTCTGCACGCACAGCTGGCGATGACGTTGCAAGGACTGCCGCCACCGCGAACAAGAACATGCGACGGCGACCTTGGAATGGAGATTGGATATAGCGCATGAGCCCTCGTCTTGAATCTCGTACGACCTTATCATATGCCCGCGCTCGAACCGAACCGGGCTGGGTTTCGCACACATGTCGATCGTAGTGTTGGAGCACGTGAGCAAAGAGTACCGGCTTGGGGATCACATGGTCCGGGCGCTCGACGACGTGACGCTGTCCTTCGAAAGCGGCGTCTTCCTCGCGATCGCCGGCCCCTCTGGCAGCGGGAAATCCACTCTGTTGAACGTGATCGGCTGCATCGATATGCCCTCGAGCGGCCGAGTCGTCATTGCCGGCCACGACATCAGCGGCCAGACGCCAGATCAACTGGCGAGCCTGCGCGCCAGGACTATCGGCTTCGTGTTCCAGACCTTCAATCTGTTTCCCGTGCTCACGGCCGAAGAGAATGTGGAGTACCCACTGCTGCAGATGGAGGAGCTCGACAAGCAAGACCGTCGGGAGCGCGTGAAGGAAATGCTCGAGCTGGTTCAGCTCGGGAAGTTCGCGAAGCATCGGCCCTCGCAGTTGAGCGGCGGTCAGCGTCAGCGCGTCGCCATCGCGCGGGCGCTCGTGACCCGACCGGAACTGGTCCTCGCGGACGAACCGACGGCGAACCTCGATCACAAGACCGGTGAAGGCATTCTTGCGCTCATGCGGGACATCAACCGCCGCTACAAGACGACATTCATCTTCTCTACGCACGACAAGAAGGTCATCGACGCTGCCGACCGCCTCGTCGGCATCGAGGACGGCACAGTACGAATCCTCGGCGTCCGCAAGGAAGGCCAGTGGGCGATCACGAATGTGGCCCGCCGGGCAGCCTCCACGACCGACACCGAAGCAGCAGCCCTGAAACGCTGATACCGGAAAGCCATGGCAAGCCTCCCTCTGCTGTTCCCGCCCAAGCGCCACATTGCGCAGGCCATCGTGGCTGCAGTTGCGTACATGCAGTTGGACAGCCAGGCCGCACCCGATGGGGCGTGCCGATCAGGGGACGCCGCCTGCCTCCGGCCCCCGGCCCGCATGCTGGCCGCGAATGACCTGAAGGATCTCATCCCCGCCGACGACGATGACTCACCTCCCTCACTGTCCGATGGACTGCCGTCGCTGGTGCCGTCGGATGACGACGCGCTGCCATCACTCAGCGGGGAGGACGGACTGCGCTCCCTCAGCCCCAAGGAATCCGAAGCTCCGAAACTCCGCGGGTTCCTTCAGCAGGAGACGGCTTACACCTACGCCTCCCCCGCGCACTTCTCCACCGCGGTGATCCGTGCACGCGTCGGATCATCGGGTCAGTGGTCGAGCAACCTGAAGTGGAAGGCATCGCTCATCGGCGAGTTCGATCCGGTCTATGCCTGGTCCAACTTCTACCCCGACAACGTCAGAAACGACCAGCGCTTCTACGGGATCATCGGTGAGACCTACATCGATACGTCGTACAAGGGCTGGGATCTCCGCCTCGGTCGGCAGAACGTGGTCTGGGGCGAGATGGTCGGCCTGTTCTTCGCCGACGTCGTCACCGCGAAGGACCTGCGGCACTTCATCCTGCCTTCGTTCGACGTCATCCGGATTCCCCAGTGGGCTGCGCGAGGCGAGTACTTTCTGGGGGACTCGCACATCGAACTTCTCTGGATCCCGTACACGACCTTCGACCGGATCGGCAGGGCCGGGTCGGAGTTCTATCCCATCCAGGCGCCGGCACCCGACGGCTTCACCAATACCTTTCGCGATGACTTGCTGCCGTCACGCAGTCTTTCCAACTCGAACTACGGTGCCAGGGTGTCGACGTTGGCGAAGGGCTGGGATCTTTCGGCGTTCTTCTACAGCAGCATGGACAGCGCCGCGACGTTCTACCGCGATATCGTGCCGACCGGCCCGGCATCGGGGACGATCATCTTCACGCCCCGGCACGATCGCATTTCCCAGACGGGAGGCACGTTCTCCAAGGACCTCGGCGAGGCCGGGATCCTGAAGGGCGAACTGGTGTACACCTCGGGCAGGAGCTTCAATGTGAGCCGGATCACCCAGGCGAATGGCGTGGTCCAGAAGGACACCATCGACTACGCCGTGGGTCTCGACTACACGCTGCCCGAAGAGGCGCGGATGAACGTCCAGGCATTCCAACGCGTGTACTTCGGCCACGACCCGGACATGTTCCAGGAGCGCTACGAAACCGGCGTCACCTTCCTCTACAACCGCAAGCTGCGGCCGAAGGTCGAAGGCGAGTTCCTCTGGATACAGAGTCTGAATCGCTGGGAGAACCTCATCCGGCCTCGCGTCATCTGGCGGGTCGAGCAGAACCTGAGGGTCGCGTTCGGCCTGGACGTGTTCAATGGTCCGGTCACAGGCGTGCTCGGCCGCTACGCGAACCGCGATCGGATCTACGTCGAAACCCGCTATGACTTCTGAGCGATACGCCAGCGACTTCGACGCGCGCAGGCGCCCGTTGTGTTGAGCTTTCTGGAACGGCTGATCCCCGCACATCGCCGGGAACAACTGGAACATGCCTGGTTCATCGCGCGCCAGGATCTGATGCTCGCCAGCCGGAACGTCTTCCGCCAGCGACGTCGCACGAGCGTGAGTCTCATCGCGATCATCGGCGGCGTTGCGGCCATGCTGCTCGCTTCCGGATTCTTCGAGTGGAACTACGACACGATGCGCGAAGGCGCGATCCGCGCCCGTATCGGCCATGTGCAGATCACGCGTGACGGTTTCGCGGAAGGCGGCACTGCCGATCCGCTCCGCTACCTGATGGCGGAGACCTCCGAGGACCGCAAACTCATCGAGGCATTCCCCCAGGTGGACACCCTGGCGCCCCGGCTGTCGTTCACGGGGCTCATCAGCATCGGGGATTCCACCACGTCGTTCGCGGGTGAAGGAGTCGATCCCGAACGCGAGAAGAAGGCGAGTGGCGCTCTCACCATCCTGTCGGGCCAAGACCTTTCCGGTATCGACGCCAACGAAATCACGGTGGGGCAGGGGCTCGCCGACAACCTCAAGCTCCAAGTCGGGCAGACGGTGGTGCTGCTCGCCAACACCGGCAGTGGCGGCATCAACGCCATCGAGGTGAAGGTGGTGGGCATCTTCGCCACCATCACCAAGGCCTACGATGATTTCGCCCTGCGCATCCCGTTGAAGACGAGCCAGCGGCTGCTACGGGTGACGGGGGTGCACACGTGGTTGGTCCTGCTGGAACGCACGGGCCAGACCGACAACTTTCTGGCCAAGCTGAGGCCCTTGCTACAGACCCCGGGCCTCAGCATCGTTCCGTGGTACGAGACCGCCGCGGCAGACTTCTACAACAAGACGGTCTCGCTCTTCTCGAAGCAAGTGCTCGTCGTGAAACTGATGATCGCTTTCATCATCGTGCTAAGCATTTCGAACACGATGATGACCAACGTTCGTGAGCGCTTCGGCGAGATCGGAACGCTCATGGCCCTCGGGGACACCCGGGCCAAGGTGCTGCGCCGCTTCCTTGCGGAAGGAGCCGTCCTGGGTTTCGCCGGCGGTGTCCTGGGGAGCATCCTGGGCGTGGGCGCCGCCCGGCTCATCAGTTGGGTCGGGATTCCGATGCCGCCTCCACCGGGGATGGCGAACAGCTTCGTTGCCGGCATCATGGTCACCCCGGGTCTCGTCTTCGAAGCGATCTTCCTCTCGGTCACCACTGCCGTCCTTGCCGGCCTCTACCCGGCCTGGAAAGCCTCCAGACTCAACATCGTCGATGCTCTCAGACACGCCCGCTAAGCGACGCCGCCCGACCCGGCTGGCCTTCCGGGCCAAGTTCACGCTCGCGGTGAGAAATGTGTTGAGGCATCGCGGACGCGCATTCACGACACTCGGCGCAGTGGCGTTCGGCGTCGCGACACTCATCCTCAGCCAGGGATTCGTCGAGGACATCTTCGTGCAGTTGGGCGAGGCCATCATTCATTCGCAGACCGGTCACATACAGCTGGCGCACGAAGGGTACTTCGTCCATGGCGCGCACAAACCCGATGGCTACCTGGTTGCGGATCCGGAGGGAGACAAGGCACGTATCGCGACGATGCCGGAAGTCGAAGATGTCATGGCGCGACTCGGTTTCCCGGGATTGCTCAGCAATGGCCGTGCGGATCTGCCCATCCTCGGCGAGGGGATCGAGCCCGCCAAGGAGGAAAAGCTGGGCTCGTTCGTGAAGATCTCGTCGGGTCGCCGACTGAAAGCCGAGGACCATTTCCACGCGCTGCTCGGCGATGGCGTCGCGAAGTCCCTCCGTCTGAAGACGGGGGACCGCGCAGTGCTGATGGTCAGCACCAAGGACGGCGCCACCAACACCCTCGATGTCGAGGTCGTCGGCACCTTCCAGAGTTTCTCGAAGGAGTACGACAACCGTGCCGTGAAGCTGCCCCTCACGGCGGCCCAGGAACTGATGAACACGAAGACGGCGAACACGCTGGTGGTGTCGCTGAAGCAGACGGCCGACACCCGGAAAGTGGCCAACACCCTGACGGAACGGAACGTCTGGCGGGATCAGGAAGTGAAGATGTGGGACCAGATCAACGACTTCTATCCGAAGACTGTCGCGCTCTACGGAAAGCAGTTCGGGGGTCTCAGGATGGTGATCCTGCTTATGGTGCTCCTCAGCGTGGTGAACGCCGTGAACACTGGCGTGTTCGAGCGGACTGCCGAGTTCGGAACGGCGCGCGCGCTCGGCAATCGCCGACGCAACATCCTCGAGATCATCCTGATCGAGAACTCGCTGCTCGGTTTGCTGGGCGTCGCAGCGGGCGTCGGCATCGGCGTGGGTCTGGCCAAAGCGATCTCATACGTGGGCATTCCGATGCCGCCCCCCCCAAACTCGGATCTGCCCTACGTGGCGCTTGTTCGCGTCAGCTGGAACGCTGTCATCACAGCATCCGCAATCGGATTCGCTGCGACCTTCCTCGCGTCGATCTTTCCGGCGGTGAAGATGGCACGGATGGATATCGCGTCCGCGTTGCGAAAGGCCATCTGAGCCGCTGAGAGTGTGGGCCGTCGAGCTTGGAGACGGCTACTAGTTCCTCGGAACGAGTGGACCAAGTTCCGGCCTGATCCTCGCCCGTACCGCGCGAGTCGGCATACCCAGACGATCAACTGACGGCGAATGCAGGCATGCGAGGCGAAGGCTCGCAAGAAGGGTTACTCATACTCCTGGGACGCTGGCTCGAGCCGCCTCGCGGCTTTTCTGGTCCCAATCCTTCTTCTACGCGGCAAATCGGTCTCTGCCGCTGGACACAGAGTGTCGACTCAAAAATGACTGGGGGCCTGCTCTTGCGAGCAGGCCCCCAACTACAACCGTCGGAAAACTGATCTATCAGACCTTGCGGCGACGCGCCGTGAAGCCGATACCAGCAACCGCAGCGCCGATCAGGGCCAGGCTACCCGGCTCAGGGATCTTGATGAAGAAGGCATCAGCGGAACCGTTGATGGTCTGGTTACCCACGGGCTCGAAGAAGTTGAACTGACCCTTCACGTCCAGAACGATGTGGAAGGGGTCCGGAGCAACAAAGAATGCGGTGCCGCCGGGCGCCGTCAGCGTGAACGGCGAGAACACCAGGTCGAAGTTACCGTTGGCAGAACCCACACCGCCGGCAGCGCTGTTACCGGAACCGAACAACAGGGAAGCGGACGCCACTTGGTAGTCGTCGGCTGTTCCGCCACCGATGGTCACGGCATCGAAGCCCGTCGCGCCAAGCGCCTTCGTCGTGTCGTTGTTCGGGTCGATGAACAGTTCGAACGAGCCACCGTTGGCGATGAAAGTGAAGCCGCCACCCGCATTCGGCACGAAGTTGCCGGTCGCGGTGAACGTGGCGTACATGCCGTACTGGAGCGTGGAGAACGAAGGATTCGTCGTCAGGCCGCTGCCGACAGCGGTTGCACCATCGTCCTTGGCATAGCTAGCGGCATCCCAGTACGCCGAAGTCGAAAACGTACCGTTCAGCAGACCCGTGAAAATCTCGTTGTAGTTACCGATGATCTTGTCGACCGTGATCACGGGATTGGAGAGGGTTTCCGAACCCGGAACAGAGGACTGGTCGATGGTGAAATCGAGGAGTTCTGCAGCGTTAACGCCCGCGCTCGCAATGCCCAGGACTGCGACACTCAGCACTTTCTTCATGAATTGGTTCATTTTAAGACTCCGACAAGCTGTAGAAATTTGGTTGGACTGTGTGGGCAGTCTGGTGACCACGACCCTCTATAAGCAGCAGCCGTACCAGGATAGCAAGTCATTGTTTTTGATAATTTTATTTGTTTCCCCGGAATCACACCGAAGAGAGATGTAAGGGCGCCCGACATTGGACTTACCCTCTAGTCGAGTGCGAGATGGCCTCACACTGCCAAGCAGCAGCGAAACCATGTACGGAGGGCAGGGAACAACGCCATCGGATACCACGACGCGTTGAGCATTCGAACAGGAGGCGGCACAGGCCTTGGCATGGATATCCGTATTTGTCCGACTACACTAGCGATGTGCTTCCGCATGGGTGATTCGCACTGAGCCATCCGCCTGCTTCGACCCAGTTCATCCAGGAGAACACGTCCGTGATACCCCCCTCAAGCGACGAAGATGTTTCACTTGCGAAGATCGAGCGCGCCTATGACTCGCCCCCATGGTGGTACGACGTGCGGGGCTTCTTCATTCTGACCTTTGCGTACCGGAGCACTCTCTGGGAGCAGGTTCGACTCTTCGGCAACAACATCGGCCCGGTGCATCTGGAGGGCGCCATCGGTAGTGGCACCTTGTTCGGCATCATCTTGTGGTGGAAGCGTTTTACGCGGAAATCCATCGGCAGCGTCGTGGGCTTCGACTACGCCGAGGCGATGCTTGCGGGCGCGATCCGACGCTTTCGCGGCGACACCAGGATTCGCCTGCTGAAAGCGGATGTGGGAAGCCTGGACCTTCCGTCCTCGACGTTCGACACGGCCAATGTTGCAAACGCTGTGCACTGCTTTCCCGATGTCGATGCCGGATTCCGGGAACTGTTCCGAGTTCTGAAGCCCGGGGGCACACTCGCGATGAACGTGCTTCTATACCCGCGCGGCGCTGCCCCGCTTCGGTGGATAGCCGAGCGCATCGACCAGTGGGGCATGAAGAAGGGCATCCTGTACACGCCTTACGAACTCGATGACATCAAGCGGAGAATCTGCGCCGCGGGGTTCGAGATCGAGTGGGACGACATCACTGGCAACACCTACAACGTCAGGGCACGGAAGCCCAGATAGCGGAGGCCTGACATGCGTAGTCGTCAGCGTCAGCTCTCGCCGCGGACATCCATTTTGAGTTTCAACTTGGCGAGCACGAGCATCAATCTCATCAATGGGTTGCTCATGCCACCAGGGCGCCAGGTACGGACAAACTTGTTCCGGTAGGCGTCGAACTGGAATCCGTGGGGTGCCGACAGAACCCGCCCGCGGCCGAGCAGAATCTTCAGTACTTCGACGCCCGCAGCCCCGGCACACATCTGGCAGGCCATTCCTGTCGAAGGCCCCGCGCGCTCGCCGAATTTCACCCGGTCCGGATCGACGAGGTACGTGCGCTGCAACAGCGCGGGTGACAATCCGATCAGGAAATGGAGAGCCTTTTCCTTCGGAGGAAGCCCTCGCAGCTGGAAGTATTCCTCGAATGTCATCCCGCCCGGGAGGAAGTTGACGATGGCCGTCCCCATCCCTAGCGGAGCCGCGATGACTGCGGGAATCCGCTTCTCTGCAAGCTTGCGGTAGACAAGGTCCCGGGCATCGAACGCGAAGTAGTCCAACGCATCGACATAGATGTCGACCCCTTCGAGAAACCGATCGACGTTGTCTTCTGTGACGCCATTCGGGAACGTCTGAATGGCCAACTGGGGATTGATGTCTCGCGCCATCTCATCCAGCACATCGATCTTGGGGCGGCCGAGAGTGGATACCATTGCTCCGGCCTGGCGGTTGAAATTCGCGAGTCCGAAGGTGTCGAAATCGGCGATGTTGAATGCGCCGATCCCGAGTCGGGCGAGCGTCAGTAGGTGGACACCACCAGTCCCGCCGAGACCGGCAATTGCAACACGCTTGCGCCGGAGTGCCGCCTGCTCCTCAGCGGTAACCCAGCCCAGATTTCTTGAAAAAGCTTCGTCATAAGAGAACATCGGCAATCTCTGGGGACATGCACAACCCCAATCTTATGGCCTTGCTACACCGGACGGAAACGGGGAACTGCAGAACCGATGGGTCACAGGAGCGGCGCCGCGCGATGGCGCTCTGGCGGGCACCCATCCACTCCCTGATCAACGACCACCTCGGGACTGGGAAACAGTGCCAGGCCCTGGAAAGACGCTTGACCAACGCGATCGGACAGTTCTTCTGCGTTGGCATGCAGAAGCGTCCCAGTGGTGTTGACACGCGGATTGTGACGAGGACTGCCGAGCGCCCGAAAGCCAAGAATCCGCTTGTAGAAAGCAGCATGCCGCGGCGTGACCTCTATCAGGACATCCGTACGGTCCAACTGTCGACCGACGGAAAACGCGCTATCGAACAGCTTTCGCAGGAGATCGAGAGATCTGAACGATGGCGTCGATGCAAAACGCACTGCCTCGCAAAGACGACAGCCTTGATCCCGAAGTCGAGCAACCTCGTTCGGGTACAGGTGCTCCGCGATCAGGCCGCGCGCCCCGTCCATCCGGAGAGTCAATGTGGCCAGGGTCGCACCATCCAGCCGATTCTTTGCGATGAGCACAGGTGCGTCGCCGGAAACGATGTTCTCAGCGCCGCGATCGACTGCGTATCCCTTGGGAACGTAACGATTCAGGAGAAGCGCGTTGGCGGCAACGACATCCGATATCGTTTCAGCGACACCCACATCGATCAGTGCGAATCCGAACCCCGTAGCCGCGATAGCCACAACGGGTTTGATTGCCGGCAAGTCTTGAATCTGACCATGGCTGCCAGTGTCGCCTGCGACTGACGAACCAAGAGTACATGTCCTCGAATGAACTTGAGTCACAGCAGGTCTCCGGGTTCGGGGATATTGTTTTCCGTTGCTTCCCCGTCTTCAGCATCGAACCCTGTCCTTCAACAGGACCCCGCGGACCATCTCAGTGCCGATGCTGCTGCGCGCCCTGGAAGGGGCTGCACACAACACCGGAACTGACTGCCCAGCGTGGGATTGAAATCACTAGCAATTGCCAAGCCCGGCGAAATAAACACCAACTATCAGTGCGGTATGGAACTCAGCACGGATCGACCATACCGATTTGTCGGCCGCATGAGACTAATGCAGTCGCGGTCAAGACTCATCTTGTACCCGCTACCTCCCTTCTTCTAGGCGCGAACCCTCCGGAAGCTGTTCGATTCGCTTCAAACGCTCAACAACACCGCGTTCCTCCTTTTCGGAGAATGCGTACGGGTAGAGCGTCATGTTCTTCGAATTCTTGCCCCCACCGCCGTGAATTCGTATCTGCTCGGCAGCGTACTCAAGGTCCAGTCGCAAAAGAACGCCCATTGTGTTGACCCTGGGGTTCAAGCGTACTTCCCCACAGCGCTCGAATCCGAGGAGATGTTTGTAGAAGAGTGCGTGCTTCGGAGTGACCTCGATCAAGAGATCAGTGCAGTGATTGAGGTGGTAGGCGTAAATGAATGCCACGTGAAACAAGGCAGCGAGGAGGTGCTTCGAATTGACGCCGCGGTCGACGGCGAACTTGATCATTTCGCAAAGTTGCCCGCCATTCGCGCGCAGGGCGTCCGCCTCATCGCGGTACAGCACATCCACGAGCAAAGGGATCCCGCGGTCCAACCCCACAGTCAGCGTTCCGAGAGCGCTTCCGTCGTGATAGTCAGCCGCCACAAGGGTGATTTGGTCCGGTCGCCCAACCACCTGTTGCCCAGCACCATAGCCACGCCATGAGTACATCTTGTTAAGTAGCAGCGTGGCCCCGAACCGCTTTCCTTCGGAGTCGGCAGGACGAATCCCGAACGTGCGAGCGTCCGTGCTGAAGATTGTCGCTATGTCCGAATCGGCACTGTGATCAAACGAAAGCGAGGAGAAGACATCGCTCAATTCGTCCCCGGCAGTTGTGAACCCGATCGGCGTTTTCGAAGCCTCTCTCGTTGTCATTTCGTATGTCTCCCCGTTCTCCCACATGGGCCGACGTCGCGACGCCCCATCATGGCCGATGTTGCAGTCCCCAACAAACCGGGCAAAGATCCCTCAGCAACATGGAAACTCCAGCAATGCGCTGATTGGACGCGAGCAGCTTTCTTGCCTGCGGACGAGATCGGCTCACGGCGAGCCGGCATAGCGAATGCAAGAACTGTCGCCTAGGGGAAACGAAGAGGGTTTCCAAACGAAACCACCCGACGCACTCGACATGGACAAACAGGTTAAGAGCCTTCGTTGCGGGGACGAAGGACTCTCAAGACTTGACACTCCGGCAGGTTTGGGTTTCCAAACCGCTCAAGCCGGTCCAGCGATCAGGACTGCGCGGAACCTGGCCCGATGAGCTTCTGCAGTTCGCCGCTCTGATACATCTCGCGCATGATGTCCGCGCCCCCTACGAAATCGCCTCGAACGTACAGCTGTGGAATCGTCGGCCAGCTCGAGAACTCCTTGATCCCCTGTCGAATGTCCGGATCGTC
Organism: Betaproteobacteria bacterium Ga0077532; assembly: GCA_001464895.1. Taxonomy (GTDB): domain Bacteria; phylum Pseudomonadota; class Gammaproteobacteria; order Burkholderiales. The sequence continues at coordinate 98,558 of LNEE01000016.1, forward strand.
CAACACATTGACTGTAGCCACTTCCTCGACACCACACGCTTCTAGAATCTGAATCGCCGCCGCCGAGAACCCACACATCGGCGCGTCCGGGGTGCCTTTCATGTAGAGGACAACGGGGTTCTCAGACACCTGCTTGCGAATCGCTTCCTTCTTGTCCATGGGCATGCTGCTCCGTTCATTTCGAGGCATCCAAAGACGGACACCTCCTATAGAAACTGATGGTAACGGCTCCATGCCGACGCAACAACCGAGGCGCCGGACGGATCGTCAAGCGCTCACTGCGGTGCTCTTGCGACGCGCCTTGTCTGGCGCCTTTCGCGCCATCCGACCAACAACGATACGGGGAACTCCACTCAGGTCGTTCGCGGTTTCCACGGACTGGAAACCCGCCGCAGTGAACATTTGGCAGACTTCGTCTCGCTGGTCGTACCCGTGCTCGACGACGAGTGTGCCGCCCGCATCGAGGTGGCTAGGCGCAGTCGAAACAACCACGCGCAATGCATCGAGACCGTCGGATCCCCCAACCAAGGCGCGCGCGGGTTCGAACTTCAGTGCATCCAAGTGCGGATCACCTTCTGCGACGTAGGGTGGATTCGATACGATCACCTCGAAAGTCTCCCCTGCCAGCGCGCGATACCAATCGGACTGCAGCAGACGCGCGTTGCTCGCGCCGAGACGCTCGGCGTTCTCGCGCGCAACCGCAAGCGCCTCTTCGCTCGCATCCACACCTGTGACGAGCGCCGCAGGCCTGGCAAGCGCGATCGAGATGGCAATACAACCGCTACCGGTCCCGAGATCAAGGACGCGCGCAGCGCGCCCTTCCGGGCAGGCACCGAGTGCCGCCTCAACGAGCACTTCGGTGTCTGGACGAGGAATCAGAACGTCCTGCGTCACTTTGAACAGGTGGTCTCTGAAGGGCCATTCCCCGAGCACGTAAGGAAGTGGCTCACCTCGAAGGCGTCGATCGAAGACTATCCCGTAGGCAGAAAGATCGAAGCGGCCGGGAGATTCCCGTTCCCGAACGATCAACTGAGCCGGCGTCAGTTGCAGTGCATGCGTTGCGAGCCGTCGAATCTCGCGCATGGCGTCGCCCCGGGATATCTTGACCGTCGCGGCCAAGCGCCGGGCATCTGCTGCCAGACGCGCACCCAAAGTAAACAGACTCATTGCTCCTCCGCTAGTGAAGCCAGTTGCTCCGCCTGATGCTCAGCCATGAGCGCAGCACAAAGTTCCTCGATGTCGCCATCCATGATCTGGGCAATCTTGTGGAGCGTGATGTTGATGCGGTGATCCGTCACTCGCCCCTGGGGAAAGTTGTAAGTTCGGATACGCTCGGAACGATCCCCACTACCAATCATGGACTTGCGATCAGCAGCCGTCTTCGCGGCCTGTTCTCTCACCTGCTTGTCACGAATCCGCGCGGCGAGAATCGACATCGCCTGCGCCTTGTTCTTGTGTTGGGATCGGTCGTCCTGACACTCCACCACGATCCCCGTGGGCAAGTGGGTGACGCGCACGGCGGAATCGGTCTTGTTGATGTGCTGCCCCCCGGCGCCGGAGGCGCGAAAGGTGTCAACTCGCAGATCGGCCGGATTCAGAATGACATCCGTGACGTCGTCAACCTCCGGCAGGATGGCCACTGTGCATGCCGACGTATGGATCCGCCCCTGCGCTTCCGTCGCTGGTACTCGCTGGACCCGATGACCACCTGATTCGAACTTGAGCTTCGAGTAGGCCCCCTGACCGGCGATCTTGGCGATGATTTCCTTGAAGCCACCCAACTCGCTCGGACTCTGGGCAACGAGCTCGACCCTCCAGCCATTGCGCTCGGCGAACCGCGAATACATGCGGAACAAGTCACCCGCAAACAACGCGGATTCGTCTCCCCCGGCACCCGCTCGAATCTCGAGAAAGATGTCGCGGTCGTCGTTGGGGTCGCGAGGCAGAAGCTCCCGCTGAAGTTCGGACTCGAGTTCCTCCAGGCGCCGGCGAGTGGCCCGAGTCTCTTCTTCAGCGAACTCACGCATGCCCGGCTCGGCCGCCATCTGTTGGGCGGCCGCCAGGTCATGCTCTCCTTCACGGTAGGCGCGATAGAGGTCGACAACCGGTCGGATGCCTGCATGTTCCCGCACCAGCTTTCGATAGGTATCGAGGTCACGCGTGACCTCTTCCTGGGCCAACAGGTGATCGATCTCTTCGATGCGTGCAGAAAGTCGCATCAGTCGCGACGAAAGCGATGCCTTCATGCCCGCCTGTCGCCCCCGAAGAGGCCCGACAGCACACCGAGGATCCGGTCTCGATCGTCGCCCTCGGCACCTTGGAGTGCCTGCGTCGGACCATGGAGGAACTTGTTCGTCAGCCCGTGTGAGAGCGCCTCGAGCACCACTTTCGGATCATCACCACGCGCAATGGCTCTCAGCGCGCGATCGACCTCATGCTGTCTGACGGCCTCTGCACGCCCGCGGATCTCCCGGATCGCCGGCACCAACTCGCGGGACCGCAACCACCGCATGAAATCGGACACACCCGTGGCGATGATCGACTCCGCCTCGGCAACAGCGGCATGACGGTGGTCGAGCCCCTCACGGACGATCGTCCCGAGATCGTCAACCGTGTAGAGGAAGACGTCCCCGAGCTTGGCAACCTCCGGCTCGATATCTCGAGGCACCGCGAGGTCCACCAGCAGCATCGGCCGATGCCGCCTCGCCTTCAGCGCCCGCTCGATAAGGCCCTTGCCAAGGATCGGCAGCGGGCTGGCAGTACACGTCACGACGATATCGAACTGCGCCACCGCATCTGGAAGCGCCGACAGAGGGATGGCCTGGCCGGAATACTTGACCGCCATTCCTTCCGCCCGCTCCATCGTTCGGTTCGTGAAAACAGCACGCCGCGGCTTCCGAGCACAGAAATGGGCTGCGCAGAGATCGATCATCTCGCCTGCGCCGATGAAAAGAACGGCTTGCTCCGCGATGGAAGGAAAGATCCGCTCGGCGACCCGGACACCCGCCGCGGCCAGCGACACCGAGCTTGCGCCGATATCGGTCCGGGTCCTGACCTCCTTCGCAACAGAGAACGTTCGCTGAAAAAGCTTGTGAAGGACGGTACCAAGAGTCCCGGCCTCTTCCGCGAAACGTACGGCCTGCTTCATCTGCCCCAGGATCTGCGCTTCGCCGATGACCATGGACTCGAGGCCGCTGGCGACCCGGAAAGCATGCGCAACCGCCTGTTCGCGGGGGAATTCGTAGAGGTAGGGGGCGAGCTTGTCAGCGCCGAGCCCGTGGTACTTCGCGAGCCAATCGATGATCCGCGAGGGCTCGGCTGTGGCGCAAAACACTTCCGTGCGGTTGCAGGTCGAGATGATCGCGGCTTCGTCGACGCGCTGATTCTTGACAAGATCGACGAGCGCGGGCCGAAGGCCTTCTGCGGCGAAGGCCACCTGTTCGCGCAACGCAAGTGGCGCCGTCTGGTGGTTGACGCCTAGCGCGACCAGTTCCATCGGCTATCGGTCCGGACGCGGCATAGCGGAAATTCGCGAAGTTTGATGCTGCCTCCGGAATCGCACACCACGGTCTGCCGCTGGGCGGCGGTCTCCATGCTAGGACCCCTCGGAACGAAGGAATCGCTCCGGAAGACAGTGGGGTTGGTGGCCAAGGGCGGAATCGAACCACCGACACAAGGATTTTCAATCCTCTGCTCTACCGACTGAGCTACTTGGCCGTCGTCACACAGTCGACATCCCGCCCAGACGCTCCCCCGAACGATTAGAGGGAACTGTTGATTCAGTGCGAGGCGTCGAAACGTTCCGGTTGAGACACTCAGCTGGCTGGTTTCCCTCGCCGCATGGCTTTTCTTCGCCATAAGGCAGCAGGCATTACGTAAGCCAACCCGTCCGCAACCGAACGAAAATTATAGACGATCGATGCAGCGATGGCGAGCCAGGCGAGCACCTAGAGAATCATGCACTCCCGCGCGGACTCGCGATAACATCGACGGGGGAAGGAGTTTGTTGTCTGTCCACGGAGCCCCACGGCGGACACAGGCGCAATCGCGCCCTTTCGCCGGAGTGTCGGATAAGCACGCCACCGACACGAGCGACAGGTGATGGGCTCGCCTCGTCGGAAGCCATCGGACATCGGGCCAAGAGCGCACGACACCCAGACTGCAAACGAATCGACCGCCGTCAACACCATTTAGGAAACCAGTCACAGATACGAGCGGCCCGTCGCGAATTGCGCGGGCAACCGCTCCCTGAGATCCGATCGCCAAGCCAGATCCTGGCTACGACGGAGCCCGGCTCCCCGGTCCCTTACCCCTACAAGCCAGGCGCAGTACCCGGAACCGCCAGCGAGCCCCCACCCAGCATGGAACGCATACTTCTCGTAGAGAGCAACGCCACCCTCAGGGAATGGTGCCGGCTTCATCTCAACGCAAATGGTTACCAGGTGACCGCGGGGGATCACCTCGGCCAGATGCTCGATGCAGCACGGAGCGAACGATCTGACCTGGCGATCATCTCGACCGACCTGCCCGGCAGCAACGCATTCGTGCTTGCCGCCACGCTGCGCTCCGATGCACGCACCGCCATGATTCCTCTGCTTTTCCTCGTTCCGGGAGATGAGCCGGAGACGTATTCCCGAGCGCTGACCATTGCCCCGGGCGGCGTTCTAAGCAAGCCCTTCGGATGGCCCGTACTGCGGGAAGCGGTTCGCGCTCGACTGGGCTCCGAGATGAATGGCGGGGCCGGCACGGACATGCCGGCACTCTCCGCGTGGGGTACGAGCCCGCTTGCGTCACCGGGGATGCTCGTCGAGTCCCGTAGTGCGAGCGTGCTCTTCGTTTCGTTGCGAAACCTCGTGACACTCGCAAGGTCTCTGCGCGGCAGAACACTCGAGTCGCTGCTGCAGAAGTTCGTGACCGACTCGCGCGACGCCATTCTCAGCCAGGGCGGCTGGGTCGTTCGCGCTGACGCCACTGGACTGCTGGCGCTCTTCGAGGATGGCCCGAACACGGACCGAACGCATTCGACCCGCGCCTTCGAGGCGGCGATGGCGGCCATGCTCACCGCCAGGCGGGTCAAGACGTGGGCTCACGCCACGCTCTCGGACGCGTTCATACCCCAGATTTCGATCGGCTGCGGGATCGACTCGGGAGAGGTGATCGTGGCGCGTCTGGCAATCGGGGGCACCGTGGTACCCAGCGTCGCCGGCCCGGCCGTCGATGTGGCGAGCCGGCTGGATGGCCGCTCCAAGGGGCTGGGTTGGAGCATCGCGGTGTCTGAAGCGAGCGCACTGCTTGCCGGCAACCGCTTTCAACTGGGCCGCCGAGCGACCGTCACGGACTCCGACCACGGCACCATCCCGATCGTCGAAGTGAGCGGGTTCAACCCAGGGACGGCCCGCCCCGGCGAACTGATCATGATGACCGAGGCCAGCGAGGCAATCCTGTCGAATGGCATCCTGGCCCGCCTGCCTGGCGACGCCGAGCCCGACGAAGCCGATCGAACGATCGTGGTGGGCGGGTCGTTGCGCCCGCCGGAGGAGCACGACGTCGGTGTCCCGCATCGGAAGATAGTGAAGCGTGTCGGGCAGGGCTCGAGCGTCACTGCGTATCAAGCAGTACACGAACACACTGCGAGGGACGAGTTTCTCAAGGTGATCCCCGTCCGTGAGGTCCCGGACGGCTTCATCGAGCAATACCTCGACGACTATCGCCGGATTGCTGACCTCGACCAGCGCAACGTTCTCTCGGTCTTCGAGATCGGGCGTACCGACGACATCGCATTCGTGGCAACGGAGTTCCTGCCGGGAGGGAGCCTCGAGGCCGCGATCCGCAAACGCGTCCCGATCGGTCTGTCACTCAACTATCTTGCGCAGATGAGCTTCGCACTCGACGCCCTGCACGGGCTGGACCTCTTTCACGGATCGCTCGGCGCGGAACATTTTCTGTTCCGAAAGGAACGGGTCGTGGTGTTGGCTGACTTCAACACCACCGAACGAGCATTGCGCACAGCGCGCCGCGAAAATGTTTCAGCTTCCGAGCGTGAAGCGTATCTCCAGAACGGCCGACGGGCGGATTTCCGCGCGCTCGGACTCATCCTGAGCGCACTGCTTCGAGGGGACACGCCAGCTCGAAGCGGGGGCCAGCCCGACGGAGATCTGACAGCATCGCTGCGCCTGCCCGAAGAACTCGCAGCACTTCGACCCTGTCTGGAAGGGCTCCTCGGAACAGGGCGAAATCGCGCGTTCGAAAGGGCCGAGGAAGTGCTCGTTGAATTGATGACGGTCCGGGAGGTGTTTCCGTTCGACATGCGCGCCGGTGATCCCGACAGCGCGCCGCTGCTTCCATGACGAGCAAGCGGCCCGGGCAATCTGCCGGACTGACGCCTACTTGATGGTCTTCATCAGATCCAGCAGCCACTGAACCGGAAGCGCGTACGCGATGCCGCTGGGCTGCGACAGGAGCGTCTCTCTCGACGCCTTAACGAATACGCTGTTCAGGATTCCGACCACCCCACCCGACTCGGGGTCGTAGAGGGGACTCCCACTGTTACCCGGGTACGCGGTGGCATCGAGTTGCATCACCGCAGCAGCCCCGCTCGACAGACGTCGAATCGCCTGAGCATCGAGCTGTGCCGCATCGCTCGTAGGTATCGATATCGGTGTGAGCGCCGCCACCATCGCCCGATGGGTCACCGGTATGAGCCCCAGCACCGCGCCGATGGGAAAACCAGTGAAGTAGAGCGTCTGGCCTTCGCGAACGCGGAACGTCTCCAAGATCCGAAGCGGCGGAAGCTTGGCCCCTTCGATGGCAAGAATCGCCAGATCATTGGTGCGATCCACGGCGAGGACTCGAGCCATGCGGGCCTGCCCCGTTGAGATGTTGATCCCGGGCAGCACAGCCACCAGGGATTCCCGGCGCTCACTGTCCAGGGTTGGCGGAAGGACATGCGCATTGGTGACGATCCACGCGCCGTCACCGATGGCGAATCCAGTCCCGCGAAAGGCGAAGGCAGGATTTCGAGTGCGCTCATAGGTGCCAACTGCCACCACCGACGCCTTCACACGCTCGATGGTGTCCATCGGATCGGAGCGCGCCTCGCCCACTGCCAAGGTCAGCAGAAGCCACGGGAGTCCCATCCGGAAAACGCGGACGAGCGCCGTCACGGACTTCACTCGCCGCGCCCCGGTTCTCCGTATTCGGACAAGTACCATGGCAACGCCTCCCGCAGACCATTCTCGAGATCGTGCGTCGGCTCATACCCGAGAAGACTCTGGGCAAGGCCGACATCGGCCAAGGAGTGGCGCACGTCACCCGGACGAAAGTCGTGGTACTCAGGAACGGCCTCGATGCCCATCAGGTCGCGAAGCATGCCGAACAGCATGTTCAAGGACGTCCTGTGGTGTACCGCAACATTGTAGATGCGGTTGACCGCATCCGGCGATTCGGTCAGCGCCGCCAGCAGGTTCATCTGGACGACGTTCTTGACGTAGCAGAAGTCCCGGGAGGTCTCGCCATCGCCGAAGATCTTCACGGACTCCCCCGCGAGCATCGCCTTCACCCATCGTGGAATAACCGCCGCATAAGGTCCTGCAGGATCCTGCCTGGCACCGAAGACGTTGAAGTACCGCAGGCCGACCGATTGAAGACCATAGCTTCTGGCGAACACCGATGCATAGAGTTCCGTGACGTACTTCGTCACGGCGTACGGAGAGAGCTGCTGCCCGATGACGTCCTCGACCTTGGGAAGGGCCGGGTGATCTCCGTACACCGAACTGGATGATGCAAAGACGAAGCGATGCACCTTGGCATCGCGAGCTGCCACCAACATGTTGAGGGTGCCATTCACGTTGGCCGCGTGCGAAAGCAACGGATCGGCGATGGACCGCGGCACCGACCCCAGCGCAGCCTGATGCAGTACGTACTGCACACCCTCGCACGCCGCCACGCATACATCGAGGTCGCGTATGTCGGCCTCGATCAGCCGGTGCCTTGCCCAGGAAGCCTCACCCACCGACGCACGCACCAGATCGAGGTTGCGACGTCGACCAGTGGCGAAATTGTCGAGCGTCACCACCTCCTGACCGGCGCCCAACAGGGTCTCGATGAGATGGGACCCAATGAATCCCGCACCTCCCGTCACCAACCAGCGGGCGCGTGTCCGAAGCAGCGCCGGAGGCAGCCTCGCTGCCGTCGGTGCCTTCGCGAGATCGGTCAAAGCCGCCAGACCGTCACGCCGTGCTTCTCGAAGGCGGCGGCGTCCGCCTGACACTTCACGTCCGTCAACACGGCGCCGGGTCGCATCTTCGCCACGAACTCGGGGATCGGACGATTCACGAACTCCGAGTGCGCCACCGCGTAGACCACCGCCGCCGCCTTCGGAAGATCGTCCCACGCAGTCAGGGTGACGCCGTACTCGTGCATCGCTTCCTCGGCATTCGCGACCGGGTCATGCACGTGCACGTTGGCGCCGTACGACTTCAGCTCCTGGATGACATCGATCACGCGGGTATTGCGGGTATCCGGGCAGTTCTCCTTGAACGTCAGTCCCAGGACGACAACGTCGTCTCCGCGGATGCTGAACCCCGCGCGGATCATCTCCTTCACCGTCTGCTCGGCGACGTACTTTCCCATCCCGTCGTTGATGCGTCGCCCGGCGAGAATCACCTGCGGGTGATAGCCCACCTTCTCCGCCTTGTGCGTGAGGTAGTACGGATCCACACCGATGCAGTGACCGCCCACCAGGCCGGGTCGGAAAGGCAGGAAGTTCCACTTCGTGCCCGCCGCCTTCAGCACTTCCAGCGTGTCGATGCCCAGACGGTGGAAGATGAGCGCCAGCTCGTTCATGAGCGCGATGTTCAAGTCGCGCTGCGTGTTCTCGATGACCTTCGCGGCCTCGGCCACCTTGATGCTCGAGGCCCGATGCACCCCGGCAGTGATCACGCTCTCGTAGACCTTGGCGACGCGCTCCAGCGTTTCCGGCGTGTCGCCCGACACCACCTTGATGATCTTGGTGACCGTGCGCTCCTTGTCACCGGGGTTGATCCGCTCGGGGGAGTACCCAACGAAGAAGTCGGTCTTCCACTTCATGCCCGAGACGCGCTCCATGATCGGCACGCAGACTTCCTCGGTCGCGCCGGGATACACCGTGGATTCGAACACCACGGTCGCGCCTCGCTTCATGTGCTTGCCGACCGATTGGCTGGCGCCAATGAGCGGACTGAAGTCGGGGTTGTGCGCGTCGTCCACGGGAGTGGGCACAGCGACGATGATGAAGTCGGCCTCCCCCAGCGCCTTGGGATCCGTGGTTGCGGTGAAATGCTTGGCCGCCGCGAGATCCGAGGTGCTCACCTCGCCAGTCGGATCCACATACGCCCGGTACGCGCGCACCTTCTCCTCGGACAAGTCGAATCCCACGGTCGGAACCTTCTTGCCGAACTCCACAGCGAGGGGCAACCCCACGTATCCCAGTCCCACCACAGCGATTGAATGCATGAACTCTCGAGCCTCACGTTTCTGAATTTTTCCAGTGGTCGGACGCTTCGTCACAGCGAGCTTCTGACCTCTTCGATTTCCTTCTTGAGCGACTCGCCGGTCGCCGTCTTGGCGGCAGCATCCACGTGCTGCCTTGCCTCGTCCTTGCGGCCCGCCCGTGCGAGTGCACGCGCCATGCGCAGGTGCACCGTCGGCGACTCGGGCACCTTCGCCAGGGCCTTCTTGAGATGTTCGATGCCCTTCTCGATCTGGCCGGCCTGGACATAGACCCAACCAACCGTGTCCAGCACTTCGGCACTTTCGGGCGCCTTCTGAAGTGCTCGGTCGGCGATCGGAATCGCCTCCGGATGCTGAAGCTTCCCGAGAACCCACGCGAAGTTGTTGAGTAGAACAGGGCTGTCAGGACGAAGCTCTACCGCACGCCGCAGCCAGCGTTCCGCCTCACGGAAATCCCCCTTCCCGAGAAAGATTGTGCCTGTCGATCCGATGATCGATGCATCCTTCGGATGGTCCGCGTACCACTTGTTGGCCACGTCCTCCGCTTGCGCGATCTTGCCGCTGGCAACCAGCGCCGCCACGAGCTTCTCCGCCAGCACCACCTGTCCGGTTTCCGCAACGCCGGTGCGAAGCACTCGCTCGGCTCCATCGCGGTCGTTCTGTTTGAGGAGCAGCTGGGCTTCCGCTTCGTATCCATCGACGTCCCGTGGCCACTTCTTCTGGATGAATCTCGCCTTCTCCAGGGCCTCACGCGTGAATCCAGCGCGCATCTCGACGCCGAAACGCGCGGTCTGCACGGCCTTCGACTCCGGCTCCATTTCTGCCGCGCGTGTCAGCGCCTCCCTTGCGAGTTTCCAGTCGCGGGCAGCAATGTGGACCTCAGACTGTCCGACATACGGCGCTGCGGAACCTGGCATCAATGACACGAGCTTCCCGTAGGTGGTAAGCGCCATGGATCCGTCGCCAATCTTCAGCTGCAGTCGCCCGAGCGCCAGCAGAACCTCGGGAGAATCCGGAATGACGGACTGCGCCTCTTTGGCCACCTCCATGGCCTCGCGGATCTTGCCCCGCTGGCTCAGGAACGCGATCTTGCCGACACGCGGCTTCATCGACGCTGGAGAAGCCGCGATGGCCGCATCGAGAACCTGAAGAACCTCGGCATCGGGCAGATCGGCCTGGAACATCAACTGCGCTAGTGCCACTGATGCGTCGACAGCCTTGGGGTTCTTGGCGATCGCAGCAGCGAATCGTCGGCGTGCGGAGTCAGGTTTGTTGTCCTGAAGGTCCATCACCACCAACCCCTCGACCGGGGCCATGTAGAAGGGGTCGAGTGCGAATGCCTTCTCGTAGGCCTCGCGCGCACTCGCGCGATCCTTAACCGTCAGCAAGGTCATCCCGAGCGCGTAGTGGGCTGGCGCACTCTCCGGCAGGCGTTCGACCAACCTTCTGGAGATCGCGAGCGCTTCCTTCGACTGACCTCGCTGTATGTAATGGCCAATGAGCGCCAGCGCGGCTCCTGGTTGTGAAGGGTCGGCCGCTGAGGCTTCGTCGAGTTCCCGCACCCCGGTGGCCACGTCTCCGTCCAGAAGATGCGCCCGACCGAGCAACGTCCGGAAGCGGGCACTCTTCGGCTCCATGACCACGGCCTTCCTGAAGTGCTCGATGGCTCCCTTCAAGTCACCGGAAACCAATGCAATCTCTCCGGCGATCTCATGGATGCCCGGGTCGACAATCACCCCCTTCAGTAGAGGATCGATGGCCTTCCGCGCAAACGGAATGTTGCCCGACCGCACATAGGTGGTCGCGAGGAGCTTTCGGGGTTGGACATCTTTCGGTCTCGCATCGACAACCTTCGACAGATACTGCTCCGCCAGGCGATAGTTGCCGAGTTCGAACTCGAGATTGCCCGCGAGGAGCAAGCCCCTGGAATCCTCGGGCAGCAGACGCACCACCTGCTGTGCTTTCTCCCTGGCGAACTCTTTCCGATTCTCGGCGTAGGCGATGAGCGCATCGAAGTACAGCGTTGCTACCGCCCTTGGAAGCACCTTGCGCATCCGTTCGAGCCGAGCCTTTGCACCCGCGATATCCTTGCTGTTGATGAGCAACGGAATGGCGGCACTGAACGCGCGCACATCGGTTGGCCGAAGTTCGAACGCGCGGTCGTACAAGCCGACCGCATCGGCCGTCCGGCCTTCCGCACCGAGAATCTCGCCGAGAATGAGCAGCGCTGGCAGTGAGTTCGGATTGTCGGCAATCACCTGCTCAAGCATCTTCTTGCCACCGGACGTCTCACCGCGCAGCAAGGCGATTCGCGCCTTCCCGATTGCAGCAGTCTCGTTGGCAGGCTGTATCGAGGCCGCCTCGGCATAGAGCTTGTCCGCCCCATCCCCACGACCCATCGCGAACTCGACGTCGCCGCGCTTTGCGATGATCTCCGCTTTTGCATCGGGTTGTGTGATGCCGTCGAGAGACCCTTCCTTCAAGGCATCCAGCGGCCGGCCGGATTCGACCAGGAGCGTCATGAGCGCTGGCTTTACCAAGTTGGCGTCGTAGCCGAGCGTGCTGGCCCTGCGCAATTCGGTCTCTGCCGCAGCGAAATCGCCGTTGCGCTGGAGTGCAAGGCCAAGCATGTAGCGAACGTCAGCTCGCGCCGGCTCCGCTTCGGCAGCATTCTTCAGTTCGATCACCGCAGACGAGACCTGTCCCTTGTCGAGGAAGGACTTGCCGTTGGCTAGGAAGTCGTTGGTTGCATCCTTGCCACACCCTGAGAAAAGCGCAACGAGGCAGAGCAGCAAGGACAGGCGGACGTTCACGATGTTCTTCATCAATCGCCTTGGGGTCCAGGGAACGGCGTTATCCAAATGGGCGCAATGCGGCGTGGGGCGACAGTCCGTTGCATACGCCCGGCCACATCCAACCTGTCGTCAAACAAACCACGTGACTCCTCGGGCCCCTGCCGTGATCGAACGTGTGCGGTGCCCGGGCAACTCCAATTCCTCCTTCCGTTCCTACGGACAAAAAGGGCGTCGTTGTTCCTAGAGAGTTCGGCGCAACTCCGCGATCTCCTGCCTCTGGGGATCCGTCCTCGCGTCCTTCAATGCTGCGTCGAGCTCCGCGCGGGCCTCGTCCTTCTTGCCAACCAATGCCAGAACGCGTGCCATGTTCAGGCGCAGTCCGTGCGAATGCCCCCCGAACTTCACCGCTTGTTGCAGATAGTCGAGCCCCTTCACGGGATCTCCCTTCTGCGCATAGAGCATGCCGACCGTATCCAGCACCGCCGCGTTTCTGGGCGCCTTCTCTAGTGCCCGCCGGCCCACATCGAGGGCGCGATCGTCGTTCAACTTTCCAAGCACCCATGCCCAGTTGTTCAGGACGACCACGTTCTCCGGTTCGATCGCGGAAGCCCGCCCGTACCAGGTCGCCGCGCGCGCATGGTCGCCCGACCGGAGTCGACCATCCGCAATTCGAAGCGCCACCCTTGCCGCCTTGGGATGCGATGCGAGCCACGCCTCTCCGAACTTCTCTGCATCCTGGATTCTTCCTGCCTGCGCGACCACCTCGTAAACGGCATCGACCAACGAGTCATCACCCGTGGCTTCGATCCCTGAACGAAGCACCCGCTCGGCTGCGTCGAAGTTCTTCTCGAGCATGAGCAAGCGGGCCTCGGCCGCATACCCATCGGGGCGCTTCGGCCATTTCCGTTGGATTTCCTTCGCCGCATCCCGCGCGGCAACCAACTCTTTGGCATCGATGTTCACCGATACGAGGGCCAACCGCACTTCGAGGACATCGGGAGCGATGGTCACAGCCTTGCGGGCCGCCTCCAGCGCTGCGGTCCAGTTCTTGTCCATCGTATGGGCTGCCACCAGACCAAGCAGTGGGACCGGCGAGTTCGGCATGCGCTGACTCAGCTTCCCGTAAGTCGTGACGGCCTGCGCGGTCTCGTTGGCCATCAGCTGGATGCGCGCCAGCCACTGAAGCAAGGCCGTGCTCTCCGGCAGGTCTGCCACCGACCTCTGCGCCAGCTCGAACGCCTCCCGGACCCGCTGCTCCTGAAGAAGGTACTGGAGCTTCCCGATCCGGGCCCGCTCCGAGGTGGGCGCAGCAACAATGAGCTTGTCCAGGGTCGCCAGCACCGCCGCGGACCCAGCGCCCGCACGGGCTTGGATGATGGCGAGCTGAAGTGCGGAAGACTCCGACGCAGGGCGCTTCGCAAGGACCCCTTCGAGATACTTCTTCGCGGCTTCCGGATTTCCTTCCCGGGCAGTCAGAATGGCGAGGCTTCCCGCCGCCTCCTCGAACGCGGGGTCGATCGCCAGTGCCTTCTCGAACGCCACCCGTGCCTTTGCTTCCGCGCCATCGGCGAGCAGTGCCGTCCCCATGGTGCTGTGGGCCGTCGCGCTGTCCGGCAAGCGCATCACGAGTGCCTCTGCCGCCGCGAGCGCCTCGCGCCTCCTTTGGGCCTGCAGCAGATAGGTGACCAGGGCGACATCGGCGGAAGACTGCTTCGGGTCGGTGGCGATGGCCGTCTTGAGCGACGCAACACCTGCCTCGCGGTCACCGTTCACCAATTGCATCTGACCAAGAGCCGTCCTGTAGGCGACGCTTTGCGGTTCGAGATCCACCGCGCGCTTGACGTACTCGATCGCACCCTTTTGATCGGAGCGCGCCATGGCAATCTGACCTGCAATCAGAAGTGCGGGGGCATCCGCCTTGCCGGAATTGACCACGGGGGCGATCGCCTCCCAGGCCTTGTCAGGGTTCCCCAACTGCACGCGGGTCGCAGCGAGAAGCCGCCGCGCGTAGGCGTCGTTCGAGTTCTGCGACACGAGCTTGGCGAGGTGCTGCTCCGCCAGAGCAAAGTTCCCGAGATCGAACTCGACAGAGCCAGCAAGCAGCAACCCACGCAAATCGTCGGGCATGGCCTTCACGACGAGTCGAACGAGGTCCCGTGCAACCGCCTTGTCGCCAGCGGCATAGGCGATCAGGGCTTTGAGATACGTCGTCGCGATGCCACCCGGAGCCAACGCTTCCAGCTTGGCGATCCGGGTCTTCGCCCCAGCGAGGTCATGACTCCCGATGAGTGCCGGGATCACGCCCAGATAGGCACGCGCATCCGCCGGGCTCCGGGCAATCACTTCATCGAAAGCCTTGGTAGCTCCGGGAACATCACCGATCTGCACCAGCACGCCGCCGAGCAGTAGCTGACCGCGAACCGATCCTGGATGTTTGGCGACGAGGTCCTCGAGCAACGCCTTCGCTTTGAGCGCATCCCCGGAAGTGAGCGCGATCGTGACTTGCCCGATGCCGGCGCCCTCACTGTTTGGGTCGAGTTCGGCGGCCTCGGAGTAGCGCTCGATGGCCTCGTCGCGACGCCCGAGTGCGATGAGAGCATCTCCGGCCAGTGCCAGCACCTGCGACTTCGCTGAGGGATCGGTGATTCCTTCCGTCACGGCATCCGTCACGACGGTCTTGAAGTCACCGCTCGTGAGGACTGCCGCCAGCAGTTCCGGACGCAGTTTGGCGGAATCGTAGCCTTGCGCAATCGCCTTCCGGTACTCCACGACAGCCTGCTGGGCACTGCCGGAACGCTGGAGGGCCGAGCCGAGGAGATACCGCACTTCTCCGTTGTCGGGCTGCTCCTGCAGGGCATTCTTGAACTGGATGATCGCCCCTGCTGTGTCACCCGCGTCGAGCAACTTTCTGCCGGAGGCCACGAAGTCGTCGGACGATCCACCACCACCGCAGCCCGCGAGGACTGCAACGACGAGCAGACTGCGCACGCGGAAGCGCCGAATCAATTGTGCGATCGTCGCCATGAACGTCTCGGTGCTTTCCGGGTACGGGCGCTTGGTCATGGGTCGCGTCTTCGAATCCGACAGTGATATGCAGCAGGCCTGCCTAGGACCGCAAGCCATACTTCGACATGAGGTCGTACAGCGTCGGACGACTGACCCCAAGGAGCTCCGCAGCCTTGCTGATGTTGCCGTTCACCCTGCCGAGAACACGCACGATCGCCTCGCGCTCAGCCTCGTCGCGCGCACGTCGGAGGTTGAACATTTCGGGCTCTGGCGCCACCGCCTGAAGTCCGAAGTCCTCGACTCTCAGGGTTGAGCCCTCCGCCATGATCACGGCGCGTTTCGTGCGGTTCTCCAGCTCACGGACATTGCCAGGCCACTCGTAGGCTTCGATCGCATCGACAGCATCCGGCATCATCGTGAGCGTACCGGCCTTCTGCTCATCCGCGAACTTGCGAACGAATGCGTGCGCCAGCAGGCTTGCGTCGCCCTTCCGCCGTCGGAGCGGGGGAATCTCCAGAACGATTTCAGCGAGACGGTAGAAGAGATCCTCGCGAAACTTTCCGTTGGCGATCAGATTCTTCAGGTCCTGGTGCGTCGCGCAGACGATCCTGACGTCCACCGGAATCTCTTCGCGCCCACCGATCCGCTCGATCACCCGCTCTTGCAGGAAGCGCAACAACTTCGCCTGCAGCGAGAGCGGCAGGTCGCCCGTCTCGTCGAGGAAAAGGGTGCCGCCGTTGGCAACTTCGATCTTGCCCGGCGTTTGTTTCGCGGCGCCAGTGAACGCCCCCTTTTCGTAGCCGAACAGCTCGCTCTCGAGAAGATTCTCTGGAATGGCAGCGCAATTGATGGCCACGAATCGATTGGCCTTGCGTGGCGAATGCGAATGAAGTGCGCGCGCCAGAACTTCCTTCCCAGTACCTGACTCTCCGAGCAAGAGAATGGTGGCATTGGTGCTCGCCACTTTCTCGATCGTCCTGCAGAGCCGCTGCATCTCGGGATCCCGGGAGATGATCCCCGAGACACCCGGCGCCGACTGGGCGTTCTGCAGACGCCGGTTCTCCGCTTGCAGTTCATACAACCGGAACGCGCGCTCGATGATCAGAGAGAGGACTTCTGGCTGGAACGGCTTCTCGCAAAAGTCGTAGGCGCCCAGCGCAATGGAACGTACGGCATTGTCGCGATCGTGCTGTCCCGTGATGACGATCACCTTGGAATCCGGCGACAGGGACATCATCTCCTGGAGCAGCTTGAACCCTGTCGTCGTGTCATCCGGGTGCGGCGGCAGCCCGAGGTCCATGGTGATCACGGCAGGCTCGAATCTTCGCAACTGTGCGATGGCCGAATCGCGATCATCGGCGACGAGGACCTCGTATTGGTCGAGCGCCCACTGCATCTGCTTCTGCAGCGCGGGATCGTCTTCGACTACCAGCAATGGCTTGCGCTTTTCTGTCATGCGGCTTCCGCGCGGCTCTCGTCCGATGCTATGTCCCTGGAACGTGCGGGCAGGATGACCTTCATCCGAGTGCCCACCCCAACCGTGCTTTCCACGGCAATGCGGCCTCCGAGTTCGCTCACGTACTGTTGGCTCTCGTAGGCGCCTATCCCCATGCCCGTCGACTTGGTCGACCGAAATGGCTTGAACAGCTGCTCACGGATGAACTCGCTCGACATGCCCTTTCCTTTGTCTTCCACCTCGGCCACGGCGTGCAACCCTTCCGTCGCAATTCGGACGATCACTGAACCTCGCCCCTCCATCGCATCGAACGCGTTCTGTACGAGATGGCCGAGCACGCGCTCGATTCTCTCCTCGTGCGCCATCGCCCAGACGCTGCTCGACGCCTCCAACACGACTTCCCTCCCCTGGCGAGCGTAGGAAGTCCTGATCCGAGCCATCACCGCGCCGATGTCCACGGGTGTGGGACTGCCGATGGGAGCCGCTCCGGAACGCAGCTGCAGAAGCAACCGATTCATGCGATCCACCACGTGCTCGATGGTGGATCGCATGTCCTTCTGAAACTCGGGATTCGCGCTGTGGCGCTCGGCGTTCTTCAGCATCAGGGACAACTGTGCCACGAGATTCTTGAGGTCATGCACGACGAATGCCGACATGCGGTTGAAGGCACTGAATTGCTGCGCTTCGACCAAGGCCTCGGTTGCCCTTACCTGCCCGATGACAGTAGCGGCCTGCCGAGCAGCCGTCTTGAGGAGATCCAGCACTTCCCAGTCGACCTCGACCTTTGCCCTCGGCAGCTGCAAGACCACGAATCCGCCCAGCCCATCACCCTCCGGCATCGGGATGACAAGCCATGCGTCCGACCGCTCCTGCAGCCAGAGCGGCAGTTCCAGGTCCGGATACTTGTCCGGCCTCTCGCGGAACTCCTCGAGATCGATCACCCACCAGGTCGACGCGAGGAAACGCACGAGCGATGCCTCGGCCGTAATCGTGCTGGCCAGAGCCGGCGTGTTCCAATGCCCCGCCGGTCGATAGACGCCATCGCCATCACGCCACCATTGCAGGCCTGCTGGACTCTCGACGAGATCGGCAAGCGCCTGGATGGACCTTTCCACGATGCTCTCCGCGTTGGAGGTCGTTGCGAGCATCTTCGTGAATCGGAGCCACTCCTCCCGATAGTCGTACCGATACGAGAAGAAGTTCTTGTTGATGAAGACGCGTAGGCGCGCCCGTACGGATCCGGAAAAGAACAAGAGCGCCAGGACCAAAAGCGCGATGAAGAGAAAGACTGCCTGGATGGCTCGGCCCCAGTCACCACCGAAGATCCGGACGTAGTAGCCGGCACCAGCAACAGCCAGCATGTAGAGCCCGGATAGCAGCAGGGCCGTGGAGCCGAACACGATGTTTCGCGAAACGGCGACATCGATGGTCCAGTTCCGATTCCGCGCTGTGGCGACGAGGATCAGGGGAATCGCGAGGGCGTGCACCGCCCCGCGGACGGTCCAGACCTGCTCGTCGACGCCGCGCAACAGAAGCGCATCGGAGAACATGAAGAGGTCGTAGCCGAGCATCGCTCCGAGCCCGAGCACCAATGGCTTGATACCCCATCGAGCCGCTTCCTTGGTCCCTCGATACAGCTGCTCACAGAGGCTGAGGCCGATCACGGCTGCGATCGCCGAAACACCAAAGCTCGGCACGAGACGCTGCAAGGGCCCGGCGACACTCGCAAACAGACCGACACCGCCGGCGACAGTCGCAAACCAATGCCCCAGGACGAGGGAAGATGCCAGGACGAACCGGCTGCGGGTAGACAGGGCGAGGGTCAAGCCAGGAACCTGGAGGGACTGCAGCAGCGCGAGGACGAAGCCGAACCACGCGCCGAATCGCAGTCCGTCGGCCAACAGGTGAAACAGCCAGGATGCATCGCTCGGCGTGAGTGCCACGACGACGCCGGACACCTGCCACAGGAACGAAGACAGTGCCGCGAACAGCAGTACGCCGGAACGGCCTGCCCAGCCGCGCCGGATACCGATCTGGATGGCGAGCACGGCGTAGGCCGCGGCTCCGAATCCGTAGCTGGCAACGGCGATTGCGGCGGTGGAGGCCGTCATTGGAGGCGAGAGTTCCTGTGGGCCCTGAGTTGTTTCGCGGGATCCCTCCGCACCGAGCAGGCGCGATGAGCGATCACCACAAGCGGTGAATCCCGGACATCCATGGCTTTGGGCAGACCGAGGACCTCACTGCACAACCAAGAATCGTGCTCGGCGAAGCCCGGGACTTCAGGAGGGCTCCAGCGACGCGTTTGCCTAGCGGGCGCCGTCGCCCGACAGCACGACTCTCACGGTGCCCAACAGAATCACGATGTCCAGCAGGATGGTGTGATTCTTCACGTAATAGAGGTCGTACTGCAACTTGCGAACAGCATCTTCCACTGACGCCCCGTAGCTGTACTTGACCTGAGCCCAGCCGGTGAGCCCGGGCTTCACCGTATGCCGAGCCCCATAGAAAGGAACCTGCTCCGTGAGCTGAGAAACGAAGAAGGGCCGCTCGGGTCGGGGACCGACGAAGCTCATCTCCCCCTTCAGGACGTTGAAGATCTGGGGAAGCTCATCGATCCGCGTACGTCGCATGAATCGCCCGAACTGGGTCACCCGGGGATCCGCTGTGCTCGCCCAGCGGGGAACCCCATCCTTCTCGGCGTCGGCACGCATGCTCCGAAACTTGAGCAACATGAAAGATCGTCCACCCAGACCCACGCGCTCCTGGCGGAAGATGATCGGACGCCCGCTTTCCAGAAAGATCACCAGTGCGGCGACCAGCATGATGGGAGCAGCGAACACGAGGAGGATCGCCGCTGCCACCACATCGAGCGCGCGCTTGACGAACCGACGTGACCAGTTCTGCCGGAAGCCGTCGCCGTAGATCAGCCAACTTGCCTTGAGCGAATCCACCGGGACCTCCCCCGTGACGCGCTCGAAGAAGCCGGACAGGTCGGTGATTCTGACGCCCCTCAGCCGACAGGTCAGGAGTTGGCTCACCGGGAGCAGGCCACCCCGCTGCTCCTGCAGCGCCACCACAACCTCGTTGACTTCCAGCTTCCGGATGGTGTCCTCGAGGGATGCGGCCGACCGAATCACCCGATCGGGGGATACGGCGCAGACGCTGCTGGCACTGATGGGGAAGAACCCGATCAGATTGACGCCCGACTTGGAAGCCCCCTGAAGAGCCCTCTCGACGGCGAGCGCCTCGGGGCCTGTGCCGAGCACCAGCATCCTGTGCGTAAGCCAGTCCATCTCTACGCCGAAAACCAGGACGAGCCTGACCAAGAGAAGACCTGCCGCTGAAAGCAGGAGGGCCTCGGGAAGCGCCGCACGGTATTCGGCACCATCTGGAAACATCGCGAAAACGCCGTACACCAGCAGGCTACCGGCCGCCAGACTTCCCAGAATTCTCAGGGCGAACGCGGTCGCAGAGACGCTGCGGTCCATTCGATGAAGCCTGAAGGCGCCAAGGCAAAGGATCTGACCGAGAGCGAAGATACCGACGGCCGCAGCAACAACGAACGCATCCTGTTGAGAAAAAGTGGAATGTCCGGCCACCGCGCTCATGAAGGACGCACAGAAGACCAGGCAGGCAAGCGCCAACTCCAATACGGCCACCAGGGGAACCCTCTGATTGAAAAGCAGAACCATGCCGTCACACCTCGCTCAGCTCCAGCGAGTGACTGCCCGCTGGAATGTCTCCGTGGGCCCATAAGCGAGCACAGTGCCCGCCAGCGGATGCGAAGCCAGATGAAGCGATGACAGAACGAGGCCGGTCGACAGGCTCACGAACCTGGACAGAGGATTGGCGCCACCCCCGCGCGACAAACCCTCGGAAGTCACCGGATTCCAGGAGAATTCCTCGATCATCAGGCCAAAGAGAATCCGGCTAGCGGTTGGCGCTCACGCCATCCCGATCCCATTCGCTCCACGCCGCGCGACGACCGAGACCGTGGCGAGGACTTCCTGAGTTGGGCACTTGAGGACGGAATTGGGCGCGTCCGCAACGCCCCCAGAAGCGACCGACTGCATCATTCCCGTCTGAGGGGATCCGTGGCTTCCGGACGGCGTCGCGCGCTCCGCAGCCCCTTCATGGCCGCGTGGTAGATCAACAGCCAGGGGGGCATTCGCAGCCAGACCGCGCGTGCCGCAAGAATGCGATGGGAAAGGGGCGGGCGCCGTGCGGGACGGCCATCGGGGTGAGGTGGAAACAGCGCGCGATGAACGAGAGTGTCCATTGCACGCTGGACGATCGTACCGGGTGCAAACTCATCAATGGCACGGGACAACGCTGGCGACACGGGCGTACCCAACCAAGCCTGCGCATACCGAAGTGCGTACCAGAGTGGCCGGCCGAGGCCATGTATCGCGGCATGCTTCGGGAGCGCGTCATCGAGAGCCTCACCTGCATGGACTCGAAGCAGTGCGTCGACGTCCACCAACTCCCTGAGACGATCGACGCAGTCCGAGTCCTGAAACAGATGAACTGCGACGTGAAGCACCTGATCTGCGGGTGACAGTGCGTGCCATGGTCCACCCGGAATCGGAACGGCTGCTTCGAGGAGCTTGGCCGCATCGGGCTTGAGGCGCCCGGTCACGGGAAGAATCGTGTGATGCACATCCAGCTGAAGGAGAAATCGCGGATGCCGCATCGGCGGGAGCTCGTGAGCCCACGCACGGTAGTAATGCTGATCGTACGCGTCAGGCTTCTCGCTCAGCCAACCCGCCCGGTGGAGCCGGGATTCCACATCGTCGAGGACACCACGGCTCACCATCAGGTCGACGTCGTCGAACATCCGTCCGACAGAAGACGGGATGCCCTGGGCTACGTACGCGGCGCCTTTGAGAAGCACGAGCTTTTCCGGCATGGCATCGAGGGCACGAGCCAGGCCGCGCAGGAGGTACCGCGCCATCTGGGCGCGGTGCAAGTAGAAGGCATGCGCTCCCGCCAGGTGCCTCCGGGGCGCCTCAGGGACCGCTCCGAGGACGCCAGCGTGCGCGAGGCGCCCGTGTACCGTGCCGAGCAGCTCCGCAACGCCGGCGACTCGCACGACGAGATCCCAGTCGTCGCTGCTCAGACTCTTGGCTGAGTCAGGCTCGACTATGAGCTGAATGAGCGTCTGAAGGTAGGGAGGCGGCGGGGCAACGATTGTCATGCCCCATTCTATCGGCGCGGCCAACAAAGACCGTACACCACTCGTCATTCGCCAGGCGACACGCGACCCGCACGGATATCGTCGACCAGCGTCTCGATGGCTCGAATGGCCTGATCAAGGTCGCCGAAGACCAGGCGCCTGCACACACTACTGCGGACGAGTGCATTGATCGAGTCAAACGCAGCCGCCCCAAGAAGTTCGTAGTTGAAGGAGTTCACGGTCAACTTGCTGAACGCTTGCGCGGGATCGATTGCCTCGACGGCGAGCGCAGCTCCCGCCTGGAACTTTGGGAAAAGCACGACACCTGGCCGAGCCGGAACGCCGATGGCTGCGACGCTCGCCGCGTCGGCCCCCATATGGGCGACATCCCCTTTCCGGGTCCCACGGAACACCGGACCCAACGCCACACCCGGAAAGCGGGCGCGAATCACGTCGATCGAAGCGTTCTTGAGCGCAATCGGTCTGGGCAGAGGGTGCAGCAACCCCGACTCGAGGGATAGGACCCCAAACTCGTCGGATAGCAGACGGAAGCGGCCGCTGCCCACCATTCCAGCAGTCAACGTGCTTTTTCCGGAACCGGGAACTGCCGGCATGACGATACCCACGCCATCCCGCTCGACGGTCCCGGAATGCAACAGAAGATAGTGGGTGCAGCGCTCGGTGAAGGCGAAGTTCAAGCCCCATTCCAGAAGAGGCAAATGAACAGCGGCCGGAAAGGGTGCGAATGGCGAGGCACCATCCACCACGAACTCCACCTGCGGCCTGAGGTGGCGCCTCAGGCCCCGCACCCTGAGCACGCTGGCGGTCACGTCGCAGAAGCCCGTGGAGGGCTCCGTTGGAAAGCGCCCGTAGACAGCTGCAAGCGGCGCAACGATCTCGTTGACGTCGGACCGCACTCTGAACCTTGCCGCCCCTAGACGAAGGACCAACCCCTCCTCTCCGAGGACTCTGGCGATATCAGACGGGGAAGTTTCGGCCAGGGTTGGCATGCTTCAACTTGCTCTGATCAAGCCAAGCTCTTCAAGACCGACCAGAAGCTTCGACAACTCACGAAGCTCTTCAGAGGTGGTATCGGCACCAATCAGAGCGCGTTCGAGTTCAAGTAAAGACACTCTGCGTTGTCCGATCAATTCAAGGACATCAGCCGCGTGGGCAGAAGCAAAGTGCGTCTCCCACGAGACCGAATTGAAAATCATGCAGTGATCGCCGAATCTGGCGATCCGTTGACCACCCGGGTCCTCACGCTCCCAGAAGCTCTTCACCGGAATGACCGAAACCACTCAGGAAACGCCAATGGCGCAGCTGGCGTCCTGCATCTCAGGACATTGGATCAGGGCTTGAAAGACGTGTAGCAGGACTTCGTGATCTTTCCACCGGGAATTCCGGTCTCCCATTGGAAGCCCACAATGTTGCCGGAGTTGTCGACGAGAACGAGTGCTTGCTTGAAATGGCCGGTTCTCGTAACGGTCAAGTTCGCGGCGCCCACCGAGTAAAAAGTCGGCGTCGGAGCGCTCGTGTTAGAGACAAATTTCAAATAGACACTTGCATGCCCTGGGAACGGTTCGAGGAAGAAGCCGTCGAGCACTGCGTTGGTGGACGTATCCTTCAGCTGCAACAATTCCACTTGTCGCCGTAGCCAAATATCGGGATCGGGCGCATACGCGCCACTTGTCACTGGGTCCGGAAGAATCTCCGGAGTCCCCTGCTTGCCAGCATTCACGAAGCAGGAGGTGCTCGAAGCGGCAAGTACGGAACCAGGATGAACTGTCATGATGAATGGCGCAGCTGCACTGCCACTCAGGAACCTGCGTCGGGATTTCTTTTCATCACTCATGTACTTGGGCCCCGGGACAAACATCAACAGCACTAGGATACCGCTGACTGCGAGCAATTCGGATACCAACGCCCCGAGAATATCTAACGCGTTGATAACTTGACGTTCTGACGAGAGCGATTTGCAATCCGACGAATCGATGTAAATGGAGTCGACAGATCTGGAAGCCTGCAGACCGATTCAGCTGGGCCCTCGGACCTTACCCCCGCCCTCTCATGGCAGTCTAGGGTGGAAGCTCACAGTGCTTCCACAGTGAAATCCGCCGCATGGGATCGGAGCCATTGCTCGAGGAGCATGAGGATCCAGATGACCTCCCCATAGAACCCCGGATGCGCTGGCAGCTTGGTTGCGAAAACATCGGACGCGAACTCGGCGCGAATGATTTTTCGTTCGACCAACGACAAGAGGCTGGCCCGCGAGAACCGCTGGAGTTCAGGGTCCTTGAGGACCCAGGCACCAAAGGGCAGACCGAACCCGTGCTTGGCCTTCGTCAGAATCTCGTTGGGCAGGAAGCCAGCGGAGGCCTCCTTGAAGAAGTGCCTCAGTTCGACCCCTTTCACCTTGTAGTCAGGCGGCAGCGCATTGGCGAAGTCGACGAGTTCGTCCGCCAACATCGGAAACCGGACTTCGCAACCCGCGAGTTCCGCGGTGTGAACCACCTTCGGAAGGTCTGTGTCGGCGAGCGTGTACTTGAGGTCGTAGGCAAGCAGCTGGTTCACGATGGCCGGATCACGGCAGCGGTCGTACACCTCCTTTTGCTGCAACGCTGGCGCCAATTGAAGAATCGCGCCTGCGAACATGGGTGTCAGCATGTTCTCGACACCGAGCCGGTGCACGAGATTGTAGGTTTCCAGGCGCGCGGGCAGTCCGAGCTTCGCCTGTTCAACGTAACTCGCTGCCTTGCGCAGCAGCGGCAGGTTGCGCATCGGCCCGAGCAGGATGGGCTCGAGCAATGCTCGGCGCAGTGACGACGGCACGCGCTCATACCATTCGAAGACCTTCTGTTTCGCGTATCGCGTGTTTCCGCCGAAGATCTCGTCCCCACCGTCTCCGGCCAGGAGGATTCGAACGCCATCCTGCGCCGCCATGCCGGCGCAGGAGAATCCTGGCAATGCCGAAGAGTTTCCGAACGGTTGATCGTAGCGCTGCGCTACGAGCGGCACGCCGCGGACGATGTCCGCCGGCGTGACGTAGTACTCGTGGTGATCGGCACCGAAGTGCTTCGCGGCGAGGCGGGCATAGGCCATCTCGTCGTAGCCCTCGGCATCGAATCCGATGGAGTAGCACTGCGCCGGCTTTCCGCTCGTCTTCCCCAGCCAGCCGGTCACGGTGGAACTATCCGTCCCTCCGCTCAGATAGCTCGCGGTGCCTTCGGCGTCGGCGTCACGGGCCACGCTTTCGCGCATCAGATCTCGGAACTCGGCGATGAGCTTTTCCCGGGATTCCCCGCGTCGCTCGCTGTAGTCGGGTTGCCAGTAACGTTTGACCTCGAACCGCCCGTCAGCAAACTCGCCGTACTGGGCCGCCTCGAGTCTGCGGACCGCCTTGTAAACGGTGGCTGGCGCCGGAATCACGTGGAAGTACAGATAGTCGAAGAGCGATTGCAGATCCAGTGCGCTGCCGTTCGGTAGCAGACCGGCCACTTCGTCGGCAAAACGACCGATCACGACAGCGTGATCGAGCAAGCGATAGGCGAGCGGATAGATGCCGAAGCGATCCACGGCTGCGATCGTGCGACCGGTCGTTGCGTCGTGGGCGACAAACGCAAACCCACCCGCCATCCGCTGCAACATCGCATTGCCGGTGCTCCGATAGGAAGACAACAATTCAGAAGCTGTGAGGCGCATACCCGGGGCCGCACCACGGAGGCGCGGAACGCCGATCGCCACGCAGAATCCAGCGTCGTCCTGATGGGACTGGATCTGGGGCGCGGGCGAGGCGTCCATCCAGGCGGTCGGCGCGCGCATCCTGTGCGCTGCCCCCGCGGCGGGAGCGTCCGCAGTACCCGCGACCTCCCGGAGCATCGTCGACAGCGCAGGATCGCTGGTCGCAATGCCGATCAGACGGACTCGGCTCATGCCGCCACCTGAAGCGTCCGGGATTCCGGTGCGCGCCAGAGAGCTCGGGCCAACTGCAGGCCGAACTTCGGCATCGATTCGCCCCAGGGCGTGAACCGGGGCAACTGCAGCGGGTCCGCAGGCGCGGATGCCACCCCTTGGGCCGTGCTTACGGCGTGGCGGAACCCAGCCCTTCGCACCATCTCGACATGCTCGGCACGATAGTCCTTGTCGGGGCGCCCATTGGGGTAGGCGAAGAGGTCCACACGCTTCTGGAGCATCCCCTCGAGATCTGCGCGGGAGCCCGCAATTTCTGCCTCGGCCTCGCCAGCGGCCGTACAAGCGAGGATCGGATGGCGTCGCGTGTGCGCTCCGATCGTGATGTTCGGGGCGGCCGCAAGTTCACGCAGTTGGGGAGTGGTCAGCATCAGGTCGGAGGGAGGGGTCACGCGCGCCCGGCGCGCGATCGCGTCGGACAGGGAGATGCGCTCATCCACGGGTCGGTACTTGATGAGCGGCAGGAGCGCGCCGATCGCTTCACGCTTCTGATCCATGGTCGCCAGCGGCACCGTCGGGAGCCCTAGATCGCCGAGGTCCAGCGTCTCGACCGAAGTGCGGCGGATCGATTCGATCACCGTGTCGTTCCACATCCGGCCGCCGTCGAGGTACCCCGTGGCAATGAAGATGGTGGCGGGCGCATTGAACCGCGCGAGGATGGGCGCAGCCAGCGTCAGGTTGTCCACATAGCCATCGTCGAACGTGATGCAGGCGGCTGCAGCGGGCAGAGTCCCCGCAGCAAGACGCTCCGCAGCCTCGGCGAGCGGCAGCAAAGTGAACGCCACGGAAAGAAAGCGGATCAAGCGTTCGAAGCGCGCCACATCGGGTTCTCCCGGAGCCAACGGGTCGATGCGCGGATACACCCGATGAAAGATGAAGATATCGAGCTTGGCCGTTGCACCGCCGGGCGATAGCAGTCGGTACGGACTCAGACGCGCCGCCACAGGCACTCCCGGATCGCCGGATTTCGGTCGATGGTGGTCATACGAGCACCTCGACCGGCGCCGGGTGACTGAGAAACAGGTGCGGGCTCGACGTGTAGCCATAGGCGCCGGACATCAGCACGCAAACCAGGTCTCCGGGCTCAGCGCGCGGCAAGTCCATCCGGTCGCCCAACAGATCGAGCGGCGTGCAGAGCGGGCCAACGATGGAGGACGACTCCGTGTCGGTCGCGTCCATCCGCGTGCCGACAACAACGGGATAGTTCTTACGGATCACCTGCCCGAAGTTGCCCGAAGCGGCGAGATGGTGGTGCAGCCCGCCGTCGGTCACGAGGAAGACCTGTCCGCGCGACACCTTGCGATCGAGCACCTTCGCGACGTAGATACCCGAATGTGCCACGAGATAGCGCCCGAGTTCGATGACCAGCGTGGCCCCCGGGAGGGTGGTCTTCGCCTCCTCGGCGAGCACTCGAAGATTCTCGGCGACCGGAGCTACGTCGAGTGGCACATCGCCGGGGAAGTACGGGACACCGAATCCACCACCCATGTTGAGGACTTGCACCGGCCCCGGGGCGTCCTGCGCCAGCCGGACGGCGAGGTCGAGCGTCTTGCGCTGCGCGTCGCAAAGGGCTTCCGCCCGCAAATTCTGTGAACCGCTGTAAAGATGGAAGCCGACGAACTCGAAACCTTCCCGACCGATCGCCTCAAGTGTCTGCGGCACCTGCTCGGCGTCGATGCCGAACTGCTTCGGACCGCCTGCCATCTTCATCCCGGAGGATTTCAGCTCGAAATCGGGGTTCACCCGCACCGCGACACGGGGCCGGACGCCCAAGCCCGCTGCTGCCGCTCGAATGTGGGGGAGTTCCGCGTTCGACTCGACGTTGATCGTGCACCCGGCCGCCACAGCCTGCCAGAGTTCTTCGGGTCGCTTCCCCGGACCTGCAAAGCTCATCACGCGCGGATCGCAACCCGCGTCGAGCGCCACCTTCATCTCGCCTGCAGACGCCAGGTCGAGCCCGTCCATCAAGCCGACCATGGTCTGCACCAGTGCCGGCATCGGGTTCGCCTTCATCGCATAGTGCAGATGGACGGCCGGAGGAAGAAGCGCGCGGAGTGCACGTGCGTGCGCGGTGAGCAGGCCTCGGTCGTAGGCGTAGAACGGGGTACGACCCACCCGCGCCGCGAGGCGGCTGACAGGCATGCCACCGATGACGAGTTCACCGTTCTCGACAGGAAAGGGATTCACGCAAACCTGTGCGGAAAGCCCGGTGTTCAAAGGAGCATTCATGGTGCTGCGGTCTCTGCGAACAGATCGCGAAACTCATCGGCCAGGAGCTTCCGGTCGATCTTGCCGTTCGGGTTGCGAGGGAGGGAACCGGTACGCAGATCAATGTGCTTGGGCACCATATAGGCTGGCAAGGACTGCTGGCATGCCGCCCGGAGCGACACCTCGTCCGTCCCGCTACCCTCCGCTGGCACGGCGACGAGGACCACAGCCTGCCCGTACTGATCATGCTGGACACCCAGGGCCGCGACTTCCGCCACCAGGCCGGTCCGGTAGATGACCTCCTCGATCTCGGTCGGACTGACCCGGTATCCCGAGGTCTTGATCATCTCGTCACGACGACCGACGAAATAGAGGAAGCCCTCCTCATCGGCGTAGACGGTGTCGCCGGAGAACACTGCCATTTCGGGGATCACGAAACCCGCCTCGCGGCCGGGCAACGGCTTGTACCGCTCGGCGGTCTTGGCGACATCGTTCCAGTAACCCATCCCCACGAGCGCGCCGCGATGGACCAGTTCACCGTGTTCGCGAGGCTCGCAGCGCGTGCCATCGTCGCGCAGCACCAGGATCTCAGCGTTCGGGATGGCCTTGCCGATGGAGTCGGGCCGGCGGTCGACCTCCTCGGGGGGAAGGTAGGTGGAGCGGAAAGCCTCAGTGAGTCCGTACATCAGGAATGCCTTGGTTCGCGGCAGCCGACTGCGCAGCGCTTCGAGCGTCGTCCGGGGCATGCGCCCACCTGTGTTCGCGATGTATCGGAGGTGGTCCGTGATGGTCTCGGGCCACGTCTGCTGGATCAGCTGGAACCAGAGGGGCGGAACCGCAGTGAGCCCCGTGATGCGCTCGCGGGTGAGCGCCTTGACGGTGTCGCGTGCCAGAAAGTAGTTGTGGAGGACCGCGCACGCTCCCACATGGAAACTCGTGGTGAGTTGGCTGAAGCCTGCGTCGAACGACAGGGGCAGGGCCGCCAGCAAACGGTCTTCCTCGTGATTCTCGAGGTAGCTGGACACGCTCGTGGCGCCCGTCACGATGTTCCGGTGCGACAGCATCACGCCTTTCGGTTTGCCGGTGCTCCCGCTCGTGTAGAAGATGGCAGCGAGATCGACGTCGATGTTCCGGTGGGGGCGAAGGGCCTGAGCCGAAGGGGCCGCGGCATCACTCCATCCGAGGACATCGTGGCCCTTGGCTGGCCCGCCGGACTCGGCATCCACCAGGACGACATGGCGGAGGTCCTCGCACGCCTCGAGCACCGGGCGCGTCAGCTCGTATCGATCAGGGGAAGTCAGCAGCACCCGGACGTTGCAGTCGCGAAGGATATGGCCGACCTGCTCGCCCTTCAGGAGCGGGTTCACGGGCACGAACACCAGGCCTGCGAGGGAAGCGCCGAACATCCCAACGACTGTCTCGACGCGCTTGTCCAGGTAAACGGCGACGCGCTCTCCCCGACCAAGACCCAGCCCGAGAAGCGTCCGGGCAAACGCCGCGCAGGTGGTTTGCAGTGCGCCGTAGGTGACGTCGGCACCGTCGTACCGAAGCGCGATTCGCGATTCCCTGCCGTCCGGTCGGACGAGATCGCTGACCAGAGTTCTAACGATAGCTGTCATGTTGTTCGCTTGTCCGTCAATTGATCGGCATCCGGCTTCCTGATAACCCGGAGGAACGCTAGCGGTGGGGAGCCTCTGCGCGAAAAACGGGCCTGCTCCGTTCGGAGACACCAACATGCACTAACGGTTGCCGGTCGAACAGACTGAACTGCAGAGGCCCGAGGCACAGGTAGATGCAGGCTCCGACGTCCTGCGCCTGCATGCGGGCATGACTCCGACGGGAATCCAACGCGAACGCCGAGATCCGGCTCATGGTCCAGCGAACACCGCGTTCGTGCAGTCTCGCGTTCGTTTCGTCCCAGATCCGCATGAAGGCTCGTCCGATCCGGTGCTCTGGCGCGACGAAGATGTCGAAGTCCCAGGCAGCCTCACCAGCGGGTTCCGGGATGAATTGCGTACGCACCTCGTCCTCTTCATAGGGACCGACGAGCGTCCACTGGAAGCCGATCATCTGGCCCTTGGAGAACGCGGCCACACACTGCGCGCCATCCGCAAGACGACGGGCGATCACGTGCTGCGGGCGAGGCCAGGCTTGAGCGAGGATCTCATCCCGGCTCAAGACGCGAACCTCCAGTCCACCGGGCCGCCGGGGCGCGATATCTCTGGGCGCTGGCACCGGCTGCGCGACGATGTAGTACTTCAGGAGCCGACAGCGTCCTCTCGAAATGACTTGTAGCGCACGGTTGCCAAGAAACACGCAGGTGTCGGCGACACCGAAATCGGAGAGCAGAACTCGGAGCTTCGCGAGCATGGACGAGGAAGTTGAGTGACCAGACCAGGACGGGTTGAGGCAATCGGGGAAAACTGGAGCAGGTTGGCGATCTTCGGCAACGCCGACGCCCACAGTGCGACGCAAAGTGGGGCGATCGAGGGGGTTGGTAAGATACTTGCGAGCAGCCGGCACTCGGTTTCACCACCTTCCACACAAATCCATGACCGCCTCACAAAGCACACTCGACGCCCTGCGCAGCATCCTCGATCAGACACTATCCCTCGGGCCGCGAGCCGCACAGCTGACGCCCACTTCGAAGCTGCTCGGGTCAATCCCCGAACTCGATTCGATGGCCGTCATCAATGTGCTGACGGCCCTGGAAGACCGCTTCGGATTCGCCGTGGAAGACGACGAAATCGACGCCCAGACCTTCGCGACGTTCGGTTCGCTCGTGGCGTTCGTGGAGAGCAAGTTGCAAGCCTGAGCCATGGCCTGCGGCGTACGCTACAGCGCTGGGTTCGAGGCCTTCCCGGACGGGCAGCGCTTCACGAACGAATGGACGCCGGTCGGCATGGCTCCCCGTCGCACCGTGGTTCTTCTCCCGCCGTTCGGCGAGGAGATGAACAAGTCCCGACGTACGATCGCCATCGCTGCGCGGCTCCTCGCAAGCCAGGGCTTCGCGGTGCGCGCGTTCGATCCTGCCGGCACGGGGGATAGCGAAGGCGAGTTCGGCGACGCCACCTGGGCGCACTGGACGTCGGACGCGAACTTCGCAATCGCGAGCGTTGCCGAGAAATACTCGGCGCCGCTCACGCTGTGGGCCATCCGGTCAGGCGCCTTGCTGCTTCCGGCGCTTGATCCCGTCTTCGACGATCTCCTTCTCTGGCAACCGGTGACCTCGGGAGACGCCTATCTGACACAGCTTCTGCGACTCAAGGTCGCCGCGGATACCTTCGCGGGGGTCGAGGGCACCACAACCAAACAACTGCGCTCCCAGCTCGCCTCCGGCCAGACCCTCGAGATCGCCGGCTACGAGTTGAACCCCGGCCTTGTCCTGCCAATGGCCGCAATCAATCTGCAGAGTTGGAGCGCTCCACCGCGAGCAGCGACCTGGATCGAGACCGGCCTGGACCCGGCCGGGGCACCGTCTCCCGCCAGTCAACGGGTCGCGGAGGCATGGTCGACGCATGGCGCCTCAGTGGCCCTCATGCATGTCGTCGGCGAGCAGTTCTGGCTCACCCAGGAAATCGCCGAGAACGTCGCGATCGCGGAGGCGTCGGTGACCGCCCTCGAGGGCGTTCCGGCATGACGCCACGCGAGGAAGCTCTGGTCTTCCACTGCAACGATGATCCGCTGGTCGGCATCCTGAGCCACGCGGAGGTGCCGGGACGTATCGGCGTGGTGATCGTCGTGGGCGGACCGCAGTACCGCGCTGGAAGTCACAGGCAATTCACGCTGCTCGCCCGCCACCTCGCAGGCCAGGGTATTCCGGCATTCCGCTTCGACTACCGAGGCATGGGCGACGCGGGTGGCGATCGCCGGACATTCGACGCCGTGGACGACGATCTCCGGGCCGCCGTTTCGGCCTTCATGGCCGCGGAACCCCGACTCCAAGGGGTCGTGATCTGGGGGCTGTGCGATGCAGCTTCGGCAGCCCTGATGTACGCGCCTTCGGATCACCGCGTGAAGGGCCTGGTATTGCTGAACCCTTGGGTCCGGGACGCGCAGACCCAGGCGGTCACCCAGATGAAGCACTACTACCTGAAGCGCCTGATGGACCGGGCGTTCTGGCGCAAGCTGCTCCGGGGTGGTGTGCAATGGCGTGCTTCGGCCGGGAGCCTGCTCCAGACGTCGCGCGCTGTCCTCGATGGTCGGCGATCGGCGCCGCTCGACCACCGCAGTTTCCAGGACCGCATGCTCGCCGGCTGGCGCCAGTTCGCAGGGCCCTCGTTGCTGGTGATGAGTGGGCGGGACCTCACCGCCCGCGAGTTCGCCGAGTATTCGGCTGCACGGGAGTCCTGGCGAGAACGGCTTTCTGCCAGCAACCTCACCCGCGTGGACATCCCGGAGGCAGACCATACGTTCTCGACCCGCGAACTGCGCGACCGGGTCGCCGCAGAGACGGTCGCCTGGGTTCAGCGCACAGTGAAGCCAGATGCGGTCGACGGTTCGTCGACCCTGCCCTGCGCCGATTAGGGCGCGCACCCTTCGGAAATCCTGGTCCCGTGCCTTCGATCCTGATGATCGCATTTCATTTCCCGCCGTTCGCAGGAAGTAGCGGCGTCCAGCGGACCCTGCGCTTCGTCCAGCAGTTGCCCAGGTACGGCTGGCAACCGATCGTGCTGACCGCGCACCCTCGCGCCTACGAGAAAACGAGCCAGGACCTGCTGAAGGACATTCCCTCGGGCGTCGTCGTCGAGCGGGCGTTTGCGCTGGACACCGCGCGCCACCTGTCGATCGGCGGTCGCTACCCCGGAGCGCTGGCGAGGCCGGACCGATGGAAGTCATGGTCGCTGGGGGCCATCCCCGCGGGCCTGCGCCTCATCCGGCAACACCGGCCAGCGGTCATCTGGAGCACGTACCCGATTGCGACAGCGCATCGCGTTGCTGACCAACTGCACAGCCTTTCCGGTCTGCCATGGGTCGCCGATTTTCGGGATCCCATGGCGCAGGAGGGCTATCCCGAGGATCCGAGGACCTGGGCGGCATTCGAGCGAATCGAGCGTTCCGCCGTCGCGAAGGCTGCGTGCTCGATCTTCACGACCAGGGGGGCCGCCGGCATGTACCGATCGCGCTACCCCGAGAATGCGGAGCGGATCCGCGTCATCGAGAACGGCTTCGATGAGGAGAGCTTCAGCGGCATCGTCGGCGGAGAAGCGCTGATCCCGGGAAAGACGACGCTGCTGCACAGCGGCCTTATCTATCCGGTGGAACGCGATCCGACCCAGTTCTTCGAAACGCTCGCGACGCTCTGGAAATCCAGTCGGATCACCCCCGACACCCTGCGCATCCGATTTCGCGCGCCGGCCCACGACAAGCTCATCCTGGGCATAGCCGAGCGCCTTGGTGTGTCACCTTTCGTGGAGTGCCTCCCTCCGATCCCCTACCGCGACGCCTTGGGCGAGATGATGCGGGCGGACGGGCTGCTGGTGATGCAGGCGGCAAACTGCAACGAGCAGATTCCGGCAAAGGTCTACGAATATCTGCGGTCGCAGCGCCCACTCCTCGGGCTCACGGATCCGAAGGGTGACACGGCCGATCTGATGACGCGCGCGGGCGTGCGCCACATTGCCCCCCTCGATGCTCCGGATCAGATCGCAGCGACACTCCTGGATTTTCTGGAGGCACTGCGGGACGGCAGCATCACAACCCCGGCCCGGTCGGTGGTGGCCCAGCATTCCAGGCTGAGTCGCACGAGCGAACTGGCGGAGATTCTCGGCACCATTACCCAGGGTGGAAGCGGCTCAGGCCGCGCCTGATCGAGAAAGCAACGCGAGCACCGCCTCGGGGCGCGGAAGCGGCGCGACCGCGCCGTACCCCGTGCAGTTGAGCGCCGCAGCCGCATTGGCATAGCGGGCGGCCTGGGTTAACGGATCTCCCGCCGCAAGCCGCGCGAGCAACGCACCCGCGAAGCAGTCGCCCGCTCCGCTGGCATCGACGACGTCCACCCGGCAGGCTGGAATGTGCTCGCGGAACGAGGCGTCGCCGACCAGTACCCCTGCAGGACCGAGTTTCAGTGCGACGGATCGGGCACCGTGCGAGAGCGCCCAGTCGAATATGGCATCCGGCGCCGACAATCCCGAGAGGCTTTGGACATCGTCCAGGCTGGGCAGGAAGCAGTCGACAAGGGGGATCGTCGCAAGGACGATGGCCCGCGCCCGGGCCAACGGCCACAGCTTCAACCGCAAGTTCGAGTCGTACGAGATCCGTACGCCATTCGATCGCCCATGGTCGATCGCCGCGAAGACGGCGTCACACGCGCTCGCGCTGATGGCCTGGCTGATGCCGGAAACGTGCAGGAAGCGCGCACTGGCGATCACATCGAGAGGAAGGCCCTCAGGAGTGAGCCGACTCGCCGCTGAACCTGCCCGCCGATAGGTGAAGACGTGCCCCGAGGGGCTGTGAGTGATGAAATAAACGGCCGTCGGCGCTTCGGCGTCGATCGCCACGCCGGTGGCATCCACCGCTTCCCGGCGCCAGAGGTCGAGCAGTTGCTGCCCGAACTCGTCGGCCCCGAGCCTCGTGACGTAACCCGTCCGGGCGCCCTGCCTGGCGGCCGCGATCACGGCATTCATCGTGTCGCCACCGAAACCGTGCAGATAGCGTCCGGGCTCTCCGGGAATCTGGCTGAACTCGACCATCGGTTCCCCGAGACCCAACACGTCCACCG
This sequence comes from Betaproteobacteria bacterium Ga0077532, assembly GCA_001464895.1. Taxonomy (GTDB): domain Bacteria; phylum Pseudomonadota; class Gammaproteobacteria; order Burkholderiales. The sequence goes on from LNEE01000016.1 coordinate 133,378, forward strand.
TCACGACGCACCTCCAGGGCGCAAGCGAAGATCGGGAACGCGCCGCGTCGGGCGCGATGGGAAGGCAGGTGGCACGGCTGACGAAGGCATGGCGAACGACCACTTCGAGATGGACGACAGATTCTCGATAGCGATCGCGGACCTGACAAGGAGAAAGGGGGAAAAAGGGCGGCGCGATCGATGCTGGATGCAACTGCGCCGCCCGAACCGGAAGCACCCTGGTGACGAAAGCGCGGCCCGGAGGGAGGAGATGAAGTCCCGGAATTCAGAGTCGCACGCTGGGCCTTACGGATCGGTTACGTATCGCGCACGACGATCCTCCACCGTCTGCTAGACTTTTTGCACCGCAGCAGAACGAGGAAGATTCCATGAAAAACAAGTGCGCCATCGTCACCGGTTCCACCAGCGGCATCGGCCTGGGGATCGCGCGGGCACTCGCGCGGCAGGGGGCCGACATCGTGCTGAACGGCTTCGGCGATGCCTCCGAGATCCAGTCTCTCTGCGAGTCGATGTCGGTAGAGCATGGGGTCCGCGTCGTGTACTCCGCAGCAAACATGGCGCACCCGGACGAGACCGAGGCCATGATCACGGATGCCATCGCCCGGTTCGGCGGCGTCGACATCCTGGTGAACAACGCCGGTATTCAGCACGTAGCCCCCGTCGACGAGTTCCCGGTCGAAAAGTGGGACAGCATCCTCGCGATCAATCTGTCATCCGCTTTCCACACGACGCGGATGGCGCTCCCCTCGATGAAAGCCCGTGGTTGGGGGCGCATCGTGAACATCGCATCGGCGCACGGCCTCGTTGCATCGCCGTTCAAGTCCGCCTACGTCGCGGCGAAGCACGCGATCGTCGGCCTGACCAAGTCAGTGGCGCTCGAGACGGCACGCCTGCCGATCACCTGCAACGCGATCTGCCCGGGCTACGTCCTCACACCGTTGGTGGAACGACAGATCGACGATCAGGCGAAGGTGCACGGAATCCCGCGGGAGGCAGTCATCGAGAAGGTGATCCTCGAACGTCAGCCTTCGAAGGAGTTCGTGAAGATCGACGACGTCGCCGAACTGGCGGTATTCCTCTGTGGCGACGCCGCTGCAGGCATCACCGGAGCGACCCTCTCGATCGACGGTGGCTGGGTTGCTCAGTAGCGGAGGGCAGGTGCTGCCTCGGGACAACGCGGTTGCGACGGCGGATGGCATCCGCTAACGTCGGGGCGGTAAGTCGGGGAGCACGGGCACCATGAGATCGAGGAAGCTGGGGGCTGTTCTCCTGCTGATGAGTCTGACCGGGGTCGCCGGAGTCCTGGCGACCGGTGACGAGGCGATCCCCGAGAAGGCGCTCTCCGCCGGATCGTTCACGGTGGCGCGCATCGACGCCAGCGCGCTTTCGGAACCAGCACCAGCCCTCTCCTACGCGCAGCGCGAACGCTTTCTGCGCGGCCGGCATCACTTCAACCATCGCTGGGTACAGTTCCCGTCGCTCGGTGGGGACTGGGGCCTGGGCCCCACGTTCATCACGAACAAGTGCGTGAACTGCCACGTCGGCGCTGGTCGGGGCAGGCCACCCGTTTCCGCGAACGAGCAGCCTCTGTCGCTCCTCGTCCGCCTGAGCGTGCCCGGCGCCGGCCCGCACGAAGCACCGCTTCCGCATCCGCACTATGGAGACCAGGTCCAGAACGCCGGACTGATGGGTCAGGATCGCGACGACACCTTCCTCGGGGATCGCGTTCCGCCGGAAGCGGAGGTGTTCATCGACTGGCAGACGACCACGGTGGCCTTCGAGGATGGCGAGCAGGTCGAACTCCGCGAACCCCGATTACGATGGGGTCGACTATGGTTCGGGCCCGTGGGCGACACGACGATGACATCCCTGCGGGTGGCACAGCCGATCCACGGTCTCGGGCTCCTCGAAGCGGTTCCGGATGCCGACATCGCCGCAATCGCCGCGCATCAGAGAACGATCGGATTCAACGGACGCGTCAATCGCGTTCGGGACGACATCGCGAAACGGGAGGCTCTCGGCCGCTTCGGCTGGAAGGCGAACCAGCCGAGCCTCGCGCAGCAGATCGCTGCGGCCTACGCCAGCGATCTTGGCGTCACGTCGACGTTGTACCCAGAAATGAACTGCCCGCCGGTGCAGGTGGATTGCGCAGCTCAGCCCCCGGGCAACCAGCCCGAACTGATCGACAGCGACTGGCAGGAGATCACTTTTTGGGAGCAGGCGCTGGCGGTCCCGGCAAGGCGCAACGTCACTGACCCACGGTTCGATCGCGGCGAGCGGTTGTTCGCGGAGGCGCAGTGCGCCGTGTGCCACGTTCCGGAACTCGTCACGGCGCGGGAGGTTCCCCATCTTCCGATCGCGGCGAATCAGAAGGTCCGCGCGTTCACCGATCTACTGCTGCACGACATGGGTGATGCGCTCGCCGACGGCCGCCCCGATTTCCAGGCGGGCCCGCGCGACTGGAGAACGCCACCACTCTGGGCGCTCGGGCTCTCGCAGACGGTGTCGGGCAGTACCGCAATGCTCCATGACGGCCGGGCGCGGAACGCGACGGAGGCAATCCTGTGGCACGGCGGGGAGGCCCGGGCGTCGCGCGAGTTCTTCCGCCGGTTGCCGAAGGCCGATCGGGACGCTCTGCTCTTCTTCCTCGACTCCATATAGATACCCGCGTACCGGATCGTACGGAACGCTTGGGCAGGATTGAGCGTTCCGATCACCCGAAATAACATCGGACCGATTCCGGGCGAACCGATCGCCCGGGTCCCGTGTCTGCCCCGGGCCCCGCACGCCCAACCCGCGCCACCCGGCGCCCTCCGAGCACTCCGAGCCCTCCATGCCCGAACGCCCCAACGTCGACGCGATCGTCATTCGCGGCGCGCGCCAGAACAATCTGCGCAATCTGACGCTTTCCATCCCCACCAACGAACTCATTGTCGTGACCGGCGTGTCCGGCTCCGGCAAGTCCTCGCTCGTGTTCGATACGCTCTACGCCGAGGGACAACGGCGCTACGTGGAAACCTTCTCGCCCTATGCAAGGCAGTTCCTCGACAGGATGGACAAGCCGCAGGTCGATGCCATCGAGGGCATCCCGCCAGCCATCGCGATCGACCAGACGAATCCGGTGCGCACCTCGCGCTCCACCGTCGGCACGATGACGGAACTGAACGACCACCTGAAACTGCTATTCGCGCGCGCAGCCCATCTCCACTGCCGGCAGTGCGGCCAGATCGTGCGACGTGACGAGCCGACGAGCATCGCCGACGACATGGCGAAACGGGCGACTGCCGCCGGCGATCCACGGTTGGTCATCACCTTCCCGGTGGCCATACCCGAGAACTTCGAAGAAGCGGAAGTTCTGAAGCTCCTCGAAGCCCAGGGGTACACGCGCATCCACGATCGCGGCCCCGGCCGCGTCGATGTCGTCCAGGATCGTTTCCGTCTCTCGAACGCGGAGCCTGCCCGCGTGGCCGAAGCGCTGGAAGCAGCCCTCCGTGTAGGTTCCGGCCGGGTGGACGTGCATCCATGGGTCGAGGACGGCGAACCGAAACCGGCACCGTGGCGCTACTCGACGGATCTCCATTGCGCGACCTGCGATATCCGCTACGACACGCCGACGCCCAGCCTGTTCTCGTTCAACTCGCCCGTGGGTGCGTGTGAAGCATGCCGCGGTTTCGGGCGGATCATCGGCATCGACTTCGGACTCGTCGTACCGGATGAGTCGAAGACCCTCGCGCAGGGAGCCATCAAGCCCTGGCAGACCCAGAGCTTCAAGGAATGCCAGGATGATCTCCGGAAGTTCGCGCTGAAGCGCGGCGTCGCCATGGACATCCCGTGGCGAGACCTTCCACCCGAGCATCGGCACTGGGTGCTGGAGGGTGAGCCAGGCTGGAAGAGCTGGGACGCCTCGTGGCCAGGAACCTGGTACGGCGTTCGCCATTTCTTCGCGTGGCTCGAGACGAAGAGCTACAAGATGCACATCCGCGTGCTGCTTTCGAAGTACCGCGCGTACACGAGTTGCGAAACGTGCGGCGGGGCGCGCCTCAAGCCGTCGGCGCTTCTGTGGCGGGTCGGTGACCGGGCCATGGCAGACGCAAACCTGTCGCCCGACGCGAGGCACCTTCCCAAGGGCACGTACTGGAGTCGCATGACGCTGGCCGATCTGCCAGGGCTTTGCGTGCACGACCTGATGCTGATGCCCGTGGACCGCGTGCGTGCGTTCTTCGACGCCCTTCATGGCGCACACCGCTCCGGTGTGAGTGCCGAGGACGAGGCCGTCCAGTTGGTGCTCACGGAGATCGACGCGCGCCTCAAGTATCTGGCCGAAGTCGGTCTCGGGTATCTCACGCTCGATCGGCAGTCCCGCACGCTGTCGGGCGGCGAAGTCCAGCGGATCAATCTGACGACCGCGCTAGGGACGTCGCTGGTGAATACGCTCTTCGTACTGGATGAGCCCTCGATCGGCCTGCACCCTCGCGACATGGCGCGCGTCATCGGCGTCATGCAGAGGCTACGCGATGCGGGCAACTCCTTGGTCGTCGTGGAGCACGATCCGCAGATCATGCTGGCCGCGGACCGCATCCTCGACATCGGGCCCGGCCCCGGAGAGCGCGGAGGCCAGATCGTCTTCTTCGGGACGCCGGACGAACTCCGCCACAGCACCGATTCCCTGACGGCGGACTACCTCTCGGGCCGCAAGCGCGCCGACGCCGGACTTGCGCCGCTGCCGACCCGGGCCGATCAGCCTTCGGTAGCGATCCTGGGAGCGACCGAACACAATCTGAAGGGTATCGACGTCCGGTTCCCGCTGAACCGGCTCACCTGCGTGACGGGTGTCTCCGGATCCGGCAAATCGACGCTCGTCCAGGATGTGCTACATCCCGCGCTGCTCAAGGCCAAGGGCAAGGCGACCGAGACCCCCGGCGCGCATCGGGCACTGCTGGGTCACGAGCAGGTCCGCGCTGTGGTGTTCGTCGACCAGACACCCATCGGCAAGACGACGCGTTCGAATCCAGCCAGCTACGTCGGGGCGTTCGATGCGATCCGAAAGCTGTTTGCGGAGGTTCCGACAGCCCGGCAACGTGGTTACACGGCGGGCACGTTCAGCTTCAATGCGGGCGACGGGCGCTGCCCTACCTGTGGTGGCAACGGCTTCGAGCATGTCGAGATGCAGTTCCTCTCGGATGTGTATCTCCGATGCGCGGACTGCGACGGGAAGCGCTACCGCCCGGAGATCCTGGAGGTCCAGCTGGACGGGCGGGACATGGCCGCGGTGCTGGAACTCACGGTGGCGGAGGCGATCGGTGTCTTCGCAAAGCATCGGGACGTGATCGTCCGGCTGCAACCACTGGTCGATGTGGGCCTCGAGTACTTGCGACTCGGACAACCGGTTCCGACTCTGTCGGGTGGAGAAGCCCAGCGCTTGAAACTGGCCGGGCATCTGGGGGAGGCGGCGAGCGGCACGTCCGAGCCCACGCTCTTCCTCTTCGATGAACCAACGACGGGGCTGCATTTCGACGACACCGCGAAGCTGCTGCGCGCCTTCCGACGGCTCGTGGAGTCCGGCCATTCTCTGATCGTGATCGAGCACAACCTCGACGTGATCCGCGCATCGGACTGGGTCATCGACCTCGGCCCTGAAGGGGGCGAGGCCGGTGGCGAACTGGTGGTGACCGGGACAGTGCAGGACGTCATGGCATGCGCCGCATCTCACACCGGCAAGGCGCTGTGCGACTACGACGTAGCGCTTCGCGAACAGGCACCGATGGTGGCGCAGCCGATCGCGACCTACACGCCGCTGCCCACGCGCCGGATCCCCCGAGCGATCGAAGTGCACCGGGCCCGGGAGCACAACCTGAAGGGCGTGAGCGTGAGCATCCCCCATCAGAAGTTCACGGTGATCACGGGCGTGTCGGGTTCGGGCAAATCGACCCTGGCGTTCGACATCATCTTCGCGGAAGGTCAGCGCCGCTATCTGGAGTCGTTGAACGCCTATGCGCGACAGTTCGTGCAACCGGCGTCCCGCCCGGAGGTGGATGCCATCCTCGGCATCCCTCCCACCGTCGCGATCGAACAGCGCACGAGTCGCGGCGGGAGGAAGAGCACGGTCGCAACGTTGACCGAGCTCTATCACTTCCTTCGTCTGCTCTACATGAAGCTGGGGACGCAGCACTGCCCGCGAGATGGCACACCCATCCAGCCCCAGAGCCCGGACAGCATCGCCGCCCGCATCCTGCGCGAGCATCGTGGCCAGCACATCGGCCTGCTCGCGCCCCTCGTGATCGCGCGAAAGGGTCTCTACACCGACCTCGCCAAGTGGGCGCTCGGGAAGGGGTTCTCGCACCTGCGAGTGAACGGCGAGTTCCTGCCGACAGCGGCATGGCCACGCCTCGACCGATTCCGGGAACACACAATTGAGCTTCCCGTCGCCGACTTCGTGGTGACGCCAGAATCCGAGACTGCATTGCGCACCCACCTCGACGCAGCGCTCAACTTCGGCAAGGGTGTTGTCCATCTGATCGAGCCGCTGGATGGCCTGATGGACGGCACGGCCTCAGTCCGTGAGCACGTCTTCTCGGTGCTTCGCGCCTGCCCCAGCTGCGGAACGAGTTATCCGGAACTGGATCCCCGCCTCTTCTCGTTCAACTCGAAACATGGCTGGTGTCCGAGCTGTTTCGGTACTGGTCGCGAACTGGCCGGCTTCGATGCCGAGCAGACGGGCGAAGAAGGTAGTTGGGTGGAAGAGGGAACCGACCTGGGTGTCTGCCCTGCGTGCGAAGGCAGACGACTCAACGAGGTGGCGCTCCACGTGAGGTTCGATGGCCGCTCCATCGCCGATCTGACCGCCCTCCCTGTCGATGAAGTGTCGCGACTGTTCGAACGGATGGAGCTGCGCGGCCGCGAGCTCGAGATCGCGCGGGATATCCTCGCCGAGCTGCGCACACGCCTCACGTTTCTCAAGGATGTCGGCCTCGGATACTTGGCGCTCGACCGGTCAGCGCCGACGCTGTCCGGTGGCGAGTCGCAGCGCATGCGGCTTGCAGCGCAGCTCGGTTCGAATCTTCAAGGGGTCTGCTACATCCTTGATGAACCGACCATCGGTCTTCACCCGCGCGACAACAACGTGCTTCTCGATACCCTTTCCAAGCTTCAGGCGAAGGGCAACACCCTGGTCGTCGTCGAGCACGACGAAGATACGATTCGACGCGCGGATCACGTCCTGGATCTCGGTCCCGGGGCTGGGACCCGTGGCGGCTTCGTTGTGGCAGAGGGCACTGCGATCGAGCTGATGAACTCCGCGACGTCAGTGACGGGACGGATGCTCCGCTCGCCATCGATCCATCAGACGACAGCACGGCGACCGCTGAACGCCTCGACGACCTGGCTCGCTGTGGATGGCGCTTCGCTTCACAACCTCCAGCACATCGACGTTCGAATTCCTCTGCGACGATTGACCGTCGTGACCGGCGTGTCCGGATCAGGAAAGTCGACCCTGATCCGCAACATCGTCCGCGACAACATGGCTGCCATCGTGAACGCACGAAATGCCCGCAAGTCCGTGCCAGAAGCCATCGGATGCACCAGCATCAGCGACGGCGGCGAGATCGGAAGAGTTCTGGAGGTCGACCAGTCTCCGATCGGCAAGACCCCGCGCTCGTGCCCTGCCACCTACGTCGGATTCTGGGACGCCATTCGACGCCTCTACGCGGGAACGAACGAGGCTCGGATGCGCGGCTACGATGCGAGCCGGTTTTCCTTCAATACTGGCAACGGCCGCTGCGGTGAGTGTGATGGACAAGGCGTGAAGACCATCGAAATGAGCTTCCTGCCAGACGTAAAGGTTCTGTGCGACGCATGCGGAGGAAAGCGCTTCAACAGGGAAACTCTTGCAGTGCACTACCGGGGTAGATCGATCGGCGATGTGTTGTCGATGAGCGTGGATGACGCGGTCGTCTTCTTCGAAGCCCACAGCGTCATTCACCACGCCCTCCGCCTTCTGCAGGATGTGGGTCTGGGTTACCTGACCCTTGGGCAGCAGAGTCCCACCTTGTCGGGCGGGGAGGCCCAGCGAGTCAAACTCGTCACAGAACTGGCAAAGGTTCGAATCGATATCGATGAGCCAGGCGCACGTCCGGGGCGAGCTGGTGCGGCTCGACGCACTCTATACGTGCTCGACGAACCGACGGTCGGATTGCACATGGCTGATGTCGAGAAACTCGTGGTTGTGCTCCACCGGCTGGTCGACGCTGGAAACTCGGTCATCGTGATCGAGCACAACCTCGACGTGATGTGTGAGGCGGACTGGATCCTGGACCTTGGTCCGGAAGGAGGCGTAGGTGGCGGGCGTATGGTTGCTAGCGGGCTTCCTTGGTCCTTAAGTGGAGACGTTGGCGCATCGCACACTGCCGCGGCAATCAAATCTTTCCTTGAGAGCCGCCCACCAAGCCCGGAAATCCAACTCGTCGAATGACTTACCCAGGAGTTCGGAGCCGCGCAAGGGCAAGCCGATGCCGATTCGACCGTTCGCTCCTGGCGCTGCTGTACGAAGATCGCGCAGCCTCCCGGGCAGGAGCCGTGGCGCCTCCTCAGTGAGATCCGCTCCCGTCGTCCCAGCTTCTCCAGGACTCGCTCGCAAGGCAGGACGACCGCCCGTCAAGCGACATTGGAACGGCCCGATTCACGGCAAGAATCAGAGGACGCCCCAGGCATGGAGCCAGGAGATGCATGGTGTGGAGTCATGGACCGAAAGTCACTGCCCCGTGAGGCCCAAGTGGCGAGGAGGCTCTCCGATGGATAGCCCTGGTCGAACTCGTGAAGCGCAACCAAGCGCTGCCTAGAAAAACTCTGCCCGAACCCGCGCCCTCGCGTCTTCCACGGCAAGCTGTTCTGAAGCAGCCCTGGGCGCTAACACCGAAGTTTTCGACGAAGGGGTTCGATCGAATAGCCAAGACCACGCGCCGAACGGCAACTTTTGGAGCTGATGGGAAGGGTGCAGACGTGGAAGGAATTGTACGAAGTAGTGGCGGCGCACTCCCCTCGGGAATCTGGAGCGGGCGCCTGGCAGTCGGTCTGGAGCGGGTGCTGCGCATCTCCCGTCCTACAGCAGTGGTAACACCTGTCTGATCCAGCAGTGAATAGATCGCGCTGCATGACTCGGCGGCGCTGCGTGGATTCGTTAGCAACTAGGTGAGGCGCTGTTCGACCCGGTGCATCATCACCTTGAGGCACGGGGCATTTGGATCAGCCGGGGTACGATCGTTGACGCGACGATCATCGGTGCTACCTCGCATCCGAAAAACGTGCTCGGGTGCGCGATCCGGACAGGCGTCGGACCCATACGGGGCAGCCGTGGTACTTCGGAATGAAGGGCCACATCGAGATGGTCACCAGACGAAATATCTTTCACTCTGTGGTCCTCAAAACCGCCAACGTGGCCGATCGAAGACCTTCGAGTTTTCAAGGGCCCCACTGCCTTCGTGGGGCAAGTCTACCGGCGACCGCAAAAGAGAACCCCAAACGGCTGCTTCCGAGGCGCGCACTGAGGACTTGCACATCGATCGAGCGCGGGTGATACGACGCGCACGACGAAGTTGTGCCCAAACTCGGCCGGTCGGGGCGCCTCAACAAGGCTAGAACGGGAAGAGAGCGCAGGACGGGCCTGTGCACTCGCGCAGGAATCTTCGCCGGCACGACTGTGCGCACGGGGATTCGACGGTTTGTAGCCAAACGTACGAGATTTTGGCCCCGCACCCGCTCGTGTCCGCGATCAGGCTTTTTGGGGGGCACAAACACAAACGCCCCAGCCGATTTCTCGACTGGGGCGTGGTGCAATGGGAGCCTTGCAGTGACCTACTTTCGCACGGGTTGCCGCACTATCA